>CAWKEI010000001.1:0-76054 GCA_963848695.1 uncultured Acidobacteriota bacterium
TCCGGGATGGGTCGTGGGGTTCGTGGATGGCGAAGGATGCTTCTCAGTGTCCATTCATCGCAACGAACTGGCGAGACCTACACGTGGCTGGCACGTCCAGCCCACGTTCCAGGTCTCCCAACACACAGACCACCGGGACGTCCTCGAGACGCTCAGGGCCTTCTTCGCATGTGGAAACGTGCGATCGAAGGGACCGCTGAGCTCGGTCGACGTCTACACAGTGCACAGCACGATCCAACTCGAAGAAAGGGTTCTTCCCTTCTTCGAGGCGAACGCGCTGAGAGTCAAGCGATACGACTTCGAGCAATTCGCCTTCATCGTGAGGGCGATCCGAGCCCGAAGTCACCATCGCCCCGAGGTCTTCGAAGACATCGTCCGTCGCGCCTACTCGATGAATGCGAGAGGCCGGCAACGGTCGAGATCTATCGAAGAAGTCCTCCTGGGATCCTCAGAGACTGCACGCAAGGCGCCACGATGACGTGGTGAAGATACAGTCCGATCCTCATGGCGACATGGGGAGTCAGGCAGAAATGACCTGACCACTCACATGCGAATGTGAGGAGTAACAAGAATGCCTAAGGTAGCGAAATTCCTTGTCGGGTAGATAAGAACTGCCCTCCAGGGGAGCGATCCCCTGGTAAAACCCCGCTCATAACGGCGAAACCCAAACAGATCATGCTGTGGGCAATGCCGTGGGAAGTCCTCTGCTGAAAGAGCATGACCCCGTAACGACTGATCCGAAAGGTGAGGCGGCGACTCCTGCCAACTGGCAAATCTATGAGCGTCGCAATACGCGGGCCCTCGTCCTGGACGAGGTGAAGGCATAGTCTGTCCCACTGGAAACAGTGGAATTAGATGAAGTTCCGACCTGCACGAATGGCGTAACGACTTGGGTACTGTCTCAACCAGAGACTCGGCGAAATTGCAGTGTGAGTAAAGATGCTCACTACCTGCGGCAGGACGGAAAGACCCCGGAACCTTTACTGTAGCTTGACATTGGTGTCTGGCATGTGATGTGCAGGATAGGTGGGAGGCTAAGAAGCGGAGGCGCTAGCTTTCGTGGAGCCAACGTTGAAATACCACCCTTCATATGACGGCCATCTAACTTCGGTCCGTAATCCGGATCAGGGACAGTGTCTGGCAGGCAGTTTCACTGGGGCGGTGGCCTCCTAAAGTGTAACGGAGGCGCCCAAAGGTTCCCTCAGTCTGGTCGGCAATCAGACGACGAGTGTAAATGCACAAGGGAGCTTGACTGCGAGACCTACAAGTCGAGCAGGGACGAAAGTCGGGATTAGTGAACCCATGGTGGCACGTGGGTGTGCCATGGTTCATCGGCTAAAAGGTACTCCGGGGATAACAGGCTTATGCCCCCCAAGAGTCCATATCGACGGGGGTGTTTGGCACCTCGATGTCGGCTCGTCGCATCCTGGGGCTGGAGCAGGTCCCAAGGGTCGGGCTGTTCGCCCGTTAAAGCGGTACGCGAGCTGGGTTCAGAACGTCGTGAGACAGTTCGGTCCCTATCCGCCGCAGGCGCAGGAAGTTTGAGAGGAGCTGCCCCTAGTACGAGAGGACCGGGGTGGACGTACCTCTGGTGTGCGAGTTGTACTGCCAAGTGCACGGCTCGTTGGCTATGTACGGACGGGATAAGCGCTGAAGGCATCTAAGTGCGAAGCCCACCTCAAGATGAGACTTCCCACCGGATTAACCGGTTAAGGCCCCTGGTAGAAGACCAGGTTGATAGGCCGGACGTGTAAGCACAGCAATGTGTTCAGCGGACCGGTACTAATAGGCCGAGGGCTTGGAATGAATCCTCGATATTTGTGCTCGCTATGGAGTCCTCGGGTTGCCGGGACTCGAAGCCCAAGATTTGACAAGTTTGTCCGGTGGCTACAGCGGCGGGGAACCACCCGTTCCCATTCCGAACACGGAAGTGAAACCCGCCAGCGCCGATGGTACTTGGGGGGCAACCCCCTGGGAGAGTAGGTCACCGCCGGGCATTTACGTCGAAGGGCCGCCGACTACCGTTGGCGGCCCTTCATTTTCACCCTAGGGAAGGCACGTTGAGCAATCGCCCGGACCGACATCAGCGCAAGAGCGGCGACAAGCGACGACGTGACACTCACGACACCGGCCAGCGACGGGAGCATCGCACCGTCACCTCGGTGAGCTCGGGCCAGCTCCCGAAATGGGTCCGGGACGAGATCCTCCGCTCCACCCCGAAGGACCGCCGCGATCCCGCCCTGAATCATCTGGCCAAGGCCCTGAACCAATTCGCCGACGAGCGATATGGAGCCGCCCTGCCCGAGCTGCGCAAGGCGAAGAGCCTGGCACCACGATCCTCGACGGTCCGGGAGATGCTCGGTCTGTCCGCCTATCACACCGGACAATGGGAAGAGGCCCTGCGCGAGCTGCGCACCTTCCGGCGCCTCACCGGTGACGTGATTCACATGCCGGTCGAGATGGACTGTCTCCGCGCCCTGGGCCGGCCTGGCGACGTGACCAAGACCTGGAATCTGCTCCAGGATCTCGATGCCTCGGCCACGGTCGGCCACGAGGCCCGGGTGGTCTACGCCTCCTTCCTGCTCGACCAGGGCAAGGCCGTCGACGCCTGGCACATCATCAAGCCGGGCCGACTCGTCGCATCACCCTCACCGGGGGAGCTGCGCCGCTGGTTCGTGGCGGCCAGGGTGGCCCTCGAGGCGGGTGACAAGGACGCGGCCAGGCGCCTGATTGCCGCACTCGACGAGCAGGATCCCGACTTCGAAGGAGTCGACGAGCTGCGCTCGGCACTCCTGTGACCGACGTCGGGTTCGAGGAACGCTTGGCAGCGATTGTCGGGCGCCCGGTCGTGTCGGTCGAGATCGACCTCGGAGACTTCGCCGATTTCAAAGGTATGTACACGGACGAGCGCGACATGATCGACGACGCCAAGCTGCTCGAGTACTACATCAGCTATCGCTGGTTGGACCTTGGGCCGCAGGACATCTTCATCGACGTCGCCGCCCAGGATTGCCCATTTGCCTTCTTTGTCCGCGACCATTTCGGCTGCCAGGTCTACCGCCAAGATCTCCTCTATCTGAAGAAGGGCATCCATGGCGAAGACATCGGGGGCACTGCTTCGCGGATTCCGCTCGAGACCGGCTCGGTCTCGAAGATCTCGCTTCACAACTCCTTCGAACACTTCGAGGGACGCAGCGACATCAGGTTCATTCGGGAGGCGCAGCGGCTGCTCCGTCCGGGTGGGAAGCTCGTCATCGTCCCGCTTTTCATTGGGGACGTCTATTCCATGGTCAGGGACGCCGGCTGGGTGGACGACGAGGGGGAGAAACACCTGTGGGGCGAAGGCGCCCGATTCGCACGGTGGTATGACCTGCCCCGCTTCAAAGGCCGCATCCTGGACAACAGCAGACGTCTTTCGGCCGAGGTCCGACACGTCGGCAACGCCGCTGCCGTGGACCCACACTCCTTTCCCTACTTCATCTTGTTCGAGCGACTGGCTGACTAGCACTCAACGGCGGTGAATTTGTCACCGCCATCCGGCACACTCGTTGACACCGCACTTCCCCGACCATGAGAAGGGGAGAGTGTCATGGACCTCAATCTGGTCGTTCTCTGTGGACGACTCGCCGTCGAGCCCGAGCTGAAACTGTTCGAGTCTGGGACCCGGCTGATTCGACTCTTGATCACGGTTCGAAGCGACGAGCCGAGAAGGCGAGTCGATGTCATCCCGGTCGTCGTGTGGGACCCATCCGATGACCTCGTGGGCGAATTGCCCGAGAAGGGACAACGGGTCTGGGTCTGCGGTGCGGTGCAACGACGGTTCTGGGAAGCGCCGGACGGCCGCAAGTCCCGGCTGGAGGTGGTAGCCGAGCAGGTTCACGTGAAGGATGTCACCGAGTTGGAGCCGGTGGCCGTCTAGGCCCGGTTTCATTGACGATTTCCGGTATTGACATCGGGGGTACAGTGGCGATGTCCCTGTCCCCTCGACGTCACCCGGAGGTTGCTCGTGCCCTGGTACTGGACCGATGACATCGCCCGAGAGCTGATCGACGCAGGCCGTCTCACCGTCGAAGCCGCGGGGAGGATGCTTTCGGGACCGACCGCGATCAGACGTGACGAGCCGAATCTGACCGGCGCGGCCTTGGCCATGCTCGACGACGATGAGATCCCGTTAGCCGCCTGAGCGGTGAGGTGGTTGTTGGCCCCACGATGGTTGGCGGCTCATCTGGTTGTGCTCATCCTCGCCATCCTCTTCATCAACCTCGGCTTCTGGCAATTGCGTCGTCTCGAAGAGCGCCGACTCGAGAACACGGTGGGGGAGTCGAGGCTCGCCGCTGAGCCGATCGATCTCGCGCTGCTCCTCGATGCATCAGGTGAGGATCGGGAGAGTCTCGCCTTCCGTCGAGCGACGGCCAAGGGCGTCTTCCAGCCCGAAGACGAGGTCCTGATCCGGAGTCAGGTCTATCAGGGAGTTGCCGGGTTCCATGTGATCACCCCGCTGCTGGGGGAGGGGGGGACTGCCGTCCTGGTGAACCGGGGCTGGGTCCCCCTCGACGCGGACCAAGTGCCCGTGACCGATGCACCACCTCCTGAAGGGACCGTGACCGTGACCGGGTGGATCCAACCCAGCGAGACCAGGGGGGCCCTCGGTCCGACCGATCCCGCTGACGGCCGGCTGGCGACGATGAACCGGGTCGACATCGACCGCATCGAGCAACAGGTGCCCTACCAACTGGATCCGGTCTACCTGACATCCGTCGAGGACACCACCGAACCGCTGCCCGTTCCTGAGGCGCTGCCGAGCTTCGATGAAGAGGGACCACACCTGGGCTATGCCATCCAATGGTTCAGCTTCGCCTTGATCGGGGTCGTTGGCTATTTCTTCCTCATACGCCGCGCCGCGCGCTCACACTGAGATCTCACGAGCGAGGCCGGGAACGATCTCGAATCCGTCGAGATCGGCGAGCTGAGTTGGGTCCAATCGGATCTTGGCGGTGCGGGTGCCGGCGCCGACCACGATCCAATCTGGTTCGATCACCCTCGAGTCCAGCCACACCGGCAGGCCCTCAGGCAGCCCAAAGATGGTGACACCGCCGATCTCCATCCCGGTGAGCTCTTTGGTTTGGTCGGCATTGGCAAAGCTCACCTTCTTGACCCCCATCCGCTGACGCACGAGGCCGTTCACGTCGAGCCGGGTCGTGGCCAGGACCAAACAAGCCGCAGAGTGGCCCTCGGGCCGGCGTGAAGCCACCAGGATCGTGTTGGCAGATCGCTCCAGGGGGATGCCGTACGCCTCGCAGAACTGCGCTGTGTCAGCCAGAGCCGGATCGCAGTCCATCTCCTCGAATATGACACCGAGTGCCTGCATCGCGTCGAGGACGGTCGCGTCGATAGGCATGGTCGGTGAGGGTAGATCCGGCCGGATCAGGACCGGCTGTCAAAGGTGGGGGAGAACCGGGGCGTGTCCTCAGTGAGCGTGCTCGTGAGCCTCTTCGTGATCGTGGTCGTGCTCGGCGTGGTCGCCCTCCTCATGCTGGGCGATCTGAGCCCGCACCTCGTCCATGTCGACTTCCTTCACCCGGGTGATGAGGTCTTCGAGCATGTGCCCGGGTATCGCTCCAGGCTGCGCATAGAGCACCACCTGGTCCCGGAACACCATCAGCGTCGGGATCGAGCGAATCCCGAAAGATCCGGCCAGCTCGGGCTGGTCCTCGGTGTCGACCTTGGCGAACACAATGTCAGGATGCTGCTCGGAAGATGACTCGTAGGTCGGAGCGAACATCCGACAGGGTCCACACCATTCCGCCCAGAAGTCGATGAATACGGTGTCGTTGTCCTGGATCGTCTTGTCGAAGTTTTCCTTGGTGAGGGCCACAGTGGCCATGCTCGAACCTTTCATGGGGGGTTGTCTGGCTGATACAACGGAGCAGGGGTGCGCTTTGTTCCAGTGTGGGTGGGCCGTCCGACCCAACCTGGAACGCCCATAATCCACGTTATGTAAAGTTATCGAGAGGGATTAGGGCCACTGCAGTTCGTACGTGGTGAAACCCTATTCCAATACTGGATCCACGCAGAGACTCCCCCCGATCCCGGGCTGAGGGTTGAACACACGGGGCTCGGCGACAAAGCCGGCCCCGCGAGCATCGGTGCCGAGATAGGCGTCGACGGCATCGGCCAGGGCCTCCGAGGCGGCCTCGACGTACTCGTTGGTGGCGAACAGCTCTGCTTCAGGGCGATTGGAGATGTATCCGAGCTCGGCGAGGACACTCACTGTGCTTGGGGTGCGGATCATCCCGTAGGCGTCATTCCCTGTCGTGCTCAAGACCGACAACACACCCGCATCGGGAGCGGCGGACCAGTCGACCTCGAACTCCGACAAGGCATCGACCACATGTCTCCACACCAGCCCGCCCAGCCGCCGAGAATCTTCGGACGCACTCTGGATGAAGATCTCGGTGCCGGGGCGGGTGGAGGGGCCGGGGGTTGGGGCGTTGTGATGAACCGAGATGATCAGGTCGGCGTCGACTTGATCGCCTAGCGCGGCCCGTACCCCCAATCTCGTGGCGTAGTCGGCGGTACGGGTCAGCAACACATCGATGCCCCTGACGATCAGGTTCGCCTCGAGTGCCTGAGCCACCTCGAGGTTGAGGTGCTTCTCCATGAGCCCGTTGGCACCCACTGCGCCGGTGTCGACTTCTCCCCCATGGCCGGGGTCGATGACAACTGATCTCCGCCCCACCGGAGTTCCCTCCCTGACCACGGTCTCATTGCCACATGGCGTCGTCACCCGGAAGCCGTTGACACTCTCATTCAGGACCGAGACGACCACTCCGGTCGGCGTCACCAGGGCGCGGGTGGCCTCGGGAACCGTGGTCCCCGAGGTTTCGGTCGTGGACGTGGCGGGTGTGGTCGTGACGGTCGTCGGAGCCTGCTCGGGAACGACCGTCGTGTTGCTCGGCATCGTGGCCCCGGCTCCGGCCTCACCCGAGCAGGCGGCGATGATGACGAAGACGATCGGGACGAGACGCCGCATTCGCGGGCAGGTTAAACCCGGGCCGGGCTCAACCTACGGTGCGGAGGGACGGCGACCCGATAGGCTCACGACCATGTTTGGCCCTCTCAACGGGGTACGAGTCGCCCTGGTGTGCTTCGCGGTGGTCGCCGCCCTGGCCGGCCTGATCGCCGGTTACCCCTTGGTAACTGTGGTGCTTTTGACTGGAGTGGCGATCCACGGGTTGGGATGGCTCTATCTGTATCGGCAGCACATGCGCCGCTATCCCCACTGATCGACCGCTCAAACCTCGAGCCACTCCCCCACTGCCTCGGCGAGTGATCGAGCGTTGGACAACAACTTTGCGTGAGCGGCCTCGTGGTCCGATTCGGTTGGGCCGCTGAGGTCCACGTAGATCTTCAGCTTCGGCTCGGTGCCACTGGGGCGCACCAGGACCCGGCCCGACTCGCCCAAGCCCAACTCGATCAGGTCCTGCTCCCCTAGCCAGACCGGCCTCGTCTCATGACCGATCCGGTAGTCGAGAACTGAGGTCACCTCGAGACCGAGCACCTCGGCGGGCGGATCCGCCCCGATGCGATCGACCGCTTCCAGCAATGCGCTCTGACCTTCGGGTCCCGTCCTGACGATCGCATGCTGGGCGCTCACCCACAGGCCCACCTCGTCCCACAAGTCGTGGAGCCGGTCGAGGACACCCCGGCCCGCTGCGGCCTCCTCGGCAGCGAGATCGGCCATGACGATGGCTGCCCCGAGCCCATCCTTGTCGCGTACCGTTCGCCCGACGGAGTAGCCGAGTGCCTCCTCGTATCCGAAGGCGAATCGCCCCTCCCCTCTTTGCTCCAGGGCCAGCCCGGCGTTGATGATCCATTTGAAGCCGGTCAAGGTGGTCTCATGGACCGCGCCGTGTTTGGCGGCGATCCGTCCCAGCATCGGGCTCGACACCACAGAGTTCACCACGATCGGCGTCTCAGGGCCGCTCCAGTAGCGCAGCACGTATTCACCGAGTAGCGCCCCTAGCTCGTTGCCGCTCAGCAGCCGCCACTCCCCCGCCAGGGGCACCGCGGCAGCCAGCCGGTCGGCATCGGGGTCGTTGGCCAGGACCAGGTCGGCATCGACCTTCCCGGCCAGGTCCAATGCGAGGTCGAGCGCTCCGGGCTCCTCCGGATTGGGGAAGGTCACGGTCGGAAAAGCTCCATCGGGCAGGGCCTGTTCGGGGACCGTGATGAGGCCACTGTGCTTCGCCCACACGCAGAGGCGAACCAGCACCTCCCCGCCCACCCCGTGGAGTGGGGTGTACACAATGTCGAGGTCGGAGACCTGAGGGTTGGGGCGAGCGGCGTCGAGCTCTTCCTTGTACGCGTCGAGGATGTCGTCGGGCATCGGAATGACCAGCTCCGAGTTGCCGGCGAACGCGCCATCGATCCGCGGCACATCGGTGGCGGGCCCGACCCGGGATATCGCGGCGCCGATATCGGTGTCGGTCGGGGGGATGATCTGGGCAGCGTTGCTGTCGTAGACCTTGTAACCATTGTCGGCCGGGGGGTTGTGACTGGCGGTGATCACTACTGCAGCGCAAGCGTCGAGGTGCTTGGCGGCGAAGGCCACCAGCGGGGTAGGTATCACCTCCGGGAAGTACCTGACGCCGATGCCTGCCGCAGCGAGGACACCTGCAGCATCCTCGGCGAAGGTCCGGCTGTCGGGTCGGGCATCGAACCCGAGGGCGACCGGCGACTCGGGAATGCCCCCGTGTTGGAGCAGCAGATGATCGGCGAGCCCTCGAGTCGTGCGGATGACGGTGGCCCGGTTCATCCGCCCTGATCCCGGCCCCACCTCACCCCTGATCCCGGCCGTGCCGAAGGTCAACGACTCCCCCATCGCTTCGAGCAGGGAGTCCCGATCGGCGGCCTCGAGCAGGTCCTGAAGCGCCTGCCGGGTCGCAGGGTCCGGGTCTCCCTCGATCCAGAGACGAGTGGCTTCGAGAAGGGCGTCCACGGGTGGCGAGGCTATCTGTCCGCTAGTGGCTGCTCTGTTGCCAGCGCCATGAGTCGGAGCACATTTCGTCGAGGTCACGGCTCGTATGCCAATCGAGCTCGGTGCGCGCTTTCTGCACATCTGCCCAATTGGACGCGACGTCACCGGCACGCCTCCCCACGATCTCATAGGGGATCGGCTTTCCCGACTGGCGCTCATAAGCCGAGATGACCTCGAGGACGCTGTGCCCCTCCCCGGTGCCCAGGTTGTACGTGAAGACCCCCGGCTCGCCGCCGTGCTTCTCCAGCGCCCGAACATGGCCTTCGGCCAGATCGGCCACGTGGACGAAGTCCCGCACCCCGGTGCCATCAGGTGTCGGGTAGTCGTTGCCGAACACTTTCACCTTGGACAGCTCGCCTGAGGCGACCTTGGCGACATAGGGCATGAGGTTGTTGGGCACCCCAGAGGGGTCCTCCCCCAACAACCCGGAGGGATGGGCCCCGACCGGGTTGAAATACCTGAGCAGGGAGATGGACCAGTCCGGGTCGGAGATCTGAACGTCGCGCAGGATCTGCTCCATCATGATCTTGGTCCAGCCGTAAGGGTTGGTGGCGGTCCCTATGGGCGTTGATTCCAACAGCGGAAGCAGTTCGGGTTCGGGGTCGCCGTAGACCGTCGCCGAGGAGCTGAACACGAATGTCTTCACGTCCGCGCCGCTCAGCGCCTCGAGGAGGGTGAACGTGCCACCGACGTTGTTGTCGTAGTACAGGAGTGGCTTTTCCACCGACTCCCCGACCGACTTCAACGCGGCAAAGTGGATGCAGGCGTCGAAGCCGGACTGAAGCACCTTCTCCATGGCGTCCAGGTCACGAACATCTGCTTCCACGATTTCCGGCTCTCGCCCTGCGATGCGCCCGATCCGGCCGACCACCGAACGCTTCGCATTGGAGAGGTTGTCGACGATCACCGGGTCGTGCCCGGCTTCGATGAGAGAGACCACGGTGTGGCTCCCGATGAACCCGGCTCCGCCCGTTACCAGTACGCGCATTCAGCGATGGTAGGAGGGCCGGGTTGTCATGCCGATGGCAGCGACATGACGAACTCGGACCAGCCATCCTCGTGACGGTAGGTGAGGTCGCCGTCCATCAAACGGGCGAGACGTCGGGCGACATTGAGGCCCAGGCCCACCGAGGCAGAGTGGGGCGTCCCCCTCCCCCGCTCATAGGCGCGGAAGATCCGCTCAACGTCGGCATCCGGAATCGGCTTGCCGGAGTCCTGGATCTTCACCTCGAGACGATCAGCCGCCTTCGCCAGGCTGATCTGGATCTCGTCGCCACCGTACCGCAACGCATTGGAGACCAGATTGCGCAGGATCTGCCTGGTCCGGCGTGGGTCCGCCATGATCAGCGAAGGGCCCTGCAGGACCTTGACGTCGACCGGGTAGTCGACGACTTCAAGCACTCGCTCGATCTCCTTGATCACGTCGAATTCCTGGACGGAAACCGACACCTGGCTCAGATTGTCCCGGTAGGCGACCAGGAGGTCCTCGATGAGCCATGAGGCGTCGTCGGCCTGGCGGGCGATCATCTGGGCCATGTCGCGCCGTTCCTCGTCGCTGAACGAGTCGTAGTGATCGGCGAGCTCCTGACCGAGGCCGAGCATGGCTGCGAGGGGGTTGCGCAACTCGTGGGACACCGTGGCGATGAAGTCGTCTTTGGCCCGGCCGGCCTCGAATTTGTCGGTGACATCGATCAGGGATCCTTCGTAATACTGGATCTGCCCTTTCTCGTCCCTGATCGCCTTTGCCGAGTCGCGGACCCAGATGGTGCTTCCGTCGGGCCGGGCAAGTTGCACATCGAAGTCGAGGATCACACCTTCGGTGGCGATTCGCTGCAACCAGTCTGTGCGCTGGGCCGGGTCCAGGTAGATGGACTCCACCGTTGGAAGGTTCTCCATCATCTCTTCGACGGACTCGTAACCGAGAACGTTGGCCAGGGCGGGGTTGGCCGCGATCAACTCGCCCGTCGGGGACGTGCGGTAGAAGGCAACCGGCATTCGTATGAAGAACGCCTTTAGCTCGTCAAAGCCACTCATTCACCTGTTCCATCGGCAAATCGGCGAGATTTCTGCACCTGGGGCCGACCCAGCTCTCGGCCGCCTACTCCCCGGAACCCGGCATTTCCAAGGATGAGACGTGATTGTGGTCGATCTTCCAGGCTCCTGTCGAACCCTGCGGGAGCGGGCCATACACGAGGGGGCACACGGTCCCGTAGAGACGGTTCGCCACCAGGGAACCGATGACGAGGATGGAATCGGGCGCATCGAGGATGAAGCCGGCCGGCCCCGTCCCCAGCCGCAGTGACTCCGCCAAGACCGAAGAGGACGAGCTGGAGCCGCGGCCATGCGGCATCGCCACGATGGTCCCGGTCAGGCTCCGGCCCAATTGAGGATGGCTCCTGTCGATGATCAACCCGGTTTCGGGATCGAGACCACCCCACAGCGACAGCGGCTCAGCCAGAGTCAACAGGTCGCCAACTGCGGTCCCCGGGACCAGGACCTTGAATCCGCCCACGGTCACCAGACCTCCCCTGTCTCCGAGACACCCGATACGGCTGATGCCACACAGCTCTCCAACCCGGCAAACACCACGTCCACCCCCAGATTGCCCGGGGCGTAGAAAGCCCATTTGGCCGAATTGGTCATCACCACTCCGCGCACCTCGTCCATGATCGGAGTGATGTAGGTGCATGTGTCGGTGACGACGGTGGCGCCGAATCGCTCGATCTCCCGGACCAGGTCCATCTCCTCTGCGGCGGCGAGAGTGTCTCGCGACGTGTTCACATAGAACGGAACAGTCGTGGAGAGGCCCGCGGTCAACTTGGCAAGTGAGGCCAGCTCTCCCACCGAGAAATGCGGTGTGCCGACGCTCACCGCGCCAAGCGGCCCGTCGCCGTGGTTCAGAGCACTCCGCGGAGATCAGGTCCTCCAAGCCGATGACCACACGGCGCTTCGGCTCCAGACCACCGGTGGCGGCTTCGAGCGTCGGCGCCTCGGGAGTGACCCCGACAACGTGGAACATGGCCACCGCACCCGTGGAGGCGGCCGCAGCCCCGAGGGCCTTGAGACGGTCCTCGTCGCGCCCGGTGATCGAGCCCGACGATGACCGCTACCTCCGTCCCGGCGACCTGGCCGAGGCGATGACCCAACACCGGGTAGAGCAGATCGTCATCGCGGAAATGATCAGGGACGTCCACGTCGACTCGCAGAGTCGCCCGGCGCCCCTCATCGGTGTGAAGCCCCGTTGCGGGGGCGCGCCCCGTCAGGGCACAGCAGATGTCGAGGAAGTCGCCGTACCGCGCCGTCCTGGCTCCCAGGACCGAGTTTGCGAAGACGATCGCATTCGACTCCCCCCAGGCGATCTGATCACCGAGCCCGGGACGGACCGCCAGTTGGTAAGGAGCGCAGGTCCAACTCGGGGCGCACCCCATGTCCACATAGGCCCCCATCAGCCGGCGCGCCGCCGCGGCCGTCTCCTGATCCCCCCGATACAACTCGGGATGGAGCAGGTCGAGTGAGGAGACATTGAGAGTCGTCGGCACCACCACCCTGCCACCACCTTCCACCAGGGCAAGGGCGAAGTCCAGACCCGCCTCCCCGTGATACAGCCCACCGTCGATGTGGGCCGCGGAGATGTCCAACAGGGCCGGAGCTTCTTCGCTTTCACCTACCGCGACGAGGAGCTCCATGGCGAGCCGCACGGCCGTGCCAGCCGCTTCATCGAGCATCGCGCTGGTCCGAGTCGGTGAGGTGCATTCGAAAGATCGAAAACGCCGGATCAGTCCTCGAAGGGAAGCGCCATCTGCGGCTCGGGCCGGTGGTACCGCTCCAGGCCGTTCCACATGAGATAGTCCATGAAGACCCAGGATCGGCGGTGGATGGCCGTCGGGCCCCAGGCCTGCAGCGCCGCCTTGTGCACCGGGCAGGGGTAGCCCTTGTTCGCCTCGAAGTTGTAGCCGGGATGATGGTCGGCCCACTGCCTCATGATTCGGTCCCGTGTCACCTTGGCCAGGATCGAGGCCGCTGCGATAGAGAGCGAGGTGCGATCACCTCTGACGATCCTGGTGGCGCCTCCTACGAAGTCCCATTTGCCGTCCAGCAAGACGTGATCGGGCACCGCGCCCAGCCCGGCCAGGGCTCGCTGGGCGGCCAGCCTCTGGGCCTCCGACATGCCGAGGGTGTCGCACTCCTCCGGTGTGGCATGTCCGACCGACCAGGACTCGCACCACCCGGCGATGCGATCGAAGAGGGCCTCACGCTCGTCCTCGGTCAGCATCTTCGAGTCTCTGATCTTGTACACGCGGCGATCGAGCGGGACGATGGCCGCGCCCACCGTGAGCGGGCCGGCCCAGGATCCCCTCCCCACCTCGTCCATCCCCACCACTAGCTCGAGTCCTCGGTCGCGCAGTCCTCTCTCCACGATCAGACCCGGCGCCTTGCGTTTGAGGCTCGGTCGAAGCTTGGGAGCCGTCGTCGTCATCGCATGCCAGGGTAGGGCGGGTCGTCTGCGATGTGGTGGTCAGTTGAGGTCGACGTCCTCGGGAAAGGTGGAGACCAGGGCGAGGTGGCCGTTCTGACGACGGAGGACCCGGGACCATTGGCCTTCGGGTCGGTCGAAGGGATCGTCCGGCGAGGCGGGCACCACGTACCACGATCCTTCGGCCACCTCCGCCTCCAGTTGGCCCGCGCCCCAGCCCGCGTAACCCGAATAGATCCTCACTTCGTGAGTCCCCTCACCTGGCTCCGCCTCGAGGTCGACGACGCTCAGACCGGGAACCCCGGTCGCCTCTCCGGCCTTCCCGGTGGCCAGTCCGATGGCGACCCGGGGATCGACCGGACCGCCGAAGTGAACCGTGCCCGGCTTGGCCGCGACCGGGCCCCAGGTCGGAATGTGGGTCTCGACCCTCTCGAGCGTGGGGCGATTGAGCACCACTCCGAGGCTGCCTTCCTCGTCGTGCTGGAGCACGAGCACCACCGATCTCCAGAAATTCGGGTCGACGAGTAAGGGCGTCGCCACCAGAAGCTGCCCACCAAGCGGTCCATCCACGACGACATCGTGCCACAGCCCTCGGGATTCATGCGAACAGCACTGCCCGCCGCTTAACGTTCCGATCGATGAGAGCCCTGGTCAAACACGCCGACGAAGTCGGGCTTCGCCTCGATGACGTCCCCGTACCCGACCCGGGGCCCGACGACATCCTGATCCGGGTCCTCACCACTGGCATCTGCGGCACCGATCTGCACATCTTCAACTGGGACGATTGGGCTCGAGCCACCATTCCCGCTCCCATGACCGTCGGGCACGAGTTCAGTGGTGAGATCGTCTCCATCGGCCCCAACGTCTCAGGTTTCGAAGTCGGTGAGCTGGTGGGCGCCGAAGGACACGTCGTATGCAACCGCTGCCGCAACTGCCTCGCCGGGCGGCGCCACCTCTGCCACGACGCCAGAGGCATCGGGGTGAATCTGCCGGGCGCCTTCGCCGACTTCGTCCTGATCCCGAAATCGAATGTATGGCGGCACCAGGAGGGCCTCGACCCTGAGATCGCCGCGATCTTCGACCCATTCGGGAACGCGGTTCACACCGCCCTCGAATTCGAAGTGCTCGGAGAGGACGTCCTGATCACCGGGGCGGGCCCGATTGGGCTGATGGCATGTGCCGTCGTCGCTCACGCCGGGGCTCGCAACGTGGTGATAACCGATGTCAACCCGTTCCGACTCGACCTGGCCAAGCGGATGGGGGCCACCAGGGCAGTGGACGTCCGATCGGAGGATCTCCAGGATGTCCAGCTCGAGATGGGCATGAGCGAGGGCTTCGATGTCGCCCTGGAGATGTCGGGCAGCCCTTCGGCGATGGAGGACATCCTCCAGAACACGATCCATGGCGCCAATGTGGCCATTCTCGGGATACCGACCGACCCGTTCCCGATCGACTGGAGCATCGTGATCTTCAACATGCTCAATCTGAAGGGGATCTACGGTCGGGAGATGTTCGAGACCTGGTACAAGATGAACGTCCTCATCCAGTCGGGCGTCGATGTCTCGCCGGTGATCACACATCGGTTCGAGGTGGAGGACTTCGAGGCGGCATTCGAGGCCACAGCCTCCCATGACTCGGGCAAAGTGCTGATCAGGTGGGCCGATCCGGGCTGAGCAGCGGGAGCAAGGCAAACTCGTCGACGTCGATCGTCCAGAGGATGGGCCGCGCCACCGCCGGCATGCGTCTCATCCCTTCCGCTCCGATGAGGACGGGAGTACCCACCGGGTAGTCCCTGCCGCGGATGATGATCATCCCGCCCGCCGCGGCGGTCAGGTTCTTCAGCCAGTCGGTATCCCGCCCGTAAGTCAGGGCCACGATCGTGTCCTTCTCGCCGAGCCATGCATTCACCGGGGTGCGGTATTCGGTGCCCGAAACGCGGCCGCGATGGATGATGAGGGCGAACCAAGGGAGGCGGCCCGCCAAGGGCCGGCTGATCCGGTTGGTGACCACCCGGTTGAAACGAGCCAGCGAACCGGGCAGAGGCACGGTCAGATCCTGGCGTCGATCCAGGCGGCTATCTCCTCGACCAGCTGCGGCCCCTCCGGCTCGTTGAGGATCTCGTGCCGCAGACCAGGGAGCAACCTGCGCTCGACATTGGGCAACTCCCCCAGCACCGCGGTCGATTGCGGGGGCACGATGGAGTCGGCGCTCCCGTGGAGGACCAGGGTGGGGATGCTCAGCTCGGACAAACCCTCGTTCAACTCGTCCATCGCCCCGAATAATGCGGCGCCCAGGCGTGTCGTCGATTTCCTGAACACGAGCGGGTCGGAGAAGTAGGCCTCTCCCACTTCGGGGTCGCGGGACAGCTGCTCCCCCTTCAAGGAGTTGGCGATGGCCGCGGTGGGCGCGAGCTTGGAGGCGAAACCGGCGATGGCTCGTTGCCATGCGGCTCCACCGGCCAGGGCCGGTGCGGACAGCACCAGCAGATCGGGTGCGGGGCGCCCCGAAAGGACATAACCGAGCGCGAGGTTGCCTCCCATGGAATGGCCCATCAGAACCACGGGCTCGCCCTGCTCCCGTGCCCACTCCATGTGGCCTTGGATCTGGTCGTGGTAACGAGACCAATCGTCGATGTCGCCGCGTGCGCCCCCCGATCCTCCGAAACCGATCAGGTCGAACGAACGGACGAAGAAACCGGCTTCCGCCAGGAGAGAGCCGGTCCGCTCATAACGGCCGCAGTGCTCGGCGATGCCGTGTACCAGGACGACGTAGGCCCGCGGCGTCGACTCGGGTACCCAGTCCCTGACCAGCTCGATCCCGATGTCATCGGACGGAACCGGCCGCGCAATGCTGGGCAATGTCACTCCTCGCTCGGATTCCCGGATCCTAAAGAAGCCTCAGATGAAGACGTAACGGGTCATGTCTGTGGGGAATTTCGACCAGGCGATCCCCTTCTGGGGGGTGAGGACGCACATGCCGCCGGCGAAATCGTCCGACCAGGCGTCTGCGGCCGGGGCATAGCCCATCCGCTCGTATTTCCGAACGTACTCGGCTGAAAGACGCTCACCGAGCTCGCCCCGAATCGGGTCTGAGGGCTGAGCAGTCCCTTCGACGATCGTGACCGTCGTGCCGCTCTCGAGATGAAGGGCACAACCGGGATTTGTAGCGAGATTCCGGGCGTGACGGGTCTGGGGAGACCCGTCGTACCAGAACTGCTCGTCGAGCCAAACGCCCCAGCGGGGGACGACGTGGGGCCGCCCGTCGGGTCGGGTGGTGGCCAGCCAGTATTCGGTCGCCTCGACCAGCCAGTCCTCGACGTCAGGCCACTGAAGAAAAGGGCCCTCATCCGTGACCCCATAACCCTCCGGGAGGTCAGGGCGCCCGGCGATTCGCACACTCATCCCGGCTCCTTGTGAAACGGCGGTTTGACGATACGACCTGGCACCCATCGATCCCTGATCCGGACCTCGATGGCACCATCTCGAGAAGCGGGAGGTGGGGATACATAGGCGAGCCCGATGCCACGATCGAGCATTGGGCTCAGATTCCCCGACGTGACCTCGCCCACACCGCCCTCTGTCCGCACCGGATAGCCGTGGCGCGGGATCCCTTTCTCGTCGAGCACGAAGCCGATCAACCGACGCGGGGGCCCCTCGTGCAGCTGGCGATCGAGGGTGTCTCTTCCAGCGAATTCGTGATCCATGTCGACCGCGAAGTCGAGACCGGCCTCGAACGGCGTTGTGGTCTCGTCGATGTCGGAACCCCACAACGGCAGACCGGCCTCGAGACGCAGTGTGTCCCTGGCGGCCAACCCGCAAGGCGCCACTCCAGAGGAGATCAGGCTCTCGGCGAGCATGCGACCGGTTTCGAAGTCGGTGCAGACCTCACCTCCGCGCTCCCCCGTGTAACCGGTCCCGGCGAGCCTCACCTCGCCCGAGCCCCAAGCATGGGCGGCGGTGCGGAAGCGCTTCGGCGCTTCGCCGAACAGGTCCTCCAATAGGGAAGGGGCCCGGGGGCCCTGGATCGCGATCAGCACGGTCTCGGTCTGCAGGTCACGCACCTCGCATCCGGGCTCAGACGTGAAGCTCGACATCACCCGGTGGTGATTGGCCGCGTTGGGAAACACCCAGAACCGCTCCGGCTCCCACCACCAGACCACCAGGTCATCGATGATCCCACCATCGTCGCCGAGGATCAGGGTGTACTGAGTCTGACCCGGGGCGATCCTGGAGATGTCGTTGCTGAGGAGTCGGAGCAAAGCCGCCTCCGCGCCGGTCCCGGTGAGCTCGAACCGGCCGAGATGGGTGACGTCGAACCAGCCGACGGTGGCTCGCACCGATCGATGCTCGGCGAGAACCGAACCGTATTGGACCGGCATCTCCCAGCCGCCGAAGTCGACGAAGCGGGCGCCGAGTTGCTCATGGAGGTCGTGCAGAGGCGACCTGGTCATCCGATGAGACGTTCGCCTCGCTCCTCGAGTCGGACGACTGCCGGCCGGCCCGGGATTCGGGTCGGTGCCGGGGCGTCGCCGAGGTTCTCCGGGCCCTCCAGACCATATTTGACCACGAGATTCAGGTAGTCCCGCTGATAGAACAGCTTGCAATTGATCTCCGGATAGAGCTCTTTGAGACGTCGTACTTTCCCGTTCTTCTTGGTGACCAGCTTCTGACTCATCGTGGTGATCTCGATGAAGAGGTCGTCGTCCGGCAGATAGAAGTCGGGGGTGAAGAATTGCGTGGGGGTTTCGTCCTTGTCCCAGGCGATGGGAAAAGACCGAGGCTCATAGGCCCAAGGCACATCGTAGAAATCGAGGAGAAGTGCGAACTGGCGCTCACTGTTGTGAGCGAAATCGGTCTCGAGAGCCGATAGACGCTGGGTGATCAGGTCGCTCCTGCCTCGACTACCCCGGCCAGCTCCTCCCCAGGGAACAACTGGTGGATGTCACCTTCCACCTCGTCCTGCACCGGCCCGATGGCGATGCCGAACACGCCCTGGCCCCGACGGAAGACGTCGACGACCTCCTGCTCCGAATGGGCGGCATAGATCGTCTGCCCATCGCTGAGGAGGGTCACGTCGGCCAGTGGGCGCTCCGAGTCGAGCTGCTCGGCCAGGATCGTGACCGCGGATCGGATCTTCTTGAGACTCATGCCTGCGTCGAGAAGCCTCTTGATGACCTTCAGTTGGACCACGTCTGAGAAAGAATAGAGCCTTTGCGACCCTGAGCCGGTCGCCTGCTGGAGCGAGGGGCGCATCAGATTGGTGCGCGCCCAGTAGTCGAGCTGCCGGTAGGTGATTCCGACCAGCTTGCAGACCTGAGGGGCGCGGTAGCCCAGTTCCCGCTCTTGGGTCATGTGAGTCCTCCCGGGTTACACCCGTGTAACTCCGCCGTTGTAGGCAAGCTAACCCCGCGGGGGGACCCGTGTCAATGCAATCTGTGGATAAACCTGGGGAAAGCCTCAGTCTGCAGCTTCCTGCCCGCCCCCCAGGAAGTCCTCGATCGTGGCTTCCTCAAGGAATTCCCTGAATTTGGCCACTTCCTCCTCTTCGTTCTCCTCGTCCTCTTCGAACACCACGCCGGCGTCGTCGAGCACGGCGGGGAGGGCGAACACCGGTGTCCCGGTGCGGACCGCCAGGGCAATGGCATCCGAGGGGCGCGAGGAGACGTGCACCTCTCGACCCGAGATGTCGAGGGAGAGATCGGCGTAGAAGACGGAGTCCCTCATCTCGGTGATGACGACCCGGACAGCCAGCGCCCCAAGGGCATCGATCACCGAGCGCATCAGGTCGTGGGTGAGGGGCCGCGGCGGGACAACGCCTTCGAGGGCGGTGGCGATCGCTGTGGCCTCCGAGCCACCGATCCAGATCGGGAGGTAGCGGGGACCTTCGGATTCCCGGAGGAGGACGATCGGCTGGTTGGAAGGGAGCTCGACCCGAACACCCACCACGTCCATCGCGATGAGCGCTTCTTTGTTACCCGGCATCGTCCTCTGAGATTATCACCGGGTCGCTCTTGGCCATCGGGTACGTCGCCATGCCCAATGACCTGGCCAGCACGGCGGGGTCGGCCACGAACGCCTCGAGGTCGAGAACGGCCCAGATCGACCGAAGATTCCGGTAGAGGCCCTGCCAGTCCATCCCGTAGCCGACCAGGTACTCATCGCCAACCTCGAACCCGCGGTATTCGATGGGGACCTCGGTGACCCTCCGCGCCTTCTTGTCGACGAGGGACGCCGTGGCCACGCTGGCCGCCCCCCTGTCCATGATCATCCTTCGCAGCACCGAGAGGGTGAGCCCGGTGTCGGTGATGTCCTCCACCAGCACGACATCCCGGTCGAGCACTGGCGTGGACAGGTCCATCGCTATCCCGATGCGCCCGCTCTCCCCGAAGCGGTTCAACCCCAAGAAGTCCACCTCGCAGCGCAGGTCGACCGACCGCACCAGATCGGCCGCGAACGGGATCGATCCGGTCATCACCACCGTGAACAGCGGATCCCGCCCGGAATAGTCCTCGGAGATGGCCCGCCCGAGCTCTTCGACCCTGGACTCGATATCGCCCTCGGTCACCACCTCGACCGAGTGAGCGAAGGCGGTCATTCTGACCCGAGAGCCAGATCCAGCCAGAACCTCATCGACTCCAAGACGGTCCTGGGCGCCGGATCCGGGTTGCGGGTGACCTCGACGATGGGGAGCGGGGCGGGCTCGGGGAGGGCGCGCAGCGGGCTGGGGCTCTCGAGCATCAGACCCTGCCCGGCCAGATGGACGAAGGTCTCCATGTTCTGAAGCGAGACGATCGGATCCGGGGAGCGTCTCCCCATCGAGGCGACATAGGGCGCCCCGGTCGATGCGTCGCCAAAGAAGCCGAGTTCCTCGAACCCGTAATCGAACAGCTCGGTGGCGTCGGCAAAATGTGCCCGTTCGCCGTCCGAGCCGAGCAACACCGCATAGAGACGGCGGCCGTCACGTTCCGCCGCCGCCACGTAGGTGAGCAGGGCCTGGGCGGTGAACCCGGTCTTGACACCAAGGGAGCCCGGATATGACCAGAGCATGAGATTGGTCGAGCTCCCGGTTCGAGCCGTGCCGTCGGGAGCTGGAGGGAAGACCAGTTTCTTGGCCTTGACCACCTCGGCGAACTCGGGTTGGTTCATGGCCACCCTGGCCAGTTCGAGGAGGTCTCGGGCACTGGTGTGATGATCGGGCGCATCGAGACCATGAGGATTGGCGAAAATGGTGTGACTGAGCCCGAGCTCGACCGCTCTCTGGTTCATCAGGGCCACGAACTCTTCCACCGATCCGGAGATTTGCTCGGCTATGGCAGTTGCTGCGTCGTTGGCAGAGTGGATCATCAGCGCCTTGAAGAGCGCTTCCATCTCGACGGTCTCCCCCGCCACGAGCTCGATCTCCTTCTCACCGGTTCCGGCGGCGCGCTCCGAGATCGTCACCAGGTCAGTTGGAGAGGAGTTCTCGAGGGTCAGGAGCCCGGTCATGATCTTGGTCACCGATGCCATGGCCCGCTCCTCATCGGCATTGAGCTCGGCGATGACGGTGTCGGTGGACTCGTCGAACAGGATCCAGGACGCGGCGGTCACTTGTGGCGCTCCAGGGGCCGGGAAGGTCTCCAGCACCGGAGCCGGATAGGTGAACGGGGCAGCCGAAACAGGCGCGGCGAAGCCGGAGAAGACGAGGACAAGCGCCCCTACTACCCGAAGCGATCTTTTCATCAAGTGACTTGTTGTTTGAGCTCGAAGTCGAGCATGGCGCGGTGCATCGCCTGGACCGATCCCCCACTCAGCTCGAGCAGATCCACCGCCCGCGCCCTGGCTTCGGGGTTTTTGGCCCGAAGCAGCGGTGCGGCGAGCTGACGGAGCAGATCTGCCTCGCGATCCACCGAAAGGCGAATGGCGCGAAGGTGTCTCGCCTCCAGCCCCTGATCCATCAGACGTTTCGCCTCGGTGGCGACGATACCTGTTTCCGGGGCGAATACCTCGGGGTCGCCGATCGCTCGCACCACTCCGGCGTCGAGGAGCTCGTCTAGCTCCGCCGGTGACAGGCCGGAACGACGGAGCAAGTCGTCGCGGCTCAGCGGCTCCCCTTTTGAGTCGAGGCTCGGCGCCGGCACCGCGGTGCGCGAGGCCAGATCCTCGCCTCGCTCCCAGAGTGTGAGCTTCGACTTGATCACCTTCAACGGGAGGAAGTGATCCCGTTGTTGCTGGAGGATGAAGCGAAGCCGGGCCAGATCCTCCTGATCGAACTGGCGGTACCCGCTGTCCGAGCGCCCGGGATCGATGAGGCCCTGGGACTCGAGGAAACGGATCTTGGACACCGACACATCGGGGAAGTCATCACGAAGCAGGCTGATGACCTCTCCGATGCTCAGAGACTGGTTATCGGGCATCGCCGTGGGCGATGACGAAATGGAAGCGCCCGACCAAGACCTCGTCACCCGCCTTCAATGTGGCCTGATCGACCCTGGCGTCGTTCACGTAGGTCCCGTTCGTCGACCCGCTGTCCTCCACCACGAGACCATCGTCGTCGACCATGAACCTGCAGTGCTGGCGGGACACGGTCACGTCGTTGAGGAAGATGTCGCTCTCCGGGTGCCGGCCCACGGTGGTGTTCCCGTCCGGAAGCAGGTAGGTCATGCCCGTCTTCGGCCCTCGCTCCACGATGAGGGCGTACCCGGTCACCCCTTCGAGGCTCGACGCCTCCTCGCGGGACATCGGGTGCTCCAGGTGCTCCTGGATCGGGACGTAGACCACGGTGGGGTCACCGTCAACCTCTAGTCGAGGTTGGGGCTGCTCGTCTCCGCGTTCTCTTTCGTCGGTCACCGGGGAGATGATAGGTAATCGGCCGCGGTGAGCCGGGTGATCGCTACTCGGTCAAATCCTTGTACTGACCGGCGTTGAGGAGGCCTTCGGTGGGGATCTCACCTTCGATGTTCATCAGGACGAGCCAGCCGTCCTCGTAGGGGCTCTGATTGACCAACTCCGGAGAAGCAGAGATGCTCTCGTTGACATCCGTCACCTTGCCGGCGAACGGGGCATAGACCTCGCCCACCGATTTCGTGCTCTCGACTTCGACCAGGACATCGTCCTTGGCCACCTCTTTGCCGACCTCGGGCAGCTCGACGTAGACGACATCTCCGAGTTGGTCCTGTGCGTAGTCGGTGATTCCGATGCGGACCAACGAATCGCCGACAGGCCGGATCCACTCGTGCTCCTCGGTATAGAGAAGATCGTCCGGAATCTGCATCAAGCCTCCTCGGGGTCAGGCGACGACTCTAACGCCGCAAGCTTCGCCCGACTGTCCCCGATGTAGAGGAATGCGACATACCAATAGAGGGCCAGCCCGATGATCCCGAGGAGCCAAGCAACCGGTCGCATCAGCCACTCGAGAAACCCGGCGGCGGCCAGATAGAAGGCCGGGATCGCCCCATAGAGAGCGAACGTTGCCGCTTTGCCGATAAACCGAACCTCGATCGTCCCACCGCCTCTAGCGGCGAGATTGAGCGCCACCAGCCCAACCAGAACTTCCCGCGCAATCAGGCCCCAGCCGAACCAGGTCGGGAGTACGCCGGCGATGAGACCGCCGATGACGGCGGACGCGATCAGCAGGCGATCGGCCACCGGATCCAGGATCTTGCCCAGGTCGCTGACCTGGCCGAGACGGCGAGCGAGATAGCCGTCGATCCAGTCCGTCCACCCGATGATGAAGATCAGCCACGCGGCCAGGACCACGTTGTCATCGACCAGCAATACCCACCAGAACACCGGAATGGCGAGCAGCCGGACGAACGACACGAGGTTGGGGATGGTGAGGATCCGCTTGCTGGCATCCGCCTCGGTCACGGCGGGGAGGCTAACCGGCGGTGATCAGGACACCGGGCTCAGGTCGGAGAGGCCACCGAGTCGTCCCTGGATGCCACCGAGGACCCCATGCTCACCGAATCGGACACGGTCGGACCGGTAGCCCTCGATGATGTTCGGGTGGTAGAGGACGAGATAGGGCAGGTCTCGGGCCACGGCCTGCTCCATGCCCCACAGGGCGGCTTTGGCCTCCTCCGGGACGGTGGCGTCGTGATAGTTGCTCAGATTGGCGTCGAAGTCGGGGTTGGAGTACCCGGTCGAGTTTGCCGCCCCATCGGTGGCGAACAGCCATTGGTGGTAGTCGGGTAGGGCCGGATTGCCGAGCGTCCAGCCCAGGACGTACATGTCGTACTGGCGAGCACCTTGATCGTCGATGGTGAAAGCCAGGTCGACGACCGTGTCGAAATCGGTGACGACTGGTCTGACGTCGAATCCGAGATTCTCCAACGTGGCCTCGATCCGGGTCGTGTAGTCGGGCCGGGCAGGGTCGTATTCATCACCCGGGGTGAGGATGGTCAGAGGGGCGGGCGTCTGGCCATCGATGGTCAGGCCGACGCCGGCGACGATCGCGCCGTCAGTCACGGCCGGTGGCGTCTCCCATGCATAGCCGGCGCCCTGGAGCCCAGTGACAGCGGTGGCCACCCGGTCTTCGAGCGCGCTGCCGTAGGGCCCCGATATCGCTGCCGCCTCTTCCTGATCGAACCATGAGGCATTGGCGGAAGAGAGCACCGTGTAGGCGGGATCCGCGTCGGGGACCAGGGTCTCGGTGGCCCATCCCCGATCGAGGAGCAGGGCGAGGCTTTGGCGGAATTGGGGCCTAGCCATCGGTTCCCGGGTCAGATTGAAGCCGAGATACCGGACCGCATTGGCGGGACTGCGCTCGATGGCGATCCCGGGTGTGCCGGCGAGGGCGGACGCGCCGTCTCCGGAGAGCCCGTTCGGGTCGAGGATGGTGTCGATCTCCCCCACTTTCAGAGCAGAGACCGCCGCCTCCTCGGTGGTGAAGATCGAATAGGTCACGGCCGGGACGTCCTTCGAGGTATACCCCGGGTTGGCCGCGGTTTCGATCCGGTCATCGCCAATCGTCACGATCTCCAGGGGCCCACCTGAGACATCGCCGCCCGCGTCCAGGGCATAGAGATCAGCCGACGCCTCGATCTCGTCGGTGAGTGGGGCCCAGACGTGGGCGGGCATGATCGGTGCGAGACCCACGCCGTGCGGCCACAACCCGAGGCCGGGGCGGCTGGAGAACTCAATACGCAGCTCCGTCGGCGACTCGGCCACGATCTCCTCGATCTCGGCGGGATACGAGTCTGCCCAGCCTCCACCCAACCCCAATCGCCGCACCGTCTCGAACGTGTAGACGATGTCATCGGCGGTGATTGGCTCGCCATCGGACCACTCTGGTCCCTTCTCGAGCTGGAGCCTCACCCTCCAACCGTCTTCGTCCCACGTCGGGAGGACGGGGTCCTGGCCACTTGCCAGCTCCGCGGTCAAGGCGTTGGTCGTCGGGTCGATCGCGTAGAGGGCCGGCTTGGTGGGGCCAAGCACGTATGCGTTCCATGCGGTGGGTTGGTCGCCCACGTATTCCCAGTAGTTGTCAGTGGTGGGGCCGGCGAGGAGGCCGACCCGGTACTCGAAGGGCGCCGACTCCTCTGCCGGCGCAATGTCACTCGCGACCGGTGGCGCGATCTCGTCCGGCACCGATTCTGTCGGCCAGAGCTGGGCGGCGGCGGCAATGGCAACGCCCGCCAATATCACGGTCGAGCCGATCGTCCTCGATTTCCAGTTCCGCATGCACTATCGAATCGGCACATCTGAGGGGAGGCTTTACGTTTGATGACCCGGCCAATTCTCCAAAGAAGGGCTCAAGTTCGGTGCCATCAGATGCCGAATAGTCAGCAGGGCTCCGGGAGGGAGTGGGGATCACCTATGGGGAGGGAAACATGGCGCATCAGGAAGCGCCGCAGCACCTGGTCGTGACGATCCAGGACGGTCTCATCGACGAAGACATGGGTCTTGGCGCCGCTGTGATCGTCGAGGTGTCACCACATCGCAGAAACGACGACAACTGGCCGACGATCATGGTCGGCGCTCTCGTGGTCGCACCGGGGATGCCGGACGGGGTCCCGGCGGTTTGGGCAGCCGGCGAAGAAGGGTCCCCGATCCGTCCAGTAGACGGGGCCGCACGTGAGTTCTGGGCCGGTTCACCCGGGGTGATCATCGACCTCGACGAATTCCCCGGCTACCCCGAAGCCGAAGAGGCCAGGCGCCGTCTTCCCGACCACGGCTGAGCCGTTCCGGGCCACCCAGGCTACGATTGGGGTTTCCACACTTCGGGCTGTGGCGCAGTTTGGTAGCGCACTTGGCTGGGGGCCAAGGGGTCGTGGGTTCAAATCCCGCCAGCCCGACCATCTGACCAGGAGTTTCGCGGTCCCAGCCGATCCACGGCCCCGGCCGCGTCCACTATCGGTCCACTATGCCCCCGGTGTCCTGAGCGAAGTACGCGCGCAGCTTTCTCTTGAGCTTCCAGGCTGGGACCCGTTCCCAACGCCGCCCGCCGTAGAAGCGGCGGAGCTCGAGCAACCTCCAACAAGCGCACATTCTCAACTGACCGGGCGGATCCGACGCTGCCGCCTGCTTCTCGCACCTGTGCTGGCTGCCAAGCCCCGAGCGGATCAACTGGATGGTGAAATCATCCGGCACGTCTTCGGGTTTCACGCCGATCCCATAATCGCGGCCAGCTTCTCCACGGCGTCTCTTTGCATGCCCGGGAGGACCGCGCTGTAGACGTTCATGGTGATGGCGATCGACGAGTGCCCGAGGCGCTCCTGGACCACCTTCGGCGGGACACCAGCAGCAAGGAGCGCTGTGGCGTGGGAGTGCCGTAGCTGGCGGATCGTGATCCGTGGGAGACCCGCGGTATCAGCGATCTTCTGAAAGCGATCAGCGACCCGGTCCGGTCGCAACAGCCGGCCGAGCTCATCGGAGACAATCCACTCACCTGCTTCCCATGCTGGACCGGCGATCAAACGCTCCTCAAGCTTGGGGGTGCGGGTCGTGGGTTGGTGAACATGTCGATGAACTGTTGTTGTCGCTGGTCGAGCTTGGCGAGCTTGAGCGGATCGGATCGGATCTGCGAGTAGACACGTTTGCCCATGAGGTTGAGGGTAACGGTGACCTCTGTGATTGGCCCTCACGCAGATCGGGAAAGGGGTAGTGCAAGGTCGACTTGCGTCGTTTTCGGAATCCTTTCGGCCCCATCCGCCGGGGGGGTTCCGAATTTCACCGTCGTGGAGGGTGTCTAGAAGGGCGGCTGTCCTAGGCCGTCGAAGCTCATCGCTTGAGTAATCGCGTCCTCCGCATCAGCAACGTTTAGCTCGTTGACCCGAACATGCCGCTCTTCGCCGCTGGGAACTCTGATGCGATTGACCCCGAGGAGCTTCACCACATCGACGCCTCTCACCACTATCTCGCCACGCCAGGAACTGTCCGCCTCACGGTTCGACCGCCTCTTCAGGAGCCCCGTTCCCTCTCCGAGCAGATCATCGTTCACGAAGATCCAGACGACCCCTTCGTACCTGAGAGCTGCCATAAGGACTCCATTACCCGGATCGAGGGGGTGAAAACCGGAAGCGAACTCCGAGCGGCGAGATCGGTGGTTGTTGGCCCCGTGTTGCTGCGTATGTGTGGGCTACGTGACGAACTGGCCCATTGTCTCCGGTGGGGTGATCTTTCCACCAACCCTGTCTTGAGTGGTAATCAGTCGTGGACGATTCCCTTCGACAGTCCGCCGGCATGACGGGCTCCGGTCCCGGTCAGTTCACCGGTTCGCATGATCCACCCCCATGCTCGCGCCTCCTCCCATTCGGGCATGGCTTGGATCTGGTCGAGGACTTCGGGGCTGATCGGCCATGAGCGGCAGGCTTCGAGCAGGTATGACATTTGAGGGGTGATCGGCACGCACGACATTGCGCGCGGAGACTACGGAGAGGGGGTGACGAGAACTCCGGATAGGCTGGGTTCGGGTGATGGGGCTCGCCTGATCCAACCGCAGACCTTCTGCTGATAGCTCCTACCGGACTAGTAGGAGCATGCAATGAGGGTCATTTGGATAGGTCTAGGTGGGGCGGTCGGATCGATGGTCAGATATGCGATAGGTCTTTGGTCTGCCACGTCTCGATTCCCCTGGGCGACACTGTCGGTGAACGTTGTGGGCTCGTTCCTCCTCGGTCTGCTCCTCTCCTACGCTTTGGGCCGCTGGTCAACGACGGTCACAACCGCCCTTGCGGTCGGTCTTCTCGGAGGGTTCACGACGTTCTCCACGTTCACATGGGAGAGTTTCACCATGATCCAAGCCGGGACCGCCGGCCGGGCAGCTGCATACGTGGCGGCTTCCGTGGTCGGTGGATTGGTTGCCGCTCTGCTCGGTTACGCCACTGCCTCTGTCCTGACTGACCGCGTAGGGTGAGTGTGTGCGGAGCGGCGCGTAAGCGTCCGTGAGGAATCTGCACAAATAGAGAACCCCCCGAAGACTCGTCGAACCACTTCAAAGTACGGCTAGCCATTGGGGGTTTTCCCTATAGAGCAGGAAGGGGCCGGTCGCTGCCGAGCGTTTTCACACCCCCACCGCCCTAAGCCAAACGAAAGGTTCGACTTGTAGGATGCGGTTATCGAGTTCCTCCAGCAGGTTTGGGCGTGGATCTTGGAATGGTATTGGGTTCTCCTAGTCGTCATCGCGCTCGTAGTCGTCGGCCGGACTAGGGGATTCACGGGATCGAGTACTAGACCCGATGATGACGATCCTCTTGGGCCACGCGGCCCCTTTGGGGGTATTTGAGGTCACTCACCGCGCCCGGTGATCTGCCGGCGCCGGGCCCCTGAAGCCTCGTCGAACCACTTCAAGTACGGCTAGCCATTGGGGGGGTTCTCTGTTCGTTTGGAAAATGCGCGATCAGGCGGGTATCACTCGCGGGGCCGGAGGATCTTGGCGACCCATCCGTATTCGCCGTGCCGGTCCTCGATGTGCTTCTCCATCGTGTCCCAAGCTCGGACGAGGACCTTGAACTCTTCCCAGATCGTCGGATTGCTGATTGCGACGACGAATCCTCGCAGTCGATGCTCCTCCCAGGATCGCCGCTCCGCGGTCCCGGCCCTGAGGACGTCGGTATCTCGCCTTATGACGATGAGACCTCGCCGGCCGGCCTCGGGGAACCACTTCTCGTCGGTGGTGTCCCTGATTCGGGACCGATCCGATCCAACGACCGCTGCGTCCTCTCGCACTTGGGCGATGGCGTGTCCGACGCCTTTGAGGTCTGCGTCGAAGATGTAGGTGAGGGAGGCTTTGGCCGCCACTATGCGGCGATGCGCCAGCTGTCGCCGTAGGTGAATCTGCCGGCGTCGTGCACCTGCGGTTTGCTCAGCTCGTAGAGCTCAGCGATATGGTCGATCGAGTCCCCAGCCTGCACGAGCTCGGCCACAGCGCTCGGTGTTATGTCGGTCCCAGCAATCGTTGGCCGGCCGAAGTTGGCGTCGCCGGCCACAACGATGGAGTCGATGTCGACGCGTGGCGGCACACGGACCGCGATGCCGTGGGCGAACTCGATTCGTTCGAGTCTCTCCCGCGCCTCGGGGAACAGGGCGAGCTGTCCGGTGGTCAGGACCTCGACCATCAGATCGTCGACGCCCTCCTCCTCCTGGACCACTCTGAACAGCTGGAGGAGGTCTCGATCGGCGTGGAGCACTCTCTCGTGGGCGAATACGTAATTCAGGCCTGTCTCTCGGCGAAGTCGCAGCACCGCACTCCTGATGCGCTGCATCGGGATGGGTCTGACGTGAGATCTGAGTCTGGCGAGGAAGTAGGTCTCGATGAACTCGCCCCAGGTGGTCAGGACCTCGGGTCCAAGGGGTTCCTCTCTGACCACCGGGTCGTACTGATGCCCCCGCCTCGAGTATCCGTCGATCCACCGCCTCGCGGTGCCGTAAGGAAGATCGAGGATTCGATCGACCTCGCTATAGCCATACAGGCGGCGGTCGAGGACTGTCGCCTCTGCCATTGCCCTCGATCCTAGGCCCTCGATCGAAGGACTCGCGGCCTTGAATAGTCGGCACTCTGGAACCGGTCGACACGCTCAGGAGCTGCTCGCGGTGTTGCCGCGTCCACTATCCGTCCACTATCGGTGCCCGAACGTGGCGGGAGTCGCCGGGACCACAAGGACGGGAGGCAAGTAACGTCCCTGGTAGTGCCCACCAAACATGACGCGGGAAGACCCGCCGACACCGGCCGGGATGGACTTCACGGGGCTGGGGGCCAAGGGGTCGTGGGTTCAAATCCCGCCAGCCCGACCATGAGCATCCGCGACATCCCGCTCACCACCATCGACGGTGACACGACTTCTCTCGCCGAGTACGCCGAGCAGGTCGTCTTGATCGTCAACGTCGCCTCTCGCTGTGGCCTCTCGCCGCAATACGAGAAGCTGGAACATCTGCAACACACCTACGGCGATCAGGGGTTCAGCGTGCTCGGGTTCCCCAGCAATCAGTTCTTCCAGGAATTGAGCAGCGAGGAGGCGATCAAGGAATACTGCTCCGCCACCTGGGGGGTCACCTTCCCGATGTTCGAGCGGGTGAGTGTCAATGGGAGGTCTCAACACCCGCTGTATGCCGAGCTGACCAAGACTCAGGACGGTGCGGGCAAGGCGGGACGGGTGATCTGGAACTTCGAGAAGTTCCTCGTCTTTCCCTCGGACGAGGTGCGCCGATTCCGCCCTACTGTCGAGCCCGACTCCCAGGACGTGGTCAGCGCGATCGAATCTGGCCTGCCCCAGCCTGCGAGATAGTAGAGGTCACCTGATGAAGGGTCGGGGGAAGGTCTGCTCGAGCCGATCGGCCGGCGGAAGTTCCCGGCGATAGTCGATCACCGGTTCGGCCCGTTCGGTGGCAGGGCTGAATGCGGCAGCAACGATCCCCCGTAGGGCGAACACGTTCAAGCCGCGCATCTCCTGGAGATCACTGTCTCCAGTGAATGCCGACATCCCCAACCCGATGGCAATAGAAGAAACCATCCTGGTGAATCATCGGCAACGATCGACAGAACCTGAAACCGGTCGGATGAGGATCTCCGAGAGGTCTACCTCGGAAAGGGCATGCGAGGCGTTGATTCAAAGGCGGTGAGCATGTTCTCGGGATGGATTGCCACCGGCTCCTCCTCGCCCTCGACCTCGAACCAGTGATGCTCGACATCGTCTTCGGATTCAGGGTTGGGTGCCAGCCCCAAGTACTTCCCGTGGACCTCCTGCTCTTCACCACCGGAGAGGTGGGTCACCTTGTACCAGAGGTCGTTGATCAGATGGGCCATCCCGTCACCCTACCCAATGCCAATGAGAGGTATGTGAAACCCACTGAAGAAGGAAACCAGCCCGCATCGGTGCTGAAATCGTGACGATGCCAGTCCGCCATCCCTGCTTCGCCAGCAAGTCAGCTTGAGCCTTCTCGCGCTGACCCTCGCCCTCTTGGCCGCGGTGATGCACGCAGTCTGGAACCTCCTGGTCAAGTCCAGCGAGGACCAGCTCGTGGCGGCGTGGACGATCGTGGCCGGGGCAGCCATCTTCGCCCTGCCAGTGCTCGCGTTCACCGGTCTCCCTGATCGGTCGGTCTGGGACCTGATCATGATCTCGACGGCAGTGCAGACCGGATACGTCCTCACGCTGACGGCCGCATACCGGGTGGGCGACCTCTCCTTCGTCTATCCCATGGCCCGCGGCACCTCTCCTGTTCTGGTGTCTATCGCCGGTGTGGCCCTTCTCGGCGACGAGATCTCCGCACTCGGCTGGCTCGGTGTGCTCACCGTGACTGCCGCCCTCACCCTCCTCGCCTGGACGAGAGCGGACCGATCCGGGCTGGCGGCCGCACTTGCCACAGGATGCTTGATCGCCGCCTACACATCTGTGGATGCGGCGGCGGTCAGGGAGCAGGGCGCGGCTCTGTCGGTGATCGGAGCCGAATTCGTGCTCTTGGCCATCGTCCTGGGACTGGTGGTGCTGGCAATGCGCGGCCCGAACGCGATGCTGGGATTGGTCAGGGCGGATTGGCGCAAGGCGGCAGTCGGCGGGCTTGCAACCGGGGCGTCCTACCTACTGGTGATGATTGCCGCACTCAGCGCGCCGGTCGGGTTGGTCTCGGGGGTCAGGGAAACATCTGTGCTGATCGCGGTGATCGCGTCACGCGTCCTTCTCCATGAGGAGGTGACCCGAGCACAACTCTCGTTGGTGGCCGCCGCCACGATCGGCATCGCGCTGATTGCCCTCGGGTGAGTTAGGCGTCACGACAACCGAAGGGCATCGACCGAGGGAACGACTACGGAGGCCATCCGGGCGGTCTCGTCCGATTGCTCCCCGACGAGAACGGTCCCCGCCACGCCGGCAGCCTCCCCCGCTGCCGCATCGACCCAGGAATCCCCCACGTAGAGCATTCGGCCCGGCGCCACCCCCAGCCTCCGGGCCGCCTCGATCAACGCATCCGGAGCCGGTTTGGGCTCGATCCCCTCGTTTCCGGACACCACCGTGTCGAGTATGGACCCGATTCCGAGGGCCTCGATCGCAGCGTCGATCGCGCTGCGGTCGTCACTGGATACGACCGCGAGTTTCAGCCCCGCGTCGTGAAGGGAGCGGAAAGCGCCCGTCACATCGCCCAAAGCGACCAGATTGCCCTTCTCCCCGGCCAGAGCCGACATACGCCTCGCTTCCTGGGCTCGGGCCTGGGACGCCGCCTCGTCGAACCCCCGACCAGAGAGAATGGCCAGCGTCGTCTCGTAGAGCTGGCCGACGGTGCCGACCGCGAAGAGTCCGCCGGCAATGAGATGTTCAGTCGCGACGTCCAGACCCATCTCTGCTGCCAGGTCGCGGGCAAGGTCGTTGTCGTCCGCGGCGGCGGTCTCTATCCAGAGACGGGCGGCCGGGCCCCAGGCTGCGTCGAGGTCGACGAGGGTGCCGTCCTTGTCGAAAGCCACCGCCTCCACCTCGAACTCTGCCCCACCGGCTTGGACCCGTGTCACTCCCGAATCAGGCCATGACCCAGCAGGCGTGCGGCGGGAAGGAGACTTGAGTCGTGTCGCCCGCAGCCGGCAACACCAGGAGTCGTTCGTTGAACAGATCGGCCGTCAGCCGCCCTCCATCGACCGCAACCTGGACCCGCACGATCGAGCCGAGGAAGGTGACCGATTCGACAGTGCCCTCAAGAACGTTCTCCTCCTCGGCATCAAGGGTCAGCTCCTCGGGCCGCATCATCAGAGATACCTCGCTGCCCGCGCCAGACTCGACCATCGAGGTGGTCCTCAGTTCGGTGTTCCCTGCCCGGACCCGGCCCAGAGCTGCATCGACGACCGTGACCGGTAGGCGGTTGAGCTGGCCAACGAAAGAAGCAACGAAGCCGGTCGCCGGGTTGTTGTAGATCTCGAACGGCTCGCCGACCTGTTCCATGTGGCCTTTGCTCATGACCACGATCCGGTCAGAGAGCGCGAGCGCCTCCTCCTGGTCGTGGGTGACGTAGATGGTCGTGATATTGAGCTGACGCTGGATCCGTCGGATCTCGGCCCGGAGGTCGTCCCGGATCTTGGCATCGAGCGCCGAGAGTGGCTCGTCGAGAAGGAGGAGCTGAGGGCGAATGGCGAGGGCGCGGGCAAGGGCGACCCGCTGTTGCTGGCCCCCGGACAGCTCATTGGGGTAGGACTTTTCCTTGTCGGGCAGATGGATCAGGTCGAGCAGCTCAGCCACCCGCTCATCGCGTGTGGAGTTACCTTCCTTGCGCACCCTGAGCCCGAATGCGATGTTCTCCGAAACGGTCATGTTGGGGAAGAGTGCGTATGACTGGAAGACCATGCCAATGTTGCGCTCATTCGGCTTGGCGTAGGTGACGTCCTCCCCCGCCAACCGGATCGTCCCCGAAGTGGGTTGCTCGAACCCGGCCACCATGCGCAAGGTGGTGGTCTTTCCGCATCCCGACGGCCCGAGAAAGCTGACGAACTCACCCGGCTCGACTTCGAGGTCGAACGTGTCCACTGCGACGACACCGTTGAACTCCTTGCGAACGCCTTCGAGGGTGAGGAACCCCCCGCTCACGGTCGCTTCCCTGGTCTGGTGATGAAGGCGATCGTCCCCATCGCCGCCCACGTGAGGCCGAAGGCAACGATCGCCATCGCCGACGGCTCGTAGACCTTGCTTCGGGTCAGATTGGCCATATACGGGCCAAATGTCTGCTGGGCCATGAACAGGGCAATGGTCAGCTCCCCGATGACGATGGAGAACGTGAGGAGCGCGCCGGAGAGCAGGGCCACACGAAGGTTGGGGAATATCACCCTGCGGAGAATGGTGGGCCAGCCCGCCCCCAGGCTCTGTGCGGCCTCGGTGAGCGAGTGCACATCCATCGCCCGCAGCCCGTTGTCCACCGAGCGGAACATGTAAGGGAACGACAGTGCGGCGTAGGCGCAGATGAGCACCAGCCGTGAGCTCCCGTAAGTGGCGGTCCACAACAACGGAGGACGGCCGTAGAGACGGATCAACCCGAATACCAGCACCACCGCCGGGATGACGAACGGGAGCAAAGTGATGAACTCCACCACCGGGCGCAGCTTGGGCAGCTTGAGGGTCACCCAGTATGCGGTGGGCACGATGATCAGGAGGCTGAGGACGATGGCGGCGACGGCGTTGACCAGCGACTCGGTGAATGTCGGCCAGAAATTGGGATCGGCGAACAATCTCCGGTACGCCTCGAAGCCGAGCACGTCCTTTTCCGCTCTCAGCGACCAGTAGAAGGTGGCGCCGAGAGGGACTAGGAAATAGAGGGCGCCGAGGATCAAGATCAGCCATGCCCAGAATCGGCTTCGCTTCTGTGGTGATGGCGCGACCTCGGCCTCTGTGCCGAGAGGGAGCGGGGCCGTTGAGATGGTCATCCCAGCCACCGCTCCGATCGTCGTTGCAGGAGGGAATAGATGAGGATGCTCGCCGCCATGATCAGCACCATTCCCATGGCTACCGCGTACCCCAACCCGGGGTTGTTGAGAACATCGCCAGAGATCTGCTGGCCGATGAGCAGGGTGGCGAGATTGAGCAACCCCCCGGTGAGGGCGTAGGCGGTGGCGTGGGCCCCGAAGGCGTTGCCGAAGAGCAGGATCATCGTCCCCAGGATCGAAGGAAGGAGGATGGGAAGGGCAACGCGTCGCCAGTATTGACGCGGCGTTGCTCCGAGATTCTCCGCGGCCTCCCGCCAGTCCTGCTTAAGACCGTCGAGGGCCGGCAAGAGGACGAGGATCATCAGTGGCATCTGGAAGAAGAGATAGACGATGGTCAGCCCCCAGTAGGAGTACAGGGTGAAACCAGCGTCATAGATGTCCAACCCCATCGTCTCGAACAAAGCAGTGACCACACCCACACGACCAAGGGTGAAGATGAAGGCGGCCGCCAGTGGCACGCCGGCGAAGTTCGATGCCACCCCGGAGAATGTGGACATACCGGAACGGATGGGGCGAGGGAGGTTGCCCATCGAGACCGCCCAGGCGAGGAAGAACCCGAACAACCCGCCGATGATCGCCGTGGTGAGGCTGATCCGGATGGAGAGCCCGTACGAGGCGAGAACGGTCGGATTGGTGAGGGCCCGGTAGTTGTCGAGGGTCAATCCACCGTCTGGATGCTTCGAGACTGCGGTAAGCCAGGATGACAGTCGGCCCGATCAGGAACAGCCCGGAGAAGACGAAGAAGGGAAGGACGCCGAGCCAGCGCCCGAATTGGAACCGTGGGGGGCGCCGGGCGTCCCCCACGGTTGCCCGAAGAGCAGCGCTATCAGCCGCCAGGGCTCTCCGTAACAGTCACACCGACCACGCTCGGCCATCCTTCAACGATGACCGCCGACGCCGCGGTGATCTCCTCGATGGAGGGGAAGAGCGCGCCTTCGGTGCTGGGCAGCTGCTCGGCGACCTCGGGCGGGATTGTTCCCGCCGCCGACATGGCCTCGAAGCGGATCGGATGACAGAACCCCGCCGCCCAACCAAGCTGGCCTTCGTCCGAGTACAGGTACTCCATCCACAGCTTGGCTGCGTTGGGATGCGGCGCATAGGCGCTGATCGCCTGGACGTACACACCCGCCATCCTGCCTTCGACGGGCACGATCGTCTCCAGCTCCGGATTGCCGGCCAAGGCCACGTCGTTGGCAATCGAGTTGTAGGACCAGTCGATCAGGATCGGGGTCTCACCAATGCCCACCGTGCGCGAGTCGCCGTCGATCGGCACGAAATTGCCTGCGTCGTTGAGCTGGGCAAAGAAGTCGAGCCCTGCCTGGGCCGCCTCCTCGCCGGTTGCCCCGGTGGCCAGACCTGCAGCCCACACCGACAGGATCGCTGCGTTGGAGGTGAGCGGGTCACCCGACAACGCCACCTGACCGTTGTACTGCGGGTCGAGCAGGTCGGCGTACTCCGCCGGCGGATTGGCCACTTCGGCAGTGTTCACCTCGAGAGAGAGCACGCCGTAGTAGTCGCCATACCAGAAGCCTTCGGGATCCTTGGCGCCCTCGGGGATGTCGTCCCAGGTCGACACCTGATAGGGCTGGATCTGCCCGGCATCCTTGGCTTGCGGCCCGAAGGCCAGGCCAACGTCGACCACGTCGGGCGCCTGTGGCCCCGGGTTGTCTTTGTTGGCCTCGATCGCCTCTAACTCCTCGGCAGAGCCGGCGCCCGGATCGAGCTCGTTGACTTCCATCCCATACTTCGCCTTGAAGCCATCGATGACAGCTCGATAGCCACACCAGTCGTCGGGCAGGGCAATCGTGGTCAAGGTGCCTTCCGCTTGGGCGGCAGCGATGAGCTCCTCCATGCCACCGGCCGCCGCCGCTGTGGTATCCGTGCTGCCGGCCGTTGTATCGGTCGCGGCTTCGGTGGTATCGGTCCCACCCGCCGTGGTTTCGGTGGCGCCCGTGGTGGTGGTCCCCGTGTCGTCGCCACACGCCGCCAGCAGCGTCGCCATGACGACGACGATTATCAGGTATCTCTTCATCATGCTCCTTGGTTCAATGACCGCCGCAGGATCGTACCCCTGCCGGGTGACGGCACGCCGGGAAGCGAGGTCTTACGATGACGTGATGGCTCCACCCCCTGACCCCGCGGAGCCCGGGCTGATCTCCCGACAGCCCATCTACCAGGGCCGGGTAGTCGACCTCTCCCTCGATCGGGTGCTCCTTCCCAACGGCAACCAAACGGATCTCGAGATGATCCGCCACCCGGGGGCGGCCGTGGTCCTTCCCCTCGAGACCGATGAGCACGGCGTCGACCACGCCCTGCTCGTCCGCCAATACCGATATGCCGCCGATGGTTGGCTTCTCGAGGTCCCGGGAGGCAAGCTCGACGGCCCCGAGGACCCCGAGGTGTGCGCCCGTCGCGAGATCGCCGAGGAGATCGGAGTCGAGGCCGGGACAGCTCATCGGGCTCGGGTCGATCCTGACCACGCCAGGTTTCACCGATGAGAGGATCTGGCTCTACCTGGCCCGCGATCTGACCCCGGTGGCCGGTGGCTCCGCCCTGGAAGACGACGAAGTCCTCGAGGTCGAGCGTGTGCCGTTGACCGAGGCGGTCTCGCGTGCCATCAATGGCGACATCGAGGATGCCAAGACAGTCGCCGCCTTGCTTCGTGCGGCGGCGATGCTGGGCATCTGACCGGGCCCGGCATTCAAGTCAGTCGCTCCACCACCCAGACGATGCCCTGGACGAGCCTCCACCCCAGGTAGATGACAGTCAAGGCGATCATCAGTTTGAAGCTGAAGGGTGTCTTGACGTCCTCCGGTGGCTCGTCGGGTCGATCGGAGGCGGGGAGGAACTCGTCACTCATCGTCGCTCGCCGGCCCGGGACACGATATGCAGCGGGTTGCCGGTGAAGTCGGCCTCATCCCTGAGCCGGTTCTCCAGGAAGCGGAGATAGTCGTCGCCGAGTATCCCGCCGGAGATGAACACCACGAAAGTGGGCGGAGCTGTGCCCGCCTGGACCACGTAGTGGATCTTGGGGCGACGGCCCTTCTTGACCGGTGGCGGATGAGCCGAGATCCATTTCCTCACGGCACGGTTGAGGTGACCGGTGGAAAGACGGGTGCCGCGACCCTCGAGCACCGCCTCGACCGCCCCGGGTAGTCGCTGAATCCTCGCCCCGGACATCGCCGACATCCGGAGGACAGGCGCCCATCCGACGAAGCCGAAACGGTCCGGCAGCGAACGCTCCGTTAGCTCCCGCTGCTCGTCGTCGAGGGCGTCCCACTTGTTCAGCACGATCACGAGCCCCACCCCGGCCTGGACCACCTCGCTGGCGATCCGCTGATCTTGATGAGTGACCCCCTCGGTGGCATCGACCAAGAGCAGGGCCACGTCGGCACTCTCCAGCGCTTCCCTGGCCCGGAGAACGGCGTAGAAGTCCGCATCCTCGCTGATCTGCGGCTTTCGCCGTATCCCGGCGGTGTCGATCAGCCGGTAACGCCTCCCCTCGAGCTCGACATCGACGTCGATGGGGTCCCGGGTGGTCCCCGGGATCTCGGAGACAATGACGCGCTGCTCACCCACCAGCTTGTTGAGCAGCGTCGACTTGCCGACATTGGGACGGCCGACGATCGCCACCCGGGGAACGTCGTCCTCACGCGCTGACGGCTTTCGGCTCGGGTAGGGCGGTCACGACTTCATCGAGCAAGTCCCCCACCCCTCGCCCGTGGTAGGCGCTTATCGGGTGCGCCTTACCGAGCCCAAGGCCCCAGAGACGATCGGTATTGCTCTCGAGCGCGTCGTTGTCGATCTTGTTGGCCGCGAGGACGACAGGGGTGTTCGCCGCTCTCAACACCGAGATGACACCGGTGTCGTCATCGGTGATCTCGGCCGTGCCGTCTACCACGAAGATCACTACGTCGGCTGCCGACACCGCTGCTTCGGCCTGCTCCCGGATGGAAGAGCCGATGTCACCGGACGGTTTGACCTCCCAGCCGCCGGTGTCGACCAACACGAATTCGCGGCCGGACCAGTCGCCCTGGAACTCGCGGCGGTCCCGGGTCACACCCGAGAGCTCTTCGACCACGGCCGATCGCGATCCAATGATGCGATTGACCAGCGTGGATTTGCCGACATTGGGGCGCCCGACCACGACGACGACCGGAAGAGTGCTCACTGCGCAGCATTCAAGACGAGATGATCAGGCGCTGACGACGTCGAGGGCCTCGGTGGCGGTCCATTCCCGGTCTCTCTGCAACCAGCCGTCCTTCCCGGGCTGTCGGGCGGTGACCCCGGCTTCGACCAGGTGCTGCAGCGTCGTGACGAAGGAGCGGAGCTGGGGCGGCAACGGGAAGTACTCCTGTTCCTCGATAGCCGACCAGAGCTCGAATCCGGCAGACGGAGAGAGACGCTCGATCACCTCCTGGACGAGATGATCCGGCGCCGATGCTCCAGCGGTCAGCCCGACGATCGAGGCGCCCTCCAGCCAGGAGGCCTCGATGTCGTCCGCCGAGTCGATGCGATGGGCGCGAAGCCCGTTGTCTCGCGCTACCCGGACCAAAGCCTGGGTGTTGGAGGAATTGTGGGATCCGACCACAAGGACGAGATCACACTCGCCGGCTAGTTGTTTGACCGCCTCTTGCCGGTTGGTGGTGGCGTAGCAGAGGTCGGATTTACGCGACATCTGGAGCTCGGGGAAGCGAAGACGAGCATCGTCCATGACCGCCATCCACTCGTGGGCACCAAGGGTGGTCTGTGCCAACAGCGCCACCTTTTCCGGATCGGCCGGAAGGTATTCCCCGAGACCGGTCTCAGGCTCGACCAGTCTGATCGACGATGGCGCCTCCGCAACGGTTCCGACTGCTTCGTCGTGACCCTCATGGCCGACATAGATGATGTCGAAGCCATCACGTGCCATTCGCTTCACCTCGTGGTGGACCTTCGTCACCAGCGGGCACACCGCGTCGATCACGACCGCGGCCCTGGCTGCGGCCCCTGCCACCACTTCGGGAGCCGACCCATGCGCGGAGAGCATCACCGGGGCGCCTTCTGGGACCTCGGAGATGTCATCGACGAATACGACTCCCACCCCCTCGAACGCCTTGACCACCCACTCGTTGTGGACGATCTCGTGATAGCAGTACACGGGCCCGTCGAAGATGCGCGTCATCCAGGTAAGGGCCTTGATCGCCATCTCGACCCCGGCACAGAAGCCCCTGGGCTCGGCGACAAGCACCCTCTCCACAGTCATGAGCTCATGGTAGGTGGAGGCCCGGCCCAACCTCCCAGGTCACGACGAGGCGAGATGTGCCAGCTCGACGATCTTCTCCACCACTTGCTCGACCGTCATGTCGGAGGTGTCGATGACGTGGGCGCCTTCAGGGACTATCAAAGGTGAGGCCACACGGGTCGAATCGCGCCGATCCCGAGCGCTGAGCTCCTCGAGCACACCTGCCTTCTCCTTCCCCGTTTGGATCGCGCGCCGTTCCGCCCTGATCTCGGGACGGGCATCGAGGTACACCTTGACACCGGCGTCGGGGAATACGACCGACCCGATATCACGGCCCTCGACCACCGCTCGGTTGGCGTGCCGCGTCACCCATTCCCTCTGATACACCACGAGCAGGCCGCGCACCTCCGGATGGATCGACACCCGCGAGGATGCATCGGTAACTGCCTGGGTGCGGATCTCCTCCGAGACATCTGCCCCATCGAGGAGCATCCGCCCATCCGACTGATCGAGGCTGATTCCGGCGACCACATCTGCAACGGCCCGATGGTCGTCGACGTCGACTCCAGCGCGCAGGACGGAGAGGGCTGCTGCCCGATAGAAGGCGCCGGTGTCGAGCCGCGGCAGACCGAGCCGGGAGGCGACCTGCTTGCTCACCGTGCTCTTTCCGGTCCCCGCCGGGCCGTCGAGGGTCACGATGAGGTCGGTCACACGCCGGGAGCATATCTGTGCGCGAAACGGAGAGGGACCCGGTCCCCGAGGGTGTCCTCATGGGGGTTTCGGACAATGGGGGCTTGTGGACCGGGTCCGGTCCTCTCCGCGGTGGCAACCTAGCGTCACCCGGGCCCGGCGTGTCGTCTCTTCATCCCCCTTTCTGGGAGACCCTGTCGAGCATGTCCCAGAAGCCCGGCCAGGTCTTCGCCACGACATCGGGCTCTGCGATCTCGATACCCGGCACGCGCAGCCCGACGAGGGCGAACGACATGGCGATGCGGTGGTCCTCGTGCGACTCCACCCGGGCGGGTTTGAGCCCGACGGGCGTGATCAGGAGGTCGTCGCCCTCCACCCGTGCCTGTCCGCCCAGCCGGGCTATCTCCGCGGCTGTCGCCGCCAGGCGGTCCGATTCCTTGAACCTGAGCGAGCTCAGACCACGGAGCCGGCTCGGGCTTGCGGCGAAGAGGCAGGCCACTGCCAGGGCCAGCGAGCCATCGGGCGACCCGGAGAGGTCGGCATCGATGCCTCGAAGCGACTTGCCGGAGGCATCGACGACCGTGCTTGTCTCCGTAGAGGTCACATCACATCCCATGGTCGCGAGGTGGAAAGCGATGGCCAGGTCGGGCTGAGCGGATCCTGAGCCCAGGCCCTCGATCGTCACCCGACCCCCGGTGATGGCGGCCGCGACCATCGGATACACCGCCGCAGAAGCATCGGGCTCGATGAGGATGTTGGTCGCCCTGTATCCCGTTGGCTCGACCCGGAAATTCCCTCCGGAACCGGTCACCCGTCCCCCGAACTGCTCGATCAACCCGATCGTCAGGTCGAGGTACCGCTGCGAGCCCTCGAGATCGACTGGCGTGACGACGAGGGCCTCATCGGCCATCGGAGCAGCGAGCAGGAGGGCACTGGCGAACTGACTGGTGTGCCGCGAGTCGACGCGCACCTCTCCGCCTGGCAGCGAGCCCTTCCCGTGGATCGTCACCGGAAGGTGGCCGTCGACCGCCGTCGCCACGACTCCGAGGTCGTTGAGGGCCGCCACCAAGCCGCCCATCGGACGCTCGGGCAGCCGATCACGTCCGACCAGGGTGACCGGCCCATCGACCAGCGGTGCGATGGCCATCACAGCCCTGGCAGTGAGGCCGGACGCACCCGCGTCGATCGATTCGCCGGGTGGGCGGAGCCGACCCCCGGAGCCCCTCACCACCCATCCCCGGGAGTCGGCCTCGATCCCGACTCCGAACGAGCGCAGCGCATCTTGGGCAAAGGCCGTGTCGTCGGACTCGAGTGGCCCCCCGAGGATGGAGTCACCCTCGGCCAGCGCTGCAGCCACGAGAGCCCGAATCGTCTGCGATTTCGATCCCGGCGGGCGCACGATGGCATTCACAGGCCCGGTTGCCGGTTCGATGAGCCTGGAGGTCATGACCCCTCCCCTGAACCCGACGCGAGGAGATCTCGGATCTCTACTGCGGTGAGTCGGCGGGACTGCCCGGGTTTCAGGGCTCGATCGGTGATCGGCCCGATAGCCGTTCTCACCAGGCGACTCACCTCGAAACCGAGTGCTTCGAACATCCGGCGCACCTCGCGATTGCGACCCTCCCCCATGGTGAGCTCCACCATGGTCCGGTTACCCTGCCTGCCGGCGACCTTTGCCGTCAGCGCCTTGGCTACGCCGTCGGCGAGCTCCACTCCCTCGATGAGGCGCCGGACATCGGCTTTCGACGGGCTTCCATCGACGAGCGCGAGATAACTCTTCACGATCCCGTACCGGGGATGGGTCACCCGGTTGGCCAAATTCCCGTCGTTGGTGAGCAGGATCAGCCCTTCGGAGTCGTAGTCGAGCCGGCCCACCGGGTAGAGACGGTTGCCGTCAGCGACGAGATCGACCACCGTCTGTCGTCCATAGGGGTCGGACGCTGACGAGATGATCCCGACCGGCTTGTACAGGAGATGTGTCTCCAACGCGGGATCGACAGGAATCGGCACGCCGTCGATCGTCACCTCCTGTGCGGCTACATCAACCCTGTCGCCGAGCACAGCTTTCTTCCCGTCGATGGCCACCCTCCCCTGGCCGATGACATCCTCCGCCGCCCGACGAGACATGAGCCCAGCGCCGGCGATCGCTTTCTGGACGCGGATCGCATCCGCCATCGCTCAGGTCGTCCCGGGGCGGAGTGTCTCCTCGAGCGATTCCACGGTGTGGGCCGGTGGGATGTGATCGGCGAGTGGAGGCAAACCGGCCAGCGAGTCGAGCCCCATTTTCTCCAGGAAAAGGTCGGTGGTGACGTACACCGCCGGGTTCCCCGGGATGTTGAGCCGCTCCTTTTCCTCGACGAGACCAAGGCGCTCGAGGGTCCGCACGGCCGAATCAGAATCCACTCCCCTGATCTCGCTGATCTGGCTCCGAGCCACAGGCTGCCGATAGGCGACAACGGAAAGAGTCTCGAGGGCGGCCGGTGAGAGTTTGCGAGCCGTGGCCGATGTCGAGAATCTCTCGAGGAACGGGTAGGCGTCCGGATGGGTGTAGAGCCTCCATCCGCCTGCCGCTTGCCTCAGCACCAGACCGGATCCCCGCTCGCTCAGATCTCGCCCCAGGTCGTCGAGCAGCTCCTCGACCTGCTTCTTCGGAAGCTCGAGAACTTCGGCCAGCTCACCGACCGGCACCGGCGACTCGGTGACGAAGAGAATTGCCTCTACGGCTGCTGTGTCTCTCATGACGCCCATTCCGAGCTGATGCCGGCGTCCGCCTCGCCTCGGTCCTTCACGGTGATATCAGACAGCCAGTCGTCCTGGGACACCTCGATCAACCCCCAGCGGGCCAACTCCAACAGTGCCAAGAAATATGCAGCCACATCGACGGGGCGGGTGCAGTGAGCGGTCAGGTCCTCGAAGGTCGACATGGTCAGGTCGGAGATTCGCGCTCGTATCTCCTCGATGGCGGTCTCGACCGACGGGAGGTCGAGGTCGAGGTGATCGAGATCCGGCTCGGCATCTTCCCTCGAGAAGACCTTGAAGGCCAGCTCGGCAAGCCCATCGAGATCGATCGGGACTGTCAGATCGGTGGGCCGGGCCGGAATCGTCTGGTCCACCCCACCCACCCTCGGCACGAACCGGTTCGCCTCCTGGAGTCGCCGTTGCAATACCGCGGCAACGTCTTTAAATGTGACACAAACCAAGAGACGCGAGAGGAGTCGATCCCTCTCCTCGATCAGCGCCAGTTCCTCGTCGAAGTCGAACGCGTCCCGGCTGGGAAGGAGTGAGTGGGCCTTGAGCTGGATCAGGGTGGCCGCGATCAGCAAGAACTCCGAGGTGACCTCGAGATCGAGGTCTTTGATCTCATCGAGAAAGTCCAGATACTCCCCCACTACCTCGGTGAGGCCGACTGCTGTGACCTCCACCTGATGCTTGGTGATCAACTGAAGGAGGAGATCGAGCGGCCCCTCGAAGACCGTGGTCTTGACATGAAACGTCATCAGTGGCCTCAGGTTATTCGGACCCAGCCCCGCTCCCTGTCTTTGGCGGTTGGTCCGCCAACTGGAGCAGGGACCAGGTGGCAGCCGGGATGGTTGGCGGTCGTGAGCCGTGATGGTGGCGGGCGAAGTCGACGATCAACCCCCTGAAGCCGAGGCCCTCGAGCTCGCGGGCTGCGGTCTCGCCATGGTCTCGATACAGCTGCCATCTACGGGGCATTGGAAGGTCGAGCCGGATGCAAACCGAGGCCAAACTGCGCCCGACGACACCGAGCCGGGCGTGTCTCTTCCCCACGTCGTGGAGAAGGGCGGCTCGGATCACCTCGATATCACCTCCGCCTGCCCGGGCGATGCTGCCCGCGTCGAGACCGTGACGTTGGTCAGGGTCATCCTGAGAGAAGAAGATCCACGCCTGGCCCTCGGTCAGCCAGTCTTCTACCTCGAACCGCTCGGCAGATTCGAGAGGCCTGGCTTGGAGCACATCGAAGAACCGTCGGGTGAGATGGCCCAGCGAGCCCGGCACGCGTTAGAGGCCCGCCGCCTTGCTCTTGCAGTCGACGCAACGGATGGATTCGGGCCGCGCCTCGAGCCGCGCCGCCGGGATCTCCTTGCCGCAGTCCTCACAGAACCCGTAGGTCCCGGCTTTGATCTTGCCGAGGGCTTTGTCGACATTGGCCAGTTGAGCTTTCAAAGTCTCGACGACGCCCAGGACCTCCGTCCGTTCCGCGGTGACGGCCGCAGCATCGGCGAAGCTCCCGCCGAAGTCGATATCGGCTCGGAGATCACCTGTCTCGGCAGCTCCGAGGTCGTCCAGCTGATGGACGAGATGGGCTCGCTCCTCATGGAGGGCCTTCTCGGCACCGGCGATATCCAACGTGGTCATTTGCTCCTCGGGTGGGCCTGGACGTAGATCTCCACGAGATGGGCAGGGCTTACCTTCGTGTAGATCTGGGTTGTAGAAATGGTAGCGTGACCCAGGATCTCTTGTACCGTCCGCAGGTCCGCCCCCGCCTCCACCATGTGGGTAGCCGCCGAGTGCCTGAGCACGTGGGGTGAGACTTTCTCCTCGCTGATTCCGGCCTTGCCCGCGTTGGCCCGGACCACTCCGAAGACGCCCTGACGGGTGAGACGCCGCCCCCTCAGATTGAGGAACATGGGGTCTCCGCCCTGGCCGCGGCGGACCAGGTTCAGCCGATCAGGCAGCCAACGGGAGAGGGCGATGACCGCTTTGCCGCCGATGGGAACGAGACGCTGTTTCGCCCCCTTCCCGGTGACCAGAACCACGCGATCCTCGAGGTCGACGTGTCCGAGATCGACGCCGACCGTCTCGGAGACGCGGGCGCCGGTCGCATAGAGGAACTCGAGGAGGGCGGAATCTCGGCGCCCCTTGACCGTGGTGAGATCGGGTATCTCCACCAGGGCTATTGCCTCGTCGACCGTCAGAGCCTTGGGAAATGGAGCGGGTCGGCGGGGAGATTCGAGCAGGAGGGTGGGATCTGCCTGCCGCAGGCCCTCGATGACGAGGAAGCGATGGAGGCCCCTGACGGCGGCCAGCTTCCGTCCCACGGACGAGGAGGCGAGATCCATGGCCCGGAGGTGGGACACATACCGCTCTATCGATCCCTGGTCGGGCTCGGTGCCGTCGAGGAAGTCGAGGTACTGATCGAGATCCCGCTGGTAGGCCTCGATGGTGTTGGCGGCCAGACCGCGCTCGACGTCGAGCGCCAGCAGATACTCCTCGACGCCTTCCGGCAATGAGGGAGAGCCTGAGCTCAAACCGCGGCGAGAGCCTCTCGTGGAGGAACGTGCGCTACCCCGAGGCTCTCGGCGACGGCGGGATGGCAAACCGAATCGCCAACGACGTTTATCCCGGCCACCAGCTCGGGGTGCCGGTCGAGAGCGCCGGTAACACCACCGTTGGCCAGACTCACCGCATAGCGAAGCGTGGCGTTGGTGAGGGCATAGGTCGACGTGTGTGGCACCGCTCCTGGGATGTTCCCCACGGCGTAATGAAGCACGTCGTGGACCAGGTAAACGGGATCGGTGTGGGTCGTCTCGCGCGACGTGGCGAAACAACCTCCCTGGTCGATCGCAACGTCCACCAGCACCGCTCCCCGCTTCATTCCTCGCACCATGTCCTCGGTGACCAGCTTCGGGGCGGCGGCCCCGGGGACCAGGACCGTGCCGATCACCAGATCGGCCCCAAGGGTCTCTTCCTCCAGGGTGAGGCGGTTCGAATGGAGAGTCCTGACCCGTCCGAGGTACATCGAGTCCAGAGCACGCAGCTTGTTGATGTCAGTGTCGAGGACCACGACGTCGGCCTGCATGCCGACTGCAATCACGGCGGCATTCGATCCTGCGATGCCTCCCCCGATGACCACGACTTTGCCGGCCCTGACCCCGGTGACCCCTCCCAGGAGCACTCCCCTCCCCCCTTCCGACTTGCCCAGGAAATGGGCACCGGCCTGAGTGGCCATACGACCGGCGATCTCGGACATTGGGGCGAGGAGCGGCAAGGAGCGATCAGGGAGCTGCACGGTCTCGTAGGCGATGGCCACCACATCCCGCTGGAGCAACGCCGAGGCCATCGTGGGATACGCGGCGAGATGGAGATAGGTGAAGAGGATCTGGCCCGGCCTGAACATCTCGATCTCCGAGTCCTGCGGCTCTTTGACCTTGAGGATCATCTCCGACCCGGCAAAGACGTCGTCTGCGCTGGGAACGATCGTCGCACCCTGAGCCTCGAACTCGTCGTCGAGGATGCTCGAGCCCTCGCCGGCGCCCTTCTGGATGAGGACCGTGTGGCCCCGCTCGGTCAGCTCTCTGACGCCGACCGGTGTGATGGCGACCCGGTACTCCTCGGTCTTGACTTCCTTGGGAACGCCGACGATCAAGACAGGTGCTCCATGAAGACGGACGCCATGGCTGGCAGGCTATCGGCCGCAGACCGACTGTGCCTCACTCGATGGTGAGATCCACCGGCTCCGGCAACACCACTACCTGCTCCCGCCTGGAGGCCGCGGCCTGGACCAGGCCGCTGAAAAGTGGGTGCGGCGAGTCGGGCCGGGATCGAAACTCCGGATGGGCCTGGGTGCCGACGAAGAACGGGTGGTCGACCAGCTCCACGTATTCGACGAGGTTGTCGTCGGGAGACACGCCGGAGAGCCTCATCCCGGCCTGCTCCAAGTCCTTCCGATACCGGTTGTTGACCTCCCAGCGGTGCCGGTGCCGCTCGTACACCAATTCCTGGCCGTAGAGCTCCCTGGTTCTCGATCCCTCGGCGAGTTTGGCTGCATAGAGACCGAGGCGCATGGTCCCGCCCTTTTCCTCCACGTCCTCCTGGCTGGCCATCAGGTCGATCACCGGGTGCGGTGTGGTCGGGTCGAACTCGGTGCTGTTGGCATCGGCCAGGCCGAGGACGTTTCGCCCGAACTCGATCACAGAGCATTGCAGCCCGAGGCAGAGACCGAGCAGGGGGACCTGGTTCTCCCGGGCGAATCGGATCGCCTGGACCTTGCCCTCGACTCCCCGGTAACCGAATCCGCCCGGGATCACGATCCCGTCGAGATCCTCCAGATAGGAATCGGCCAGCAACCCTGTCAGCTCGTCGCTGGGGACCCAGACCATGTCGAGCTTGACCCCGTGCCCGGCGGCGGCGTGCCGGAGAGCCTCGGCGACCGAGAGATATGCGTCCGGCAACCCAACGTATTTGCCGACGATGCCAATCCTGACGCTGTCGGTGGCAGAGAGGGCCTTCTCGACCATCGCCCGCCAAGAGTCGAGATTGGGCGGGCCGGTCACGAGGCCGAGCCGATCGCAGACCACTGCATCGAGGCCACCGTCGTGGAGGATCAGGGGCACCTCGTAGATGTCGCGGGCGTCGGGGGCCACGATGACGGCCCGTGGCTGAACGTCACAGAAGAGGCTGATCTTCTTCCTGACTCCCTCGTCGATCTCACGATCCGAGCGCACCACGATGACGTCCGGTGTGATGCCCTTGCTCCGCAGCTCGGCGACCGAGTGCTGGGTCGGCTTCGTCTTCAGCTCCTCCGAGGTCGCGATGTAGGGAACGAGGGTGACATGGACGAACATCACGTTTTCCCGGCCGACGTCATTGCCGAACTGCCGGATCGCTTCCAGGAACGGAAGGCTCTCGATGTCGCCGACCGTCCCCCCCACCTCGGTGATCACGACATCGACGTCCTGCTCGCCGACGCGCCGGATGCGATCCTTGATCTCGTTGGTGATGTGCGGGATTACCTGGACCGTGTCCCCGAGATAGTCGCCTCGCCGCTCCTTCTGGATCACCGACAGATAGATGGATCCGGAGGTCACGTTCGAGGTTCGCCTGAGGTTCTCTCCTGTGAACCGCTCGTAGTGTCCCAGATCGAGATCGGTCTCTCCCCCGTCGTCGGTGACGAACACCTCACCATGCTGGAAGGGGTTCATCGTGCCGGGGTCGACATTGATGTAAGGGTCAAGCTTCTGGTTGACGACGCGGAGGCCCCGAGACTTGAGCAGTCGGCCGAGTGACGAAGCGGCGATCCCCTTGCCCAGACTGGATACGACACCGCCCGTGACGAAGACGAACTTGGTGGGGGTCGGCGGGCCTTCGGTCTCCTCAGAGGGCTGTTCTGCGGTGGTTTCTGAGGTGAAAAGTGGCCCGTCCATGACGGGATGCCAATGTAGCACCGATCCGGCCCGGAGCCAGCATCATCGGACGAGGGCCCCTTCGAGAAGCTCGGCAGCGGCTTCCCGGCCCCGTTCGCTCTTCGGGAGGCCCGCGAGCATCCGGGACAACTCGGTGAGCCGTTCCTCCCCCTCCACCCTGCGCAACGCGGCACTGGGCCCATCGCGATCGATGACGAAATGCATCCGGGCATGCGCGGCCACCTGCGGGAGGTGAGTGACGCACAGCACCTGACAGGTGTCGGCGAGGTCGGCGAGTTTGCGACCCAAGGCGAGAGCGGTGGCGCCGCCCACTCCAGCATCGATCTCGTCGAACACCATCGTGTCGGCGCCGCCGGCTTGGGTGGCGAGATGGAGGGCGAGCATCAGGCGGGACAGCTCTCCGCCCGACGCGACTTCTTGTATCGGGCCCGAGGCGAGTCGACTGTCCGAGGCGAAACGGATCTCGACTTCGTCGATGCCGGACGAACCGGGCTCGACGGTCCCGAAGCTGATCTCCACCGCGGCCGCCGGGAGCCCGAGGTCGGAGAGGTGGGCCTGAGCCTGCTCCTGGATCTCTCCCGCGGCGTCCCGCCGTGATGACCCGAGCTGTGCCCCCAGTTCGTCTAGCTCGTCCTGGGACCGGTCGAGCATCTCGTCGATATTCGAGGCCTTGCCGATGAGGAGCTCCAGCTCCGACACACGGCGAGACGCCTCGGAGCCGAATTCGAGGACCTCGTCGAGAGTCTTCCCGTATTTCCTCTTGAGCACACCGAGCGCAGTCAGTCTCTCCTCGAGCTCCTCGAGGGATCGCGGGTCATCGTCGGCGCCGTCGGCAAGCGAGCGCACCTCGAGGAGCAGGTCATGCAACTGGGATTCGAGGCCCTCAGCCGTCGAGGCGTGGTCGGCGATCGTCTCATCGAAGACAGCCAGCTTCCGCAGCCGGGAGACGACCTCGCCCGCCCCGCCCCCCATTCTCTCCAATTCTTCTGCAGCGGCCACTAGGTGCTCCCGCATCGCTTCAGCGTTTCGCAGTCTTGCCGCCATCGATTCGATGCGAAGGTCGTCGCCGGCTGTCAGACCAGCCGCACCGATCTCGTCGGACTGGTAGCGGAGAAGGTCGAGCTCTCGCTCCAATGCCATGCGGTCTCCGCCCAACCGGCGTTGATCATCGAGTGCGGACCGATATCTCGCCCAGGCGTCGGCATACGCTGCCCGGGCGCTCTGACCTTGCCGGTCCAGCATCCCGTCGACGAGATCGAGCACTGTTTGGCTCCGTTGGAGGAGGAGCCGATCGTGCTGGCCGACGATCTCCACCAGAGCGCCGATCCTCCCCACGAGTGTCTCCGCCGAAGCAAGGTTGCCGTCGAGGTATGCCCTGCTCCTGGCATTGCGCGGGACAACCCGGGTGACGCCTATCTCGGTGTCGTCGGCACTGAACAGGCCTTCGGCCAGCGCCTCCTCGCCGAAAGGCCCCACCCCGATGGACTTGGACTTCTCCCCGGTGAGGAGGCGGAGCGCCCCAAGCAGCATCGTCTTGCCGGCCCCGGTCTCGCCAGTGATGACTGTGAATCCTGGCCCCGGGTCGATCGTGACGTCTTCGAGGACGCCGAGATTCGCAACTCGCAGATGATGAAGCATCAGGCGAGACCGAACTTGTCCGTGATCAACCTGGAGAATGGGCGGGAACCGAATCTGGCGAAACGGACCGGTCGTTCCCCTTGCTCTATCTCAACCGTTCGACCTGATCCGAGATGACCCATGTCGATCTTGTCCACTGTCACCTTCACCGGACGATCCCTCCCGACGACGATCGACAGCTTGCTGGTCGGCGGAAGTATCAGGGTGCGGTCGAAGAGTGAGTGGGCCGCCACCGGGGTGAGCAGCATTGCACTGAGCACTGGATCGATCAGTGGTCCTCGGGCGGAGAACGAATAGGCGGTCGACCCGGTCGGAGTGGCGACGATCAAGCCGTCGGCCCGGTAGGTGAGGAAATGCTCATCGTCAACGGATACATCGAGTTGGACCAGACGTTGGCTATCCACCTTCTCCACCACGACATCGTTGACCCCGGTCGCGGATGCGCCTTCGACCTTGGCCCTGATCGTCATCCGCTCCACCACCTGGAACTCTCCCGACATCAGGCGACCGATGACTGCGTCCAGGTCTGCGGGCTCGGCCTCGGCCAGAAATCCCATCGTGCCCAAGTTGAAACCGAGAAGAGGGACGTCGTGGGCAAGGGCGCGCTGCGCCGCGGCGAGGACTGTGCCATCGCCACCCACCGCCACGACGAGATCAGGTCTTTCCCCATCCGCCTCGACGACCTTGCCACCGGCCGCATCGATAGAGGCACGCAGCTTCTCGGCGAAGACCCGGGCATTCTCCGACCCGTGCCTCACCTCGAGGGCGAAATTCATCCAGGCACCTCCACAGCCACTCCGGGCTCGCCGTTGCGGAGCCAGAGTAGGTACTCGACGTTGCCGTCCCTGCCTTCGATCGGTGACCTGATGAGCCCGTGGGTGCCCAGACCCGCGGCTCCCATGCACTCGACCACCTGTTGCACCGCCGCCTCCCGCACCGCCTGATCGCGGACCACTCCCCCCCGGCCAACCCTTCCCTTCCCCGCCTCGAATTGCGGTTTCACCAGGAGGATGAGATCGGCGTCGTCGGCGGCGACTTCGGTCAGTTTCCTGGCGATCACACACAGCGAGATGAAGGAGAGGTCGGCGACGATCAGCGAGTAGGGCGCATCGAGGCCCCCGGTCTCGACGTGCCGGAAGTTGGTTCGCTCCATCGAACGCACCCTCGGGTCGCCTCGCAAACGCTCATGGAGCTGGCCCCGCCCCACGTCGAGAGCGGTCACCGCGGTCGCTCCCCGCTCCAGCACCACCTCGGTGAAACCGCCGGTGGAGGCGCCGACATCGAGCACGGACTTGCCCTTCGGGTCCACCGGGAATGCATCCAGCGCGGCGAGCAGCTTCAGGGCCCCCCGGGATACCCACTTCTTCTCATCCGACACCAATTGGATCGGAGTGTCGGGCGAGACCAGGGAGGCGGGCTTGGGGGTGGGCAAGCCACCGACCAGCACTTTGGACTCCGAGATGAGCTGCTGTGCCTCGGTCCGGCTCCCGGCGAGATCGCGCCGCACGATCTCGGCGTCGAGGCGCCGTCTGCTCAGGACGTCTCCGATTCCTCGAGCAGCGAGCTGAGCAGATTGGCGAGCTCGGCGGCCGGTTCCGGCACCTCGGCCGGATCGAGCTCCTCCAGGCGGGCAAGCGCTGCTTCGAGCTTCTCGATCTGCTCTTGGGTGAGGTCCATCCTCCGATTATCACCCAAACGAGGGCGACAAGGCCATATCTATCCGGTCAGACCCGGCGACAGGACCAGTTCGACAGCCGCGGCGAGGTCGGAGACCACGTGATCGGCGCCGAGCGCTTCTTCGGGAGCGGTGACGCCCGTGAGCACGAGGATCGACGTCCAGTCCGGCTCGGCTCGGGCCAGAGCGATGTCGGTGTCGACACGATCGCCGATCACCCAAGCCTCACCGATACCTCGGGAGCGAAGCAGGGCGCGCATCGGGCGATGTGGCTTCCCCGCGATCTCCGGCACCACGCCGGTCGCCGCCTGCACCGCGGCCACCATCGCCCCACCACCAGGCAGCAACCCACCTTCGACCAGATAGGTCGGGTCGGTATTCGTGGCAATGAACCGGGCTCCGGCACGAACCGAGTCGGCGGCCCTGGTCAGCCGGTCATAGCTGAGATCCCAGTCGAGCCCGACCAGGAGCGCCTTCGCCTCCATCGGGTCGTCGGTGACCTCGATCCCCGCTTCTGAAAGAGCGGTCGTGATCCCATCGGAGCCGAGGACCATCACCGGTCTCTCCTCATCCATCAGCATCCCCACCGCCGCCTCGGATGACGTGACGATCGAATTCGGGGCGATCTCCACCCCCGCCATCTTCGAGATCCGCTCGCTGACGGTGAGCGGGGTCTTGGTGCTGTTGTTCGTGGCGAAGTAGACCTGTGCTCCGGCCCCAACGAGCCGTTGCAGGGCGTCGTCGGAGCCCGGCACCAGTTTGTCTCCCCGATACACCACTCCGTCGATGTCGCAGATGACATTCATGAGGTGGCGAAGAACCGCTCCAGGACCCGCTCGTAAAGCTGGGTGGTCCTTTCCACCGACGCAGCCGATACCCGTTCGTCGTGACCGTGGAAGAGCGAGAGCATCTCGGAGAAACCCATGCGATCGTCGAAGAGACCGACCCCATAACAAACGGTCCCCCGGGCCCGCCAGAAGCGGGCATCCGTCGCCACGGTCATCAGGGTCGGAGCCAGGTTGCGGTGGCCGTCCAGCTCCTCGACGGCATCCCCGATTGCCTCCCAGAGCGGGTTGCCAACCGACGAGACATTGGCGTCGTTGTCCATGACCGGAGTGATGTCGATCTGCCCCGCGGCACTCCCCATGGCCTTTCTGAGGTGGGAGTCGACGAAAGCCCGATCCATCCCGGGCAAGCCTCTGATGTCGACATGAGCCTGGGCCCTGTCGGCGATGACATTCGTCTTGGTCCCGGCCTTGAGGACGTTGGGTGAGACGGTGAGGTGGGTAGCGGCGTGGATGTAGCGGGCCAGTGCCGGGTCCTCGACCGCGATACGGTCGATCTCATCGTCCAGATGGTCGACGTCGAGGAGATGACCGACCGAGCCGGCGTCCAGGCCGAGATGGTCAACGAATTCGAGCCATTCTGGGGTGATGGCGGCAGGGGGCGGGGCGCCGATGATCCCGGCCAGGGCAAGAACCATTTTCTCCAGTGCGTTGTCGGCCCCGTAGGGCACCGAGCCGTGGCCCGGTCGGCCTTCCGACTCCAGAACCGACCAGTAGGCCCCCTTCTCGCCGATCGAGACCGGAACGGCTCGCCGGCTGCCCACAGTGAGCCCCGGATATGCGACTTCGGTGAGCAAGTAGTCGGCCGAGACCAGACCCCATCTCTCCTCCACGAGGTGGAGAGCACCGAGCCGGCCACCGGCCTCTTCGTCCGCCACTGCGGCGAACACAAGATCGCCCCGGGGCTTCGTCTCGCCGGTCAGGTAGGGGCGGACAGCCGTGGTCATGGCCGCTGTCACGTTCAACATGTCCACCGCACCCCGCCCGTACACGAAGCCGTCTTCGATGTCGGCGGCGAAAGGGTCTACCGACCAGCCACCCTGATCGACGGGCACCACGTCGAGATGAGGGACCAGGGCCAGGGACGGCGCCTCCGGGTCGTAGCCCGGTATCCGATACACCAAGGATTGCCTGCCCGGAACCGGCTCGAATATCTCCCCGGCCACTCCGATGAAATCGAGCAAGGTCCGCACCGAGCGCACTTCCTGGCCGCTGTCCGGGGAGCCGTCGTTTACACACTGATTGCGGATCAACTCCTGGAGCAAGGGGACCGGGCCAGCGCTCATCGCGGGGAGCTTATGACCCGGCTCGAGCGCCGAGGATCTCGATCAGCTCGTACATGGTCGATGTCAACGGGTATCCCGCCGCCTCGTCGATAGGCACCCACTCCGCCCGGTCGGCATCGTCGCCTGCGGTCAGCTCTCCCCCGACCACCCGACCCAAGAAGTCGATCAGGACGATGTGCCCGTGCTCGGAGATGTGCTCGCCCACCCAGATGACTTCGCCGATCTCGACGTCGAGCCCGGTCTCTTCGGCAACTTCACGGGCTGCAGCCTCCTTCAAACGCTCCCCTCCATTCACTTTTCCCCCGGGCACCGCCCATTGGCCCTTGGCGGGCTCATGCCCTCGTTGGACGAGGAGGATCCGGCCCTGGTCGACCACAGCGACACCGACCCCGACCAGGGGCGGGTCACCGTTCCCGGGCGTCATCGTGATGCATGATGATCGAGCGTGCCGAGAACCCGCCGGCCTCGAAGAAGTTCTTGGCCAGCCGATGGCCGGGGAGAACGTGTGCGTCGAACTTGGAGATTCCCCGCTGACGGAGCAGGTCCATAATCTGATCCCGGATCTCCTCGCCCAAGGCGACCTCCCTCGCCTCCGGCTCGACGTAGATCAGGCGGATCGACCCAACCTTCTCACCGTTCGCCTGAGGCAGGATCTCCTCGACTTGGGCGGAGGCGAATCCGAACGGATATCCGTCGATTTCGCCGATGACGACGATGGCGTCGGGACTCTCGATCAGACGACCGAATGAAGCCTCCACCGGTTCGGGCAGACCGTCGGCCAGCGGCCACATCGGGTGCAGGGCGATCATCTCCGACTCGAGGCCGCGATAGAGATGCACCAGGGAAGGGATGTCGTCCGGGCCCGCGACCCTGGCGGTCACGGTCATCGCCGCCATGAACGTAGGCCCCGCATCATCCGCTGCCCACCCCAGACCGTAACCAACCACATTGCCTCGACAACGATGCCGGTTCCCATCTTCGACGTGCCCCGGGTGCGGTCACGAAAGCTGATCGGGATCTCGACCACGGTCATCCCGGCCTCATGGGCTCGCATCGCCATCTCGACCTGGAAGCCGTATCCCGATGATTGCGCCTCCCGGTAAGGGAGGCTCCTCAGGGTCGTGGACCGGAAGGCGCGAAAGCCCGCCGTTGCGTCATGGGTCGGGATGCCGAGCATGAGACGGGCGTAGAGATTGCCGCCCTTTGAGATGAGCCGGCGGCCCAGGGGCCAATCGGGCGTTGCCCCACCCTCGACATAGCGGGACCCGATGGCCAGGTCCGCGCCTTCATCGACTGCCTCCACCAACCTGGGCAGATCCGCCGGGTCATGAGAGAAGTCGGCATCCATCTCGACGAGTATCTCGGCGCCCTCGGCGAGAGCGTGATCGAAGCCGGCTGCATACGCGGGCCCGAGACCCTCCTTCGTGCTCCTGTGGAGCACCGAGACCGCGGGATTGGCGGCGAGCCGATCGGCGATCTCGCCCGTGCCGTCAGGGGATGAGTCGTCGACTATGAGCAGCCGATACCCATGTCGGATGATTGCTTCCGAGATGTCGGCGAGATTCTCGCTCTCGTTGTACGTGGGAAGGACGACCGTGACCCGGTCAGGAGGCACAATCCACGCACAGCATCTTCTTGCGATTCGCCAGCTGACTGGTCCTCTTGACCATGAAGCACGATTGGCAGACGAATTCGTCTGATCGCTGGAGCTGAGCGTCGACATTCATGGTCAGCTCCTCGCGGCGGATCGCTCTCAACTCTTCGGCCTCGTCAACTAGAAGAGCCTCACCGGCCTCCTCATCGAGCAGTTGCAGCTCCTCGCTCTCCAGCTCCTCGAGTGCCTCGGTCGTCTCCTCGTCGTGCTCCTCGTCCTCTTCGTCGTCATCGGACTCGTAGTCGGCCTCTTCGGTCTCCTCGTCGAGCTCTTCCTCGAAGTCAGGCTCGAGCTCGACTACCTCTTCGAGAACCTCGTCGAGATCTGCGATCGCATCCTCGTCCAGATCGTCCTCTGGAGCCTCGTCGAGTTCCTCCTCGAGGTCCTCAGCGATCTCTTCTACTTCTTCTTTTGCCATCGTGCACTCGGTTCTGGCCCCCTCGGCGGAGCGGCAGTATAAGTCGGCGTCGCCTCAGATCTTGAGACTCACCGCGGCCGGGATAACACGACCTTTCACGGTGGTATTCCCAACGAGATCACCGTCACATTCCACCGGCCACGATGGCTCTGTCTCGATGGTGAACTCGGAAGCCCTCAACCGACGGACCGCGGGATCCGTGAGATGCGTGCCCTTGATGATCTTGGGCACCAGAGCAGGAGCGCTCGTCTTTCGGCAGTTGATGATCTGGAGATCGAGGGCCCCGTCGACCAACGATGCCTTTGGGGCGACATTCCAGCCTCCGGCGAAGAACTGAGCATTGGCCAGGATCACCGCCAGAGCCTCAGACTCGACGGTCCGGCGCTCCGTCGTCACCGTCACTTTGGCCCTTGGGAAGCCGGGAAGTCGGGCCAGGAACGCGAGCGGATATCGGGCTGCCCCGATTCGGCGAGTCATTCCCGAAGCGGTTTGGGCCGCCCCGGCTCCGACCCCGGTCTGGGCCACATTCACGAAATATCGCAGACCCCAACTCCCCTCCAGCGTTGCCACATCGATGTCGTAGGTTTCCTCGGTAGCCAGGTGCCTGGCGGCGCCGGCGAGGTCCTGGGGCAGCCCGAACGTGCGAAGCAGGTCGCACCCCGTCCCTACGGGCAAAACGCCAATGACCGGTCTGGTGCCCAGATCCATTGGCACCAAGGCGTTGACTGCGAGATTCACCGTGCCGTCGCCGCCGGCCACGGCGAAGTGACCCGCACCGCCCCTAGCCGCCTCCCGGATCATCGTCCCGGTCTCTTCGGGTGATTGGGGGACATGCAGCTCGAACTCGAGGCCGATCTCCCTCAAAAGGTCACGAATTGCGGCCGGTTTGGCTGCTTTCCGCCCGGCGGCCCGATTCACATAGACCTGCCACCTCGGCAACTAGCCGACCCCCTGCGCCGCGACCACACCCCGATCGATGGCCTTGAGCGCGGTCACGGCCTCATCGCGCAGTCCGGGGGCGCTGTCCCGGAGCTGGCGGACCAGGTCGACGAGCTGACGCGACACCCTGACGAAGTCGCCCGGGGCCATGCCCTTGGTGCTCAGGTCGTCGAAATCGACACCTGTCGCCCACTCGTGGGCAGGAATCCCGAATCCCGGGTCAGGTCGGCGGGTAGGGGTGAGACGCAAGGCTCGCTCGCGATCGACCAGGTCTTTCCACAGCAACTCGAGCTCGTCCCATCTCTCGGCGAGCGCGGCGGTGGGCCACTCGGCGAGAGAGGTGGTGTCGGTTCTGGGCTCATAGACGAAGACCGAGGTGAGCGCCGCGATCTCGGCGGGCTCCAAGCCGTGAAACAAACCTTGTTCCAACGCCTCGGTGAGGAGGAGGTCCGACTCGTTGTAGATCCACCTCAGGCGCTGCCCTCGTCCGGTCAGACGCCAGCCTTCGAGGTAGTCCATGTCCTCGAGGAGTTGTCGTATGCCCACGAACTCCTCGACAAGCCCATGACCCGAGCTGCGCCGGGCCGACCGGTACTGCTCCAATCGCCGCCTGGTCCGTAGCGCCCTTCGGGCGGCGGCGAGGTGTCTTACTGCGTCCGGGCAACCCGCCACGGGGTGATCGATGACGGGATGTCTCCGGATCTCCTTGCTCGACTCGCGTGGCGCCACCTTCCGCAGGGCGCGGAGAAGATCCTGGACATAGCGGCGGTCCTTGGGCCGAACCGGCAGCGGAATCTCCATCTCGGCCACGATCGACGACCCGGCGACGATGTCCCGGTAGCCGATGGTGGACACCCGGCCTGAGGTCGCCAGAACGAGATAGCGAGCCCCGCCGTCCTTGCGGGCCAGCCGCTTCAACACCACGTATCGGCCGTCCCGGGCCCCACCGGGAACATCGACTACCTGGCCCGCCCCGAGCAGCGATGAGATCCGATCGTTGTGAGGCTCAGGGGTGGTCGACTCCACGAGCGCCATGTACTCCTCGACACTTCCCCTCTCACAGCGCGCAGCCGCTTCTTCCTTCTCGAGCGTGTGCTCGAGGGCCTCGATGGTGGTCTCCGCGGCATGTTTGTCGCCTTCGCGCTGGAAAGCGGCGAAGGACGCCTCGAGGAGCTCTTCTGCCTGCTCCTGGACGTAGTTGGCCACAAGATTCGCAGTCATGTTGTAGGTCGGCCGGAAGCTCGAACGGAGAGGATGAGATCCGATCGAGGCGATCTCGGTCACGGAGTCGAAGCGCACGAAGGGCGAATGCAGCACCACGCCGTAGCCCTCCACGTCTATGCCCCTGCGACCCGCCCTCCCCGTCAACTGCGTGTAGTCGCCGGGGCGCATCAGCTCATGGGTCTCACCGTTGAACTTGGACAGGCTCTCCAACACGACGGTTCGCGCCGGCATGTTGATCCCGAGAGCGAGGGTCTCGGTGGCAAAGACGATTCTGAGCAGCCCGGACTCGAACAGCTCTTCTACCGTCTCCTTGAACGCCGGCACCAGCCCGGCGTGATGGGGAGCGACGCCGGCTTCGAGGCTGGCGATCCAGCGGTCATAGCCGAGCACTGCGAGGTCCTGGTCTCCGAGATGGCTGGTGCGCGTCTCGGCGATCTCCCGGATCACCGCCCTCTGTGCCGCATCGGTCAGTCGCACCCCGGCATCTACGAGACGATGGGCAGCGGCATCACACCCGGCGCGGCTGAAGATGAAGAAGATGGCGGGCAGCATCCCCTCCTCGGCGAGACGCTCGACCGTTTCGATCCGATTCGGGCTCTTGAAGCGCCGGCGCCGGCCCTTTTCCAACCCGAGCATGTGCTCGATTCGCGGATTGGCGCGTCGTCTCCCCTCTCGCTCGATGAACGTGGGTAGGAGGTGCAGCGTCTGCGCCCCCATTCGATCCCGGACCATGTACATCGACTCGAGTGGCACGGGCCGGTGATCGGTGGCGATCAACCGGGTCGCTCCTCTGCGCTCTCGGACCCAGGCGGCAAACTCCTGGTTGTTGGAGACTGTTGCGGACAGACACACCATCTGCTGGTGCTGCGGGGCATGGATTATCACTTCCTCCCAGACCGCCCCCCTGGTGCGGTCTTGGAGGTAATGGACCTCATCGAGGATCACCAATCCGACCTTTTCGAGTCGGCTCGCCTCGGCGTAGATCATGTTTCGAAGCACCTCGGTCGTCATCACGACGATCTCGGCGTCACCATTGATCACGTTGTCGCCCGTGAGCAAGCCCACCCGTTCCGGCCCGTGCGAAGCCACCAGATCTGAGTACTTCTGATTGGAAAGGGCCTTGATCGGGGTGGTGTAGAACGCACGCCGCCCCCGAGCGAGCGCCAGGTGGATCGCGGCCTCCGCCACCAGGGTCTTGCCCGCCCCGGTTGGGGCCGTGACGACCACCGATTGCCCTTCCGCTATGGCCTCTGCCGCCTCCACCTGGAAGTCATCAGGTTTGAACGGAAGCTCGGCCCAGAAGGCTTCCAGCGCGTCGCTAGGGGGAAACGACCTCATTTCCTGAGAACGAGACGAACCAGCCAGTAGGTCGCCTCATACATGAGGTAGAGAGGTATGGACAAGACCAGGAGGCTGAAAGCGTCCCCGCTCGGGGTGATCAGAGCCGCTCCGATGACGATGATCAGGATGGCCCACCTTCGGCCCTTGGCCAGCTGCTTCGATGAGATGATCCCGGCGGCGGCGGCAGCGAACAGAAAGACCGGGAACAGGAATGCAATGCCGAAGGCGAGCAGGAAGCGAAGAGTGAACGAGTAGTAGTCGCCGAGACGGAGGTTGGTTTCCACGTCGGGGAAGATCTGGAGGAGGAATTCGAGCCCACGGGGCAGGGTGGCGTATCCGAAGAACACGCCGCCGACGAAGAGGACTACGAGGGCGCCGACGACGGGCAGCGCCCAGTTCCGCTCCTTCGAAGTCAGCGCCGGCTGAATGAATGCCCAAAGCTGATAGAGGACGACCGGGCTGGCAAGGATCACACCCCCAAAAAGAGCGATCCGCATGAGCACACCCCATTGCTCGGTCGCGGCGAGGGTCTGCAGATCGTTCTCGGGCGCGGCGGCGTGGAATGGTGCCTCGAGGATCGTGCGGAGCTGATCTTGGAAGATAACTGCCACCAATCCCCCGACCAGGACAGCGATGGAGATCTTCACCACTCTCCAGCGCAGCTCTTCGAGATGGGCCAGGATCGATTGAGGTTTGTCCTCGATCACCGCTGCTGGCCTTCGTCGGCAGCTTTCTCCTCGATCTCCTCCAGATCGGCCATCGCGTCGGCAGGGGTGGGGCCGGAGATGGGCTTCGGCCCGTTCCAATCGAGGCGGCTCACGCCGGCCTCGTCGATCTCCTTGCGCAGCTCGGTGGACGATTTCTTCAACTCGTCGAAGGGAGCCTTGAGATCGTCACCAACCTGCTTGATGTCGGCCACCTCTGCCTCGAGCCCGCGTCGGAGATCACGAGCGGCAGATCTCAGCTCCGCAGTCCACTCCCCGAGCTTTCTGGCCAGTTCCGGCAAACGCTTCGGGCCCAGCACGACCAGCGCCAGCAGGAGAATGATGATGATCTCGCCACCCTGGAGCATCTGGTGAGGGTAACGGGCCTAGCAAACCAGAAAGGGTGGCGATCCTGAGATCGCCACCCTTTGCGTGTCGAGGGCACCCTGCCCGTGGTGCCCGTCGAGGAGACGTGCGTGTGTCAGCCGGCCAGAAGGCGGAATGGATCCGACTCCGCCTCGAGGGCGGCGACAAACGCAACGATCTCGGCTTCGGTGATCGGGTCAGGGTTGACGACCTCGAAGGCCACCCCCGTTGCCAACAGGACACTCACTACCCGCGAGTTGGCCGGTCTGCGCTGCGGCTCAGCACAGGTCGGGCACTTGAAGCGATAGTCACCTTCCCGACCACCTGGACGTAGCTCCAGCGCAACGTCGTCCGGTGTGAGATGGATATCACCGCATCGGGTGCAGGTTGTCTTGATGGTTGTCATCCCTGTTCTCCGGTCTCCCATTTCAAAGAGGGTGATCGGCAATAGGGCCAAGAATCTGTAGGGCCGGGGCCTAGGTCGAACGGCCCTTATCGGTAGCGGGCCTGCAGCGTCCCGGCGATGGATTGGAGACGTTCCCGCACCTCATCCCCTTGCACCAAGCGAGCATCCGCGCCGAGCCGGAGAAGGAGACGTGCCGGGATCTCGGCATCGGGCGAGGAGAATCTGATCTCAGTGGCGGTCTTGGTCTGCTTGACCACATCGACCGGGTAGTAGTCGAGTACCCACGTTGCGGCCGGTGAAAGGCGGATTCTGGCCACGATGTCGTCGTCTGAAGGGGTATAGGCGATTGCGGGCTCCGATTTCGCCCTCGCAGGCTCGAAATGCTCGTCGAGCACCTCGATCTCCCGGATTCGATCGATCCGGAAGACTCGCTCCGCCTCCACCAACCGGCAATAGGCCTGGACGTACCAGTTGCCGAGGGTCGTCACCACCGCCCACGGCTCGATGTCCCGGACTCGTTCTTCCTCACGACCGAGAGAGCGATAGGTGATTCGGGCGACCCGATGATCGGCAGCGGCCATCTTGAGCTCCGACACCGACTCGGACTCACCGGATAGGTCGATGTCTATTGCGGCCCCGGCGTCAGGGAGCAACGCCTTGGTCAGCTTGTCCACAGCTTTCTGCAATTCGGGCGAGCCCTGGCCCGAGCCGAGAATCGCCATGCCGGCGGCGATCAGACCCAGTGCCTCCATCGATGTGAGCCGCGGCGCTCGGGCGAAGTAGTCGGCTGCGTCGATGATCACATCATCGCCATCGATGTATGCCTCCATGAGATCGCCCGGCGTGTACCCCGGTAGCCCGCAGAAGAAGACCGTATTGAGGTCCCGGGTCAGCTCGTCCTCGGTGTAGCCGAAGCGCTCCAGGATCTCACTCACCTTCGCCCCTTCCTTGGCCAGGACGAATGGGATGAGCGCGAGGATCCGGGAGAGACGGGTAGCGGTGCGGTCGCTGGTCACCCAGCCGTCTCCAGGGCAGCTTGGACCCTGGCCAGGACCTGCCCTCTCAGCTCTGCCGGCGCGAGGACCTCGGCGTCCGGTCCGAAGCTCAGAACCCATCCAATGAACGCATCTCGATTGGCCACCTGAAGCTCGAGCTCCAGAGGCCCTTCCTCGGGCGCCTCGACGCCGAGGTTTCGAGCGGCCCACCAGCCGACTTCGGCGTCGAATCGGACTCGAGCCGCCACGGTCTCCTCGCTACCCGCTTCCCAGGGGTGAGTGCTCATCGCCCGTTTCACCTGAAAACCGCGTGGCCGCTTGAAGGCCGCGGCATCCTTGCCTACCGAGAGCTCGGACATGCGATCCACCCGGTAGACGCGCTCGCCCTCGGAGGTCTGGCCGACGAGATACCAATGGCCCCGACGATGCGCTATCCCATAGGGGTCGAGAGTTCGCTTCGACCCCCCATAGGTGAAATCCAGCTTGCGGCGCTCATTCACGGCATGAAAGAGGTCACCCAGCAATGTTGCCTCTGCCCCCAAATCGGCTGCGAGCGGCTCGACACCCACGCCCCGCTCAACGCCACCCAGTTTCAACAATCCGGCCAGCCCGACGTTGGCCCCACCGAGCCGGACCATCCGCGCCGCGACCGAGAGGGCAACCCTCTCCGGCTCGGTCAGTCCCGGATCTGGGATTGCGTATTGCTCCGGGTCGACGGTGTATCCGAAGTCGATTTCGAACGCATCGAGCGCCTTGAGCTCGATTGGGACGCCCATCCGCTTGAGAAGCTCCTTGTCCCGCTCGAACATCCGGTGAAACGCGTCGTCAGTCTGCTCCCCATACCCGGCCACGGTGTGGCGGATCTGCTCGGCAGTCACGGGCGCGGGCGAGTCGAGGAGATAGATGAGAAGATTGATCACCCTCTCGACGACGTTCTGCATGACTAGTCGAGGAGGTCAGACGAGGCGGAAGCCCCGGCCGACCGGCGTCTGTTTGATCGTGGCATCGAGCCTGATGGTGCCATCTCAGCCAGAAGTTGTCCCCCAATCGGGAACATCTCCGGCGAATGGAGACGTGCGATCAAAGTCGGCCGGCAATATCAGAGGCTTTCGATCAATTTCTCGACCCGTTCGTCGTGTGCCTTGAACGGGTCCTTGCACATCACGGTTCGCTGCGCCTGATCGTTCAACTTGAGATGGACCCAATCGACGGTGAAGTCCCGCTTCCTCGCCTTGGCTGCCTTGATGAAGGCGCCGCGGAGCCGGGCCCTGGTGGTCTGCGGAGGCTGGCGAACGGCCAACGCCACCTTCTCGTCAGTCACCACCCGGTCGACCAGACCTTTGGATTCGAGCAGGTAGTAGAGGCCCCGCTTCCGATCGACGTCGTGATAGCTGAGGTCCATCATCGACATCCGCGGGTCCGACATCGGTATCCCCCTCCGGTCTGCATAACGCTCGAGGAGACGGTGCTTTATCACCCAGTCGACCTCACGATCGAGGGTCATCGGGTCCTTTTCCAGACCGGTGAGGAGATGCTCCCAGCGGTCGATCGCCCCCTGCACCTCGGGTGGGAACCCGGGGCTGCGGGCGAATCTCATCGCCCGGTCCAGATACTCCCACTGGATGTCGAGCGCCGATAGCTCGCGCCCGTTGGCCAGCTTGATCTTGCGGCGACAAGTGACGTCGTGGGACACCTCTCTGATCGCCCGTATCGGGTTCTCCAGTGAAAGATCCCGGAACACGACGTCCCGCTCGATCATCTGGAGGAGCGCGACCATCGTCCCCACCTTGACGAACGTCGCGTACTCGGACATGTTCGAGTCTCCGGCGATCACATGGAGCCGGCGATACCTCTCGGCATCGGCGTGTGGCTCGTCCCTCGTGTTGATGATCGGGCGGGAGCGGGTGGTGGCCGAAGACACGCCTTCCCAGATGTGATCGGCTCGCTGGGCGATCGAGTAGGCGGTGCCCCGGGGGGTCTGCGTCAGCTTCCCGGCGCCGAGAAAGATCTGTCGGGTGACCAGGAACGGGATGAGCACGTCGACCGTTCGGTGAAAGTCCTTGTGCCGGCTGACCAGATAGTTCTCGTGACATCCATAGGAGTTGCCGGCGCTGTCTGTGTTGTTCTTGAAGACGTAGATCTCGCCCCGGATCCCCTCCTCCTCGAGCCTCTCCTCGGCGCCGCGGACCAAGCCCTCGAGGATCCGCTCCCCAGCCTTGTCGTGTGCCACGACGTCCTCGAGGTTGTCGCACTCAGGGGTGGCGAACTCCGGATGCGAACCGACATCGAGATACAGACGGGCGCCATTCTCCAGGAACACGTTCGATGATCGGCCCCAGGAAACGACACGCCGGAAGAGATATCGGGCGACCTCGTCGGGGCTGAGCCGGCGTTGCCCGCGCAAGGTGCAGGTGACCCCGTACTCGTTCTCCAGCCCGAAGATTCGTCGATCCACCTGGGCAGGCTATCCCGGGTGGGGGGCTCTCGGGAGAGAATGTTCAGCGCGCCGGCAGCTCGTCGCCAGTGAGGCGACGGAATGCCCTGCGGCCATTGGAGTAATCGAGGACTGCCGCCTCCCACCCTTCCATCTCCCGGCCTTCGGCTTGGCGGAATGCGTCTGTTCCGATTTCGAGCGCACGTTCCAGTGTCAGGTCGTCCTCCCAGAGATCCTGAAGCGCTTCCACGAGCTGTTCCGCCTTGCCTCCGATAGCGACGAACTTCCGCTCGTCATAGAGCGTCCCGTCATAAGTGACCCGGAAGAGCCTGTGCTCGTCGCCTTCCTCGCTGATCTCCACGATGAGCACCTCCACCTCGAAGGGCTTCGGCTCCCGGGTGAAGATCACGCCGAGCGTCTGGGCGAACGCTGTGGCCAGGCCCATCGCGGTGACGTCTTCCCGGGAATAGAGATATCCCATCAGGTCGGCCTGTCGAATACCCGCCTTCCGCAGAGTCTCGAACTCGTTGTAGCGCCCGACCCCGGCGAAGGCGATGCGGTCGTATACCTCGCTGATCTTGTGCAGGGCGGTCGAGGGGTTCTCGGCGAGAAGGAGGACCCCGCCGGCATAATCGACGGCGATGATGGAGCGGCCCCGGGCGATGCCCTTGCGGGCGAACTCAGCTTTGTCGCGAACTTGCTGCTCAGGCGGGACGTAGAAGGGGATCGTCATAGGATCTGGTCCACCGCTTCCTCGGCGAGGGGTGCGATGACGGAATCCGCGAGCTCCTCCACGCCGCCTTCCCCGATCCGGAGCACGGTCGGGTAGATGCCTCTTCTCAGATCGGGACCACCGGTTGCCGTGTCCTCCTGGGAGGCGGCGACGAGAGCCCTTACCGCCATGTCCGATGCTTCGTCAGCGCTCAGCTCTTCCCGATACACAGTGCGGAGATACGACTTGGCCAGTCTCGAGCCGGATCCGGTGCTACCGAAGTCGACCTCTTCATATCGGCCACCCACCGCGTCGTAGCTGTATAGACGGCCCCGTCGCTCCCGTTCGTCGAAACCGGCGAACATAGGGACCACGACCAAACCCTGAAAGGCCATGGGAAGCTGGCCCCTCACGAGCCGGGCGAGAAACGAGGCCTGACCTTCCAGGGAGAGACGGACCCCTTCGATCTTCTCGTAGTGCTCCAACTCGACCTGGAACAGCCGCACCATCTCGATGGCGATTCCGGCCACACCGGCGATCGCAACCGCCGAGTACTTGTCGGCCTGGAACACCTTGCGGATCCTGCGATGGGCGACCAGGTTTCCTTCGGTGGCGCGCCGGTCCCCTGCCATCACCACACCGCCCTCATAGCGCAGGGCGAGCACGGTGGTCCCTTCGGGGACGGCCGGAGCCTTCTCCCCCGCCGGCATGTTCAGCGTCGGCTTGGCGCCGAGGGAGTCGAGCAGGTCAGTGAAGCTCGAACCGGGACTCGGTGCCTCCATCGGCAACGGGCCAATGGCTCCGATCACTCCCCGCCCTTCTGGACGTAGTTCTTCACGAACTCCTCGGCATTCTCCTCGAGGACCTCGTCGATCTCGTCGAGCAAGTCATCGAGGGCCTCCAGGTCCGCCTCACTCTCTACCCGTTCGGCTGGCTGGTCCTCGGACTTCTCGTTCTCTTGGTCCCTCGACCGGGACCGATCTCTGTCGGACATCTAATTTCATCCTCCTAGGCGACGCAGAAGGTCGGCCGCGTCTTCGGCTTGGTCGATCATGGCCCCGACCAGATCGGCGCCACCTCGAAGTGGTTCCATCATAGGAACCCGCTTGAGATGGGATTCGCCGGTGTCGAAAACGAGCGAGTCCCAGTTGGCAGCCACGAGCGAGTCGGAGAACTGGGAGACACACCGACCCCGGAAGTAGGCCCGGGTGCGGGTGGGCGGGTTGATCGCTCCCGCCTCGATCTGGTCGTCGTCGAAGAGGCGGCGCATCGCCCCACGTCCGGCGAGGTGGTGATAGAGCCCGCGTTCGGGATCCACGTCGTGATACTGCAGGTCGAGGGCACGCAGCTTGGGATCCTCCCAGGTGAGCCCGTCTCGCTCGATGTATCCCTCGAACAGTCGCTTCTTGGCCACCCAATCCAGCGTGTCGGCGAGACGACCGGGATCGGTGGAGAGCAGGTCGAGTGTCCGCTCCCATTCGCGGATGACCTGATCCCAGACCGGATCGTCCAGCTCCTTCTCGACATACTTGGTCAGCCATTCGAGGTATCTGCCCTGAAGCTCGAGGGCCGTGGCCGATCCGCCGCCATCCAGCTCGAGCGGTTTGCCCAAGCCGAGATCGTGACTCACCTTCCAGCACGATTCCACTGGATCGTGCAGGTCGAGAGGATCGGGAAGGGCGCCGTCCTCGAGCGCGGCCAGCATCAGGGCGGTAGCTCCGAGCTTCAGGAAGTTCTGATACTCGGACAGATTGGCATCGCCAATGATGACGTGGAGACGCCGGTATTTCGAAGGGTCGCCGTGTGGCTCGTCCCTGGTGTTGATGATCGGGCGTTTCAGCGTCGTCTCCAGTCCGACCTCCTCCTCGAAGAAGTCGGCGCGCTGGGTCACCTGGAATCCGACGTCGGGGCGGTCGTTCTCCGAGCCCACCTTCCCGGCGCCGGTGAATATCTGCCGGGTGACGAGGAAAGTGGTGGCGAAGCGGATCACGTCACCAAACGGAGTCTCTCTGGAGAGGAGATAGTTCTCGTGGGCCCCGTAGGAGTTCCCCTTCCCATCGGAGTTGTTCTTGTAGAGCGAGACTTTCTTGCCGGCCACCTCGCTCGCGGCCCGAGCCGCGGAACGCATCACGACCTCGCCCACCTTGTCGTACAGCGCCGCTTCCAGTGGGTCGTAGCACTCGGGCGCCGAGTACTCGGGATGGGCGTGATCGACGTAGAGCCTGGCGCCGTTGGCCAACACCGAGTTGACCACTGCCCCCTCGGGGTCGACGACGCCGAAAGTGTCATGACCGAATCCCCTGGCATCCCGCCCCGGGGATTCCTCCTCGTAAGACCACTGCACCTTCACCCGGTCACCGGGATAGCTGTTGACCACGAGCGAAGAGGCGACTGCCGGGTTGAAACCGATGTCACCTCTCACCACGATGCCGTACTCCGTTTCGGTGCCGAGCACCTTGTGGATCGCCATCAGAGGTATTGACCCGCTGAGACCTTTTCGATCAGCCGACTCTCATCATCGCCGTCGACCAGGGTGCGGACGTGCACGATCCGCTCCCCCTTCTTACCGGACACACGAGCCCAGTCGTCGGGGTTGGTGGTGTTGGGGAGATCTTCCTGTTCCCGGAACTCCTGCTTGATCGCATCGGTGAGATCGGAGAGACGAACGCCGGGCTCTCCACCAGCGATCTGGCGTTTGATCGCGTCCTTCTTGGCCCGTCTCACGATGTTCTCGATCATCGCTCCCGAGGCGAAGTCCTTGAAGTAGAGCACCTCGCGGTCGCCGGAGGCATAGGTGACCTCGAGGAACCGGTTCTCGTCGGATTCGGAATACATCGCGTCGACCGTGGCCTCGATGTACTCGCCGATGACCTTGGCCTTGTCGCCTGAATGTTCCTTCAGAGCCACGGGATCGAGTGGCGTCTCTTCACTGATGTAGATGCGGAAGATCTCCCGGGCGGCGGAGGTGTCCGGCCGATTGATCCTGATCTTCACGTCGAGCCGACCGGGCCGAAGGATGGCTGGATCGATCAGGTCCTCACGGTTGGAAGCGCCGATGACGACCACATTCTTCAGCGCCTCGACGCCGTCTAGCTCGGAGAGAAGCTGGGGAACGATGGTGGACTCGACATCGGAGCTGATGCCGGTGCCTCTGGTGCGGAACAGGGAGTCCATCTCGTCGAAGAAGACGATGACGGGGACGCCTTCGTCCGACTTCTCCTTGGCCCGCTGGAAGATCAGGCGGATCTGCCGCTCAGTCTCGCCCACCCACTTGTTGAGCAGCTCGGGGCCCTTGATGTTGAGGAAGTACGAGCGGACATCGGGGCTGCCGGTCCGCTCCGACACCTTCTTCGCCAAGCTGTTGGCGACGGCCTTGGCGATCAAGGTCTTGCCGCAGCCAGGAGGGCCGTAGAGCAGGATGCCCTTGGGCGGATCGAGCTGGTATTCCTTGAACAGATCTTTGTGCATATAGGGCAATTCGACCGTGTCGCGGATCTGCTCGATCTGGTCCGCAAGCCCTCCGACGTCCTCATAGGTGATGTCGGGGACTTCCTCCAACACCAGCTCTTCGACCTCGGGGCGCTCCATCTTCTCGAGGATGAGCCCGGTCTTGGCGTCGATGCGCACGTAGTCGCCGGGCCGGAGCTTCACGTCCGTCATGGTCTCTGAGCGCTGGAGGACCCTCTCCTCGTCGGCATGGGCGAAGACGACTACCCGTCCGTCGGTGAGCACCTCCCGCACCCGCAACACCTCGCCTGCCGGCTCGAAATGCCGCACGTCGATGATGTTGAATGCCTCGTTGAGGAGGACTTCCTGGCCGACCTGGAGCTTCTTGACCTCGACATTGGGTTGGGCAGCGACGCGCAGTTTGCGACTCCCGGTCATTATGTCGAGTGTCCCGTCGTCGTTGACCTTGAGGACGGTTCCGAAGTTGTTGGGAGGCGAGGTCAGCTTCTCGACTTCCTCCCTGAGAACACCGAGCTGCTCCCTCGCCTCTTCGAGCACAGCGGAGAGCTTGTCGTTCTGGTTCATGGCGCGATCGAGTCGTTCCCGCATCCTGCTGAGCTCGTTCTCCAGCTCCTCGACTCGGGCGGGGGCGTCACGGGTGCGACGGCGAAGTACGGCGATCTCCTCCTCGAGCGCGGCGACAACGCTGCGCAGTTGAGTGGCGTCGTCCGCTCTCCGTCCTTCGTCCACGGGCTTCCTCCTGGCGTTGGTCGCCTTGTTTAGCAGTATACGAATCGGTCTTTGTAGTTCCCCGGGTTGTCAACGAAGGGGCTACACGACGATGATGCCACCTCGCGCCGACAAAGAAGAGGGTCGGCGCGACGGCGCTCTGACTTGAGAGATGTCAGCCGATATCAGGGCAGCGGCCGGGTGGCGGTCTTCCTCATGAAGACGAGAAAGCCGGTATGACCGATCATGTTGTGCTCGGGTCGGACCGACCGGCCGGCGACGTTCCAGTCCCGAACCAGGAACTCCTTGACCTCGATCTCAGTGAAGACACCCGTCTCCCGGGCCGTCTCGACTGTGCTCTGCACCTGGATGATTGTGGGCAGATAGGCGACGAGGATGCCGCCCTGCGGCTGATGCTTGGCCGCTGTCTCCACGACATGCCACGGCTCGGGCAGGTCGAGCACGATCCGCTCCGGCGCCACCCCCTCCACTTCATCGGTGACGTCCCCGACTCTCAGTTCGACGTTGTCGGGGACCTTCCCATACCAGCGCTCGACAGCCTTGCGGGCATGGGCGGCGTGGTCTTCTCGAACCTCCACGCTGACCACGCGCCCGGCGGGGCCCACCGCCCGGCTCAGCCCGAGAGTGAGGGCTCCCGAGCCGGAGCCGGCCTCGAGAACCGTCATGCCGGGGCCGATATCGGCATAGACGAGGATCGGGCCCAGGTCCTTGGGATAGACCACCTGGGCGCTTCGTTTCATCTTGAGCACGAAGTCGGCCAGCCGGGGACGGAGGAGCAGGAGTTGGGCCCCGGTCGAGGAGACGATCCAACTGCCGTCGTCTCGCCCAATGAGGTCGTTGTGGGGAACGGCGCCCTCGTGGTACTGAAAGGTTCGGTCGGGGGTCAGTTCGAGGAGAAATCGGCGCCCCTTGGAGTCGATCAAGAGGGCGGCATCGCCCGCCTCCAACCTCATGTCATCAGTGCAAACACCGTGAAGCCCAGTCCGATGGTCATGGAGATGACCACTATCCAGATGACGACCTTGACGAATTGCTTATTCTGCATGCGGTTGGAACTCGTTTGACTCTCGATTGATTGGCGGCAACGGTAGACAAATGGATCGGCTCTTACGTCTCATTGGCATCGGGGACATTCGCGCCGCGAGCTTCGAGCGCACCCTTCGTGGTCTCCGTACCGGGGATCGGCGCGATCTGTACAGCGGTCTCGGACTTGCCGCTCTCGCCTATGTGAGGTCCAGCAGACCGCGTCGGCGGCTGATCTTCAGCAAGAAGCTGCCCGAGGGCTCTGCCCTCGTCATCCACCATCGGCGGAGCGGCGACCCCAAGATCGAGGTGATCAAGCCACCTCGACAGCCGAAGGCTCAGACCCGATAGACCTCGACCAGGGTCTTGTTCCTGGAGCCACGACGGCGGCCGAAGATGAAGGCGACCAGGATCAGGATGGCAATGACGACACCGGCGGCGACCGCCGTGTCGCGCGCCGAGTTTGTGGTCTGAGTGACCGCAGCTGCGATCTCGTTGGCCTTGGCCTCGATGTCCTGTCTACTGATCGTCACGTTGCTGCAACCTCCATGCCACCAATCCTGCTCCCCCTGCGGCAGCCAGCGCAGTCAAGAACCTCGCCAGCACCACCCACCACTCTCCTGTGGGCAACCACATCTTCAGGCCGTTGTAGAGAGCCATCACCATGAAAAAGAAGCCGATGGCCAGCGCTACGGCGCCGCCCAGACCCATGCCGGCATGACGGCCCAGCTGCTTCGCCGGCTCGAGTGTCTCCTGGAGGAGGTACTCCCGCGACATGTCGATCAGCTCGGTGGTCAGCTGTGGGATCTCACGTGCGTCTGCCATGGCTGCTGAAGGCTAACAAGGGATGGACTAACCCGGAGAGGCGGTATGGTGCAGGCCCAGTGAGTTTCTTCAGGTCGCTGACTTCACTGGGCCCCAGATACATGGCTCTGTGGGTCGGACAGGCGGTCAGCCATTTCGGGACATACGTTGCCTGGGTGACCCTGCCCTTCCTCGTTCTCGATATTCAAAAGCAGACGGGCGAAGGCTCAACTCTCGACTTCGCCATCACCTACGCCCTCGAGACCGCTCCGACTCTGCTGCTGGGGCTGTTCGTAGGGGTCCTCATCGATCGCTGGCACCTGCGCCCGGTCATGATCTCCACCGATCTGCTCCGTGCCTCGGCCTTCTTCTATCTCGCCGCCTCCTATGGCTCATACGGGGTCGGAACCGTGTTCGTCGTCGCCTTCCTGGTTGGCTCGTTCACCACCTTCTTCGACGGCGCGCTCTTCGCCCTCATCCCATCGCTGGTGCCGAGACGCCGACTGGCCGACGCCAACAGCTTCGTTGCGGCTAGTCAGCAGTTCAATTTCGCCATCGGAGCGCTCGCCGGTGGCTTGATCGCCTATTCCTCCGGTGGCCCGGCGCTTGGCCTATACATAAATGGGCTCAGTTTTGTCGTCTCTGCCGTATTCCTGGGATGGGTGGGGCGAGTCGAGCATCACCGCAGCGCTGCGGATGCGAGGGCCCCTTTCATGACCGAGGCGATGGACGGGTTGCGCTACATCTGGACCGAGACGCGGCTTCGGATCACCACGATTGCTGCAGCAGTGCCCAATTTCGTGATGGGCTTCATCGAAGCCACGGTGGTCTTGCTGTTCTCTGTGATGCTCGGAGCGACCAACACCGCCGAGATCGGAGTTCTCGTGGCGGCGATGGGGGTCGGCGGCATCGTCGGGGCCTTGGTGGCGCCCAGGGTGATCAAGGCGACTGGTCTGGGCAGGACGATGACCTTCGGCATGATTCTCACCGGTGTCCTTCTCTTCGCCGTGATGTTCACCACCTACGGCGTCGTGCCACTCGCCCTCAATGTGGGATGGATGATCGGCGTGTCGCTGATAAACGTGTCACTGGCCACGATCAGACAGCACTACGCGGACGACAACATGCTGGGAAGGGTGATCACCGTGAGCAGGGCCATCGGTTGGGCGACGCTCCCGCTGGGAGCCCTGATCGGGGGTTGGCTTGGTGAATCGGAGGAGACCCTCCCCGTCGTGGCCCGCATATTCCCGATCCTCCTCGTTCGTGACCGCCATATGGTTATTCGGGACAGTGGTTTGGAAAGACACCTTTGGCCCCAACTTCGAGGGGCGGCACAGCCGGCGGGAGGAATCCCCGGCGGAGGCGGCATGAGCAACGAGACTGCGACCCACTTGACGCCGGCGGAATTGGAGCTGGGTTTGCCCAGGATCGGGGCGAGCCCGGACGACGAAGGCCTCGTCGAGATGCTGGTGATCAGACCCGTGGTGGATCAGAGAGAAACACCCGACTCCGTCGAGGTGAGCGCTGACCTCGGAGTGCACGGTGACCGCTGGTCGATGGGCAAGTCTCGGGAGTATCCCGAGACTCAGATCACCATCATCAACTCCAGATTGCTCGATCTCGTCTCGGGCGGGCGGGAGCGCTGGGCGCTGGCCGGCGACAACGTCGTGGCCGACCTCGACCTCAGCCATGCCAACCTCCCGGCCGGCCAGAAGCTGGAAGCTGGATCGGCCATCCTCGAGGTCACCGAGCAACCGCACACCGGGTGCAACAAGTTCGCTTCCCGATTCGGCGCCGATGCGCTGCGCTTTGTCAATGTCGGCCCCGGCAAAGACCTCCGCCTCAGGGGCCTATACGTCCAAGTGGTCCAGCATGGCGTGATCTCGGTTGGCGATCGGATCCGAAAGGTCTGACCCCGCCGGATCAGTTGAGCGGATCGCCCTGGACCCTGATGATCTCCACATCATCGGCGATGTCCAACCGCCAGCTGTGTCCCTCGAACTCCCAGACGGCCGAATGCTCGGTCCCGACGAGATCGGCGTGGGTCACCCCGAACAGGTCAGCGGCCTCCATGAACGCGTCGAGACATCCCTGCGAGCCAGGGTGGAGCAGGTAGCAGAGATGGATGTAGAGGTTGGCGACGGACTCGTCGAGCAGATCCGCTCGGACCATCACGGCATACACCGATCCGTCGATCGGGTCATATGCACCGGCAACGACTGAGGAGGGGTCGAACCGATGGAGGAAACTGTCGAGTCGCCCTGGCTCCGGCGACGTCATGATCCCGCCGGTGATCAGCGGAGGGTCAGTCATCGCATTCCACCCCTCGGTCAGGTCGGGAAGACGGATGCCCAGCGATCCAGGCGCGGGTCCACTCGACGCCGAGGCGAGCGACGCGGGATCCGCCTTGACAGTCCCGGTTGCATCGCTTTGCCCGGCGAAGATGATTCCGGTCACCAGGATGAGCACGGCGCCGGCAAATGCTGCCCGATACACGGTCGGCACCCGCCCCAACGCCTCACGCCAGCCATTGCCGACGGTGCCGGCCCCTTCTGGCTCTGGCTCTGTGGCTGGATCGGTTGTGGCTCCGGCGTGGTCATCCACCGGGCTGTCGTCCTGGTTCCACTCGTGGGCCGAAGCCTCGAGTAGCTCGCCCTTGACGATGTCGTATTCCGTTCGTGAGATCTCGCCCTGGTCCAGCATTCGGGCGAGGTCCCGCAGATCTTCGAGTCGACTGCTCACTCTGCTCCCTCGACGGGCACCTTCATTTATCGGCATCCGGGCGCCGGATCAGTAGTCGGTTCGGACTAGTCCATGGCCAATGGTGAGGAATGACGCGGAGACCATGATGGACAATCGCCCCCGATCGGTTACGAATGTGTCCCAATGGGGATGAGGAAAGCGGCGTTCCTGGGGTTGGCGGTGTTTCTCGTTCTGGTTCTGTTCACGTCGATGACCCTCGCCACCACACTCGACGGGTGCCGAACGATCATGACGAGAGTGGTGTGCGAGCCCGGAGCGACGCTGGTGGTGCCTCCGAGCTAACAACCGCGTCGGTGCTCTCTGCCGACTCTGCGACAAGCTGCGACTGGTCATGCGTATGAATCTGGAGCTCGATACCGATGGTCGTATTGGCGGTCTCTTCTTTGCGCCGGTCGAACTGGCGGATCCGCCTCTTACCCTCGACGCGCTCACCGACCATCTCGCTGCCTCTGCCCCGGATGCCGGCTTCCTGCCGCGCTGAGGTCGGCGCCGATGAAGAGTGCACTCCGGTCGCCGCCCTCAACGCCGAAGAGTCGCTCCCCCTCGGCTCGGTTTTCAAGCTGTACGTGCTCGGCGCCGTCGCTGCGTCGATCGCAGACGGCGAGTTGGACTGGGATCAGCAGATCGAGGTGCGCGACGAGCTCGACAGCCTGCCGTCGGGCATCACCCAGGAAGAGCCCGCGGGCTCGACGCTCTCGGTGCACGAACTCGCCCTGCGCATGATCGAGATCAGCGACAACACGGCCACTGACCATCTGATCGATCTGGTCGGTCGCGATGCCGTGGAAAATGCAGTTGTCGACCTCGGGCACAGCGACTCGTCGCTGAACCTGCCATTCCTCACCACCCGCGAATTGTTCGTGATCAAGGCCGATCCCGACCTCCTCGCCCGCTACTCCGCGGCCGACGAGGCTCAGCGCCGCGAACTCTTGGCAGACGAAGTCGCCGGCGCTCCATTGATCTCTGAGGAGGACTTCTGGGTGGAGCCGCGTGGCGTCACGACGGTCGAGTGGTTCGGCTCTCCTGCTGACATCTGCCGCGCGCTGGTTTCCCTCGACGCGCTCGCCGACGTCCCCGGCCTCGAGCCGATAGCAGAGGTGTTGTCCGCCAATCCCGGGCCGGAGAACGTGGCCGCCAGCGAGCTGTTCTTCAAGGGCGGCAGTGAACCCGGCGTCTTGTTCGCGGCCTGGCTCGCGACCCGACCTGACGGCTCACGGGTCGCTGTCGTCGGGGGCGCCGCCGACGAGGCCAGCGACGTCGCCCCTCAGGTCCTGTTGCTTCTGCAGCGCGGTCTCACCCTCAACCAGTAAGAGGTCGACAGGCCGACGCGCTCATAGGACGGCCAGCGATGTCATTACAGAGGTCGTTTCGCCCTAGCGGGCACGACCTTCCTTCAGCGTGGCGACCGACCTGCTGATGCGTCGCTGCCTCGTCTCCTCCGTCTTGGCTCCTGTCACCCGGAGCACGTGCCACGATTTGTTGGAGTTGGAGAGAGTGTCGAAGGTGCGACGCGCTCTAAATGCTCGCAGACTTAGACGAGTCCATGTCGTTCGCCGAGCCACCCGTACACTTGTGACATGAAGAGGTGGGGGTCCGCTCTCGGGGGAGTATTGCTATGCGTCTTTTGGGTCGCATGCGACTTATCCGACTCAACTGAACCCCCGCCGGTTGAACCAACCCAGAGTGTCGCCCAATCGTTCTATAACCAGACTGACGCGGACCCTGGCTCTCTGCTCGTGATTGGGGATTGGGGGTCGGGGGACGAAGACGAGTCGATGATCGCCTCCGAAATGGAGCGGTATGCCTCCTCTCATCCCGTTCAGGCGATTCTCACGACTGGGGACAACATGTATGAGGACGCCCCTGACGAGATCATGCAACCGTTTCAGTGGACTCGCTCCGCTGATGTGGACTTCTGGGTCACATGGGGGAATCACGACATCGAGTCGTCTGACCGCATCGCCGAGGTCAATGCAGCATTCGGCAACCCGCCCCGTTGGGCCACCGTCCAATGGGGTGACACCGAAATCTTGATACTGGATTCCAATAACGTGGACTCAGCGGCTCAGCTTTCCTATCTGGAATCGGAGATGGAGCGCATCGATGTGCCGACCATCATCGTCTTCCATCATCCCCCCTTCAGCTGCTCTGCTCATGACGATGATGAGG
>CAWKEI010000002.1:0-633270 GCA_963848695.1 uncultured Acidobacteriota bacterium
GATAGCCATGGCTTATGCGAATGCGATGGCCGAGGGATACATAGAGGTAACCCAACGTCAGACCACCGCGACCTCAGAGGCCCAGATCGAGAGAATCGACGCGCAGGTCGCCAGCATCGACGAGCGGCTCGCCGAGATCACCGCCCAGCTCTCAGGACTGATCTCCGATGACCCCGCCCTCGAAAGCCTCCGGGTTCAGGCTCAGGAGTCCATCGGCGCCATCGCCGCTCTTCAGACCGAGCTGCTTGCCGTGACCGGCGACGAAGCGGTAGAGATTCGAGAGCAGATCGCAGATCACCGCCAGCGAATCGCGGTCTATGCCGAGGTGGTGGCCAACTCGTCGGTCACGCCCGACCAGCAAGCTCTTGTAGGCGAGCAAGCACGTCAGGTCGACCGACGCGCCACCCTCCTGACGCTCCGCGACGAGATCGCCGTCGACGCCGGGCTCGCCCCGGATGCGATTGCCCTCGTGCAGCCCGCCACGGAGGCCGAGCGCCTGGAAGGCATAGGGCTACCGAGGGTCCTCGCAGTTGCGATCATCCTCGGGCTGGCCATCGGCGCGGCTTTGGCGTACTTCATCGATTTGAAGCGAAAGACCATCACACGTCGATCCGAGCCCGAGGCTGTCCTCGGGGTCCAACTGTTGGCCGACGTGCCGGACTTCGAGTTGGAGAACCTCGAATCAGTCGTGCCGGTCAGGGATCACCCACGGTCCGCCGCCGCCGAGGCTTACCGGTTCGCGGCGACCTCGGTGATTGCCAAGGCGAGATCGCAGGCCCTCACGTCGATCCTCGTCGTGTCCTCGACTCTCGGCCAAGGCAAGACCACCACAGTCGTGAACATGGCAATCGCGGCCGCCGCCCAGGGCCAATCCGTGATTGTGGTCGACGGAGACTTCGGGAACCAGGAGGCCTCGCGTCTCCTGCTTGGGGATACTCACATGCGCGACCCGGGCGTCACCGATGTCATCGAAGGTACGGCATCGATATCCGCGGCGTCCCACCGGGTCGATCTCGGAAATGGGATGTGGTTGTGGGTCATGCCGCGTGGCACACGTCCCACCCTGGCCGCCTCAGCGTTCCAGTCCGAGCAGGCACGTCAGCTTGTCGGCAAGCTCACCGAGGGGTACGACCTCGTCGTGATCGATTGCCCGCCTCTTCTCCAGGTGGCCTATGCCTCCATGCTCGCCGAATTGTCCGAGGGACTCGTGGTGGTCATCCAGCATGGAGCCAGGGAAGCCGAGCTGCTGGACCTCAAGGGGCGACTGGAGCTGATCGGGAAGCCCGTGCTCGGATATGTCTACAACAGATCCCCGTTGCGTCGTGAGATGACAATGAGCGAAGGGTCCATGATGGACATACTGGGCGACTCCGGGTTCGAGCCTGAGATCCAAGGAGCCCAGCCCCCGAGGCTTGGTTGAGGATTCTCCAAGTCCACACGCGTTATCGACAACCCGGGGGTGAGGACGTGGTTGTGGACGTCGAGCGCCAGATGCTCGAGACAGCAGGTCATCGTGTCGAGACTCACGTCGTCGACAACCCCGTCGGCCTCAGATCGTCAGTGGCGTCGTTGGCACGTTCACCATGGAACAGCCAAAGCGCCGCACAGGTACTGGCCACGGCTCAGGACTTTCGGCCCGATGTAGTCCACGTGCACAACACCTGGTTTGCCCTGTCCCCCTCTGTGTTCCCGGCGCTCACAGATGGCGGCTTCCCGGTGGTTGCCACCATCCACAACTACCGGCTGACCTGCGTCAACGCTCTCCTCTACCGCGACGGGGAGCCGTGCCTCGATTGTGTCGGGCGGCTTCCCTGGCCGGGCGTCTTCCATCGCTGCTACCGGGATTCCGTGGTCCAGTCGGCCGCCGTCGCGGTCACGATCGCGACCCATCGAGCTCGACGCACATGGCACGACGACGTGAGCCGGATCATTGTCCTCACCAGGTTCGCGGCAAACATCCTTGCCCAATCCGGGATCCCGGAGAATCGAATCGTGGTCAAGCCGAACGCGGTTGCCGACCCTGGTCGGCGGTCGCGCCCCCCGTCTACCAGTGATTCGATTCTCTACGTCGGCCGGTTCACCGAGGACAAGGGTGTCCTGGATCTCGTGCAGAGCTGGGGTATGGCGAAGTTGCGAGATCTCCAGTTGACGATGATCGGAAGTGGGCCTCTCCTCGACCGGATTCGAAGCTCAGGCCAGCCCGGTGTGACTCCCATCGGCCACATCCCATCGGCGGAGGTTCGACGGCAAATGCTGGAGGCCAGGGCGCTCGTTCTGCCGAGTCGATGGTTCGAGGGGATGCCCATGGTGCTCCTGGAAGCGATGGCCGCCGGGCTGCCAGTGGTCGTGCCCGACCAAGGCGACCTACTCGACACGGCAGGAGCGGGCGGAGTGGGATTCAAAGCGCTCGATCTCGATTCGCTGGCGACCGCGCTTGGCGTTCTCACCGATAACAAGACGGTCGACTCCAAAGGTGCTTCGTCACGTTCCGAGTACCTGTCCCGGTTCACGCCCGCGGAGAGTGCGTCCGTTCTGGTCCGGATCTACAACGACGCTGGTAAGAACCTCGAAAGTTCTTGATCTCCGCCGGTTGGCTCGAACACTCTGAGTGGTATTCTCCGTTCCTGGGCAGGGAGAACGTGGTTATGGGGAGTGAGGCAATGAATCGAGTTTTGGTTACCGGAGCCGGGGGCTTCATCGGTCAGCATCTTGTCACCCGTCTGAAGCAAGAAGGCCATTGGGTCCGGGGCGTCGATCTCAATTATCCGGAGTTCTCGGACGTCGACGCCGACGAGTTCCACGTCCTCGATCTCCGCAGGTGGGAGGACTGTCTCGAGGCCACCAGGGGTGTAGACGACGTCTACGCCTTGGCTGCAGACATGGGAGGCATGGGGTTCATCTCGGCGAATCACGCCGTGATCCTGCGCAACAATTCCCTCATCAGTGTGCACACGATGGATGCGGCCCGCGTCAATGGTGTGCGGCGCTATCTGTACACGTCATCGGCCTGCGTCTATCCAGAGCACCTTCAGACCAGCGCCGACGTCACGCCGCTCAAGGAGGCAGATGCCTACCCGGCGGCGCCGCAGGACGCCTACGGATGGGAGAAGCTCTTCACCGAGAAGCTGGCGGAGTACTTCGCCGCAGAGTTCGGCCTCGACACGAGGATCGTCCGCTTTCACAACATCTTTGGCCCTTACGGCACATGGGACGGGGGTCGGGAGAAGGCCCCCGCAGCCATCTGCCGCAAGGTGGCACAAGCAGAGGACGAGGGGAGCATCGAGATCTGGGGCGACGGGCTTCAGACCCGATCGTTTTGCTACATCGACGACTGCGTCGAGGGAATCTACCGCCTGATGAACTCCGAATATCAGCAACCGCTCAACCTCGGCACCGAGCGGATGGTGACCATCAATGAACTGGCGGAAATAATCATCGGACTCTCTGGCAAGCCGGGTTTGACTCTCAGGCACGTCGACGGGCCGCAAGGGGTGCGAGGCCGCAACTCCGACAACAGTCGTCTTCGCGAGGTGCTGGGTTGGGAGCCAACGACACGGCTCGAAGACGGTCTCGAGCCCACCTACCGGTGGATCGAGAAGCAGGTTGCGGCCGCCGAGGGCTGACCAATGGTTCCCCGCGTCGACGTTCTCGGAGTCGAGATATCTGCCGTCAATATGGAGATGACTCTCGACACGGTGATCGGGTGGGTCGTGTCCAACGATCGCCAATATGTGTGTGTCACCGGCGTGCACGGTGTCATGGAATCCCAGCGAGATAGAAGTCTGGCCGCTATTCACAACAACGCGGGGCTGACCACTCCCGATGGGATGCCGATGGTCTGGGCGGGTAGGGCGGCGGGGGCTCATTGGATACGGCGCGTTTACGGCCCCGAGATGATGTTGGCGGTGTTGGCCGAGGCACAGGAAAGAAGCTGGAGCTCTTTCCTCTACGGGGGCGCACCAGGGGTCCCCGAGCTCCTCGCCGCGAGATTGGAGCAGAGGTTCCCGGGCCTCCAAGTGGCCGGCACCCATTCCCCCCCCTTTCGGCCACTCACCAAAGACGAAGTTCACGAGACAGCTGCTCTCATCAACGCCAGCGGGGCGTCCTTGGTTTGGGTCGGCCTGAGCACGCCCAAACAAGAACGATGGATGGCGGAGTTACGACCTCTCCTCGAGGCTCCGGTCCTTTTCGGCGTGGGCGCTGCCTTCGACTTCCATGCCGGCCGCATGAAGCAGGCGCCGCGGTGGATGCAGAGCTCGGGCCTCGAATGGCTCTACCGACTCAGCAGGGAGCCGCGTCGGCTGTGGAAGAGATACCTGACCAACAACCCGCGCTTCGTCATCGCCATCGTCCGACGCCGGCCACGTCTGGTCGCACCGGCACCACGTCCGAGGCTGGGCGAGTATTCCTGAGGCGATCGAAGCCGTGAAGGGCTTTGATCTCGGCGAATGAGACGTGTTAGCAACTCTGAGAAGGGATCCTTCGTCGTGATCGTGGGACCGGACGGCGTCGGGAAGAGCGGACTCGCTCGGGCTCTTGTGGAGATAGCGCCTGGGGAATCCGGTTACTTCCATTTCAGACCACCATTTCGTGACCGGCTCCGTCCGAGCGTGCCGACAGCGCAACAGCCAACCACCAAGAACCGGGGCACTCCTTCTCATGTGGTCGGCTGGCTCAGGCTGTCCGTGGCCTTTGTCCGGTTTTGGGCGGGATACTTGCTGCGAGTGAGACCAGTACTTGGCCGCGGCGGGTTGGTGGTCGGGGATCGATGGGCATACGGGTATCTGGTTCAACCCCTCGCGCTCCGCTACGGGGGGCCGCCCTGGCTCGCCTCTTTCATGATCAAGAGCCTGCCTTCGCCCGATTTGGTGGTGAATCTGACCGCACCTCCTCAAGAGATCTACCGCCGAAAGCAAGAGCTCACTGTCACGGAGATAGCCGCCGAATTGGAGGCCTGGAATCGGATTCCCGCTCCAACGATGGTCAGGCTCGATGCGCTGGAGACATCTCAGAGCATGGCACACCGCGTCATTTCCCAGCTGAGTACATGACCCACGCCCGGTACCCGCCGCTGCACGGGAACCTGCTCGTGCCCCTGTCGTCGCGTTCCGCATTTCGCGCCGGCATCTCGATGTGGTCTGCCTGCAGGCCAATGGCTCGAATCGTCCGTTCCCTCACCTACCACTCGGTGCGACTGATCGGGACCTCCCCCATAAGGCTCATTTCCTCGGTCGAATGGGAGACCCCTGTCGACACTGCGCTCTGGAACCGCTTGTCCGGTGTCTGGGCGGGTTGGTTCGGCCCCTTCGACGAGGTGGCTCTGTATCGGCCCCGTCAGGAAGGGCGCTTCGCGTTTGCCGCCCTGCTTCTCGAGGGGGGAAATGAGGTGGGCTTCGTGAAATGGAGGGCCGATTGGGATTTCGAACCCGAGGCGCGATTGATAGAGGTCGTATCCGGTGCCCGATCCTTTACCACGCCGTCTCTGGTAGGCATCTCAACCGACCCGGGATGGTCCACGATTGGACTCGCGGCCATCAAGAGTGGCCTGCACTCGGCGCGGTTGCGCGGCTCACCGGTGCCTCCGGCCGTCGAGATCTCAGACCTCCTCGACCCTCTGATCCCACCCGACCCGGAGCACGAACACTGGAAACCCATGCATGGAGACATGGGGCCCTGGAATCTGAGGCACCTCGACGGATGCGGCCCCATCCTCTTCGATTGGGAATTGGCCCAACGGGGCCCGCCCGGGGCGGATGTCGTCTTCCATATGGCGGCCTCCCGAGCTATGCATCTGAGCAGTGACACGGACTCGAGCATCTTCGATGAAGCTGCCCGTTTCTGGGCCGATGAGATCCCGCGTCGGTTCGCCGGATCGGCGAGCGATCAGAGACTGGCGGACTCGATGCTGTCCGAGCTCGGGAGATTTTCCTGATCGAGACGCCGCTCATCGGAATGCCGCCTCTGACCACCACCGGCGATCGAGTCCACATCAGCCAGCGCGGCGAGCAGGGCGAAGAGGACGAATTCTACGTTCAGCCACCCACCGAAGCCCGGGCTGACTGCGGTACGGATGATCAATGGCACGATCAGCACGGCTATCGCCGTGTCCGACCTGGCCGCCATCTTCCTCACCGCCCAAACCACGACCCGGCCCAACGCATAGAGGAAGGGTATGGCGCCAAGGATGCCCACTCCGACCAGCACCTCGAGAAACCCAGAGTGCACACTCGATACGACGTCACTGCCGATCGACTGCAGCGCCACGAACCTCCCGCCCGTTGCGTACCCCCAACCCGTCCACGGATGCCTTTCCCATGCAGTTATCGCCGCCTCCCACCAGGGGAGCCGACCAGACAGACTGATCCAGTTGCTCGGGCGGTCCCGACTGAGAGCGACGATGATCTGCTGCTGATTGGCGATAAAGAGCAGAATCGCGGTCGGCCCAATCAAGAAAGCAAGCAATCTCCTCCTCTCGACCCACAGGACCAAGCCCACTCCAAAGAGCGCCATGGCCACTCCTTGCCTTCCGGAGGACAGGACCAGCGCCAACGCCGAGATCACGAGCCCCGTTATCCAGAATGCCCTACGTGATCCTGCAGTGATGAGCCTTGCCACGGAGTAGGTCGCTACCAGTGCGCTGGCCGAAGAGACCGCATTGCTGTGCATGAAGGGCGGCGCCAGAGTTCGAAGCGACACGAATCCGGGTCGGGTCTCAAAAGGACCGAACAGCTCCGGCATGAGGAAGAAGCCGACCACTCCAACCGCCAGCAGTGCGAGCTGAGACACCAGCACCAGTGTCAGCGTGTCCCCGAGACGCCGCTTGGCATCCGGCCCGTAGGCGACGGCGAGCACTGCGGCAAGTCCGGCGACCATCTCGAAGATCTTCGCCCCCGTCACCAGAGGTGCGGCCGAATAGAGCGTCGACACGAGCGCCACCCCGAGGTAGATCACAATGGCTGAGATCGCCTTGTACCCACTGCGTCTCGGCTTGCGGAGCCGGCTGATCAGGATCGGGCCGGCGATAGCAAGGGCTATACCGGCCAGCACCCCCCGGATCGCGCGCTCGAGTACGACCGGTTCCCGTAGGACTTCCTCGGCCTCGGTCCATCCGGAGGTGACCGAGAAAGTGCCGAGGAGCGCAAGGAGTAGAGCGAGGTTCTCGAGACTGAAATAGGACCGCAAACGAGGATGTCGGTTCCTCAGGGCAAACGCCACCAGCGCCATCAGCGCCCAGATGGCCGCGGTCCAGGCCAATCCGATCATTTGCTATCCCCCATCGGCAAGCCAGAGTACCCGAAGACGGTCGTTCGACCACCCGAGCGGCAAGGCCAGGTAGCCGTCTTCGCAGAGCGCGACGCGGACCGTTAATTTCGTCCCATGGGCAAAGGGCGGCCGATTGCAATCCTCATCTTCGTCGGTGGCCTAATGGTCTCTTGCACGGCTGACACGGGGGGACGTGGCGTACCTCCCTTTGACGACGCTTCCACCCCTCCCGAGTGGGTGAGGCCCAGCGTTCCCACCCCGGAAGACACCGCAGGCGTCATCCCCGGTGAATCCATACAAGCGGCCGTTGACGCCGCACCAGAAGGGGCCGAGGTGGTGATCGCGCCCGGCCACCATCGCCTGCAGTCCGTCGATCCTAAGTCCGGACAGACGATCACAGGTGCCCCCGGCGCCGTGATGAGCGGGGCCATGGTCCTGTCTGAATTCGTCGAGCAGGACGGGATGTGGGTACACGATGGAGTGACCGCGGAGGGCGAGAGGCGCGGCGTTTGCGTCAACGAGGAGTCTGCATGCGATCTTCCAGAGGACCTCTACATCGATGGTGAACGGATCCGCAGAACCAGAGACCTCGAGAGCGTGGACGCCGACTCCTGGTACCTCGACTATGCAGCAGACGTCGTGTACCTGGGGCGAGACCCCAGCGACTCCATTGTCGAGCTGGCCGTGATCCCCTATGCGTTCGGAGGGGAGGCCACTGAAGTGACCATCCAGGGTCTCGTGATCGAGAAATATGCATCACCTGCTCAAAGGGGGGCGATCGACGTTGGCACTGGCTGGACGATCCTCGGCAACGAGATACGCCACAATCACGGGGCGGCGCTGTTCTCGGGCAGCGCCTCATCAGTCAGAGACAACTACCTCCATCACAACGGCCAAATCGCGATCGATGGAGGAGGCGACGGCTCGGTTTACGAACGAAATGAGATCGCCTTCAACCACCTCGGCGACTTCAGTTTCGAGTGGGGCGCCGGTGGTGTGAAGTTCGTCCATACGAGTGATCTCGTGCTTCGGGACAACTTCGTGCATCACAACTACGGCCCCGGTCTGTGGATCGACGGATACAACGTGGACACGGTCTTCGAAGGGAACAGAGTCATCGACAACCTCGACGCTGGGATCAAGATCGAGATCAGTGGCAGCGCCGTTGTCCGCGACAACATCGTGGAGGGCAACGGATTCGGGAACGAGCACCCACCGAGAGGCGCAGGCATACTGATTCGTGAATCTGGCCCGGTTGAGGTGATGGGCAACCAATTGTCCGGGAACAAGGATGCTCTCGTCTTGCACCAGGACGATGGTCGCGAGAACGAAACAGGCAATCACCTTCAGGGTGTCCTGGTCCACGACAACGACATTGCACTCGACGGTGGCGTCGTTGGCTACTTCGGTGACATCCCGTCGGATGCCTTTGAGACGGCGAGCCTCACCTTCGAGAACAACAGGTACACCGGCGCGGCCGGCGACACACTGTTCCTCGATCACGGGCGCGACATCGACTTCAGGCAGTGGCAGCAGAACGGGAGGGACACGGGCTCCACTTTCTCAGAGGGAGCGGATTCTTGACTCGAGGCAGCCAGCCATGACATGCCGTAACTGTGGGGCTGTGGCCGACATTCCCATGGTGGATCTCGGGATGTCGCCGCTTTGCGAGAGTTTTGTCCCCCCGGACCAGCTCGATGCCCCAGAGACCTTCTTGCCGCTCAAGGTCCAAGTGTGTGGCAAGTGTTGGCTCGCCCAACTCGAGGAATTCGCCTCTCCTGACGAGATATTCGGCGAGTACGCCTACTTCTCGTCATACTCCGATAGTTGGCTGAGCCACGCCCGGACCTATGTCGAAGATGTGAGCAGACGATTCGAGTTAGGGCCTGATTCGATAGTCGTCGAGGTGGCGTCCAACGACGGCTACCTGCTGAGGTGGTTCGTCGAGCGCCAGGTTCCGGTCTTGGGTATAGAGCCCGCGGCCAATGTCGCAGCGGCTGCGGTCGAGCTGGGAGTGCCAACGGAGGTCGGATTCTTCGGGCGCGAGCTCGCCTCGGCTCTTCGCGACCATGGGCTCTCCGCGGATCTGATGATCGGGAACAATGTCTTGGCCCAAGTACCCGACCTTCACGATTTCGTATCGGGGTTCGCCAGCCTTCTGGCCCCCAAGGGAGTGATCACCCTTGAGTTCCCCCATCTCCTGCGTCTGTTGGAGGGAAACCAGTTCGACACGATCTATCACGAGCATTTCTCGTATTTTTCCCTCAGTACCTGTGTCGATCTGTTCTCGCGCCATGGCCTGGAGGTCTTCGACGTCGAGGAGCTCCCGACACACGGCGGGTCGTTGCGGGTGTTCCTCCACCACATCGAGGATGACTCACATCGTCCGACCAATCGCGTCGATGTCGTCGTCGCCGCGGAAAACGACGCTGCACTCTTCGATGGCAGCACATATCTCGAATTCGGTCGACGCATCGAGGAGGTGAAGCGGTCGCTCCTCTCAGAGCTCATCTCCATCAAAGGCCGGGGTGAGACCATCGCCGGGTACGGAGCCGCCGGAAAGGGGAACACCCTTCTCAATTACTGCGGGATCAGAACAGATTTCCTCGATTTCATCGCCGACCGTAATCCGTACAAGATCGGCCGATACACACCCGGGACACACATCCCGATCTTCGATCCAGACGAGATTGCGAGAAGGCGACCCGACCACATCCTGATCCTGCCGTGGAATCTCGAGAGGGAAATCACCACGCAATTGGATTACATCGCCGAGTGGGGAGCGGACTTCATCATCCCGATCCCGCGGGTGCGACGGATCTCACCGGCCCAAGCGATGTGATGAGGGTGAGGGCGATCAGGCTCGGCGGGTAATCCGATCGAGCAGGCTCCGCGCCTGCGGCTCGCCAACCGCCAACAGGGCGGCTCCATACACCACGATCCCCAGCGGCACCGAGACGAGCAGGGTGGTCAACGGCCCCAACTCGACGAGCATGGCGAGCGCCCACATGGCGGCGCTCATCACCCCCGTCGCTACCAGGGCCCGGCCCAGGCTCCGGAATGGGAAGGCCCAGCGGAAGTCGCGCCGCGAGAGCCACACCATCACTCCCAAGCCAACGACATAACCCACGAGGCTCGTGACAGCGGCGGCCGGGTACCCATATCTCTCGATGAAGACCAGGTTGAGGCCGACGTTGACCACCACAGCGGCTGCCATCGAGATGAGGGCTTGGCCGGTCTTCTTACTGAAGATCGCTCCGGCGGTGTACCACCATTGGATCGCGCCAATCAGCAGCGCCAGTGCCACCACGGGCATGATCACCGCAGCTTCGTGATACGGGGCCGACGTCATGACTTCCATGATCGGCTGGGCGAGGATGCTCAACCCTGCCCACGCCGGAATCGCAACAAGGAGATATGAGCGGGCAGAGTCCGAGACGAATCCGGCCGCGGCGGCGGATCCGCCGCGCTCCCACACCCTGCTGCCGAGGATCGAAAAGGGGAGCTCGAACATGAGCACGATCGTGCCCATTCCCTGCTCGGCGATCCCATAGGCGGCGCTGTACAGCCCGACTTCCGTCTGGTTCCGAAGCCCCGCGATGAAGAATCTGTCGCTCAGCTGAAGCGCCCAGTCCAGGAGCTGGACCAGGACGATGGGCAGCCCGTATCGCCACATCTGACGCGCAAGCGAACGGCTGAAGGCGCCGGCTCGAGGGAGACGGCGGTTGATGACCGCGAGCAGCATGGGCAGCAGGATTAGGGATGCGATGATGCTTCCGAGGAGGAGCCCGTCGACAAGAAGGCCGCCCCAGACCACCAGCCCGACTCCGATTCCCAGGGTCAGGGCCTTGTTGAGGACAACCGATGTGCTATACCAGGTCACCTCTCGGATGGTCCGCACCTCTGCGTTGACGAGGCCCCACACAGTGTTGACCAGCATGAGGATGCCCCCGATCAGGAAGGTCTCCGCCTGGCCGGGGCCGAGAGTCGAACTGAGGATCCCGGTGCCCGCCAGCCACACGGTGGCAAACAGACCGAGGGTGAAGGCCAGGAGCCACCGGAGGGTGGCGCGCAACTGCTCCAGCTCGCCGGACAACTCCATCGCCGGGAAGAAGCGATAAACCGCAGCGGGGAGCCAGCCTCCTGCGGCCCCGAACGCGGCCACTGCCGCAAGCACCAGCCGGTATTCCCCATACTCGGCCGGGGACAGGAGCCTGGTGATGATGGGAATCGTGACAAAGGCGATGAGCGCCGGGATGACTTGCGAGGGCAGGTATCGGAGAAGGTCCTCCCCCATATCTCGCGTCGCGTTACGACGTGTCGCCTCCTCACCTCCGGAGCCAGGTTCACCTGACCCGGGCTCAGGAAGGTGGCTCACCTACCCGATCCCCTCCGACCCCGCCCGGAGACGCGTCGTCTAGGTCGACTCAAGTGTGCACCACGCCCAGCGACTCGATGTCCGGATGTAGGCCTAGACCTTCCACCATGTCCGCGACCTCACCGGCATACGCCGGGTTCATCACCAGCAGAACGTCTGGCTTCACCTCGCGTAGTGCCTCGGGTGCCACGATCTCATGAGCCGATCCGGGCAAGAAGCTGTGCTGTTTGAATGGGTTAACGTCCACTACAGCCTCGATGGCCTCATCGAGACGGAGAGCCGAAAGGAATCCGACCGATTTCGAGCCAGCTCCCCAAAGCACCACCCGCTGATCGCGATTCGATAGCCCGGTGATGACCTCCCGCCATCGCTCGATCTCACGCACCACTGACTCGCCGAAAGATCGGCACATCTCCACGGTTGCTTCGACCGCACTCGAGTCGGACGCTCTAGAGTCCTTTCCGTCCTGCGCATCGAGCAGGAGATATTGGTCGTCAAAACCCAGCTCCAACCTCGTCACCGTGAGGCCCTTGGACCGAATGAGGCGGGCGAGCGAATCAGCGGTGAAATAGGAGCAGTGCTCGTAGTAGACGTCCCAGAAAGCTCCTTCTTCCAGAATCCTTCGAGTGTCTGGCAGCTCGAAGAAGCCGACGCTGCCAGGAGTTCGCCGTAGAGCCTCGGCGACGTGCCCCACGAAGGCACCCACCCCCGAAATGTGCTCCAGCGTGTGCCGGCAGCACACCAAGTCCCCCGTTAGATCCTCTCTCGATCCATCGAATCTCTCGCGAAACAGGCTCAGGTTCACGTCGGTCATGACGCGGCTGAAGTCCCCGGCAGGATCGACCCCGACCCCTCTGGCACCCGAGGTGCGACACATCGCCTCGAGAAACGCCCCTTTCCCGCACCCGATCTCGAGGATCGTCTTCCCCGCAAGATCGTGGGCCGCCACGAGCTCCGCGACGAGTTGTTCCTGAAACGCGAGGAACCGCGGCGAGAATGCCTGGCTCTCCTCATAGGGGACCGTGTAGTCGACCAGTCGTGGATCAAAGAGGCGGTTCTGAATGAACCCACAATCGTGACAGACGGCTAGCTCTAAATCCCCACGCCCGAAAGCCCCCGCGGCTTTCTTGGTCTGCAGGAGGGCGCAGCTGGAAAGCGGGATTCGATCGAGCGCGTAGAAACGCTCCATGGACCTGCTTCCACACGCCCCACACTCCTCTATCACGCGATGACGGCTTTTCTCACATGAAAGCCCTCGGCGAGACCCGACGCGGCGCGGCATTCGTTGCCTCTGATGCGCATCAGGCCGAGAAAGGTGGCGGAATCGAACCACGGCTTGGGCGTCTGCGATCCGAAGGCCGCCTCCAAGTGTCGCACCTTCGCCTCGGCCACCTCGGCCTCGATCTCGAAGTAGAGATTTGGTGTGAGCAAATCGCCGTCGAACTTGGGCACTTCATACTCGAGGATCAGGTGATCTCTGAATGTCTGCCAGGTCAGCTCGTTCACGACCCGGTGGTCCTGATGGCGATCATGTTCGGCGTGGGTGAAGATCAGATCGGGGTCAATCTGCCCGCCGAGCTCCACGAACACGTCCTTCAAGGAGTCGAGATGCATCGGGAATCTCGCGTCTGGGAACTCATGGACCTGGATCGCTGCATCCGGGACAAACAACTCCGCACCGTGACGGGCCTCGGTGGCTCTCTGCCCGGGCGCCGACAGCACGACCCACTGAATGGATAGCGACCGGTAGCGCGTGGCCAGCGTGAGGATCGTCGCCCCGGCTCCGATCTCGAGGTCGTCGCTGTGCGCTCCCAGGCACAGGACATTCAACGGGCGGTCGTCAACCGCGATCTTCAGTGGCATCACGCTGGATTGCGCTCCGGTTTCCACAACTCCCAGGGAGCCCTGCCCGTGGCAGCCAACTCGTCGAGATGGACCTTCTCCTTGAAAGTGTCCAAGGGAGCCCAGAACCCGCGATAGCGATAGGTGACCAGTTTTCGCTCGGTCAGCAAACGTTGGAAGCCCTCGACGACCAGATCCTCGCCCCGGGCGACATAGTCGAAGATCTCGGGCCGGAATATGAAGTAGCCGGCATTGATCCAATGGTCGATCTCGTGTATCGGGGTCAACTCGGTGACGACACCACTGTCTTCGGCACTCACCACGTGGTAGCTGAGCGGAGGCCTGGCCGACACGAAAGAGGCGATGGCATCCTGTTGCTCGAACCAGGAGAGATAGCTGTCCAGCTCGAGATCGATGACCCCGTCCGAGTAGTTGGCCATGAAGATGGCATCGTCGCCCAGGTGATCCCTGACCTTGATCAGTCTTTCTCCGATAGTCGATTCGAGCCCGGTGTCGACGAAGCTGATGGTCCAATCGTCGATGTCCCGGTTCTGATACTCGATGTCGAGCCCGCCTTTCCTCAAGACGAAATCGTTCGAAGTGGCCTCGTCGTAGTTGAGGAAGAACCGCTTGATGGCCTCACCGCGGTGGCCGAGGCAGAGGATGAAGTCGTGGTGCCCATGATGGGCGTACCATTTCATGACGTGCCACAGCACGGGCCGGCTTCCGATCGGCACCATCGGCTTTGGGACCTGGTCCGACTGGTCCCGGATCCGCAAGCCCTGACCCCCGGCGAAAAGTACGACCTTCATCGACTTACCCAGCGAAGTCGCTCGTTGAGTGCACCGGAATCGCGTAGCTGCTCGATGCGCCGGAGACGGGTGTGTCGGGGGCCATCCAACGTGCCCAGCGTCAGTTCGTGGCGTCGAAATTCCGCGACGAGATCTTCCACACTCTCCTCGAGATCCCATTGGATCTTGAGCTCGGGAAGCTGGGAGTGGATCTTCGAGAAGTCGACTCGATAGTCCCGTGCATCGGGCTCGCCTCCCGGCGCATAAACGACCTCGCTCCCGGGCACGGCGGCCGCCACCACGTTCGCGATGTCCCGCACCTGAAAGTTCTGGTCGTCGCGGCCCACATTGAAAGCCTGATCATGGACTAGCTCGCGTGGCGCCTCCAACACGGCAAGGAAGGCGCGTCCAATGTCCTCGACGTGGATCAAGGGCCGCCATGGTGAACCGTCACTCTTGATCAGCACCTCGCCGGTCGTGAGTGCCGAACCCACCAGGTTGTGCACCACCAGATCACCTCTCAGCCTCGGTGAGACACCATGAGCGGTCGCGTTGCGCAGGTAGGTCGGCGAAAAGTCGTCGTCCGCCATGGGCCGCAGCGCTCGCTCGAACCATGCCTTGGTCTCCGCATAGGGTGTGATCGGGCCGAGCGGAGCCATCTCGTCCAAGGGAGCGTCGCCTGCTGATCCATAGAGGCTGCAGGAGGAGGCGAAAAGGAAGCGCGGGACATGAGCTGCCTTGGCGGCGAGCGCGAGCCGCACACTCGCCTCGAAATTGATCTCGTAGGTGACTTCGGGATCGATCGATCCCAGCGGGTCGTTCGACAGCGCGGCTAGGTGGACGATGGCGTCGAACCCTTCTAGCTGTTCAGGTCGAACCTCCCGCAGATCTCCGACTAGCTCAGGGATGGGCTCAGGTCCCGACCCGAGGTCACAGCCGCTATAGAAGCCTGTGTCGAATCCGACCACCTCGTGACCCGCGGCCTGAAGCAGCGGTGCCAATACCGAGCCGATGTAACCGGCATGACCCGTTGTCAACACACGCATTCTCGCCCCTCCATGTCGGGATCCCCGTCCCTAAACACCCACACCCATCGGCACATTCTACCGATGGCCGAAGTCGTGAAAAGCGGCCGTGTGTTCCGCCCCAGGCGTTCTGCTGCGAGTTCTGCCTCGGCTAACGTCGCATTCGCGTCTATGCGACTGGGAAGGGAGGCCGATGCGCATGTCGTGGCCGCCGAAGGATGCCTTGAGCACGTCCGCGGCTGTGTCGAGTCGGCTACCCCGATTCCCGATGCGCTCCGTCACTGCGGCACGTTGAATTGAGAGTGCTCGTCGTTCAGGCTGGCCTGATGCCGACGCAGATGGCTCCCTGGCACGGTGCCACCGGTCATGGAATCGAGATTCATCTCGCATGCGCCCCGTTCGATGACTTCGGTCGTGTCCCCGAGGTCGCCCCACCCCATCCGATCAATGTCCATCGGCTGAATCCCCTGAGACTGCGTCGGGGCCAAACCTGGTGGACATATCCCGGTCTGGGCGGGCTCATCAAGGATCTGAAGCCAGACCTCGTGCATGTCGCAACGGAGGCGTACGGGCTCCTGTTCTCGCAGATGGACTTCCGTCGCTACCCGGTCACCGGGCACACAGCAGACAACATCTGGTCGTTCGGGCCGAGCCCGGAACGCGCTATTCGCCTGCGACGCGCCAGCCGCGTCTTGAGACGTCTATCCGGGCTCGCCTCATGGAATCAGGCCGGCCTCGACCTCGCGTGCAAGTTCGGGCTCAGGGAGGGGATTCCGACAGTTGTCGTGCCGAGCCGTCTCAGCGCGTCCGAGCCTTTCGAGGAGGCAGCATCTGACCGCGCCGAGCATCGGCGTGCCCTCGGCCTCGAGTCGGACTGCATCGTCGGGTTCGTCGGCAGGCTCTCCCCGGAGAAGGGGCTCGACTGGCTGATCGAATCCTTCGCGGCCTCCGACGGACGCGAGCGATCCCGGCTGGTGGTCTTTGGGTCTGGGCCCTTGGAAGGCCCATGGCGTGAGCTGGCCGACCGGCTGGGCGTGGAGGTGACATACGCCGGTGCCGTGCCGCCTGAAAGGATCCCTGCTGTGCTGGCGGCGCTGGACATTCTCGTGGTCCCATCACTGACGCTCCCCGACAAGGCCGAACAGTTCAGCCGCATTGCGGTCGAGGCCATGTTCACCGGAACTCCTGTTATCGCCAGCCGATCCGGCGCCATACCCGAGGTGATCGGCGACGCGGGAAAACTGGTGGCAGAAGGCAGCAGACCGGAGTTGACCGATGCCTTGGACCTCTTGATCAGCAACCCGGCGCTGAGGTCGGCCGTCGGCGAAAAAGGACAGGCATTCGCCAAGGCCCGATACTCAGCAGACATCCTCGGGGCGAATCTGGCCGACTTCTGGCGAAGGAGCTCGAGGGCCGAGGATCCGACGCCGGACGAATGACGCCGGCGGGGGCAGGCGTATAATGAGCCGGTGATGGGAGGGAGTTGGGCGGCAGCGGGGCTCGATGCGTTCGAGGCGCGCCCTGCCCCGAAGGTGAGCATCGGCCTGCCCGTGCACAACGGGGAGAAGTACCTCGCGCAAGCCATTCAGTCGATGCTCGATCAGACGTTCATCGATTTCGAGTTGATCATCTCCGACAACGCCTCGACCGATGAGACGTCCCAGATATGCGCCGACTTCGCCGCTCGCGATCGACGGATCCGATACTTCCGCCAGGAGCGAAACATGGGCGCCGCCCCGAACCACCAATTCACCTTCTTTCAGGCGGCGGGCGAGTATTTCAAATGGTCGGCCCACGACGACATCATGGAGCCCACTTGGCTGGAGCGTTGCGTCGAAGTGCTGGAAAGCCACCCGGAAGTCCAACTGGCATTCCCGTTGTCGCTGCTCATCGACGGGTCTGGTGAGGTGCTCGGCAAGCACCCCGAGTACGGAGGAAGGCTCATGTCCTCCCGACCCAGTGAGCGCTTCTGTGATTTCGTCTGCAAGCAAAACGATTGCATCGCAATATTTGGACTGAGCCGTCGTAGGGAGCTGCAAACAACTGAGCTGATTTCGGCCCGTGAGGAGTCAGATCGTTACCTGCTGGCCGAGCTGGCCCTGCGAGGGGCCTGGTACGAGATCCCTGAATACCTCTTCAAGAGGCGCCACCACAGCGAGGCATATTCTCATTCGGTTGCACGAGGTCATCGCATGGCCTGGTGGGACACCAGCCGAGCAGACTCGATCACGTTTCCGGAGTGGCGCTCGATCGGCGTCTACCACCAGTTGATCAACGAGACCCCGCTCTCGACCCAGGAGCGCTGGGCATGCCGGCGGCTCATCGTCCGCTACCTATTCGGCCCCCGCTGGTATCGCCAGCGCTGGGTGAAGCTGCTCCGCGACGCGGCGCGCGGCGGATATCGCCACGTGCTTCGGGCCACCGCCAAGCGGGGTTGAGCCCCGCGGTCTCGATGCCCGTCAGTAACCACGTCGCAGCCCCAGGGCCGCGAGGGGGGTGAGGATCATGATCTTGAGGTCGGTCGTCAACGAGATCTCGTCCAGATACACCAGGTCGGTCTCAGTGCAGTCGTGCATCATCCTGTCACCCCGTTCCGAGATCTGCCATAGACCGGTGATGCCCGGCTTCACGAGATGACGAGCATGCTGCCACGGCTCGTAGCCGGCCACGATTTTTGGCATCTCAGGCCGAGGCCCTACCAGGCTCATGTCGCCACGAACGACGTTCCAGAACTGGGGTAGTTCGTCCAGGCTCCACTTCCTGAGGAACTTTCCCACCGGCGTGAGGCGCGGGTCGTTCCGGTGCTTGTGGGTGATCCTTCTCTCTTCCCCGAAATCGGGCACGTCACCAACGCGTCGGTCTGGTTTCATAGTTCGGAACTTGTACATCGTGAACACGACTCCCGACTTCCCAACCCGCGGTTGCTGAAGGATGATCGGCTTCCCCATGGTGAGGCGTATCGCGGCGGCGGCAGCCAGGACCAGCGGGGCAGTGAACAAGAGGAGCAGGATGGCTCCGATCCGATCGAGGATCGGTTTGAGGAGTCCCTCGTACCTGGTCGTTGTCCGGCGAGCGAGCGATTGACCGAGCTGGATCGATGCCTCGGGTCCGCTGATGTCAACCACTGTGCGTGGCTGTGCCTTCGCAGGCTCCGCGGGTACCGCCGCGCGCGGCATCATTCGCATGTGCATGCCTCCCACCCTCTAATTTGATAGGCGGAGGTCAGGCAGCTAGGCCGCTCTCCCTCCGTGCCGTGTTCATGCCCCGCGCACAGAGTAGCGACAACGACATGCTCGCAAACCGGGAAACTTCGCGTTCCAAATGGCTTGTCAATGACCACCGATTTCGAGATGATCTTGCCCAACACGTGCCCCTTTGCCCAGGGTCAAACGCGAGAAGCCAGCCTTCGTCGACGGCCGGCAACATCACTAACGTTTCGCTCAGCTTCATCAAGGGGGAGTCACATCAGCACGGACGATTCCGCGCCCGCATCCAACGGCCTCCGTCGGCGTCTGTCTCGGGCGCGCGACGCAGTCTTCTTTGCGGTGCCTCCGAGGTGGCGGGGGCGCGTGGCCGCTGTGCTGCCGTCGCGGCTCGCGCCGGCGCTGACCAAGCCGCAGCTCATCGATCAGTTCTTCGACTCAGGCGGTGATCCTTTTGGCTTCGATGTGAACCCCAATGAGCAGACCAAGTTCCAAAGAACCCTCGAGGTTTGCGGGAACGGCAACCTGGGGCGTGTCCTCGAGATCGGCTGCGCGGTCGGCTCGTTCACCGAACTACTCGCTCCGAGGGTGACGGATCTCCTTGCGATCGACGTGTCGGAGGCTGCCATCCAGCAGGCGAGGGAGCGCATGAGTGGGCATCCGAACGTCCACCCAGAAGTCAGGGCACTCCCGGCCGACTTCCCTGACGGCCCGTTCGATCTGATCGTCGCCTCCGACGTGCTCTACTACCTGACGGTTGAAGAACTGGAGACTTGCCTGACGCTGATAGAGAAACGACTTGCGCCAGGCGGTGCGTTGGTCGCAGTCCACTACATACCCCGCGTGGGCACTTTGCTCAACGGAAACGAGTTGCATGATTTCTTGGCGGACCGCACCACGATGTTGCATACGCTGGATGAACGGATCGAGCTAGGACAGGGACGGCCATATCGTGTCGATCGCTACGAGAAGAACTGAGGCGAGAATCATCCGGCCACGGCGCACGGTCCCGGGCTTCCAAGATGAGCTGACTCACTCCACCGTCACTGTCTTGGCCAGGTTGCGCGGCTTGTCCACGTCCAATCCCTTCGCCGTCGCCACGTAGTAGGCGAGGAGCTGGAGCGGAACGACCGCGGTGACCGTGCACAAGAAACCGGTCCGGAGGGAACCCGAATGACATGGTCGGCGACATGACCGACGTCGTCTCGCTCTTCGGCGACGAGGACGATGGTCCCGCCCCGGGCTTTCATCTCCTCCATGTTGGCGTTCAGCTCGTACTCGAAGTAGAGAGATCGGACGGATAGATGCCCAAGAACATCGTCGTCTGCCTGGACGGGACGGGCAATCAGCTAAAAGCGACGGCGAGCACCAATGTGGTTCGCCTCTACGGCATGCTCGACCTCGCCGACCCGAGCCGCCAGGTCGCCTATTACGACCCGGGCGTGGGGACCATGGGTGCCCGCGGCGCCTGGCGCTGAGCACAAAACGAGCTATCCGCACAAGGGATCGAGGTCCGAGGTCCGCACCACCTTGGACGATGTTTGCGTCGGGTTTGAGGTCTCGGACCCGACGAGCGATGGCACCTGCTACTGCTTGGTCATTGCGGTGGACGCGTCGCGTTTCTAAAGCGCCTGGATGCTGAACGACCTATATGATTGGTCGGCCTGTTGGGTTTGGCGGTGAGATCTGGAGAGGGGAAGGTTGGAAGACCAGATTGCTCTCGGCAGCCGAGGAACGTCATCGGTTGCACTCGTTCGCGGGGGCGGGATGGTCCTGGCTGCAGGTGGCCTGCTGTTGGTCGTGGCGACGGCATTGCACCCCTCCCAGGAGACCCCGGTCACCATTCTCGAGACCGAGGCGAGGCTGGTTGGTTCTCACGCTGTGTCCGTCGTCTCCTATGTGCTGATCCTTCTTGGTCTCCCGGCGCTTTACGTTGCCGAATCGCAACGTCTGGGGCGGCTGGGGTTGATCGGTTTCCTGGTGACTTTCACGGGCACCGCCCTGCTTGCCATTTCCAGCATGTTCGGTTTCTTCGCCCCGGTTCTTGCTGCGGAGGCCCCCGCAACGATTGACGCCATCACCGTGTATCCACCGGTGGTGGTCTTCAACGGTCTCGCCGCCAGTGGGTTCATGGCCGGCTTTGTGATGTTGGGCATTGCCGTGGCGACATCGAGGGCGTTCCCACGATGGTCAGGCATCTTTATCGCGGTGGGCGCACCGTTACATTTGGTGGGTTTTGCGATCGCCCTACTTGCATCACCGGCATTCTGGTTCGTAGCCATCCTCGGTAGCCTGCTCCTCGGCTCGGGTCTTGCCGGGTGTGGCTATCGCATATGGGCCAAGCCGGGGCTTTGACTGGCTGACAGGCTGTTTGGGCGGCTTGGCTTTTCGGCCGATCGCGCGGAGTTAACGGTTCTTCATCTGGCGTGCACCTCCGTGCCGGGGCAGTGGTCTCAGGTTCCCGCGACGAGAGACGATCGGCGGAACGGCAATGGCCAGATGTCCCGTTCCCCTAGCTCAGGCGTTTCTCGTACTGAATCAGAGTGATGTCGGGGAACACCGTCTCACCGACCCTTACAAACCCAAGCCTCTCGTAGAAGTGCTGATTGCGAGTTGCAAAGGTCGGTGTGTCCAGTGTCCAGACGGTGGCAGGAAAGGTCCGCTCGATAATCCCCATCGCCTGGGTGCCGAAACCCTTGTTGTGGTGGGCCGGATCGATGGCGAGAACCTCGAGATGGAAATGCCCCTCGCCTTGATCGATGACAGTGATCCCTCCGATGATCTCGCCATCAAGGGCGCCCTTGTGGCAGCGGGTTGGGTATCCCGACCCCACGGCCGGCCTGGAATCGAAGTCTGGTGGGGGAAGGGTTCCGAATGGACCAGCAACGCCGGCAGCAGCCGGCTCGAAGGAGCGCGGGCGGATCATTTCTTGCCTATCCTCCGACCACGACAGAGCCGCATTGGGGCAGTCATCTGCGGTAACGGTTTCGTATCGGCGGCACTGTTGAGTCGGTCACACGCCTAGGAAAGGGCATGGTTTGAGATTCAAGACGTCGATGCTCGCCGCGATCCTCGGCTTTGCGCTGTTATCCGCATGCGGATCGGGTGCGGTCGAAGGCACAATCGAGATCACCGGTCAGGACTACGCATTCGAGGGAGTTCCCGAGATCGCGGCATCGGGCGCCGAACTGACATTCACCAATGGTTCAGACGTTGAGTTCCATGAGATGGTGGTGTTCCGCATCGTCGATGGCGAGGAACGCTCTTTGGAGGAGCTGTTGGAGCTACCGGATGAGGAGTCTGAGTCCCTGATCGAGTTCCAAGGTGTTCTGGTCGCGATGCCGGGTGACAGTGGTTTCAACCCCGAGGCCGAAGGCACCTCCGTGGCACTTGGCGAGGCGGGTCGCTACGGCATCGTCTGCTTCATACCTCAGGGCGCTGATCCTGCCGTAGTGGAGGAAGCGATGGCCGGCGCTACCGAAGGCCCGCCTGACCTCGGCGACGGCACCCCACACGCCTTCCTTGGCATGGCGGCAGAATTCCAGGTCGAAGACTGAATTGAACGCCGCGCTCAGTGGCGTGGCTCCATAAGAATCCGAAGGTGTAGGCCTCGAACCCCGTCCGAGGGATCGAGGCTTGCCACCTGCCGTCTGGCGGAAGCCAGGTCGACAGCTCAAGCCCGATACCCGATTTGTCCAGGATCAGGCTCCCGCGCCAATCATCTCGGTCGCGGCCCATTCGTGGACCTGCCCCAGCGTCTCCAGTTGCTCGCTTCCACGTTCCTCGAGGGCGGCAAAGTCGAACCCGGACCATTCGGGATGAGACGGCACTGCTGAACGCAATGTGACCCACAGACTCTGTTTCCCGCGGACGGCCGACAAGAGGGTCTCCAACTCCAAGACTCGGCTCAGGGGCGAGTAAGTGAGCAGATGGCCGTTCAGCTTCAATCGACTGGCCCTTTCGGTGAGCAAAGCAGCCGCCCTCTTGAGATCTCCTCCCGAAACACCGGCCACCGCCCGAATCTCCTCGAGGACGACCAGATCCTGCTCGATCGACTCGGCGACCTTCTCGATGATCGGTCCCCACTTCGTCCGGCGATTGCTGCGCCAGATCCGCCTGACCAGTGCGGTCCCAGCGGTGGCTCCGGCGCGGTGGTCGTTCAAGTAGGTCTCCCAATATTGCATTGTTTCCATATTTGCGGGCTCTCCTTTGATGACTTCATTTGCCCGCCACGCACGGTTCCCAACCCGGTTGGTGCGTCTCTCGTCAAGCAGACCCGCAGGATCAACCCGACGAGGCCCATACAGTGGCGGGGTTGAGTGAGGCACTATCAGACCTGGCCACAGCCCTCGGGCGTCGGGTTGAGATTGCACCCGACCCGGACCGCGCCGCCCGGGCCGAGCAGCTCCGTCGTCATGTCGCCGAGTATCTGGCCCCTCGCGCCGCCGACCTCTCAGCACCGCTGGTCGTGGTCCTGTTGGGATCGACGGGGGCGGGCAAGTCGAGCCTTTTCAACGCAATCGCCGGCGCTCCGCTGTCTGAATCGGGTCTGATCCGTCCCACCACCCGGCGCCCAGTGGCGCTGGTCCACCCCACCGACAGCCCTGTTCTGAGCGAGGACCGCCCCCTCGCCGGAATCTCCGAGCGTGACCAACTCGATGTCCGCATCGACCCTGCCATCAGCCCCGGGCTGATGATCGTGGACGCTCCCGACTTCGACAGCGTGGAACGCTCCAACCGGGAGCTGGCTCTCGAGCTTTTGGAGGCGGCCGATCTGGTGATCTTCGTCACCACGGTCACCCGTTATGCCGACCAGGTCCCATGGGACATTCTGGCCCGGGCTCGCCAACGGGGGGTGCCGTTGTTGGCTGTGATCAACCGAATGCCCACCGATACGAACGATGAGGCGGCTGTGATGGCCGACTATCGGGCCTTGATCGAGCGGGGCGAGCTCGACCGCCAAGGGGCGTTCGGTGATCTAGAGGTGGTCTCGGTTCCGGAGGGTGCGATGGACCCTGTCGTAGACGGTTTGCGACGGGAAGCGGTTGGACCGATCCTCGAGGCGATCGAACGACTCCGTCAAGACGACGATGAGCGGCGCTCGATGGCCCGACGCAGCCTCGACACCGCCCTGGCCGGTCTCCCTGAGGCGGTAGAGAGAATCGCCGCCGAGGTGGAACGCGAGCAGGAGGCTGCTGCCTCGCTACGAGCAGCCCTCGAGTCGAGCTATCGGACGGCCCGAAACGCGCTCAACCGGGAGATCGAAACCGGAACGTTTCTCCGCACCGAGGTGCTCCGGCAATGGCTCGATTACGTCAACGCCGGTCCGGTCGCTCGATACATCTCAGAAGGAGTGGGCCGGGTAGCCGCCTCCCTCCGCAACCTGCTACGGCCGACTCCACCACCGCCGGCTCCCGAGGTGCGCGAGGCGGCCTTCGCCGACCTGGTGACCTCGGTAGTGCGTCATACCGACACCGCAGCATCGAAAACGGCCGCCATCTGGGTGGACGATCCGCACGGGGCCATGGCCCTCACCGAGGACGCTGGGCTATGGGGTTCTTCGCCGGCCATGGCGTCGGAGCTGAATGCGGAGCTGGAGGAATGGATGGAAGTGATCGGCGATGAGATCCAGGTCATGGGCGCCCAGCTCAAAGGGAGGGCGCAGGCGGCCAGCATCGGCCTAAACGTGCTCGGGACCAGCGCCATCCTCGCCGTCTTCATCCACACCGGCGGGCTCACGGGAGCCGAGATAGGCATCGGCGCCGCCACCGCCGTCCTCAACCAGAAGCTGCTGGAGGCAATCTTCGGCGAGGCCAACGTTGCCGCCTTCGTCGAACAGGCACGGGCCCGTCTCGATCGGGTCCTCGATTCGGTGTTCGTCACCGAACAGCAAAGGTTCATCTCTGCCCTCGGCCCCATGGCGCAACCAACCGACCTTGCCTCCGATCTGCGTCGGGCCGCCCATGCCGCGGCCCGGATGGAGCGGCAATGACCCCCCTCGAGCGGTTGGAGGAGGCTGCAGCCGCCGCGGCCGATCTCGGCCTGGTCGATTTTGCACGGTCGGCCCGGGCGTTGGCAGATCGGATCCGACAGCGGCTTGGTTTCTCGGGCGAGCTGTACGTGATGGCACTGGTCGGTGGTACCGGAGTGGGCAAATCCTCGGTGCTCAACGCCCTCGCGGGTGAGGAGGTCAGCCCGGCGCGGGCTCTGCGACCCACCACTGAGCAGCCGGTGACCTGGGTGGCGAATGAGGCTCGGGAGGAGGTCCGCCCCTTGCTCGATTGGCTCGGTGTCGAGCGAGTGGTCGGTCATGACCGGCCCGACCTGTCCGGGGTGGCCATACTCGACCTGCCCGACGTCGACAGTGTCCGTCTCGAGCATCGGGCAACGGTTGATGCTCTCCTGCCCCGTATCGACGCGGTGGCGTGGGTGGTCGACCCCGAGAAATACGATGACGAGCGCCTACATGAGTATCTCCGCCGTCTGGCGCCTCACGCCGAGCGGATGCGGTTCGTCTTCAACAAGGCCGATCGTCTGGATCCCAAACAGCGACAACTGCTGACCGATGACTTCCGCCGCCGGTTGGCGGGCGATGGGATCGATGGAGCCAGAATCGACATGGTTTCGGCCCTCGATGGCAGCGGGTTCGAGGAGTTGCGTGCTGAGCTGAACCAGGCCGCCGAGGGAAAGGCGATCGTGGCTGCCAAACTCGCCACGGACGCCGCCACCGAGGTCGATGCGATTGCCCGGGCGGCCGGGCTGGAGCCAGGCACGTCGCACAGCCCGTTGCTCCCGACGAAGGAAAGAGAGATGGCGATCGCCGCCGCGGTGGAGGGGGCTGTGGCACTGGTCGACCCCGTCGGGGTCTCCCGCCAGATGGAAGAGGCGGTGTTGCATCGTGCCCGTCGCCAGGGTGGCTCGCTCCTTGCCCGGATCCTCACGCTCTTGTCGTTCATCACCGGACGAAAGCGGCGACAGGCGGACCCTGGCGCCTATCTGCTCGAGTGGCGACGGCGGGGGAGTCTGGGCCATGTCCTCAACCCGGTTCGCTCGGCCCTTGTGAGGGCGGCTGGGGCGGTTCCGCCCGCCACCCGGCCCGCGCTCCTGATGACGCTGGGAGCGGACGATGCCGAAACCGAGGTGACCAGGGCCCTCGACCGCGCCACGCGTCAGGCCGCCGGCGAACTGACCGTGCCCCGCTCGATGCTCTGGCCGGTCGTTGGTTTCGTGCAGTTGCTGTCGGGGGCGGTTCTTCTGTTCGCTATCGCCTGGTATTTGCTCGTGATTTTCGGGCCGGGCCAGCTTCCGGTGGCCACCATCGACGTTCCCTATCTGGGCCCGGTTCCGACGCCCCTCCTCCTCATCACCGGCGCGCTCGCCTTGAGTCTTCTCCTCGGTTTCGTGCTCAATCTCCATGCGCGATGGATTGGCCGGCGGGCAGGGCAAGAGGTAGCGACCCGGGTGGGAGAGGCGGTGTCCCGGTCGATAACCACGATCGGCTTTGGTGGTCTCGATGCGGTCGAGGCGGTTCGTCGCCATCTTGCATCGTTGGCCGTTTAGCCAAGATCATCTGGGGGGCTGTCTCGCCCGGGTAGCCGCCAACGGCCATGAGCGAGCCCCAGAAGCGCTTCACCAAGGCATGACCGCCACGTGCGGCCAGTATTGCGGCCCGGTCGGCCGACGATCACCCAACGCTTCGCTGACGCTTCGCTGTTTGGTACGCGGTGACCCGGCCTCCCAGCAGGTACCAGGTCTCCATCTCGCCCATGCCCTTGACCGAGATCGTGCCGCGCGGCTCGAGCTCGAACTCGTCCTTCAGCAGCTCGTAGGTCTGCTGAGTGACCTGGATCCGACCTGGCGTGCCGGCGGACTCCATCCGTGAAGCGATGTTCACCGCATCGCCCCAGAGGTCGTAGAGGAATTTTCGCTGCCCGATGACGCCGGCCACCACCGGCCCCGAGTTGATCCCGATCCGCAGCTGGACATCGAGGTCGCCGCAAATGCCGCCGGGCGCTGCCGACTCGACCATGTCGAGCGCCAGCAGGGCGATCGCCCGGGCGTGATCCGGCCTACGGATGGGGACGCCTGCGGCCACCATGTAGGCATCGCCGATGGTCTTGATCTTCTCGAGGCCGTGGCGCTCAGTGAGGGTGTCGAAGTGGCTGAACAGTCGATCGAGCAGCCCGACGACCTCGGCCGCGGGAAGGTCCTTTGTCCGCTCGGAGAAACCCACGACATCCGCGAACAGCACCGACGCGGCGGTGAACTGGTCGGCGATGGTGCGGGTCTCGTCCTTGAGGCGCTCGGCGATAGAGGCAGGAAGGATGTTCAAGAGCAGGCCCTCGGAACGCTGCTGCTCCACCTGGAGGGCTGTCAACGCTTCCTCGCGCTGCTTTGCGAACAGTGCGAGCAGCGTGAAGAAGATCGTGCCGCCGACGACGACGTTGAGAGCAAGCAGCATGCCGGAGAACCACTCGGGCAGGGGGGATGGAATGTCGAGTGCGATTCCGATGAGCCCAGAAGCCAGGAAAACCGTGACGAATGCGATGAACCACCGGACACCGGCGCGCACACCGTCGAAAACCAGCGCCCCGAGTGGGGCGAGGATGCCCCAGATACCCGGCGAGCCGCCGGGGAGGAAACCGCCGAGGGCGATCATCGACAGCGTCGGCGCCAGCAAGATGTCCCAGAGCTGGATCCGCAGGAACAGGCGGTAGTTGCGGTTCCTGGCGAAGAGGACGATGGACACGATGGAAATCGCCGCATACAGGAGCGCCACAGAGCCCGACCAGGCGCCGAAGGCGAGGTATAGGCCGGCCCACAGGAACGAGATCGGCAGGATCAGGACCGCGATTCGGACGAGCAGCGCCTTGCGAAGGCGAGTCTCGTTGTCATCGGCCGGGTCGGCACCGATCCTCCCGAGTCGATCCACTACCCGGTCGAGCATGCCCCGAAGGGACGTCACCGCCCGAGAATAGGCTTCCTACCGAGAGTCGAGCAGACTCTTGTGGTCAATCAACCAGTGCCCGCCATCTCAGCGATTGAGGCTTCCATGGAGGCGAGCTCCTGGGTCAACTCGTGGTCATAGATGCAGGACTCACACCAGAGCAGCGGGTGCGGTGCAGCAGCCCTAGCGAGGGCGAGGGTGCGATGGTCAGCGATCTCGCGGTGGGTCCAACAGACCGTTCGCCAGCGACCCGACGCGCCATGGAATCCCTGGGCGTAGGCGTCCTCGACGGTGACGTGGGTGCCGGTCTCACGATTCCTCATGGCCTGGTAACGGATGTGGTCGGCGCTCATGTATCCGCCGCGTGTTTGGGTCGCGAGTGGTGGCCGCGAACTGATTCCAAGGGCCGGATGGACAGATCTCAGCCGGCGGTGACGAGTGACGATGACGTCCTTCGAGACCCCTTCCGGCAGAAGGTCCTCATGGACCGGGATACTGGCTCGATACACGTCGGCGATCTGCTCGGGGTCCTCGCCGAGCGAACCCCATCGAACCCTGAGCGCCACCACCCCGGAAGCCAGGGCCAAAGCCAGCATCAAGACGATCATCACCCCGACCGCGTACGTCCAGACGGGGTAGCTGCCCGGGAGAGCGATGACCTGCGGTGGGCCGAACACCCCGCGGGAGACCAAGGCATCGAAGCCGAGGTAGAGCACCACGATCGACGAGATGATCCCCACCGCCATGGCGAACTGACGTCCCACGGCCGCCCATCGCTCGGCCGAGCTCTCTCCACGAATGCTCTTGACGGCCTCACGCAACGGAGCAATCAGGGCGGCCGTCACGTAGAAGATGCTGGCAATCCCCATGCCGGGCACACCGGGTCCCATTGGATCAGTGGCCCTTCTCGTAGACATCGAAGCTGCGACGGAGCACGACTTCGGTGAACACTGCCCGCAACATGTGATAGGCGTTGAGCATGCGGAGCACGACAAAGGCGGGGAGGCTGGCCAGGGCGTTGAGGAATTCGCGTCGCCTCCAGGCCGCAAACAGAACCGGCACCGCAATCACCGGGAGGTCGATGACATATCCGATCAGTGCCCACGGCCCATAGATGAGGGCGAGGGCGGGTATGACGATCAGATAGAAGAGAGACGCCACGATTCCGTCCCAGAGCGACACCCCGATGATCGAGCGCAGCATCGGTCTCCGGAGCACACCACGACGATGGACCCGGGCGTTCTGGATGAAGCCATGGGACCACCGCTTGAGCTGGGTGCTCATCATTCGCATGGTGTGGGGCTCGATCGGCTCGCAGACAGCCCCTTCCACGAATCGGACCTTCCCGCCGAGGCGGTAGAGCGTCCAGGTGAGATCCATGTCCTCGGCCAGGGTGCGGGTCGACCATCCGCCGACCCGATCCAGCCATTCGGTGCGATACATCGAGAAACAACCCGAGGAGATGAGCGGATGCCCGTAGATCTCCTGGATCAGCTTTCCATGCCCAAAGGCGTACAGGTACTCGACGTAACGGCCTCTCTCCCAGATGGTGCGACGACTGCGAGGGACGACAAAGCTGCACGCCGCAGCCACCTCGGGATCCTCCATCAACGCCGATCGCAACTCCGCCACTGCCGTGTGGGAGAGGACCGAGTCGGCGTCGAGAACCATGGTGAACGGGGTGTCCACATAGGGCAGCGCAAACGACTGGGCCCCTGCCTTGGAGCCGGTGCCGGTGGTGGGTCTGATCACGATGGCCCCGGCTTGCTCCGCCAATTCCCCAGTCCCGTCCGTGGAACCGTCGTCGACGACGATCACCACTTCCGGTGGCTCGCTCTGCGAGAGCACCGATTCCACGGTGTCTTGGATCGACGCTGCCTCGTTGTATGCCGGGATGATGCAGGTGACGGCAGGTTTCGGCGCCACTAACCCCGACCGCGACAGTGCGGCGGCGTCCAAAACGTCTATTGAGCGCGCGCGAGCGTCGCCGAATGAATCCACGGGGTTGCCTTCCCAGCCGGCCGGTCTCGGTGTGATCCGGCGCTATATCAATTCTCGGCTGGTCGACCCCGGTACTTGTCGGATTGATTTAGGGCTAGCGGCTCAATCTTTCGGCTGTTGGCCCGGGGCAGCAGCCCAGCTCGGGGTCGCCGAACATCATGAGCAACACGCTCCGCTCCCTAACGGCCAAATGAAGCCTGGCTCATCACCGAGACCGTCTAGATGTCGCTCTGGGTGGAGAGAGCCTTCTCTGTCAAGGCGAAGACCTTGACAGGTCGTTGCACCCCCTTCATCACCAGGTCCTCGACCGGAGCCCCATCAACCCGGTCCTGGACCGCGGCCATGGTCCGCTCTGCGACCAGGATCTGGCCCGGCTCAGCAGCCGTGGCGAGTCGGGCGGCCACGTTCACATGGTTGCCCACCACCGTGTAGTCGGTCCTCGTCGACGAGCCGATGTTGCCCACCGTGACATAGCCGGTGCTGATCCCGACGCCAACAGAGAGCTCCTCCTCAGAACGCATCCACGTCGCCGCGCAGTTCGTCGACTTTGCCCAGCATCTCGAACGCGGTCGCCACGGCCCGTTCGGCATGGTCCTCAAACGGAATCGGGTCTCCGAAGAAGGCCAGGACCCCGTCGCCCAGGTACTTGTCCAGGGTGCCGCCGTTGGAGAAAACGATCTCGGTCATTTCGCTGAAGTACTCGTTCAGGGCATCGACGAGTTCCTCGGGCTCCATCCGCTCCGCGATCTGGGTGAAGCCCCGGATGTCCGAGTAGAGGATGGTCAGATTGCGCCGGACCGAAGCGAAGGCCACTGGTTGCTCCCCGGCGAGAATCGCATCAGCCACCTGCGGGGACACATATCGCCTCAGCTGTTCGGTCCGTTGGAGCTGAGTGACCTGTTCTTCGATGGTTTGCTCCAGATTGGAATTGAGCTCGCTCAATCCCTCATACAGGGAAGAGAGCTGCTTGCTAGTCCGGTTCAGATTGACCGTCAGCCTTCCGAACTCATCACGGTTGGGCACCTCTACCTCCTGGTCGAAGTCGCCGTCGGCGATCCTGCCCAGGGCCAGATCGATCTTGCGCACCGGGCTCACCAGCGACCACGACAGGATGGCTCCCATCGCCAGGGCGGTGATCAGGCTGACCCCTGAGAACGCGGCGACGGTCACGGTGAGGAAACTCCGGTTTCCCCGGAAGTTCTCGAGCTCAGAGGCAATGCTCTCCTCGAGCGAGCCGATCATGAGGTTCAGATCGTCTTCCAGCTCATGTGAGATCTCGTGCTCGGCCGAGATGTGGACATCACTGGCTCGGGCCAGATCGCCGGCCTCATAGAGCGCCAATACTTCGTCGCTCGCCTCGGCGTACCGGACATCGGTGGCTTCGATTCGATCGACGATGACTGTCAGCTCTTCGTCCGCCACTTGCCTGATCGCTTCCATGTCGTTTGTGAAGTTCTCTTTGGCCTGGACGATCTTGTCGTTCCACGAGTCGACTTCGGTGATCAGGGCCATCGCCCGATAGTGGCTCTGCGCGGTCACCGCATATATGCCTTGCTGGGCGAGTTCCAGCTGTTCCTGAAGCTCGATCACCTGGTCCATCTGCCTGTTCATCGCGTTGATAACAACGATGCTGAAGACACCCATGGCGAGAAGCAGCAGCGCGCTCAGGAGGAAGCCGGCAAGCAGCTTGGTGTGGATGGTCGCCGGCGCCCGCGCCACCATGTCGATGAGCGGGCGCACCCAACGAACGGGGAGTGGATCTGGATTTGCTTCCGGCGCGCCGTGATTGACCGGGTCTGTCATGTGCCTCCCCGCTTCGCGGTGACTCCGGAGTTAGATCGACCAGCCTATTCCCCGGAGGTACTCGGTGCCGGGGGGCATCGACACGAAGTAACTCAGGCGCTGGGGACTGCCTGAATACCCTGGGGTGATGGCAGTCGCCAGAACTCGGAAGGCGCGGGCAGCTCGGAGACGCAAGCGTCGTATGGCCCGGGTCGAGCACGACCTCACCGCGACGGAGTGGCACGCTCTGAGAACGGCCTGGGGTGGATGCGCTTACTGCGGTGCGACCGACAAGCCGCTGCAGCGCGACTGTGTGTTGCCGATCTCCCGCGGAGGCCGTTACACGATTGACAACATCGCTCCGGCGTGCCGCTCCTGCAATGCCAGCAAGGGCAACGAGGAAGTCACCGCCTGGATGCGCCGGAGACGACTCGACGAGCCTTCCTTCCTCTTGCGTCATCTCGAGATCTCGAGGGCGCTCGTCGCCAAGGACCTCGAACAGGAGACCCCACCCGCTCCAGCCCACAAGAACCTGGCTCGCGGCCAGGCGTGAGGGCAGTCGTCTACGACCGATACGGCCCTCCCGATGTGCTGCGGGTCGAAGAGGTCCCAACGCCAAGGCCGGGCCCGGGTCAGGTCCTGGTCGAGGTGGTGGCGACGTCGGTCAACCTCTCCGATTGGGAGTGCTTGAACGGAACCCCGTTCTATGCCCGTATCGGAGGTTTGCGGACCCCGGCGCGGCGGACACTCGGCTCTGACATCGCGGGGAGGGTTGAGGCCGTTGGCCCCGACGTCACCCGGTTCCGCCCCGGCGACGAGGTCTACGGTGACAACCTCGCCCTGATGGGTGGGTTCGCCGAATACGCGCTGGCGCCCGAGAAAGCCTTGGCCCACAAGCCGCAGGAACTCAGCTTTGCCGAGGCCTCGACCATTCCCCAGGCGGGACCGATCGCACTGCAGGGAACTGCCGAGATCGATCCCGGGCAACGGGTACTCATCAATGGCGGCGGCGGCGGTTCGGGGTCGTTCGCCATCCAGCTCGCCAAACGCGCCGGAGCCCATGTGACCGGTGTCGACAACGCGAGCAAGCTGGAGCACATGCGCTCGCTGGGCGCTGACGAGGTGATCGACTATCGCAGCCAGGACTGGACCAGGCTGGAGCCACACGACCGGGTTCTGGACCTCGTCACTCACCGCTCGGTGTTCGCATATCGGAGGTCACTGGCCTCCGGTGGCCGCTATCGATGCGTCGGAGGTTCGGTGCCGGCGCTGCTCCGGGTGGTCACGGCAGGAGCGATCTTGGGTCGGCTCACCGGGCGCCGGATCGGGCTGCTCGTCGTCAAGCCGGGCCCGACCCACTTTCAGCCGATGGCCGAACTCTGCATCTCGGGGGACATCCGGATCCACATCGACCGCACCTTTGGCCTGGAAGAGGTGCCCCAGGCGCTGGCCCACGTCGGCGAGGGGCGGGCACTGGGCAAAGTTGTGATCGAGGTCTGACCATCCAGCGCTTCAGCCCCGTTTCCCGACTACGGGATTTGGGTAGATATTCGGCCGTCCAAAGGACAAAGTATCGAAGGAGAAAAAATGAACAGGAATGTCGGTTTCGGAGGCTCGCTCTTCCTTATCGCCGTGGGTGCTGTTTTGGCGTTCGCGGTGTCGGTGGAAGCGGAAGGATTCAACCTCAACACGATCGGATACATCCTGATGGCGGTCGGCGCACTCGGAGTGGTGTTGACCTTGATCACTGCGACCGCTACCCGGAAAGAGCAGCACACCGAATACGTAAAGAAGGATGTCGACCTCGATTCGCACGATCACTGATTTTTCTCGGGGATAGCTGATGCTGAGGGTCAGCGATCGATCATGCGCTGGGTGACCTCGTTGTAGCGGTTCCCCTGGATTCTGATCGCTTCGAGAGCCTGGTCGATCTCGCCCAAGTCATCGGTGGTGAGGGCGGCGTCGACCGCTCCGAGATTCTCTTCCAACCGGTCGAGCTTGGTGGTGCCCGGGATCGGAACGATCCAGGGCTTGCGACTCAGCAGCCAGGAGAGGGCGATTTGAGCCGGGGATACTCCCTTCTCCTCCGCCATCAGCTTGACCAGGTCGACCACGCCCCGGTTCGCCTTTCGGTTCTCCGCGTCGAAGCGGGGGAGAGTGTGGCGGAAGTCTGAGTCCACGAAGATCGTGTCCTCGTCGATGTTGCCGGTGAGAAAGCCTCTCCCCAGCGGGCTGAACGGGACGAAACCGATTCCCATCTCCTCGAGTGCGGGGAGAATCTCCTCCTCAGGCTCCCGCCACCACAGCGAATACTCGCTCTGGAGAGCCGTGACGGGCTGCACGGCCTGGGCCCGGCGAATCGTCTTGACGCCCGCCTCGGAGAGACCGAAGTGCTTGACCTTCCCTTCGGCGATGAGCTCTTTCACCGTGCCGGCGACATCCTCGATCGGGACCTCGGGATCGACCCGGTGCTGGTAGTACAGGTCGATGCGATCGGTCCGGAGCCGGCGGAGCGAGGCATCTGTCATCTTCAGGATGTGCTCGGGGCGGCTGTTCAACCCCTCTGACTCTCCGTCCACCAAGTTGAAGCCGAACTTGGTGGCGATCACGACCTCGTCCCGAAACGGGGCGAGTGCCTCGCCGACGACGTCCTCGTTGGTGAACGGACCGTAGACCTGGGCCGTATCGAAGAGGGTCACCCCGCGATCGACTGCGGCCCGGATGATCTCGATTGCGTGAGTTCGATCCGAGGGCGTCCCATAGCCAGAGCTGAGCCCCATGCAGCCGTAGCCGAGGGCCGAGACTTCGAGACCGCTGCTCCCCAGTTGTCGTGTTTTCACGTGATCTCCTCAAGTGGTCGTGAATCAATCGTCGTCGTCACCCTGCCACAACCCGATTCGCATCAACACGAACTCGGCGGGCCGGACCGGGGCGATGCCGACCAGGACTATCAATCGCCCTTGGTCGATGTCGTCTTGGGTCATCGTGTCGGGGCCGCAGCGCACGAAGTAGGCGTCTCGAGGTCGGTTCCCGGGGAAAGCGCCCTGGCTGTAGACGCTCAGGAGGAAGCCCTCGACCTGGCTCCGCACCCGGGTCCACAGGGTCTGCTCGTTGGGCTCGAACGCCGCCCACTCGAGCCCTCGGCGGATGGATTCCTCGATGAACAGCGCCGTCCTGCGGACGGTCACGTATTTCCATTCGGCGTCTGCCGATGCGGCTCTGGTACGGGCTCCCCACACCACGGTGCCTTCGCCCGGAATTGCCCGGATGCAGTTCACCCCGAGCGGGCTGAGCGCTTCGATGTCCGCAGTGGTGAGCACGATCGAGGGCGTCGCACCGGAGAGAGTTGCCTCCCTACCAGCCGGTGACCGCCACGGTCCCCGGTTCAGATCGAGTCGAGCCAGCATCCCGGCCACCGCCCCGGACGGGGTGAGCGACCGGACCCGGCCCGACCGCAGCGGGTCGGGACGGGCCAGGCGGGGGAAGTAGAGGGCGGCGTCCCGGCTCTGGACATAACCGGCCGAGCCCGTGGCGACGTCGTCCACGGTTTGCCAGTCGGACGGTGGGTCGAGAATCACCATCGCCCTTCGCTCCCGGGCGTAGGCGATCGCATCGACCAGCACCCGCCGCGGAACGCCGGTGGTGGTCGAATACGGCGGGAGCACGATCAGATTCACCAGATCGGCTCGATCCAGGGCATAGATACCCCGTCCCGATTCCCGCAGGCCGATTCCGGTGTAGGCGGCGGCGGCAAAGCGGGCGCCATCATTTCCGTTCTCGGCAGTGACGGTGATGGGAAGGCCGGGTGGCAGGTTGGACGGGACGAGGTTGGTCGGACCGAACCAGCTGCGACTCCTGGAGCACCCGGTCGACACGACTGGTGCTGCCGGCCGCCAGCGACAACCCGGTGAAGGTCTCGACGAGGCCGGTTCCCCGGTCGGTCACGGTCAGCTCGAACCGGTTCCGGGGCAGAGAGCCCATCGTCGCCTCCAGCATCCGACCCCAGGCGCCGGGGCTCGTGGCCTTCAGGACCAGACGTGAATCACCATGGCCGAGCGTGAGGGTGGCTACGTCCCCTGAGGTCGGCCGGTGTACCCGGACCACGATGGCCCGCCGCCCGCCCTGATCGAAGAAGTCCTGCACCGAGTAACCCAGGTCGCTCTTCAACCACAGACCACCGAAGAGTCGTTCGAAGTCGGAAAACGATGTGACCGGTACCGGGGTGTCGACAGGGCCCCGGGCGGCACGGCCCACGAAAGCGGTGACCGCGGTATCCACCCCTGAAATCGCCGGGGGAGGGTTGATCTCCTCGATGTAGACCCCGGGATTGGTGTAGTGGCCGGTCACGGTGGGGACGCTATCGGGCCATCAGGTGTCCCGGCGCGCGTGCCGCAGGCCTCTACTGATCACCAACACTCAATCAGCACGCCAGAGATCGATCTGGGGCAAGCCGTGGATGCCCAGCGTCTGTGACAGCTCGCCGCTGTGATAGGCGTCGTGGCTGAGGAGGCGCACCAGGACAGATTGACGGGTGTGGAACTGCGTCTTCTCACCAGCCTGGCGCTCGAATCGCTCGAAGAGGTGGTCTGGTGTCCACCGCTCGAGGCAGCCGGCGATGATCGGCCAAGTGGATTCGAGCGCCTCGGTCAGCTCGATAGCCGTCCGGGGTGTGTCGAGATCGTCTTCCCATCCGATCCCGCTCAGAGGATCAGTAAAGGGCGTCGTGTCGACTCCGGGCTCCCCGAGGACGCCGCATAGCCAATACACGCGCATCCCGGCCATGTGCCCGACGGTCGCCCAGATCGGCCACTGGTCGGCAGCAGGACGAATCTGCAATTCGTCGGCGGATAGGTCGTGGATGACTTCGACGATCCGATCGTTGTAGATCTGCCAGTTCTGGTAGAACCGGCCGACCGAATTGTCGGAGCTCATCTGGTCAGCCGCTTCTCGTATTGAATCAGAGTGATGTCCGGGTAGACCGTCTCACCGAGCCTCACGAACCCAAGCCTCTCGTAGAAGTGCTGGTTGCGGGTGGCGAAGGTCGGTGTCTCCAGTGTCCAGACGGTGGCAGGGAAAGTCCGCTCGATGAACCCCATCGCCTGGGTGCCGAAACCCTTGTTGTGGTGGGCCGGATCGATGGCGAGGAGGTCGAGATGGAAATGCCCCTCACCCTGATCGATGACAGTGATCGCACCGATGACCTCGCCATCTAGAGAGGCCTTGAGGCTCTCGCCCCGGGCGATCTTGGCCAGCATCGCCTCGACCGAGTCATAGCCGGGAGGACCGCCGATCTCGACTCCTGGATAAAGCCGAGCGTCATCGTGAAAAGCTGCGATCTGCACCTCGACCAGGTCCTCGGCGTCGGCCGGCGTCGCTTGCTCGAACTCGATATTCATCCTCGGCGGGAATGTAGACGCGGGTCGACCGTGGCTACGTGTTGGGGTGAGGACGGTGGTCAGGGGCCACGAGAAGTTGGGCGAATGTCGAGGGAGCGGATACCCCCCAGTTCGAGACGGATCAGGCTCATTCGCCCGAGGTGCTCGGCGTCGTCTCCCCACGCCGCCCGATCAGGTACCAGACCGGCATCGCGCCTTTTCCTTTGATCTCGATGATGCCTCTCGATTCGCAGACGAACTGGTCCTCGACGAGGCGAAGCGTGGCCTCGGTGATCTGTATCTGTCCGACGGTGCCGAGTGATTCCATCCTGCTGGCGGTGTTGACCGAGTCTCCCCACAGGTCATAGCTGAACTTGTGCCGGCCAATTATCCCGGCCACGACCGGGCCCGAGTTGATCCCCATCCGAAACTGGAGACTTCGTCCTTGGAAGCTGTGCCCATCGCTGTACTCGCGCATTTCGAGCGCCAATTGGCACAGGGCATGGGCGTGATCGGGTCGCGAGACGGGGACGCCGGAGGCCACCATGTAGGCATCACCAATGGTCTTGATCTTCTCCAGGCCCCGGCCCTCGACCATGGTGTCGAATGCGGAAAACACCTCGTCGAGCAGGGACACCAGCTCCTGGGGGGTCATCCCGGCCGACATCGGAGTGAAACCGGCGACATCGGCGAACAGGATCGATGCCTCGTCGAAGCTCTCGGCGATTGTCACCGACGAGGTCTTCAGGCGGTCAGCGACCTCGTCGGGCAGGACGTTCCGCAAGAGGGAATCCGACTGATCCAGCAGGATCGCCCGCTGACGCACGTAATAGAACAGAACTCCGTAGACGAAGACCACGACTGCCAGCAGGTTGAACAACGCTATGTAGTCGGCGTTTGGGAGAGACTCGATCGGCTCCACACCGGAGGCGACGATCACGGCCACCACATTGACCACGAGGTAGAAGGCAAGCCACAGATTGGCCCGCCGGTCCCCGAACACGGCCAACGCCCCGATCACCGCCACCAGGCCCCAAACCGAGTTCACCCCCGACGCCAGGAGACCACCCACTATCACGATCTCCGCGGCCGAGATGGCGATATTGATCAGGGCGATGATGTGCATGATCCCCGGGTAGCTCGCCGGCCAGACCCTCATCACAACGAGGCATCCGAGATTGATGACGAAAGCGATGGCGATCACGGCTCCGGCGACGGGCGCGCCGAGGATCACGAGTTGGACGACGGAGAAGGCGATGATCGGCAGCGACACCAGCAATGCCCCGCTGAGCAAGCGCTTGGTCCGCATCGTTTCCGGGCTATCGCCAGGTGCGATCGCACCCGAGAGCGCACGGTCGAGAAGCGCCGGTAACCGGCGCATGGGACGGCGGACCGCCTCGACTCCTACGCCCAGCTCGAGCTCCCTTCGGCCGAGTCTGAGACTATCGGTCGATCCGTCCCGAGACGTCCCATTGCCTGGTGGTAGAGGGAACCGGGGTGGTCACCTTCACCAATGTGCGTATCGATGTCCCTTCCGCAAGACCCGAGCCTGAGGCGACGAGGGTCTACGGCACCACGTCGACGCGGTCGGTCGCCGGAGGTGACAGCCCTGGAGGTGTCTTTGCTGTCAAGTAGGCCTCGAAAGCGTCGGTGTCGACCTCGCCGCCGAGGCGGTCTGTGCCGGCCAGGAGACCGCCAAACCCGTCGCCGCCGTCGGCCAGGAAGCTGTTGACAGTCACCCGGTACGGGGTGCCGGCCACCAGTGGCTGGCCGCCCAAAGTGATCCCGGATACCACGTCGCCGGTGCAGTTCGGGTCAACGATCTGGGCCTGGGACAGATCCCAGGTGTAGTGGAAGCCGGCAGAGGGGAGGAGCACCCGGAACGCGGTGTCGTTGACCCCGCAGAACTGCTGCTCGAGCACCGTCTCGATCTGCGCGCCGGTCAGCGTCATCGTGACCAGCGAGTTGCCGAACGGCTGAACGGTGAATGCTTCACCGAACGTGACCACCCCGTCGCCTTCGCCGACCGGGCTGGTGGGGAACGTCAGTTCGGCACGGACTCCACCCGGGTTCATGAAGGCCAGGACGGCCTGGCCGACATCGGCGCCGTCAGTCGCGGCAAGCTGCGCGTCGGCGATGGCGTTGCCCATGGGTTGCTCCAGCGATGCGTCGTTGGTCCGCACGATGGTCGCAGTGATGTTGCCGATCGGACGGTCGCGGATTGGAGCGACGACCTCGAGGTAGTGCGCGATGAGCTCGGTCAATCCCTGGTTTTTCGGCACGTCTTGGGTGATGATCCGATTGTTGACAGTGATGCCGTTCGGCACGACATCGCCCGTGCTGCGATCGACCTGCATGTCGATGTCGGTCACTAGCCGGCCGAACGAGAAGGCGCTGGTGACCGGCTTGCCGTCGATCACGCAGTTGTAGGGCTGGTGGGTATGGCCGGAGATGACGAGGTCGACCTCGTCATCGAGCCGGTTTGTGATGTCGATGATCGGCCCGGAGACACCAGGGCACTGATTGATGGTGATCTCGTTCGTGGGTGGGTTCGGCTGACCGCCCTCGTGGATGAGGACGACGATGGCCTCGACGCCGCGGTTCTGTAGCTCGGGAACGAGGGCATTCACGGTGTCGGCCTCGTCGAGGAAATCCAGACCGGCGACACCGGACGGGCTGACGATCGTGGGGGTGGCTTCGAGTGTCATCCCGATGAACGCCACCTTCGCCCCGTTGAAGTTCTGGATCGAGTAGGCGGGGAACAGGGTCTCACCGTTGCTCTCCTGTACCACGTTGGCCGACAGGTACTGGAAGTCGGCTCCGGCAAACCCGGTGCCGTCAGCGCAGCCGTCGACGGGGTGACAACCGCCGTTCTGCATGCGGAGCAGCTCGGCCGAGCCTTCGTCGAACTCGTGGTTGCCCACCGAGCTGAGGTCGAGCCCGATCTGGTTCATCGCTTCGATCGTCGGCTCGTCGTGGAACGCGGCGGAGAGGAGCGGGGTGGCCCCGATGAGGTCGCCGGCGGCGACCATGATCGTGTTCCGGTTGGTCTGCTCCAGATTCTCGATGTGGGTGGCGAGGAACTCGGCGCCGCCGGCCAGTGTCGCGCCGACCCGGCCGCTAGAGCCCGCCGGGGGTTCGAGGTTCCCGTGGAAGTCGTTGAGCGAGAGGATTTGTACCTCGACCACTGGGCCGTCGTGGATGAACGGCGGCTTCGGCGCCTTCGTCGCCGCCATGGCTAGGCCGACCCCCGTGGTCGCCGATACCAGCGCCACCAGGCCTACGAGAGCAACTGCACGAGATCGCATGAGCGCGTCCCCCCTTTTCGGCATGTTCCCGCGGACATCTTGTCTCTGATATCCGCCAGCAGCCGACCCTACCCCTTTTCGCAATCGGTGTCTGCCAGCGGTGTTGGTCGCCATCCGTGCCCCGGCCTTCAACGGGGGGCTTCCGAGTGGCTAGTTGTTGGGGCCCCCGAACGAGAGGCCCACGATCAGCGGATCGTGGTCCGACACCCGGTAGGGGAGTGGCTCGTAGAGCGCATCCTGTGCGGGCAGCTTGAAGGTCGTGTCGTAGTCGAGGATGTCGGGCTCGTCGGCGTTGATGTGGAACGATCGGTCAGGCCCTTCACCCGGTTCAGCATCGACCGGGTTGCCAGGGCGTGGTCGAGGTTGCCCAATTGGCCGTCGAACACGCAGCGTGTAAGCCCCGGGCCCCTCGTACCGTTGCACGAGGTCGGTCAGCCCTCCCGACTCCAGGGTGCTGATCGGGTCTTCCATGGCGTAGCTGTTATAGTCTCCAATGATCAGAACCCCGCTCGAGGTGTCGTCGAGGACGTCGATGAAATCGAGCAGGGCCTCGGCCTGGGCCACCCGGGTGAGGTTGCAATCACCCTGGCCGTCGCCCAGGTTTGGGTCGCCCAGAGCGGCGCAGCAGGAGTCTTCGATTTGAAGTGGTTGACCACCACGGTGAAGGGCTGGCGGCTCCCTTGGTTCGCCACTGGCGGAAGGTCTGAGCCAGCGGGGGCCGCCCGACCGGCTCGGTGGCGTCCGGGGACGAACTTGTCGAAAGCATCGTCGGCGAGGGCGATCTGGGCTCCCCTTCAGCTGCACCGAGGCCGGCTTGTAGATGATCTCGTTGCGGACCGGGTAGTCGTTGTAGTGGTTCGACCTCGCCGATCCAAGCCCAGGTTCCGGCCCCCTCGACCGCGTTGAGCTCTTCCACCAGGGTGAGCATCGGGTCGTGGGCCCGATTGCCGTCGATCGGCTGGACGGATGTCGTTCTCGATCTCCTGGATCCCGATGATGTCGGCGTCGAGGGCATGGATCCCCACCAGCAGCTTGGCGAGCTGGCGCTGATACTCCTCGGGGGTGTCGGCGCCGCGGCATTCGAGGTTCGGGTCGGTCCGCAGATGTCGTGACCCCGTCATCGAGGTGGGTGAAGAAGTTGAGCACGTTGAACGACGGCCACCCGGAGTGTTCCCTGCGATCGGGTCGGGCGCGGTCGGGCGGGGGTTGGCCACGACGTGGGTGGCACCCTGGGTGGGCTGGATCCGGTACAGGTTGAAGGCGATGTCCGATCACCCCGGTCACGTCCTGGAGGATGTCACCTCCCCGGAAGGTGTTGGTGAGGGTGAACTCCTCCCCGTTGGGGTGGACGGCGGGATCGGAGTTCTGGCTGTTTCGCCCGTCGTCGAGAGTGATGACGGGCAAGAGGCATTGGCCGCTGCCACCGCAGCTGGCCTCCGGCGACCCGGGCTCGGCCACCTGCGGTCGGCTGGAATTGGCGAGCGGTACGTGAGGACGATCTCGTTGAAGCGGTCGAAGTTGAAGTACTCGGAGATGTAGAGGTCCTGGTCGAAGCTCACGAGCATCCCCTCGTATTTCTCCCAATCAGACTGGGCGGTCACCGGGAGGGATACCGGCGTCGCCAGCACTGCGCTCGGATTAGAGCCCACGATCATCACCTCGGTGACGTTGCCGATTTGGGTCTTGCCTGATGCCTCGGCAGCCACACCGGTGACGCTGACCTGATCGCCCACCGCAACCTCGGGGGCGGAGGGGGCAGAGACGAAGATCCCTTCTGAAGTGTCGGGATCGGCGTCGTGGTCGGCGGGCTCTTCCTGGATGAAGAAGCCACCCAGCTGAGTGCCGGCGAAGCTGTTGCCCTGGAAGTCGCCGACCACGACCCCTTCCAGCCTGACGAACGCTCCTGGCAGCGGGGTCGAAGCGCCGGGGCCCTGCACGTCGTGGATGAACACGTCGTCGGGGGTGACCGGGCAGACGGAGTTGTCCGCCCCCGGCGTGTCGTCGCCAACCGCCGGATCGAAGGGGCCGATCAGCCAGCCGTCGGCACAGTCGTAGACGTGACCGGGCACGAAGGTGCCGTCAGGCCCAACCACGGTGGAGCTGTAGACCGGCTCACTCGGTGCGGTTCCGACTAGTGCCACGGAGTCGACGATCGAGGCCCAGGGGGTGGAGTCGAGGGTTCCGTCGTCGTTCGTGTCGAGATCGGTCCCATTCGCGCCGGTGAACCCTTGCACCAGGAGATGGGTCAGGTTGTCCGTGTTCTCGAAGTTGAGACCGGCGGCGCCAACCATCAGATCGGCGGTGCCCAGGGTGAACGTCGTCTCGGAGACGAGGAAGAACCCATCGGCGGCGATGCTCTGCCCGGCCAGGCCCACCACCGCCTCGATCACACCGGAGCCACCGGTGGTGCCGTCCCCAATCACCAGGTAGGTGTACCCGTCCAGGCTCTGCCCGGCAGACCCGGACAGCTCGAAGTACTCGTCGTTGTCGGCTCCGGTCTGGTCGACCCTGATCTCGTTGATGGTGACTCCATCCCCGGCCGCCATCACCTGCGTCGGTACCGTGGTCGCCAGCAGGCCAAGCACGATGGCCAGTGGCAGACGGGCCCTGGTCTTTGCCCTCATTGCCTTCCCTCCGTCATCGACGTTGTCGCGACGCGGGTGACGCCGTCCCACGACGGTCTCGGAACGACCCTACCGCGTCCTCGAGGGAAGCGGTCAGGGACCACGAATGGTTAAACGAACGTTGAGGAAGCGGTCCCCGTCCGGTCGTCTATGCCGACCTACGAGGTCGCGCCCAGGGGGCGTCCCCGGTCAGATCGACTCGGCGGTCTCGATCTGTTCGGTCACGGAAGCGGGCTCCGGTATCAGGTCCAGGAGCGCGCTGTTCAATCGATAGAAGACATCGGTCGGCATCGAGCCTTGGCCGTGACGGAGGTTGATCTCTTTGAGGAGATTCAGCCACTGGGCGAACGCCGCGGCCGGCGTCAATGTCTCCGACACGAGAGCTTCGGTGACTTCCGCGACGCGCCGTTCCAGATCCATGACCTGATCTTCCTCGGACTCGATCATCGATGGCGCCAGGTGATGTGTCGGCACCGCAACCAGGCGCCGCGTGTGCTCATTGATCCCGAGGGCGGCGGCGAACCGCTTGGACTCCGCCACGTTGAGCACGACCTCATCGCCATCCAACTTGATGTGGAATCCGTCGGACTGGCTGACAACTTCGAGGTCAGCCAATGGCCAGACCCCTACCGTCCGATCGCCCGAGGTGAGAGTCATCCGCTCGTGTTGGATGTCGACCTCGACGCTCAACGGAAGCTTGGTGCGGCCCGGTAGTCGAAGCCTTGCACTGAACGTTGACATTCTCCCCCTCCACCTGTGCGACCTAGTTGTTGTGACCCTGTGCTGATTGAGACTTGCCCGGGGAATCGGGCTTGCCCGCATGGTCCGGCTTCCCCGTGTTCTCGGGCTTCCCCGTGTTCTCGGGCTTCCCCCGTGTTCTCGGGCTTCCCGTTCTCCCGTGCGTCCAGGACTTCGCCGCCCTCGCTCTTCTTCCCATGCTCGCAGTCGGCCTCGACGGAGGTGAAGTCGATCTCTCCGGTTTCACCACCAACGATCGGCAGGAAGTCCGGGTCCTCGCCGGGCGCGACCTGCTGTTCGCCCTTGCCCAAATCGGATTGGGCGAGGTGGCGGGCCACACAGCCCCGGCCGGACCCCTCATACATGCCGTTGAACAGCTTCATGAACATGCCGTGGTTGACCTGCCCGGCCGGCCCGGACACGTCTCCACCACTGACCCCGCATTCGCTGTCGGCCCCGCTGTAGGCGAATGGGGCTTCGGCAGGCTCCAGACCGTCGGCCAGCTCGTCAGCGGGCCGATTGGGGAAGAGGACGACTCCGGCGCCGGCCTCGAGGTTGTCAATCGGGATCACTCCTTCGTCGGTCGGCGCCCCATAAGTTGCGGTGAGGGTTGCGCCTTCCAGTGTGCAGTCGTAGAGACCGTCGAGTGCGCTGAGGTTCCAGCCGAAGAAGCGATGGATGAAGTCGTAGCCGAAATTGAACAGGGTATCGACGGCCTCTTCGGCCTCCGCATCTTCCGGTTCAGCACCATCCTCGGCTGCCCAGGCAACGCCAGACCCCACCAGGAGCCCGAACAGAACGATGGCGCTCATCGCCGGTCTCATGAGTCTTCGCATCGTGTTCCCTCCAGGATCTAGGACTTCGAGGTTGTTATCGCTCAGATTGGGATTTGGGATACTCAGCGCCGTCCACTCCGATCGGTTTGGACGTGCGATAGAGAGGAAATGGGAGAGGATTGTCAGTTGTCCCACTCGAATCTCGCTAAGGACGTCGTCAGAGTGCCGATAACTGACGAGAGTCACTTGCATCGAATCGCGACCAAGATCTCGACACGGATCGAGGACTGAGGCATGTCACTGGGACATGACTTCGAGTCTGCCCTGAAGGCGGCCAAGGCTGGCTCCGAGTGGGCCTGGGCTGCCCTATACCGCGACCTCGCCGGTCCGGTTACCGGGTACCTTGCCAGCCGTGGCGCGCCCGAGCCCGAGGATCTCGCGGCCGAAACGTTCCTGCAGGTAGCCCGCAACATCGAGGGCTTCGACGGGGGAGAGCAAGCCTTCCGATCCTGGGTCTTTGTAATTGCACATCGCCGGCTCATCGACACCCGGCGCAAGCGGGGGCGCCAACCAGAGCTCAGCACGCTGCTAGACGAAGACCAGCACTCCGGCGGGGACGTAGAAGCCGAAGCGGTGGATCGCCTGGTCACCGACGAATTGAGACAGGCGTTGCAGGTCCTCACCGAGGAGCAGCGTGACGTCGTCTCACTTCGGATTATCGCAAACCTGACTCTGGAGGAGACCGCCGAGGTCGTTGGCAAACGCCCTGGAGCGGTCAAAGCCCTGCAGCGGAGAGGTCTGAGAGCCCTCCGGGAATGTCTCGAGCAGGAGCGGGTATCGATATGAGGGGTTTCGACGATTACGTAGCTGAGATGCCAGCGTCGACACTTTCCGATGAAGACATCGAGCTGCTGCTCTCGGGAGCCATTCCCGCCAGCGATGAGGCGGGGCAACTCGTGGTGTTCGTCGACCTGATTCGAGTCGAGGGCGCTATCGGACCACCTCCCGAGACGACGGTGGCTCGAGTTGCCAGGGCGGCGGCGTTGGCTGCAGGATCGGCAGCGCTGCGTGACGCTGAAACCGGACATCGTCGAGTGCGTCCACGGGCTGGCTGGAGGCTGCGCCCGCAACTCGCCATCGCAACGGCTGCCGTTCTCCTCGTATCCATGTCAGGGGTTGCGGTGGCGGCCAACGGCGCTGCACCGGGCGACGCCCTGTACTGGATAGACCGCGCTCTGGAGAAGATAGGGATAGGTGACGGACAGGCTGAAGAGCGATTGGACGAGGCAAATGCGCTGCTGTCTGAAGGCGAGGTGGAGGTGGCCCTCAGGCATGCCACCAACGCCCTGCAAGACGTCGAGGAAGCGCCGACGAGATCCAATGACGCCGAGAATGCCCGAGTCGCATTGGAAGATGCCGCTGGGAATCTCGCGAAAGACGGGGACTCGAACATCTTGAAGGTCAAGGCCAACGTGTCGAACCTCATCGACTATCTGAGGGCGAATATCGGGGAGCGGGTCGGTGACGACGGAAAGGACTTCGGGCAAGGGGTGGCCGACTTGGCCCGCGCCATCTCCCCGGGGGCTGGCACTTCGCCCGCGGCGAACCAATCAAACGAAAACCATCAGCAGCAACATCAGGGCAGCTTGTCCCAGGGCGGGGGGTCGGGCAACGGCGGCGAAACGGGGGGAACGAGGCTCCTGGCAATTCCGGAGAAGCGCCCGGCCAACAAAAGAAATCCTAGATAGGCCCGGCTTCGATATCTCAGCCCGAATCGTCATCACCCGGCGTGACGCCTAACGATCGTCGTTCCGGCTGAGCAACTCCTGACCCCTACTATTCTCGCCCTTCAATCCCCCTTCAAGGAGTCGGTTTGTTCGCGAGACTTGGACGCTGGTGTTTCCGCAACCGGGGCAAGGTCGCCCTGGGCTGGCTCGCCGTCCTCATCCTCGGCAGCGTGCTCGCCAACGCGGTGATCGGCAGCGCCTACAGCACCGAATTCGGGCTCCCCGACGTCGAGAGCCGGCGTGGCTTCGACATCCTCGACGAGCACTTCGCCGGATCGGCGGCGGGAGGCGAAGGCGGGACCATCGTTTTCCGGGCAGAGCAGGGGGTGACCGACCCCGAGGTCCAGGCGGCTATGACCGATTTCTTCGATCAGGCGAGCCAGATCGAGGGAATCACCATCGTCAGTCCATACAGCCCCGAAGGGGCGCAGCAGATCGCAGCTCAGGGGCCCGAGGCGGGCCTGATCGCATACGCCCAGATCGGCATCTCCCGTGACACGACCCTCGAAGAGGCGGGGGAGATCAGCGATCAGCTCGAGGAGTTGATGCCGGAGATCGACGGGCTCCAGATCGAGCTCGGTGGTCAGATCTTCGCCGAATTCGAGGTGCCCAGCTCGGAGCTCCTCGGCATCGCCTTCGCCATCATCGTCCTGATCCTGGCTTTCGGATCGGTGCTGGCCATGGGCCTGCCGATCGGGATCGCTCTGGCCGGGATCGGGCTCGGCACCGCTCTGGTCGGCATCCTCAGCAACGTCCTCTCCATCCCCGATTTCGCCACCACGGTTGCGGTCATGCTCGGTCTCGGCGTCGGGATCGACTACGCCCTGTTCATCGTCACTCGCTACCGGGAGAACATGCACGCCGGAGCTTCCATCGAGGAGTCGGCGGTGGTTGCCATGGACACCGCCGGGCGCGCCGTCGCCTTCGCGGCATCGACCGTTGTCATCTCACTGCTCGGCATGGTGCTGATGAACCTCTCGTTCATCACTGGGATCGCCATCGCCTGCGCCACCGTCGTCCTGGTCACCGCCACCGCATCCCTCACCCTTCTCCCCGCCCTGGTTGGCTTTGCCGGAGAGCGGGTCGAGGTCACGAGATGGCGTGGCCTGATCGCTGCCCTGTTCCTCGCCGTAGGGCTGGTCGGAATCGCCATCGCCTTCCAACCGCTCGCCATCGTCGGCCTCTCTCTCGCCGCGGTGGTGATGGTGGCCAGCCTGGCCTTCGCCCCGTTGCGTTCCGAGGTGCCCCGCCGCACCCCCAAGCCGATCCAAGAGACGGTGCCCTACCGATGGAGTCGTTTCATCCAGCACCGACCATGGCTGTCGGCGATAGCCGGTGTCGTGATCCTGCTGACGCTTGCCTACCCCTACCTCGACCAGCGTCTCGCCTTCTCAGACGAAGGCAACTACCCGGAGGAGACGACGACCCGTCGTGCCTACGACCTGCTGGCAGCGGGGTTCGGCCCTGGATTCAACGGGCCCTTGTTGCTCGCGGCCGAGGTCCCCGAAGGGACCGATCCTGCGCAACTCGAGGCAGATCTCCCAGGCCCTCGCCGCCGACACCGGAGTTGCTTTCGTCACCCCGGCCATTCCAAACGATCCCGAGGCACCGACGGCGGTGCTGTGGAGGCTGTTCCCGACCACGGCTCCCCAGGACGAGGAGACCACCGACCTCGTCATCCGGCTGCGGGACGAAGTGCTCCCCGAAGCCACCACCGGCACCGACCTCGGCGTCGCCGTCTCCGGTGGCGTGGCCGCAGCGGTCGACTTCTCCGAGTATCTGACCGAGCGCTTGCCCATGTTCATCGGGGTGGTGCTCGCCCTCTCGTTCCTTTTGCTGATGCTGGTGTTCCGATCGTTGCTGGTCCCGCTCAAGGCGGTGATCATGAACCTGCTCTCGCTGGCCGCGGCATTCGGGATCGTGACCGCCATCTTCCAGTGGGGATGGGGAGGCGACCTACTCGGCATCGAACCGGCACCGATCGAGCCCTTTGTCCCGATGATGATGTTCGCCATCGTGTTCGGCCTGTCTATGGACTACGAGGTCTTCCTCCTCTCCAGGATCCGCGAGGAGTTCGTGCGAACCGGCGACAGCAGAGGCTCGGTGGCCGATGGGCTGGCACTGACCGCCAGAGTGATCACGGCAGCCGCAGCGATCATGGTCGTGGTGTTCGGCAGCTTCATCGGTGAATCCGACCGGATCGTGAAACTGTTCGGAGTGGGGCTGGCCAGCGCGGTGCTGGTCGACGCCACCATCGTCCGGATGCTGCTGGTCCCCGCGACGATGGAGCTGCTCGGAGATGCCAACTGGTGGTTGCCGAAGTGGCTCGACCGGTTGTTGCCAAAGATCTCGGTCGAAGGTCACGCCCTCGAGCCGGTCGAGGTCGAGACGGTCTGACCGCCGCCCGCAGATAGCCGGTCAGACCTCCGAAGCGATCAGTCGAGGCCGAATTCGCCGGAGACAGGCAGCCAACCCGACCCTGCGCTCATCCAGGTGAACTCCGAGTCCGCGACCCCTTGGCTGAGGGTGTGTCGGAAATAGAAGACCAGGTTGGATGGCCGGAACACCGCCGGAGTGTCGACATGGTCGACGACGCCCCAATCGCCTGAGGCGAATCGGTCGCCGGGGTCGCCAAAGAAGATCTCGCCCGAGGCGATGCCGGTGTCAAGGGTGTTCCGCCAGTAGAAGAACCCCGTGGACTCTCGGTGGAGACCAGGCTCGTCGATCCCGTCTCCGTCCCAGTCGCCGGCGACCGGCTTGTCGCCGGGGTTGCCGAAGAGAAACTCGACTTGGGCGGCACCCATCGGGCTGCCGGCACAGGTGATGGTGAACAGGTAGAACTTCTGCTCCGAGGGCCGGTAGATGCCGAGGTTGTCGTCTCCGTCACCGTCCCAGTCGCCCACCACCGGGACGTCTTCGGGATTGCCTGCGAAACATTCGGCGTCAGCGATTCCAGTGCTGTTCGAGTTGCGTGAATAGAAGAACCCGTCCGACTGGCGGTACAGACCGGGAGTGGCCACGCCGTCACCGTTCCAATCCCCAGCAATGGGAGGTCACCCGGGTTTCCGTACCAGAACGAGGTGATTGCCCCAGATGTCGCACGGAGATGCCACATCCCCTGGCTTACGTCCACCAGGCCAACGGCTTCCCCGGCACCGGGTCCACCACCAGCCGCATCGAGCAACTGTCCGAAGATCTCGTACTCGTTGTCCACCAACGGCGGTGTGTTGTCGTCGCCGTACCACACGACCAGGTTCGGATCCGCGGACGCCACGGCGGCAGCACCGGCGGAGAAGGCGGTCTGGCCATCCGGACCCATGTCGGAAATGCGAAAGTCGTTCGGTCCGATGTGGCCACCCGTCGAGGAGAGTTGCTGCCCGTATGCCTCAGTCTCGTGAACTCCCGGCGCTGGTTGGTCATCACCCACCCAGATGACCAGATACCCGCCGCTTGCCGGGTCGTAAGCCAGAGCCGGCTGGGAACCGTGGTATGCCGTGTCGCCGTCAGGGCCCATGTCAGAAATACGAAAGTCGTTGGTGCCGCTGGCCCCGCCCGTGGCCGAGAGTCGTTGCCCGAACACCTCGAACTCCTCGTCGACGCTCGCAACGTTGTCATCACCCGCCCACACGACCAGGTATTCATTCGACCCGGGGTTGTGGGTGACGGCCGGACTGCCGGCCCCATAGTCGGTGTCGCCGTTCGGCCCCATGTCGGAGATCCGGAAGTCGTTGGCTCCAACGGCGGCCCCGGTGGCCAGCAATCGTTGACCGAAGATCTCACCCTCGTTGTCGACGAGGGGAAGCGTGTCGTCGTCACCCGACCACACCACCAGGTACTGGTTGCTGGTCGAGTTGTAGGTCACCGCCGAGCCGAATACGCGGTAGGCCGGGTTGCCGTCCGGTCCCACCTGTGAGATGCGGAAGTCATTGGTGCCGACGGCGCCGCCGGTGGAGGAGAGTCGCTGTCCGTAGATCTCATATTCATTGTTGTGTAACCCACCCAGACCTTCGTTGGCGGTCCACACGACCAAATACTGGTTTGCGGTCGAGTTGTGGACCACGTGTGGCTCGGATGCCCCGTTCACTGGGCTGCCCGGGGGCCCGGCATCCGAGATGCGAAAATCGTTGGCCCCAATGGGTAGCCCGGTATCGCCGACGAGCCGTTGTCCGAATATCTCGGTCTCGCCGTCGAAGCCAGCCCCGTCGTCCACGCCGCCCCACACCACGAGGAACTCGTTCGCCGCCGCGTTGTAGGCGACGTCTGGGTTGGTCGCGTCGTAGTCAGGATCGTTGTTCGGTCCCATATCGGAGATGCGAAACTGTGCTGCGAGCGGTGTGCCGTCGGAGCGGATCAACCGCCCGTAGATCTCATTTTCCGCGTCGGTGCCGTGATCGCCGTACCACACCACCAAGAACAGGTCGTCGACTGAGTTGTAGGCAACAGCAGGGCTGATTGCCGAATAGCTGGCATCACCGTTGGGCCCCATCTGCGAGATCCGGAAGTCGTTGACACCGATCTCGGAGGCGAGGGCCGCCGTAGCGACCGTTAGCGCTACGCCGACGATGGCCAGTACCGGTGCAACACGCATGCGGGCCTGGAGCACGGAGCGAGTCTATGCAGCGTCGCAGTTGGCAAGGAGTGGTTCCGTGCGCGTCACAACCTGACCAGCCGGTCGCCATGGCCATCAGCCGGCAGTCGTCAGCCAGCCCGGTTCGGGGTCGCCAAACATCTCGAGCAGGTAGTCACGCGAAGCCTCGACAGCCCGGCGGGGCGCATCGAGTGAGGCCTTGAGCTTGAAGTCCTCCTTGAGGACTTCGCCGTCGACCAGGACCGTCTTCACGTTGGAGATGTCCGCCGCACAGACGACCGCACCCACCGGGTCGATGATCGGTGCGACGTTCACCGCCGACCCGTCGATGATCACGACGTCCGCCTTCTTCCCCGGTGTCAGCGACCCGGTGCGGTCGGCGATCCCGGCCACCTCGGCGCCGCCGATCGTGGCCCAGGCGAGTGCGTCACGGGCGGTGATGAGACCGGGCGACGCCTCCAGGCCATCGAGGTCGTCGTCCCAGGCCGTCTGGTGCTTGCGCCCCCGCTCGGATCCGAAGACCGCGTGCATCTGGGTGAACTGGTCGGCCGATGCCGTCGTCGCAACGTCCGAGGAAAGCCCGATTGGGACGTCATATTCGACGGCAGTGACCGCCGGCGCCCACCCGTGGCCCATCTGGATCTCGATCTGGGGGGCGAAGCTGACGTTCCCTCCCGAATCGGCGACCAGCTGCCACTCCTCGTCGGTGAAGTGCGAGGCATGGACGTAGGTGGTGCCGGGATAGAGCAGGTCCATGTCGCGGAGCGCGGTGATCTGGCCCTTGGTGTAGCCAAAGCGGTCCATGGCGACGTGCACCGTGATGTCGATGCCGAGCTCCTTGGCCAGCTCCCAGTCATGCTGCACCACGTCGGGCTTGCAGAACCCGGGTCCTCGGGTGGCGAGGCCCATCGTGATCCGGCCCTCATCAGAGCTGAAATACTGCGATCGGAGGCGGCGCGCCTCGTCACCGTCCGAGGTCAAGACGCTGCCGGTGTAATCGGGGCCGAACCACCAGTCCACCAGCGATGTGTTGGGGAAGCCATAGGCGAATACCGACCTGATGCCCGACTCCTGGAGCGCCGCGACCGAGGCGTCGGCATGATCGGGCGTGTTCATGATGTGGGCCCAGTCGACCAGCGTCGTGATGCCGGCGTTGATGCACTCCAGCGCTCCCCACTGTGTCGCCGAGTGGACATCCTCAGGCCGGTAGTGCGGGGCGAACTTGTCGAGGATCGCGCTGAAGTAGGTGATCAGGGCGAAGTCGGGGGCACAGGTCCGGATGCACGTTTCCCAGGTGTGCCGGTGGGTGTCGATGAAGCCGGGGATGACGATGTCACCCGCTGCATCGATGACTCGAGCATCGTCGGCGGGCAGGTCCTTGCCGACCGCGGCGATCTTGTCGTCCTCGATCAGCACGTCCGCATTCGGCATCTCGCCCAGCTCGGAGTCTTGGGTCAGGACGATCCCGCCGCGTATGAGGATTCGATCAGTCACAGGTTTCCACCCTTTCTCCCTGCCCGACGGCGTCGAATTGCCGGGCCAGGCAGCCGACACTATCGATCGTCCTACCCGAAACGCTCCCGAATCAGACCATGACGCAGCCCCCGATCGCTCACCGTGAGCGTCCCCTGATCGAGCTTCTCCATCACAGTGCGGACGACGCAGGCACCGGCCAGGATCACGTCGGCGCGTTTCGGTTGGAGACCGACGATCGAACGTCGGGTCTCGATGTCCTGGCTCCGGTACATCTCGATCTGGCGATCGATCTCATCACGGTCCAGGATCGTCCCCTGCACCACGTCGGGGTCGTAGGTCGCCAGCCGGTGATAGACCGCTGTGATGTTGGTCACCGCGCCTCCCATCGCCACCAGTGCGTCAGGCGGGGTCCGGTCGTCGAGAGCGGAGAGATCGTTGGCAATTGCTTCGAGCGCCGCCGGCCAGGACATCGGGCTCCACCGCATCGTTCAGCCCAAAGGTCTCGGTGTAGCGCACCGCGCCGACCGGGACGCTGAAACGCTCGAGCACCTCCTCACCCTCACCGAAGGTGAATTGAGAGCTTCCCCCTCCCGTGTCGAACACGACCAACGAGCCACGATCTAGGCCGAGCTCGGCTTTCACCGCCAGATAGGCGAGGCGAGCCTCCTCCTCACCGGACAACGCCTCGACGGTGAACCCGGTTCGGTTCCGGACGTGGTCGATCACTTCGTCACGATTGGAGGCGGTGCGTAGTGCCGCGGTCCCGACCAGGACAACTGCCCGGGCCCGGTTCTGTCTGGCCTCGTCCACCATCCCGGCGATTGCGGTTCCGGTGCGCTCCATCGCCTCGTCGGATATCGGGCCGTTCGGGGTCTGGCCCTCACCGAGACGGGTCAGCTCGGCCCGATCGACGATGGCTCTCCATTTCCCATCGGCGGTCTGCTCGGCCACATGGAACTTGACCGAGTTGGTGCCGACGTCGACGACCGCGTATCGCTCGGCCCGGTCGCCGAGGATGGTGGTCATGGCCCGGACGAAGTTGTGGTTCAGCAGGTTCTCCAGGCCGTGGGCATTGATGGCCGCGATCACGTCATCGGGATCCTCGGATTCGATGGCGATCGTCCGCATCGGGACGCCGTCGACCACCAGGTCGGTCACTTCGGCCATGCAGCCGTCCAGCGTGTAACGCACCCGCTTCTTGTGGATAGGCACCGCGCTCACCTGAGGATGAGGTGAGATGACCTCGGAGAGGAGCTGGTCCAGGGTGTATGGGTTACGGTCCAGCGCTGGTAGGTCGATCGCCAGCATCTCAAACACCTTCGACACATCCGCTGCCGAGAGCGGGAAGCCCTCCTTCATGACCGGGACCCATTGCTCGAGACCCTCGGGGCTCACCGCCTGGAGCACCTTCACGTCCATGAGCCCGTCGCGGATCTTGACGATCGGGCCCGATCCCGTGCGCAGGTAGACCTCGTCCGACTCCTGGACCGCCGTGGGTTCGAGGGCGGCAAACAGGTCTTCGGCGGGACCGAAATCGGAGCCGAAGGTGCGCCACTCCCAGCGAGGGACGATCGTCGTCATAATCAGGGTCGGTCCGATCTGGTTGGATGCGAGCACACCGACCCTAACGACGCCGAGGGAGACGATGACCGTACAAGTGACCGAGCGCGCCGATTGGTACGCCATGGAAGCGAGCGAGGCGGCCCTCACCCTCGAGGTGGACCCACAACGCGGGCTGACTGCCCCCGAGGTCGAAGAACGGGTGGCGAAGTACGGGAAGAATCGCCTCGCCGAGGGGGAGAAGGAGTCGGGGTTCCGCGCCTTTCTCCGCCAGTACGAGGACTTCATGCAGCTCGTGCTGCTGGCGGCGGCACTGGTCAACCAGTTGGTGACCGGTGATACCCCCACCACGGTGCTTCTCGCCGGTCTCACCGTCTTCAACGCGGTGATCGGCCTCAGGCAGGAGGCGAAGGCGGAGGAGAGCGTCGCCGCCCTGGCTTCGATGATGAAGACCATCGCCCGGGTACGCCGGGATGGCCAGGTGCTCGAAATCGATGCCTCCGAGCTGGTGCCGGGAGATGTCGTGCTGGTCGAGGCGGGGAATCTGGTGCCAGCCGATGGTCGGATCACAGTTGCCGCCACGTTGGAGATCGAGGAGGCGGCCCTGACCGGGGAGAGCCTTCCGGTCAGCAAGGACATCGCGCCGGTGACCGGTGCCGACGTGCCTCTAGGCGACCGCACCTGCATGGCCTACATGAACACCTCGGTGACCCGGGGGCGCGGGGAGATGGTGATCACTGCCACCGGGATGGAGACCGAGATCGGACACATCGCCGGGATGTTGGCCGCCACCGAAACCGAGAAGACCCCGCTCCAGAAGCAACTCGACGCCCTGTCCAAGATCATCGCCTCCATCGCCGCCGTGGCCCTGGTCATCGTGGTGTTGCTGGGACTGGCCCAGGGGGAGACCTTCGACACCCTGTTCATCACCGGGGTGGCATTGGCGGTTGCCGCCATTCCCACAGGTCTACCTGCTGTGGTGACCGCGCTGTTGTCGATCGGTACCCGGGAGATCGCCCGGCGCCACGCCATCGTGAAACGTCTCCCCGCAGTGGAGACGCTGGGCTCGACCTCGGCGATTTGCTCCGACAAGACCGGGACGTTGACGCTGAACAAGATGACCGCCCGGGAGATGGTGATTCCCGGCCAGAACGTCTTCCAGGTCTCCGGTGAGGGCTATTCGACCGTCGGTGAGATCAAGCACGTCGGCGGGGCCAACATCGATCTCGACCATTGCCTGTTACCGATGATCCTCTGCGCCGACGCGGTCCTCGACGGGGAAAGCCTCATCGGTGATCCCACCGAGGGTGCCTTGATCGTGCTCGGCGCCAAGGGCGGGTTGGACATCGACCACACGCGGTCGACCTACCCGAGGGTGGCCGAGGTCCCCTTCGACTCGGACTACAAGTTCATGGCCACCTTCCACGAGATGAAGGGCCGTGACGGCGCTCCGGTCATCCGTTGCTATGTGAAGGGCGCTCCCGACGTGCTCATCGCCCGCGGCGGCTCCTATTTCGGCCCCGACGGGGAGAAGGTGCCGGTCACCGAGGACAACAAGAATCTCGCCATCGAGGCCAACGACCGGATGGCGGCGTCAGGGGAGCGGGTGATGGTCGTCGCCGAGCGGGACTTTGACCCGGGCTCATTCGACCCGAATGGGAACTTGATCGATCTCGTCACCGATCTGACCCTGCTCGCCATGGTGGGGATCGTCGATCCGCCCCGGGCCGAGGCCAAGGCTGCCATCGCCAGGTGTCACGACGCAGGGATCCGGGTGCGGATGATCACCGGTGACCACGCCACCACCGCCGGTGCCATCGCCGGCGAGCTCGGCATCGAAGGCAGGGCGATAACCGGCGCCCAGTTCTCTGCGATGAGCGATGAACAGCTGATCGAGGAATTGCCCGAGATCGGTGTCATCGCCCGGGTCGCCCCCGAGGACAAAGTGCGTCTGGTCCGAATGCTGCAGCAATCACAAAACGTCGTGGCGATGACCGGGGACGGAGTCAACGACGCACCGGCGCTGAAGGCGGCCGACATCGGGGTGGCGATGGGGATCACCGGCACCGAGGTCTCCAAGGAGGCGGCGGTGATGATCCTCACCGACGACAACTTCGCCACCATCGTCGGCGCGGTCGAGTACGGGCGTGCCCTCTACGACAACCTCCTCAAGTACCTCCGCTTCCAGATGTCCACCCTGGTCGCCTATATCGCGGTGTTCATCGGTGCCGGCATCTTCGCCATCGCCGGGGGGATCCCTCTCGATCCGCTCCAGATCCTGTGGCTGAACATGGTGATCGACATCCCCCTTGCCATCGCCCTCGGCTTCGACGAGCCCACTCCCGGTCTGATGCAACGAGCGCCGAGGCCAGTGGGTGCGCCCGTCCTCTCGGCACCAGACTGGGTTCGGCTCTGTGTCCAGGGGTTTGTCATGACCGTCGGCACCCTCGCCGTTTACCTGCTGGCCGAGCCGGAATACGGGCCCGCGGTTGCCTCGACGATGCTCTTGACCACGCTGTCGCTGTTCCATCTGGTCGCCGGCTATATGGCCCGGGACCAGGAGAACACCATCTTCGACCGGGTCGCACTGCCCGGCGCCACCCAGCTGAAGCGCTACGGATTCGCCCTCCTCGCCATCATCCTGGTGACGATGCTCGGATTCCTCCAGCGCATCTTCTCTACGGTCGAGCTGGGCTTCAACCAGTGGGCGATCTGTGTCGCGATCGCCTTGAGCCTTCTCGTGGTCGAAGAGCTGATCAAGTTGTTCCTGCGTCGAAGGGCAGCAGTCAAGGCTTAGGGAGCGAACGATGAGCTCCCCCGAACTTCGTCGGTCTGGTCAACCAGCCCTCGCGTTTCCCGGTTGGTTGCGGGAGTACGAGCGGCCCTGGCTGAGGTACGACCTGATCGCCGGGGGATCGGTGGCTGCGCTCGTCGTTCCCAAGGCTCTGGGATACGCCGGAATCGTGGGGGTTCCGATCGAGTACGGGCTATATGCCGCGGCCGCGGGTGCCTTGATCTATGCCTTGTTCGGCACCTCCCGGCAGATCTCGACCGGGCCGAGCTCTGCTCTGGCGGCCGTGGCCGGTGGTGCGGCCGTCCTCATGGGCTTGACCGGCGCCGCCGCGCTGCCCCTGGTGAGCTGGGTGACCTTGTTTGCGGGGCTGCTCTTCGTCCTGCTGGCGGTGTTGAGGATGGGTTGGATGTCCCAGTTCCTCTCCAAGGCCGTCGTCAAAGGCTTCTTGTTCGGGGCCGCTCTGGAGGTGGTCGTGGGGGAGCTTCCCAAGCTGACCGGGACGACGGCTGAGGGCACCAGCACCTGGCGCGAGTTCGGCAGCTGGATCAGATCGCTCGGTGACACCGACCTGACGACCCTCATCGTCGGGCTCGTCTCGCTCGGGGTGATCCTCGGTCTCCGTTTCACCGCTCGACGGGCGCCCGGAGCCCTGGTCCTCGTCGCGTTGGGGATCCTGGCGACACGTCTGCTCGATCTCGACATCGCCCTCGTCGGTGACGTGCCGAGTGGCTTGCCCTCAATTGTCCTTCCCGACATCGCCTACCTCACCGCCAATCTCGGGGTCATCGTCCCGGCGGCAATCGGCATCGTCCTCATCGGATTCTCCCAATCGGCCGGCGACGCTCGTGAGTTCGCCTCCAGACACAGCTACCGGGTCGACATCAATCGGGAGTCGGTCGCTCAGGGGCTGGCCAACGTCGGATCCAGCATGGTCCAGGGGATACCGGTTGCAACCAGTCTCTCGGCGAGCTCACTCAACGACCAGTCGGGTGCCAAGACCCAGATGTCCTCGGTCGTCACCGGGGTCTTCGTCCTGTTGACGATGCTGTTCCTGGCTCCGCTGTTCTCTGACCTTCCCAAGGCGGTGCTGGCGGCGGTCATCATCGACGCTGTCGTCTTCGGGATGATCGACGTGCCGGCGCTGCGTCGTCTCTATCGGGTGAAGCGATTCGACTTCTGGATCGCCGTCGCGGCTATCGCCGGTGTGCTCACGTTCGGAGTGCTGGCCGGAGTGGTTATCGGCATCATTCTCTCGATTGTCTGGCTGGTCTATGTCTCCACTCGCCCCAGCATCGTCGAGCTGGGGAATCAGCCCGGCACCCAGGTATTCGGAGATCTGGCCAGCAACCAGGAGGGCATCACCCACCCGGGACTGGCGGTCATCCGCTTCGATGGCGGTCTCTTCTTCGCCAATGCGGACGCCCTGCAGGATCGGCTACGGGACATGCTGCTCGATCGGGAACCCCCGGTCCGCACCGTCATCATCGATTGCGGCAGTGTGAACTTCATCGACTCCCAGGGCGCGGAGACGCTTCGAGAGCTCCACGAGGTCGCAGAGCACCAGGGCTTGAGTCTTCACCTTTCCAATCTGAAGGCTGACGTGATCGAGGTTCTGGCTGCTGACGGCCTCTTGGAGCTGTACGGAGACGGGCGGGTACATTCCAAGACATACCTGGCGGTCCAGGCCCACCTGGAAGACGGGCGATGACGAACAACACGACGTTGGGTCACAGCAGCCTGATGGTTCCGCGCCTCGGAGTCGGCGCGATGACCTGGGGAGACGCTCGAGGCGTTGCACGATTCCACCCCGCACAGATGGCCTACGGGGGCGCCCACGGATTCGAGGAGGAGGAACGCGCCCTCGAGGCGAGCCTGGAGTCGGGTGTCGACTTGTTGGATACCGCTGCCTTCTACAGCGGCGGGGCATCGGAACGGCGCGTGGGCGAGCTGGCCCAGGGAAGGGACGTCTTGATCGCCAGCAAATTCCCGTCCGGGCTGCGGTTTCAGGCCGATGGCTTCCCGGCTCAGCTGGAGGCGAGCCTCGACCCGGCTGGGACGCCAGGTCATCGACCTCTACCAGCATCACTTTCCGGGCACGAGTGTCGATACCGGACTTGATGAACCACATGGCGGACGCGGTCGAAGCAGGGAAGGTGACCGCGGTAGGAGTCAGCAACTACTCGGAGGCGCAGATGCGCCAGGCGCATGCCAGCGCTCGCCGCACGCGGCATTCCGCTGGCATCCAATCAGGTCGAGTACTCACTGCTGCACCGACAGCCGGAGACCAACGGCGTCCTCGACGCCTGTCGTGAGCTCGGGGTCACTCTCATCGCATACACCCCGCTCGCCGGGGGAATGCTGACCGGGAAGTACTCGGCCGAGAATCGCCCCACCGGGTTCTACCGACGTGTCCTCCCCCGGTACCGCCGCAAAGCCCTCGACGCCCTACAACCCGTGGTCGCGCTCCTCGGCGAGATCGGCGATCGCTATTCGAAGACCCCGAGCTCAGGTGGCCATACGTTGGCTGATCGAGAACCCGATCGTGCTGCCCATCCCCGGTGCCAAGAACGGCAAGCAGGCTACGAGTAACGCGGGCGCCCTCACCTTCTCGCTGACCACCGAAGAAGTCGACGCCTTGACGAGGCAACCCGAGCCTGGAGGACTTAGCCGGGGCTATATCTCTCACGTAGGGTCGTGGGATGGCGGATGTCGCCATCCCAAATTCGAGTGGGGTTCGCACCGCAGAGATCATCGCCGCGCTCTCGCTGGCAACTGACCTGGCCATGGGGTTCCACTGGAACACGGATTACGAAGCACTGTGATCGCCATGCGGCTCTGTGATCGCCTTGGGGTCGATCCGGAGACCGCTGTCACAGACCTATTTCCACTGCCTCCTGTTCTACGTTGGTTGCAATGCCCCAGCCGAGGTCGGCTTTGACGTCTTCGGCGGCGACGACTCCCTGACGACATATGCGACTCCCTTTCGTTCGGGTCCAGGGCGGAGATGGCGAGGGGCATGGTGCGGGCAGTGGCGCCGCCAACTGCACCGCCTCATCTCCGTGCGTGGCAGCTCGCTCGCCGCTACCGAGATTGGCTCTCGGGTTTGCCAGCGTGGTCGCTGCCACCTGCGAGGTGGCCCGGATGCTGACCGAACAGCTGGGCCTGGGCCCGCCCGTCTCGAAGCTAGTTGCCTATGAAGTGAGCGTTGGGACGGCAAGGGCTTGCCCGATGGTGTCGCCGGAGAAGAGATCCCGCTGCCGGTTCGGATCGTTCATGTCGCCCGGGATGCCGCCTTCCAGCACATGCTTGGTGACTAGGAATTCGTGGCGCATGTGATCGCGCAGAGAGCAGCCCAGGCATTCGACCCGATAGTCGCCAGGACTTTCATGAAGGAGGCGGCGGAGATCCTCGAGGTCGAATCAGAAGACTCCCACTTTGGGAGTTGACGCTCTGGCTTGCGAACCCAAACCCTGGACGATGCTGGAGGGCGAGGCGATCGACCGGGCGCTGGCCGCCATGGGTCACTTCACCGACATCGCCATTCCACAGATCGTCGGGCACTCCTGCGGGGTGGCGGCAATGTGCTCGGCTGCTGCAGGTGCTTTCCGTTCGACTCAGCGGACACTGGTGACTGTTCGCCGGGCGGCGCTGGTGCATGACCTGGGAAGGGTGGCGGTGCCGGTGCGGATCTGGGAGCAAGAGAGGATCATTGACAATGGACGATTGGGAGCAAATGAGGCTGCATGCCTACCACACCGAGCGGATCCTGATCCGGTCCCCGTTCCTCTCCGGGCTGGTCCCCGCTGCCAGTTTCCATCATGAGCGTCTCGACGGCTCGGGCTATCACCGGGGTGTCGGGGCTCCGTCGCTCGACCCGATGGTCCGTCTTCTTGCCGCCGCCGACGCCTATCAGGCGATGACCGAGCCACGACCCTATCGCGACGCCCTCTCCCGGCAGAGGCCGCCGAGGCTGCTCGGCGGAGAGTCCAGAGCGGGGCGTCTCGACCTCGGAGGCGGTCGCTGCTGTGTTGGAGGCCGCAGGACATCGCGATGCCCTCCGTGGAACGGCCGGCCGGGCTTGACCGAGCGCGAAATCGAGGTCGTGCGGCTCCTGGCACGTGGTCTGCAGACCAAGCAGGTCGCCCGGCCCCTCCAGATATCGACAAAGACCGCCGACTACCACATCCAGAACGCCTACCGCAAGATGGGTGTATCGACCCGGGCCGGGCGCGACCTTGTTCGCCATGCAGCACGGTCTCACCACCTGGGAGAACTCCCGATAGGCGTCGATCGCTGATTCTCATACCTTGGTCTAGAGGACCGAGATGAGCGAACACATCGAAACAGTCATCATCGGTGGAGGGCAGGCGGGCTTGGCCGTCGGCTATTACCTGGCCAGCAGGGTCTCCCCTTTCTGATCCTGGACCAGAACGCCAGGATCGGTGACGCCTGGCGGAAGCGGTGGGACTCCTTGCGTCTGTTCACCCCGGCTGCTTACAACGGGTTGCCCGGGCATGCCATTTCCGGGCCCCCCATCCGCCTACCCAACCAAGGATGAAACGGCCGCCTACTTCGAGGCCTACGCCGAGAGTTCCGGCTTCCGGTCCGAACCGGGGTCAAAGTGGACAGACTGTCTGACGGTCGGGGATCGTTTTGTGGTGACCTGCGGCAACGACTAGCTTCTTCGCAGACAACGTCGTCGTAGCCACCGGCGCCTATCAGCACCCTCACATCCCGGCCTTCTCGACCTCAGCTCGATCACACCATCCTGCAGCTCCACTCCACCGAATACCGCAATCCCGACCAGCTCCATGAAGGGTGGAGTACTCGTGGTGGGAGCGGGCAATTCGGGCGCCGAGATAGCCATCGAAATCGCCCGTCACCACCAGATATGGCTCTCAGGCCCGGACACCGGTCAGGAGCCCACCCGGGCCGGGACCATCCCCGACCGGCTGTTCACACCGATGCTGTGGTTCGTGGCGACCGGGCTCTGACGGTGAGAACCCGACCGGGACGAAAGCTCCGTGACCACTTCCTCGATCCACCCCGTGGCATCCCCCTCGGACGGGTGCGAAGAAAGGACATCGTGGCCGCCGGTATCGAACGAGTGCCGCGGACGACCGGAGTGAGCAATGGGCACCCGGTGCTCGAGGACGGAAGGGTGCTCGAAGTGTCAAACGTCATCTGGTGCACCGGCTTCACACATGATTTCGAGTGGATCGAACTCCCTCATCCGACCGACAACGGCCTCCCGATCCACGATCGGGGCATCGTCGAGTCCCGTCCCGGTCTGTACTTCATCGGGCTTCGCTTCCTCTACTCGCTGAGCTCGGCACTCGTAGGCGGTGTAGGTCGGGACGCCGAATACATAGTCGACCACATCGTGGCCACCCGACAGGTGGTGAGAGAGGAATTGCATGGCCATAAGGCGCGGCGCTGAGAGCCCTCCGCCGCCATCGCCCAAGGGAACGAAACAGAACGAACGCAAACGTCGCGCCTACGCCAAAGAAGCCCCCAGCTACGACGAGGAGATGGATTTCTTCGAGAAGTGGATCATCGGTACCGAGCACCGAGGCTGGGCATGCTCACGGGCGATCGGAGTCACTCTCGAAGTTGCCATCGGCACCGGGCTCAACCTGCCCCACTATCCGACCGACCTGAATCTGACCGGACTCGATCTGAGTTCCGACATGCTGGCCTTGGCTCGCGCCCGGGCTCGAAAGTCAGGTCGTGCGGTGGAGTTGCTCGAGGCGGACGCACAGGTCTTGCCCTTCCCCGACGAATCCTTTGACACCGTGCTCTGTACATACGCCCTGTGCAGTGTTCCTGATGATGCCCGGGTGGTGAGCGAGATGAGACGTGTGCTTAAGAACGGTGGTCGTCTCATCCTCGTGGACCATGTCGGCAGCACATTCCCGCCGCTCTATTGGCTCCAGTGGGTGTACGAATTCATCCCGAGACGGACCAAGGGCGAGTACATGACACGCCGACCAGCTCGACATGTCATGGCGTCGGATGTGGAGATCGTGGAACACGGTCGCCTTCGAGCTGGGATTGTCGAGCGAATCGTTGCAATAAAGGCTGCACCTACCGGCTTCCACTAGTCGGGACGGCAGTCACCGCCAGAAAGAGGTCGCCCCGCTCGATGGAGCGGGGCGACACTGTTTGGGGGCAGGGGATCTGCTCTAGTCGGTCGGTGCTGAAGGCGTAGACCGTGGTGGTCTCGTACACCTCGCCGGGGGAGAGCACCGTCGACGGGAAATTGTCGTGGTTCGGTGAGTCCGGGAAGTGCTGGGTCTCCAGGGCGAAGCCGTAGCTCTGCCGGTACATCTTCCCGCTGGTCCCGATCAGGGTCCCGTCGAGGAAGTTGCCGGCATAGAACTGGATCCCGGGCTCGGTGGTGAGCACCTTGAGGGTGCGGCCACTCTCCGGATCCGTGGCCTTGGCGGCCAACTCCAGCCGATCGTCGGTCTTGCGGTCGAGCACCCAGTTGTGGTCATAACCACGGCCGATCACCAACTGTTCGAAGGTGCCGTCGTTGATCCGGTCCCCGATCGGTGTCGAGCGACGGAAGTCCATCGGCGTTCCCTCCACCGGGTCGATCGCCCCGGTGGGGATCAGGGTGGCGTTGACCGGTGTGTAGTTGCTCGCCTTGATCTGGAGCTCGTGGTCGTAGATGTCACCGTTCCCCTCACCGGCCAGGTTGAAGTACGCATGGTTGGTGAGGTTGACGATGGTGTCCAGACCCTCGCCCGGCTCCAGCTCTGCCCGGTAATCCATCCTGATCTCGTTGTTTGGCGTGAGCAGGTAGGTCACGGTGACGTGCAGGGTCCCCGGATAGCCCTCTTCGCCATCAGGGCTGGTGTAGGTGAGTCGGAGACCGACGTTCTTCCCGTCGTCGATCGGCTCGGCAGCCCAGATCCGCTTGTCGAACCCGAAATCGCCGCCATGGAGATGGTTGGGGGCGTTGTTGGTGGCCAGCTGGTAGGTCGTCCCATTCAGCGGGAAGAGACCGAGGGCAATCCGGTTGGCATAGCGCCCGGTGATGTTCCCGAAGTAGGGGTTCTCGTTCACGTACTGGTCGAGATTGTTGAACCCCAGGGTGACGTTGGTGAGACGTCCCCTGCGCCCCGGTATCTCGATCGATTGGAGGATCCCCCCATAGGTGAGGATGTTCACCCTCATCCCCTTGCGGTTGGTGAGGGTCCATATCTCGACCGCCTTGCCCTGCTCCGGGTGCGCCGGATTGGTCGAGTTCACCTCCCCGAATGGCTGGCTAGTGATACTCGCTCCTTGCGTGGTGGCGGCCTGATTGGCGGCCGCGGCGGGCACAACCGCGAGGGCTGTGAGCAGGAGAACGAGAGTCGTGGCGAAGACTCTGCTTCGCTTGATTGCTCTCCGCATGACCTTCTCCTTTGGTCGCGGATGAGCCACCATAGGCCTGAATTGCTAAACCGGCAAGCGTGTGCCTGCATACGAAATTCAGAGCGGCGTTGCCACGGTGGGTGGGGGAGCCTCTTGTTAGTCATTCGAGATGGCCACCACGCCGGGTGGTCGAGGCGGAGCGATCTTCAACGCGGCCAGCATCTCCCGCGCCGCGACCAGGTCGTGCTCGTCGAGGCCCTCGGTGAAGGTGGCGTAGAGCGATGCCAACTCCTCGCTGCCGTCGGGCGACGTCCCGGTCTCTCGACGAAGGCCGACCAGCCGGGTCAGGGCCTGCAGCTCGACGAGGTGGAAACCGCCCGCCCCGCTCCTTGGGCCGCGATCTGGTACGACTCCCCGGCGGTTTCGTAGGTCCGGGATCGGGGAAAGAGCTGAGGATGTCACCCCGGATGACGAGGTACTCGGGGTTGGTCAGATTGTCGGGCCCCCCAATCGAGATCGCCTCATCGATCAGCTCCAGGGCGCGCTCGTGCAGGCCGGCGACGCTGTGGACAAGGGCACGGAGACGGAGCAGATCGGGCCAGAACACCGGTGGTGCGGTCAGCCCGTGATACAGCTCGATTCCCTTCTCGGTCATGGTGAGCCCGGCGTCGGGGTCGCCGAGATGGGACAGGGCGACTCCGTCGAACACCGTGGCCAAGGTCCGCCACACCGCGTAGTCGTTCTCCTCGGACACCACGGCCAACTCCCTGGCCCGCTCCCGCGCCTCCTCGAACCGCCCCCGATACAGGGCGAGGAGCCCGTTGTGATGGAGGCCATAGGCGATGCTGTAGGGGTGGCCGATCTGCCGTGCCACCTCGAGGGCCTCCTCGACGCGGTCTATGCCCTGCTCCAGCTTCCCGCACTGCCAGAGGAGGATTCCCGAGGCGGTTCGGGCCACCACACCGGTGTTGGGGCCGAGCCGAAATCGGCCTGAGTCATGGACCTGAGGGTCGTGAAGCTCGATTGCCCGTTCGAGGTGAGGAAGGCCGGCTTCGAGGCCCCCGCTGAAGGCGGTGGCGGCTCCATAGACATAGTGGCCCTCGATCAACATCGAGTCGTCGCCCGCCTGCTCACCGAGCTCGATCAGCTGCCGTCCCAGCTCGATGACTGAAGGGAATTGGGCGATGCCCATGTAATAGGTGGCCAGGGCACGGAGCACCGGGAACCGCTGCTGTGGCGTGCCCACGGTCTCGGAGGCCTCCATGGCCTTCTTGTACGCCTCCTCCGTCTCCGGCCCGTAACCACGGACCGCCATCATCGCCCGGGCCAGACTCATCCGGAGCGCCAGCTGCTCGGCGGCGACCTTCGGCGTCGGTTCGACCCGATCCAACATCCCGATCCCGTCGTTGGCCAGATCGATGGCCGCCCGATACCAGCCTCTCGACTCGTGGAGGGCCCACATCCCCTCGATCATCTCGAAGACCTGCTCCACGCCGTCCCGCTCGACCCAGTAGTCCCACGCCGTCCTCAGATTCCCCAGCTCCGGCTCCAGCTCGGTCAGAGCGGCCTGACGCTCGGAGCCGTGCAATCGGTCACCGCTACGACCAACCAGACCGGAGAAATAGGCGGCGTGGGCAGATCGCACCGCCTCCTCCCGATCCGGCGAATCGGCCAGCTTCGACTCGGCGAACTCCTTGATCATGAGCAGCATCGAGAACCGCTGGGTGAGCCCGGTGTCCACGCTCCGCACCAGGCTCTTGTCCACCAACGAGCCGAGAGTGTCCAGGGTGTCCATCTGCCCAAGGACCTTCGTAGCCACGGCCTCGAGCGAGCGGAGGTCGGTGGTGGAGAACACCGAGAGCAGTTCGAATACCTCACGCTCGGTCTGATCGAGCAATTCGTAGCTCCATCCGATCGCACCCCACAGGGTGCGTTGCCGATCGGGGAGGTCCCGGCCGCCGGCGCCGAGGACGTCCAGTCGCTCCCGGAGCCGTTCCAACAAGTCCGACGGGGTGAAGACGTTGAGCCGGGCTGCGGCCAGCTCGATGGCGAGGGGAAGCCCGTCGAGACGGAGACAGATCTCGGCGATGGTCGAGGCGTTGTCATCGGTCACCGCGAAGTCGGGGCGGACCGCACGGGCCCGATCGGTGAACAGAGCCACCGCCTCCGACTCGGCGATGACGGAGGCAGCATCTTCGGGATGGGGCAGGCCGAGCGAGGGCACCGGGAAGACCTTCTCGGCCCGCACCCGAAGCGTCTCCCGGCTGGTGACGAGGACCTTGATCCCGGGTGCGTGTTGGAGGAGCTCGGACAGACCCGACGGCGGCGGCGGTCACCTGCTCGAAGTTGTCGAGGACCAGCAGCATCCGGGAGTCGCGCAGACGGGCCTCCAGCACATCGAGAGCATCGCTGCCACCCGACACCGGGATGTCGAGCGTCCTGGCGACGGCGTCGAACACGGTGTCGGGATCTCGCTCGGAGGAGAGATCGACGAAGAAGACACCGTCGGGGAAGCGGTCGAGCTCATCGGCTGCGACCTGGAGACCGATGCGGGTCTTGCCCGCGCCTCCGGGACCGGTGACCGTGAGCAGCCTGGTGGTCGGGGAGTCCAGCATGAGGTGGATGGCCGCCAGCTCGTCTTCCCGCCCCAGGAACTCGGTGGTCTGCTGGGGGAGGTTGTTCGGTCTTCCGTCCAGGGTGCGCGGCGCCGGGAAATCGGAGCGGAGGCCCTCGTGGATCACCTGATAGAGATGCTCGGGCTCGGTGAGATCCTTGAGCCGATGCATCCCAAGGTCGCGCAGCTGTACACCTGGCGGCAGGTATCCGGACGCGGCGGCGGTGCCCGAGACCAGCACCTGGCCCCCGTGCCCGGCGGCCATGATCCGGGCGGCGCGGTTCATTGCCGGCCCGAAGTAGTCGCCCTCACGGCTCTCGGTATCTCCGGTGTGGATCCCCATCCGGACCCGGAGCGGCCCGGTCGGTCCCCATTGCTCCTCTTCCAGCCCTCGTTGGCTGTCGAGGGCGGCGGAGAGACTGTCGGAGACCGAATCGAAAACTGCGATCAGCCCGTCCCCGGTCGTCTTCAACACCGAGCCACCCGCCTCGTCGACGGCACCGGTGAGGATCTCGTCGTGGCGGGCGAGGGCGGAGGCCATGGCGTCGCCGTGCTCCTCCCAGAGTCGGGTGCTTCCCTCGATGTCGGTGAAGAGGAACGTCTGCATCCACGGGGGAATATACGAAGCGGCGGGGTCCCCCGCCTCGTCTCAGCCCTCGTCGAGCACTTTTCGCAAGCCGGCGGCGAAGGCCTCGGGATCGCCGGTCTGGCCGTATTCGCCGCCCAGGAATCCGCCGTGGTCGCTGGGGAAGGTGACCAGCTTCGTTCCGAGTCGCTCGGCCGCCGCCTCCGCGCCGCGATGCGCCAACTCGCCCTCCGATTCGGCCCCGGCGACCACAACGATGCGGGTCGAAGCGGCACCAGGGCATCGAAGTCGGGCTGGTAGTGGGTGCTGGTGATCAGGTTCTGCCCGAGCAGCACGTCGTCCCGCGAGCCGTCGTCCTCCGTGGGCAGGCCGAACATCGCCGGATCCAGCCGGCTGGTCGGCGAAATCGGCAGGGACAGGTCCCTTGTGCATCACGATGGCGATGAACTTCGCCATTCCCGGGCCGAACCCATCCCTTTGGTAGGTCTCGTCGATGTCTCGGATTGCGGCCAGCGCCTCCTCACGATCGGGGAGCAGCTGGGCCAACGGCGGCTCGTGGGCGACCAGGGTTCGCACCTGCTCCGGATGCTTGGCCACCAGGGCCAGGGCGTTGATGGCGCCCCCGCTACTGGCGAACAGGTCGACCGGTCCGGCGTCGAGCGAGTCGATCAGCCGGTGCAGATCGTCGCCATGCACATCCGGCGTGGATTGCGGAGCGTCGTCGGTGAGGGTGCTTCGCTCCGCCCCGCGCGGGTCATAGGTGACAACGGTGCGGTCGGTGAAGTATCCCGACAGGGTCCCGAATCCGGCGGCACCCATCGGCGAGGCGATCATGAGCAGGACCGGCTCGGTGCTCGAGTCATTGCTCCGGACGTCGTAGGTCAAGACTGCGCCGGGGACCTCCAGCGTGTCTGTTTTTGGCTCGGTCATCAGGCTCTCCTTCGCCTCTGGGAGTTCTCGACTTAGCGACTTGGCGCGGAGCGTCAAACTCATCGGTGAGGCTACAGTCGGCGCGTAGCCTTCGATCATGGATATTGCAGGCAAGGTCTTGGTGGTCACCGGCGGGGGGAATGGGATCGGCCGCCAGGTGGTCCTGGAATTGCTCCGACGGGAGGCTCGCGTCGCCGCGGTCGATATTCGTGAAGAGAGCTTGGTTGAGACCGCCGGGATGGCCGGGGCCGGGAATCGTCTGGCCACATTCGCAGTCGATATCACCGATCGGACCGCCACCGAAGTTCTCCCGGAACGGGTGATCGCTGCCCACGGAGCCGTCGATGGGCTGATCAATGTCGCCGGCATCATCCAGCCCTTCGTGAAACTCAACGAGCTCGACTACGAGGTCATCGAGCGGGTGATCAACGTGAATCTGTATGGGACGATCCACATGGTCAAGGCGTTCCTGCCCCTTCTCCTGGAACGACCGGTTGCCCACATCGCCAACGTGTCGAGCATGGGTGGGTTTCTCCCCGTCCCCGGCCAGACCATCTACGGGGCGTCAAAAGCCGCCGTCAAGCTGATGACCGAAGGGCTCTACGCCGAGCTCCTCGACACCAATGTCGGGGTGTCGGTGATCTTCCCCGGCGCAGTTGCCACCGAGATCACCTCCAACTCCGGAGTGGAGATCCCAGGAGGCATCCCCAATGAGGAGGAAATGCGGGCCCGGACTACTTCGCCGGAGGATGCCGCCAGGATCATCCTCGACGGCATAGAGGAAGACGAGCTCCAGATCTTCGTGGGACGCGACTCCCGGACCATGAACCTGTTCAACCGGGTCTCGCCGAAGCGATCGACCCATCTGATCTACAAGCAGATGAAGAACCTGCTTTCCACCTAGACCGGACCGAACACCTCACCGATCAGCTCGAGCACTCGTTTCCTGGCGCCGTCGTCTGCGTCGTAGACCAAAGTCGAGTGCAACTTGCCCTGCACTTCCATCACTGCCGTCTCGCCGAAGGTCTCACCGATCTGAAGGACCCTTCCGGCGGGGCAGATCCGATCATCCCGGTAGCGGAGGGCGACAAAGGGCTTGCCGGTGTCGGCAGACGCCAGGACGTCGACGACGGTGCTGCCGAGAGCTTTGATGTCGGGAGGGCTGCCCGGCCGTCGAAACGGCATCGCGGGCTGGGCCGCAACCGCTCCGCCCACCGAGTCGTTCATCAGAACCGAGAACACGACCCCGCCGGTGGCGCACATCCCGATCACGACCACCGGGTGACCACTCTCCCGTGAGATGTGATCGCAGAAACCGGCCAGCCAGTCAGCGATCTTTGGCCGACGGTCCGAGAACAGCAGGGTCAGCTGACGGCTCCAACAGAGTTGGAAAGAGCCCTTGACGGTGCTCTGCTGACCGACCGAGCCGAAGATGAGCGGCATGTGGACCACACACCCGGCTTCGACCAGCGTGGTTGCGTAGTCGACCGTCGCCTGGGCCAGACCGCCCAACTCATGAAGCAGTACCACCGGTCGGCTCGACTCGGGGTCGCCCGCTCTCACCACCACCCGCCCCGATTCGGTGTCGGGGAATCGGTACTGCGGCAGCTGGTTCACGTCCATTCCGGGGAAGCTATCAATTCGCCCTAGCCGAGCTGCCAGAGGGCAGCCAGGCCGGGGAACCACATCAGACCGGTCAGGAACTCGCTGCGTCGAAGCCGGTGGTCGATATCCGGCCAGAGCCAGACCATGATCGCCGCCAGGGGCACCACCGCTCCGACCCACATCCAGACCAGATACGGAACGCCGCCGATCCCGCCGAGAGGCGGCATCAGAGTGGCTGCAGCGAACACGACAACCGCGGCGGTCGTGGCCCACATAGTTGCCTCCGTTCCCCAAACCACTGCCGCCGTTCTCCAGCCGGCCACGGTGTCCCCCCGAACATCGCCCAGCGACTTCAGCAGCTCCCGGGGAACCAGGAACAACGTCACCAACACCCCGGCTGCCCACACTGGTCGAGGGGTCCCTGCCGAGGTCCATCCGCCCCAGATGGCCGTTGCCCCGAACATGACGCCTACCCAGAGGTGGCCGAGGAGACCGACCCGTCTCACCAATAGCGAATAGGCGATGCCAGCTACAAGGAACCCGGCGGCGGCGATCGTCGCCGGCGCCCCCAGCCGCAGGGTTGTCGCCAGACCGGCCAGGGCTACGACGGCGGCCGCCACCAGTGCGGTCCGCACCCGAACCCGCCCCGAGGGCAGTGGACGCTCCGGCCGGTTGAATCGATCTACCGGCAAGTCCACGATGTCATTGACGATGTTGCAGGCGGCCACGATCAGGAAAGCCGCCAGAGCCGCCACTGCTACCGCTTCACCGGGGGGCCCTCCACTGAGATGAGAGCCGAGCACGGAGACCGCCGCTGCCCCGATGCATGCCTGGGGACGGCTGGTCTCGATCAGAGGGATCATCTGCTCTTGGCCGATGCAACCGTCCAATGGGTGCCGGGCTGCGGCCGACTTCGGAACAGCCACCGATATGAGGCAAAGGGCAGCACGTAGCACCCGATCGCCGCGGCCAGGGCCCAGGCGGGGAGTCGGTCGGCCAGCATCAAGAAGACAGTCGCCAGGACCAGGATCAGATGCCATGCGCCGAGCACCAGTTGTCGATGGCGATCGGAGGCACGGGCTGCCATCACCAGGCACACCGTCGAGATGGCGCCGGCCAAGGCGATCGCGATGAGACGCAGCCAGCCGGTGTCCTCCCAGCCGAGTGCGGCAGGAGTGAACGCCAGGGCCACCGTGAGGATCTGCAGGACGAGGGCATAGCCCAAGTACGTCCCCTCCACTCGGACTTCGCCTCCGGCCCCGACCCGGGCTCCGAACCACGTTGCCGTGGTGCGAGCGCCATGGCGACGGTCATTGGCCAGGTCGCGGATGCTCCCGTGAACCCCGTTGGCGAGCAGGATGAAGACAACGAAGTAGAGGGCGAGGATCACGGTCCAACCGGTGGTGTCAGCAACGATCTCGGCGGCCAGCCAACCGAGAGCACCCCAGGCAACGCCCTGAACCAGGTCGGTCACCGGCGGGACCGGGCAGCGTTTCCCCCATACGTCGTACACGGTCACGGCAATCACCAAGACTGCCAACGTCACCAGTGCAGACGCTCCGGCGTCGAGCCAGATCACGAGCAGGGCGAGCAAGGGGATCTGGATCAGGGCCAGGGCGAGAGTGACGCCGGGTGACACCAGACCATTGACCAGAGGGGAGCCGGCGCGTCGTGGATCGGTGAGGTCGATCGGCAGATCGACTACGTCGTTGAGCAGATAGGCGTAGATGTGAAATGACACGGCGACCGCGACCAAACCGGGGACGAGGCTGATCGAAAGCTGCTGGCTGGCCGTTGCCGCCCCCAACAACACCATCGTGACCGAGGCGCCCAGCGTGTCAGCTCTCAAGAAACGGGCAAGGAGAACCGGCGACACGTTCGGCAAAGGAGGCTACCCGCACCGACGTTCGGGTTCTGCTTGAGTTGCGCTCTCGCACCACGCCCGCCGAGGAGGAGTGCGATGTCGTCCCAGCACCAGCCTGGCGTCTCTGGAGTCACGGAAATCAGGGTTCACGGGGTCGGCGGCACGTCGCCGGTCTCAATGCTCGGCCGTTCGGATCTGGTCCAGGTTGCCGGTGATGAGATCTCTGGCTTTTATCGGAGTACCCAGACCGAAGCGGGCCGGACGATCGAGGCCTACTCCTGGGGTGGTCTGACCGCCAGCTCCGCATCGAGGGCGCTTTGGGTGCTGCTTCTGCCCTTCAGCCTCGTCAACATCGCCGGCTGGATGATCGAGCCCGCCAGGGAGCGAACCCTCACCTCGAATAGGGGAGTCTTCGCCGGCCTGGATCAGGCAATCGCACGATTCGGAAAGAGGTTCGAGAAGGCCTCGGGGCGACTCCGCGCCGCGCAGGAATGGTTGGTCCATCTCCTCGCCCTGGCTTTCACCGCAACCTATGTGCAGCTGACCGCGTACCTGGCGGTAGACCTGTTTGCCTTTCAGTGCGGAGGCGACGGCGGGTGCCGCGCCCGACTGCCCCTCAATGCGATCTTCGGCGAAGACCCTGAGGTGGGGCGCCGTCTGGTGATCGGGATGGCGGCGCCGGTGCTCCTCCTCTTCGTCTTTCTGTTCCTCGCCCGTCGCAGCCGACTGACCTACGAGTCGTTTCGACCCCAGGACGCGGTGCTCCGTCCCGCCGGGGCTACCCCGCTGGAGGACCCTCTGGTCTGGGATCGGGTCAAGTACCAGAAGGTGATGGCGAGGCTCCATGCCACTTTCTCCATTGGTGCGTTGATGATCACCTTCGCCGGCACCGCGACGCGGCTCACTCCAGGCAACGACTGGCGGGAGTCATTCCTATACCCGGCCGGCATCGTCATCGGCGCCCTGCTTGCGGTCGGTTCGGTGATCGTGCTCGGTTGGATCGCATCTCGTCGCAATGAAGACGAGTCGACCGAAGCGGCTGAGGACGAGAAGTACAAGACCTGGAATCGGGCGAGCATCTTCGCGCTGCTGGTCGGTGTGGGGCTGCTCGCAGCGCTGATGGTGGTGACCTGGTCCATCAAGAGCTCAGGGCCTACCGAAGGGGTGGTCACGTGGTTTGGGTTGGCGCCGTTGGCTCTGCTTACTTCGGCGATCGCCATCGGGGTCGTGATCGCGGGTCTGCAGGCGGCGCGTTGGGTGTTCGAGGGTTATCTCCAGACCGATCAGTTCCTGGTAGTGATTGGGGCGTTGGTGGTAGCGATCTTCCCCTACCCGCCGGTCTTCGCAGTGGTGGCTATCGCAATCCTCCTCCTCAACGTCGCAGCGCCACCGGTCGAAGGACGAACGACCGCCTGGTGGGACCTGGGAATACTGACGTCACTTGCGGTAGTCGGATTCGTGGTGTCCGTGATCGTGGACGAGCGTGCGTATCTATGGGCCGGCGTGGCGATCTCAACCGTGGCCGCAGCTTTCCTCTGGTTGGCCCGCCGTCCGGAGCCCGGCTTCCGGTGGGCCGGCACCGGCGCGGTCGGCGCCTTCGCTGCCGTGGTCCTCCTCGGCATCTTCTCGGGTCTCATCGTGCGCACCGCGATCTGGTTGTCCGATGACGACTTCTCCATCACCTACCCCGACTTCTACCAATGGGCGGTGGTCGTGGTGACCCTTGCGTTGGTGGCAGTGGTGATCGCCCTGGGCATCTACGGGGCAAGGGCCATCGTCATCAACCGAGCACCGTGGGAAGAGGAGGCGGAGGCTCGACTGACCGCGGCTGGCTATCCCGACGATGCCCGTAACGACGTCGCGTCATCGACCGTCATGATGCGGGGGATCGTCGAGGCCGCCAAAGGGGTAGACGTGATGATCACGTTGGCCGGGGTGGTGATATTCGCCGCTTTCCTGTCCCGGCTCGTCGACGTCTGGTTTCGCGATGGGTCCTTTGGCAACTGGTTCGAAGCGGATACGCCGGCTTGGGCTTGGTTGCTCGACCTGGCGGCATGGTTGTCTCTACTGGCCGTGCTCGCCGCATATTTCACAGTTCGCTCCGGTCTGCGCAGCGAGGCGACCCGGCGCAAGATCGGGATGGTCTGGGATGTGGCCAGCTTCTTCCCACGGAGCTTTCACCCGTTGGCGCCCCCCGCCTATGCCGCCCGAGCGGTCCCCGAGATCCAGGCTCGGATCCGTGAGATCGTTGAGAATGGGGGAAAAGTGATCCTCACCGGGCACAGTCAGGGATCCGTGATCGTGGCCGCGGTGATGGCATCCTTGCCCGAGGACATCACCCGCCAAATGGCCCTGGTGACGTACGGCAGCCCGATCGGGAAGTTCTACCGGCCCTACTTCCCGGCCGCGATCCCTGACGACCTCGTCGTCAAACTGGTCGACAAGATCGGGCCGAGCCAGGGTCCCCTAGCCGGCCTCTACTGGCTCAATTTCTATCGACCAACCGACCCGATCGCGGATCGTGCCCTCAAAGATGGCGAAGCCGACGGGCTCGCTGTCCCTGGCGAGTTGATCACGGTGTTGGAGCAACGGGGAAGGATGGCAAGTGGAGGCGACGTGGTTCTGGAGGATCCCTGGGAGGTGGAGCTGGAGTACTACCGCCCGATCCCAAGGCTGAGAGGGCACTCGGGTTACGAGTCGGATCCCGCCTGGATCGGCTGTGTCGAAGGGATGACCGACCTGCTGCACAGGGCGTAGGTCGGCGTCCTCGATCGGTAGCCTGCCGAGAGCCTGGACCTGGAGGTAAGCGATCTTCAAGGGCAAGGGGCGCTACGTGTCCGAAATGGTCGACCACGACGCGGGAACCGCGGTCTGGCGCGAGGAGGTGGCCCACATCGACGAACTTCTCCATATGGCCAGGAACCTCGACAAGGTGGTTCAGCAGGTCGAGCATCTGGCGGTCGGTGCGCCGCTCAAGGCGGATGAGCACCCACTTCTGGTCCTCCAAGGCTCTCGCGTGGTCGAACTGAGAGCAGGCGGAGGGGTGGCCCCGGGCGACCATCGGGTAATGGACTACCGGGCCCCAACAGATCGGTCATATCCGGCTCGAATCCACCACCGCAGCTTCGCCTTGGAACCCGGAGCACAGAAGATCATCGAATACGGCGGTACCGCCATCATCACCACTCAGCGAGTTCTGTACATGTCTCCGAGCTGGACCCGGCTGTGGGAGTTCACCCGGACGGTCGAGGTCTTTCACACTGAATCTGTCGGTCAAGGTTGGGGAGCGTCCTACATCAACGTGTCGAATCGCAAGAGGACGTCAGGGTTCATGTATCGGAGTGGCTTCGCTCGGACAGTGAGGGATCGACTGGTTCTCGCGTTGGCCGTCGCCGACGGCTCCCTCGAAGACATGGTTCATGCCCTCAAGGCGGAGAGGGACGAACTCGCGTGAGCCCTCTGCCGCGATCGGAGCGTTGAATACACTCGTGGAGTGATGCCACCCACTCGATCGCCGGAGATCGAGTCAGTGACCCGCCGCGTGCTGCTCGCGTTCGAGACGGGCGACATGGCCGCCATGGCGAATCTCGTTTCCGCTGATCCCAGTCTCCGTGTGCTCGGGTTCGCCCTCGACGAATGGTGGTCAGGACCCGACGAGTTCCTGAAGATCCGGGAGACACAGACGGGCGAGATACCCACGTTCCGGGCCCAGATCGAGAAGGTGGATGCCTTCGAGGAGGGTGCCTTCGGCTGGGCAGCCGTTTCCTCGACCATCGTCACCGCCGAGACCAAGACCCCGATGAGGCACATCAGTGTGCTCAGACTCGAGGCTGGGGTTTGGAAGGTGATCCTATGGCACAACTCGGTTCCGGTACCCAACAGTCAGATCTTCGGTGTCGAGCTGACCACCACCCTGGACGATCTGGTGACTTCGGTTCTGAACGAACAAAGCCCGCTATCCGCGGCCGGTCTCGAGGGGACGATGACCCTGGTCTTCACCGATATCGTCGACTCGACGGCGCTGGCCGAGGCCCTGGGAGACACGGCCTGGGCCGATCTGATCAGCCGGCACGAATCAACGATCCGGCAGGTCACCGCAGCACAGGGAGGGACGGTGGTCAAGCTGCTCGGTGACGGCTCGATGCTGGCGTTCGAGTCGGCCCGAGCCGCGGTCCGGGCGGCGGTAGACATTCAGCGGGCGTCGGATCACGCCGCCTTTGGGATCCGAATCGGCGTCCACACCGGCGAGGTGATCCGCACTGCCGATGATCTCCTGGGTCTGACTGTCAACAAGGCCGCTCGTGTCGCATCGGCCGCAGGTTCGGGGACCATTTTGCTGTCATCGACGACGAGAGACCTGGTTGGCTCGCTCGACGGGATCCGAATGGGCGAGCCGAGAATCGTGGCGCTGAAGGGTCTGTCGGATACCCATCAAATCGTCCCGATCGAATGGGAATGACCTTTGAGGACACTCCCGACGTCGACCCGCTGACGGCTCCAGTCGGAACCGAGTTCGTCATCCAGCAGCATCATGCCACCCGGCTCCATCACGATGTCCGGTTGGAGATGATGAGCGGGGACACACCGGTGCTGGTCTCCTGGGCGGTGCCCAAGGAGCTGCCCCGGCGCCGCGGGGACCGTCATCTCGCCATCCGCACCCCGGACCACCCGATGGAATGGGGCAGCTTCTCCGGGTCGATCGCCGAAGGGGAGTACGGGGGTGGGGATGTGCGGATCTACGACCACGGGGAGTACGAGATGGTGGGCCGGACCGAGGATCGTCTCACCTTCGAGTTGAAAGGGGAGCGTCTGTCGGGCATCTGGCACCTGGTCCACACCGGCGCCAAAGATGGAAAGGACCAGTGGTTGGCGCTCATGTCGAAGGATCTCCGCACGCCCGATGACAAACGGCCACCGGCAAAGCCGATGCTGGCCACCCTCACCGGCGAGGCGTTCGACGACGAGGCATGGGGTTTCGAGCCGAAATGGGACGGGATCCGGGCCATCGCAGTTTGTGACGAGGAGACCCGACTCATCACTCGCAACGACAAAGACGTCACCGTTGCCTATCCCGAGCTGCATAGGTTGCACGAGCAGACCGTCGCCCTCGAAGCGATGCTCGATGGAGAGATCGCCGCCTTTCAGGACGGGGTGCCCTCTTTCCAGCGTCTCCAGCAGCGGATGCATCTCAGAGATGAGAAGAAGGTGGCTGAGATGGCCCGCCGTATTCCGGTGGTCTACATCGTCTTCGACCTCCTCTATCTCGACGGCCAGGACCTGACCGCCCGACCGCTCGTGGCGCGCCGAAAGCTCCTCGAGGAAACCATCGTCCCCTCCGATCAGATCCAGGTCTCCCCGATCACCGAAGGCGAGGGGATCGCCCTCTTTGAGGCCGCCAAGGAACAGGGACTCGAGGGGATCATGGCGAAACGGCTGTCTTCTCCCTACGTGCCGGGAGATCGGTCCAAGGACTGGCTCAAGGTCAAGGTCACCTTCGATGCCGACGTGGTGATCGTGGGCTGGACCGAGGGCGAGGGGAGCCGGGCGGGAAATCTCGGCTCACTGATGATGGCGGTCTACCACGGGGGCGAGCTGCGCTACGTGGGCAATGTCGGTACGGGGTTCAAGACTCGTTCGCTCCCGGAGGTGTTCGACCGTCTGGTCGCCCTCGACGAGACCGAGCCTCCGTTTCCCCAAGAGGTGCTGCGGTCTCGACCCGAGCTACGTCGTGCCCATTGGGTTCCCCCGTCACTGGTGGCGACGGTCGAGCACCGCGGCATTACCACCGCGGGGCGTCTCCGGTCGCCGTCGTTCCAGGGATTCCGGGAGGACAAGAACCCAGAGGAGTGCACCCTCGATCAATTCGCTCCAACCGCTTGATCAGCTCTACGGGCTGGAGAGGGCCGCTCGGAACACCGGCAGGCTCTTTTCGATCATCTCGGCGGTGCCGGTGAGCGAGATCCGGAAATGTCCGGGCGAGGCACAGGTGGTGCCCGGGAGTACCAAGACTCCTTCCTGGGCGATCCTCTCAGTGAAGGCGACGTCGTCCGGTTCGGGGGAGCGAACCCAGAGGTAGAAGGTCCCCTCCGGTGACCGGAGGTCGTACCCGGCCTGACCCAGTTCGGCGACGAAGAGATCACGCTTTCGCTCGAGCTCGACGAGATCGATGGAGAGACGATCGAGTTCGGACATCGAGTACTGCATGATGGCGCTGGGGAACTGCCAGCCACCAGCGATCTGTGCCATGAAAATGGCGGAGCGCACCGGCTCCGGGTCGGGCATCAACGGCGACAGGGCGAGCCATCCGATCCGTTGCCCGGGTGTGAGCAGGATCTTGCCGTAGCTGTAGGAGATCAGGGTGTGGGGGTAGTACTCGGCTGGGCTGGTGAACTTGGCGTCACTGAACACCAGCTTCGAGTACGGCTCGTCAGACAACAGATAGATCGGAGCCCCGAACCGAGTCGATGCCTCGGTGAGGACGTTGGAGAGGTCTTCGAGGGTGGACGGCGGATAGATGCGACCGGTCGGGTTGTGCGGGGTGTTGACGATCACCAGACGTGTCTTTTCGGTGATGGCAGCGGCGAGTTGGTCGAGGTCGAGATCGTGGTCGTCGCTTCGGACCGGAACGTTCACCGGCGCCGCCCCCGTCGCCAGGATCATCGACCGGTAGAAAAACCACGGGGGATCGAAGTAGATGACCTCGTCACCGATGTCGACGAGAGCTCCGAGGGCCACGGCGATGGCACCGAAGGCTCCAGGTGTCATGGCGATGTCCTCGGGATCGAACTGTTGGCCCCGCCATTCGGCCAAGTGTTTCACCACCGTTCGACGCGATTCCTCCTCGGAGAACTTGTAGGCGTAGTGGTCCTTGTCGAGCGGCGCCGTCGCCGCGGCGAGGGCGGCTGCGTATCCGTCGACCACTATCTCTTGTGGGTTCCCGAAGGCGAAGTTGGCGACACCGGGTTGGTGGCGGTGCTCCTCCCAGATGGGGAGGAAGGAGAGCAGCGTCTCGTTGGCTGCCGTGATCTGTCGGATCCGCTCGGTCGTCATGGCCGGTAGGAGACGATACCCGCGACCGCATGGCCCGCTATGGGGGGTTGCACCCAGTCGGTGGATACGGTGACGAATCAGTCGACGAACTCAGGAAACGCCTGTGCGATTTCTGCGTATTCCTCAGTCACCTCACTCCAATCCCGTGTCCCCGTCGTAATCAGGACATGGAGCGAGCGGAGTCTCCCGATGCACTGGTTGGTGGTCGAGAGCTGGTCGCCGAACTTCAGCTGCTGGCCGAGCCCGCCGCAAACGGTGGCTGCGAAGGCGAGGCCGGCTGAAACGAAACAGGCAAGCCTCCAACCCGGGATTCCGGAGAGAAGGATCGGGTCTCGCACGGCGGTGACGCCGGCAACGAGGGTGCATCCTGCCGAGCTGGAGATGCTCGCGACGACAAGGCGTCGATCGGCTTTTCGAAGCTCGGCGGCTTTGACTTCTGCTTTTCGCAGGCTGGCGGTCACTCTCGCAACAAGTGCCTGCCGGTCGTTCTGCTGTTCCGATTGCATTGCCCCTCCCAGAGGTTGAGCCTCATGGCTGGGATTGCTCTTGCAATAAAGACGTCGCCGGACGCAGATAGATACATGGTCGATCGCGGTTCCGTCGGGCTACTTCAGACTGCCTTCCGTGACCCCGGCCACGATCTGGCGGTGGAACATCACATAGACCGCCACCATGGGGAGGGTGACGATGGTGAGGGCGGCGAAGAGGAGCTGATAGTCGGTCAGATAGCGGCTGGAGAACGCCAGCAACCCGGTGGGGATCGTCTTGAGGGCGTCGTCGGTGATGTAGAGGAGAGCGAGGAGGAACTCGTTCCAGGCGCTTAGTGCGCTGAAGATGGCCACCGTGGCCAGACCCGGGCGGAGCAACGGGAGTACGAGGGTGGTGAACATCCTGATGTCGCTGCAACCGTCGACCCGGGCCGCCTCGAACAGCTCCTTGGGCAACGAGTCGAGATAGACCTTGAGCAGATACACCGCAAGGGACAGACCCATCGCCGCATAGGGGATGATCAGCGCCAGCCGGGTGTCCTTCAGGTTCAACAACTCGAACAACGAGTTCTGGGCGATGAAATAGGACTGGATCGGCATCAGCAGCCCGAAGGCGAACAAACCGAGCAGCACGCCCCGCCCTCCGAACTGGAATCGGCTGAACGCATAGGCGGCCAGGGCCGCCAGGAGCAGGATGACCAGGACCGCCACGGCGGTGACGATGGCCGAGTTCAGCGCATACCGGCCCAGGTTGCCCACCTCCCAGGCCTCTCCCCAGATCGAGAAGTCGATGCTGGTGGGCCGGGCCAGTGGCGTGGTGAAGATCTCGCTGTTGGTCTTGAAACTGGACCCGGCCATCCACAACAGGGGAAAGGCATAGACCAATCCGAGCACGGCCAGCACCGTGTAGAAGACCGCCCGGCTTCCCATTACCCGCCTCAAGACACCGTCTCCACCGCGCTGCGTCGGCGCAACCGAACATAGATCCAGCCCATGACCAGCACCACCAGGGTCATCACCACGGCCATCGCCGACCCGTAGCCGATCTCTTGGTTACGGAACACCACCCTGACCAGATAGGTCGTGGGGATCTCGGTCGAGTTGAACGGCCCGCCGTTGGTCAACACGTAGAACAGGTCGAAGGCCTGGAACCCACCGGTGATGCACAGGAGCAGCGCCACTTCGATGACATGACGGATCATCGGCACCTTCACCCGCCAGAAGGTCTGGATCTCAGAGCGCGCCGTCGATCCGGGCCGCCTCCAGCACGTCGAGCGGGATCCCCCGGAAGCCGGCGTAGAAGATCGCCATGTAGAAGCCGGCGAACACCCAGCCCGACACCACCGACACCGCGGTCAGGGCGAACCGGGTGTCGCCAAGCCAGACCTGGGTGAACTCCTCCAGCCCGACCGCGATCAAGGCCGAATTGAGCAGTCCGAAGTCGGGGTTGTAGACAAAATCCCACAGGACCGCGACCACCACCATCGGCAGCATCACCGGGATGAAGAAGGCCACCCGGAACAGCCCGGTGCCCCGGGGCCGGGCCGTGACCAGCCCGGCCAGCACCAACCCGACGAATACCTCGAGGACGATGGTCAGGGTGATGTAGATGGCGACGTGGACGAACGACGCCCGAAACAGCGGGTCGGCCGCCGCCCGCACGTAGTTGGCCACGCCCACCGGGTCGAACGGGCCGAACCCGTCCCATTCGAAGAAACTGAAGACACCGGTGGCGACGATCGGCCCCAGCACTGCGAAAGTGAACAGTGCCAGGGCCGGCGCCACCAGCAGGTAGGGGGTGATCCGGCGTCTCGGCCGCATCCTCCTTCCCTCCTACCGTTGCTTTCTTCTACTGGTCCAGCTTGGCCTGGGCTGCGGCCGCTGCCTCCTCCGGTGTGGCCACCCCACCCAGCACTTCGGCTTGGGCCGCGTAGAGGGCATCGGCCACCGCCAGGTCATAGCCCGTGTCCGGAGGTGCCACCAGGGCGCTCGCTCCCTGGAGCAGCTCCATCATCGCGGTGACCCGGGTATCGATGTCGTCTCGCTCGAAGGCGCCGGTGGCGATCGGGGTGCCCCCGGCGTCGACCATGAGCGAGGTGAACTCGGGCGACGAGAACAAGGTCATGAAGTCGATCGCCACGTCCTTGTGCTCCGAGTTCTCATTGATTACGAACCCGGTCGAAACACCAATGACCGAGTCCTGGGTCCCTTCGCCCGGCATCTCGGGCAGGTTGAAGTAGTCGAAGCTCAGATCGGGTGCCTCCTCGAGGGCCCAGGAGACCAGCCAGCTCCCGATCGGGTGCATCGCTGCCTGACCCTGGAAGAAGAGCTGCGCACCTTCGTTGTCATCGATGGCATTCGCGCTCTCGTTGACGATGCCTGCTTCGGCCAGCTGCTGGACGTAGCCCAGCGCCTCGACCACCTCGGGAGAGTCCATCGGGATCTCTTCACGGAGCAATTGGTCGTATGCCTCTTCGCCGATCACTCTCGACACCATGTGCGAGGTCCAGTTGCCCACCGGCCACAGGTCTTTGTTGCCGATGGCAATGGGGATGATCCCCGCTTCCTTGATCGAGTTGGAGACGTCGATCAACTCCTCCCAAGTGGTGGGGACGCTGACCCCGACCGAGTCGAAGATCTCGGTGTTGTACCAAAAGACGGTGGTCACGTCGGCGTTGGCCGGGACCATGACGTTCTTGTCGTCGATCACCATGCCGTTGAACGCGCCCTCGTCGAAGTAACTACCCAGCTCGCCGTTCACCGCCTCGGTGATGTCGGCGGCGAATCCTTCGTCGTATCGGCTTTGGAGGCGGGCCCCAGCCCATTCGAAGTAGATGTCGGGCGCCTCACCGCCATTGAGCAGGTTGAGCAGCCCGATCGTCTGGTACAGGTCGTCATCCTGGAAGTTGAGCTCGACACTGACGTTCGGGTTCGCCTCTTCGAAGGCTGCCTTGGCCTGCTCCCAGACCCCGATCTGCTCCTCGCCCGGTGATCCCATGGCGATACGGAGGACGACGTCTTCGCCGGAGACGGTGGTCTCTCCAGTGCTATCCCCGGTGGTAGTGCTATCGCTTCCCTCATCGGTGGCGCCATCCTCGGCACAGGCCCCGACAATCAGGCCCAATGCCAGCAACAAGGCCAGCGGGCCGAATCTGTTCCTGTTCATGTGTTTCCTTTCTCTCATGTGAGCAAATCGGCAAGTGTCATCTCGAGGACATCGCCAAAGACCCGATGGGGATCCTCCCTGAGGTGTTTCAGGGCTTCGGTCAGGTCCTCGCGGTCTCGCCCCTCACCTATCGCGGTGACCGCCTCCGCTCCGGCTCGGAACTTCGACAGCCAGGGCGCGAGTTCCGCTCGAAGCACGTCGTTCTCCATGCCACCGACGAGATGCTTCGCCGCAGCGGTCAGCTCGTTGCCGTACGCGGTCAGATTCCTTGCTGCTTCCTCGGTTGCGCCGCTCTGAATCCGGAACGCGTAGCCCTCCAGCTCCCCGGTCAGCCCGACCGGATCGGGATCGGAGAGACAGCTCGCCCGCACGGTGTCGGCAAACAGGGCGAGGGCGTTGGCATCGGCTGCTCCGGCCACCTCTTCGATAGCCCACTGCCAGCTTTGATCCGGGTCGTAGCCAACCGGATCCCATAGGTAGTCGGCGATGGTGGCCAACCCGATCTTCGAGGCCTCGGGGTATTCCATGGCGTTGGCCATCACTCCCTGGCTGAAGCGGTCGAGAGCCCGGTCTCGATTCTGATAGGGGCCGATGTGCATCTCGTCCGACATGGACGCGTCGTTGACGGGGTAGTTGTCCCAGTAGACGGGTGGGCGCCGGTTGACCCGGGCGAAGTGAGCCGCCTCGGCGGCGGTGATGGCGGGGGAGCAAATGGCGCGTCCTGTCCAGAAAAGGTCGATTCGTGGGTCGAGCAACCGGCCGAGACGGCTGATGTACTCCTCGTCCCCGGCACCCCAGTAGATGGTGGGGCAGACGACGAACGGGAGTGCGATGCGCTCGAAGACCCGGTTTGCCGTCTCGGCCTGAGCAGTGGCCAAGTCAGGGAAGGCGTCGATGTCCGCCGGATGCTGGAGACGGTCGGGGATGTCGTCGAACAGGAGGGCGATGCGCTTGGCGCCAAGCTCGATCAGTGAGGCGATCTTCTCCGCCAGCAAGCCGTTGTCCTCGGCGCTGGAGTAACGCATCGAGAGACCGGGGGAGACCCCAACCATCGAATCGATGTCCCGGTCCCGGCAGTGATCGATGAACTCGTTCACCCGGCGCAGACTCTTGCCCTCGAACGGCGTCCGCCAGTCCCGGCGCAGGTAGGGGTCGTCCTTGGGTGAGTAGAAGAACGTATTGAACCGGTGGCGGGCTGCGAAATCGATCATCTCGATCCGAGCCTGATCCTCCCATGGCGGGCCGTAGAACCCCTCGATGATTCCCCTGATCCCGAATGCCGGGCTCTCCCCGTAATGACCCGGCTCCCTCGTCTGTGTGGCCAGGTCGACCAGGGCCCAGCGCAGCGAGCGGGTGCCGGTTGCGGTGATGGTCGTCTCGTTGATCCCGACGTCGAGCAGGTAGCTCTCGTCGGTCAGGCGGCGATGAATCGCGTCGTAGGTGAGCCCGGGATCGGTCGACCAGGTGACGGCCACCGGAAGACCGTTCTCATCCTCAGTAGGGGTCAAGCCAGATTCACGGGCGATCCCGTTGAGGAGATCGCGGTCGAGCTCCGGCGGTACCGAGAGCCAGTGCACTTCGATGCTCATAACGCCCTCACCCGGTCCCGGTAGCGGGACACCAGCTCGGCGTTGGCGGCGTCGCCCTCGGGAAGATTGCTCGAGGTGAACACCTCGACCGGCACGCCCCGGGCGACCAGGATCTCAGCTGCTTCGGCAACGACGGCGTTGACGATCGCCGCTCCCGCCACGGTGGAAGTGGCGGCCACCCGCCGGTCGAGGCCGTCGAGGTCGAGGCTGGCATCGCCTATGTCACCGTGGTTGTCGATCACGACATCGGCCAGCTCGGCGAGACGCGACCCATCCCGCTCGACGGCGGAATGATCGGAATGGAGCCGGCTGACGATTGCCACGACTATCGCACCGGCTTCGGAGGCGAGAGAACTCAACTCCTCACACACCGCATTACCCCCGGAGTTGGACGCGACGATGAAGGTGTCGCCTGGCTTGATGGGCAGGTCGGCGAAGATCTGCTTCGCCCTTCCCGATTCCCGCTCCAGGAGAGTGCTCTGCTCCGCACCGACATGGAGCATGAGGTCGTCGATCAGGATCGGGTTGACCGCGGCCAGACCACCGGCCCGATAGAACATCTCCTCGGCCAGCATATGGGAATGGCCGGTGCCGAATACGTGGACCAGCCCGCCGCCGGCGATGGTGTCGGCTACGGCCTTTCCGGCAGCCTGGATCGAAGCCGACTCGTCCCGGGCGATTCCGCCGACGATGCCAATCAGACCTTCCAGATAGCGCTCTCCGGAGCTCATCCGGAACCCGCCCCGGTGCTGAAGGCGGCAGGGGTGAGAACCACATTGATTTGGTAGCGGTCTCCTCGATACAGACAGACCGCCGCCATCACCGACCGGCGTCGATGATCTGTGTAATCCATCTGGATGCGGAGACAGGGCTCATGGCCCTCGATGCCGAGCTCGGCCGCGGTGGTCTCATCAGCGAGGGCCGGGTCGATCGTGCTCGACGCCTTCCCCAAGGTGATCCCGAATTTCCGCCGCAGAGTCTCGAACAACGACCCGGTGAGGTCCTCCTCTCCGAGGCCAGGGACGAGATGGGATGGGATCCATGTGGTCTCCACCGCGATCGGCTCGTCGTCGGCGAGACGCAGTCTGGTGAACCGGACCACCTCGCTGCCTTCATCGATGTCGAGACGGGCCGCCGTGGCCGGGTCGGCGGTGATCAGATCGAAGTCGAGGACCCTGCTCGAGGGGGTGAGGCCGCGCCGACGCATGTCGGCGGTGAACGAGGACAGTCCCAGAGTCTTGGCGTATGGCAACTGGGCGACGTAGGTGCCCGAGCCGTGGCGCCGATCGAGCCATCCCTCGCCGGTGAGGGTCTCGATCGCCTTTCGTGCGGTCATTCGGGCCACACCCCATTGGATGGCCAGGTCCCGCTCGCTGGGGATACGTGAGCCGGGTTGGAGAGTGGCGACCAGATGACGCAGCTGGCGCACTGCTTCCTGACTCTTGCCATCGGGGGTCGTAACCGTCACGCCCGGCGACTATACCGCTTTGGTCTGGGTTGCGCTCTCACATTCGTAACTAATCGTTAGGGATGGCGCATCAAAGTGGTATAGCGCCTTTAGACCATGCGAGGTATCAATGCTCGGTCGTCGTCGCCGGATTCGAGGTCGATCACGTAGTCGAATCGTGTCGCGAGCTTCTTGGCCGTTTCTCCGGATGCGACCAGCAGGATCGAGACGGCGGGCGCGCCCGTGGATCCGGCCGAGGAGATAGCCGATGCCAATGTCATCCTCCGAGTGCCGGCCAAAGAGTGTGTCGCCCTCATCGAAGAGCAGAATGGCGTCGCTGTCTTCTGCGTCATCGAACACGGCACGGAGGTTCTTTTCGGTCTGCCCGATGTACTTGCTGACGACCCTGGAGAGGTCGATCCGATAGAGAGGCTGGGCCAGCGCCGTTGTCAGGGCGTCGACCGCCGTTTGGCTGGTGCTGCGGATTCCGGTCATGAGGACCGCGGTCCCTGTTTCCGCCTTTGAGACCCTTTGCGAAAGCTCTGCCAGGGAGCGCAGCTTTGTCGGCTTTTCGAGTCGCTCTTCGATGAGGCGAAGCTAGCTCTCGGGCCCGACCCGCTACGTCGAATAGACTCGCCTGGTGAGGCCATGAGTGTGCAGTCCACGGCTGACAGCGTGGTCGGACCATCGTTCGAGGTCTTTCTACCCATGGATCGGCGACGTGAGCTGGCGGGCATGGGCCCGGTCCCGGCGAGGTCCACCGGGGCGGCGTTGTTCGCCGACATCTCCGGCTTCACCAACCTGACCGAGGTCTTGAGCCGGACGCTGGGCGCCAGACGAGGAGCCGAGGAGCTCTCTCGATTGCTCAACCAGGTCTTCGGCCCGATCACCACCGCCGTCCACTCCCACGGTGGCAGTGTCATCTCTTTCGGCGGGGACTCGGTCACCTGTTGGTTCGAGGGCGACGATGGGACCCGGGCGACGGCGGCAGCCCTGGTGCAGCGTTCTTTCATCGAGCGCTTTCGGGAGCAGGAGGCGGGCGGGCCGGCCGGCGAGATCGGCATAAAGGCTGCGGTGGCGACAGGCCTTGCTCGGCGGGTCCGGGTCGGTCGTCCCGAGCATTCCTACATGGATGTCCTGGCCGGTGAGGTGGTCGACAGACTCTCGACCGAGGCGCGAATTGATGAAGAGAGGCGAAGTGGCGGTGAGCCGTGAGGTCGCCGAGGCTCTCGGGTTCGATGCCGAAGTCCGCACGGTCGCCAGTGGCGGGCGGACCCGATACCTCGTCGAGGCGATCGCTTCCAAACCAAGCGCAGGACACCACCATCGAGCAGGTTGCACTCGATGAGACAGTCGCCCGACAGTGGCTCCTTGCTGACGTCCACGAGCGCGTTGGACAGCGGCTCGAGGGCCTGATGGCTGAACTGCGCGACGTGGTCACCGTGTTCGTCGGGTTCGAGGGCATCGACCACGTGAACGATGAGGACGCCGGCGAGGCGCTCGACACCTGTATCTCCTGGGCTCAGGACATCCTCGCCAAGTACGAAGGCATCGTGCTTCAAGCACTGATCGATGACAAGGGATGCCATCTGTACGCCGTTTTCGGGGCCTCGATTTCCCATGAGGACGAGGCCCGGCGGGCGGTGGTGGCAGCGTTGGAACTGGCCGAGCCGTCACCCGAATCCGGCGTGACCTCCAGGGTCCGGATTGGGATTGCGAAGGGGATGGCCTACGTGGGCTCTTATGGCGGGCCCACCCGCATGACCTACGGGGCCCACGGCCCGGTGGTGAGCCTCGCCGCCAGGGTCATGCAACAGACGCCGCCCGGATCGGTCTATGTGACCGAGGAGATCGCGTCGGAGCCCACCGCACGCATCGAGTTCTCCGTGATCGGCCCGATGGAGTTCAAGGGTGTGGACCGCCCCGTGACGATTCACCAGGCCGGGAACGCCGTAGGCGAGAGCCCTGTGGGTACGGCTCGCCGTCTGACCGATGGCGGGCTGGTCGGCCGTGACCGGGAACGCAGTGTCATCTCCGCCCGTCTGGCCCAGCTCCATGCAGGCCAGGGCGGGACCATCGTTGTCGAAGGTCCAGCGGGGATCGGCAAGTCTCGCCTCCTGCTGGATTTCGTCGAACAGGCCGAGCTGCTTGGTACCACGGTCGTCACCACCGCCGGTGAGGAGATCGAACAGGCCACAGCCTTCTACGCGTGGCGACCCGTGCTCCGCCAGCTGTTTGGCGGTGAGGGAATGGAGGCCGAGCGGAGACTCCTCGAGTTCGTGGCGGCCGATTCGTGGCTGGAGGAACGCAAAGGCCTGCTCGCCAGCATGCTGTCGACCGGTGTCGACGACTCCGATCTGATCGCGGGGATGGAGCCGGAGTTGCGCGGTGAGAACACCCTGCGTCTCCTCACCTCCATCATTCGTAGCGCTCCGGGCTCCGCGGCCCCACTGGTCATCCTGATCGACGACGGTCATTGGGTGGACTCCGCGTCCTGGGCAATGGCCGAACGGGCGGTTCGCGAGATCCCTTCGCTTCTACTCGTCATTGGCACACGCCCGTTCGGCGAAGGCTCGGGGCGCTCCGCGCCCGAGGAGTACACGCGGCTTCTCGAGGAGGAGAGCACCGAGCACGTCGTCCTCTCCGAGCTCGAGCCCGCCGAGGTGATGCAACTGGTCGAGCAATGCCTTGGTGTCTCCAGTGTCCCGGGGCCGGTAGTGGAGATGATCATCGAACAGGCCGACGGGCACCCCTACTTCAGCGAGGAGATCGCGTTCGCCCTGCGCGACGCTGGCCTGCTCGTGATCGAGAACGGGGAGAGCCGGCTCGCGCCCAACGTCCAAGATCTACGCGATGTCGACTTCCCCAACACAGTCCAGGACATCATCATCGGCCGCTTCGACCGATTGTCCTCTCGCCAGCAGTCGATCCTGAAAGTGGCGAGCGTGATCGGCCGCGAGTTCTCGGTCGAGACGCTCGTCGAGGTGTATCCGGTCGAGATGGACACAGCGGAGGCGATCGAAAGCTTGCGGACACTGGTCGTGCTCGATCTGGTCCAGGAGGTGGTCCTGGATCGGTCCCGCTACCGCTTCCGCCACGCCATCACCCGGGACATCGCCTACGGCTTGCTGCTCTTCTCGCAGAAGAGCGAGCTTCACCGTGCGGTCGCCGAGTCACTGGAGAGAGCCCATGCGGACGACCTCGACACCGTGTCAACCACTCTCGCCTACCACTGGCGCAACAGTCTCAATGCCGAGTCGGCTCCAAGCGACGTCGACAAGGCCCTCGATTACCTGGGCAGAGCCGGACGAAAATCCCTGCGCAACTTCGCTCACCGTGAGGCGATTGGGTTCCTCACCGACGCCATCGACCTGGCCACGGGAAAGAGTGAGGCCGGCGGAATCGGACCGAGCCACCAGGTCCCCGCCGCGACCCTGGCCCGTCTGGAACAGGATCTTGCTGAGGCCTATCTCGGCATGGGCCGAGTCGATCGCAGTGCGGACCACTTCGAACGCTCGTTGGAGCTCCACGGTCACCCGATGGGCCACGGCAAGTTCGGCGTGGGAGCGAGGCTGCTCGCCGCATCGGCGCTCCAGGTGAGGCATCGGATGGCCAAGGCTGACTTGTCGGCCGCGTACACCGATGCGAGGGAGGACCTGATCGAGGCGGCAACCGCGTACGAGCGGTTGATGAAGATCTACTACTACGCCAACGATCCGGGATCGCTGATCACCGCGGCCGTATCGGGTTTGAACCTGGCCGAGAAGGCCGGCACCTCTCCGGTGCTGGCCCGGATCTACGCGAATATGAGCATTGTCGCCGGGATCGTGCCGCTCCACGGGTTGGCCCGCCTCTACTCCCGGAAGAGCCGTGAGGTCGCCGACGAGGTCGATCGTCCGCCGGAACATGCCTGGGTCCGTCTGGCCACCAGCGTGTACGGCGTGGGTGTCGGGGATTGGGAGACCACCGAACAGGATCTACGCGACTCATTCGACCTCTACAAACGTCTCGGTGACACCCGGCAGATGGAGGAGAACCTGGGCACGACCGGGCAGATGCTGACCGCTCAAGGCCGGTTCGCCGAGGTCTATGAGATAGGCGAGCAACTAAAGGAGTCGGGTGCGGGCCGTGATGATGCGCAGGGTGAGTTATGGGGCTGGCTCTTCCAAGGCACGAGCCTCCTCCGCCGGGGCGACTATCGGACCGCGCTGTCCAGGTTCCGCAACGGTGAGCTTCTGCTCGACGCGGGGGTGGGTGCCATCAACGTGGGCTGGCTCTACGGTCTCATCGCCGAGACTTACTGGCGGCTCGACGATCAGGACCGGGCTAGGGCCGCTGCCGCATCGGCATCCCAGGCGCTCTACGCGGAGCGTCCAGGAGTGGTGTTCGCCCTGGACGGGTTCACTGGTGTCGCCGACGTCGCCCTCGGCCAGTGGGCGACCGGGCGCGCTCGGGAGGCTGCGGCGGCCAAGGCCGCGTCGGAGCTAGCGGTAAAGAAGCTGGGGGCCTTCAGCAGGGTCTTTCCCATCGGCCGGCCCGCCGCCCATCGCTACTCAGGCGTGGTCAAAGAGCAGGCGGGGAATCCCGACGCCGCCCGCAAAGAGTGGGAGCAGGGCATCGAGATCGCAGTCGACCTGAAGATGCCCTATGAGGAAGGACGGTTGCGCCTGAATCTGGGGCGTGTCTCCAAGGACAAGGCGCACTTCGAGAAGGCCAGGGATCTATTCGAGTCCACCGGGGCCGTCCCGTTCGTCGAGGCCGCTCGGTCCGCCCTCAGGGAGACTTGACCTCCTCGTCCTCCGTGCGGGTGTCAACCGTCGCAGATTCTTGGCGACGGGCCCGGCGAGGGTGATTGCCTTGCTGGCGCCCTTGACGAAGAACGGTGGCTCTTTCCAGGGCAAGCCACGCTCGTAGCGGCGTTGGTCGATCATCCGGAAAATGAAGGCGAATGGGGGCGCCGTCACATTCCACAGCCGGCACAGGCTTGCTCGATGCCCTGAATGTTCGATGATTGCGTTGACGGCCCGGCGTGCCGCCTCGTTGGCCGCCTCCATCGTCGCCACGGAAGTGAAGGTCCGGACGTAGTCCGACGCCAGCATGAGGTTTGACACTGCAGTGAACGCCTGTGGGCGTAACCGCCAGGTATTGACGTAGGCCACGAACAGCGGCTCTGCATCCTCATCCATGGGGACGAGACCGGTGACGTCGGCCGGTCCCGGGGCAGGGAGCGACTCGAGCCACTTCTCCCGCTGGATGTCGGGATCGAGGAACCAGCAATAGAGCATCTCCTCGGTGAGTGGCTTCATGTCTTCGCTGTGCGATCGCTTCAATTCCTCCCAGACCTCGGTCTTTATCTCCTCGGCGGTGCAGTACATGGCCGGCTTCTGGACGGTGTTGCCGTCGGCATGCCAGTTGGAGATGTCGACCGAGATGACCCCGCGCACCTTGCCATCGCCGTATGACTCGAGCGGGTGATCGGTCCAGAACTGCTGCTGGGAGATAGAGGTCAAGGCCCAAGGGGAGTCGATGTAGATGGTGTGCCCGTTGGACAGCGGCATGTCCTCGGTGAGATAGAACTGGATGCCGTTCATCCATTCGACGTACTTGGTGCCGATCTCCTTGATGCCCTCGAGTGAAGAATCAGCGTCGAGGATCCCGTCGTCGAGCAGACGGGCCATCACCTCTGCCGGCAGGGCTGCGATGTAATAGTCGGCGTCGTCGATCACGTAGGTGTTCCCGGCCGAGTCGGACATCGAGACGGACTCGATCTTCCCGCCGGTACGTCCCTTCTCGGTCTTGCAGACGATCTTCTCGATCTTGCGATCGAACTGGTAGTCCACGCCTTTCTCGGTCAGATAGGCGAGCCAGGGGTGGAGCCAGACCTCGTTGGTCGGCCCATTGAGGACCCGATCCGTGCTCGGGCCCGGGATGAGCATGTCGAGGATCAGTGCCAGCCCGACATCACCTTCGACATGGGCGTTGGCCAATCTGGCGTTGGCCGCAACGAGCGAGCGGGTCAGGCCCTCGGCGAGGAACTTCTTGTAGCCATCCGACTTGTTGTCGGCATCCACGAAATCCCACCAGCCCATCGTTTCGTAGATCTCCTGGCGTCGGGCGTCGCAGCTTGTGAGCACCTGCCAGAGCTTGCCGACGAAGAACTCGATCTCCTCGTTCTTCAGTCCCATCTCGGCCGGCACGTTCTCGATCAGGTCCTGGACGATGAGCTCCCAGTCCTCCCTGGTGCTGGGGAATCTCGACGGCATCTCGATGGACTTCTTGCCATAGAGCGACATCTCGACCCGTGAAGTGTCGGTGAGGTTGTCGACGACGTGGGCGCCCTCGTCGCCGAAGGGGATCCGGCTCATGGTGTCGGTCACGTGCCGGTAGAAGCGGGGGAAGAAACGAAAACCGTGCTCGCCGGGCAGAAAACCGGCATGACCCTCCACGTCGGGGCAGATCGAGCTGTCACCTCCCACCGGGACCGGGATGCTCCTCGCCTTGCCACCGCACAGCTCGGTCTGGCGCTCGAACACCGACACTCGAAAGCCACGCTCGATCAACTCGTGGGCGGCGCTCATGCCGGCAACGCCCCCGCCCAGCACCGCAACCTTCGGGCCGCGTCCCGCGGCCTTGAATGTGTCGACTTTCTCAGATGTCACTTGGCCCCATTTCCCGACGAGAGTCGGAAACTAGTGATCGGGGGCAAACGAGAGTCATCAACGCCCACTGGCATACTCGGCCGATGCCGGGAGACCACCAAGCAGCCGCCAGCCGCTGGACCCTGCTCGCAGCTGACTTCAGACCTCGTCGGCTTCCGGCGACATTGGGCACCGGTCTGGTTCTGGCGTTGGTGAACTCTCTCCTGGGAATCGCTTTGATGTCGCTTGTCTTTCAGGGAGAGCTCGAAGACGCCCTGCCCATCGGAATCGGATTTGGGCTGGTTGCCTCGGCGGTGTTGGCGTTTGTCATCGCCCTTGGCAGCAATTTCCCCGGCATGTACGCAGGCATCCAGGACGCAAGCGCCGCGATTCTCGGACTCAGCGCAGCGTCGATCGCATCATCACTGGTCGGCCCCCAAGCGGTCGACACGGTTCTCGCCATGATCACGGTGACTTCTCTGGCCACCGGATCGGTCTTCCTGTTGATGGGTTACTTCGGTCTCGGTGAGATCGCCCGATTCGTGCCCTTCCCCGTGATCGGCGGTCTCCTCGCCGGCACCGGATATCTGATCCTGGTGGGAGCGGTTCGGATCCTCGGAGATGGGGCGCTCGGCGATTCGATGACCACCGAGGCTCTGGGGCGACTCTGGCCGGGGGTTGCGCTCGCCGTCATGTTCCTGGTCGCGTCCCGTCGGGGCTGGCCATCGTGGGTCTATCTGGCGTTTCTAGCCACTGGTGTCGTTGGCTTTCATGCCATCACCCAGATCGCGGGTATCGACAAGGCCACGTCGTTGCAAAGAGGATGGTTGCTCGGCCCCTTTCCGGATGGCGGAATGTGGCCAGGACTGGCCACCGAGGCACTGGCCGGGGCGGACTGGGGGGCAATCGCAGGCGAGGCGGCCGGCCTGGTCGCCATCTTGCTCATCGTTCCGATATCGGTCCTGCTCTACATCAGTGCACTCGAGGTCGAAACCAAGTTGGACCTCCACATGAGAGACGAGTTGAGGGCGACCGGTTGGGCCAATGTCGCCGCCGGCGCGGTCGGTGGCCCTCCGGGGTATCTCTATCTGGCCGACACACTGATCACGCAGCGTCTTGCCGGCAGACGACGGGGCCCTGCCCTGGTCGCGGCCGTTTTCATCCTCGTCGTGGTGATGATCGGTGGTTCCATCCTCGAGCTCGTGCCGCAGTTCGTCATCGGGGGCCTGCTCCTCTTCGTGGCAGCCGATTTCTTGATCGAGTGGCTTTGGGCCTCACGGCGGCGGATGACACGCCCGGATTATGTGTTGATGTGGGGAATCGTCGTGATCATCGCCGCCGTCGGCTTTCTGCCCGGCGTGGTCGCCGGCCTGGTGGCGGCGATCGCACTCTTCGTCGTTCGTTACAGCCGGATCGATGTCGTCAAACATTCGCTCACGGCGAAGGCGCACCAAAGCAACATCGAGCGCTCCGGCACCGATGCCGAATATCTCCAAGAGATGGGTGATTCAGTGCTCATCCTCGAGCTGCAGGGCTTCATCTTCTTCGGAACGGCAAGTCGGATTGTCGAGCATGTGCGGTCACACATGGATATCGCGCCGACCCTGCAATATGTGATCTGCGACTTTCAATTGGTGACCGGGGTGGACTCCTCGGCCATGGTCTATTTCGAGAGGCTCGCCCGGCTGGCCCGGGACGAAGAGTTGATCGTGACCCTGAGCGGGCTGAGCCCCTCCCAACATGCCCAACTCGCCGAGCTCCTCGCCGAGTACGACGACGTCCTGAGGAACGAGCCCGATCTCGATCACGGGATGGCCTGGTCCGAAGACCGCATCTTGGCGAGCAGGGGAGATCGCTCGGGATCAGAGCGAGCGCTTCCGGTAGCGCTCGCCGATGAGCTGGCCCCCTACCTTGCCGCCCACACCATTCCCGCGGGAAATCGATTGATGCGAGAGGGCGATCCCTCACCGGGCATCTACCTGATCATCGCTGGCCGGGTGACGGTGTCGGTTGAAGGGCCCTCAGGGCAGCAGGTTCGGCTCCGGACTCTCCTCGAGGGCACGGTGTTGGGTGAGATCAGTCTGTATCGGGACGAGCCATGCACCGCCACGGCGGTAACCGTTACCGAATGCGAGGTCCTGCATCTCACTCCCGAATCCTTCGAGGAGCTGTGCCAAACGAATCCGGCAGCTGCGGCCGAGTTCCATGCCTTCGTTGCCCGAACGCTGGCGGGTCGGGTGAGTTACGCCAACCGCGCCATCAGGGCGCTGCACGGCTGACCGAGCGCCAAACGGCCATGTCGGCGGTCAGCACCGCTACGCAGACGCCGGTCGCTCCAGCGAGAACCCAGATCGTGTCCGCCTGGAGCAGCAGACCGATCACAGCTAGGAAGGGGATCCCGGCCAGCCGGTTGATCGCTATCGCCCGATTGACCGATCCCTGCCCAGCGCCGCTGAGAGAGGCGATCTGGAGGATGGCCATCGATGCCAGGGCGAGGGTGACACCGCCGAGCAGAAGCCAGCGCTGGGGGGCGAGCATTGGCCCGTCGCCTGCAACGAGGATGGCGTGATCGAGTGCCACCCCGACGATCGCCAGGGCAGCCGCCAGCGGGAGATGGGTGTAGATCCAACCCGTCGGCCGCCACGTCCGCTCTTCGACGTTCCTGCGTCTCACCACGCTGCCCTCGGCATTGTCGAAATACAGCCACCAGAGGAGCGTTGCCAACAAGACACCAAGGACCAAAGCCGTAAGCGAAGAAGACGACCACCCGACGTGGCTGAGTCCGGCCACCACGGCGGCAAGCGATTCCCCCAGCACCAGGATCACGAACAACCCGAAGCGCTCGGGGAGGTGCGACTCGTCGAGCGGCACCGTCGCCTGCTGACGTCTCACCACCCATGGTGTTGCGAGATCGATGCTCAATGCCACCGCCCAGACGGCGAATCGGGCCGGATCCGGAACGAAGATGGATGCGACCCAGACCGCGGCCGCCACTCCGAATCCAACCAGGTAGCCGGACACCAGACGGCGGGTCTCGGCGACATGCTGATACACCCGCCAATAGAGGGCGAGGAGGACCAGGCGGGCGATGGCGTACCCGGCCGCGAAGACGGTCGTCGAGGCCGAGGGGCCATCGGCGAGCGAGGCGGCCATGACGAGGACCGCGATCATCTGGGTTGCCGCCAGCAAGCGATAGACCAGGTCGTCGGTGTCGTAGCGGTCGGCATAGAAAGTGTGGCTGGCCCAAAGCCACCAGAGGAGGGCGAAATAGGCGAGGAAGGACCACAGTCCTGCCCAGGAGGTGTCGGCAAGGAGTCGCTCTCCGAGAATGGCGATGGCCACGACGAAGGCGAGGTCGTAGAAGAGCTCGAGCCAGGTGGCACTCCGATGCCCGCCTTCTCCCAAGGTCTGAAGACGCGGGGGAGTGATCCTCGTCATCCGCCCTGTCCTTGGCTCACTCATCGGATGTCTGCCCTGTTCTTCGTTGACCGCGTCTCGAGTTCGCGCATCCAAGCCGTGGCCGCATCGGCTCTAGTCTCCGTTCGATGACTGTGTCCCCTCAGCCCTATCTCCCCCAGATAGTGCGGGATTGGGATGAGGACGCCCCCGGCAAGCTGCATCAGTGTCTGGAAGGGTCGATGGTATTCGTCGACATCTCGGGTTTCACCGCGATGTCGGAGCGATTGGCCCGGCATGGGAAGCTCGGGGCGGAGGAGCTCACAGCGGTCATCTCGGCCACTTTCGGGGAGTTGCTCGGGGCCGCATACGCCTACGGGGCAAACCTGCTCAAGTTCGGTGGCGACGCCTTGCTGCTCTTCTTCTCCGGTAAAGGCCACGAGCGACGGGCCTGCGCCGCGGCCCAGGCCATGCAACAGAGGTTGGCTGTAGTCGGTGTCTGTGTGACTAGCGCGGGCACCATCACGTTGCGTATGTCGGTTGGCATCCACAGCGGCATGTTCGACTTCTTCCTGGTGGGTGGTTCTCATCGGGAGCTAATCGTCGCCGGTCCCGCGGCCACCCGCACCGTCGAGATGGAGTCGATGGCGCGGGCCGGTCAGGTCCTGCTCAGCCCGGCGACAGCAGAGGCGATGCCAGGAACTAACCGGGGCAGGGCGCAGGAGAGCGGCGTCTTGCTCAGAGGGAAGGTGGACGCCGAGCCCAACGACCAGACGCCCTCGGCAACAGCGGCCGAGGACCTCGCCCAATTCGTGCCGGTCGGTCTATGCCAGCTCCTCCTCGGCGGGGAGGTGGAGCCTGAGCACCGCCCCGCCGCCGTGGCTTTCATCCACTTCCAAGGAATCGACAGCCTGATCGAGAGCGAGGGCGCCGAGGTCGCCGCCCAACGAGTCGGCGCATTGATCCAAACGATCCAGGAAGCGGTCGATCAGCGTGGGGTGACGTTCCTGGCCACGGACATCGCCACCAACGGCGGGAAGGTCATCCTCACCGCCGGTGTCCCCTCTACCACCGGCAATGACGAAGAGGAGCTGTTGCTCGCGCTGCGCCGAGTGATATCTGGAGAGCCTGCCATCCCGATCTCGGTCGGGGTCTCCTCCGGTCGGATCTTCGCCGGGGAGGTGGGTACGCCCTACCGGCGGACCTACACCGTCATGGGGGACACGGTGAACCTGGCTGCTCGGCTGATGGCACAGGCACCCATCGGGCTGCTCTATGCCTCATCGGAAGTCGTCGAAGGCTCACGAACCATCTTCGAGGTGTCCGTACTCGAGCCATTCCTGGTCAAAGGCAAGAAGCTTCCGGTCCAGGCCGTCGCGATCGGGGACCCGCAGGGGAGCAAGGGCCGACGAGACGCCGGCGGTCTTCCCCTGATCGGGCGTGATGAGGAGCTGGGACTGCTGACCACCGCCTGGGAAACCGCACGCGAGGGGAAGGGTCGGCTGATCGAGCTCTCTGCCGACGCCGGGATGGGAAAGAGTCGTCTTCTCGAGGAGTTCCTTGCCACCGGCCAACCGGAGAGGGTGATCACCAGTGAGTGCCGTCTGTATCAGGCCGCTACCCCGTATTTCCCGTTTCGTCACCTGTTGCGTGAGGCGTGGGGCTTCGAGGACCTGGATGGAGATGACCTGGAGAAGGCGCTGGGAGAGCTGGTCGATCGAGCGGCTCCGGAGCTCGCTCCGTGGATGTCGCTGATCGGTCTGGCCCTCGGTCTCGATCTGCCCGATTCGATCGAGGCATCCCAACTCGAGGATCAATTCCGCCCCACTCGCACGCTTGCGGCGGTCGACGCCCTGCTCGAATCGACCATCACCGACCCCACCGTCCTCGTGATCGAGGACACCCACTGGATGGACGAGCCGTCCCGGGAGCTGCTCGCCGGCCTCCTCGCCGGGCTGAGCCGCTATCCCTGGCTGGTCATCTTGACCCGTCGGCCGGGAAAAGACGGTTTCACGGCTCCTGACTCTCCGGAGGTAAACCGGATCGGTCTGCACCCACTGGGCATCACACAAGCCAAACGGCTCATCTTCACGGCTACCGAGGACGCACCCCTCGACCCTCAGTTGGTGGAGCGGCTCGCTAGCCAAGCCGACGGGCGACCACTCTTTCTGATCGAGTTGTTACGGGCCTTGCGTCTGACCGGGTCGCTGGACGAGATTCCTCAATCGGTGGAGGCGATGATCGCCGCCCGCATCGACACCCTGCCGCTCTCCGACAGGAATGTCCTCCGCAGACTGGCGGTCCTGGGCTCGGGGTTCTCGATCGAGCACACCTCCGCGGTGATAGCCGAGCACGAGGCGGATCCCGGGGCACGCACGCGTGATGTGGACCGTCTTTCCGACTTCTTGTCGATCGACGACGGATGGGTCCATTTCCAGCACTCTCTGATCCGAGACGTGGCTTACGACGGGTTGCCTTATCGGACCCGCGAGCGTCTTCATGCCCAGGTCGGTGATTCGATCTTCGCCGGATGCCGGGGCCATCCCGAGGAGTTCTCCGAGCTCCTCTCCCTGCACTACTTCCATGCCAAACGGTGGAGTCGGACCTGGCGGTTCTCCCGGATGGCGGGCGATCGGGCCCGCGAGATCTACGCCAACCACGAATCGGCCGCCTTCTACCAGCGGGCTCTCATCGCGGCTCGGCGTCTGAATTGGGTGACGGATTCGGACAAGGCGGAGGTGCTGACAGCCTTGGCCGGTGTCCTCTATGAGGCCGGATCGTTCGATGAGGCGATCACTTCTCTGCGGGAAGCGGTGCGACTGAGCGACGATGATCCGGTAGGTCGGGCCGACCTACGCCTGTCGTTGGCCCGCTGTTATCAGCGAATGGGGGCTCTTTCCCAAGCCCTGCGAGAGACTGCCCTTGGTTTGAAACTGGTGGAAGGAAGTGGGCTTCCCGAGGCGAGGAGGGCGACGGCCCGACTCCGCGCCTTTCGCACATCAATCCTGTCCGACCAGTTTCGGCCCCGATTGGCCCTCAAGGTGGGTCTGCAGGCGGTGGAGGAGGCGGAGGCCAGCGGTGAGCTGGATGCCCTGGCGCGGGCATACACCAAGATCGACGAGGCCTATCAGATCCTCGGTCGACGAGACGAGGCCGTCCATGAGGAAAAGGCTTTGGAGATCTTCGAGGAGCTCGGCGATCTCGCCGGCATCCTGCTGCTCGCCATCAACCTCGGGGTTCAGGCATATGCCGACGGGCATTGGGACGAGGCCATCCGGATGTACACCAAGGCTCAAGAGGTAGGGCGGCGAAGCGGCAACATCGCCGCCGAGGGGGCGGCCGCGGCCAATCTCGGCGAAGTCCTGATCAGCCGTGGGCAGTTCGACGAAGCGGAGACTGTCCTAGAGGAGGCGAGACGGGTGTTACGTGGGCAGAAAGTGATCGTCTTTGCCCTCTTTGCCGAGACCCAGCTGGCGCGTTTGACGATGGAGCGGGGCGAGCATGGTTCCGCAGTTGATGCCTTGGACCGGATCATCGTTGAGGCGAACCGGGTTGGGCAACCGTTCATTGCGGTCGATGCCGCGGTTCATCTCGCCGACGCCTGCACTCGGTTTGGCGATCCGGAGAAGGCCCTCGGCGTCATCGAAGTGGCCCAGCATCTGGCTGGTGAGGACGCCGCGCTGTACGAAGTGCCCTTGGAGCGGTTGCGTGCCGGAGCCCTGATCGCGTTGGGCCGGGGCGACGAGGCAGCGGGTCACATCGAGCCTGCGCTCGCCAGTGCCCGGGAGCAACGTCTCGTCTACGAAGAGGCTCTGCTGCTCAGGCTCCAGGCACTGACATCTGCGGATGGCGGAATTGCCTACGAGGAGGCGAACCGCCTCCTCGTAGACCTAGGAGCGTCTGAGCCCTACGACCACCGCTTGCCGTCGCCGACGTTGTAGACGATGTCGACCTTGACGAACGTCCCCAATGGGTAGCTCAGCACGTCGACGATGCCGGTGACCCGGCTGCTCGATGCGATAAGGCAGGAAGTGTGGCCTGTTGGCAGATAAAGGGACGTGTCAACCGGATTCGAGGCGGTGCCGACCGGGAGATCGCCCGCCGCATTGACGCGCGGATCTCTCTTACACCAGGGCATCACCCGCCTGGGGATGCTGTCCACCGGGTTGTCGTCGTAACTGAGGGTGCGGTGTTGGGGCTCAGTCGTGACATTCGGTGGGCTGTCGAACCGCCAGGTGATCACCTCGAGGAACTGGGCCACGGTGTCGGGATCCGCATCGACCGGCTCGGCGATGAAGTCGACGAAGAGCTCGCTCCCTTCAACTCCCGAATCGAAGTTGAACAGGAGACCGTCCGCAGGACCCTTGCAGGCGGGTTCCTCGTTGACGCTGCGGGTATCGAAACCGCGAGTGATGCTGAGCGTTGCGTCTTCTCCTACGAGTGGTTCGGTCTCGCCGCAGTCGATCTCGCCGTCGAACGCCTCGACCAGCTTGAACAATGTGTCCTTCGTCCCGAGGGTCATGCCCAACTTTCCGGCAGGCGAGCCGTTGAAGCCACCCTCCAGCGAGACGACCGCCTTCGATGAGTGCGCTGCACTCAGCGGCTTGATGACGATGGTGTCGAAGACGCCGTTGATCTTGAACGCCTGCCAGTGGCCGGTCCCCGGATTGTCATTTGGGTCCAGCCAGAGGATCACGCGTTCGTTGTCACTGGAACCCGAGTCCGGGCCGCAGTCCGAGGCACCGTTGCAGGGCACAGTGATCGGCGTCCCGACCAAACTCCCTTCGCGGCGCAGCTCGATCGTTGCGCTGCCGTTGTACTTGAACCCGAGATCGATCTCGGCATAGCCGATGGCCTGGCCGTCGAGTGCCCCGGTCAGGCCCACGCTCAGTGCTTGTCCGAGATCCTTGTTTATCCGCGCACAGGGCTCGCCGGTGCCTTCATTGCTCTGACCGACACCAATGCGATGATCCTTGAGGCCGGCGTACGGGTGCTTGTTGGATTGCGATCCTGATCCGAGGATCTCGACCAATGAGGCGCCGGCGGAGGACAGCTTGCAATTAGATGCCGACAGGGTTTGGACCTGATTGTCGCCAGCCGCAGTGGGGTCGAAGATGAGCTTGTCGCCGTCTGAAGCGAGATGGAGGCGGAGCACTCCCGCCTCGCCCAAGATAGGGCCATCTCCGAAAGCGGGGACCATGAGCAGCGAGACCGCCGCCACGACCGCCGTTATACCGGCCAGGAACCAAAGTCGACGCCTGTTCATCATGCCTCCCGTTTGCTCAACCCTGGGTCGAACTGAAATGCGCCCACGCACCTCGTTCTAAAGCCTCCGCCCGTCGTCGGAACCTTACCCATGCGGTGATGCTCACGGGCCGGTGGGACCATGGCAGGTCTGTCGGTGAGGGAGTGGAGTCGAGGGCGAGCGGCAGCTGCTCGCCCAATCCGGTATCTGATTAGGCCTTTGCGGTGCCACGTGGCGGAGCGGGCCGGGAGGATTTGGCCGACGATCCGCCACGTGAACCACAGATCCTTGGAGCGTGTCGAGTGACGTGTCGCAGGCCCGCCGGGCCGCACTAGCCAGAGCCAGGCAGTACCGACCCGCGGGCCCGCGACTGTCACTCATCGCCGCGTATCACCTCCTCTCCATGGTCCACCCACCGTCATCTGGAGAGGTGTCGTGTCTTGGGCGATCGATTGGCCAGTGCAGTTCCGGTTGGCGCTTAGCGCCTCGGTCCCGGATTCATTGGACTGGTCTCGATCGCCCTTGCCGCGATCGGAGCTTGCCCCACTGGCGAGCGCGGCGGTTGCCAGCGCTCTCTTGAGCCAGTGTTTCATGATTCACCTCCATCCGGTGTCTGAAGAAATGCGCGGTCGGGAAGTCATTCCTCTGCCGCGCGTGACGGAATGGAGGTGGTTAGCCGGGGAGCGCTAGTGCCTCTGCCAGGGCGAATGGGCGCCACAGAACCGGTCGAGGCCGGAGCCAGCGGCTCAACCGGGGCGCGATCAGCCCGAGCAGGACGAGTACAGCCAGAAGACCTGAGAATGAGCCGGAGATCGAAGAAGAGGAGGCGGCAACGACAGGGGCGCGCGATGGCAACCCGGAGCCTTCTGAGTCACGGGGCGACGGCTCCGCGCCGCTCAGGGCGAGACCCTGGCCTGAGGCATTTCGAAGAGCCGGGGGTGCGGTCGGGAGAGCAGGGACCTCCGAATACGAGACGTTGTCGACCGTCTCTGCGTTCGCCGCGATGGGCGCCGGGAGAGGACTAGCCAACGGTTCACGTGGCGGGTTCGTCATCGAGGGCGAAGGTTCCTGATCCGGTCCGGAGATGGCGCGTTCCGGGTCTGGGGAAGAGAGGCCGGGCACTGCCGGATCGGCATCGAAATCGGGGATACCTCCGATGACTTCGTCGACTCCACCGAGCAGATCGGCAGGCGATGGGACCAAGGGGACCGCGACAGCGGCCAATTCATCGACTCCGTCGCGAACCGCGGCCGAGACGTCCTCGACCACCTCGGTCGTTCTCTCAACGCTGGTGGTCACTGCACCGAGAACTGGCTTCAGTGGCTCATCGATCTCCTCGAGTATGGGGGAGACGGTCTGGAGGACGCCGTTGACCGGCTTGTCGATCGTCCCGGAGGCGGAATCCACCACCTTCTCCACGGTGTCCGTGACCGGCTCCACCGCTTCGATTGCTGGACGGGTCGCCTGGCCACCAACCGGCTCCTCGATGACTTCGGCTACCGGTGAGACGACTCTGCCAACCGGTTCGACGATCGTGTTGACCGGGTTCTGGGGGGCAGGCTGTTGGGTCGGTCCGGGTTGGTCGGACACTGGTTCGGTGGTGACCTCGGTCATTTCTTCGACGACTTCGCCCAAACCTGTCGAACCCTGGGCCGGCTGCTCGGGAGCGGTTGGTTGCTCGGGCTCGGGTTGCGACTCGGGAGCAGGGCCGGTTCCGAGATCGACCTCGACCGGGAGCACTTCGACGACCTCACCGATGCCGAGAGCTTGGGCGGTTCCGGCTGACACAGAGATCATGAACGCAGCCACGGCGAGGGTGCCAAGAATCTTGACGAGGAGATGGTCCTGACGCCGGTCCGCTCCACCGGCCTGAGGAGCCTTTGTTACCGAATGCCTATCCATTACCAGCCCATTGCATGCAGTTGACCCTCCGCGAGGGAGGTGCCTGGCTCCGGCGAGAATCTGGTACCCGCATGATCTGGTCTCTAAACATAGGTTTCAGCCCATGAGCGACTTGCCGTTCATCCGGCCGGCCGAACCGGGGGATCTCGATGCCCTCTACGAGGTGTGTCTTCGCACCGGTGACGCCGGGGAAGACGCCACCCATCTCTTCGAAGATCCTCGGCTCCTCGGTGAGGTCTACGTCGGTCCGTATCTGATGATGCCGAGCGGTATCGGCTTCACCGCGCTCGTGGACGGTATCCCCTCCGGGTATGTGTTGGGAGCCCACGACTCCAGGCGGTTCGAGGCGGAATGCGAGGCTCAATGGTGGCCGCCGCTGCGGGCTCGCTACCCCGACCCGGTCGCCGATCCTGCGATCGGCGACGAGGAAGTCGTCGCTCTGATACACAACCCCGAGCTGGCTGCCGACGAAGTACTGGCCGAGTATCCGGCCCATCTCCACCTCGACCTGCTCCCGGTTCTGCAAGGTAAAGGCGTGGGCCGGATCATGATGGGTCTGCTGCTAGATGAGCTCAGGGAACGAGGGGTGCCGGCGGTGCATTTAGGGGCCGACGCCCGCAACCATCGTGCTATCGGTTTCTACGAGTATCTCGGCTTCACCCATCTCCATGACAGCGACGACGTCGTGATGGGGATCCGGCTGAATTGATCGAGGGACGATGAGCACTTTCGACGGGCTTCGCATCACCGTGCCGCTGTTCGAGACCTATTTCGCACGGGACGGGGTCACGCTCGATGGTCGATTCGAGGTCGTTCCTGGTGTGGTGGTGGCCCGTCTCGACGCCGAGGAGTCCGAGCGAGTGAGGGACTCTTTGCTGGAACCCGGATTCCCGGAGTTTCGGCTGGAGATCTACGGGTTTCGCGCTTCGCAAGGCGCCGCACCCGTCCCACGCGACCAAATCGAGGATGTCGTGCGGCGGGCCTTCGCCCTGCTCTGTTGCGTGATCAGGGCGACGCCGCGATGGCCGAGCGTCGTCCTAGACCGTCATGACGGGCAGAGTTGGCAGCGCGTCGAATGGCTGGATCTCTCGGGTGGCATCGCCCCATTCGGCTCCTACGGTGCCTGGAAGATCCCTGAGCCACGAATCGCGAGCTGGGGTGAGGTCTTGGCCCACTTCCCAACGCTTGGCAGATTCCCGGCGCTGGATCTGGCCCTCGAGTACTTCTACGACTCGGTCGTCGACCGGAAAGCCCACCCGCACAAGGCGTTCATGTCTGCATCGACAGCCCACGAAGTCCTCTTGGGGCCCAGGGAGGGGCTCCCGATACGAAAGACGCTATCCAAGCGCGGGGCGGCGCTGACCGCACCACCCTCACAGAGCGCGGAGATGCAGAAGTTGATAGGCGAGTGGTATGTGCAGCGGTCGAAGCTGGTGCACGAGGGTCGCCGCCCGACGGAGGAAGAGGCGGTGCGTCATCAGCAGTATCTGATGCGGGCGATACCTGCGATGGCGGCGCTAGCCCACCACCACGATGACTACGACGCAGCGCTCGCGGCTCTGGACAGCGCCGCCGATTCCCAGGAATCACTTCCCGAAGGCTTCACCGAATCCGGTCAGTGGTGGTCCAAGGTCGATGTGGTGGAGGCTCTCCAGCACGCGGCGTTCTGAGGCCAGACTCGGTCGTCACCAACCCTCGAGGTGTAGGGTCCGCGGCGACCTCGGCGGAGGTGAGACATCCTCGCGACTTCTTGTCGACGTCCTTCGGGACGGGCCGAGGTCTAACTCGTTGCCAACGGCTCAATCCACCGGTAGCTCGAAATCGATGGCGGCACCTCCGTCCACCACCGAGACCTGGGTCGGCGGTGACTCGGGTGGGATCATCGTCGTGAAGACACGATCCGGAGACTTCTCCCGAAGGGCTTTCAACAGCTCCTCCTTGGGAACCTGCTTCCAACGGGAGTACGGCGTGACCGAGGCCACGCACCAACTTCCCGCGGCGAGGACTTTCTCGACGAACTCCCGGGGGGTGGCGTTGTGGCTCCCGTGATGCCCGACCTTGTAGAAGGTCGTCTTCGCCAATAGATCGCGCGACCAATCGGTCCCGAGAGCGAGCTTCCAGGTTCCCCACTGTGAGTCGCCGGGAAACAGGAGATACTGATCCCCGACCTCGAACATCAGCATCAGACTGGTGTTGTTAAGGGCATTGTCGAGAGCTGCCGCCGCCAGCACCGTCTCGTCGCCGATCATCCTTCGGAGGACCCCCTTTGCCTGGCCGGTGTTCACGGGACGGTCGGCTCCCTGAAACCTGCCAAACGCCTCGTAGTCCATGTCGGGGAGGTGAGGGAAGAGCTTCTGGTCATCCTCGGGATCGTCGGGGTCTATGGCGCCAATCATCGAGAAGTAGCTCTTTCCCTTGGGCGGGTCGAGGCTCCTGATCACATCCGGGTCCTTCGAAGGCCCGAGAACATGCACCGGAAGACCATCTAGCGCCCGAGGGTGCCGGGCAGCAGGGCGACGTGCCAGCCACTTGCGGGCCGGGGTAGAAGAGAATCCACCGCGAAGGGTCTTGATGGAATCTTCGTTGCTCAGGGCGTTGATGGCCATGTCCAAGATCAGATCTTGCGCTTCGAGCCCGATCGCGCTGTTGCGCAGGTCCTTCTCAGTCTTCTGGATCGAAAAGGCCAGGCTCATCTGGTCCTCGAACAGACGTCTCGCCTCTGGGTCGTTGGGATTCTCGGTCCACGGCTGCCACACCTGATCCACCGCCACTTGGCGCCACTGTGGAAGGGCGAAGCCGGATATGTGATCTTTGTGACGATGCGAGGCAACCACCACGTCGATGTGGGGCGCGCCTTCGTCGCTCACATCGTCGATGATGCGCTCCACCACGCTCTGGTTGTTCTGACCGGTCTCCCCGAAGCTGAGCGAGCCGCAGTCGATCAGGATCTTCGCCACCCTTCCGGTCGGCGTGGGGAGTCTGAGCAGGATGCAGTCTCCGAATCCGACGTTGTAAACACGGATCCGGATCGGCTCTGCCATCAGAACGGCCTCCCCACCCCGCGGTGCAATCCGGCGAAGCCAAATCGGATCTCCATCCGGCGCCCCCACCACGACGGGTCGGCCCAGGCTGCGTCGGGATCACGGGCGTCGCTCTCCTCGACGAAGTCCTTGGTGGCCTTCCAACTCGCCATGGCCGTCTTGTTGATCTCGCGAGGCAGTGACTCACTCGGTTTCGGCTTGGGGATCACATAGCGAGGCACGCCCTCGGCCGAGAACACAACTGTCGTGCCGGCGGCGCGTTTGATCCCGCCCAACTCGCTGTCGCTCTTGGCGTCGTTGAACCACTGGATCACGAATTCGGTGTTGAGCTTTCCGTCCTCACCAACCCGGAAGGTCGTGTTGTAACCCGCCACTTTCAGGTCGTGCCCGTCGAGGAAGAGATGGCTCGCGTTTCGGGCGCCGTACTGGTAGAGGGCGTCGAAGATCTGCTTGCGTCGACTGGGCATCTCATCTCCGTCAGCGGCCTGGGCGGACTCGAACTGCTGACGCTTGACCTCGGGGTCGAACTCGGTCTCGGGGTCGCGAGACCTGCGGTCAAGCGCCACGAGGTCGGGGATGACCATGTCTCGAACTGCCAGAGGAAGACTCTCCAGATCGGTGATGTCACTTGCGGCCTCCCAGAGCAGGGCCTCCTCACCGAGGCTGTTGACCCCTTTCGGATAGATCCCGCGCTGGCGAAATGCCTCGATCAAGGCGGCGCGCCTGCCATGTCGGTCGCTGGGGTTGAGCTCGTAGTCGGCGGTGACCATCGCCCGGAGGAAGTCGCCGAAGTCCACGTCGAGGACAGGCAGGTACTCGAAGGCGCGCAGACATGCTCGGAGAACCTCGTCGGCGGCCGAGCTCGCCTCCTGGGCGGCACGATTGACCAGGTCGGGGTGGAGGGCGCCTTCGGCGGGCACTCCCGTCCCCCCGGTGGCCAGACGCAAGAGATCCTGGATCCGGCTGCTGTAGAGCTTGAAGAACCCGTCGAACACCGCCGCGACCAGGATCGACCCCCTGTCGTGGGGCTCGAAGGCGGTCTTGTATAGAGACGGGTCCGGCGTCTCTCCATCGAGTGCGCTGCGCAGTGCCCGTCCCTTGCCGGTGCCATGTCCGAACTGGACGGCCAGCTCGATGAGGGGGCTGGGGCTCCTGATGTCGGTCCGGGTATTCCTGATCACGTCACGCAGAACCTCAGGGAAGGTGAAGTGCTGAAAGATGGCAACGATGTCGGCGATCGCCTCGTGGAATGCCAGCACGTCGCGATTGGTGGGCTGACGGAACTTGAACCGCAGCTTGTCGACGATGGCGTGGGTCGTCTCGTGGGCGATGATGTCGTGGGAGAGACAGGTGAACACCCACTGCTTGGGAAGGTTTGCGCCCGGGTTCTCCTCGTCGGCCCGGAAGTACCCGAAGAAGAGACTCCTCGACTCGTGGTCATAGAACGCGTTCGCGCCCTTGAAGGCATGGGGGAAGATCTTCAGCTGCCGGTTCTCCTGGAACCGGATCTCGCGTCCCAGGGCGCGTTCGAAATTCTCGATGACCTTCATCGACACCGCATAGACCATTTGCTGGTGGAACATCGGGTCGCCCTCGGACGGGTCGATCCCCCCTCTCATCAGGATGCTGGGGTCGTCCAGGTCCACCGGCGGGTAGTAAGTGTCACGAGTCGAGTCGTAGTCGATGACATCGACCTTCCTTCCCAGCGGCCCGCGCAACAGCGTCTCGTTGGGGACGTCGATGGTGATGCGGTTGTTGGCCACCCGGCCAAGAACCGGGTCGTACGCGAAGATCTTTAGAGGGCGCCGGGCCGGCAAGTACTTGGAAACCGGTGGGGCCGGGCTTGAGACGGTGACTTCACCTTCGGTCGCGGCGGGTTGCTCCATGCTCAACCTGACGCTCCGGAGCCGGCCGTAGCCGGGTCGAAATCAGGCGGGTCGTTGGGGAACCAGTCGGAGGCGTTGATGTCGAGCGTCGCGGCGAGATGGCCGGCAAACGACGGCACGGCTCGGTCTTTGGAATCGCGCAGGTACATCGAGTGTGCGGCTCCGGGGACAAATCGATAGGGCCTGTCCCCGAGCACGGCGATGTCCTTGATGCCTTTGCCGAACAGGGGCGCCAGACGGCCGCCGAACCAGTCCCCGAAGAACCCGGCCACCGACGGGTACCAGAGGTTGGTCCATCGCACCACGGCGAACGCTGCGGCGTCGTGGAGCACCCGGTGGCCCCCGTTGTTCCACGAGAAGTACAACTCGGTGCCGTTGATGTTGTTGTTCGGGTTCCGTTCGATCTGTGGTGGGCAGGTGGGCAGCTCGTCGCGCCTGGTGCGTCTCTCGAATTGAGCTTTGTTCCTCGTGTACAGACTGTCGGCGAAGTACATCGGGCTCCCGAAGCTGATGAAATCGGTGATCAGCCAGGGGCTGCCCTGGCTCCGCAGGCCTACCCATAGCGCACGTTGGGCGTCCTGGAACGCGTCGACGCTCTTCGCATCGCCATCGAGGGCGGAAGCCGCCCTCTCCAACTCGGCCAGACCCGGGGGCACCTTTCCACCCGTAGCTCCTCCGTCTTCATCTCCGGGGAGCTCAGGCCCCTCATGCAGCTTGGCGAGCTGCGCCCACAGAAACGAGATGGCGTCGTACCCGATGTAGGACCCGAGGCTGTGAGCCATCACCACGATCCGCTCGTAACGCCCGTAGTCGTGCAAGGCCTGGAGCAGGTCGACGACGCCGGCCCTGATGTCCTTGCGAACCTGATACGAGCGAGGTGAGGTGTCGAGATACCGAACGACGTCGACGAAGCTGCTGGTGAGCCACCTGGGAAGGGCGCGGCTGATCAAATAGGTGGCGGCAACCGCAGTGATCCCGCCCCCCAGCACTGCTCTGACCGCGTCGGATTCGAGCCCGCCAACCACGTCTTGCAGCGGTCCCCAGACCACGGCCCACGCCATCCATCCGATGCCGGCCCAGATGAGCAGCCAGACCACGATCAGTCCGACCGGGACGTATTTGATGACGAACCAGACGCCGACGAGCGCCACGATCCCCAGGAGGACCTCCACGGCAGGGGGCACTGTCACTTCGGGCGGCCCCAGCAACGACATCACGAGCACGAAGGCCGCCCCGACCGCGAGCAATGTCAGCGGAGCTCCCCACCAACCCGGCACCGGGAGCAACATCCGTCGAAGGAGAGGAAAGAGGTCTCCCACCCTGTTGCCCTCCATCAAGTGGGCCCAGTGGTACTCGTAGATCTCGGTCTGCGTGCCCAGGCCTTTCTGGGGAGGGATCAAGTGGCGCCTGGCCTCGAATGACTCGGTAAGCCGGTCGACCTTCGAGTAGAAGGTGGCCCCTTCGGGGGTGACCACGTCGCTGAAGCGGTTCAGCGTTTCCACGGGCCGTTGTTCACCCATGCCATGGATGACAACGATTGCTTGTCGTGACGCCATTCGCAGTCCCCCGACACACGGCCCAAATTCGACCCTACTCGCCGAGACCGGATCGAAGTGGGGGGCTCGACACGACCCGTCCGTCACCGTCGGCTCCCGAACGGTAGGGTTGCATCCACAAGGTTCCGGGCGCTCGGGAGGACGTAGCGATGTGTTGTTTGGCCGCGATCATGGCTCTGCTTGGGCCCCGTATCGGCATAATCGTCTGGGGGCTGGCCTCGCCGGTCCGATGGGAAGCGACGTTCGACACCTTCGTTTGGCCGCTCCTCGGGTTCGTCTTCCTGCCTTGGACGACCCTGATGTACGTCGCCGTCTTCCCGAATGGGCTGAATGGTTTCGACTGGTTTGGGATGGGGCTCGCCGTCGTCGCCGACATCGCTTCATACACCGGAAGTGCTTACGGCAATCGCGATCGGATGAGGGGCTACACGTCCGGGCCCAGTTCGCCCGAGATGCCGCGCTGACCCGGGAATCGATGATCCCAGGAGTCTGACCATGCCCTGGTTAACGTTTTGGCATGGGAGCGAAGGAGGCTGGTCGAACTCGGGCTGAGTCGGCGTCGAAGCAGTGGAGCATCCCCTCGAAGCTGACGCTGGCGGTGGTCCCGATCGCGGTGGTGGCGCTCGTTCTGGGCGTGTTCCTGGTCTGGAACCTCGTGATCTCGGACACGATCCCGGGCTTCTCCAACGTCGACGGATTGGCGCTGACGGTTGGCATCGTCGTCACCCTGGTGTCGCTCGGGTCGCTCGTCGTCGCCTATCGGATCGGGCGCTCGATGTCACGGCGCATCATCGAGGTAACCCAGGCGGCGCGGAGGGTGGCCCACAAGGATCTGGTCGATCTACTCGATGCCCTGCGCACTCCCGAATCGGCGCTGGATGCGATCCCGCCGCTGGGGCTCGACACCACCACCGGTGACGAGATCGGCGATCTCTCCCGTTCCTTCGAGAACATGCATCGCGCCCTAATCGATGTCTCCGCCCGTCAGATGGAATCGCTGCGCGTCGGGGTGTCGAGCATCCTCGTCACGTTGGCGCGGCGAAACAGTTCGCTGGTAGAACGTCAGCTTGCCCTCCTCGACGAGTTGGAGTCCCGGGAGGACGACCCCGACACGCTGGGTGGCTACTACCAGGTGGATCATCTCGCTGCCCGGATGCGGCGCAATGCCGAGAGCCTCCTCGTTCTGGCCGGTTCCGAATCGCCCAGACTCTGGGCCAAGGCGACCGACCTCTCCGATGTCGTCCGGGCCGCCCTCAGCGAGGTCGACGAGTATCAGCGGGTCGAATTGCTGGCCCTGGAGCCTGCCCGCCTTCAGGCGGGGGCGGTCAACGATGTCGCCCACCTTCTCGCCGAGATCCTGGAGAACTCGGTCCAATTCTCTCCGCCATCAGAGCCGGTGCGAGTGACCGGGCTATTCCAGGCGGATGGCTACGAGCTCACGATCACGGACCGAGGTGTCGGCATGTCCGACCCGAGGATGGCCGAGCTGAACCGCATCCTGGAAAGGCCGCCCGCCCTGGGTTTGTCGGTCGAACCGACGATGGGCATCTACGTGGTGGCGAAACTGGCGCATCGCCACGGGCTGACGGTCCAGTTGGTGCGCAGTGTCCCCGGCATCACGGCCAAGGTGACCATTCCCAGGGACCGTCTGGAGGCGGGGAGTGTGCCCGACGTGGAGCTCGAGGTGATCGATTTGACCATGCCCGAGATGATCGAGGCCGTTGAACCGACGCCGGTGGCATCGATGTCCACAGCGGAGGTGGAGACCGAACAGCTCCCGGTGCGCATTCCCGGGCGGGCGTTCCGTGAGGAAGACCCTGCGCCGAGTGTCGCCGCCGCCGAGGCCGGGGGCAGCCTCCGGGCAGCATTGGTGGACTACAACCGCGGGCGGCAAGAAGCGCAATCACACGGTGACCCCGATGTCTGATCCGGCCACCAACCTGAATTGGCTGCTCGAGCGGCTCTGCTCGACCGTGCCCGCGATCAAGCAGGCCGTCGTCGTCTCCTCGGATGGCCTGGCGATGGCCAAGTCAGAGGATGTCGATCGGGAGACGGCCGAGCGGCTGGCCGCGGTCTCCTCCGGGATGATCGGTCTCGCCTACGGCTCTGCCGGCCGATTCGGGGCGGGCGCGGTGTCGAACGTCATCGTCGAGATGCAGAAGGGGTGGCTCTTCGTCACAGGGATCCGGCATGGTTCCCTCCTCTGCTGCCTCACCACCAAGGAAATCGATCTCGGGGCAGTGGCCTTCGAGATGTCGATCTTCGTCCAACGGGTCGGCGACAGCCTCACCCCTGACGTCCGCGAGGAGCTCAAGGCACGGCTGGTCGAACCCGAGCCGGCATGACAGGCGACGCCGAGACCATTCCCGGGGGGCGAATCGTCCGCCCCTACACGATGACTGGAGGGCGTAGCGGCGTCGGGCTCCCCACCATCGCCCTCGAGGCGTTGGTGGCGGTGACGCCGGCCGGGATGCGGATGCGGGGCCGGTTCCGATGGGAGGCCGCCGAGATCATCGCGTTGAGCCGCAAGGAGACCGCCATCGTCGAGTTGGCTGCGATGTTGGACGTCCCGGTCGGGGTGGTGAGGGTCCTCGCCGGCGATCTTCGAGAGCAGGGGGCGGTCACCATCATCGACCCGCCCTCGGAAGCCGACTCGGAACTGGCAAACCCCGAATACGCAGAATTGCTCCACAGGGTGCTCGATGGGATCAGAGCTCTCTGAGCGGACCGGGTTGACCCCGGTCAAGATCGTCGTTTCCGGCGGCTTCGGCGTCGGAAAGACCACATTCGTCGGGGCGATATCCGAGATCGAGCCCCTGCGCAGCGAGGCGATGATCACCGACGCCAGCGCCGGGGTCGACGAGCTTTTCGCCGACGGGACCAAGACCGAGACGACGGTGGCGATGGACTTCGGGCGGATCAGTCTCAAGCATCGATTGGTGCTCTACCTGTTCGGCACTCCGGGGCAGGACCGCTTCCAGTTCATGTGGGACGAGCTGGCCCGAGGCGCCATAGGCGCAGTGGTCCTGGTCGACACTCGACGCATCGAGGCCTGTTTTGCTGCCATCGACTTCTTCGAGAAGAGGGGCACCCCGTTTGTGGTTGTGATCAACACTTTCGACGGTCGTCGCCTCCACGATCCCGAGCTGGTTCGTGAGGCTCTCCGTGTCGACCCACGGGTTCCGATCCTCCACTGTGATGCCCGGGTGCGCGTGGATGTTCAGAGAGTGTTGGTGGCCGTGGTCGAGCACACACTCGACCGGGTCATGAGCAAAGCGGCGGCCAGCTGAGATCAGGCAGGGAGTAGCAGCGGCTCGAAATCGTTCCCGTGGCCGGCTCGCACCGGCTCCGAGGGGAGGCGCAGCTCGAAGACATTGTGGCCGTCGCCGGAGCGCCGATAGGTGAGGTCGCCGTCCATCTGCCGGGCGAGCAGCCGGGCCACGGTCAGACTCAGCCCCACTGCCGCCGGCCGTGAGACCGGCTCGCCGCTCCGCAGGTCGCCGTTGAAGATCCGCTCCCGATCCGGGATCGGGAGCGCCGGGCCATCGTCGATCACCGCGATCACCGTGTCAGGGCCGGAGCTGATCGTCTCGAGGCTCACAGTGGCACCGCCGTACCGGATGGCATTGGCGATGAGGCTGTCAACGATCCTCACGGTGAGGCCAGGGTCCGCCCAGAGCGCGGTTGCCCCCACCTCGATCGGGATGTCAGCGGCTTCGGGAATCTGCGGTGAGGGCCTCCCGGCACAGAAGACCGGCGTCGGCCGACCGGCCGACCGACGTCACGGGTGCGGTGCCGGCCCGGGCCGAGACGATCAGGTCGTCGACGATTGAGGAGACCTCCTTTGCATGAGCGCGGACCTGGCGGATGGTCCGATGCAGGTCGACCGGGTCGCTGTCGGCCGCGGCGGTCAGGTCGAGGATCGAGCCGATCGGCGCACCGATGTCATCGGCGATGGCGGCGACGAACTGGTCCCTCCCATCCAGTATGCCGCTCCAGACGTCGCTCTTCCTGGTGGGTGCGAGTGGCGTCCTCCAACTGAAGCAGGATGGTGGCGGCCTGCCGACGGTTGGCGCGGACGAAAGAGAGCGACATATCACCCCAGATGGCCCGGCCATCGGAGGTTCGAAATCGCATCCAGGCGCTGGCGCTCTGGGTGATGGCGTTGCCCATGTCCTCCCACGCCTGACCGAGCTGTACGAGGTCATCTGCGTGGACCACGCTCTTGATGTTGGCCTGATCTACGGGGCCCAGCATGTCGATAAGTGCCTCATTGGCATGTATGAACTCGCCGGCCGGGGTGAGCAGCGCCATCCCGATCCTCGCCCGATCGAAGCCGAGCCGGAAACCCTCTTCGGTCTCGCGATCTCCTGATCCGCCTTTTCCGGCCAGACGCCATCCGGCGATAAGGAGCACTACGAGCATGACATCGAGGACGATTGCCGTGATCGGCAGGGCCAGGTCGGCCACACCCGAGCGGTAAATAGGAGACTCTCGATACAGGGTGGCGATGGCGAACAGCTGGTAACCGGCTACGTAGACCAGGCCGACGAGAAGAAGCCTCGTGTCCTGATAGAAGGAAATCGCGACAAGCGCCAGGAAGAAGGCGAACAGTGACTCGGGAGTCCCCTCCAGATAGCGGACCAGGATCCCGGCCACGGTCACCAACCCCAAGGCGATTGCCCCGGCGGCCAGGCCCCGGCTCTTCGCCGTCATCCCGATCAGGGCCATCACCACCAGGATCAGCGATGCGACCACGATCTCGGAGACAGGTGCCTCCCGGGCCAGGCCGAGCACCGCGAGCAGCGGCACCATGGCAAGGAGCAGGACGAGAAGGAAACGGTGCCGGGTGGCGAAGATCTTCGGGTCGGTCTGCTCGCGGACCCGCAAAGGTCTCCTCTTCCCCGGAAAGAGCCTGAGACGCCTCGACATGCAGACACCATATCGCCGCGACCCTTCACAACCCGGTAGCCAGGTCCTTGGTTGGGGCCAGTGTGTGGAAGTACCGTTTAGTTCATGAATGCTGCCCATTTGATCGATATCGCCCTGGCCAATGCCAACGGGCGACGGGTCGAGGTCATGGCTCTGGAGCCTGCTGAGTTCTCCCTTGCCGCCGTCGGGGGGCTGTCCCAGGTCGTGGCGGAGCTGGTGAGCAACGCTGCCGCATTCTCAAAGCCCGAGGAGAAGGTCCACCTGGCGGGGCTATTCGTCGGCGACTCGTATCTGATCTCGATCTCGGACAGAGGTGTGGGCATTCCCGGTGATCTACTCGAGAAGCTCAATCGAATGCTGGAAGATCCGGACGCAGAGCGGAACACCGACTGGGCGCTCGGTTTGCGTCTCGTGGCGCGGCTGGCCGACCGGCATGGCCTGTCGGTGAGACTGGTGCCTGGCGCGCCCGGCACGACGGCTCGGGTGACCGTCCCTCACGCCCTCGTCAGCAGGGCCGACCGGATGGTCGAGGAGATCACCCTGCCCGAAGCAGTTCCCGCCGAATTCACCCCACACGAGATCGAGCATCGTGTCCCGGTCCCTGCCGAATCCAGCCGTGACGAAACGGAGTCATTCCTCGAGAGTGTGTTTGGGGCTCTGCGAGACCCCTGGCGAGAACCCGAACGCCTGCAGGCCGTGCTCCGGGTTCGGGTGCCGGGGGACAGCTATTCGATGACCGAGGACGACGCTCCGAGCACGGCGGCGGCGGAAGCCGCCATCGACATCAGGTCCGCCCTTTCCTCCTTCGATAAGGGCCGCCGCTCCGCCGACATCGCCTCCTAGGGACCGCCAGACCTTGGACGACCAAGTAGCGGTCGGCAGACGAGACGAGTCGATGGCCGCTCTCGTCCGTGCCGGCGGCATCGCCTTGGTCGTCGGCGGGTGGCTCCTGGTCGTCGCGACAGCATGGCACCCTCCTCAAGAGACCCCAGACAGCATTCTGGTGACCGAGGTCGCGCTGGTTGGCTCTCATGCCGTCTACGTCGTTTCCTACGTCTTGATCCTGTTCGGTCTCCCCGCGCTCTACATCGCCGAATCGCAACGTATCGGACCTCTGGGGTCGCTCGGTGTCCTGGTGGCCTTCGTCGGCACGGCGTTGCTCGCTATTTCCAGCATGTTCGGCTTTTTCGCCCCTGTCCTCGCGGCCGAAGCACCTGCGACCCTCGACGCCATCGCCGCCTACCCACCGGTCGTGGTCTTCAATGGCCTCGCCGCGGTCGGGTTCATGTTGGGCTTCGTGTTGTTGGGCATTGCCGTAGCCAAGTCGCACGCGTTCCCGCGATGGTCGGGCATTCTGATTGCAGCGGGTGCGCCGATTCACCTGGCGGGGTTCGGGATCGCCCAGCTCGGATCCCCAGAGCTCTGGTTCCTGGCCATCCTGGGGAGCCTTTTCCTCGGTTCCGGTCTCGCCTGGTGTGGGTATCAGATGTGGACCGGTTCGGTGGGCGGATGGGCGCGATGATTCGGATCTATGCAGAACGACGACAATCCGACTGAAGCCGCAGACCTGTACGTGCTGCCGCTGGCGCAGTTCACTGCGGCTCGAGATCACCTGTCGCAACGACTCAAGACCGAAGGCGATGACGAAGAGGCGAAGCGGGTGGCCAAGCTCCGGAAGCCATCGGTGGCGGCTTGGGCCCTCAACCGCGCCGCACGGAATCACCCCGATCTGGTGAGCCGGCTGGTCGACAGCCACCGAGAGCTCCGGCAGGCGGGTTCGAGGCAAGCGGTCGAAGGGGCGTCCGAGAACCGGCGGAAGGCAGTCGGCGCCCTTACCGAGGTCGCGATGGCTGAGCTCGACGCTGGTTCCTTGCAGACCCGGGACCGGATCAATCGAACTCTTCTGGCCGTAGCAACAGACGCTCAGGGCGAGGCCGACCTGGCGGCCGGGACACTTGTCCGCGAGTTGGAGCCGTCGGGTGGCGGGTGGGGGGACATGGAGCTGCCTCCGCCCCCCGAGCCCGATCCCAAGGAGGAAGCGGCTCTGGCCGCCGAGCAGGCCCGGGTCCGCGCGGAAGAACTGGAGGGTGAGGCCACCGAGGCGGAAGGTCGAGTGGAGGCAGCGAAGGAGGCTCTGGCCGAGGCAAGGAAGCGGGCCAAACAGGCCAGGGCAGCAGCCGACAAGGCGGCGGGGGAGGCTCGGCAGGCGGAGAAGCGGGCCGGGGACTGAGAACTGGGGGTATTCCCCGGTTGACAATCACGACTCCGGTCGATACTCAACATCCGGGTGGGACCAGCCAGCATCGAAAAGGGCCTCGAGTTGGCGCTCGAGGTAGTCACCGAAGGTCGGAAAGGGCTCAGTCGTCGCGGCGGTGACTTCGCGTTGGAAGCTGCCGACTCCGATGTCGGCGAGGAGGCAGAGTCGGTGCGGGCTAGGGCGCGCGATTGGGTGCACGGCGCCGGAGTCCAGGGTCTCGGCATCGGGGACAAACTCACCCACGGGGAACCAACCGGTGAGCTCGCCTTGCGGGTCTACGTCGAGAAGAAGAAGCCGAAGGCCAAGGTGAGCAATCCCGTACCCAAAGTGGTCCAAGTGCCCGGGGACGGGGAGCGGGTGACCGACGTGATCGAGCTGGGCCGGGTCACCCCCGAGTTGTTCACAGAGCGGGCCCGGCCTGCGATGCCGGGATGTGGAGTTGGTCATCCTGATGTGACCGTGGGCACCTTTGGCTGTCTGGTGCGGAAGAAGGGTGACGCAAAGGGTCTGTACATGCTGAGCAATGCCCATGTCCTGGCCAACGAAGGGATCGCCGAGCCCGGTGATGGCATCCTCCAGCCAGGCCCTTTGGACGGGGGCAGCAGCGATGGGGACTCGATTGCCCGACTCACCGATTTCGTCCCGTTCGACTTCACCGAGACGAGCTTTCCCAACCTCGTCGATGCAGCCATCGCCAAGCTTCGTCGTCGCACCGCGGCACAGACCAAATTCCGAATCATGAACATCGCCCCCGCCGGTGTGAGCAGCACCGTTCGGCGGGGAATGCAGATCAAGAAGGTGGGCCGCACCACGGACTTCACTACAGGGGTGATCAACGACGTCCACCTCCGCCTCGCCCTCAAGTATCAACGGCCGTCAGGTTCGGGGAGGGGCAGGGTCGGCTTCAGGGATCAGGTTCTGTGCACCCGTTACAGCGCGGCGGGGGACAGCGGCTCGGTGATCCTCAACAACAACGACAAGATCGTGGGCCTCCACTTTGCCGGATCGTCGTCGGGGAGCATCTTCAACCGCATCACCCACGTCCTCGAGTTGCTCGACATCGAGGTGGTGTGATGGCCACCCGAAGTCATGTGAAGCGAGCTATCGAGCTTTACCAGGAGGAGCTGGAGGGCTATCCCAACGTGACCGGCATCGGGGTCGTCCCGGTCGACGATGATCCCGGGGGCCCTGCCGAGCTCGCGGTGGCGGTCTACGTGACCCGAAAGGTCCCACGGAACGAGCTGGCGGACGACGAGCTGATCCCGTCGACGCTCGAGATCCCCAGCCGGGACGGGTCGCGCAGCGTCCCCACCCGCATCATCGCCACCGGAGATTTCGAGCTCGAGGGGGGATTCGACATCGAGCCTGCATAGGCACGAGGAAGGAGGGCTGTCATGCCCGACGGGAATGAGACGGTAGACCGGGACAAGCCGGTCTCGAGTTTCGACACAGGGGACGAGGAGATCTCGGGTGAGGTCTCGACTGGAGGGGACCAAGAGGTCGAGAAGACCCCGAGGAGCGGTTTCGAGAAGGTCAAGGGCTACAAGCCCCCGGCACCTCCTGCGCAAAGCGATTTCTCCACTGAGTCGGTGGGTGACGTGCTCTCGGTGCCCGACGAGACGACCCAACTCAGGGACATCGGCGAGGCGTCGTTCGGCCCCCCTGACGCGATGGCGGAGACTGTCCACGGCGCCGACGATCGGACCCAGATCACCAGCACCGCTACTTATCCGTGGCGGGTTCATGCCTCGCTTCGGATCACCGCGGCAGACAACTCGTTGTGGATCGGCACTGGCTGGTTCGTCGGTCCCAAGCTCCTGGTGACCGCGGGCCATGTGGTTCACATCAAGAACAGCGGAGTGCCGGGTCGGGACGGGTGGGTGCAGAAGATCGTGGTGATGCCGGGGCGGAATGGCGGCACGCTGCCCTTCGGCTCCGCCACCACCTCCAGCTTCTGGAGTGTCGTCGGCTGGACCAGTGACGGCGACGATGAATATGACTACGGCGCGATCGTCCTCACCGAGCCCTTGGGGGACAAGACCGGATGGCTCGGTTTCGGAAACTGGTCGAGCCTCGACGGAGTTGGAGGCAACGTCTCCGGCTACCCCGGTGACAAACCGGCCGGGACCCAGTGGTACGCGGCCAGGACCATCGCCTCAGCCACCACCCGCAAGGTGTTCTACGACATCGACACCGCCGGGGGTCAGAGCGGGGCGGCCGTGTACCGATTCGCCAACGGGACCCGTTACGGGATTGCGGTCCATGCCTATGGGGGTGCCACCGTCAATTCGGGGACCCGGATCAACAAACCCGTCTTCGACAACATCAGGGCCTGGAAGCAGGCATCGGAAGCATGACTGACGGAGGGACTCTGATCGAGGGAAGCGCCCACCTCGCCGACGGCACCCCGATCGGCGAGGCCCGGGTCTTCTTCACCGAATCTCCGGTGCCGCTTCCGGATATCGCGGCTCTCACCGATGACGACGGTCGGTTCTCCCTGTTCGCCCCGTCACCTGGCCGCTATCAGCTGGCGTGTCACGCAGACGGATTCGACGTCGTCACCGTTGCCGTGGAGGTCGATGAGTCTTCGGCCACCGCCGAGGTGGACATCGAGATGGGCTGACCCTTGATGGGGTTCAGGCCAGGCGCGCGGCCAACCGGGTTGCGCCGCGATGGGCGATGGCGGCGATCGAGATCATCGGGTTGACTCCGGAGGCGGTGGGAAAGGACGATCCGTCCATGACATAGAGGCCGGCGATGTCGTGAGCCTGATTGTCGCCGTCCACGACCGACGTCGCAGGGTCGGACCCCATCCGAGCGCTTCCCATCTGATGGAAGGAGAAATAGGAGGTCTGGTTGGGGCCGTAGCCGATCGCATCGACCCCCGCGACCAACTTGTCGATCGTGTCGTTGTCCGGGACCCATCGGACCGGCCGAATCGTCGACGTGAAGATCTCTATAGCGCCGGCCGCGGCGAGCAACTCGGCCGCTCTTCGCACGCCTTCCCGCATGTGTGTCCGGTCGCGGGTCGAGATGCGATACTTCCAGATCGGGCTCCCGTCACGACGGATGGTGACACGACCGTGGTCGCGGTCTCGCAGCAGGATCCCGGCCACGCCGATGTGACCCAGACCCAGGATGTCCCGTTTGAACGCGGCCCCGTCCTCCCAGCCGACAAAGGCAGCGGGGAACAGCGGATGGGTAGGGGCGGTCTCGAAGCGGAAGCCATACCCGTGACCGTCGAGATCGGCGAACTCGTCGCTATAGCGAGTCTGCAGCTTTCCTGTCCAGGGGTCGATCCTCTCCTCGAAGCGGCCCCAGACGGCCGTGACGGGGTGAATCCTCAGATAACGCCCGGCGGCGGGGCCACCGAGACCGCTGCGAAGGAGCAGTGCCGGAGTGTTGAGCGCACCTGCGGCCAGCACTACCGCTCCCGCCCGAACTGTGATGTGGTGGGCACCGACCTGCGCCCGCACCCCGGAGACGTGCCCGCCGTCGGTGTCGATGTGACGGACGTCGGAATCGACGATGATGCGAGTCCCGGAAATGGCGGCGTCCTCGAGATAGGTCGACAGCATCGAGCGCTTGGCGCCGATCCGGCACCCCATCGTGCAGTAGCCGCAGGCGTCCTCGGTGCAGCCGGTCACGTTGCGCGGCATCTCACCGACATGCCAGCCCATGTTGCGCAGGCCCTTTTCCAGTACCTGATCTCGTGAAGAAGGCGAGCAGTTGTCCTGATTGACCCCCATCCGCTCCTGCACCGCGTTCAGAGAGCTCTCGTAGGCATCGCCGCCGAACACTCCGTCGAAGCCGGCTACTCGATCCCACTCCTCCCGCACCGAATCGGGAGTCGCGAACGAGGTCGTGTAGTTGATCACCGTGCCTCCCCCCAAGGTGGCTCCGGCCAGCATCTGGACACCACCGTCGGAGGTCGATCCCAGGGCGCCGTCGAGATACATCGAGGCGTAGGCATCGGATTCGAGGTGGGTGAAATCGGACTCATTGCGATACCCCCCGCGCTCGAGGACGACCACCCGGAGCCCCGCCGCCGAGAGAATCGCCGCAGCAGTGGCCCCACCCGCCCCGGAGCCGACCACCACCACATCACAGTCGACGATGGTGTCCCGATCGATCGTTTCGACGTCGATCGCCTTGGGCACACGTGGCGGGACTCCGTCGGGGCCTGGGTAGGAGATGGCAGCCCAGGCCAACGGCGGTTGGCTCGGGTCGTCGGTGGTCACCCACAGCAGGCCGACCAAGGTCTTCAGGGCGCGAATCCCATTTCGCATCAGTTCGACCCGGTTGCCCTCCATGGTGAGCAGAGCGGCGGCCCGGCGTTCAGGGTCGAGGCTGGTGAACTTCTGGGGGCGTCCGAACAGCAAGACACCGCCCGCCGCCGAGTCGAGGAGACCCAGGAACAACTTCAGGTCTTTCCGATTCCGATCGTGGGGGAGCGCCTCATAGACAGCAGGGAGCCCGGCCGCCAGGCCCAGATCCATGCCTGGTGTCGTCCAGGCGGGGCCATCGCCGGGGACACCGGGGAGGATGGTGTCCACCATCAGATCGAAGGTGCGCAGATTCGAGGCGGAAAGGGTCACTCGCCGGCAGGGGCCAGGTTGCGATTGACCCGGAAGAGGTTGTCCGGGTCGTACTCGGCCTTGATCCGTCGCAGACGCTCGTAGTTGCCCCGGTAGGAGTCCTCGATCCGGGTGACGTCGTCGTCCACCGTCTGGAAGTTGATGTAGTTGCCGCCGGTGGAGAATGGCTTGAACCGCTCCCAGGAATCCCGCACCCAGGCCTGATAGGACTCGCCGTTGGGATCGGCGGTCGGCCATGCCCCTGCCGCTCCAACCACGAACGCGGCGTCCCGGTTGCCCACCGCCCCGTCGTCCTCGGCGTGGTCGTTCACCGCACCCGCGATGTGAAAGGTGATGACCTGCGACATCGGGGACTCGATCTCGGCGGCGTTGGCTCGAACCGATTCCAGGTAGCCGTCACTCAGCTCCGGGATGAACTCGGTCTTCCAGTAATAGTTGGCGCCTTTGGGTTGGGTCGCGTTGAGCATCGACTGCTGCTCGACGTAGGTCTTGGGCACGATCAGATCGGCGATCGGCTTGCCAAAGCCCTTGATCGGGGCCAGATCCTGTTCGGCATCCTCCGGATCGCCGCTGTGGCAGGCAATCATCGCCACTATCGGCTTGCCGTGCCAGGTCTCCGGGATGAACGGCGCCGGTGGGGCGAGACGCATCGTGGCGACCAGAGTCATCTCACGAGGAGCAGAGGCGGTCAGGTCCCGGTACATCCCGAGCACGTCTTCGGCATGATCCTCGGCGGGCCAGGCGATAAGACCCGCCGTGATCCCCGGCCCCACTTCGTGCAATCGGTAGCTGAAGTCGGTGATCACTCCAAAGTTGCCGCCACCGCCGCGGATCGCCCAGAACAGATCCGGCTCCAACTCCCTGCTGGCTCTCCGTAGCCTGCCATCGGCGGTGACGATCTCGACCTCGACCAAGTCGTCGACGGTGAACCCGAACCGACGCGATAGGTACCCGAACCCGCCGCCGAGGGTCAGACCGGCCACCCCGGTCTCCGAGACGAAACCCAGAGTGGTGGCCAGACCCAGCTCCTGAGTCGCCCGATCGACGTCGCCGAGGAGGCACCCGGCTCCGACGTGAACCAGTCGGTTGTCCGGGTCGACCCTGACCTCGCGCATCCGGGACATGTCCAGGGTCACTCCTCCATCAGCGAGGCCCAGTCCCGAGATGTTGTGGCCGCCACCCTTTATCGAGAAGAGGAGGTGATTGTCGCGGGCCAGGGTCACGGCCAACACCACCTCGTCGACGTTCTCGGGCTGGATCACCAGAGCCGGGCGCTTGTCGATCAACCCGTTCCAGATCCGGGTGGCGTCCTCGAAACCCGGGTCATCGGGGTGGATCAGAGCCTTGTCGGGGATCGTGTCGAGCACCTTCGGGTCGAGGCCGATATCCCCGCCGTCGAGGGTGCGCAGATTCAGTGTCTTGGAGGACATGGCCCGAACCCTACCGACGGTCGTTTGTGGTCGCCCTTGGCGTGGTATGGCCTTTGATCAGGAGGATCATATGGCCACGAAAACCCTGGAGAAACTGAGCAAGGCAGAGCTCTACGAGCGGGCCCAAAAGGCCGACGTCCCCGGTCGGTCCCAGATGGACAAGGACGAGCTCGTCGAAGCCCTGTCCGATGGGAGCGGTGGCTCGGCAAGCAAGAGCAAAGCTTCGACCTCCAAGCGATCGATCTGGAGCGGTGCCATCACATTCGGGCTGATCACAATCCCGGTCGGCCTCTACACCGCCACCGAGGAACGAGACGTCTCCTTCCATCTCCTATCCGGGAAGGACAAATCGCGAATCGAGTACAAACGGGTCTCGTCCAAGACCGGCCGTGAGGTGGATTGGGACGACATCGTCAAGGGTTATGAGTACGAGAAGGGGAAATACGTCGTCTTCACTCAGGAGGAGCTGGAGCAAATTGCCCCGGAAAGCGCCCGGGCGATCGACGTGGTGCAGTTCGTGGACGCAGCCGAGGTCGATCCGATCTTCTTCGAGAAGTCGTACTTCGTCGCACCTACCGACGTCGCGGTCAAGGCCTACACCCTTTTGAGCCGGGCCCTCGAAGAGGCGGAGAAGGTAGCCGTGGCCAAGGTAGCGATAAGGGAGAAAGAGCGGCTGTGCCTGCTGCGGGTCAAGGATGGGATCCTCCTGCTCGAGACCATGAAATGGCCCGACGAGATCCGTCGGCCTGAATTCGAGCAACTCGGCACCAAACCGAGGGTGTCAGCCCAGGAACTGAAGATGGCCCGTCAGCTGATCAACCAGTTGAGCGGCGACTTCGACCCGGAGATCTTCGAGGACAGCTATCGGCATCGGGTTGAGGAGGCGATCGCGGCGAAGATCGAGGGCAACGAGATAGCCGTGGCTGAGCCTGAGGCACGAACTGAACAGGTGGTCGATCTCCTCGAGGCTCTGAAGGCCAGCGTCGATCAGACCCGGGCCAAGAAGTCAGCCTGATCCAACCCGTTTTGGCGCGGAGCGCCAGAATGGTTGAGGAATGAGCATCGGCGCCCCCATCGGCCCTCCCATCGGCTCGGCCGTCGAGTCGGGCAGCTACGAGGAGCGGCGCATCGAGGAACTGCGGCGCTGGAAACGACGGGCCAACGGATTTCTCCTCGGTGCCCTGGTCGTGTTCCTCGTCAGCCACTTCTTCGGGGACGAAGGTGGCATCAACGGGTTCATCAGAGCCGCGTCAGAAGCTGCCCTCATCGGCGGCATCGCCGACTGGTTTGCTGTCACTGCCCTCTTCAGGCACCCGCTCGGTCTTCCCATCCCGCACACCGCCCTCATCCCTCGCAGCAAGGATGAGATCGGGCGGGGGCTGGCCGAGTTCGTTCAGCAGAACTTCCTCGACCCGTCGAACCTCGGGAAATGGCTCACCAACGCCGATATCGCCGGCCGGCTGGCCAAATGGCTCGATTCCTCCGACCACGCCAGCCTGGCGGCCCGACGCACGATCGAGACAGCCTCCACTGTCGCACAGTCCCTCGATGACGAACGGGTCGCCGCCGTCATCACACAGACCTCCCTCGACTGGCTGCGGCAGACCCCGGTTACGCCGCTCATCTCGCTCGTGGTCGATGCCTGGCTCAAGGGAGGGCGCACCAATGAGTCGATCGAGGCCACGCTGAGAGGGCTCGATGTAGTCGTCGTTGACAACCTGCCCTATTTCCGAGACAGCTTCGCCCGCACTGCACCATGGTGGATGCCGGCCTGGGCAGGGGAACTGGTCTTCGAGCGGATCATCGCCTCGTTCCGCATCCTGGTCGAAGAGGTGGCATCGGATCCCTCACACCCGATCAGGGCTGACATCGAGATGATGCTGTCGCGGGTCGCCGACGATCTGCGCAACTCGGAAGACCTGGCCGCTCGGATCGAGGAGTCGAAGCTGCACATCCTCGATTCGCCCGAGTTCGCGGCGGCCATCCAGTCGCAATGGCAAGTGATCCAGGAGAGCCTGAGTCGGGCCACTGCTCAGCCCGGGTCCGACCTCGAACAGCGGCTCGCCGAGCTGATCCAGTGGTGGGCGCGTCGGCTCACGGACGACGAGCCCCTTCGCACCAGGATCGACAATTGGATCGCGGAGGCGGCCGAGCGTCTCGCCCATCAATGGGACGAAGAGGTGATCGGGCTCATCGAGACGACTGTGGCCGGTTGGGACGCCAACGAGATCTCACACCGCCTCGAGCTGCAGCTGGGAAGGGACCTCCAATTCGTGCGCATCAATGGCACGGTGGTAGGAGCCCTGGTCGGGATCGCCATCCACTCCTTGCTCCTCCTCACCGGAAACGTCTGAGGGCTACCGAGCTTCGAGTCGGAGGGTGGTCCCCAGGGTCTCTGGCAGGAGCATGTTCTCGAGCGATCTCCCCCGATACTTCTCTCGCAGCCCTGCGGAGGCGGCTTCGATTGAATCGGGGTCTGTCGCCGGCACCGCCGTGAATCGGATGCGCTGGTCACCGACTTCGAGGGTGACATCGGGATCGGCCATCGCCCTCCGGTACCACCGACCGGCATCGCCCCGGACGGATCGGACGTAGACCTCATCGCCGTTGACCGCGACCCAGATCGTGGTCCCGATGACCCGGTCGCCTTTCTTTGTCTCGATGTTGACCATCTGAGTGGTGGCGAGCTTTTCGAGCTGGTCAGGGGTCAGTGACACGATGCCAGCCTAGGTTCGAGCGGGTACGGCCCGCGCCGCCTGGACCAGCTCGAACCAGTCTTCGGCGCCGAGTCTCGTGCCGAGGAAGCGGTCCTTGAGTCCGGCCACCAGCTCATCGGCGCCGGCCGCCACGGCCACCGTCGATCTGGTCCGGGGACTGCCATGCGCCCCGCGGAAGTCGGGGAACTCGGGCTCGGCGAACCACCAGCCTGGGCGCGAAGACACGAATGCCACATCGGGCCGCACCTGCTCCGTCGCCTCGACGCCGGTCACGTCGTCGATCCAAGAGAGCCGGTCAACATCCGGTCCGGTGATCATCGCCGCCGTTCCCTCATGGATGACGACCGACGCCACCCCTTTCTCGGCGGCGACCGCCCTGAGATCGACTCGCGATGATGGGTCGACGGTCTCCTGATCGTGATCCGAGGTGACCAGGATCAGGTCCTCGCCCCAGCGGATAGAGGGCTCGATGCTGCGCAGTGTCGAATCCAGCGCCCGATAACAGTCGAGGGCCTCGTCGGAATCGGGCCCGTAGACATGAGCCACGGTATCCGGACTATTGAACTGGACGAAGAGGAGATCGGGTCTCCGATCCATTGCTTCCATGACCCGGTTTGCCACCTCCACATCGCCCACGTACCCGAACAGGTCCAGCTCCACCCCGGTGGGTGGCGCGCTGGACGAGGGCCAGTGCCGACCTGCGGTTTGAGCGGCAATGACCCCGATCAGGTTCTGGTCACCGACCACAACCTCGCTGTTTCCATCGAGGAAGGTCGGTGAGGCCGGTCCGACGTCGGCCGCCGCCATGATCTCGTCGTCGACCACCACGACGTTGGTCATGATCCCGTGCTCGGTTGGGAGCCGGCCAGTGACGAGGCTGGCGAAATTCGGGTAGGTGCTGGAGCACATCACGCTGGTCGCCCCGTCCGGGCGGGCCAGCCCACGCCTGCCCCATGCAGTCAGCGTTGGCATGAGCTCTGGTGTCACCGATCGGGCACCCAGGCCATCGAGAACGAGCAGGGCGACGGTCACTCGCCCGTGCTCATATGTCGATCACGGCTCCATGGGTGCCGGGGATGATCTCGAAGTCATGTGGTTTGTCAAGGAGTCGCTCATGAGCCTCGTCCAGCGCCTCGTCGCTGTGAGCGGGGTCGTGATGGAAGGTCATCAATCTCCGCACCCGCGTCATCGCTGCGAACCCGAGCAGATGGCTGTACGAGCTGTGACCCCACCCGATTCGTTCCCGGTACTCGTCGTCGGTGTACTGGGAGTCATGGATCAGGACGTCGGTCCCCTCGGCCAGGTGGTAGCCGGAGGTCCACTCCTGGTCGTTGGGGAAGTCGTTGGCGCCCAGGGCCGGCTCGTGGTCGGGGATGTAGGTGAGCGTGTTCCCCGCCTCTTCGAGGCGGAAACCCAGGGTTGCCCCGGGGTGGCTGACCAGATCGGCGGTGATTTCGATTCCGTCGATCTCGAAGGTGCCGGGAGTCACGTCGTGGAACACGACATTGGCGAGATCGCGTACCCGGACCGGGAAGAGGGGAGGCGACAGATAGCGGTTGAGCCGCTCCTGGAGGGTCTGGGTGTTGGACACCGGGCCCCAGACATCGACCCGGACATCGGGGTCGTGAAGAGGCTTGAAAAAGGGAAGCCCCTGGATGTGGTCCATGTGGAGATGGGTGACGAGGACGTCCACCTGGTCCAGATCGTGGACGTCATCACCCAAGGCCCGCATCCCGCTTCCAGCGTCGAGGACGAGGAGTCTCCCTGTCTCACTCCTCACCTCTACGGCAGACGTGTCGCCGCCGTATCTGGCCGTGTCGGGCCCGGGGCTGGCTATCGAGCCACGCGTCCCCCAAAGCTTGGCTCTCAGTCCTCCACCTCCCAGAAGGTGGCGAGGACGCCCAGGAACCGCCCCCCCTGTCCCTCGATCGGAAGCGCCGTCACCTCGACCGCCCGCCACACCCCGTCCATCCCCTGGAAGCGGACCGCCCTATGTGCCGGCTTTCTCTTGCTCAACGCGATGACCACCGGGAAGTCGTACTCGGGCAAAGGCGACTCGTCGAGCTGGGTCACGTGCCAGGCGCCGACCAAATTCTCCGAATTGATCGGGCCCACGTCGTCGAACTGGATGCCAAGCAAGCCCTCCGCCGCCTCGTTGTAATAGATCAGGTTCCCGGTGTCGTCCATCATCCACATCGGGATGGCGAGGTAGCTGGCGAGTTGTCGAAGCAGGATCAACTCCACCGGCTGCTGCTGGCTGGACATGAGGGAAAGCTAACGCCCTTCTCCCACCGATGTCATCCGACCTCGAGCCGATAGGTCACACCGTCGTTGGCTACTGCGGCCGGGCGCGTGGAGCCACCGGGCAGGTAGACGGCGCCATCGATGGTTAGCAGCGGGTTGCCGTGCAACCCGTGGGGGAGTGATTGAAGCGGCTCGAGCTCCCCTGTGCTCGGGACCAGCCTCTCCACCGAGTCCAGGGCGTGGTCGGGGGAGAAGACCTCGCCCCCGGCCACGACCACGTCACCTTCGACCACTACCGCCCCGAAACCAGAGCGAGCTTCGCTTAGGGTCGGGCCTGACCGCCACGACTGGGCGGTTGGGTCGTAGATCTCGGTGGTGGCGAAGATCTCGCCGGCCCAGCGTCCGGCCACAGCCCAGATCTCACCGTCGACGGCTACACCCGCGACGTGCTCGCGTTCCTGGGCCGGGTCGGGAAGCCTCGACCAGGAATCGGCCTCCGGGTCGTATCGAAAAAAAGGCGCGCCGGGAGCCCCGCCGACGATGTGGACGATTCCGTCGAGGACGACGGTCGCTGCCGCCGCCACCGGCTCGGGCAGGGGAGCCCTGTCACGCCATACGTCATCGACGAGCTCCCACACGGCTGCTGAGGGATTGTCGCTCGGGGTGTAGCCACCAATGAAGAAGAGACGATTGCCGGCCACCGCCGCCATCCCGTGATGCCGCGGCTCGGGGAGCTCGGGCATCACCCGCCAGGTGTCAGTGGCCGGTGAGTACGCCTCGACGGTGGGGGTGACCCCGGTGCGGCCAATGGCTACCTCGATCAGACCGCCGAGCACCACGATCTCCTCGCCGGAGACAACAGCGGGGTGCTCGCTTCGGGCTACCTCCATCGGGGCCAGCTCCACCCATCCGGTGGCGGACGTGGTTGCCGTCGTTTCCGGGTCGGTCTGGGAGACAGCCAACGTGGTTGCCGTCGTTTCCGGGTCGGACTGCGAGACAGCGGACGAGCAGGCGGTCGAGGCCAGGACGAGCACGGCGGCGAGACGTCGCACTCGGGGAACCCTACGGCAGTGAACCTGGTGATAGGTTCGGCCAATGACGATCGAAGACCGCGCCGTCGATCCCGCCCGGCCCCATGCCGCCAAGCACGTCCAGCAGTACCTCGAGAGCGACGGGGCGGTCGTGGATCACCCCGCTGTCGGGCACCTGATTCTCCTCTATACGACAGGGCGGTCTTCTGGGGAGATCCACCGCACCCCGCTCCGGTATTTCGATGTCGACGGCGAAGTCGTCGTCGCCGCCTCGTATGGCGGAGCCCCGCAGCATCCGGATTGGTATCTCAACCTCGAGCGTGATCCCGACGTGTGGGTGCGCCGCGACGCCGATTTCTATGAGGCCACCGCAGAGGTGATCGAGTCGGAAGAGCGAGACCGGCTGTGGAACACGATCGTCGTCAGCACCGCGCCACAGTTCGCCGAGTACCAGGCCAACACCGATCGGACCATCCCGCTGGTTCGGCTGGTCGCCCGCGGCTGAGTGATCAGCCGAGCACCCGATTCGCCTCCGCCAGCAGATCGTCGATGTCCGTGCCCGACTCTTCGGCGAGGAGACGTCGGATTCCCGGGGAGACTTTGTCCAGTACGTTGGCCATCTTGTTCAGGACCGAGCGCTGCGCCTTCATCCTGGCCGCCTCGTCGGCGGGCGTGACCATGTCGTCGATGATCGATCCTTCGGCCCGAGAAGCAACCAGAGGGTCGGTCAGGCCGCGGACCCAAACCAGCGACCTTCGTCCCGGCCCCCGGCCTTCGACGATCGGCTCGACGGCGGTCACCTCATCGGAGCGCACGTAGGCCCCGTAACCCAGCGCCACCAGTTGGCCGGTTTGTATGCGCATGGTCTCCTCCTTCGATGTGGAAGCTACCGCTGCCAAAGCCGGGAGATCAGGCGCCTGCGTCCTCTGCCAGCGTGTAGGCGACCAGGGCATTGGCATGGCCATGGCCCAAACCGTGCTCGGTCTTGAGCCAATTGACCAGGTCCATGTGCTTGGTCAGATCACTGGAGCGGATCAGTTCCTGCCACTCCTCGATGGGTCGACCGTACTTCTTCTCGATCGACGGGAAGTACGAAGCAGGGCCCTGAACCCTCTCGCCCTTGGCGTCTGTCATGGGCGCGAGCGTATTCGTGCTCGTCGGCGCTGGTTGAATCGGCTGGGTGTTCAAACCCATCCGCACCGAGCGGCTGCTGATCCGTCCCTTCGAGCCAGGGGACCTAGCTGCCTACTTCGAACGACGGAACGATCCCGACGTCGCTCGATACCAGGACTGGGCGCTTCCGTACTCGATGGAGCGGGCAGAGAAAGCGGTCTCTGCCATGGTGGCGATGGATGGCCCCACGAACGACGCGTGGTGGATGGCGATCGTGTGCGACCCGGACAGCAGCCAAGTGTTCGGCGATGTGGGTGCGAAGCTTTCATGGGGGGGAAGGACTGCCGACGTGGGCTACACCTTCGCCAAGGAGCACTGGGGCAACGGCTATGCCGCCGAGGCGCTCGAGGCATTGGTCGAGCACCTGTTCGACGAGATCGAGGTCACTCGGGTATGTGGGACGCTCCATCCGGAGAATCCGGCGTCGGCGATGGTCCTGGAGCGAACCGGTCTGTTGTTCGAGGGTGAGACCAAGTCTTCGTTCTGGGTCGGTGATGAGGTCTCCGACGACTGGATCTACGGGATGACCCGTGCGGATTGGGATGTCTGGAGGAACCGTCCCCGAACCCCGCCCGAAGTGTTGGAGTTGGTCGAGGTGACCACCGAGAACGAGCGAACGGTCTCCGAGCTCGCCACACACCGGACTCAAGAGGAATTCGTTGCCCCAATGCTTAGGTCGTTCGCAGACGCCCTCTTCCCCGAGATCGTCGATGGTGCTCCGGTGGTGCCCTGGATGCGAGCGGTGACTGCCGATGGGACGATTGTCGGCTTCGTGATGCTCGCCCTCACCACCGAGCATCACCCTGAGCCTTTCTTGTGGCGTCTCCTCGTCGACCGTCTTCACCAGCGGCGGGGGATCGGCACCCGCGTCCTCGAGCTGGTCTCAGATGAGTGCCTCGCCATGGGCGATCAGACCCTTCTGACCAGCTGGGGAGAAGGCAAGGGCTCTCCCCGCCCCTTCTACCTGGCCAACGGCTTCGAACCGACCGGCCGCTCCATCGAAGGCGAGACCGAGGGGAGGAAGCGCCTGGGGTGAGGAGGGGCCACCACGAACCTCAGCGTTTCCCCAATCCGCCAGTGACCTAGGTTTCGAGCATGGAAGTCAGTCATCCCGACCGTGTGGTGTACCCCGACGATGGGATCACCAAGGGTGATGTCGTGGCCTACTACGAGCGAGTGGCCGACCGGATGCTTCCCTTCATCGAGGGCCGCCCCCTCTCGGTCGAGCGGTTCCCGCGCGGGGTCGGGGGGCAGGGATTCATGCAGAAGAACGTGCCCGACCACGCTCCAGAGGATCTGATCGGGCGCTACGAGGTACCGAAAGAGGGAGGAGGGACTACCACCTACCCCTTGGTCGACTCGGCCGAGGGGATTCTCTTCTTCGCCAACCTCGGTGTGATCACTTTCCACGTCCCGCCGGTCCGCGCCGACGACGAAAGCCACGCCGACTGGGCGATCTGGGACCTCGACCCGCCGGCCGACCGGGTGGAGCTCGTCCGGGAGGCGGCGAGGGAGATGCGCTCGATTCTCGATGCCTTCGGCATCCCGACGGTCCTACTGACCTCCGGATCGAAGGGCTACCACCTTCGTGCTCGGCTCGAGCCGGTGTTCGACATCGATGCGGTGACCTTGGTCGCCCGCGGCACCGCCGCCCTGGCGGCCGCCGCCAACGAGGACTTGATGACTCTCGCCTTTCGCAAGGCCGATCGAGGAGATCGGGTCTTCGTCGATTGGATGCGCAACACCTCGCGGTCCACGTCGGTGGTCCCGTGGTCGTTGCGGCCTCGGTCCGGAGCGCCGGTGGCGGCTCCGCTCGGCTGGGATGAGCTGGACGTGATCGAGCCGGATGGAGTCCGGTTGGGGAGCATCGGTGACAGGTCGCGAAAACGACCGTGGTCCAGGGCGAAACCCGTCGATCTCACCCCGGTAGTCGACAAGGTGCAGAGCGCCCTCGATCAGGCCGATATCGAGTTGGAGCCGTTCGACCGGTTCAGGTCTTGATCGGTGCTTCTAGCTGATCTGGTCTCGGTCTCCGGCGCCGTCTCGGCGACCCGCTCCCGGTCTTCCAAAATCGACGCCCTCTCCGATGCCCTGCTCAAACTGGCACCGGGCGAAGCCGAAATCGGGATCTCGTATCTGAGTGGAAAACCAAGGCAGGATCGACTCGGCGTCGGTTGGGCGACCGTCTACGGAGTCGATGCCCCTCCGGCCAAGGAGCCGAGCCTGGAATTGCTGGAGGTCGATGCCACGTTGCAGGCCCTGGCCGAATCCCATGGGCCGGGCTCGAAGCGGCACAAGGAGGAACTTCTTGGCGAGCTCATGGCCCGGGCCACGGCACCGGAGCAGGTCTTCTTGCAAGGGCTCATCCTGCGCAATCTCCGACAGGGGGCGCTGGAAGGGATCATGTCCGACGCCGTGGCCCGTGCACTCGGGGAGGCGCCTGAGCGTGTCCGCCGGGCCGCCATGTTGGAAGGGGACCTGGTGGTCGTGGCCGCCAGGGCCCTCGCCGATGGCTCCGACACCCTGGGCAGCTCACGGGTCACCCTGTTCACACCGGTGCAGCCGATGCTGGCCAAGACCGCAGCCACCGCCGGCGAGGCGGTGACTGCCCTGGGGGAGGCCTTCGTGGAGTGGAAGATCGACGGAGCCCGCATCCAGGTGCACCGGGATGGGGACCGGGTGGCCATCTTCACCCGGAACCTAAGAGAGATCACCGGGGGCGCGCCAGAGGTGGTGGAGTCGGTCCTCCGATACCCGGCGACCTCACTCATCCTCGACGGCGAGGCGTTGGTGTTCGGCCCATCGGGCCCGGAGCAGTTCCAGGATTCGATGAGCAGATTCGGCTCGGATGCAACCGATGTGTCCGCCCCGCTGAGGGTCTTCTTCTTCGACTGTCTTCACCTCGACGGCACAGATCTGATCGATCTCACCCTCGTCGAGCGGCGGGCGGCCCTGGTTGGGGCCGTTCCCCCCGAGACGTTGGTTGGCTCGGTCCTGACCGACGACCCCGAAGTCGCCGACAGCTTCTTCGCAGATGCGGTCGCCGCCGGGTACGAAGGGGTCGTGGTCAAAGACCCCGGTCAGACCTATGAGGCCGGCCGTCGCGGATCAGGTTGGCTCAAGGTGAAGCCGACCCACACCCTCGACCTCGTGGTGCTCGCCGCGGAATGGGGCTCGGGTCGCAGGGAAGGATGGCTGTCGAATCTCCACCTCGGCGCCCGCGATCCCGAGGGGGGATTCGTGATGCTGGGCAAGACGTTCAAGGGCCTGACCGACGAGATGCTGGCCTGGCAGACCGAGCGGTTTCTCGAGATCGAGGATCATCGGAGCGGGCACACCGTCTATCTCAATCCGAAGATCGTCTACGAGATCGCTTTCGATGGGATACAACGCAGCACCCGCTACCCGGGCGGCGTCGCCCTTCGCTTCGCCCGCGTCAAGCGATTCCGTGAAGACAAGGGTCCCGAGGATGCCGACACGATCGAAACTGTCCGCGGCCATGCCCGGAGTTAGGAGGGAGTCTTCCAGTCGACGGTGTGGATCTGCACCGGCCCATCGATTCCCTTGAGCTCCACCGACCGCGGCTCGGATACCGGGTATCTGATGCCGTCGGAAGCTTCGACTGCGGCTGCGGATGCAACGATCTCTTCCCCGCCCGCAGCGCCGCTGACGCGTGCCGCAAGATGGACACCCCGCCCCCGGTAGTCGGATCCGTCGATGGTTGCCTCGTCGGTGTGGAGACCGATGCGGACCGACGGCGCGAACCCGTGATCACGGCGATGATTGGCCAGTCGCTGCTGGATGGACACTGCCGCCTCCACGGCATCGATGCCCCGGTCGAAGGTGACGAAGAAGCCGTCCCCGGTGTGGCTGACCTCCACGCCGCGGTGGGCGACGAAGGCCGCCCGCAGCTCCTTGTCGTGCCACGCCAGGAAGGACTCCCAGGCCGAGTCGCCCATCAGCCCGACCAGATCGGTCGAGGTGACGATGTCGGTGAACATGAACGTCTTGGTCACACGTGCCCGCTCGGGGCCGGGGCCGTCCATTCCCGAGCTGATTTGATCGAGGTGACGTAGGTCGAGCTCGGCACCCAGTTTCTCGAACATCGATCGCGCCGCCCCCAGCTCCATTCGAGCCCGACTTTCATCACCGGTGCCGAGATAGGCCTCACCGAGCAGGACCCGGGCGCGGGCGCCCTCGTATGGGAACCCGACCTCCCGCCATACCTTCCCTGCCCTGGTCAACTCGTGAATCGCCCCTGCATGGTCTCCCTCGCCAAGCAGAACGGCTCCCCGGGCGGTCAGCGCCACGGCCTCGAATGCCGGTCGCTGGTATTCCTCGGCGACTCGCTCCAACTCCTCCGTTGCTGCCCGGGCCGTATCGAGGTCGCCGCGAATCAGCGCCACCTCCACCTGAGCGGGCAGGATCCGGGACCTCATGATGAGGTCGGCTGCGAGACCGTCCTCGCCATTGGCGAGACTTCGCTCCAGGGTCTTTGCCGCCTCATCGGCCTGGCCCCGGGCCAGCATCAACAGGGCGAGACCGGGTTGGGGGTCCACACCATGCTCGTAGGCCATGGCGAACGCTGCCTCGGCGCCGGCGAGATCACCCATGTGGAGTCGGATCTCGCCCACCTCGTACTGCCCGTGGCCGACTCCGTCGAGCATGTGATATCGCTCCAGCTCCTGACAAGCGCTTAGAGCCTCCTGCTCGGCCTCGGTCCAGTTCCCTTTTAGACGCTTCAACTCGGCGCGGTGGACCCGGCACACCCCTGAATACCCGCCCACCGAGTGCCGGTTCATCCATCTATCCGCCTCCTCGGTCCACTCTCCGGCACGTCCAAAGTCGCCGACGTCCCGACAGGCCGAGATGGTCACGCAGTAGACGTCGCTGGCCGAACGGAGGCTGGCGTCCCCGGACAGGGCCACCGAGGTCGCCTCGTCGATCAGGGCCAGCCCTTCTGTCCAATCACCCTTGGCCAGCAAGGCATATCCCTTTAACACCTGCGCCTGGGACTCGGCATCGCGGTTTCCGGTGCGGCGGGCGAGCTCTAGGACCTCCTCGGCCACCGCGATGCCCTCGTCCAGGTCTCTTCGTATCCCGATGGCCTCGAAGACATCCATGACCTTCAACGACGCATGCACGGTCGATTCGGGTTGGCCTTCCAACAACCTCACCGCCCTTGCCCGCCAACCGTTGGCCACCGAACCCGCCAGCCTCCGCAACGCCAGATAGGCGAGGAGGACGGCGACCCTGGCCGCATCAATCGGCATGTCGGCACCGTCGTACCCGTTGAAGGCACGCTCGAGTGCATCAACCGACTCGTCGGGGTGGGCGCTCCACCAGGCGGCATCGGCGAGGAGTTCCAGATCTGGGGCGGACAGTGGCTCTTCCTGATCGGCTTCGGTCAGCGTCTTCCACGCCTCCACCCAAGACTCACGCTGCGCGGCTGATCGACCCGATTCGAGGGTTTGCACCACGGGCAGAGACTACCGGGATCAATTGCCGTGGTCCTTGGCCGCTTCCGGTTGACCGTGCTACACCGTTAGGGTGCCGCTTGGTCACGGGAGGGTGACCTGATGTCCATTTCGAGGTCCACCATGTATCGACGTCTCGCTGTTCTGCTCGTCCTGGCAGTCATGGCCATTGCGTGCGCCCCTGAGGAGGTGGTCGACTCGACCACGTCTTCCCGGGCAACCACCACGACCGCCGGTCCGACCACCACCTCCGAGCCCGCGTTCGCCATCGAGAACGCTCCGCCGGAGCTGACGGCGGTGATCGAGAGCTTCTACCTGTACGCGACCGGAGCTGATACCGACGCCCCGCCGATGCCCGAGCCGGTTTTGGCAGGCATCACTCCGACACCCGGCGAAACACCTGACAGCGGCGTGGCATCTGTCGGCACTTTCAAGGGCCAGGGCGTCGCCACCGTGGAGTTGGATGGTGACTTGTTCCTCGCAGTCGACGACGGCAGCGGTTGGAGAATCGTCGGTGGTAGCTGGGCCAATGTGTCCGCCCCCGCCTATTACGGACCGAGCCCCCGCATCGTGGCGGTGGTCGGATCCGACGCCCGTCCTTGGGAGGATGTGGCGACGAGCAGGGCGGACAGCATCCATTTCGTCGGACTCGATGGCGCCGGCCAGGGTGGGATAGTCGGGGTCCCCCGTGACTCCTGGGTGCCGATCGCCGGCGGCGGGCGGGGGAAGATCAACGCGGCGCTCGCCGACTATGGGCCGGAGGGGATGATGCAGACATTTCGCGATTTGAGCGGGCTTCCCCTCGAAGGGTACGTCCTCACCGGATTCCTCGGATTCCAGGAGATGTTGGGAAATGTCCTGGGAGGCATCGATCTGGTCGTGCCATTCCCCGTCCATGATTCGGCGGCCGGTGCCGATTTCGAGCCTGGAGCCCAATACGTCAACGGGCCACAGGCCCTGGCTTTCTCGAGGGCGCGCAAGACTCTTGCCGATGGCGATTTCTCTCGATCGGCGAACCAAGGCCTGGTGCTGATCGACACCGCCAAGAATCTCCGGAATAAGGGCTATGGGGCCATCCCGCGTCTCATGGAGCTATCGGAGCCGTGGATGCTCACCGACTTGAGCCCGGAACAGCTCCTCACCTTCTCGGCGCTGGTGATCGGCTCCAACCTCGACACGATGCCGAACGCGGTGACGCCGGGCTCGTCGGGAATGGCCGGGAGTGCCAGCGTTGTCTACCTGTCGGATTCAGTCTCTGAGATGTGGGCCGACCTCGCCGATGGGCGGCTAGGCAACTGACCCAGCTGAGTTGTTCAGCGCAGGTCGATCGTGTCCGGATAGGCCGGCGAGTCTTCGAAGAGACTGAGGTCGATCACTTCCTGGTGGACACGGAAATGGTCCCAGCAGGGGTCACAGAAACGGACGCGCCAGGTGATGGCTCGGCCGGACTGTCCGACCAAGAACTCGCCCCGATCGGATTCGTGACCGTGCTCACAGTCCGCGGTGAGCTCGCCGACGGGGGCGCGACCCACCACCGAGGCTACGAGCGTTCCCGAGCCTCGCACCAAAGTGACCTTGGTATCCGTAGCAACAGCCATCTCCCTTATTCAGTCGGCACATAGGTCCAGCGACCTAACCATTTCTCGGAGGTTTTCTTGACCGTGTCCCCGGGAGGCGAGCTGGAGTACGCCAGGTCCTCGTCTTAGGGTGCGCCGACCATGGACCGACCGATCAGACTGATGACGGCGAATCTGCTCGGGGGCCACACCGATCGGGAATCCCTGGCCGGGCTGCTCGATCGGGTCGAGCCCGACATTCTGCTTGCCCAGGAGATGGGCGATGAAGAGGCCGCGGTGATCGCCCCCCGGTTTCTTCATCACGACCTACGGCCCGACACGCACGCCCGAGGTCGGGGCATCGCCAGCCGGCTCAACACGACATTCGGTGAGATTCCGCTGCCCTGGCGGCCTGGTCTGTGGGCGGCTGTCGAGGTCGGGCCCCAATCGCTCCTGGTGGCCAACATCCATATGCGGAACCCGGTCTCTTTCCCGCCATGGCGCTCGGTGCCCATCCGGGGGCGGCAGGTTGACGCGCTCTTCGAGTGGGCCGATGGCGCCGTCGAGCTCGACAAGCCATTCATCCTCGCCGGGGACATGAACGCCTCGCCGGCATGGCCCATCTACAAACGGCTCGCCGGGCGATGGGACGACCTGGTGGCGCGGTCGGCAGAGTTGGCCGGGAGCGAGCCCGTCCCTACCTGGGCATGGCGATGGGGCTGGCCCCGCATGCTCCGCATCGATCATGTCTTTGGCAGTGGCGCTCGCGTCGAATCGACCACCGTCGAGCCGCTGCGCGGGTCAGATCATGCGGCGGTGGTCGTCGACCTCGTGCTCGATTGACCGCGCCGGTAGGTGACTGGGTCGTCCGGCCTATGGCCCGGGGTCGTGCCCTCGGTCAATCTGTCTGACGGGTTGGCCCTGGAGGGGAGGCTTTTTCAGCATCCGCGTCCTTAGTCGCACCTGGCGACAGAGTCGCTGCCCGCATCGCGTCACTGTCTCGGTTCAGACCATGGGCTTCGAGCGAGTCGTTTGCGAGGCCTGTGGGCATGTCTCCGTGCGCGTTCCGGAAGACGTCGAAACACATGACACCGAAGTGGATCGCGCGATCTTCGCTCGTCCCTCGGACATCGGGCTCGACGCGGCTCCCGGTCGGCACAAGACCGGGAAGCCCGAAGACCAGACTCAGCCCTGAAGGGCGGCTTTGAGCACGTCGGCTGCCGAGTCGGCAATGGTGAAGGTCATTTCCTCTCGCACCTTCTCGGGCACGTCGTCGAGGTCGGCCTCGTTGCGTCGGGGCACGATCACTTCCTCCAGCCCGGCACGGTGAGCTGCGAGGATCTTCTGCTTGACCCCGCCGATCGGCAGGACCTTGCCCTGGAGCGTGATCTCGCCAGTCATCCCGACAGTCCCCCTCACCTTGCGGTCGGTCAGCAATGACACCAGGGCGGTGAGCATCGCCACGCCTGCCGAAGGGCCGTCCTTGGGGATGGCGCCGGCGGGCACATGGACGTGGTAGCGGCGGGTCAGGGCACTGGGGGCGATCCCCAGCTCGTCGGCGTGTGCCTCGACATACGACAGAGCGATCCGGGCGGATTCCTTCATCACGTCACCGAGTTGGCCGGTCAGGGTCAGACCGGGCTCGCCATCCATGGCCGTAGCCTCGATGAACAAGACGTCGCCCCCGGCTCCGGTGACCGCAAGACCGGTGGCAACCCCGGGCACATCGGTCCGGTCGGAAGCTTCGTCCTTCCATACCTTCGGCTTGCCGAGATAGTCACGGACGAGTGGCTCGTCCACTACCACCTTGTCCTGATGCGAGTCCCTGGCGATCTCGGTCGCCACCTTCCGGGCCAGTTTGCCCAATTCGCGCTCGAGGTTCCTCACCCCGGCTTCCCGGGTGTACCGGTCGACCACTGCTGCGAGGGCATCCTCGGTCACCTCCAGCTCTTCCGGCTCGAGGCCTGTGGCCCTGAGCTGACGGGGCAGAAGGTGGTCACGAGCGATGTCTACTTTCTCGGCGTCTGTGTAACCGTCGATGCTGATCACCTCGGTCCGGTCCAGAAGCGGGCCGGGAATGGTCTCGAGCAAGTTGGCGGTGCCGATGAACAGCACCTGGGAGAGGTCGAGATCCACTTCGAGGTAGTTGTCGCGGAAGGTGTGGTTCTGGGCCGGATCGAGCACCTCCAACAGGGCGGAGGAAGGATCGCCGCGCCAATCGGCGCCGACCTTGTCCATCTCGTCGAGCAGGAAGACCGGGTTCATCGTCTCGGCTTCGGTCAGAGCACGGGCGATTCGACCGGGTCGAGCGCCGACATATGTGCGGCGGTGGCCCCTGATCTCTGCCTCGTCTCTCACCCCACCGAGGGCCACCCGGACGAATTTGCGCCCGAGCGCCCTCGCCACCGACTCGCCAAGGGAGGTCTTGCCCACGCCGGGTGGGCCGACGAGGAGGAGGATGGTCCCGGTGTTTCGCTCGCCGGTGTCGGCCAGACCGCGCTCGGCGCGCAGCTTCCGGACGGCGAGGTGCTCGATGATCCGCTCCTTGACGTCGGTGAGACCGGTGTGGTCGGCATCGAGCACGGTCCAGGCCTCATCCAGGTCGAGCCGATCCTCCGAGGAGACCCCCCAGGGCAGATCGAACATGGTGTCGAGCCAGGTGCGGATCCAGGAGTGCTCCGGTGACTGCTCGCTCATCCGCTCCAGTCGGCCGATCTCCCGCTCGATCGCTTCGGAGACGTTCTCAGGGAGGTCGCGTTCGGCGAGCTTGGCCCGGTATTCGGTGGCTACGTCGGCATCCTCGCCCAGCTCCTTGCGAATGGCCTCCATCTGGGTCCGAAGGATGTAGTCCTTTTGGCCTTTCTCGATTTGCTCGGCTGCCTCGTCGCGGACCTTTCGGCGGAGCTCGAGATCGGCGAGCACCTCGCGCATCCAGACGAGGAGCTTGCCCAGACGCTGCCGGATGTCGAGTGCCTCGAGCAACTCCACTTTCTGCTCGAGTGATAGATCGGGGGAGTAGACGGCGAGATCTGCGAGGCGGGAGGGGTTGTCCACATCGAGGAGACGCTCGGCGACTCCGGCCATCCCTCGATTCTCGAGGACTGCGATGACCACCGCCCGGTACTCGGCGACGAGGTCGTCGAGCTCGTCGTCGATGATGTCGACCTCGGGGGACGATTCCGCATCGACCCAGAGCGCTCCGCTCTCGTCCACCGAGCCTGCACCAACTCGAGCCCGGGAGACGCCGGACACCACGACGTTCCCCTCATTGTCCGTTTGCTGGATGTCGGCGATGGTGCCGACCGCGGCATACCGGCCGTCGAGACGGGGGACCAGCAGCAGTCGGCCGTCCGCCTTGGCTGCGGCGGCCAATGCGATTCGGCCTTCCTCGGTTTCGATTCGAATCGTCACCACCATGTGGGGGAACACCACACCGTTGTGCAAGGGGAGTACCGGGAGGGTGAGTTGGGCGGTCTCGGGCATGAGCTCCGTTTTCCTTTGCTTCTGAGAGGAAACTGGTGCAACGCGGAGTGCGGGGTGCCTATTCCCTGATCTGAGTCGAGCCTGCTCAGGTTTGCTCAGCCGAGGACTGGCTTCAAAGCCCGAAGCCGTCTGAATCGACCGCCCCTCGACCGGAATCCAGGGCGGCCAGAGCCTCCATCTCATCGTCGGTGAGCGAGAAATCGAAAACGTCGATGTTCTCCGCCAACCGCTCTTTTCGAGATGTCTTCGGTATGGGGATCAACCCATTTTGGAGATGCCAGCGGAGCACGACCTGGGCCGGCGTCCTTCCCTTGGCCCGAGCCAGGTCACCGATGGCGGAGTCGCCCAAGAGCCCGCCGCCTTTCCCTATCGGCCCCCATGATTCGGTGACGATGCCGTGAGCAGCGTGGTATTCGCGCTCGGCCACTCGTGAAACCCAAGGATTGAGCTGGACCTGGTTGACGTGCGGTGCCACCCCTGTCTCCTCGATCAGCCGGCTCAGATGGCTCGGCTTGAAATTGGAGACACCGATCGCCCTGACGTCGCCCCGCTCGAGCAGGGAGATCATGCCCTTCCACGCATCGACATACCGGTCGAGCCCGGGGTTGGGCCAATGGATGAGAAACAAGTCGACGTAGTCGAACCCGAGACGCCCGGCGCTTTGGTGGAACGCCTCCTGTGCCTCTTCAAAGCCATGGCCCCGTTCGCTCAGCTTCGTGGTCACGAACACCTCGCTGCGGTTGAGACCCGCAGACCTGACTCCCCGCCCCACTCCGGCTTCGTTGCGATACATCTCAGCCGTGTCGATGAGCCGATAGCCGGTCTCGATCGCCGCAACCACCATCGACTCCGCCTCCCGGTCGCTGATGGGCCAGGTGCCGAAACCGATGACGGGCATCGTCACTCCGTTGGCTAGCTCGACCCTGTCGAGGTGATTGGTTGGCATGCGATCGAACCAGACCCTTCTCGGCTTCGTATACGTGTAGCCCTACTCAGGAGGAACTTGGTGAGGAGAAGGTATCTCATTGCCGTGTCGGCCGTGATGGCCGTGGTGGTGGTCGCATGCAGCGGGGAAAGCACCACCACAACTGAAGGAACAGGGGTCGAGGAGGAGAGGATCGAGATGGCCGAACTCGCCTTCACCCCCGACACCTTGACGGTCGCCTCCGGCGCGACCGTTGTATGGGCGAATGCGGACGAGACCCTCTCCCACACTTCGACGTCGGACGACGACCTCTGGTCGTCGGGCAACCTCGCCGTGGGTGACGAGTTCTCCCATACCTTCGACGAGGCCGGCACCTTCGCCTACTTCTGTGAGATCCACCCGACGATGAGGGGCACCATCGTCGTGGAGTGACGTCGGCAACTCCGAGCCAGGATGCCGACCGGCGCTGCTTCGGCGTAGCCTTCCGCCATGGACTGGAGAATCGAGCTCATCGGCATACCGGTGTCGGACGTCGAGGGAGCCAAGACCTTCTATACCGAACAGCTCGGGTTCGTCTTGGACCACGACCACAAGGTCAGCGATGAGCTTCGGTTCATCCAGCTGACGCCACCCGGGTCGGCATGCTCGATAACCATCGGAGTCGGCGTCATCGACACGCCTCCGGGCTCGGTTCAGGGGATGCAAATGGTCGTTTCGGACATCGAGGCAGCGCATGCCGAGCTATCGGGCCGCGGCGTGGAAGTGAGCGAGGTCCGGCATTATGACTGGGGCGACTTCATCTTCTTCAAAGACCCGGACGGCAATGGTTGGGCGGTGCAGCAGATCCCTGACTACGGCTAGACCGGTGATCGGCACGGGGGTCATGTCATCGGTGTTGACCGAGGAGTTGGCGGCGATCGCCGATCAGAACGGCGCTGCCGGTTTCGGCGTCACCGGTGTGGAGATCTTCGAACAGGAGCGGGCCGCCCTGCGGATGGCACGTGAGACTGGTATGGCCGGGCCGCTGGGATTCACCTTCGAAGATCCCGTTCTGGCGACCGATCCAACGAGTTCGTTTCCCTGGGCCCGCTCGATGGTGGTGGTGAGCCATGACTACATGCCGGCTTCTCATTTGCCGGCGGTGTCCGGAGCGCTGGTGGCAAGGTTCGCCACCGCCGACCAGTACGAAGCGGTGCGGGCCGTCACCTCTGCCATCGCCGATCGGCTTCGGGCCCGGGGTCACCGGGCAGAGATCCTCAGCGACGACAACCGTCTGGTAGATCGGGCGGCTGCGGTCCGGGCCGGGGTCGGATGGTGGGGCAAGAGCACCATGGTGCTCGCCCCGGGTCACGGTCCGTGGCTGCTGCTGGGGTCGGTGATCACCGATGCCGCCCTCGATTCGAGTAGCCCGATGCGACGGGAATGCGGGACATGCATCGCCTGCATCCCGGCCTGTCCGACTCAGGCATTGGGGGACTGGGGTCTCGACGCCCGGCGTTGTCTTTCGACGTGGTTGCAGACACCCGGATCGATACCGCAATGGATCCGTCCTCGGCTAGGGCGTCGGGTCTACGGCTGCGACGACTGCCTGACCGCCTGCCCTCCGGGCAGGAAGACGCTGAAGGCGGGCGGTATGGCCCCCGTCGAACTTCCCTTCACCGAATTGCTCGGAATGACCGATGATGCCCTTCTCGGCCGGTTCGGTTGGTGGTACGTGCCGAGAAGACAGGGCCGCTTCATCCGGCGCAACCTCCTCGTCGCGGCGGGGAACTCGGCCGAGCCCGAGGCGTGGGACACAGTGATGGCCCACAGCCTGCATCCCTCGTCCATGATCAGGGGGCACGCCTATTGGGCGATCGCGCGCGGGTTCGCCGGCGGCGAGACTCTGCGCGCCGCTCTGGAAACCGAGACTGTTCCTGAGGCCCAAGACGAGCTGATGCTTGCCATGCTCATGATCGAGCAACCCGAGGCTTATTCGATCGTCCTCGCTGCCGACGAATGGGCTCGCGGCCAGAAGACCATTCGTGGGCTAGCGCTGGTCGGACCTCATGCATCTGCCCGCTTTGGGGCCAGTGATGTCGAACTCGTCCCCGTCACGCAGGATGGCGGTGGGTTGGACCGACTCGACGGGCCGATGCTCAGGGTGTACGACCCGGACCGAATTCTCGAGCGACATCGTCGGATGTTGCGGCTCGCCGATCTTGCTCAGGCCTGATCGTTTGGGACGTCGCTCTCGATCGGAGTGACGGTCACGTCGCCCGCCAGCGGGGTGGGCTCGGCCTCACCGACGGCGGGCTCCTGGGAGATCACCTCGTCGGCAATTGGCATCTCGGGCGCATCGGTCTCGCCGGCCTCTCCAGCCGCCCAGCGCTCCTTGGCAGCAGTGATTCCCTGATCTATCACCTCACCGAGCTCCTGAGCCGCCTGCTTGGCCGACTCGAGCGCGCTCATCCGGCTCTCCCTGGTCGCTTCCCACGCGGTGCGTAGTGCGTCGCCGGTGCGATCGAGCGCCTCCTGTACCTCCGCAATCCAGCGCTGCTTGCTGTCGCCTGCGCCGCCGGCCTTTTCCTCTGTGCCGTTCTCTGTCATCCCTTCTCCTTCGTTCGGTGACTTCCAATGCCCATTCTCGTCTCAATCCAAACCGGATGCGCCGGCCCGGATCCCCGACGACGGATAACGTCGCCGCGTGGACAGCTATCCCGTTCCCCCGGTGTCGGTGTCGGCTCACATCCCGGCGTCTCCCGATGACGTGTTTGCCTTCGTCTCCGACACCCGCAACGACCCGCAGTGGTGTGACAACGTGGAGACGGTGGAGGTGATCGAGGGAACTGATATCGAGGTCGGCTCCCGGTTCCGGTTTCATCAGCATCTCGACCGCCCCGGGGGAGAACGGATGCAGTTCGACGTCGATGTGGAGGTCGTCGGCCTCGGCGAGCGGACCATCTCCTGGGAGGCGACCGACCGGTTTCAGACCAGGGAGATAACGCTCTCCGTGGAGCCGGAGGGGGAAGGAGTCGCGGATCACCCAGGTGACCAAAGCGACCTTCCGCCGCCCACCCGGTCTGGCCAGGTGGGTCTATCCCCGTTTGGCCCGCCGTGTCTTCAAACGGCAATTTGCCGGCCTTGCCGCCTATTTCGACGAGGCTCAGTCCCGCTGAACGACTTCTCCCGAGCCGCTCACATCCCTGTCGACGCTGGGCGACCCGAGATACTCGACGTCGCCGGACCCGGAGACGTCCACCTCGAGCGAGTCGGCCACGTTGACCACGGCATTACCCGACCCGGACACCTCGACCTCTCCCGCCTGGGCAGTGAGAGACTCGCCGTCAAACTCGCCGGAGCCACTGATGGACACCGAGAGCAAGCCGGTGATGGCGCCCTCGACCGACACGTCGCCGGATCCGCTGATGTCGGCTCTGAAATCGGTGGTGTCGATACCGGACGCCTCCACCACGCCGCTGCCGCTTATGACCAGGCCGTCGAGGGTGGCCGCCGTGATGTTGTAGATGACCTCTTCGGTGGGAGAGATGCTCCGGTTGGTGTCGAGCACGAGACGGCCGTTCCTGACCCGGGTCTCCAGAGCAGGCATGATGTTGTCCTCGGCTTCGATGGTCAGGGACTCGGTCCCGGTCACCTCGACGTCGACCTGGCCGGTCCCGCCGAGGACGATCTCGTTGAACCCGCTGACTTCTCGTTCCTCGGTGATGACGTTCCCCGACCCTTCGACGCCTGGCCGGATGCACGACAGACTGGCAAACGCGGCCAGGAGCACGGCAAGGGAGCGAACTAGCGCGCGTGACGGAGTTGTCATCGGGCGGACCCTATTCCGGCGGCGCGTCTCGAAGGAGGGGATAACGTCAGGGCGATGGATCTCGAGCCGACGGATCGATATGAGTCTTTGCCGGAGCGTTTGATCCGTGAGGCGATCGAGGCAGGTGAGTTCGACCACCTCCCCGGCGTCGGCCGGCCGTTGCCGGGCGCGGGTGTGCCCGACGACGATCTGTGGTGGGTGCGAGGTTGGTTGAAGAGAAACGAGCCAGAGCCGGATCGAGGCGGATGGAACTCGGAGTAACCACCTTCGCCGAGACCTATCCGAACCCCAAGACCGGCGAGACCATCGGTCACGGGGAACGTCTCCGCCAGGTGCTGGACGAGATCGTGCTCTCGGAGCAGGTCGGTCTCGATGTCTATGGGGTGGGGGAGCATCACCGGCCCGACTTTGCCTCATCGTCCCCTGCAGTGGTCCTCGCTGCTGCGGCCGGGAAGACCAACAAGATCCGCCTGACCCCGGCCGTGGTCATCCTGTCGTCCGACGACCCGGTGCGAGTGTTCCAGGAGTATTCGACCCTGGATCTCGTGTCCGACGGAAGAGCCGAGCTGCTCGTCGGCCGCGGCTCGTTCATCGAGTCCTTCCCCCTCTTCGGGTACTCACTGTCCGATTACGACGAGTTGTTCTCAGAAAAGCTCGACCTGCTCCTCGCCATACGCGACCAGGAAAGGGTGACTTGGTCCGGCAAGTTCCGGTCGCCGCTCGACAACCAGACGATCTACCCCCGGCCCCAGCAGGATCCGCTTCCGGTATGGGTCGGGGTCGGAGGCAGCCCGGAGTCGATTGTCAGGGCCGGGACGCGCGGTTTGCCCGTGGCTCTGGCCATCATCGGGGGCAATCCCGACCGATTCGCTTTCTTCGCCGACCTCCATCGCAAGACCCTGACCGATTCGGGTCACGATCCGGCGCTGGCGCCGTTGGCCGTCCATGCCCACGGCTATGTGGCCGACACGAATGAGCAAGCCGCCGATGAGTACTACAACGCTTATGCAGTGGCGATGACCCAATTGGGGAGGGAGCGAGGTTGGGGCCCGATGACTCGTTCTCAATTCGAGATGATGCGTGCCCCGGAAGGCTCTCTGGTGCTAGGTGACGCAGAGACGGTGGCCGAGAAGATCGTGCGGATGAGGGAGATCCTCGGGATCGATCGATTCATGCTTCACATCAGCGTCGGCACATTGCCCCACGAACAAGTGCTCCACGCCATCGAGTTGTTGGGAACCGAAGTCGCCTCGCTGGTCAACCCGGGCGATCGGTGAGGGCGAGAGAGTCGAGGATCAGCCCGGCGTAGAAGTAGGGCCAGCGTGTCTCCGGGGACTCGGCTTTGTACTTCGCATCAGCATCCCGTAGCCAGCCGGTGACCTCCTCGACCGTCGGCTCGTACCCAACGAATGCTCCGATCTCGGGTTGGAGCCGGGTGGCGTACCACTCGGCCCATTGTGGGGCAGGGCCTGCGCCGTGGTGGTCGTGATGATCTCTGGCCACCGCTCCGAGGAGTCGTGCCAACTGCGTGACTTGGTCCGGATCGGTCATATGCCGAGATTAGATATGCCGGCTCGCATAGCCCGTTTCCCGGTTCGCGAAGAACATGGCTAGGTCGCGAAATTTCATCAGCGGTTGAATTTGCCCGCCCTCGCGGGCCACCCCTATGGTGGCAGAGCCGACTTGGAGGCAACTCCAAATCGGAGTCGGAGGCACCGAGAGGTGACTACGAGACCTGGCTGGGGGACCAGTCCTTCGGGACTGGAGTGCCAGCAAGGTGCAGAACCCCGAGAGGGTGAGGGCTTCGGCCAGCACTCCCTCGGGGTTTTTCGCGTCCTGGATCAGCTGTATCGTCCCCGGTCCTGGCTCAGCAGAAAGGGCTTCCTGCTGACCGAGGTCGGCCGGGCCCACTAGGAGGCAACGGGCATGAGCGATCGGCTCGCCACAGAGCGGATCCGCCGGCGCTACGACGAGATGGCCGGCAACTGGCGGCTGCTCGGGATCGTCGACTCCCTGACGGGGATCAATCGTCTGCGGAAGAGGCAGTTCGCGGATGCTCGAGGAGACGTGCTCGATGTCGCTTGTGGCACCGGAGAGAACTTCGACTACCTGATGAGGGCTGAGTCGCTCACTGCCCTCGATCTGTCCTCGGAGATGGTGGAAGAGGCGCGACGTCGCCAGCGCCAGCTAGGGCGAGACATTCGGCTCCTCGTGGCCGACGCCCAACAGATGCCTTTTCCCGACGGCTCTTTCGACACCGTGGTCTCTGCCCTCTCCACGTGCACCTTTCCCGACTACGTCGCTGCATTCGGGGAGATGATCCGGGTCACCCGGAAGGGCGGCCAGGTCCTTCTCGTGGAGCACGGTCGGGCATCAGTTGGCTGGATCGCAGGGATGCAGGACCGGAATATCGAACGGGTGCATCAAAGATCGGGGTGCCGGAACAATCGCGATGTCGGCGCCGAGATGGCCGAGGCAGGTCTTCATCCGGCGTCCCACCTGATCAGCCATCTCGGGATGCTGCACCGAATCGCCATCCAGGTCGGTGACCCGGCCTAGGCGGGGAATAGACGGCGGTAGCCACTTCGGAAATGGACAATCGGGTCCTGGAGGTCAGACACCTCGACTTTGTCGATCCTGCCGATCAGGAGACCTGACCAGCCAACTTCCTCCTCGTTTTCGACGCTGCAATAGGCGCGGTCGGGAAGATCGGTGAGGACCGGCCCCCACTCGCTCTGGGTGACTGCCACGCCGGCGAAGGACCCGCCGGGCGACGGCCAGAGACCGGCGAATACATCTGCGATCTGCCGGTCTTTCGACCGGCAGATGTGGATCACGAAGCGACCTGTCTCTGCCGCCGACTCCCAGAGGTCGGTGGTGGGACCGACCACAAGGTGGGCTTGGGCCGGATCACCCTGCACCACCAACAAGGACGAGACGGTCAGACCCGTGCGCTCCGCCTCCGACCCGGCGGTGACGATCGTGACGCCGGCGGCCAGACGCCCCCGGAACCGCCTGGCCTGGTCGCGATCAGCCGACTCGGGCTGGAACGGATGCTCGGAATGGATCATCGCGGGCACCATAGGGAAATCTGTCACACCCACTTGTCATGCTGTCGCTCATGAACATCGAGACAGTTTCCCTGGTCATCGCCATCACGTCTGCGGCAGCCGTGATCGGCCTCATGGTCCTGCTTCTGGTCGCCGGAAGGCGCCAGGCGAGCACCGCCCAGACTGCTCCGGAGCCCGACCTGGTTCGTCGCCTCGACGATCTGCAGACTGCCATCGCCACCCGCGAGGGCGCTCTGGGGGCCCAGGTGGCCCAGATCGACTCCAAGCTGGCCATGCTCCAGGAGTCCGTGACCGGCCGTGAGGCCTCGCTGGACGAGCAAGTGCGTGGTCTCGGCACTCAGATGAAGGGCATCACCTCTCTGTTCACAAATGACCGTGCCCGAGGTGGATGGGCCGAGATCGGGATGAAACGCATCTTCGAGCACGGGGGCCTGGTCGAAGGTCGCGACTACAGCTGTCAGGTGACGCACGGCGACATCAGGCCCGACGCGATCGTGCACCTGCCCGGGGGCCGCAACATCGTGATCGATGCCAAGTTCCCCACGGCGCGCTATGCCGAGGCATTGGCCGAGGAGGATGGTGAGCGCCGGGCCCGTCTGCTGGCGGAGCAGGGCAAGGAGCTCGAGCGGATCGGCAAGGGTCTGGCCGCGAGGGGTTACCTCGAGGTGGCGTCGGGTGGTTACGTGGTGATGTACCTGCCGTCTCAGGCGGTGTATGAGGCCGCCGCGGCCGCGCACCCCGAGCTGATCGATCGGCTCATGTCCAGCCGGGTGATCGTCGCCGGTCCCAGTGCTCTCTATGCGTTGTTGTTGAGCGTCGGGTCCTTGCTGACAGAGTTCCGCGCCCTGGAGCGGGCCGACCAGATCCTCGACGACGCGCGGGAGCTGCGACGTCGGATGAGTGGGTTCGTCGATCACTTGCAGCGGGTCGGCGCCGGGCTCACCACCGCGGTGAGCGCCTTCAACGGGGCGGTGGGGTCATGGCAGAGCCGGCTCTCCCCCCAGCTGAATCGGATGAGCGAACAGAGCGGCGGAGACGAGATCATGGGCCCGATCCCGGTCGAAGAAGCGGTCCGGGAGGTGCCGGAACAAACGCTGAGGGTGGCCGGCTGACTGCCCGGATGCGAGGGTCCTTGGAGATCGGACAGATTTCGGGAACTATGTCCGCAGTCGGCGAGTCTGAAACTTGTCGGCCATGGGGCTGGGTAAGCAGTTTGGAATCGGGAGTGGGAGATGATCAGCGACATCCATTCGATCTCGAACGAGCGAGAACGTCAATTCGACCTCGAGTTCGCCAGACGAGCGGTCCAATATCTCGGGAAGAAGGGTCTCGGAGTCGACGAGGTGGTCGATTACCTGATAGAAGAGCTCGGCGTCGACGGCGACACCGCAAGGTCACTCGCCTCGGTGGCCGCCTGACCGTTGCGTGAGGTGGCGGCGGGCGCCAGTACAGGGTGTAGCTTTCCCGTGCAGTGAGCGAACATCCCAACGCGGCCATCTATCGCCAGATGATGCAGCGGTTCGAGGAAGGTGACGCCGCCACCGCCCTCGAGGATGCAATCGATGATGAGGTCGTCTGGTGGCAGATCGGCGCGCCGGAGCCGGTTCGGGGAAAGGCAGCCCTGATCGACACGATGAGAGGCATGGAAGGAGTCGATTTCCACGTCGATGTCCACGACGTGCTCGCCAGCGATGAGCACGTGGTCGGGTTGGTGACCGCCACGGTCCGGGTCGGCGATGACGAGCTCGTCTATCGCACCGCCGAGATCGCCCATGTCGTCGATGGGAAGGTCACCGAGCGGTGGGCATTCTCCGACGACACCCAAGCCATCATCGACTTCTTTTCCCGCTTCGGATAGCTCGATGAAGCCCGGAGCGCTCTTCCGGGCGATCACTCTGTCACTGGTGATCGCCTGTACCGGGTCTGCCGACGATCCGGGGGCAACCACGCAGCCCCCGGCGACAACGACAGCCGCCCCGGCCACCACAGTGCCGTCCACACCAGCGACCACGGTGGCTACTGCGACCACGACTGGGCCGCTTCCGCCCACCACCCTCCCCGACGGCCCATCGGGCTCGGGTTGTGCCCCCGGCGATGCCGTTGCCTTGCCCGAGGGCGAGTGGTTCGGTCTCGTCGAGTCGGCCTCGGCGAGCGGCATCGAGTTCGATCTGGCCTGCTGGTTCGTCGGGGACGCGGCCGTGGAGGCGGCGGCGGAGGACGGCGAAGAGTCGCCACCACCGAACGACTACTACGTGCGCAACGACAACCCTCTGATCAGGTCGATCCCGGTGCCGGCTGAGATCGAGGTCATCTGGTACCCGACCGGTGACCCGACGTCAGAGGCCACCGTCGCCTTCTCGGACTGGGTCGACGGCGTGATCGGCAGGGGCATCATGTTCGGGGTGTGGATCGAGGTCATCGATGGTGAGGTGTTCAGCATGAGGGAGCAATGGGTGCCGTAGCCGGAGGCGGTCATCGTTTCCCACCCAGGTGGCCCCAACGCTCGAGGTCCTCCATCGTTTCGAGAATGGTCTGATCGACATCCCGGAATTCGATTCCAAGCTCACGCCGGGCCTTGGAGTTGTCGAAGCGCATATGGCCACCCAGGTGATTTCGCATGTAATCGCGGGTCCCCGATGACTGGAAGGCAACGGCCAAGCGGGTGAGCCGGGTCCCGACGCCCCCATCGACGCCAACCGAGGGAAGCCGATAGCGGTCGCCCCACCCGTTGGCACGAAGCAGGTCCACCACCTGGCGCATCGTCCGTGTCTCGGCGGCGACGATGTAGCGGCCCCCTGCCTCCGGATTCTCAATCGCCAGGATGTGGGATCGGGCCACGTCGCGGACGTCCACCAACGGCCAGTCGAGGGCGAGAATCCCCGGGATCCTCCCGTTGGTGAGCCCGACGAACGATGAGTGGCTCAGGTTCAACGTCGGAACCAGCGAGGGCCCGATCACGAAAAAGGGATTGATCGACACGAGGTCGAACCCGGGCTGATTGGATTCCATGAACCCCCACGCGGCGCGCTCGGCCAGTGTCTTGGAGTAGTAGTAGGGGTTCCGCGTCAGCGATGAGGTTGTGTTCCAGTCGCTCTCGGTGTTGAGATGACCGTCGGCCCGATCGGTGACTGCAGCCACCGACGAGGTGAGGACGACCCGGCGCACAGTGCCCGCCTCGAGGCACGATTCGAGGACCGAGATGGTGCCGTTCACGGCCGGGTCCACCAGGTCGCGCTGAGGGTCCTTCACATCGATGGCATACGGCGAGGCGGTGTGGATGACGTATTCGCAGCCCTGGACTGCCTGGTCAAACGACTCGGGCTTCAACAAGTCAGCCGCGATCAGTTCGAGACGCTCAGATGCCGCGGCCAAATCGGTGAGGTACCCCTCACGTCGGGTCTTCTCCGGGTCCCGGACCGTTCCCCTGACCCTGTAGCCGTCCTTCAGCAGCTGCTGGACGATGTGGGATGCGATGAACCCGGACGCACCGGTGACGAGGACCGGTTTGGCCGTGAGGGGGTCGGTCATGGGCTGGTCAGTCGCCATGGGCGCGGTCGTCCGCGCCCCGCCCCACCACGAACCAGATGGCGTGGACCGGCTCATCACCCCGGTTGAAGAGCCGGTGAGGCTGCGTCGACTCGAAGGCGATGGAGTCGCCTGGCTCCAACTCGAACAGGTCGAATCCGAGCTGGATCCCCATCTTCCCCGAGATCACGTAGCCGTACTCCCGGCCGTGGTGTCGCATCAACGACTCATCCGGCGTCGAGGCGCCGCCTACCTCGTAGATGGCATGGAGGAAGTCCACGCCTTCCTCGGTGTCGGCGGTGAGCTGCTCCCAGCGCACGCCTGAAGCCAGATCGATGGTCTTGCGCTCCTCGGGATGGACGAGCGGGCTTACCCGACCGTTGCTCTCGAATGAGCCGGAGCCACCGTCGTCGCGTCGAGGGTCATCGTCGCCTCGGAGCAATTTGTCGAGAGACAGATCGAGCTCGGTGACGATCGCGTAGAGGGTGCCGACTGAAGGCTTGGACAGACCGCTCTCGAGCTGTGAGATGAGACTCGCCGAGAGCCCGAGACGGCGCGCCAGCTCCCTCTGGCTGATGCCGGCCTTGGTCCGTTCGTCGCGGAGCCGGTCACCGATCCCGTCGAGTTCCTCGGTCATGTCTGAGCACCCCGATCCGGCTACATGAGCAGCCAGCCACTGTCCACATAGAGGTTGATCCCGTTCACCGACCGGTTCTCTAGTAGGAAGACCGTGGCATCGACGACGTCTTCCATCGTGGCGAGACGCTCTTGTGGGCGTGCGTTCCACCACAGCCTCGAGGGCGGCCGGTTTACCCTCCCAGAACGGACTGTCGCCGACGATTCCGGGGTGAATGGCGTTGAATCGGATCGGTGCCAGCTCGATTGCGAACGTCGTGATCATGGAGGAAACCGCACCATTGACAGCGGTCACGGTGGTAGACCCCGGATAGGGGCGATCCTTGGCCCGTCCGCCGAACAGGACCACGGAGCTGTCGTCGGACAGCCTCGGGAGCAAGGTGTGGATGACCTCGGTGTACCCCACCAGCTTCATGGTGGCCAGCATGACCGCACCGCCAACGTCGTAGTCGCGCACCGGGTTGTTGTCACGGGCGATGGCGCTGAGCACCAGCTTGTCGACATTCCCGACTTCGGACAGCGCAGCCGCGATGGTCTCCGGCTGGGCAAGATCGAAGGCAATGCTGCCGGTATTGCTCCCCAGGTCGGCTGCGACCTCCCGGGTCTTCGCTGGGTCGCGCCCGGTGATGATCACCTCACGGCCCTGGTCGGCATAGTGCGCCGCCACCTCCCTGCCGAGGCCGCCGGTGCCACCAACGATCAAGACTGTCCCATCGGCCATTCGAAACATGCTCCTTTTGCGGGCGAAGTGCCGAGATCCTAACCCTCGGACCCCTGACACTGTGCAGTGGGACTGAGCACCGACGAGCCTGCTGGTTAGTCTGCGCCTCAGGTCCGCAGGTCTGTGAGGAGGATGCCGGTTGGCCTACGACGTCTGCATCATTGGCGCCGGCCTCATCGGCCTCGGGGTTGCCCGGGCCCTCGGGGAGAGCCACCCGGGCGTGAGCCTGGTCATCCTCGACAAGGAGCCCGACGTGGCCGCCCATCAGAGCAGCCACAACAGCGGGGTCGCCCATTCCGGTCTGTATTACAAGCCTGGCTCGCTAAAGGCGCGGTTGTGTGTCGAGGGCAGACGGCGGTTGCAGGAATACTGCGAGACGGCAGGCATCCGATTCGAGCAAACAGGAAAGCTCGTGATCGCCACGGAGTCCTCCGAGCTGGATGCCCTGGCGGAGCTGGAGCGGCGGGGGAGGGCGAACGGCCTTTCCGGGCTGACCATGATCGGACCCGGCGACATCCGTGAGATCGAGCCTGCGGCAGCGGGGCTGCAGGCACTTCATGTTCCCGAGGCTGGCATCGTCGATTTTCCGGCGGTGGCCGCCCGGTTGGCGAGCGATTTGACTGAGGACGGCGCCCAGATCCACACCGGCCACGAGGTGAGTGGCATCGAGAACGATGCCGGCGGTGCTCGGATTTTGGCGGCGGATCAAGAGATTCGGGCCAAGGTTGTGGTCAACTGTGCCGGTCTCCACTCGGACAAGGTGGCAGCCATTGCCGGGGTGGAGAGTCAGGTCGCCATCGTGCCGTTCCGCGGCGAGTACTACACGCTGAGCCCGGAGGCCAGGGCCCTGGTGCGTGGTCTGATCTATCCGGTCCCGGACCCCCGTTTCCCTTTTCTGGGGGTCCATTTCACCCGTCGAATCGACGGGACCGTCGAGGTAGGTCCCAACGCGGTCCTGGCCCTCGGCCGGGAGCACTATCGAGGCACGGCGGCTGATTGGAGAGATCTCTGGCAGACCATCCGCGATCCGGGTTTCCGCCGCTTAATCATGCGCCATTGGCGCACCGGGACGACTGAGATGGTGAGGTCACGCTCGAAGTCGATGTACGCCCGCTCGGCTCAGCGCCTCGTCCCCGACGTCCGCTCCGAGCACCTCCTCCCTGGAGGGTCGGGGATCCGGGCTCAAGCCGTGTCCCGGGATGGGCTGTTGGTCGACGATTTCGTCATCGAGGAGGCGGGATCCACCGTCCACGTCCTCAATGCGCCGTCACCCGGAGCGACCGCCAGTCTTGCGATCGGGTCCTACGTGGCCGCCATTGCCGCACGCCATCTGGCCCGATGAGGCAAGGGCCAAGTGTGTAGTGTCACTAAGCACGCTGCGTGACCCGGGACGGCCACGAGGATCAGAGCCGGAGAGACAAGGAGACACCGATGAGCGTTGAGTTCCCCGTCGCAACCAGCCCCGCTCCTGGCGTGATCGGGGTCGATTGGGAGAACCGTGTCGACTTCGAGCGGCTTCGCCAGCATCGCCTCGCCCGCACCCGGCAACTGATGGAGCAAGAGGATCTAGGGGCACTGCTTCTGTTCGAGACCTCGAACATCCGCTACACGACCGCGACTCAGATCGGCTACTGGGCGTTCAACAAGGGGGAGCGTTACGCCTTGGTGACAAGGGAGGGACGGCCGCGGATCTGGGATTTCGGTTCGGCTGCCAAGGCCCATCGTCTGCAGCTGCCCCACATGTACGACAAGTCGAATTCCGTCGGCGGAAACACCGGTCTACAGGGCGCGATCGGGCCCGAGGCCGGGCTCCACACACGTGCCGCCGCCGAGATCCGACAGGTGCTCGAATCTGATGGCCTGGCCGGGGAGCGTCTCGGCGTCGACATGGCGGAGACCGGGGTTTTCCTGGCATTGCAGGCCGAGGGGCTCAACGTCGTAGACGGACAGCAGGCGATGATGAAGGCTCGCGAGATCAAGAGCCAGGACGAGATCGTCCTCCTAACTCAGGCCTGTGCCATGGTCGATGGCGTCTATCAAGACATCTTCGAGGCGCTGAAACCGGGCATCCGCGAGTCGGACATCGTCGGCTTGGCCCACGCCCGTCTCTTCGAGATGGGCTCGGAGTTCGTCGAAGCAATCAACTCGATCGCCGGTGAGCGATGCAGCCCACATCCGCATGTCTTCTCCGACCGGCTGATTCGGCCCGGAGATCAGGCCTACTTCGACATCATCCATGTCTTCAACGGGTACCGCACCTGTTACTACCGCACTTTCGTGGTCGGCCGGGCCACTCAAGCCCAACGAGATGCGTTCAAGCAGTCACGGGAGTGGATGGACGCCGCCATCGACCTGGTCAAGCCGGGTGCCAGCACCGACGAGATCGCCAAAGTCTGGCCGCGGGCCGAGGAATTCGGCTTCGACAACGAGATGGATGCCTTCGGGCTCCAGTTCGGGCACGGGGTCGGGGTGGGTCTTCACGAGCGGCCGATCATCAGTCGGCTCAACTCGATCGACGCTCCCATCGAGATCGAGGAAGGAATGGTGTTCGCCCTCGAGACTTACGCTCCTGCGGCCGACGGCCGGTCGGCAGCGCGTATCGAGGAGGAGGTCGTCGTCACGGCCGAAGGCTGCAAGATCATCACCCTCTTCCCCTGTGAGGAGTTGATGGTCGCCAACGCCTACTGAGCTCGCCCGGTCCGACCCTAACCTGCCGTCGTGCAGCTGGCCCCATCGCTACATCGCATCGGCTCTGACCTGGTCAATGTCTACCTGGTTGACGACGTCTCCGGGGTGACCATCGTCGATGCCGGTCTGCCCGGTCAATTCGATGAGCTAGAGCCGGAGCTCGCCGTCATGGGGCGGAAGCTCGAGGATATCCGCGCGGTCATCCTCACTCATGGTGATACCGATCACATCGGGTTTGCCGAACGGCTCAGGCAAGGGCATGGAATCCCTGTCTTCGTCCACGAGCTCGATGCCACCCGAGCGCGGGGAGGTGAAGAAGGACCTCTCCTGGGGCAAGGTCAAGATCGGTCCCTTGGCGAAATTCATCTGGTACAGCGGTCTTCGTGGAGGGTTGAAGATCACGCCCGTGGCCGAAGTCGCCGTCTTTTCCGACGGCCAGGTTCTCGATCTTCCCGGTGCCCCAATTGTCTTGCACGTCCCCGGGCATACTCCGGGCAGCGTGGCCTTTCACATCCCCGCCGTGGATGCGGTGTTCGTCGGAGACGCCTTGACTACGGGTCATGTGCTCACCGGAGCAGTAGGGCCCCAGCCGGCGCCATTCACCCTCGACAGCCAGCAAGCCCTCGCCTCCTTGGACAAGATCGCCGCAATAGAGGCGAAATGGGTGCTTCCCGGCCACGGCACGCCGTGGGATGGCGGAGTGAAAGAGGCGGTCCGACTCGTTCGGGAGGCCGCATAGGCTGAACCTGGTGAGGCGTTCGTTGCCGACGCTGCTCATCATGATCGCCGTTGCATGCACGGCGGAGCCAGACAATTCCACCCAGGGCCCGTCGAGCACACAGGCCACGGCAGCGAGTCCGTCTTCTAGCGCCGCCAGCACGACCACGCCGACCACAACCCCAACGACGACCACAAGCTCGACCACACAGCCAATCGCCATCTCTCCCGATGACCTCGTGATGGAGTCCTTCCCGGTGCCTACCGGCTCGGGCCCACACGATGTGGCGCCGGCCCTCGACGGCGGGGTCTGGTACACCGCACAGGACATTGGAGAGCTGGGTTGGCTCGATCCGGCCAGCGGTGAGACAACCCATACCCCTTTGGGGGAGGGCTCGGCACCACACGGCGTGATCGTCGATGACGACGGCATTGCCTGGGTAACTGATGGCGGCCTCAATGCCATCGTGGCTGTCGACCCGACCAGTCGCGGCGTGACTGTGTACCCCCTGCCCGACGACCGCCCCGACGCCAACCTGAACACCGCCAGCTTCGACGGCAACGGGATCCTGTGGTTCACCGGGCAGAACGGGATCTACGGGAGCCTGGACCCGGTCACCGGCGAGATAGTCGTTTACGACGCCCCCGAAGGTCGCGGCCCCTATGGCGTGACCACGACACCAGAAGGCGTGGTCTATTACGCCTCACTCGCCGGTTCTCACATCGCCTGGATCGGGGCCGATGGGAGCGCCACAGTCGTCGAACCGCCCACCCCCGAGCAAGGAGCACGTCGGGTGTGGTCCGATTCGCAGGGTCGGATCTGGGTCAGCGAGTGGAATGCCGGGAACCTCAGCCGGTACACGCCAGGGAGTGACACATGGGACACCTGGCGTCTCCCCGGTGACAGTCCCGAGACCTACGCGGTGTTCGTCGACGACAGCGACATCGTGTGGGCCAGTGATTTCGGGTCGAACTCGATCGTGCGCTTCGACGCGGTCACGGAGGAGTTCCACATCTATCCATTGCCCCATGATCCGGGCGAGGTCCGCCAGATCCTGGGACGGCCGGGCGAGGTCTGGTTCCCCGAGTCGGGAGCCGACAACCTGATCGTGATCAGAACCAACGGCTGATCTCGAAGTCGTCTCGATGTATCAGAGGGGGATGAGGCCGCTCTCAAGGTGCACAAAGTTCGCAACGACGATTGGGGAGGGAAATGAGCAGCTATCTGAATGAGGCGCTTGCCTACGAGAAAATGCAGCGCTATCAGGCCGAGGCCGAACGCCACCGCCGCATCAAGGCGGCTCGTCCACTGGGACCAGGCGCCATGGACCGGTTGGTCCAGGCCATCGGTCGGGGCCTGGAGTCGATAGCCGACTCGTTGCGGGTCGATCGAAGACCACAACTTCCTGCCGTCTGAGGGCTGTCGGGAACAACACCGGCAGTGATTGGGGGCCAGATAGGACCGACCCCCGGGTTCTCCCGGGGGTCGATCCGCGCCTTCTCAAGCACCGAAGACAACGAATGACGACCGGAGCGCCTTTTCCGGGTCAGTGTCAGAGTCATCTAGCAACATCGCCTTCGCCAGCGCCACCGGGGTCGCATCTCCGGCGACGAGACCACGGTGGAGTGCGACCATGAGATCGGTGGCTGCCTCGTCGTCGATCGGCACCACCGGAGCGACGAGGCTCGAGACACCGATTCCGATGAGCGCCGAGGACAGACCGAGGAGCTCGTCGCCCGCCACGACCTTGGTCACTGCTGTATCGCACGAGCTCAGGACCATGACTTTCGGGGGACTCACGATCTGCTCGAAGTCATAGACCGTGAGAGGTCCGTCGTGCATCTGCAGGGACGAGAAGGACGGATTGTCGTAGCGAAACAAGCCATGGGCCGCGACATGGGCAACATCCGAGCCTTCGATATCTCTCAGGACCAGATTCGCGCGGGCATTGCGGCCGGTCCGCCGTCGGTGGTTCGGGTAGAGCCGAGCGATTCTCGATACTTCCTGAACGGCTCCGGGCAGGTCAGGCCCGGCGACAAGCGAGGCGGTTGAGTCGGGCTTCAACGCGGCCAGCCGCGACGAAGCGACCATCCAGCTCTCGAAAGACGGGGCGACGGTCACGATCCTCCCCGGGTCGAGGGCGGGCCAGGGAAGGCGATGCAATGCCGCCGTCGGCACCACTGTCGCCGCCTCGCCATCGCTGGTCAAAGGATCGAGGAGCCATTGCCGGAGAGTCTCGAGAGATTGGTCGACCGAGCCCGCCGCCGCCTCGAGTGAGCGGGCCGACCCTGCGCCGTGGGCGAGTCTGGTCAGCGAGAACAAGAGCGAAGAGACTTCGTCCGAGGCGCGTCCCGCTTCCACCAGGCGTTCGAGGGCGATTGATCCCCGATGCACCGTGACCGCATAGATGTCTCCGGCCTGTCTGAAGTACGAGATCAACCGCCGATCTCCCAACCGGTCGACGATGACCTCTCGGCTGGGGGGAGCAGCGGCCCGGACCGCACCCGAGCCACGGAGACTGCGGCTGATCGCCTTGATCTCGGATTCGATCTTCGCTTCCTGCACGAGGAGGCGATGGGTCGTACCACCGGCGACCGCGGTCTCTCGGATCTCGGCGCTGACCCGGCGCAGCTCGGAGAGGAGGCGAGTCAGCTCTGGGTCGGACGGGGGTCGAGCTGCGGCCACCTGGCTGCTCTCGGAACGCCAGGATTCCACTGCCTTGAGCACCCTCCAAGGGGAGCCCGAGGCCAATCCTTGCTCGATGGCGAGAACAACGAGATCGAGACCGTGGGTGGCGGCATGGGAGCGAAGGTCTGCCGCTCCAAGAGTGAGTCGATAGTCTCTGATCGCTTTGAAGCCGGCCTCGATTGCCCTCGTTGACCCTGTGGCGTTCCCCTCGGCCTGGCGGAGCAGGGCCTCGGCATGCCATGCCTTTGCCCGGTCGAGGGCGGGGCCCCGGCGACGGGCGCCTGAGGCGACCCCTAGCTGTCGACGCGCTTCCTGGAGAGCCCCGTCACGCATCGCGATTCTGCCCGCCAACAGGTGACAGTGCTGCGACTCGGAGAGGAGGCCGATTGCGGACAACTCTTCGGCGAGCCGGGCGGCGGTCGATGTAGTCGCTCCGTCCGATTTCTTTGCTTCGAATCGGGCGCGCAGTGCCGCGTACTCGGCGAGAAGTCGCCAGGCCTCTCGCTCCTGTTCGGTGAATTCCGAAACAGCTTCCGCTGCTGCATCTATGGCCTCGTCAGGATGTCGGGCGGCCAGCGCCACCTCCGCGGCAAGAAGCCGAGTCTCCGAGAGGTCGGTCTTGTTATCGATCTTTTCCAAACCGGAGATGGCGGCTTCCACCGCCTGTTCGGCCTCCGTATAGAGACCAGTGGCGAGGAGGAGCTCGGCGCGGTTGGCCCAGAGCACCTCGAGCATCCCCGGGGGACGCCCTAATGCCTCATAGGCCGACTCGGCGCGATCGAACCAGGCAAGCGCGGTGGGCACATCGCCTCGTCTGCCCTCCAGAAAGCCGAGGTTCTGTGCGCACACCGCCATGATCAGGCCCTGTCCAAGGCTCTCTGCGATGACACGGGCCGCCATCAGGTCGGATATCCCAAGGTCGAGCTCCCCTCGGTAGCCGTGGAGCACCCCTCGGTTGGAGAGGAGCCGGGCCTCGACCAAGCGGTCGCCGCTACGTCTGAGCCCAACTAGCGCCGATCGATAATTGACCAAGGCCGCATCGAGCCGGCCGAGACGCTGCAGGATGAGCCCGATCTGCATCTCGTTCCGAGCCCGATCGGCACCGGTCAGGCCAGCCATGGCCAGCTCAGCCTCATCGAGGGCGCCTTGGGAGTCCCCCGTGTACAGCAGCACCAGCGCCAGGCTCGATCTGATCTGGCCGACACGTCGCCTCAGCCCCGCACCCTCCGCGATGTCCAGGCCTGTTCGCAGAGCTTGTTCGGCAGTGGCTAGATCGTTGAGCTGGCGGGAGGCGAAACCGAGGGCCCACCAAGCAACGGCCGCTGTCTCAGGATCGAGGTCCTGCCTTGCGATGAGGTTTTCGGCTTCATCACGTGCCTTCTGCGGGTGGTCTTGCACCGAATCGACCAAGCGCAGGGCCAATTCGAGGTCCGAAATCGGAGGCGCATCGATCACTGGGCGGAGACTAGGTTTCGCCCGTTGCGCCTTGATGCGCAATTCCCCGGGAGGCGACCGAAAGTGGGGCACTCATGGATCCCGATGCAATAGCGGCGAGCCTGTATGCGCGTTTGATCGAGCATCAGATAGCAGTCGAGCCAGGCCGGGGGTTTTCTTATCGGCCCGGTGAGCTGATCGTCTCGGAACGTCCCAGTGGCGTCATGCCGACCGGGTTGCCGATCCCAGCCGATACACAGCATTTCGACGCCTTCGAGACAGTGGATGGGTTCGAGGAGGAAGTCACGCATCACCTCTACACCGGCATAGACGACCCGGTCAGCGTGGCCGAGTCCCTACGGGTGGACGGTTTCGACGCCTCGGTCAATCACGTCCTATTCGGCGAGCCGGCTTACCTCGGCAATCCGGCTTATCTGGGTAACCCGGCCTATCTGGGGAATCCCGCCTACTTGGGCAATCCGGAATTGATGAAGAACCCATTCGCCCGGAATGGCTCTGTTCCGGTTCGTGCGCCGATCGATTGGCCTCAAGCCAGCGAGTGTTCAGGCGAACCGCCGGTTGTGCTGGTTCTCGATACCGGATTGGCCACCGACTCGGGCCAACCCGCCCATCCCGAGCTGCAGGGCCATGCTGTCGTCCACAATGGTTGGAGGACGCCGGCCCCGGGAGTGGATCCCTCTCGAACGGACGAAGACGAGACGAATGAGGATGCGGAGGGGTTTCTCGACCGGCAGGCCGGTCATGGGACCTTCATCGCCGGGATCGTCAGGAGTATGGCTCCCAACGCGATCATCTGGACCGAGGGCGTGCTTTCCAGCTTTGGCGACGGCGATGACTGGGACATCTCGCTTGGGTTGAAACAGGCGCTGGATCGTGGTCACGTCGATGTGGTCAATCTGTCTTTGGGTTGCTTCACGGACGACAATCTGCCGGTCAAGCGCCCCAAGGTCCTTCGTAACCGGATTGTCGAGGCCAAACAGCAAGGGGCGGTGGTTGTGGCCGCCGCCGGAAACGCCGGCACCTGTCGTCCATTCTGGCCGGCAGCTCTTTCCGAGGTCATCGCTGTAGGCGCCACCGACGCAGGTGGCTGTCGCGCGTGGTTCTCCAACTACGGACCTTGGGTAGAAGCGTGGGCGATTGGCGTAGATGTGGTGAGCACTTTCCTCTTCCACGACGGCCCGGTCGACCCTGAAAGACTCGTGCCACCTGGTGTGCTGCAACCCGGCGAGGCATTCCCGCGTTGGATCGCTGATCCCGATAGATATGACGGCTGGGCGATGTGGTCGGGCACATCCTTCGCCGCTCCACGAGTGGCAGGTGCCATCGCCCAGCGCATGTGCGAGACAGGTGAGGACGCGGAGACCGCTGCCGCGGCCGTCCTTTCTCAGAGTGAGGAAGGCGCGCCTTTGAAGGCCGAGGATCTTGGAGTCTCCATCACTGCCTGAAAGATTCCGGTATCTGGAGGTCGAACCAGGTATCTCCTTCGTACCATGACGCCTATGGCCTCCTTGGCGCGAGCCACTCATGGCGAGCTCCTCTCGCTGGCCGCCGAGGGTGACCAGGCGGCATGGAACGAACTGGTCGAGCGGTTTAGTCAAATGGTCTGGTCGATCGCCCGCTCTTTCCGACTCGACGAGGCCACAGCGAAAGATGTGACCCAGACGGTCTGGCTTCGACTCGTCGAGAACCTGCACCGGATCGACGATCCCGAGCGGCTTCCCGGCTGGTTGGCGACGACCTGTCGGCGTGAGGCGCTTCGGGTGAAGGGTTTGCGTGAGCGGACGGTCCCCACAGACTTCCAATACGACATCCCCGACGAATCGCCCTCCCTCGAATCGATGTTGGTCGAGGATGAGGAGGCCCGAGAGGTCGTCGCCGCATTCGGGACCCTCAGTGAGGATTGCCAACAGCTGCTCCGTCTGCTCACCACCGAGCCGCCGCTGAGCTACGAGGAGATCTCCGAGATCGTCGACCGGCCGATCGGGAGTCTGGGGCCGACCAGATCGAGGTGCCTCGAGCGGCTCAAGGCCGCTCTATCGGCGCGTATCAGCGGGGCCGGAAGCGACTCTTTGGACTCAGGAGATGATGCCCAATGACTGAGTCGACACCGCAGCACGATCAGAAGCTGGTGTCGCTCATTCAGCACAGAGCGCCGACAGATGCAACCGCTTTCGCCAAGGCGGTTTTTTCGTGGCGTACCATCGATGCCGAGTTGGCCTGGATCTCCTACGACCTACCTAACGAGGAGACGAGCCCTGATGAGTGAGTCGACCAGCCAGCACGAAGAAAAGCTTCTCTCGCAGCTCCGTCGAGGGCTCGACGAGTCGGATCCGACGCCGGCCGATGTGACCGACTTCGCCAAAGCAGCCCTCTCCTGGCGAACCATCGATGCCGAGCTCGCCTCGCTCACCTATGACTCACTCGACGAATCGAACTCGGCCACCGTGCGAGGAGTGGCAGTCGCCCGCATGCTCGCCTTCGAGTCTGGGAAATGGACCATCGATCTCGAGCACGATCCGATCACTGGTCATCTCGTGGGGCGGATCGAGCCGGCAGGGCAGATGACCGTCGAGCTGCACGTACTCGACACTGTCCTGGTCGGCGAGACCGACGAGCTCGGGCGTTTCTCATTCGACGGCGTGCAAACCGGGCCTTTCGCCCTCGTCCTCCGCTTCGAGGGTGACGAGGCGGTCAAAACCGAGTGGTTCATTCTCTGAATCTCTGACTCCATTGGCTCCAGTTCCGGTATCAGCAGCCGGGCCCATTCCTCTCCATCGGTGAATCGTCGTCAAACGACGACGACCGTCAGCGAGGAAAGGCGCGACATGACATACATGTCCGAATCCCAGGATCCGAGGAGCACTCGGCGCTGGGCTTGGGCCGTTCGCCCCTTCGAGGTGCTCGACAACCCCGTACAGAGGTGGTTGGGCAGCCGCTCGAAGGAGAACCGGCTCCAGGTGAAGCACCGGCCTCAGATCCTGCAACGCCTCATTGTTCGCCCCGCCTTGTGAATGGGCTGAGGCACACGCCTCGCTAGCGGAGTAGAGAAGACCCCCCGCCACTTGGCGGGGGGTCTTCTCGTGGTCAGGGGCCAAACACATAAAGAAGGGGGCCGCCTCGAGGCGGCCCCCTTCACCTTTTGCTGTTGTGCTTCAGGGGATCCGGTTGTCCCACTCCGGCAGATTCAGTTCGGCCGGTTCTGAGACCACCGGCTGAACGATGCTCGGGACGTAGAGCTGCTCGTCTAGCTTGTCGATCAGCATCTGCGTGCGCTCTGGGTTGACCCCAGGGTGCTCGGTCAGCAGTGCAGCCTGAGCGGCCTGCTGGGCGCGGATCATGTCGAGGTTCCCTTCGTCACGGACGACGGAGCCTCCGAGCTGCCCGGCCAGTTCCATCTTGGTCTTCTCGATGTTGAACCCAGGATGCGATTCGGCGCTTGCCTTCTCCGCCACGGCACGCTCGTTGAGCGCGTCCAGATAGCTTTCGCCCTGCAGCGAGTTGGTCGCCTGCTGCAAGTAAGCCGCCTCGTTCATGGCGATCATCTCGTCCCAACGATCACTGGCGATTCGAGCTGCCCGCTCGGCCGCCGACACCGTGACCTCGTTGTTCCCCTGGTTGACGGTGAACACGAAGCCGGCGGCGATGACGACGGCCAGAGCTGCCACGGCGATGCCGAGGCCTTTGCCCGAACGTCCTGCCCTTGTGGTGGTACCCGACTGGGTAGCACTCGTAGACATGGTCTCTCCCTTCCCTTGACAGGGACGATTTGTCCCTCGGTCGCAATGAGGAGTGGCGGGGCCCGGTCCTGATACGTGAAACGATGCGAACGAGCGGGCGGCCGTCCACCCGGGATTGGAACCTCTCGATGCATAGAAAGAAGGGCCGCCGTGGCGGCCCTTCTTTCCCCCTCGTGGTCGGGAGCTGTGCGCCCGCGACCATCCCGTCCCTTAGCCGGACTTCTGAGCCCGCTCCTGTTGGAAGTCGAGGTACGCCTGCCCTTGCCCGGCGACCGCCTTCCGTTGAGCATCAGCCTTCGCCATGCGGATCCGGTGCTCCTCGATGTTGAAAGTCTCAGGGCTCACCACTCCGACGATGCCCTCACGGACCTTGTAGGCCTCGACGTTGGCGCCGGGAGAGATGGCATCCCGCGCTGCGATGTTCTCGGCCTTCACCCGGCGTGAGTCGCTCACCTGGGGATTGGCGGGCCGCACGTCGGACGGCGAAGCGGCATTGTCCTCACTCAGCGTGAACCCGATGCCGATGGCGACAAGCACGGCGAGACCGGCTGCCGCCAGGCCTAGACCCCTGCTGGGACGGCCGGCGACCGGCTTCTGTTGGGTGACTCTCGTAGACATGTTGCCTCCTGTCGTGCGACGCGGACCGTGTGCCCACGTCACAGGAGAGAGGCGGAAGCGGATGACGTGATACGACAAGGATTCGATCACGCATTCTCAGATAGGGCAGGGATAGCCTGAGCAGCATGAGATTCCTCCTCAAACTCGGCGCCACCGCTGCTTGCGGTCTGGATCGCGTTCACCATCGTCCCCGGTCTCGAGTTCACCGGGTCGGCCTGGCAGTTGTTCGTCGTGGCGATCCTGGTTGCCCTGGTCAACGGGGTCGTCAAGCCGATCATGAACCTGTTCAGCCTCCCGATCGTGGTGCTGACCCTGGGGCTGTTCCTGCTGATCACCAACGCCCTGGCGCTCTCGCTGGTCCTGTGGCTGGGTGGGCCCAACATGATGGATCTCGGAATCAGTTCGACCGGGTTCTTCTGGGCCACCTTCCTCGGCGCCCTCGTGATCTCGATCGTGCGCTGGGTCGCGGAGTGGTTCATCCCCGACAACGAGTGACCGAGATCTCCTTAGAAGGAGCGCACCCGTTCGATCGAGATGCGGATCAGCGCCGAGTACTCCGCAGCGAATTCCTCAGGTGTTCCCTCCAGCCTCTCCATCTGGTCCTGGTACTTGGCGAGATAGGCGGGTTCCTGATTGAGTGACGTTGGGGAATCGACCACCGTTGCCGTTCCCTCGAATGTGGCCATCGAGTCGCCAAGCTCGTCGGTGCGGAGTGCGAAGGCGATCTTCTGATTGGCTGAGATGTTGGACATCTTCGTGGCGTCGGGCTGGCTGTAGACGAGGAGGTCGTCGCCGTCGCGGAGGAACCACACCACCGAGCTCTGCGGCTGTCCGGTCGGCGAGACCGTGGTCAGCCAGCCCACCAGCTCCTGATCCATCCGGGCAGCTAGCTCGGGTCGAGTCTCGATCATCGAGCCAACCTAGTGGCCCGTCGCCCAAATACTGATGGCGTCTCTCCGGCCCTCGACCCCCCTGGCTGCGTCGAAGTGCTCGCCGCAGCTCCCCGGCTGCGACTGCGCTCTTCTCCTTGCCAGATGGCGCCGATGGCTCGGATACACATGCACCCTATTCGAGCGACAGACCACTAGCGATTGGTCGCAAGGACCCCCGCCGGGCCGATCATGTCAAGTGTCTCAGTGCCTTCAGCGGTGGAGAGGAATTCCCCGGTGGCCAACTCGATGGCGTTCACCTTCGGGGTTTGAACCCAGGTCGAGGCGTATGCGATCGACCCCGAATCGGTGAAGGTCACCGGTCCCCACCATTGTTCGGGGGTCTCAGGCGGATAGTGAACTCGAACGCTGAGGTTCGATGGATCGAGCAAATACAGGCCGGTCGACTCCGACACGTAGACGGATTCCGATTCCTCGGTCGTATAGCCGGACCCGAGCATGGCCCCGCTGGGAGAGACCCAGATGTCCGAGATCGGCTCATCGTTGCGCACCACCATCTCCCATGTGGTGGTATCGATGCTCTTGACCCCGGCGGGTCTGGTGATCACCGTCCAGTCGTCATCGTCTTCGATCAACTCGACGGTGCGGGTGGCGACGTGGAGGAACCGAGCGTCGGGGCTGAGGGCGCTCATTCGTCTGGTGCCCGTTCCAAGGTCAACAGTCCCGGCTACCGGGTGCTCCACGACGGCGCCTGTTCCAACGTCGACCTCGGAAACCACATCCTCGTCACCATGTGCCACCAAGAGCCGTGTCCCGGCTGGGTCCCAGGTGAACGAGGGCGAGGTGTAGAGATACCCGGCCCAGGGACCCTGGCTGACCGGATCAACCGTGCCAATCCGCACCTGGGGCATCGGGACCTCGTTGACGACTGCCCCGGCCTCGTCGAGGCCGATGGTGGCGACGAACACCTGCTCTGTTTGCCCTGACGCCGGTTCTGCCGGCTTGGTTCCATAGAGCACGAACAGGGCGTCGGTCACCTGCTCAGCTCCCCACACCGCATACTGGGCGGGTAGGGAGGCGATCAGGGTCGATCCGGTTGAGTCGGTTGTGGCAAGACGAAACTCGGTGGTCGACCGGTAACTGATGAAGTAGATGCTGCCGAATTCGTTGACATGGAACAAGAAATCGCCGGCCTCGGGCCAAGACGCCATCGGCACCCAGGACTGGAGATCGACGAGCCGCATCTCGGGGACTCCCCTTCCGTCTGCGTCGACCGTAGCCGCCAGATATCTGCCATCGGGCGAAGCAACCGATCCCCAGAGCGCGTCGCCCATCGGGATCGGCTCGAAGGCGGTCATCGGCTGCAATGAGATCGGATCGACCCGCTGCAGGATCACCCGCTCGGTATCGAGTGTCGTGGTAGGCGCTGGTTGGGTTGTGGTCGATGGTCCGATGGTCGGTGTCGGGGCGAAGGCATCAGCCGGCGCCGTAGGTGGCAGCGGTGTAGCAGATCGGGTGCAGGCGGCGAGGATCAGCAGCGAGGCGACAAGTGGGGCCATTCCTCGGCGTGACGCCATACGTTTCTCCCGGGAGTCCAGGCTATCAACGCTGGGTTGTCCGATCCCGGTTCCGAAGGATCTACTTCTTCTTGGCCAAGTCCCCGAGGATCTGCTGGGAGGCGAAGCGGCCGGGAGCGCCCATGACGCATCCGCCGGGGTGGGTGCCCGATCCGCACTGGTAGTAGCCCTCGATCGGGGTGCGGTATTGGTTCCAGCCGGGAGCGGGGCGGAAGAAGAACATCTGGGGAGCGAGGAACTCGCCCGCGAAGATGTTGCCCTCGGTGAGACCGACCACCCGCTCGATGTCGAGCGGGGTGACTACCTCGCGATGGAGCACGAGGTCGCCGAATCCGGGGAAGAAGCCCTCGAGCGTCTTCTGCACCACATCGCCAAAGTTGTCCCGCTCGGTGTCCCAGTCACTCTCTTTCAGGTGATAGGGGGCGTATTGGATGAAACAGGACATCACCGCCTTGCCCGGAGGGGCCATATCGGGGTCGACATTGGACTGGATGCAGCCGTCGATGTATGGCTTCTGCGAGTACCACCCGTACTTGGCGTCGTCGAACGCCCGCTCCAGGTAGTCGAGCGAGGGGCCCATGTTGATGAAACCGCGGTACTGGTCGGATCTACCCTCCAGCCCCGGATAGGTGGGATTGGCGTCGAGGGCGAAGTTGACCTTGGCCGAAGTCCCCTGGAACTTGAAGCGTCGGATGTTGTCCACCAGGTCGGTGGGCAGCTCACGGGGATCGACGAGATCCATGAAGGTGCGCCGGGGGTCGACCGCGCTAACCACGGTCTTCGCCTCGAGCTCGGTCCCATCCTCGAGCATCACTCCGATGGCCCGCCCGTTCTTGGTGACGACATGATCGACGGGCGACTCGAGCCTGATCTCGGCCCCGAAAGACTCCGCCGCTCGGGCCAGCACCTGGGTGAACCCGCCATTTCCACCCTTGTGGAAGGCCCATGCCCCATAGGCGCCGTCGTGCTCACCGAACGAGTGATAGAGCAGGACCAACCCGGATCCTTGGGAGCGAGGCCCGACCTTGGTACCGATGATCCCCGACGAGGCATGCAGCCCCTGCATGATGTCCGACTCGAAGTAGTCCTCGAGGATGTCGGCGGCGCTCCCGGTCATGAGCCTGATCATGTCGTGGAGGACTCCCGGCGGGAGATCGGCCAAATATGAGCCGATTGCCGCCATCCGTGCCCGCTCCTCGGGGTCCTTCGAGGTGATGTCAGGGGGGATGGAGTCCATCAGCGGTCTGATGGCATGCACCACCTGTTCCATCATGTGCCCGAAAGCGTCGTAGGCATCGGCGTCGTGAGGCGAGTGACGGGCGATCTCGTGGTGGTTCTCGTTCTTGTCCTGCCCCAGCAACATGTAGTCGCCGTCCTCGGTGGGGGCGAAGGTGGAGGGCATCAACAACGGCATGAACCCGTGCTTGGTCAACTCCAACTCGTGGATGATCTCGGGCCGAAGCAGGCTCAGCGCATATGAGAACGTGGTGAAGCTGAACCCGGGGTGGAGCTCCTCGGTGATGGCGGCGCCGCCGACCAGATGCCTGCGCTCCAGGATGACGGTGCTCAGCCCCGCCTTGGCCAGATACGCCCCATTGACCAGGCCGTTGTGGCCGCCACCGATGACGATGACGTCGAACTTCTTCTTCGCGGGCATTGGCTACCTCAGGCTGTCTTTCTCGGTGGGTTGAAGAAGGGGAGCCGGCTCACATTGGCTTTGACCACTTCGTAGCGGTGATCGATGGTGACCTCGAGGCCGACCTCGGTCCCCAAAGCAGCGTGCTCGGGACGGACCCTGGCGATACCGACGTGTCGCTGGGCCATCGGGGAGTAGACGAAGCTGGGCGTGTACCCGATCCGCTCCAGTTTCTCGTCGTAGATCATCATCCCGCCGTGCTCGGGGGTGTGGTCTTTGGGCGGGATGAGGCTGCGCTCGTTGTAGACCCGGTTCCAGTCCTCGTAGTCGGCCATGATCCCCACGGTCTTCCACCGCGAGGTTCCGTCGGCCAACTCCCGTTCGATGGCACGCCGTCCGATGAATGCCCGATCGTCGGAATCGAGGTCACGCAGCATCCAGCCCAGACCCAACTCGTGGGGGGTGGTGCGCTGGTCGTCGTTCCAGGCGTATCGGGACGAGTAGAAGTCGACGTCGATGAGGACCAACCCGGCCTCGATTCGGGCGATGAGCAAAGCGGTCTGGCCGGCGGGGATTACGCCGTATGGAGCTGCGACCTCGAAGAGGGCGTCCCAGACGTCGACGGCATCATCGCGGTCCACCCAGATCTCATATCCGAGGTCCCCGGTGTAGCCGGTGCGGGAGATGGTCACCGCGGCATTGCCCACTTTGGCGGGTGTCAGATGGAAGTAGCCGATCCCCTCCATCTCAGGTGCCAGCTGCTTGAGGATCTCCCGGGCATAAGGGCCCTGCAGCGCCAAGGCTCCATAGTCGTCCGAGACGTCTTCGATCTGGACAGCCATCCGTCCGGCCAGGTCCTGCAAGTAGGCCATATTGGGCTCGGCCGCGGTGAGCAGGAACTCGTCCTCGCTGTGGCGCAGGATGACACCGTCTTCAACCACCCAGCCGTCGTCATCGCACCACATCGTGTAATGAGCCTGGCCGGGTCGGCATTTGCGGATGTCGCGGGCCAACACACCGGCGAGAAAGGTCTCGGCATCGGAACCGGTGATTCGGTACTTGTAGAGGGGAGAAGTGTCGATGACGGCCGCCGAGTTCCTGATGGCGAAGTACTCGAATTTGTCCGACATCTGGTACCTGTCGGTGGCGAGATACCCGGACCAATGGCTCCACAACCCGGTCTGGTTGGCGGCGCTGGTCCTGGGGTGAAACGGTGTCTCGCGGATCAAATCGGGAACCTCGGCTCGGTCGGGCAACTGTAGCCAGGGAAGGCTGAATCGTCATTCAGGTTTCGGAAGGTGCCGCGAATCTCCATCAGAGGTCGATCGAGACGGATACATTCTCCTGGGTCCAACCTGAATGGAGAGTCAGATTCATGAGACGTCTCGTCGTGTCGCTGGTTGCCGCCTTGGTGGCCCTTTCCCTCGTTCCGATCGCTTCTGCCCAAGAGGAAGATGATTCGGTCACCTTGCGGGTGGGTCTCACCCAGGACTGGGAGGTGATCAACCCGACCTCTGGCTACACCGTGCCGGTCTACGAGATATGGAACCTGCAGTACGCAACACTGACCGACAAGGCAGCGGATGACTTCGCAACGACTCCCGGTCTGGCCGAATCCTGGGAGGAGGTCCAGCCCGGGACGGAATACATCTACACCCTCCGGGAAGGGCTGACCTGGTCGGACGGGGAGCCTCTCACCGCCGAGGACGTCGTCTGGAACATCAACACCGCGCGGGAGCAGGGGTGGGACAACATGATCTCGACGGTGGCGAACATCGAGGCGACCGTCGTCGATGAGCGCACCGTCCAGCTCGTGTCCTCGGTGCCCGATCCGAAGCTCCCCACGATGGACGTGTATCTGGTGCCGAAGCACATCTGGGAGCCGATCGCCACCGACTATGACGCCGCCACCCAGTACGCCGCCGACGATGGGGTGGGCAGCGGCCCCTTCGTGCTGACCGAATTCACCCCTGGCCAAACAGTGGTGATGGATGCCAATCCCAGCTACTGGGGGTGGGAGGGCGAGGAGCCCCCATATGACCAGATCATCTTCCGCCTCTTCGAGAACCCGGACGCCATGGTCGCGGCCCTGCAACAGGGTGAGCTCGATGCGGCGCAGAGCATCCCGGCCAGCTCCTGGGACACCCTGGACGCGGATGAGAACATCGAGGTCGTGGAAGGTCATCAGGGCGGGTTCGACGAGATCGCAATCAACGGAGGGGCGGCCGAGGGCCAGCCGCACCCGGCCCTGCTCGACGTCGACGTGCGACGTGCGATCGCCCACGGGGTGGATCGCGAAGCGGTGATCGAGGATCTGTGGTTTGGCCATGCCAGCCTCCTGGAGACGGTGAGCGCTTCGGCGGACCCGAAATGGCTTCCCGAGATCCCCGAGGAGGACCGGCTCGGCTACGACCCCGCGCTGGCCAATCAGATCCTCGACGACGCTGGGTACCTGGACAGCGACGGAGACGGGATCAGGGAGATGCCTGACGGGACCAACCCGATCGTGATCCGGCACACGGTCAACACTGACGGTGACCTGGCGGGACCGATCGGGGACCTGATGGTGGGCTGGATGGAGGAGATCGGCATCGGAGTGACCCTCGAGGCGTACGACCAGGATGCCCTGTTTGGGGTCATCGTCGAGGGCACCTACGACACCTTCTATTGGGGCTGGGTGCCCTTCGTCGACCCCGACCCGATGCTGGTCAACTTCACCGAGGCCGAGTTAGGGAACTACAACGATGCCAACTGGTTCGATCCCGAGTATGACGCCATGTATGCGGCGCAGAACCAGGAGGTCGACCCTGATGCCCGGCTCGAGATCGTCCATGACATGCTCACCCTGTTCCACGAATCCGCCATCTACATACCCATGTTCCTCGGTCCCGACCTGCAGGCCTACCGAACCGATACCTTCGAGGGCTGGGTCAGGCAGCCGGCCGAAATCGGGCCGGTCATTTTCAACAACACGTCTCCTGGCTACGTCGAACTGAGACCCGTCGGGGCAGCCGCGGACGACGGTTCCGGCACCAATTGGCTGCTCTGGGGTGGCATCGCTGCCGGTGTGATCGTGATCGGAGGGGTATTCCTGGCGATGCGGAATCGGTCATCGGCCGACGACCGGGAGTGAATTTCTGACGACAGACCGAGGAACGGGACGGGGGCGGGGACGGCTCATCGGCCGCAAGGTCCTTGGGGCGCTGCTAACCCTCGTCTTCGTCCTCGTCTTCAACTTCTTCCTATTTCGGGTGGTGCAGACCGATCCCATCGGTTCGCTGTTTCGTGGCCGCAATGTCCCCCAGGAGACCCTGGACAACCTCAGGCTCGCGTTCGGGCTCGACCAGCCGATCGGCACTCAGTTCCTCCTCTATCTCAGGGAGACTGCCCAGCTCAACTTCGGTCTCTCATATCAGAGCCGGCAGCCGGTGTGGAACGAGATCGTGGCCGCCATACCGGCGACATTGGCCCTGGTCGGGATCTCCTCGATTCTCTCGGCGGTCATCGGCACCGTCGGCGGCATCATCGCCGCATGGCGGAGGAACACTTGGAAAGACCACTCGATCACCTCGGGGACCATGGTGTTCTACTCCATGCCCGATTTCTGGCTGGGGATGATCCTCCTCGTCATCTTTGCCGTCGTCCTGGGGTGGTTCCCCGTTGGCGGGATCACAACCGCGGGGTCGGGTGAGACGGGGCTGGCGCGGCTACTCGACCAGGCCTATCACATGTTCCTCCCCGCCCTCACCCTCACCCTTGCCTATCTGGGCGAGTACACCCTTGTCACCCGTAGCTCGCTGCTCGATGTGATGGGTGAGGACTACCTCACCGTCGCTCGCGCCAAAGGCCTCCGCGATGTCGTCGTGCGGAACCGTCACGCCGTGCCCAATGCCCTGCTTCCGGTGGTGACGCTCACCGCGATCAACTTCGGGTTCGTGCTCTCCGGCGCCATCGCGGTCGAGGCGGTCTATTCCTGGCCGGGTCTGGGCAAGGCGACTGCCGATGCGATCCGGGGGCCCGACCTCCCCATGCTCCAAGCCCTGTTCCTGTTGTTCAGCGCGGCTGTCATCGTCTTCAACCTTCTTGCCGATATCACCTACAGCTGGCTCGACCCGAGGGTGGAGGAGCTTTGACCAGTCTCGCCATGCAGCGCCGCCGCGCCACTGCGGGACGGGTTTGGAAGCAGTTCCGCAGCTCGCAGGGAGGCATGATCGGCCTCGTCGTCCTGCTGCTCTTCGTCCTCATGGCGCTCGCCGCGCCGCTCCTCGCCGATGCCCGGGAGCTGAGCCCGGTCTTTGCCCGGGCGCAGGGCAATCCGCAATGGGCACCGCCGGGCGAATTCCCCCCGCTGGGCACCGACTACATCCGCCGCTCGGTGTGGGCCCAATTCGTCTGGGGCTCCAGGGTCAGTCTCTTCGTTGGTCTCGCCGCCACTTTGTTGACCATCCTCATCGGCTCTGTGGTAGGGATCATCGCCGGGTTCGTCGGCGGCAAGCCCGATGCCGTCCTGATGCGGATCACCGAGTGGTTCCTGGTGATCCCGTTCTTACCCCTCGCCATCGTCCTCGCGTCGGTCTTGGGGCGCAACGTCTGGAACATCATCTTCGTCATCGGGATCACCTCCTGGCCATCGACCGCGCGTTTGATTCGAGCCCAGGTGTTGACGGTCAAACAGCGTCTCTTCGTCGATCGTGCCCGCTCACTCGGGGGAAGTGGGAGGCACATCGTCAGCAAGCACATCTTGCCCAACGTCATGGGTCTCATCCTGGCCAATGCCACGCTGGCGGTCCCCATCTCCATCCTGACCGAGACCACCCTGGCGTTCCTCGGTCTCGGCGACCCCTCGGCGGCATCGTGGGGCAAGACCTTGGAGGAGGCCTTCGTCAACGGCGCCCTGTCCAGAAATGCATGGTGGTACTTCGTTCCCGCCGGTCTCGGCATCCTTGCGGTGGTTCTGGCCTTCACCCTGATCGGCCGAACCCTCGAGGAGATCGCCAACCCAAGACTGAGCAGGGGTCGATGAGCGAGCCCCTGCTCTCGGTGCGGGATCTATCGATCACCTATCACGGCCACAGCGGTGACGTCCCCGCGGTGCGTGGGGTCAGCTTCGACATCGAGAAGGGTGGTTCGCTGGGTCTCGCCGGAGAATCGGGCTGCGGGAAGTCGACCCTCGCCAACTCCATCCTCCGGCTCCTCCCTTCGGGGACGGAGGTGACCGGGCAGATCACCCTGGATGGCAAGGACGTGCTCGGACTATCCCCGGGTGGCCTCAGGGCAGCCCGGTGGACTTCGGGGGCAATCGTGTTCCAGGGTGCCCTGCATGCCCTCAACCCGGTCCAGACCGTGGGTGAGCAGATCGCCGAACCGATGCTGGTCCACAAGACGGCGCCCAACGAGGCAGCGGCGAGGAAGCGGGTCGTCGAGCTCTTGGGGCGGGTGGGTCTGGCGGAGGCTCGCACCGACTCCTATCCGCATGAGATGTCGGGCGGTCAGCGGCAGCGGGTTCTCATCGCCATGGCCCTGGCCTGTGACCCACATCTCCTCATCGCCGACGAGCCGACTACAGCGCTCGACCTAATGGTCCAGGCCCAGGTTCTCGATCTCCTCGCAGATCTCAAGACGGAGCGAGACCTCACCTTGATGTTCATCACCCATGACCTCTCGGTCCTCACCTACGCCTGCAAGCGGCTGGCCGTCATGTACGCCGGGCGGATCGTGGAAGAGGGCCCGGCCTGGGAGGTTTTCGAAAGCGCCTCTCATCCCTACACGAGGGCTCTGGCCGCTGCCTTCCCCACCATCGGCGATGAGACATCACGGATGGCTCCCTCTGGTCTCGGCGGTGACCCTCCCACCCCGGGGAACCTTCCGGGGGGCTGCCCGTTTCATCCCCGTTGCCCGTTGGCACACGAGGCATGCTTGCCCGAGGAGCCCGAGCTCCGCGTAGCCGGATTGGCGAGGAGCGCAGCATGCGTCCTGGTGTGACCTCGCTCGTCGAGGTCGAGGACCTACATGTCCACTTCGGCTCAGCCCGGGCCGTGGACGGTGCGTCGCTCCACGTCGATGCCGGCGAGGTCCTCGCTCTCGTGGGCGAGTCCGGCTCGGGCAAGACCACTCTGATCCGGGCCATCCAAGGTCTCCAGAAGCCGACCTCCGGGCAGATACGGGTAGAGGCCGAGAGTGACGGGGCGCGACCCAAGGTCCAGACCATCTTCAACCCCACGGTGCAGATGGTGTTCCAGGACCCAACAGGGGCACTCAACCCCCGCCAGACCATCTACGAGGTGGTGGCAGAAGGTCTCAGGATCAAAGGGGATCCGGGACAGGAGGCAGAGCTTGTCGCCGCCGCACTTTCCCGCGCCGGCTTGAGGCCACCGGAGCGCTTCTTCCCGCTCTATCCCCACGAGGTGTCGGGTGGGCAGCGGCAGAGAGTGGTCATCGCGGGCGCAATGGTCATGGAACCCCGGCTGTTGCTGGCGGATGAGCCGGTGGCCAGTCTCGACGCCTCCATCCGTGGCGAGATCCTCGCCCTCATGCGTCATCTGGTGGACGAGACCGGGTTGGCGATCCTGGTGGTCACCCATGATCTGGGGCTTGCCTGGAACATCGCCGACCGGGTAGCTGTGATGTATCTGGGTCGGATCGTCGAGACCGGGCCGACCGAGCAGATCCTGGAGCACCCCCGGCACCCATACACCCGTGCTCTGCTCTCCGTGGTCCCCGAGACGAGGGAGATGGAGCAACAGATCCTCACGGGTGAGATTCCCGACCCGTCCCGGATCCCGAGCGGATGCCGGTTCCATCCCCGGTGCCCGTTGCTCCAGTCGGGAACCCTCCCGCCGGAGATCTCATCGCGTTGTCCCACCGACGACCCCGGCCCGACCCCGGTCGGCGCCCTGTCCGCGGCCGCCTGTTGGGCTGTTTCTCCCCCCAGCGAAGCGTTGGGGGGAGTCCCGGCGTAGCCGGGGAGGGGGGTGGTTCTCCCCTGTGAAGCGCGAGCGCGATATCACAGTCGAGGGCAAACAGACGCCGGTCGGCCGCATGCCGGTCGGCCGCTGCTACGCCGGGGTGGGCAGCTCGAGGTGGAACACCGAGCCCTCTTCGTAGCGATAAGCCAGATCGCCGCCCATGATCCGGGCCAGGCTTCGGGCCACGGCGAGGCCCAAACCCACCGAGTTCGGGGTGCGCCCCCCGCTGTCGGCGTGATCGAATGGATCGAACATGGTGGCGACCCGAGCAGCCGGTATCGGGCCACCCGAATCCCAGACGTCGATGCTGGCGGTCCCGGCCGACGAGGAGACCGCTACTTCGATCTCGTCGCCGCCGTACCGAATGGCGTTGGTGATGAGGTTGCGCACGATCTGGCGCAGCCGATTGGGGTCGGCCCACACGGTGGCGTCGCCCTCCCAGGTGATGACTCGGCCGGACTCCCGGCCCGATGTCTCCACCATGTCGGCGAGATGCCGGGCGACGCTCACGGTCGAGGGGTAGACCGTCATGGTGCCGGCTTCGAGTCTCGTCACCGTGAGGAGGTCATCGACGATGCTGGAGATGTCGGCGGACTGGCTGGCGATGAGACGGACCAACGAACGCGCCTCCTCAGGATCGAATGCGTCCCATGCGTCGGATAGCTCGGTGGCAAATCCGAGGACTGCGGCCAAAGGCGTCCGCAACTCGTGGCTGATGCTGGCGAGGAATTCCCGTTTGTCGTGGTCCAGGGCCTCCAGTTCTGAGACCCTGACCCTGGCCAGTTCGGCCTCCTGGCGGGCCCGCTCTACCTGGAACCGTGTTGCCACCAGTCGGGCCCGGCGCTCCGATTGGTCGGTGTGAAGTTCGCCGTCGAGTCGATGGAACTCCCGATGGCACGCAAGCGCTCCGGCGTGATCGCCGAGGGCCTCGAGCAGGTCGGCCCGAACTGCGGTCGCCCTCACCAAGAGCCGCCTCATGTCGAGTCGCTTGCTGGCGTCGGCTGCGTCTTCCACCAGCATCGATGCCTCAGAGGCCCGTTCGGCGCCAATCAACCATCCGGCCCGATCGAGTGCGATCTCGATCGCCAGCTGATCGAGGCCGCCCACGCTGGCCTCCCGTTCGGCATCCACAGCGGATTCGATGGCCTCGTCGATGCGGCCGATGGCGGCCAGCACCTGCGCTTTCAGCGACCGACCGTACGCAGAGGTATGCCGGCCGTCTTCGCCGAGACCCTTTCCTCTTTCGATGATCTCGTCGGCCAAGGCCTCGACTCGTGCGATCGCCGCGCTCCTCTCCGGCTCGCCGGCGGTCTCGGCGATGTTGAGCAGCTCGAATCCCTGGTTGATACGGGCCGTGCCGACCCGCAGGGCATCGCCCAACCTGAAATAGATTGCCTCGGCCTGCTCGAAGAGATCCAGGGCCTCTTCGTGCCTGCCTTCGTGTCCGACCGCGATTCCGGTCAGGTTCATCAAGAGCCCGGCGCCAAGCTCGTCATCGGCGAGGCGCAGCGGCGCCCTGGCCCGCTCGAGGTACTCGAGCGCGGTCGAGGTGTCTCCGACATCGCCATACAGGTCGCCGATCGCCATCAATGAGTTGGCCACTCCGCTCATATGACCCTCCAACTCGAATTGGGCGCGCGCCGAGAGTTGGGAATCGAGGGCCTCGTCGAGTCTTCCCATGGAGCTGAGCGCCCAACCCCGATGATGAAGAGCCCAGGCGCGGGCCAATCCATCTCCGAGAGAGTCGGCAAGAGCAATGGCCTCATCGGCAACGGACACTGCTTCAGCCGAGTCGAACTCGTACAAGGCTGAGCTCAGCTCGTTGAGGGCGGCGAGGCGCTCTGACTGATCGGTCGCCTCCTCGACCCGCTTCCTCTTCATGGAAAGAGTGTCCATCCGGGAAGAAATCGGCCCGCCACCGCCGCGACTTGAAAAGACCTGGTGGCTCAGACCATGTAGGAGCGCACCGGTTCTCTCTCTCGGAGGATGGGACGGTCGGCGGCCAGGGCGGTGATGTCGTGGATGGTTTCACCGTCCAAGGCGAGTTCGGTCAGGACCTTGCCGAGCAACGAGGCGAATTTGAAGGCGTGGCCAGCCCCGACCGCGGTGAAGATGTTCTCGGTCCCGGGCACCCGGTCGACGACGAAGTCGCGGTCGGGAGTGAGGGTATAGAGACAAGTCTTGGCCAGGCGGACCGGACCGACTGCATTGGGGAGATGTCGCCCTGCGAACTCGAGAACGGCATCGGTGACGTCGGCCCTCGGCTCGAGGCTTCGAGTCTCCGGATCGGTCGAGATCTCGCACCGGTCCCATGCGATCTTGACCGCAGGCTCTCCGAATATAGGGAAGCCGTAGAAGGACGGTTCATCCATCCAGATCCAGATCGGGAAGCGAGAGGGGTGAAAGGAAAGAGGGTCCGATGCCTCCAGATAGACCACCTGTTCCAGGGTCACCTCCAGGGGAAGATGTACCCCCAAGCGGCCCAACAGATCTGCGGTCCAGGCTCCCGCAGCCACAATCAGCGACCCGACCCGGTGGACCTTGCCGTCCACGTCGATTTCGACCTCCCCGTCGACCTCCCTGATCGATCCGACCGTTACGCCGTCGATCAGGGTTGCCCCGTTCTCCCTGGCGAGGCGTCGGTGGGTGGCGTTGGCCCGTGAAGCCATGGCTATCCCGGATCGCTCCTGGAAGAGGGCGGTCACGTCATCGGCCAGACGCCATTGCGGCCAGCGATGCATCACCTCGGCTGCATCGAGCTCCTCGAACGAGACATCCGCTGCGGTCATCGAAGCTCGATAGTCGTCCAGTCCGATCGATGCGCCGGCCGGGGCCAGATCGAGGCCGCCAGTTCGGAGGACGAGCTGTTCCCCAGAGTCGACCTCCACTTGCTCCCACGCCTCATAGGCGCCCTTGGCGAGCTCGACGTAGGCAGGGGAGTGGTACGACAGCCTGATGATTCGGCTGTGGTCCTCGGATCCTCCAAGCACGTGGCCGAGCTCGAACTGCTCGACCCCGAGCACTTCTGCGCCCAGGCGACGAGAAGCCCAATATGCCGCAGCGCTGCCGATGCCCCCGAGCCCGAGGACACCCACCCGGTAGTCGGTCACATCAAGCCGTCGAGATAGCGCCGTATGTCCATCGAATAGTCCTCCATCGGGGCGTAGAACCCGGTGGTGAACCGGCGTGAGGTCATCCCCCGCTGCACCGACTCGCAGATCTTCCAGTCCTGGAGATTGACCATGTCCCAGAACCCGACCGCGTCCGAAGGGTCGAAATCCGGCTTTGCCATCTCGTCGGGATGGAACAGGAAATCGCAGACGACGCTGGTCGATGCCGGCCCGTGTGGCCACAGAGTGAACGCGGCGACATGGTCTGCGGAGAGGCTGAGCATCAGGTTGGGGTAGACGAGTTGTCCCTTGTGCCGCTCCTGTTCCTCCGGGCTCAGGCCCGGAAACGGGCTGCGATTGGTGGTGCCGCTGGCAGTGAAGGTCCAAGCTCCCTCGCGGTGGGGGATCCCGCTTTCCCAGTCGAGCTCTAAGCCACCTCGCTGTCGGAAGGCCGGCACCAGCTCCACCAGCTCGGGATGGATCGGGCCGCAGTGGTAGCACTCGTTGTAGTTCTCCACGATCGCCTTCCAGTTGGCGACCACCGGATAGACGATGCGGACCGCAGTCCTGAGATCGGCCAGCGGATAGTTGGAGAGATAGGACTCCGATTCCTGGAATTGCTCGCCGAGGGGTGTCGCAGTGTTCGGGTCGAGATGGACCCAGACGAAACCGGCCCAGGTCTCGACTCCCACGTGATGCAGGGGCAGATCTTGCTTGTTCAGGCCGTCGCCCTCGTCGAGGAATGGCGCGGCCCGGAGCCGGCCGTCGAAGCTGTAGGTCCAGGCGTGATAGGGACACTGGATCGACCCTTTGAACGTGTCCGTCGGCCCCAGTTCGACCTGACTCGGTTTTCCGGCGGCTTCGGTCAGCTGTGACCCGCGATGCCGACAGAGGTTGATGTAGCCGGCGAGGTCGGCGTCGCGGGTACGGGTGACGATGACCGATTCCCCTACGACGTCGCACACCAGGTGGTCGCCCGGTTCGGGGATCTCCTCCTCACGCCCTACGCAGAACCACTGGCGCTCGAAAACACGGGACACCTCTTTGGAGTACCAATCTGCCTCCACATAGCGGTCGCGGTGAAGGGTCGGTTCCATGGATGGAGATTAGATGGATATTGCCGGCCGACTTTGCCCTCGGCTCACCCGTAGACAGCCGACGGGCACCGTGGTCGCGGAGTGCCCAGCCTCGGGCAAACAGACGCCGGTCGGCCGGGGCTGCCGCCTCACCCAGGGCCATGCCGTAGTCGGACCGGATTCGATTCAGGCCCACTCCCTCGCCACCGAGTCGGTCCAGGTCCGGGAGAAGACCACCACGTCGTCGTGGAGAGCCGAGAGTTCGATGACGAGGTGGAACGAGGCGGAATCTCCCCACAGCTCGAGGCTGCCTCTCGTCGTGACTTTCCAACCGGGCCGCACCATGTTGAGCTCGGCGTCCGATCTGACCCGTGTCGTGGCCGGATCCTCGTCGGTCACCCTCACAGTCCATGTCTCATCAGAGGTGAGAGTCAGGTTCGACCGCTCCGATTGGACTTCTTTCGAGTATCGATGACGCTCGTAGATCGTTGTGGCATCGTCGCGGCTCAGGATGCCGTGCCCCATGTCCTCCTCCTCGAAGCCAGGCGGATCGGGGAGAGGAGGTGGAGCAGGGAAGTCGACTTCCGATCCGTCCACCCGGGCGGGGACCGTGGGCAGGCGCAGCCTGGACTCCGCCGGATCGAAGGTGAGGATGAATTGCTCGCCTGGCGGCCAGACGACTGGGAAATCCGCGCCGGCGAGGGCCAGCCGCAACCGCCAACCGGCCGGAATCACGGCCGAAGTGGTGAGAAGTGGAAACCTGATTCTCATGGCCCGGCCCGGGATCACCGGGACCGGAGAGGAGAGATCGTCGGGGAAGACCAGATTGCGGTTGCCCCTGGTGATCAGGTGAGTATCCCCGTCGGGGGAGAGGGCGATAAGCCGGGCGGCGACCATTCCCACCGTCTTGTCCGACGTCACCTCTACGTCGATCTCGGGGGCTCCCAGGATCTCGAATTGCTCAACGAATGGCTCGGTCTCGAATGTGACGGAGTGAGCGTCGTCCTCGGACGAGTCCGTGCTGCCACGGCCGGCTCGATCCCACGCCGGGGCGTGCTGCCCGACCCACTGCGGTCCGGCCCAGGTAACGGTGTCGTGGCGGAGCCCGTCGAGTGGGATTTCGACCATGGCGGCGTCCGCCGGTGGCCAATTGGGCTCTGCCCGCCAGTAGCCAGGCGTCGGGGCGTCAAAGGGAGGCGCGGTCGGTCCGTCGTATGGGGTGCCGGTGCGGATGAAGGCCGTCACCGCCGGCATGTCCATCACGCCGTTGTCGTCGCCTCTCAGATGGTGGCCGAACCATCGGGCGAGGAGATCGAGATGGTCTAGGCCTGGCCCAGGGCAACCGGTGGCCGGTCGGTAGTGGCCCCAGGGCCCGATCACAGCGCGGGTCGGGCAGGTCAGGTGTTCGGCCATCGCCAACATCCCGTCGACGTATCCGTCGACCCAGCCACCGATGAGGAGAGTGGGGCACTCGATGGCCGTGTAGTCGGCGCAGGGGGAGCCGTGGAGCCAGTATTCGTCGCGAAGCTGATGACGGAGCCAGATGCCAGGCCACTGCGGGGTGTTCTCCAGCCTGTACATCCACTGCTCTAGCCAATTCTCGCCGACGATGTCGGGATCGGGCGGAAGGCCATTGCAGACGACCATCGACGGTGCCCAGTCGACCTGCTCCTGGGCATGGAGGGAACCGCCGGTGTAGTGGACGTCACAGGCGAACCGGTCATGGGTGGCGTGGACCGGGGCAATTGCCTTGAGCTGGGGCGGGCGGAGCATCGCGGTCTGGAGCGAGCTGAACCCTCCCCACGACACTCCCCACATGCCCAGGTTGCCGCTGCACCAGTCCTGCTCGGACAGCCAGCGAAAGATCTCCAGGGTGTCTTGCTGCTCGCGGGGGACGTATTCGTCCTCGATGATCCCGGTGGAGGCGCCGGTTCCCCGGATGTCGATGCGCACCCCGGCGAAACCCCTCTGGGCGAGGGAGGCGTAGGTGGACCAGTCGCTCGAGTAGAAGGCGTCGTCCTTGCGATAGGGGAGTGACTCGACGATGGTCGGGTAGGGCCCGTCGTTGCGGCTGTCTGGCTGATAGACGGTTAGGGCGATGGTGACACCGTCATCCATCGGGACGAACACACGGCGGTCGATCTTGACCGGGTACTCCGGTGTTCCCTCGGGCACGGCGGCAATCTAGCCAGGGGCCTGCCTAGCCTCGCCGGCCATGGACGTCAGCCAACACCGTCAAGTCATCGTGGTCGGCGCCGGGATGGCGGGTCTGGTGGCGGCGCGTCGGTTGGCCGATCGGGGGCTCGACGTGATGGTGGTTGAGGCCCGTGACCGGGTCGGGGGTCGTCTCTGGTCGCACCGGCTGCCCAACGACGAGGTGGTCGAGCTCGGTGGAGAATGGATCTCCACCGCCCAGAAGGCGGTGATGGGCCTTGCCGGAGAGCTCCATCTGGGGTTGGTCGACACCGGGATGGATTTCATCTCGCGGGATCCGCTGGATGGGCCTCCGATCCCGGTCGAGGAGCATGAGCGGCTCGCGACGCTCCTGGCCGCCCGTATGTCAGAGATCGGGCCCGAAGCGTTGTCGTCGATGTCCGCGGCGACACTCCTCGAAGGTCTTGGGGAGTCCGGGCCGGCGATGGACGTGCTCTGCTCACGTCTGGAGGGCACGGCCGGCGCCTCTCTCCATCTGATGGCTGCGGCCGAGATCGGCGAAGAGTTCGGAATCGGCGACGAAGGGTCGTATGTCCGGGTCGAGGGCGGCAACGACCGCCTGGCCCGAGAGCTCACCCACGGCCTCGACGTCCAGGTCGGCAGGAAGGTCACCTCGATCCGACAGACCGGTGATTCCGTGAGTGTCCAAACCGGCGACGAGGCTGTGACCGCGTCGGCGGTGGTGCTGGCCGTCCCCCTCGGCGTCCTGAAGTGGCTGAGCTTCGATCCGGGGCTTCCCGGCGAGACGGCCGCCGTTCTCGATGCATTGGGCATGGGGAATCGGGGTCAAGGTGGCATCGGCGACTGCGGATTCGCCGCCGATGTTCCGCAGACAGGATTCCGATATCCCGGCTTGGTACTGGACCGGCCTCGGGCCTTCCGGTTCGGTGAGACGAGCCGTGACCGGATTCGCCGGCTCGCAGCCAGGGGTGAGTGCCCTGACCTCAGAGCCGATGATGCGACTGGCGAGAGCATCGCCGGAGACCCGTCTCGTCGGTGATCCGGTCGTGGTCGACTGGGGCGCGGATCCTCTGGCTGGTGGCTGTTACTCCTTGATCGGTCCTGGGCAGCGTGAAACCCTCGCCGTCCTGACCCGGCCGATCGGGCGGGTTTTCCTGGCCGGTGAGCACGTCAACGGCAGCGGAACCATCGACGGTGCGATACTCAGCGGGGAAGCCGCGGCCGCTCTGGTCACCCAGACTCTGGTTTTCTGAATCACCGTTCAGTCGTAGTCTTATCGGCGCAGGACATCGTTTTCGCCAATGGAGGCCGGCGTGAAGCAGCTCTACATCGACGGGGAGTGGGTCGATCCCCGATCCGGTGAGCAGTTCGAGACTTTGAACCCGGCAACAGGCGAGGTGCTGGAGACGGTTTCGTCGGCCGGCGCCGAGGATGCCGACGCCGCGGTCGCGGCCGCCCGACGTGCTTTCGACGATCCATCATGGGGGACGCAGTCGGCGCCGCGAGCCCGCGCGACCCTCCTATTCCGGGTCGCCGAGTTGATCCGGCGTGACCGCGACCGCCTCGCCGAGCTCGAGACCCTGGACAATGGAAAGCCCTTGGGTGATGCCTACTGGGACATCGACGAGGCGGCCTACATGTTCGAGTACTACGCCGGCTGGGCCACCAAGGTGATGGGCTCCATCCCACCGGTCGGCCCCGAGGCGATGAGTCTGGTCATCAAGGAGCCGGTCGGGGTTGCGGCCCTCATCACCCCCTGGAACTACCCCATTCTCATGGCGAGCCAGAAGATCGCCCCTGCACTGGCCGCCGGCTGCACCACCATCCTCAAACCGGCCGAGCAGACACCGCTCACCGCCATCGAGCTGGCCAGGATCATCGACGAGGCTGGAGCGCCACCGGGTGTCTTCAACCTCCTCACCGGCTTCGGTCCCGAGGCGGGGGCGCCACTGGTGGCGCATCCCGGGGTGGACAAGGTGTCCTTCACGGGCTCGGTCGAGGTGGGGAAGATCATCTCGAAGTCCGCGTCGGACACGCTGAAGCGGGTCACCCTCGAGCTCGGAGGGAAGTCGCCCAATCTCATATTCGCCGACGCCGATTTCGAGTCCGCTATCGACGGCACCTGTGCAGGCATCTTCGCCAACAGCGGAGAGGTGTGCTCTGCCGGGAGCCGGGTCCTCGTCGACAAGGCCATCTACGACGATGCCGTGAATTCGATGATCGACGAGGCCGCGCGTATCAGAGTGGGGAGCGGTCTCGACCCCGAGACCACGATGGGCCCACTCATCTCCTCCGAGCACAAGGAGAAGGTCCTTTCCTATGTCGGCTCGGGCCGGGACACGGCGGCGGTGGCATATGAGGGCTCCCTTCCCTCCGATCCCGGGCTCGCCGACGGATACTTCGTCCCTCCGACCATCTTCACCGACGTCGACAACTCCGCACTCATCGCCCGTGAGGAGATCTTCGGCCCGGTGATGGCAGTCATCCCATTCTCCGACGAGGACGAAGCGATCCGCATCGCCAACGACACCACCTACGGATTGGCTGCGGCGGTTTGGACCTCAGATGTGAAAAGGGCGATGAAGGTCGCGAGGGGGATCAAGGCCGGCGTGGTCTGGGTCAACGACAGCCAGCCGGCGCCGACGGAGTCGATCTGGGGTGGGTACAAGACCTCGGGAGTGGGACGGGAACTCGGCCCCTGGGGCATCGAGTCCTACCTCGAAGAGAAGCAGATCTACCTCAACCTGGGATGAGCACGCAACTCACCACCGCCGAGCGGCAGCTCCAGGAGCGAGCCCGTGCTTTCGTCGACGAGCTGATCCCGTGGGAGGTGGAGGCGGAGATGAACCGGGGGGAGATCCCCGAGAACGTGCTCAAGGAGCACAAGGAGCGGGCGCGGGAGCTGGCCCTGACGTCGATCAACATGTCGGAGCGGCTCGGTGGCCCGGGATACAGCGTCCTGGCCCAGGCACTCATCCAGGAGCAGACCGGGCGGGTCACCAATGCCCTGGGCTGGGTGGTCTCGACGGGTCCGTCCTGGATCGAATGCGGTGGCGACCGACCACCAGATCCAGACCTGGATCCGGCCCACCGTCGACGGCGACATCCACGAGTGCTACGCCATCACCGAGGAAGGAGCCGGCTCCGACGTCGACGGGATCGAGGCGACGGCACGACGCGAGGATGACAGCTACGTGCTGAACGGGGTGAAATGGCATGTCACCTCGGCCAATCTGGCGGCGTACACCTTCTTCCAGGCCAAGCTCAGCGATGGCCCCAACGCCGGCCGGCACGTGCTCTTCTTCGTCGACATGGACACGCCCGGAGTGGAATGTGTAAGGGTGCCCGAGTACTCCCACACTTACAGCCATCACCACTGGGAGATGAAATTCACCGACGTGAGGGTGCCCGTGGAGAACCTGGTGGGGAGTGAGGGCGACGGGATGAGCTTCTCCCACGCCTGGTTCCGCTACGAGCGACTCATGATCGCGGCCAGATGTTGCGGCGCCGCCGAACGTCTCATCGAGGAGGCCACCGCCTTCGCCGAGGAGCGGGAGGCCTACGGGTCCAAGATCGCCGAGTACCAGGCGATCCAATTCATGCTCGCCGACTCTCTCACCGAACTGTGGGCGGCCAGGCTCATGACCTACGAGACGGCGAGGGCGATCGATGAGGGCGCCGACCTCAAGGTGCAGCACGCCCAATGCTCCATGGCCAAGCTCTATGCGTCGGAAATGGCCAACCGGGTGGCCGACCGGGCGGTGCAGATCTTCGGCGGGCGGGGATTCATGCGGGAGAACGTGGCAGAGCGCTTCTATCGGGAGCTACGAGTCGACCGCATCTGGGAAGGAACCTCTGAGATCCAGCGCCTCATCATCGCCGCCCAACTCCGCAAGCGCGGGGTGGGGCCCCTGGCGGGCTGATCCTCAGGTAACCGTTTCCTTCAACTCACGGGTGGGGACCGTGGGCACCACCAGGCCATGGCCCAGGTAGGCGTGGGCCATGATGTTGAGGAATTGGTAGACCGTGCCCTCCCAACCGGACAGAGGGCCGGGGCGGAAGCCGCGGTTCTTGATCCCCCGCATCACTGATTCGCAGGCGGCCCAGTCCTCACGATTGGTGATGTCCCAGAAGTCGACGGCGTAGGCCGGATCGAATCCTTCGAGCTCGAATGCCTCCGGTGGGAACAGCCAAGAGCACTCGATGTGGGTCTGGTCGATCCCGATGGGGGTGAGTCGATGGGTCATCACGTAGTCGGGATGTATCGAGAGGAGCAGGTTGGGTACCACCGTCAGGTACCACACCTGGCGATCGAGCTTCCCGGTCAGGTTTCGGAAGTTGACCCCTTTCGACATCCCGTCGAGGGACATCGTGACCGCATGCGACTTCAGGTCCATCGTCCCGCCACACCACATACCGCTGGGGATGTGGTCGTAGCCACTGTCGGGAGGAGTCACCTCACAGAGCTCGGGGTGGATCGACGAGCAGTGGTAGCACTCGTTGTAGTTCTCGATGATGGTCTTCCAGTTGGCGTCGACGACATACGAGTGGGTCGCGGCGGTGATCAGCCGATCGGTCTCGTATGGGGCGATGATCTCGGCGAGGTTCCCGAAATGCTCCTCGATGGCCGGCGCCTTGCCGGATAGATCTATCCAGACCCACCCCCCGTACACCGCAACACCGAGATCGTGGAGCGGGTAGTCGGTGGTGTCGAAGTCGAGGCTCTGGGTGAAGCGAGGGGCGGTCCGCAGGCTCCCGTCGAATCGGTAGGACCAGCTGTGGTAGGGACAGCGGATCTGTCGGGCATCGAACGCGTCGCCGATCGGGGCCAACTCGTGTCCGCGGTGGCGGCACACGTTCGAGAAGGCGCGCACGGCGCCGTCGGCGTCCCGGCTCAGCAGGACGCCTTCGCCGCCGACGTCGATGGCGCGGAGCTGGCTGGGGGCGACGAGCTCGTCCAGCCTGCCGACGCAGTTCCATGTCGACTGCCAGAGATTCTGCTTTTCCCACGCGAGGAGATCGGGGGAGAGGTAGGCATCGGCTGGAAAAGTCAGACTGGTACCGAACGGATCGAGCACCCGCTCGACTGAAGCTTGGTCCACTGGTGCCGGGTTCATCCAATTCTCTCCTGCCGCCGCCCGCCGCCTCAGTCTATCCTGAACGGCGAGTCAGGATACCGGAAGGAAGGTGGCTCACATGTCCTCCGTGGATGCGCAAGTCTCGGCTCTCGACGACTTGATCGCAAGAGAGCAGCGGAGTTTTCTGGAGCGGGCACCCAAAGCGACCGAGATGGGAGCAAGGGCCGCCGACTCTCTTGCCGGCGGAGTCACCTCGAGTTGGCAGATCTCTGATCCGCAGCCGATCTGGATAGATCGGGGTCTCGGATCGAAGGTATGGGACGTCGACGGGAACGAATACATCGACCTGCACGGAGGCTACGGGGCCATGCTCGCCGGCCACGCCCACCCGGCAGTGGTTGCCGCGGTCACCGAGCGGGTGCGCAAGGGGACCCATTTCGCCCAGCCCACCGCCGATGCCATCGACGTGGCCGAGGAGTTGTCTCGTAGATATGGGATGGCGATGTGGCGGTTCGGCAATTCGGGGACCGAAGCCACCATGGACGCCGTTCATCTGATGCGAGCCATCACCGGCCGCGACCTGATCATCAAGTTCGAGGGCGGCTATCACGGACATCACGATTCGGTGATGGTCTCGGTGTGGAACGAGGACGGCCTCGGCTCCGCCAAGCATCCGACGAGTGTCGCGGCAGGCGCCGGGATCCCCCAGGCGATCGTCGATCTGGCGCTCGTGGCCACATTCAACGACCTCGAGGTGGTCAGCCAGCTCTTCGAGGAGCATGAGGGGGAAGTGGCCGGGGTGATCATCGAGCCAGTTCTGCAGAACTGCGGCGTGCTTCTCCCTGAGCCCGGGTTCCTCCAAGGTCTTCGCGACCTGACCCTGAAGCATGACGCCCTGCTCACCTTCGACGAGGTGAAGACCGGGCTGACCGTCGGCAAGGGCGGCGCCACCCGGAGGTTCGGCGTGCAGCCCGACATCGTCTGCCTGGCCAAGGCTCTCGGCGGTGGTTTGCCTATCTCGGCCATTGGTGGGACTGAAGCAGTGATGCGCCACATCGTCGATGGGACCTACGAACAGGTCGGGACCTTCAACGGCAACCCGCTGTCGATGGCCGCGGCCAAAGCCATGCTCACCGAGGTGATGGTCGAGGAGACCTACGAGCACCTGGACCACATCCAGAGCCGGATGGAGAAGGGGGCCAACGAAGTCGTCGGCCGTCACCACCTGACCGCTCACGTGGCTACGGCCGGGGCCAAAGGGAGCGTGATCTATTGCGCCGAGCCGATGCGCACCTATCGGGATTTCCTGGCCGTCGACGGCCGATATGCCCAGGCCGCCTGGCTCTATCAGTACAACCGGGGCGTATTCCTCCCGCCATGGGGCAAAGGCGAGCAGTGGCTCTTGTCGGTGCAGCACACCGATGACGACATCGATCGCTACCTGGAGACCCTCGACGGCTTCGCGGCCATCATCAGCGGATGACGCGGTCCATTGGCCCGTCGCAGGAATATTGGTGGCTGCGACTGCGCGCTTCTCCTTGCCAGATGACGCCGATGGCTCGGAGACACGCTCACCCTATTCCTCCGACGGACCACTAGCCTCGCTCGACTCATGAGTGGCGTCGTAGAGCTCGTCGATCTGGCCAAGTACTTCGGAGAGAGCCCGGCCGTCGATCACATCGATCTCCGAATCGAGGATGGCGAGTTCTTCTCCCTGCTCGGGCCGTCGGGATGCGGCAAGACCACCACCCTGCGCCTGGTTGCCGGGTTCGAACGGCCGGACACCGGCGCCATCCTCATCGACGGGGTCGATCAGGCAGGGACTCCTCCCCACAAGCGACCGGTGAACACCGTGTTCCAGAGCTATGCCCTGTTCCCACACATGGACGTGGCCTCCAACGTCGCCTTCGGGCTTCGCTATCGGGACGTGCCCAAGTCGGAGCAACAGGCGCGGGTGGCCGATGCCTTGGAGAAGGTGCGTCTCACCGGGATGGAATCCCGGAGGCCGACCCAGCTGTCTGGTGGCCAGCAGCAACGCGTCGCCCTCGCTCGATCCCTCGTCTTGAACCCTTCCGTCCTGTTGTTGGACGAGCCGCTGGGAGCCCTCGATGCCAAGTTGCGCAAGGCGCTCCAGGTCGAGTTGAAGCGTCTCCAAGAGGATCTGGAGATCACCTTCATCTACGTCACGCACGACCAGGAGGAGGCGTTGACCATGTCGGACCGCATCGCGGTCATGACCGAGGGCACGATCGAGCAGATGGGGACGCCGTCAGAGATCTACGAGGCCCCGCGGTCCAGCTACATCGCCGACTTCCTCGGTGTGTCCAATCTGATGTATGCCGACGCAATAGGCCCGGGTCGAATCCGGTTGGGCGGCAGGGAACTGGCCTGTCTCGACCGGGATGGGGCAACCGGTGAAGTGACCGTGAGCATCCGCCCGGAACGAGTGGGGATCCACGCTCCCGACTTCGGTGGCGAGAACATCCTGGTTGGCGAGATCGAGCGAGTCGTATTCGCCGGGCCACTCCTCAACGTGCTGGTCACCGTCGAGGAGGTAGGCACCGTCCAGGTGACTGTTCCCAATCAGGGCGGGTCTTTCCCCTGGGACTGGCCCGATAAGGTCGCACTCCAGTTCCCACAGGACGCACTCAGGATCGTGTCGGAGACGGGCACCGCAACCGAGGAGCTCGACCCCGAGTACGACGAAGATCAGGAGGAGTGAGGAGCGGCGAGGAGCCGGCGCCCGATCTTTCTCAGCTCCTGGCGCAGCTCGTCAGGTGATTCCACCTCGAACTCCCAGGGAAGACCGAGCAGGTAACGCGCCAGCCAGCTCATGTCATCAGCGCCGATGACGAGTCGGGTGGTGTCGTCGCTCAGGGTCTCCAGCGCCCCCACGGTGGCCGGGATCATGTGGGCGACGTGGTCCCTCGGGGCCAACAGCCTGACCGAGGCGCGCTGGGTGTAAGCCTCGATCGCGACTCCCCGCTGGACGAGCTCGACCGGGTCCGGTTCAGGTCTCCGTGCCGAGCGCATCCCCGTGACCCAGGGCTCGGAGAGGCGGTCCAACCGAAAGTTGCGCCAGTCGTCCCGATCGAGATCGAAAGCAACCAGGTACCACCGCCGCCCGGTGTGAACCAGGCGGAGCGGCTCGGTGTGTCTCTCGGTGACCTGGCCGTGTGTGTCGACGTAGCTGAAGCGCATCCTCTGCCTGGTGCGCGCCGCCGAGGCTGCCACGGCGAGGCAGCCATGATCGACGGAGAACGCGGATGTGGTCACGGTGGACACCGTGGCTTCGGAGATGTCTTCCAGTTGGGTGCGGAGTCTCGGAGGCAGGACATGCTCCAGCTTCGAGAGGGCCGACAAAGAGGCGACTTCCAGACCGCCTACCGCCGTCGCCGTCGCCACTCTGAGCCCCAAGGCGACGGCCAGGGCCTCCTCGTCATCCAGGAGCAACGGGGGGAGCTTGCCCCCGGCTCCGAGCCGGTACCCACCGCCGGGGCCGGCCACGGCTTCCACCGGGTAACCGAGCCCGCGCAAGCGGGTCACGTCTCGTCGCACCGTTCGCGTCGTCACCTCCAGGCGCCCGGCCAGCTCTTCGGCGGTCCAGTCGATCCGCCCCTCGAGCAGGGCGAGAAGCTTGAGCAGACGTTCTGCGCTGTCCATCGGGTGCTGATTCTTTCTGGTTATGCGGACAGATCCTGTCCGCATCGGTTCGTAGGGTTTGACCGTAGTCGGAGGAAGGAAAACCTATGCTCCCCAGTGCCGCTTTCCAGATGATCCGCCAGCTCGACGAGGAGATGCGTCAGGTGTCGATGCGGAAATTCTGGTGGAAGTACGTCCGTCCCGACCCCGAGCCCGCGGCAGTCGAACACATCACCGAGGCGGAGATCATCGAGCTCGTCTTCGGCCCTCATTGCGAGGTGGAGGAGCCACTGGGTGCCTAGGAGAGACTGGTCTCACTCGAGTGAGACCGATCTGGGGCCAATGACCAGCAGACCGCTGACCCCGGCCCGGTTCCCCGACATGGAGGTCGTGTTCGGCGACCGTGGCGTAGCCCGAAGATGCTTTTGCATGCACTGGCGGAGACCCGACGGTGGTTTCGGGGACAAGCGGGACAATCGTGATCGGTTTGTGGACGTTGCGGCCGAGGGCCGTCCGCCCGGGCTGCTCGGGTACGTGGACGATGATCCGGTGGGCTGGGTGCAGGTCGGTCCCCGAGGGGAGTTTCCGACGCTCGATCGGTCCCGGCTGTTCAAGCGGGTCGACGAGGTGGAGGCGTGGTCGATCAATTGCTTTGTCGTGCGGACCGGTTATCGGAAACGAGGTGTCGGAGCCGGCCTCCTCGCCGCCGCGATCCAATTCGCCAAGGACGAGGGGGCCAAGGTGATCGAGGCGTATCCGGTCGATGGCCCGCGCAGCTCTGCGGTGGATTACTTCACCGGGACTTCGAGCATGTTCGACGAGCACGGGTTCGTCGAGCTGATCCGGAGGAACGAGACACGTCCGATCGTGCGGCTATCTCTCCCCCCAGCGAACGAAGTGAGCGTTGGGGGGAGTACCGCCGGAGGCGGGGAGGGGGGCGGCTAGCGAAAGAGCCCCCTCCGGCCCTGCGGGCCACCTCCCCCAACGTCGCTCCGCTCCTGGGGGAGGAAACTACATCTCGAAGCCGGCCACCGACTCGAGGGCCGAGCCAGATTCGCCACGCCGTTTGCCCAGAGCCCGGAAGAAGAGCCCGGCGATGGCGATCGCTGCGATGGTGATGACCATCAGGATCGTGGCCAAAGCGTTGAGCGACGGGGGCGGGGCGAGTCGAGCTCCCGAGTACAGCTGCACCGGGATGGTCACGCTCTCGGCCCCTCCGATCAGGAACTGGCTGATCACGAAGTCGTCGATGGAGATGGCGAACACGATGGCGAAACTCGCCAGCAACGCCGGGGCGAGGAGTGGGAGCAACACGCGGCGCATCGCCTCCAAGGGTGAAGCTCCGAGATCCATCGCGGCTTCCTCGTAGTCCCGGCCAATGGCAAACAAGCGTCCCCGGACAATGATCACCACGAACGAGATGGAGAAGGTGACATGGCCGAGGAATTGGGTCCAGGTCCCGAAGGGGACGAAGTCGTAGACCTGGTCGAAGACGAGGAACAGAGCCACTCCCATGACGATCTCGGGGGTCACCAGCGGGATCAGCATCAAGAGATTCGACGCCCTCACCCCTCGCCCTCGCCATCTGGCAAGTCCCAGGGCAAGAGCCACACCGATCGGGGTCGCCACCAGCATGGTCAGCAAGGCGAGTCGGACACTCTGAGCCAATGCGAATCGAAGTGACTGGTCATACAAAACCGACTCGGCTGCGGCCGGGTCACCGACGTACCACCGGGTGGAGAAGCCCTGCCAGGTGCTCCTCGATCGACCGGAATTGAAGGAGAAGAGAACCGCGATCGCTACCGGGATGATCGACCAGAGGACATACCCCAGGGTCACCAGTGGCAAGAGCCTGGACCTGCCCCACGGATTGGTCATAGCGGATTTCACCCGTGAGGCCTTCGTATCGGTCACGTTCTGGCCTCTTCAGAGGCACGATTGATCGAACGCAGGTAGTACACCATGAGCCCGGCGACGAAGAGCATCAGGATGATGGTGAGCGCCGCGCCGATTGCTCCGCCACCGGTTGTCTGATTGATGTACTGGTCGATGGTGTTCCCGTACATCCGTGTGCGTGGTGAGCCCGACAGGAGGTTCGGGGTGTAGTAGTCGCCGAACATCGGGAGCATGATGATGACCAGGCCGCCCAGGACCCCGTTTCGGGAGAGGGGCCAGGTAATCCGCCAGAAGGTCTGTGAATTGCTGGCGCCGAGGTCACGAGAGGCCTCCAAGGTGGCTTCGTCGATTCGATCGAGTGCAGCGAAGAGGGGGAGGATGAAGAAGGGGATGTACCCGTAGACAAGCCCGAGGATGACCACCAAGTGGTTGCCCGCCAGCCAGTCCGGCGGGACGAAGTCGACGGAGAACCAACCGGCGATCGTGGTCAGCCATCGGTTGACCTGGCCATCCGGGCTGAGCAGGTTGACCCAGGACATCATTCGCATCAGGTAGTTGATCCAGAACGGGGCCAGGATCAGCAGTAGCCACAGCCACCGCCATCGCCCCGCTTTGCGGGACACGAAATAGGCCACCGGGTATCCGATGGCCACGGAGAGCATGGAGGCGATCAGGACGTAGGCCAGAGTGCGGAGGGCTATCACCCCCAACTGACCGCCGAAGAGGTCGGCGAAAGCCTGACCCATGACGGTCAGGTCCCAATAGAACGGGTTCCACTCGGGCGTGGCCCGCTGCAGGATCGGATCGAGCTGGCCCATCGCGATCGCAAAGACGGCATAGAAGGGGACGAGGAAGAGGAGGATCAGCCAGATGACGCCAGGAAGAGCGAAACCGGGCCATACCCATCTTCTCTGACCGACTGTGTCGTACTCGGCACCGGAGGCGAGGTTGGTGGGCATGACCCTCTAGGGAATCTGGTCAGCCACCCGAGTTGGCCTTATTCCATTGCTCCACCCACAACGCCTCAGTTTCCGCATCGAGCGGGCCCTGGACCCACGCCAAGTCCGACTCGAAGTCCTCTGGCGCCACCAAGGCCGGCGCGAGGTGGGGCAGCAACCATTCCTCGCTGACCAGGAAGTCGGCGCTGAGACCGTTCTGCGGTGGCTGGTAGCCGACGAATTCGAAGTTCTTCAGCGCATTCGCCTCATCGAGCATGAAGTTGAGGAAGGTGTGGGCCAGGACCGGATGCTCAGAGCCCTTGAGGACCGTCATGGTGTCGTTCGAGATCGCCGCACGCGTGGTCGAGCCTTCACCCTTGGCCGGCCACAGATAGCGTGTGGTCCCCTCATCGACCCCCCCCGGCCAGTAGTACTGCGAGTTGATCAGGTCGCCAGACCAGGCTTGGTGAATGGCATAGGTGCCCTCCGGCAGGCCTGAGTAGCTGCCGTCGATCCGGTATCGGATGTCCACCAGATCGATCAAATCGACCAGTGCGTCACCGGCAGCGGTCAGTTCTTCTTCCGTGGCCTGTGACGGGTCGCTCACCCCGTTGTGGAACAACGCAACGGGTATGACGTCGGTGAAGGAGTCGAGCATCCCGATCACCCCGCTGTACTTCTCGTTCCAGAAGACGTCCCACGGATTGGCCTGGCCCTCGATGTCTGCGCCGTCCGCCAGGTCGATCCTCCACCCGATCCCTGTGGTGTAAGTGACATACGGGACCGTGTATCGAGAGCCTTGGTCGTAGTACGGGTCGGCCAATTGTGGCCACACGTTGGCCTCGAGATTGGTCAGGTAGTCGTGGTTGATTGGTTGTATGAGCGAGGCCGCCACAGCCACCGGGACACGTTGCGACGTGGGGAACCAGACGTCGAATTGAACCTCTCCGGACGAAAGCCGGGCCAGAGCTTCCTCCTCATTGACGAAGGTGGTTTCCTGGATTTCGACTCCGAGCGCCTCCTCGGCGAGGGGGATGAGCTCGGGGTTCATGTAGGCCTCCCAGTTGTAGAGCAGGAGAGGCCCGGCTTCCGGCGACAACCCGGACTCGATCGCCACGTTGTCATCGAACAAGGGCTGCTGCACCGGGCTGGCGGGGGTACCGATGGCGAGGTCGGCGGTGGCGCCATCTTCCCGACGCCCGCAAGCAGCCAGCAGGCTGGGCAGGGCGGGGAGGGCGATCCCAAGTAGTGCTGCTCGCTGGAGGAAGTCCCGGCGGGTGTAGACCCTCTTCCTGAGCTGAGGGCTCCAGTTCTCTCTGGGGTGGTATGCCATGGGTTTCCTCCTCGCAGCCGGGCCTGACACTAAACCGTCATTCAGGTATCGCGTCGCTCAAACCGGGGTCTTGAGCGCCATCGCCACGAAGCTGTCGGCGAGCTTCTGCATGCGCCCCGCGTCGACCGTCGGGTCACGGAGCATCACCTCGATGGCCAGCCCGTCGAGCAGGGCGGCGAGCTGGATGGCGAAGTCCGATGCGTCGACATCGCTGAACTCACCGGCGGCTATCCCCTCTTCGACGATCGCCGCGATTTGGGCTCGCCACGACTCGTCCAGCCGAGCCCGGGCCGCGGCGAGGGTCGGGTCGTGCCGGGACATCTCCCATGCCGCCGGCCAGAGCACCCAGCCGTCGGGCTCTCCGGTGGCGCGCGGAGGCTTGGGACAGCTGGCTTCGATGAGGATTGCCAGCTTTGCCGTCGCCGAGCCGGCGCTATCGAGCTCCTCCTTCACCGTCTCATGGAACAGCTGATCCTGATACACCAGGGCCTCGGTGACGAGGGCGGCCTTCGACGGGAAGTAATAGAGGATGAGGGCGGGGCTGGCGCCGATGTGATCGGCGATGTCGGCGATGCGGGTCTCACACAGGCCGCGATCGGCGATGGCAGCGCTGGTAGCGGCGAGGATCTCGTTGCGGCGAGTGGCAGTCAGACTGGGGCGAGGGCTCACCCGCCCAATCTTGGCACAGGACCCCGTTCCATTGCGGCCCTCGGATCATCGCCGGTACGCTGAATCACCGTTCAGGATCTCCCCAGGATGTTCTCACTCGACCCCATGCTCAACGCCCGATCGGTGGCGATCGTCGGCGCGAGCGAGCGGGCCGGGTCGGTCGGCGATCAGACGGTCCGACAGCTCATCTCGGGCGGCTTCGCGGGTGATGTGTTCGCGGTCAACCCGCGGTATCAGCAGGTGCACGGTCTGAAGTCCTGGCCGTCGTTGGAGTTGATCGAATCCCCGGTCGATCTGGCGGTCCTGGCCGTGGCCAATGGTCATCTCGAGAAGGAGATGACGAAGGCGGCAGAGATGGGCGCTAGATCAGTGGCGATCTTCGCCAGTTGCCACGGAACGGCGTCTGATGGGGGGCCGCTGCGTGAGCGTCTCAAGGCCATAGCCGACGACGCAGGGATCCCCATCTGCGGGGGGAATGGCATGGGCTTTCTCAACGTGGAGGAGGGTCTCCGGATCTGCGGCTTCTACCAACCCGATGACCTCCGGCCCGGCCGGGTCGCCTTCCTGAGCCACTCCGGGTCGCTGTTCTCGGCGATGCTCCACAACCGCCGTGAGATCAGGTTCAACGTCGTCGTGTCCACAGGTCTCGAGATCAACACCACGATGGACGCCTACATGCGCTGGGCACTCGGCTTGGACAGCACCCGGGTTCTTGCGTTGTTCCTGGAGACAATTCGCGACCCGGCCGGATTCCGGGCCGCCCTCACCGAGGCCGATGACAGAGATGTCCCGGTGGTCGCACTCAAAGTCGGAGCCAGTGCTCACGGCCAGGAGGCGGTGGCCACCCATTCGGAGGCCCTGGCCGGTGATGACGCGGTGTACGAGGCCCTGTTCGACGCACACGGGGTGCATCGGGTGTGGAGCATGGATGAGATGGCGGACACAGTGGAGGTGTTCGCCTCGGGACGCAGGGCGTCGGCGGCCGGGATGGGCGCCGTCCACGACTCCGGTGGCGAGCGAGCGCTCCTCATCGACACGGCCGACCGTGTAGGCGTCGCTCTGCCAGAGCTGGGCGATGTGGCGACATCCCGTCTGGCCAAGGTCCTCGATCCGGGTTTGGAGCCGGCCAACCCGGTCGACGCCTGGGGGACGGGCCGCGAGGCCGAGGATGTGTTCGTCGAGTGCCTGAGCGCGGTGTCCGACGACCCGTCGATCGGGGCTGTCGTGTTCTGCGTCGATCTCACTGCCGAGGAGAAACCCGACCACGCCTATTCCGACGCCGCTTTCACCGTCTCCCGACGAACCGACAAGCCATTGGTGGTCCTGAGCAATCTGGCCACGACCGTCGACCCGATCCAGGCCGGGCGTCTCCGCGAGGGAGGCGTACCGGTGCTGGAGGGGACCGAAACCGGTCTTCGCGCCATTCGGCACCTCCTCGATCGGCACGCCCGATCATCCCGCCCCCGACCCGACCCGTCGGCGAGAATCACCGTCCCGGCCATCCCTGCTTCGGAGATCGAAGGAGAGGCGGTTGCCTTGCAGGTTCTCGCCGCTTATGGAATCGCGGTTCCCGTGCACGCCCTTGCCGGAGACGAGTCGGAGCTGGTCGAGGCCGTGGACCGTATTGGATATCCGGTCGTCTTGAAGACGGCGGCACCGATCGACCACAAGACCGAGGCACGCGGGGTCGTGCTCGGGATCGCCGCGGAAGAGATTCTGCTCACGGCGTATCGCGATCTGGCGACACGGCTCGGGCCCCAGGTCCTGGCGCAGGAGCAAGTGCCGGGTGTGGTGGAGATCGCAATGGGGATGATCGACGACCCTCAGTTCGGTCCGGTTGTGCTCATCTCGGCCGGAGGCAGGCTCGTCGAGCTGATGGCGGATCGTGTTGCGGTGCTTCCGCCGATCGATCGGGCGGGGGCGATCGATGCCTTGAACCGCCTGCGGGTGCGATCCCTGTTCGACGGTGCTCGCGGAGGTGGACCGGTCGATCTCGAGGCCCTTGCTGATCTGATTGTTCGGTTCTCGGAGCTGGCCGCCGACGCGGGGGCCGGCTGCGCGCCATCGACGTCAACCCGGTGATCGTCGGCCCGGAGGGCGCAGTGGCAGTGGACGCTCTGTTCAAGCCGGCGTGAGCGATCCGGTACTCCTGATCGAGGACACCGGAAGGGTTCGCCGTCTCACCCTCAACCGGCCGGGGAAGCTCAATGCCCTCGACACCCACCTGGTGGATGCGCTTTCCACCGCCCTCGCCGATGCGGCGGAGGCGCCCGAGATTCGGGTGATCGTCATTGCAGGGGCCGGTCGTTCGTTCTGTGCCGGCTACGACCTGTCCGAGCAGGCGGGATCGGAGAGCGCTGCGGAGAGTCTTGGTCATAGCCTCGATCGCCTGCTCGAGATCTTCGATCACCCTCACCCGGTGATCGCTCAGGTCCATGGGCATTGTCTCGCGGGTGGCTGCGATCTGATGATGATGTGCGATCTGGCGGTGGCATCGGAGGACGCAGTGTTCGGTCAGCCAGAGATTCGGTTCGGGTCGACCGTCGTGGCCCAGGTGATGCCCTGGCTGATCGGCGCCCGGCGGGCGAAGGAGCTCATCCTCACCGGTAACGACCGGTTGGACGCGGTCGAGGCGGAGCGCATTGGATTGGTCAATCGGGTGATCCCCCGCGACCGGCTGGAAGAGGAGACCATGCAATTGGCGCAGGAGCTAGCGGTGGTCGACCCCGTCGCAATGACCTTGACCAAGCGCGCCATCAACCGCTCGTGGGAGGCCGGAGGGTTCCGTCAGGCCCTGATCGAAGGCGTCGAGCTGGGGGCCGAGATCGAGTCGGCCCGGGTCCCGGAGCGCGAGGAGTTCGACCGCATCGCTGCCGAGCAAGGCCTCAAGGAGGCGATTCGCTGGCGGGATCAGCGGTTCGAGAGCTAACCCTCATCCGATCGCGAGGCGTATCGCTGCGCCAGGACGATCGGGATGAAGGTGATGACGATCACAAAAACTGCCACCACATTGGTGACGGGGCGGTTCCGGGGGCGTACCAACGAGGAGAAGATCCAGATCGGGAGGGTCTGCTGATTACCGGCAGTGAAGGTAGTGACGATGATCTCGTCGAAGGACAGGGCGAAGGCCAGCATCCCGCCGACCAGCATGGCGGGGGCGAGTTGTGGGAGCAGCACGTGACGGAACGTCTGCCACCCCCGGGCACCGAGGTCCATGGACGCCTCGAGGATGTTGGGCGAGGTCCGTCTCATCCGGGCGATCACGTTGTTGAAGGCCACCGCCACGCAGAAGGTGGCGTGCCCGATCACCAGAGTCCAGAAGGAGAACGAGACACTGCCCAAGTTGATCGCCGACCGCAGCGCGATGCCAGTGATGATCCCGGGGAGGGCGATGGGGAGGATGATGAAGAGGCTCAGCGTGTTCTTCCCGAAGAAGTTGGTTCGCCAAACGGCGGCCGCGGCGAGTGTGCCCACGATCAGGGCGATCACGGTCGAGATGGCGGCCACCCGGAGGGAGAGGCCCAATGCCGCTCGGATCTCCGAGTTCTGCCAAGCGACCCCGAACCACTCGGTGGTCAATCCCGGCGGTGGGAACCGGAAACTCGCCGACTCGGTGGTGAAGGCGTAGAGGAACACGAAGAGGATCGGGATGTGGAGGTAGGCGAGGGTGAATCCCGCCGCCAGCTTCAACGAGAGACTTGCCTTGGTCCTCACAAGGCCTCGAATGCGCCGAACCGTCTGGCCGCGGTCAGGTAGACGGCCATCACCGCGATCGGGATGAAGGAGAAGGCTGCGGCCAGGGGGAGATTGCCGGCCACGCCCTGATAGGAGTAGATGGCCAACCCGATGAATGGGCTGGAGTCGCCGATGATGGTGGGGATGATGTAGTCACCCAGGGTCAGGGAGAAGGTGAAGATCGAACCCGCCGCCACCCCTGGGATTGCCATCGGCCAGATCACCTTCCGGAAAGTCTGCTTGGGCCGTGCCCCGAGGTCAGCAGAAGCTTCGATGAGTGACCCGGGGACACGCTCCAGCGAGGCGTGAATCGGGAGGATCATGTAAGGAAGCCAGATGTAGACGAAGACCAGGAACTGGCCGAAAAGTGATATCGAGAGCGAGGGCCCTCCGATCAACGGGGTGTCCAGGAACAACCGGAGCGCCCTTCCCAAGCCCAACCTCTCCACGAACCAGTTGATGATCCCGTCGGCGGCCAGGATCAACTTCCACGAGTAGACCCTGACCAGGTAGGAAGACCAGAGCGGCACCAACACCGCCAAGACGAGCAGGGCCTTCATCTGCTTTCGGGCGTAGCGGGCCATGAAGTAGGCGAGGGGGAAGGCAATGATCACCGAGGCCACGGTGACCGCCGCCGCCATGCCGACCGTGCGCACCATGACGGCGACGTTCGCCTCGGTGAACAGCTGTCTCCAAGAGTCGAGAGAGAAGGTGTCCCCGATCACCCCGCTGAACGTGTCCAGGGCATAGAAGCTCTGCACGAGCAGGGCACCCAGGCTCCCCCCATAGATCCCGACCAGCCAGATCACGGGCAGCGCCAGCAGCAAGAGGACCTTCAGCCACGGCCGCTGGTGAAGGGCTCTCGAGATGCGATGAGTAAGGGTGGGGCCCTTGGTGTCTGTCGTCACGTGCAGTGCCCGATGTGGGGTGGCTCCCCGGCAGCCACCCACATCACGTTTACTAGCTCAGCGCCCGCCGATCACCGCGAGGTAGTCGGTGACCCACCGGTAGTAAGGGACACACTCCCCGGTGGAGGCGGTCCCATTGCAGTCGTCGGTCGGGGTCTTCCAGAACAGGATCTCGTCGAAGGACTCGCTCCCGTTGTTGGCGCAACCGTCCGGGCCGAGCAGCTCGTTGCCTTCACATGCATCGGGGACGGCCGGCACCGTGCCGAACCAGGCAGCCAGGTCACCCTGGAGCTTGGGGTTCAACGACCACTCCATCCACATGTAGGCGCAGTTGGGGTGGGGTGCGTTGGAGCTCAGCATCGTGGTGTCCGCCCATCCGGTTGCTCCCTCGACCGGGACCACCTTCTCGATCGGCTCACCGCTCGCCTGCAGGACATTGGTCTGGAACGGCCATGTCGAGGAGGCGGCGACGCCTTCGTTGGTGAAGTCGTCGATCTGAATGAAGGCATCGTGCCAGTAGCGACCGATCAGCGCGCGCTGCTGGCGCAGTAGTTCTAGAGCCGCCTGGTACTGGTCCTCATTGAGCTGATATGGGTCTTCGATCCCGAGGTCGGGTTGGGTGCTCATCAGGTAGAGGGCGGCGTCTGCGATATAGATCGGGCCGTCATAGGCCTGAACGCGTCCTGCGTTGCTCTGGCCGTCTGGCAGGTCCTGCTCTTCGAATACCACGTTCCACGAGTCGGGCGGTGTGTCACCGAAGACCTCGGTGTTGTAGCCCAGCACGTTGAATCCCGAGGAGTACGGCGTCCCGTAGTGCCTGTCCTCGACGGTGTGCCATTCGGCGTCCTGGAGACGAGGGTCGACGGTGTCCCAACTCTCGATCAGGTCGGTGTTTATCTCCTGGACGGCTCCACCTGCGATGAGGCGGAGGCTGGAGTCGCCGGAGGCGGTTACAAGGTCGTATTCCTCGGAGCCGGTCATCAGCGCCACCATCTCGTCCGATGTGCCCGCCACCTTGTTCTCGACCATGCAGCCGGTCTCTTCTTCGAACTGGGTCACCCAGTCGAAAGCAGGGTCGGTATCACCCCGCTCGATGTATCCGGCCCAGGAGACGATGACGACGTTTCCCTCGCCTTCACCGATCTCGGTCGGCAGATCGGCGCTTTCTTCGTCTCCTGAGCCGGTACAGGCGGTGGCCAACAGGGCGATCGCCGTGATCAGGAGAATCAGCTTTCGTGATCTCATTCGATGTTTTCCTCCTCTGAGGTGTCGTTCCAGGCTCCGGCGAGCACCGGGGCCTCCTCATCCGGCTCTCCATCTCGAGGGGGCTCCTCGAGAGGTCGGCACGAATTCTTCATCCACGTCAGCCTCACTTGGCGTCCGATCTGACGCTGGGCGTCGCTGTGATCCGAGGCGGTGTTCTGGGCGGCCACCTCGATGACCGCTCCACCCACGTCGACGCGATACCTGGTGTACATGCCGAGGTAGACCGCCTCGACGATCTTTCCTTCGACGGCGGCCCGATCCGACGGGACCACCGAGGCGGGCTCCTCGACGCTGATCTTCTCGGGCCGGACGGTGAACGGAGCAGACGATCCCATGATCTGTTCCGCCAACGGGCCTGACATCACGTTGGACGTGCCTACGAACCCGGCCACAAACGCGTTGCGGGGGTTCTCGTAGACCTCCGATGGTGTCCCCACCTGCTCGACCCGGCCGTGGTTGAACACCGCGAGTCGGTCACTCATGGTCAGGGCCTCCTCTTGGTCATGGGTGACGTAGATGAAGGTGATCCCGACCTCGCGTTGGAGCGTCTTGAGCTCGAGCTGCATCGCCTGCCGGAGCTTGAGGTCGAGAGCCCCGAGGGGCTCGTCGAGCAGGAGTACCGAGGGCCGGTTGATGAGTGCCCGCGCCAGGGCAACTCGCTGTCTCTGCCCACCGGACAACTGATTTGGCTTCCGGGCTGCGAATCCGTCGAGATGCACCATGGCCAGGGCCTTGCCAACCCGGTCCTCCTGGTCGGGCTCTTTGCGAACCATCGGCCCGTAGGCCACGTTCTCGGCCACTGTCATGTGGGGGAAAAGGGCGTAGTCCTGGAAGACGGTGTTCACGTCACGCTCATACGGCGGGATCCCGGTCACATCGCGACCGTGGAGCGACACTGTCCCCGAAGTCGGGATCTCGAAGCCGGCGATCATCCTGAGGCAAGTGGTCTTGCCCGAGCCCGATGGGCCGAGCATGGAGAAGAACTCGCCATCGGCGATGTCCAGAGACACGCCGTCGACCGCGACGACATCGCCAAACTGCTTGGCGACGTCGTCCAAGGTCACCGCGGGCGGCATCAGCAGGGCCTCCGGTCGTCGGGCCGGTGGCCGGTCGGGAAGGGCAGCTGTCTCAGGCCTGTTGTTCGGGCACCGTCGTGTCGGTCGCGGTCGTGTCGGTCGCGGTCGCGTCCGCTACCGATGTCGAGCCGTATCCCTCCTCTTCGGGATGACCGTGCTCGCCCTGGGTCATGGCGAATTCCTCTTCCGGGGAGAGGACCAGCTTGTTCCGCCCGGAGATGGCGAAATAGAGCAGGGCGAGAACGAACCAGATGGCCACCCCGTAGACCCCAGGCAGGTAGGCGTCGTTCAGGAACAGCGCCACCAGCGACACCAAGGCGATCAGACCCGCTACGGCCGCTCCGAAGACGCCGACCGGGCTCCGATAGGGCCGCGAGATGTTCGGCATGTTCCGCCTGAGCCGGATGAAGGACAGCATCTGCATGAAGTAGGAGATCACCGCCCCGAACACCGCCATGCTCAGCAAGGCGGCACCTGCTGTGCCCTCATATTGGCTGTCGAGCAGGAACGCCAACCCCAGCCCGACGGCGCCGCCGAGCAACAGCGCGACATACGGGGTCTTTCGCTTCCCGTGGGTCACCGACATCCAGTGAGGGAAGTAGCCCGCCCTCGACAGCGAATAGATGTTGCGCCCATAGGCATAGATGATGGTGTGAAAGCTGGCGATGAGGCCGGTGAGAGCGAGCAGCCCGAGAACGGCAGCGCTCGTCCCGTCCCCAAGAATCGCCCGGAAGCCGTCGAGCAACGGCTCACCCGACAACCGGATCCCTTCGGCGCCATCGCCGACCCCGGTATTGAGGAACAGCACTCCCATCCCGGTGATCACCAGGGTCCAGAGACCCCACATCGTCCCGCGGGGTACGTCTCGCTTGGGGTCCATCGACTCCTCGGCGGCCAGGGGCAACTCCTCGATGGCCAGGTAGAACCAGATGGCGAAGGGGAGGGCGGCGAAGATGCCGCCGATGCCAAACGGGAGGAACGAGGTGCCGCCCTCCTCTGCAGCGATGTTGGTCAGGTTGGCGGCATCGAACTCTGGAATCGCCAGCACGAAGAAAACGGCGAGGACCGCCAGTGATATCACGGCGATCACCACCGAGAACCGCATCGTCGCCTCGATCCCGATGATGTTGAGCCCGACGAAGATCACATAGAAGATCACCCACCAGATCGGCAGAGCCAGATCGATGTTGAACAGTTCCAGGAACACGCTTTGGGCGTAGATCGAGGCGAAATACACCACCACCACGGGGGTCACCACGTACTCGATGTTCTCGGCCACCCCAGTGATGAATCCACCCCAGGGCCCCATCGACGATCGGGCGAATGAATACGCCCCTCCAGTGTGAGGTAACGCCGGCGACATCTCGGCAATCGAGTAGCAAAGGCCGATGTACATGAGGGTGATGAAGACCGTGGCGACGAACAGGCCGCCGAACCCGCCGACGTCGAGACCGATGTTCCATCCGGAGAAGTCACCTGAGATGACTGCGGCGACACCGAGCGCCCAAAGCATCCACACTCCGGCGTGCCGCTTGAGGCCCCGCTGGTCGAAGTACCCCTGGTCGACGTCGCGATAGGTGACCGAGCCGACCTTGCGTTCGGTCGACATAGACGTACCTCCCTTGGTGAGTGGGCACGGAGAATAGGAATGCACGCTTGGCCGATGCGGTCCGCATCGCGAGTTTTTTGATTCGCCATTCAGCGGCAGCGCCTGCTGGATCTCGCCTAGCCTCTCTCCACCGAGACCGAGGCCAAGGAGCGCGTCGAATGGGCGAATTGCGGGGCTTGATCAGCATCGATGAGTTGGAGGCGCTGACCGGCTCCGACGAGATAGACACAGTGGTGACGGCCTTCACCGACCACTACGGACGGGTTCATGGAAAGCGCTTCACGGCCCATCATTTCCTGGAGGAGATCTTCGAGCACGGGACCCACGGTTGTGACTACCTGCTCACCGTCGACATGGAGATGGAGCCGGTGCCCGGGTACACATATGCCAGCTGGGACCTCGGTTATGGCGACTTTCACATGGTTCCCGACCTGAGCACTCTGCGTGTCGCCACCTGGCTCGACCGAACCGCATTTGTCCTGTGCGATCTGGAGGACCCACGTACCGACGAACTGGTGACCGTGGCCCCCCGCACCATCCTGCGCCGCCAGCTCGAAGGCGCCGCTGAGGCGGGTTACATGGCCCGAGGGGCATCGGAGCTCGAGTTCTTCCTGTTCGAGGACTCTTATCGGGAGGCGGCGGAGAAGAAGTACGACGGCATGCGGCCCGCCGGCTGGTACATCGAGGACTACCACCTGCTGCAGGGGACTCGCGAGGAGTTCTACAACGCCGAGGTGCGGAGACATCTCTCCGCTTCAGGGATCCCGGTGGAGAACTCGAAGGGGGAGTGGGGCCGGGGCCAGCACGAGATGAACATTCGCTTCACCGAGCTGCTCGACATGGCCGATCGGCACACGATCATGAAGCAGGCGATGAAAGAGATCGCAGACAACACCGGTGTGTCGATCACTTTCATGGCCAAGCCCGACATGACCGAGGCCGGCTCGTCGTGCCATCTGCACGTGAGCCTGTGGTCGGGCGAAGAGACGAATGCCTTTCCGGGCGACCAGGTCTTCGGCCCGGTACACGGGTCGGACGAGTTCCGCTGGTTCCTCGGAGGATGGATGGCCCACGTTCCCGAGTTGATGGTGTTCTACGCCCCCACCATCAATTCCTACAAGCGGTACCAGGACGGCTCGTGGGCCCCGACACGTCTCGGCTGGAGCTACGACAATCGCACCGCTGGGTTCAGGGTTGTCGGTCACGATCAGAGCCTGCGCATCGAGTGCCGGATCCCGGGGGCCGACACCAACCCTTATCTCGCCTATGCCGCGGTCCTCGCCTCCGGTCTGGACGGCATCGCCAACAAGATCGAGGCTCCGGAGATCTTCGTCGGCGACGTCTACCAGGCCCAGGAACTGCCGCGGGTTCCCTACACGCTGCGGGATGCCACCGAGCTCTTTGCCTCGTCTGAGTTCGTCAAGCAGGCCTTCGGCTCGGAGGTGCAAGAGCACTACTCCCATTTCTTCCAGACCGAGCAGAAGGCCTTCGACAACTCGGTCACCGACTGGGAGCGCTGGCGCTACTTCGAGCGGATATGAGCGGTCGTCTCCAGGACAAAGTGGCGCTGATCACCGGCGCCGGCTCCGGCATCGGGATGGAGACGTCCCTGCTCTTCGCTGCCGAAGGAGCGTCGGTCCTCGCAGTCGATGTGAATGTCGATTCGGCAGAGGAGACCGTCGAGAAGGTCAGGGCGGCCGGAGGCGATGCCACCGCTCATCGGGCCGACGTCTCGTCGGCTACCGACAGCGAGGCAATGGTGGCGGCGGCGGAGACCACCTACGGGAAGCTCGACGTGATGTTCAACAACGCCGGGATCATGCACTCGGGTGACGACGATGCCGTCTCCACCGAAGAGGAGATCTGGGACCTCACCATGGACATCAACGCCAAGGGGGTCTTCCTCGGGTGCAAGTACGGGATCCCGGCTCTGCGCCGCGCCGGGGGTGGGTCGATCATCAACACAGCTTCGTTCGTCGCCCTGCTCGGGGCGGCGACACCCCAGGTCGCATACACGGCCTCCAAGGGCGCCGTTTTGGCCATGACCCGGGAGCTCGCCGTCGTACATGCCCGCGAGAACATCAGGGTCAACGCCCTGTGTCCGGGGCCGCTGAGGACTGAGCTGCTCGATGAAATTCCTCGACACGGAAGAGAAGAAACAACGCCGGCTCGTCCATATCCCGATGGGTCGGTTCGGGGAGGCGGCGGAGATGGCCAAGGCCGCCCTCTGGCTGGCAAGCGATGAGTCGTCGTATGTGACCGGCGCCGATTTCGTGGTGGACGGTGGGATCACGGCCGCCTACGTCACCCCGGAGTGAGCCTTCACCACCCCTTCCTAGATGGCGAGCCCAGGGCCGGCTCGGCGGGGGAGTTCGCGCTCACCAACCCGGCCACCGGCGCCGAGATCGGGACGGTCACCCGGGCTTCTGCTGACGATGTCGCCTCGGCAGTCGAGGTCGCCCGACGACGGTTCGATGAGGGGGTGTGGCGGAATACGCCCGTGCGACGGCGACGAGATGTGCTCCGCGCCATCGCCGACCTCGTGCGCCGCGACCAGGAGAAGCTCGCCTCGCTCGAATCGGCCAATGCGGGGAAGCCGATTGTCGCCGCTCGAGGCGAGATCGGCGCCGTCGCCACCACCTTCGACTTCTACGCCGGTGCAGTGGACAAGTTCCACGGTCAGACCATCCCGGGCAATGCCGACGGGACTCTGATGACCTTCCGGGAGCCGATCGGGGTCTGTGCCGCCATCACCCCATGGAACTTCCCGATGCTGATCCTGAGCTGGAAGACGGCCCCTGCTCTGGCCATGGGCAACTCGGTCGTGGTCAAGCCAGCCGAGCTGACCCCGCTCACCGCCCTCGCCCTGGCCGAGCTGGCGATCGAGGCGGGTCTGCCCCCGGGTGTATTCAACGTCGTGACCGGGAAGGGCTCCGAGACGGGGGAGGCGCTCGTGAGGCACGAGGCGGTGGGCAAGATCTCCTTCACCGGATCGACCGAGGTGGGGGCGGGAGTGATGGCAGCCGCCGCTCCGGACATCAAGCGGGTCTCGCTCGAGCTGGGTGGGAAGTCGGCCTCGATCGTCTTCTCTGATGCCGACCTCGACACCTGTGTCGAGTCTTCGATCTTCGCCGTGTACGACAACGCCGGCCAGGATTGCTGCGCCCGCAGCCGCGTCCTCGTGGAACAACCGATCTACGAGGAGTTCGCCGCCCGATTCGTGGAGAGGGCGCGCTCCCTGGTGGTCGGCGACACCTCCGACGAGGCCACCGAGATTGGCCCGCTGATCACCCCGGCGCAACGGGACTCGGTGGAGGGTTATCTGCAGGTCGGCGTCGACCAGGGAGCGAAGCTCGTATGTGGTGGGGACAGGGTCGGGCCCGTCGGGAACTTCCTCTCGCCGGCAGTGTTCACCGGGGCCAGGGTGGGGATGCGGATCGTGCAGGAGGAGATCTTCGGCCCGGTGGTCGCCTTGAGCACGTTCGATGGCGAGGAGGAGGCGATCGCCTTGGCCAACAGCACCCCCTACGGGTTGTCCGGCTCCATCTGGACCCGGGATATCGGCCGGGCGCTGCGGGTGGCCCGTGGCGTGGAGACCGGGATGCTCTCGATCAACTCTTCCTCCAGCGTCCACATCGAAGCGCCGTTCGGTGGGGTCAAGGCGTCCGGCATCGGTCGGGAGCAAGGCATGGCCGCCCTCGACCACTACTCCGAGTACAAGTCAGTCTTCATCGCCAACAACTGAGGTTGTCGGTTTTCGCGCGCCGATCTCGACCCATAAGTCGAGATCGGCGCGCGAGAAACGAAGGGGTTGCGTCTGACCCCGTGTTCTCGCAGCCTCGAAGCGTGGGAGTGGAAGATGTCATCCGTCAGCTGGCAGAGAACCAGCACGGGGTAGTGGGTAGGAAACAGATGTGGGAGCTCAGAATCTCCGAGGACGACCTGCATCATCGCATCGAGAACGGAATGCTGGTCCGAATGTCGGCCAATGTCCTCAGAGTGGCCGGTGCCCCCATGACCGATGATGCCATGGCGATGGCTGGAGTCCTCGACTCGCCGGCGAAGGCATATCTTTCCCACCGATCGGCAGCGGCATGGTGGGGTATTCCGGGCTTCAGTCTCGACTTCCCCGTTCACACACTGATCCCATGGCAGGGAGTTAGAGCTCGGAGGCGTCTGTCGATCGTTCATTTTCACAGCGACCTTCCGCTGGACCAGTTACGCCTGTTGAATGGCGTGCCCGTCGTTTCGCCGGCATTGACCATTTTCCTTCTCGCCGGTAGCCAACACCCCGCGAGGACCGAGCGTGCATTGGACAACGCTTGGTCGATGGGCCTTGTCACGCATCGGGCGATGCACGACTTGTTGAAACGTCTCGCCGCGCGTGGGCGCAACGGAATCCGGGTCATGCGGAAGCTTCTCGCCGATCGACCGGCGGATTACATGGCGCCCCAGTCCGGGCTGGAGGCGAGGGTGGAGCGAGTGGCCAAGGATGTCGGAGTCGTGCTTCGTCGTCAGGTGGATGCTGGCGGTGACGAGTGGATCGGCCGGGTCGACTTCATGATCGAAGGCACCATGAGGATTATCGAAGTTCTTTCCCGTCGCTACCACGGTTCGTTGCTCGACCGGTTGTCAGATGAGACACGATTTGCCCGACTCAACGAGGCCGGATTCCACGTCCTGACCTTGTGGGACAGCGACGTCTGGGGCAACGCTGATTTGGTTCGCGACCGAATCGAAGCGTTCATCGCGCGGCGATCTCGACGTATAGGTAGATATCGTCGCGCGAAAATGAATGGGATGCGCCTGGGTCTTCTCGTGTGCGATCACGTCCGTCCCGAGTTCGTGGACGTCTCCGGGGACTATCCCGACATGTTCCGGCGGCTTTTCACCGACTATCCCGAAGTCGAGATCGTCACGTATGACGCGATCGACGGCGAGATCCCTGCCGACCCGGCCGAGTGCGACGCCTGGATCACCACCGGCTCTCGCCACTCGGTCAACGACGCCGAGCCCTGGATCCGCGACCTCGAGGAGTTCGTCCGCGAGGTGGCGAAGCAGGAGATTCCCTTCGTCGGGGTCTGCTTCGGGCATCAGCTCATCGCCAAGGCGCTCGGTGGCACCGTGGTCCAGTCCGACCGTGGTTGGGGGGTAGGTGCCAAAGAGGTCAATGTCAGGGAGGATGTCGGGCTCGGCAAGTCGTACACGGTTCTGACTTCGTATCAGGATCAGATCGAAGAGCTGCCGCCGGGCGCCGAGATCCTGGGGTGGAACGAGCACTGCCCGGTGTCCATGATCGGCGTCGGAGCGAACATGATCGGTATTCAGGGTCATCCCGAGTTCGACCCCGAATATTCCAGGGCGTTGATGGCCGCGCGCCGTGGTCGTGTGATCCCCGAGCCCACGGTCGACGCCGGGATGCAGACGTTGGCCGAGCCCATGGATTCGAAACTTCTCGCCGGCTGGATCCTGGACTTCGTTCGAAGGTCATCGGACCGTCGCGCCGGATAAGATCGCCGTCGTCACCGTCCGAGGAGGCGTCTTGGTCACCAAGCAGGAGAAGCTCGAACTGATGGGCGGGGTTCCACTGTTCAATGGCTTGAACAAGAAGGAACTCAACAAGGTGTTCGACACGGCAAAGGTGGTCTGGCACAACGAGGGCCAAGAGGTGATGTCGGAAGGGCGGGGAGGAGTCGGCTTCCATTTGATCGTCGACGGCAAGGCGAAGGTGGTGAGACATGGCCGGACTGTTGCCACCCTCGGCCCGGGTGAGTTCTTCGGAGAGATGGCCTTGGTCGACGATGCGCCTCGGTCGGCATCGGTGGTCGCCGATACCAAGCTCTCCACCTTGGTGATCTCCAAATGGGAGTTCCGGCCCATGGTCAAGGACCACCCCGAGCTCGCCTGGAAGCTGATCGAGCACCTGGTGCATCGCGTCCGGGAGGAGCAAACCGGCCGCGACGCCCTCGTCTGCTAGTTCTCGACTTCCACCACGAGGTCGCCGTTCGCCCATCGGGCTTTAACCCGGTATTTGGCAGATTCGCTCTCGAATTCGACGTCCACCTCAGGCGGGCCTGCCTTCTTGATCTCGGCAGCGAAGCCGGCGGCCGGTGACGCCGAGCTGAGCACCACTTCCTCGGGCCGGTAACTCACGACCACGACGCCACCGCCGGATTGGATCGTCCGCGATGACCACACTGCCTGCGTGGGGGGTGCGCCGGAAGTCGACGATGAGCTCGGGGAGGTCGACGACGAGGACGAAGACGGCGGCGTGCTGCTCGATGACGACGAAGTGCTGCTGCTCGATGACGATGTCGGATCGGTGATTGTCGTGGTGGCGTCGGACGAGCTGGGCGCCGGTTCTACCTGGATCGGTGGGCGGTCGTTGACCTGAGCGTCGGCAGCGCTCACGATCTGCCAGGTCAATGTGGTCGCCAACGCGGCGACCAGCACCCAGGCTCCAGCGATGGCCCATTTGCTCATCCCTGCATTCTCCCAGGAAGCGGGAGACACCCTCCTCAACCAGATATCAAGGTTTCCTCAAGGCTTGGGAGCAGATATCGACTGGCGGATAACCTGCCCGAATGGCGCAGGTAGTGCTCATCGAAGACGACATCGAGATCAGGCGTCTCGTCGCCGACGCCCTCGCCGCCCAAGGACACGACGTCGATAGCGCAGGAGCCGCCTTGGAGGGCTTGGAGCTCGCGGTCAAGGGGAAGCCCGATCTGGTGGTGATGGATCTCGGCCTCCCTGACCTCGACGGCACGGAGTTGCTGCGCATGATCCGGGCCGTCAGCCAGGTCCCCATCATCGTGATCACGGCTCGGGGAGCCGACGAGGTGGTGGTGCGGACCCTGGACTCGGGGGCGGACGATTATCTGGTGAAGCCCTTCTCCGTGTCCCAACTCGAGGCGAGAGTGCGTGCGCTCCTCCGCCGCGGCGCGACCACCGATGGCGGGGAGACACTCCAGGTCGGCGAGTTGCGGATCGACTCCGCTGCCCGGGAAGCAACGCTGGCCGGCACCACCCTCGACCTCAGCCCCAAGGAGTTCGATCTGCTCCGAGTTCTCGCCGAGCGAGCCGGCGACGTGGTCAGCAAGCGAGCCCTGATGGCCGAGGTCTGGCGTGAGCCGTACGGCGGGGCGGAGCGCACTGTCGACGTCCATCTCTCCTGGCTCCGCAACAAGCTGGGGGAGACGGCACAGGACCCCCGCTATCTCCGCACAGTTCATGGGGTAGGGGTGAAGCTGGTCGATCCCAACGGGTGAGACGCCGGCTCGCCCTTCTCAGCCTGGCAACGACCGCCCTCGTCGTCATCGCCCTGCTGATCCCGCTGGCTCTGCTGGTTCGGCAAAACGCAAGCGATCGCGCCCGCCTGGAAGCCGAGCGGACCGCTCAGTCGACTGCCTCTCTCCTCGCCCTCACGCTGAGCTTGAACGAGGATGCCGGCGCGATCGAGTCCGCACTCGGGCCCCTCCCGCCGGGCACGATCGTGGCGCTGCCCGACGGCTCGGTACTGGGCGAGCAGGTCCCGGGCCAAGGCACCCTCGTGGCGACTGCGGTGGTTCGGCAAGCAACCATCTCCGCATTGGTGGAGGGTGGGTGGGAATATGCGCTGCCAGTGATCGGCAGGGAGGGCACGGCGGTCGTCGATGTCTTCGTCACCGATGAGGTGCTCGCCGAGGGAGTGACCGAGGCGTGGCTCCTACTCGCTCTACTAGGCGTTCTGCTGATCGGGATCGCGGTATGGGTCGCCGACCGATTGGGGCTGGGCTTGGTCCGGCCGATCACCGCCCTCGCTGATACCGCTCGGCAACTGGGCGAAGGGGATCTCGATGCGAGGGTCGTATTGAGTGATCCCGAAGAGATCCGGGAGGTCGGGGAGTCATTCAACTTCTTGGCGGGGAGACTCGAGGAGTTGATCGCCGAGGAGCGCGAGGCCGCAGCCGACCTGTCGCATCGTCTTCGCACGCCGTTGACCTCGTTGCGGCTCCAGGCGGAGAAGCTCACCGACGACGAGGAGCGAGATGAGGTGCTCACCCAGGTCGATCGGTTGGAGCAGGCCATCGACCAGTTGATCGTGGCCACCAGGTCGGCCTCTTTGCGCGGCGGGGGGATCTCTGATCTCTCCGATGTTGTCTCGGCCCGTTGCGCCTTCTGGAAGGTGCTGGCAGAGGAGCAGGGGCGGGAGATGACGCTGAGCGTGACCTCGCACAGCGCTGTCGGCGTGTCCGTTGAAGAGGTGGAAGCTGTGATTGATGCTCTGATCGGCAACGTGTTCTCGCACACCGAACCGGCTACGTCGTTTGCGGTCCTGGTCGGATCGGATCAGGGAAGACCGTGGCTCGAGGTCAGCGATGAGGGGCAAGGCTTCAGCTCCAGAGGCCTCGCCGCACGTGGAGTCAGCGGAGCCGGCTCGACCGGGCTCGGGCTCGACATCGTGAGACGAACCGCGGAATCGGTGGGTGGATCGATGGAAATGAATGACCGCCCCGGTGGCGGGGCGGTCATTCGCGTTTGGCTGGGATCGGCCGGTTAATTCGGCTCGACTCTGACCCGCAACTCGCCATTGTCGATCTTGGCCTCGAATTTGGCGTCTGAGTCGCCGTTTTCGAACTCGACTTTGACCTCACGCCCGTCGGCCTTGTCGACTTCGAACCCCCAGCCAGGGGCGGGCACGGCGTCGACCAGGACCAACTGGCCATCGACGATCCGGACTATCACTGTGCCGCCGGGTCCGACCTGATAGCTGGTCGGTCCACTGTTGACCGGGGCGGGAGCCCGAGTCTCCTCCCGGTTGTTGTCGTCGACACTGGTGCTGGTCGAACCATCGCCGATGCTGGTGCTCGTCGTCGTGTCGATGGTGGTGCTGGTGGTCGATGGGTCAATCACGGTGATGCTCGTCGTGGAACTGGCATCCACGCTCGTGCTGGTCGAGCCGGCGCCGACGCTGGTCGATGTGTTGTCCTCGAGGCTGGTGCCCGTGGATTCAGTGGAGGAGCTCGCAGTCGTGCCGAGAGACCCGGTGCCGGGGTCGTCCCGACCCGGGCCGCCCGACGCCCATGCCACTCCCACGAGGAGTAGTGCGGCAGCAACTGCCGTGAAGACACCGATCATCTTTCTGAACATCCGAACCTCCTTGCGATTCCCTGCCACTGTCCGGAGATCCAGGTCATCACCGCATCAGCGGTACCTCAAGAAGATCTCAAGGAACGGGACGAAAAGAACGACCGCCCCACAGAAGGAGGGGGCGGTCGCTCGTTTCGCTTGAGCCGAGGTCTAGTTGTCGTCGCCTCCGTGGCCCCCGTTGTCGTCGCCTCCGTGGCCCCCGTTGTCGTCGCCGGCGGGGTCGTCGCCTCCGTGGCCTCCGTTGTCGTCGCCGGCGGGGTCGTCGTTGCCCCGGCCGTGGTCGTCGATGCTGGTGCTGGTCGAGCCGTTGGCGAGACTGGTGCTCGTGGTGGACCCCAGACTGGTGTTGGTCACCGAGTTGTCATCGAGCGTGCTGCTGGTGCTGTTGTCGTCGATGCTGGTCGACGTGCTGTCGTCGAGGCTGGTGTTGGTCGAACCCGTCGACTGTGACCCGGAGGTGACGTCTGAAGTCACCGATGGGGAAACCGAATCCGAGGTCGTGTCATCCTGGCTCTCGTTTGACGACGCCCAAGCCACACCGACCAACAGCAATGCGGCTGCCACCCCTGTCACGACACCGATCATCTTCCTGAACATTGGAACTCCTTGTTGTCTCATATCCCAAGTGTCCGGGATGGCGGGTCATGGCCGCATCAGCGGTAGGTCAAGAAGAAGTCAAGGTCATCCATTCATTGCGAAGGATCCCGTAGATGTGGGAGTCGACCCAGACCCCTCGTTTGAAATGGGCAGATCGAACGGTGCCTTCGCGTTGCATGCCCAGCTTCTCGACGAGTCTCATGCTGCGGGGGTTGTTGGTGAAGATCTCGGCTTCGACCTTGACCTGGTCGAGGTCGCCGAAGCACAGTCCGAGGACCGCCGCAAGTGCCTCATGCATCAGCCCTTGGCCCCAGTAGGGCTTGCCCAGCCAGTAGCCGACATCGGCTCGTCCTGGCTCCCCTGACGGGCGGGCGCTGATCATCCCGATGGCGGTGCGGGGGGTCCCGGTGAGCGCCCCTCCTCGATCTCGAATCGCCCAATGGAAACCGCTCTCGCCGTAGCGCTCGGTCTGTGCCTGCCGGATGAATCTCAGTGTGTCGGTAACCCGGTCGGGGCCATCCCAGATCAGCCCTGCCGTGACCTCGAGCCGGTCACTGCCGCCGACGAGGGCATACAGGGCGGGAGCGTCGTCGTCGGCGGGCACCTCGATGAAGAGCCGATCGGTGTCGAGGCTGTAGGTGTTCAGGGCGGCCTTGTCCGGGCCCCGGACCGTCATCGGCGTCAGTATGCCGGGGCTCAGAATTCACCAAAGGCGATTTCTTCGAGGGGTGTCACCCAATCCCGGGCCCGGCTCCGTCTCAAGGCCATGATCACCGCTACAGGTGTGATGGACAACGAGCAGGTATATCGGTCTTACGCCGTCGAGCTCACCAGGTATGCAACAGGCCTGGTCGGGCCGTTCGATGCTGCTGACGTCGTGACCGATGCCTGCCTCAGGGCCTTCGCCGCCAGGAACTGGCCCGAAGTCACCAACAGGCGGGCATACCTCTACCGCGCCGTGCTCAGCGTGGCGAATGATCACCATCGGAGCACTTTGTCCCGGCGATTGCGGGAGATGAAGACAGCGGCGCCGGAGTCAGCCCTCCAGCCTGAGGTGGACGTCGACGTCTTGCGCGCGGTGGAACGTCTCTCGGTGCAGCAGCGGGCCGTCGTGCTGCTCACCTATTGGGCCGACCTCTCGGTTGAGTCCGTCGCAGAGCGCATGGGCATCTCGACCGGAGCCGTGAAGCGTCATTTGGCCCGCGCCCGCAAGCACCTCGAGGAGTGGCTGTCATGAGCGGAAAAGACGAACGAAGAATGAAAGAGCTCGCGGACCGGCTGGTGGCGATGTCGCCTGAGCCGCCGCCCTTCCCTGAGGAGGTCTCGGTGACCCAACGTGATGAGTCCAAGCCCCGTCCGATCCTCGTGTTCGCCGGAGCCGCCTTGGTGGTGCTGTTGCTGGCTGCGATCCCGATCTTTCTCGCCAGAGGAGGCGGACAGGTCGACCCGGCGGCCACCAGCTCCACATCGACCGTCCCGACCACGGTCACCACCGAGCCGCAAGCAAGCACCAGCAGTCAGCCGGTCGCGACCACCGTGCCGGCGAGCACGACCAGTCAGCCGGTTGCGACCACGGTGCCGGCTACCGAGTCACGGAGCGTGGTCGCCTTCCTCGCCGGGATCCCGGAGAACTCGAATACGGGCAACCCTGCGTTGGTGCCATTTCTCGCCACCACCCAGGTGTTGCCTGAGGCGTCCGACACCCTCGCCGCACTCCAGTTGCTCACAACGGATGAGCTCTCCTTGCCAGAAGGGTTTGAGAACTTCATTCCCGCTCCCGTCGAGGTGATCAGCGTCACCCGTGCGGCCAGTGATCAACTCGTCACCGTCGATATGAACGAAGCGTTTCTCGACGGCGCCGGCGGGCTCCTCGCCGACATAACCATGCTCAACCAGTTGATCTTCACGGCAGGTGATGGTGAGGAGATATCGGAAGTGCTCTTCACCGTCGGTGGGCAACCTGTTACCGCCTTCGGCACTGAGGGCCTCGATCTGAGCCAACCAGTCGGCAGGGATGCATTCCTCGACCAGCTGAACTCGGTGAACCTCGACTCGGCACTGAGCGGATCGGGAGACTCTCCGCTCGCCGTGACTGGATTTGCCAACGTCTTCGAGGCGACGGTGAGTCTGGAAGTCGTCGATGCCGGTGGCAACGTCGTACACGAAGATTTCACCACGGCCACCTGTGGCACCGGGTGCTGGGGAGCGTTCTCGTTCTCGGTCGATTATCCCTTCGCCGGCGGGGAGACGGTCCGGGTGTTCTGGCACTCAGCGGAGGATGGCTCACCGACTGACGTCGTCTCGGTGCCGGTCGCCTGGGGCGACAAACAGGTCTGGGACTTCATCTCCTAACCCGGCACGCCTTAATCCGGCGTGCCGGCGGGGCACGGTCGTCAATACTTGCGCCATGCCACTCGACCAATACCGCGAAGCCAATCGGGCCAACTGGGACTCTCGCGTCCCCATCCATTACGCATCGGACGAATACGGGGTCGCTCGCTTCATCGCGGACCCGTCTCACCTGAGTGGGGTGGTCACCTACGACAAGAAGAAGCTGGGTGACGTGTCTGACAAGCGGTTGCTCCACCTGCAGTGTCACATCGGTACTGACACCCTCTCCTGGGCAAGGCTTGGTGCGACCGTGACCGGTACCGACCTGTCGGAGAGATCGATCGAGGCTGCTCGCCAGCTGAGTGAGGACTGTGGGACAGCCGGGCGCTTCATCGTGTCCGAGCTCTACGACACGCCTGCGGTCCTCGATGAGAAGTTCGACATCGTCTACACCGGCGTCGGAGCCATCGGTTGGATACCTGAGATACGAGGCTGGGCCGAGGTGGTCTCATCGTTCCTCGAGCCTGGTGGCACCTTCTACATGCGCGAGGGTCACCCGATGATGTGGGCGATGGACTGGCTGGATACCGAGGAGTTGCGCGTTGGCGCCGCCTATTTCGAGACCGCCGAGCCCGAGTCCGACGAGGAGCACGAGACGTATGCCGGCGTTGGGGTTGTCGAGAGCCCGTTGAACTACGGCTGGAACCACGGCATGGGCGAGACACTCGACGCACTGATCCGGACCGGCCTGCGCATCGACCGGGTCGAGGAGTACGACGAGTGCGAGTGGCAGGGTCTCCCCATGATGGTGCTGGAAGACGACGGAATGTGGAGGCTGCCGGAGGGACGGGAGCGTCTACCGTTGATGTGGTCGGTCCTGGCGACCAAGGCGTGACAATTAGGTCGCACGACCCCCTTCAGCACCCACTCCCCGGTGCCGAATGTTTAGAGGTAAGTCATTAGTTTCACTGCTAAGGACTTTCTTCCTCCTCCAGTGTGAGAGGGGCCACTTCGGTGGCCCCTCTCTCGCGTTCCACCCCAGGTGCCTCCCTCTATTCGGTCACGACGGAGACGATCTCAGCGACGGGATAGGAGATCGATGTTGTCGTTTCTGGCACATCGAGGAACTCCCAGTCAGCACCGGCCACCCTCCAGCGTGCAGTCCAGGCATAGGAGATGTCCAGGTCGTACCCGCTCGGATCTTTCACTGAGTAGACGTGCCGGGCCCCGCCATCCGGATAGCCGGACAGCGCGGCCTCATCCGCCGGGAACGTGTCGATCCGATCGTCGCCCCAATCGACCACGACGCCGCTCACCTCGATGTGGATGTCAAGGGTGACCCCGGTAGCGCTGGCTAGCTGGGTGTCGTGTACCGGGGGAATGGGCACCCCGACGAAAGTCTCCAATCCGGTCACCCCATCGCCGGGTGTCGGGCTCACATCGGGAGTCGGTGGTGGATGGACAAAGGCCGATACGTATTGCCACGCCTCGGTCGATGGGTCGACCAAGACGCCGGGCTCGGATGAGCACCGGCGGAGGTAATCGGACGGGATCACAGGAAACCCGTCGACGACCATGACGAGCTCGGCCCCGCCGTCCGGGTGTCTGGCTGTGATGAGCCAAGGGGTCTCGGCGGTAGTGCGATACCAACAATCCCCCAGAAGGTCCATGCCGATGTTGGGATACAGCCGAGCCGGGACGGCATCGTCATTGGCGTAGTCGACGACGTCACCACCGGAGATGCGACATCGGGTGATCTGGTTTTCGCACGCCGAACACCGGACGTCGTCTACGTAGAACCCAACACGCGGAGAAATCCTCAGCCTTCGCAGGCAAAGGCAGAACGGACTAGGAGTGCGAAGACAACCGGCGTCAGATCTGCGCGTTCGCAGTCCGCTTCCCACAAATCATTCTTCGATGCTCCCAGAGGGAGACGAGCAACCATGCCCGTCGATCGCGCCTGACGCATGACATGCACTCCCTAAACGCAGCATCTCTGAACCAGCGACTGCTCGAAACGTCGGTCCAGACGACGAGTGCAGTCCTGGTCGGTCGGAGGAACTCGGTCGCCGAGTAAGCGAAATCATCGGCGGTTGGTGCGCAGCCTGAAAGTCGATCACTCCAAATTGCGCCACGTGCCGCTTCCAGCCTCGCCTGGGATTCCCACCACTTCTCTGATCCGGGCTTCGTCCTGGTTGTAGATCCCCTCGAACCAACCGAACCAGAGTGTCCGAAGGATCTCCTCCGCCTCTTCCACCGTGGTGACGACATGACTGGCTTCGGTGGTGACGGTCGTGGAGAGGACCGTGGTGGCGGTTGTGGGTGGCACCGTTGTGGTGGTGGTCTCGGCCGCGGTGGGTTGAGTCGTCGGCGTCGGATCGGCGTTGTCCCTTGGCCACAGGGCCCAGATCCCGACTGCCAGACCAACCACGATCAGACCGGCGGCTAGCCGTCGAACCACTTCGCGGTCGAACCTACGCACCATGCCGCCTCGGGTGAAGGGGTCTCCTTCGAGGCCGCGAAAAGTCCCGATGCGGCTCCTGTATGGTTGTTGGCGGAGGTGAAAAGGATGACAGACACCACAGTCATCGCCGACACAACCGACGAGACCCATTTCTTCCGGGCCCTGTTCAAGGTCCTATTGGTCGTCGGGGTGATCGCCGCGATCAGCAAGTTCTTCTCGGATAGGTGGAAGGACTTCAACGGTCTGACCGAGGAGCAGGCGCGGGCCAAATTCGAATCAAAGCTGGGCCCGATCATCGGTGAGGATCGAGCCGCCGATGTTGCCGACCAGGTGATCCCGCGTCTGAAGGAAACCGGAGTACTCATCGAGGACGCAGTCGATAGCGCCAAGAAGGCTGCCAACGACTTTGCCGACGATGTGGGCACCACGGCGAAGAAGGTCGCCGGAGACGCGAAGAAGACAGCCTCGAACGTGGCGGACGAAGTCGGTGACGTCGCCAAGAAGGCGGGCGACTCCATGAAGGACGCTGCTTCGAAGGCCGGCGACACTGTGAAGGACGCCACCGAGAAAATCGGAAAAAAGGCCGACTGATTCCCCGCTGACGGCGAAAAATGTCACACCCCCCTCCTACGTTTGGGGCATGAGGGGTTTGACACCAGATCAGATCGAACAAGAGCTTCTCGCCGAAGAGGCGAAGGTTGGCGCGGCACGGGCTCGGCAGATGGCGCTGCTGGCAATCGCCGATCGGATGCAGCTACCGCTTGCCGACGGTTGCAGGACGTTGCGAGAATGGGCTGCCGGCAGGCTCGACGTGTCGTCGGACACTGCCTATCGGCTCACTTCGACCGCCCAACGTATTCAGGACGCTCCCGAGGTGGCTCAGGCGCTCCAGCGGGGTGAGATCACCTTCGATCGAGCCGAAGCCATGTCGAGGATCCCGGCAGAGAGCCGCGCCGATTGGCACCAAGGCCTCGACATCCAAGGTCTGCGGCGCATCGCTGCCAGACACCGCCGCCTTTCCCGGGCCGACGACCACGCTTCGCATGCCGCCCAAGCGCTGACTCTCCAGCCCAATCTCGATGAGTCTCGATGGGCCCTCTGGGGTGAGCTCGACGGCTATTCAGGCCCGGTCGTGGACAAGGTTCTCACCGAGGTCGCCGACACCATCGGGCCGATGCCCGATGGGACTCGCCCTGGTCTCGGATACCGAAAGGCGGCTGCGTTGACCGCCATTTGCGAAGAGTCCCGACCCAACGGCACCACCACCCCACTCATCTCGGTCTTCGTCGACGACATGGGCGTGGAGGTGGAAGGCTCAACAGCCGTCGGCCCGGAGATATTGGACAAGGTGGCATGCGCCGGCAGTCTGGAGGTCATCCGGACATCTGATGGCCGCCCCCTCGCAGTGGGGAGACGAAGTCGGGTCATACCGAACAAGTTGCGACGATTCATCCTTCATCGGGACGGGGGTTGCACCTGCGATGGGTGCCCGAGCCGATACCGGCTCGAGGTTCATCACATCGTCCCGTGGTCGGAGGGCGGGCCAACCACGCCGGAGAATCTGACAACGCTTTGTTGGTTCCATCATCACGTGGTCGTCCACGGCTTCGGCTACCGGATCGACCCCCGTCTGGGTCCTGGTCGGATCCGCTTCATCAAGCCGGGGTCCGATCCGCCGGCGCCTCGTTGACCGGATTCACTCCTGCCTACTCTCATGCAATGGCCAGCGGGCCGACCATCGAAACCGAGCGCCTCGTCCTCCGAAGATGGACGGACCAAGACCGTGATGATTTCGCTGCGCTGAACGCCGACCCCGAAGTGATGGAGCACTTCCCCGGGCTCCTTTCACGGGACGAATCGGATCAACTGATGAACCGGTTCGAACGTCATTTCGAAGAGTTCGGATTCGGTCTGTGGGCAGTCGACACACGATGGTCGCCGAGACTGGTCGGGTTCGCGGGTCTTGCGGTCCCAACTTTCCGCACCCACTTCACCCCTGCCGTCGAGATCGGTTGGCGCTTCGCTCGGGCCGAGTGGGGCAACGGGTTTGCCACCGAAGCCGCCAAGGCAGCACTCGACTTCGGCTTCGACGAAGCGGATCTCGAGGAGGTGCTCAGCTGGACGGTCCCGGCCAATGAGCGATCCCAGGAAGTGATGATCCGGTTGGGCATGAGCCGCACCCCCGAGCTGGACTTCGATCATCCCCGTCTTCTCGACAACGATCGGCTTCGGCGCCACATCGTGTACCGGATTACCCGGACAGAGTGGGCCGAGCAGACCCAAGACTCGACCGCCGCTCGTAATTCGCCCGCACCTGGGACCAGCGATTCCTAGCCTCGACGGTTCATGTCTTTCCACATCGAATTCGTCGACACTCGTGTTGCGCCCGAGGAGACCCTCGAGGCGATGCATGAGCTACATCTCGTCTTCGACGAGGAGGTACTGCCCGGCGATCCACCGGTTCCCCTCGCCCAGCGTCTTCTTGACTGGCGTCATCCACTCGAAGTCGAGCGCGTGTCCCATTGGGTCATGTGGAAGGGCCCGGAGATCGTGGCTACGTCAGGTCTGCACGTCGATCTGGTGGAGAACCTGGAGAACGCATTCGGGTGGGTATTCGTTCACCCACACCATCGTGCATCCGGCTATGGCCGAGCGATAGCGACTGCAATGGTGGATGCCGCCGAGGCCGATGGCCGAACCCGGTTTGCCGTCGGCATCCCCGACGGGCGATCCGAGGAAGCCTTGGCCAGGAGAGCCGGCATGAAGTCGGCATATCGGGAGAAGGTGAGCCGTCTCGTCTTCGACGAGATCGACTGGGAGCTCATGGAATCGTGGATGTTACGGGCGGCAGAGCGCGCCTCCGACTATGAGTTGTTGTTCCTGCGTAGCCCGGTCGAGGACAAGTACCTCGAGGTCTTTTGCGATCTCATGTTCGTGATGAACACTGCGCCGCGTGAGGACTACATCGAAGAGGAAGAGACGATGACTCCAGAGATCTGGCGTGACCTGGAGGCGAAGTTCGGCGTGGAAGGGGAACGGGACATCCTCACATACGTCGCCCGCCACAAGCCGACCGGTGAGTTCGCCGGCTACACGACCGTGGCACAAAAGCGTCTTCAGCCCGACTTGGTCGACCAGTGGGACACCGGTGTCGATCCCAAGCACCGCAACAAGGGCCTAGGGCGGTGGGTCAAGGCAGCCATGGCGCTGAAACTTCGTGAGATGTACCCGAGGGTGCGTCGCATCGATACCGAGAACGCCGGCTCAAACGCACCGATGTTGAGCATCAACATCGAGATGGGCTTCAAGCCGATTCTGATCCAGAACGTGTGGCAGGGTGACCTCGCCACCATTCGCACGAATCTCGGGCTCTAGGGGCGGGCGGCGCTCAGCACAGCCGCGATGCTCTCATCGATGGCCTGCTCATCGGTGTCGAAGTTCGAGACCGAAACGCGCATCGCCGTTTGGCCCTGCCAGACGGTTGGTCCTGCGTACATCGTTCCGTCCAGCTGAATCCGTTCGATGACTCTCTTCGTCTCTTCGGGGGTGCCGAAGCTGACGAGGACCTGATTGAGGACGACCTCGTTGAGGATGGAGAACCCGTCGTCTGCTATGGCATCAGCGAAGCGCTGGGCCATGAGGACAGTGCGTTCGATGGCATCGGCCAGCCCCACCCTGCCCAGGGTCTTGAGGACCGCCCAGGTGGGTACGCCACGGGCGCGGCGGGACATCTCAGGGGCATATAGCCCAGGGTCTTGGGCCATCTCGCCCTCGAGCAGGTAGGCGGCCTCCACACTCATGAGCCTCTCGAGGGTCGACGGGTTGCGCACGAGAGCCAGGCCGGAGTCGTAGGGGACATTCAGGTACTTGTGGGCGTCGGTGGCCCAGGAGTCGGCCAGCTCCATCCCGGCGGCGAGATGCGAGAGTCGGGGAGAAGCCGCCGCCCAGAACCCGAATGCCCCATCGATGTGGACCCACGCCCCTGATTCCTTGGCCCGAGGGATGATTTCGGCCATCGGGTCGAATGAGCCGGTGTTGACGTTCCCTGCCTGGAGACAGACGATCGCCGGCGATGAGATGTCGGGAAAGGCATCGGCGCGCATGCGGCCTTGATCGTCGACCGGGACCCGGGTCACCCGGTCCCTTCCGAGCCCAACCACGCCCAGTGCCTTGACCAGCGACGGATGTACTTCCTCCCCGACCACGACTTCGACCCGGAGCGCCAAATAGGCCCTGCCGGGTGGCGTCCCAATCTTCGGCCGCCAGGACCGCCGACCTGGCGGCTGCAAGTGTTGCGATGTGGCCGACGGTCGTGCCAGTCACAAAGACACCCCAAGAGCTTTCGGGGAGACCCGTCGCCTCTTTGATCCATCGGATCGCGGACGCCTCCATCGCCACTGTCGCCGGGCTTGCAGCGGCGGCATAGGTGGGCTGATCCCAGGCGGACACCATCCAGTCCGCAGCTAGCGCCACCGGCTGGACGCCTCCGATCACCCACCCGAAGAAGCGAGGGCTGGAGAACCCCATCGTCGCGGGCGAGCCGACCTCATCGATGAGCTCGAGGACTTTCATCGGATCGGTCGGGATCTCCGGTAGGTCTCCTCCCAGCTCGCTAAGGTCGGCCGTGGGTTCTGGCCTGATCGGCTCGCTCGGGAGTGCCTGGCGGTACCGGACTGCACGGTTGGCAGCCTCTCGGAGCAGCTCTTCCATCGTTAGAAGATACCGACCCGGCGAAATGGGGCGCTCATGGAGGGTCTTTTGTCCCTGGCAGTTGCAACGACTTCAGAGATACGTTGACCAGGTGCCTACAACTGACTTCGTGATCGTCGACGGCAATGAAGCCGTCGCCATGATCGCCTATCCCCTCAGTGAGGTCGTAGCGATCTACCCGATCACGCCGGCTTCGCCGATGGGGGAGCTCGCCGACGTCTGGGCTCTGGAGGGGATACCCAACCTGTGGGGCGTCGTCCCCGATGTCATCGAGATGCAGAGTGAGGCCGGGGCCGCGGGCGCGGTTCACGGTTCGCTTCAGGCGGGTGCGCTCACGACGACCTTCACTGCCTCACAAGGCCTGCTCTTGATGTTGCCCAACATGTACAAGATCTCGGGTGAGCTATCTCCTGTGGTCATTCATGTCGCCGCGAGGTCGATCGCCACCCATGCCCTCTCCATATTCGGCGACCACTCCGACGTGATGGGGGCCCGGCAGACCGGGTTCGCCATGCTCTCCTCGGGCTCGGTCCAGGAAGCCCACGACCTCGCCCTCGTCGCCCACCTGGCCACGCTCGAATCGAGGGTGCCCTTTCTCCATTTCTTCGACGGGTTCAGGACGTCCCACGAGGTCGCCAAGATCGAGCGAATCGGCGACGCCGTCCTCCGCCGGCTGATCGACGAGGATCTGATCGCTGCCCATCGGTTGCGAGCTCTCAATCCAAACCGCCCCGTGCTCAGGGGTTCGGCCCAGAACCCGGATGTGTTCTTCCAGGCGCGGGAAGCGGCAAACCCCTTCTACGACCTGGTCCCGACGATCGTCATCGGCGCCATGGACAAGCTGGCCGATGAGACCGGTCGCCGGTACAGGCTCTTCGAATATCACGGCGCGGCCGATGCCGAGACGGTGATGGTGATCATGGGCTCCGGAGCGGGCGCGGCGATCGAGGCCGTCGATCGTCTCGTCGAAGAAGGGCACAAGGTCGGGGTTCTCACAGTTCGCCTGTACCGGCCGTTCGATGTGGCCGCATTCCTAGGCGAGCTGCCGCAGAGTGTCCACCGCATCGTGGCCATGGACCGCACCAAGGAGCCCGGCGCCGTCGGCGACCCGCTCTACCTGGACGTCGTCACGTCACTGGCGGAAGGCGGTCGGCGAGTCGACGTCTTCGCCGGCCGCTACGGGTTGTCGTCGAAGGAGTTCACCCCGGCGATGGTGGCGGGCGTATTCGATGAGGTTCGCAAGGATGAGCCGAGAAGACATTTCACGGTCGGCATCGTCGACGACGTGTCCCGTAGCTCGATCACGTACGAGCCGCGCTCGGTGGGAAGAGCCAGCGGATGTGACCAGAGCCGTCTTCTACGGGCTCGGCTCCGACGGGACGGTCGGGGCCAACAAGAACTCGGTGAAGATCATCGGGGAAGAGACGCCGATGTATGCCCAGGGATACTTCGTGTACGACTCGAAGAAGTCGGGGTCTCGCACCGTCTCCCACCTGCGCGTCTCGCCCTGGGAGATCCGCTCCACCTACCTGATCGAGCAGGCCGATTTCGTCGCCGTCCACCAGTTCGACTTCCTGGACGCCGAGGACGCCCTCGAGATCGCGGCGGACGGCGCCACGGTCCTGCTCAACTGCCCGTATCCGCCCGATGACGCCTGGTCGAGGCTCCCACCCCACATCCGGCGGCGGATCGTGGAAAAGAACCTGGTGGTCTGGGCGGTGGACGCCCTCGCCATCGCCCGTGAGCTCGGGTTGGGCGGCCGGGTCAACACGGTGCTCCAAACGTGCTTTTTCCATCTGACCGACATCCTCGACACAGAGCCCGCCGTGGCATCTGTCAAGGCCCACATCCGGAAGAGCTACGGGCGACAAGGCGAGACGGTTGTGCGGAGGAACGAAGAAGCTGTGGACCGGGCCCTGACCGCCCTGTTCCGAGTCGAGGTCGGCGACGCTCCGCCCGCATCGCCGGGTCTGCCGGTCGTCCCCGACATAGCCCCCGACTTCGTGAAGCGAGTCACCGCGATGATGATGGCCGGGCGGGGCGACCTGCTCCCGGTCTCCGCAATGCCGGTCGACGGGACGTTCCCGACGGCGACCGCGCTCTGGGAGAAGCGGTCGATCGCCGACGAGATCCCGATCTGGGACCCGTCGATCTGCATCGATTGCGCCAAATGCGCCCTGGTGTGCCCGCACGCAGCGATCCGGATCAAGGCGTTCGATTGGTCGACCGAGACGCCTGAGGAGTTCCCCTGGAAGGAATCGGAGACCAACGACCTCGCCGGATGGAAGATCAATGTCCAGGTCGCACCGGACGATTGCACCGGATGCGGGGTATGTGTCGATGTGTGCCCGGCGCGATCCAAAGAGATGGTCAAGCACAAGGCCATCAACATGCGCCCCAAGGGCGAGCATCTCGATCGGGAGCGGCGTAACTGGAGCTACTTCCTCGAGATCCCGGAGACTCCGAGGTCCCAGCTCAAGATCGCCTCGGTGAAGGGATCCCAATTCCAACGGCCCCTTTTCGAGTTCTCCGGCGCGTGTGCCGGATGCGGGGAGACCCCGTATCTCAAGTTGATGACCCAGATGCTCGGCGACCGGGTGATCGTCGCCAATGCCACCGGGTGCTCATCGATCTACGGCGGAAACCTGCCGACGACGCCGTGGGCGACCGACCAGGAAGGGCGTGGCCCGGCATGGTCCAACAGTCTGTTCGAGGACAACGCCGAATTCGGGCTGGGGATGAGGCTCGCCCTCGAGGCGCAGCGCAAAGACGCCCTCCTGTTGGTGACTGCCCTGGCTCCAGAACTCGGCGCACTGGCCGAGGAGATCCTCGCCGTCGACGAGGTCCCGGATCGGACCGATCTAGACCATCTGGTGTCGAGACAGCGCGAGTTGGTGTCCGAGCTGAAGACGAGGCTGTCCGGGCTCGAGGGCCCGCTGCCACGGCGGCTCGAGGGAGTGGCAGATACCCTGGTGGAGACAAGCATCTGGATCGTCGGGGGTGATGGCTGGGCCTACGACATCGGCTTCGGCGGCCTGGACCATGTCCTGTCGACGGGTCGGGACGTGAACATCCTCGTGCTCGACACCGAGGTTTACTCCAACACCGGCGGCCAGGCCTCCAAGGCGACGCCAAGGGCGGCCATCGCCAAGTTCGCGGCCGGCGGGAAGACGACCGGGAAGAAGGACCTGGGTCAGATCGCCATGGCATACGGCAACGTCTACGTGGCCCAGATAGCGATGGGGGCAAACCAGACCCAGACGGTCAAAGCTTTCGCCGAGGCCGAGGCGCACCAGGGCGTGTCTCTGATCATCGCCTACAGCCCTTGCATCGCGCATGGCATCGACATGTCCACCCAGATGTCCCATCAGAAGGAAGCGGCGGACTCCGGGTACTGGCCCCTCTTCAGGTACGACCCGGCCAGGGAGCGCGCCGGTGAGCCTGGGCTGCGTCTCGACAGCCGCAAGCCGACGATTCGCTTCACCGACTTCGCCAAGAACGAGGGGCGATTCGCCATGCTCGGCCGAACCAACCCGGAGCGCGCCGCCGAGCTCGCCGCGCTCGCGCAACGAGACATCGACGACCGGTGGCAGCTCTACGAGCAGATGGTCGGCATCCACCGCACCGCGATCTATGAGGATGACGACTCGTGAGTGTCGATCTGACCACCCGCTACCTGAGCTTCGATCTCTCTTCGCCGATAATGCCCTCTGCATCCCCGCTCACCGGCGATGTGGATCACATCCTGGCCTTGGTCGAGGCCGGCGCTCCCGCCCTCGTGCTTCCAAGCCTCTTCGAGGAGCAGATCGAGCATGACGCGCTCGCCGTGCATTTCGAGCTCGAGATGGGAGCCGAAGGGTTCGCCGAGGCACCAAGTGGCTATCTGCCCCGTCTCGATGACTACAACACCGGGCCGCAGACCTATCTCGAGTTGATGAGAAGGGCAAAGCAGGAGACCCAGGTCCCGGTGATCGCCAGCCTCAACGGGGTGTCGACCGGAGGCTGGACCCTTTACGCCAAGATCCTCCAGGACAGCGGTGTCGACGCATTGGAGCTCAACATCTACCGCATCGCCGCCGACATCGACGTGGATGGGTCCGACGTCGAGCACTCCTATCTACGTCTCGTCGAAGCCGTCCGGTTTGCGGTAGACGTGCCACTCGCCGTCAAGGTAGGCCCCTACTTCTCGGCGATGGGATCGATGGCCAGACGTCTCGCCGATGCCGGCGCAGATGGCCTGGTTCTCTTCAACCGCTTCTATCAGCCGGACATCGACCTCGACACTCTCGCGGTCGCTCCGAACCTCAATCTGTCCTCATCCGCCGAGTTGCGGCTCGTGCTCAGATGGATGGCAATCCTGCACGGTCGGATCGATGCCGATCTGGCCGCTACTACCGGGGTCCATGAGGCCGAAGATGCGGTGAAGGCGATCCTGGCCGGCGCCACGGTGGTGATGATGGCCTCGGCACTCCTGCGCCATGGGCCGGGTCGGCTCACCGAGGTCCGGGATGGCGTGGCCGGCTGGCTTGAGGAGAACGGATACGAGTCGGTCGCCCAGGCTCGGGGCAGTCTGAGCCAGCTCGCAGTGCCCGACCCGTCTGCCTTCGAGCGTTCGAACTACATGAAGACGCTCACGTCGTACGTCCCGACGTGGTGACGGTGCGGTAGGTCAGCCCTCGCCCCAACCCTGGGCAGACTCGGCGCCCTCGCTCTCACCCTCGAGCCGGGCCACGTAGGCAGCGGCCTCGCTCCGGCGGCTCATTCCCATCTTGGCCAGGAGATTGGACACGTAATTCTTCACCGTCTTCTCGGCCAGGAACATCTCGTCGGCGATCTGCTTGTTGGTCAGCCCGTCGGCGATGTGGCTGACGATGGTCCGCTCCTGCTTGCTCAGTCTCGATAGCAGGGGATCGTCGTTGGGACCGGTGCGCAGTCGGGCAAAGAGACGCTCGGTCATGTCCGGATCGAGGAGAGACTCGCCGGCGCCCACTCTGCGGATGTCGTCGACGAGATCGGTCATCTTCACCCGTTTGAGGACGTAGCCGGAGGCGCCCGCCAGGATCGCCGACATGAGCGCCTCCTCATCGGCGAACGAGGTCAGCATCAGAACTTTCACGTCCGGGAACCTCGAGCGGATGTCCCGGCAGGCCTCGACCCCACTCCCGTCGGGAAGGCGAACATCCAGCACCACCACATCCGGCTCGTCATAGCCAACCCGCCGCACCGCCTCGGTCGCCGTGCCGGCCTCACCCACGACGACGAGGTCGTCCTGGGCATCGAGAAGAGCCTTGATCCCGGTCCGCACGATCTCGTGGTCGTCCACCAATAGAACCTTTAGCTTCGACATCGGGAAAAACGGTAGCGGTATGGTCGCCGGCGGATGTCCAAGCCAACAGGTGTGCACCGGCTGCCAGAGTTGATCGAAACAGCGGCAGCCGTGGTTGGAGCCGGCGATCTAGAGCAAGTGCTCAGGGGTCTGGTGGCCGAAGCGAAAGCGGCGACCGGAGCTAGATACGCCGCTCTTGGCGTCATCGGCGAGCATGGCGTGCTCACCGAATTCCTCCATGACGGTCTCACCGTCGAGCAGGCGGCAAGGATCGGGGCGCTCCCCACGGGGAAGGGTGTGCTGGGGACGCTGGTGCGGGAGAAACGCACCATCCGGCTCGACTCGATCGCCGATCATCCCGACTCCTACGGGTTTCCGCCGAACCACCCGCCTATGCGCTCCTTCCTTGGCGTCCCGGTGGCAGCGGGTGGCAGGGCATTCGGCAACCTCTATCTCACCGAGAAAGAGGGTGGGTTCACCGATGACGACGTGATGCTCGTCGAGGCATTGAGCCGAATCGCCGGGTCGGCGGTGACCACCGCGCGGCTTCAGGAGCGTCTGCGCTCGATCGCGGTGGGCGAGGATCGGGAGAGAATTGCCCGGGATCTCCATGACTCGGTGATCCAGGACCTCTTTGCGGTCGGTCTCGCCCTTCAGGGCATCGCCGAACGGGTGACCGACTCCACGGCGGCTTCGACGATCGAGGTCTCGGTGGATCGGCTCGACGGAGTGGTCGGAGTCGCTGCGCGCATACATCTTCCAGCTGCGGACCACCGGGGACAGGCGTCAACTCGACGACCGCCTCCAGGAGCTGGTCTCCCGAATGGGCTCGGCATATCCGGCCTCGGTGACCCTGGAGATCGCCATCTCGCGCCTGCCCATCGGGCAACTCGAGGATGAGGTGGTCAAGTTCGTTACCGAGGCGCTGAGCAACGCCCTCCGTCATTCCCGGGGCACCCGGGTCGAAGTAGTGGTCGATGCAGATGCCGATTCGACCCGGGTGTTGGTGTCCGACAACGGGATCGGGTTTGACCCTACGTTGACGGTGACCGGCATGGGCTTGGCCAACTTGGCTGCCCGAGCGGAGCGTCTCGGCGGTGAGGTTCAGGTGAAGAGCGCCGAGGACTCGGGGACGATCGTGGAGGTTCGTCTGCCGATCAGGTGACAGGCCGGCCTGAAGTGAGTGAGTCCACCAGCCCGTCCACCCACGATTTCACGGTGGATTCGGCCACCCGTCGCAGCAACACGCGGTCGACGACTTTGCCCAGTTGGCCGAGCGGGGGCTGATAGGTGCCGTCCAGGATGATCCTCGTCCGATCGTGGCCGACATGAGAGACGATCAAGTCGGCGGTCAACCGTGGGAAGAGCACCTCCGAGCCGACGGCTGACCACTTGACCGGGTAGATCAGCCCGGAGCGGTGGATCTCGGGGGAGCCGATTTCGAGTCGCACCTCTTTGGCGACTCCGCCTATCCCGGGGCCAACCTTCGCCCTCAGCTCCTCCCCCTTCCGGTGCGCAACAGTGGCGACTGAGCCGAGATCGGATCGAACCGCCCCCAGGCCGTGCTCCACTTCGGACATGCTCAGAGGCAGCTCGGCCTCATGGTGGAGGAACATCAGAGGCGGCCGGGCCGGGTCCGAGGGGAGAACCCACGGCCCGACGTCATGCCGGTGATCTCATCGATGCTGACTTCCAGCACATGGGGAAAGCTCGCCATCGGTTGCAGGCCACCGGTGCCCAACGGCGATCCGAGGAACGCCGCATACTTCTCGAGCAGCATCTCGACGGCGCGAGAGGTAGTCGGCTCGTCGGTTCGCTCCACCGCTGTGCCCCTGACCACGACACTCACCCAGTCCCCGGACACGTCGTCGAAGTGAGAGACCTCGACGCACACCCTCGGATTCTCCTCGATCGCCTCGAACCGCTTGCCTGGCTTGGTGCGAAACAGGAGACGTCGTTCGTCGACGACGAATGACATCGGGGTCACATACGGTTGCCCGTCGTGGACGACGCCGAGATGGGCCACCATCTCAGCTCTGAGGAACTCCAGGGCCTCGGCTTCACTGATCGGCTCCACGGCTCACCCCTTTCCATCTGTGAGCGCCCATAGGACATCCTTGACCGAGATCACGCCGAGCAACTCCTCGCCATCGATGTCATGCTCGATCTTCGCCCCTGGGCACCAAGGCGTTTAGGGCCTATCGTCCCTAATGGCGCAGCAAAGGGTTTCTTAGGTTTCTGCCCATGACTGAACGTGATGACACGCGGGATCTCTCGCCTGCCCGCGCCTTCGATCGTTTCTTGATAGTCCTGGCGTTGCTCGGCCTTGCGGTAGCAGTCCTTGCTGCGATCGTCGCTTTCCGTGGCCGGCCCGCCGGGGCCACTGGCGAGGAGGGTGAGCCCGCGGAGCAGCAGATCGTCGAGTACTCCCTGTCGGAGTTCGCGATCGACGGCCCGGCCGAGATCCCGGCCGGGGCCACGGTGCTTCGGGCCACCAATGACGGTTCGACAGCTCACAATCTCGCACTGGAGGGTGGCCCGACCACGCCGGACCTGGCCGCCGGGGAATCGGCCCAACTGGAAGTTGGGGAGCTCGCTCCAGGCTCCTATGTGATCTTCTGCTCAATCGCAGGCCATCGTGAGGCGGGCATGGAGGCGACGGTCAATGTCGTCGAGGGTGCGGTCGGCCCTGGTGAGGGCGACCATGGCGACCACGAGGGCACAGAAGCCGATTGGGCCGAGCTCGATCGGTTGATGGAGGAGTCGATGCTTGCGTTCCCCGCCGAGACCGAAGGTCTGGGCAATGAGGCGCTGGAGCCGACCGTGTTGGCCGACGGCACCAAGGAGTTCCACCTGACCGCGGCGATCACCGACTGGGAGGTCGAGCCGGGCAAAGTTGTCGAAGCCTGGACCTACAACGGGATGGTCCCGGCCCCCAAGATCCAGGTGGAGGTGGGGGACAAGGTCCGCGTGGTGGTGGAGAACCAGCTTCCCATGGGCACCGACGTCCACTGGCATGGGGTGAAGGTCCCCAACAACATGGACGGGGTCGCGCCCATCACTCAGCCGCTCATCAAGTCGGGTGAGAGCTTTGTCTACGAATTCACCACCCGGGAGCCGATGGTGGCGATGTACCACGCCCACCATCACGGGCAGATGCAAGTCCCCAACGGGTTGTTCGGGACGTTCATGGTCGGCGAGGTCCCGATGCCGGTTGGCCAAACCGTCTCCGGTGTCGAGATCCCCGAAGACCTGGTGGTTTCCCAGGAGATCCCGATGGTCCTGAACGACGCCGGCGTCATCGGTTTGAGCCTCAACGGGAAATCGTTCCCGGCGACCCAGCCGTACACAGGCAAGGTGGGAGACTGGGTGGTGGTTCACTACTTCAACGAGGGGCTCCAGATCCACCCGATGCATCAGCATCAATTCCGGCAACTGGTCTACGCCAAGGACGGCGTCCCACTCGATCACCCCTTTTGGGTCGACACACTCAACGTCGCACCGGGTGAGCGGTATTCGGTGCTGATGCAGCTCGAGGACCCCGGCGTCTGGGTCTGGCACTGCCACATCCTCACCCATGTCGAGAGGGACGAGGGGATGTTCGGGATGGTGACGGCCTTTATCGTCGAGGAGTAGGCCCCACCGGCGGCGGCTAGTTTGCGCAGATGCTGCGAAGGAACGAATCAGGTGAGCCCATTGAAAGTCTGGTCGATCTCTATCTGGCTGACGAGCGCGAGGCCGAAGGCCGACCCTGGGTACTGATCAATTTCATCAGCTCCGCCGACGGCGGGACGGCGATCCAAGGGAAGTCTTCGAGTCTGGGCGACCCCGACGACAAGGCTGTATTCCAGGCGCTACGGGCCGTCCCCGACATCATCCTGGTCGGGTCGGGCACCGTCGAGGCGGAGGACTATCACCCTGTCAGCCTCGATGAGGAGCGGCGGGAAAAGAGGGTTGCTGCCGGGCTGACCGAGGTCCCGCTTCTGGCCATCGTCTCCGGGCGGCTCAGCTTCGATCCCGAAGCGCGGGTCTTCTCCGACCCCGAGCACCGTCCGATGGTCATCACCGGGCCTCAGGCTGATCCTGCCAAGCTGGCGATGCTGGGGGACGCGGCGGACGTCGTCATCCTCGACGAGGTGACGCCGAGCGCGATCTTGACCCGGCTGGGCGCGGCCAAGGTGATCCTATGTGAAGGTGGGCCCACCCTGGTCGGCCAATTCGTCTCCGAGCATCTGGTCGACGAGCTCGACCTGACACTCGCCCCGATCATGATCGCCGGCCACGCGGCACGGATCGCTCACGGGGCGCCCGCGGAGCCTCCGCTCGACATGAAGCTCGACCGAGTCCTGATGGGCGACCGCTCTCTGTTTATGCGATATTTGAGGACTTAGCACCAAGGGAGGAACGATGGGACGGCACGCCGAGCTCTACGAAAGACACAAGGCGGTGTTGCCCGGCTGGGCGCCGCTCTACTACGAGCAGCCCATCGCCATCGTCGACGGTGATGGCCGCTGGGTCACCGACGCAGAGGGAAATCGGTACCTCGACTTCTTCGGTGGGATCTTGGTAACCATGTCGGGCTACAAGGTGCCCGAGGTGGTGGCGGCGATCAAGGCCCAGGCCGACAAGATGCTCCACACCTCGACCCTCTATCTGATCGAGTCCCAGATCGAGCTCGCGGAGCGGATCGCCGGGCTCTCCGGCATCCCTGATGCCAAGGTCTTCTTCACCAACTCCGGTACCGAGGCCAACGACGCCGCCCTGATGATCGCCACCACGCATCAGAAGTCGAACCAGGTGCTGGCGATTCGCGGCAGCTATCACGGAAAGTCGCACTCGGCGATCGCGGTCACCGGGCAGAAGGCTTGGTCCGGCACCAGCTTTTCCCCGTTCCAGGTGACCTATGTCCACGGTGGTTACAAGCTGCGCAGCCCGTTCGGGCATCTGCCCGACGAGGAGTTCATCGCCGCTTGTGTCGCCGATCTCAACGACCTGCTCAGTGTTGCCGCGGCAGGTAGCCCAGCTGTAATGATCGCCGAGCCAATACAGGGGGTCGGCGGCTTCGTGACACCGCCCGATGGCTTCTTTCGGGCGATGAAGGAGGTCCTCGACGAGCACGGGATCCTCTTCATCTCGGATGAGGTCCAGACCGGTTGGGGACGGACCGGCGAGCACTTCTGGGGATACCAGGCCCATGACATCGTCCCCGACCTGCTCACCTTCGCCAAGGGGATCGGCAATGGGCTCAGCATCGGGGGGGTGGTGGCCTCTGCCGAGCTGATGGACTCATATCCGGCTCTCGGCATATCCACCTTCGGGGGCAACCCATTGGCGACCGCCGGCGCGCTGGCCAATCTGGACTATCTGCTCGACAACGACCTCCAGACCAACTCGCTCAAAGTCGGGAACCGGCTGATGCAAAACCTGGTGCCCCTGTCCGAGGAGCTCGAGATCATCGGCGAGGTGCGGGGCAAGGGTTTGATGATCGGCCTCGAATTGGTGAAGCCCGACGGGGCGCCGTCGCCGGAGGCCGCGGCCGCGGTCCTTGAGGCCGCCAGGGAAGAGGGCCTTCTGATCGGAAAGGGCGGGCTCTACGGCAATTCGCTACGGCTCGCCCCGCCGCTCTCCATCACCGAAGAGGAGGCAGACGAGGGCTTCGCTCGTCTGGAACGGGCTCTACGCACCCAAAACCCATAGCCCACCACCCAAAACCCACGTAGGGGAATTCCCCCAAGGGGTCGATCCCCCTGTTCAGATGACGTCCAGACGAGGCACGATCATCCTGTGTCGTGAGGGCCACGACCATCAGGAGGGATCACGATGAATCTTGCCGTCGGTTTCCCGTGTCCGACATGCGGTCACGAGGAAGCCAATCTTCTCGGAATCGACAAAGGCCTCAATGGCGAAGTCGTCGGGCTGAGCCTGCTCTGCACCAGATGTGAATCGGTGTTCGCGGAGAACAACACTGCCGCACAGGAACAAAAAGCCCCGGCGACCGCCAGGGCAGGTCGCTAGAGCAGGGCCTGCAGATCGATGTCGCAGCTGGGGTGGCGAAGTTTGGCCAACCCCCTGGCTTCGATCTGACGCACCCGCTCCCGGGTGGAGTTGATCACCTTGCCGACATCGGACAAGGTCCAGGGCTCGTCTCCATCCAGGCCGAAACGCAGCCACAACACCTGCTGTTCCTCCGGGTCGAGGATCTGTAGGGCCTTGATGAGCCGGTCCCGGCGCCACGCCGCCGCGGCACGGGCCTCTGGGTCGACGGCGGTGGCGTCCTCGACGAAGTCCTGGAGAGAGGCGTCACCGTCCTCGCCCACCGGTCTGTCCAGGGAAACGGTCTCGGCGGGGGCTTCGAGGGCGGCCAGGACCCGTTCGGTGTCCAGACCCGATGCCTCCGAGATCTCCTCGAGCGTTGGCGCCCGGTGGTATTTGTCGTGCAGACTTTGCCGGGTGTCCTGGACAGTGCGGACGACGTCGACCATGTGAACGGGGAGACGGATGGTCTTGCCGTTGTTGCCCAGACCACGGGTGATCGCCTGGCGGATCCACCAGGTGGCATAGGTGGAGAATTTGAAGCCTTTGCGCCAGTCGAACTTCTCCACAGCCCGGATCAGCCCGAGATTCCCTTCCTGGATGAGGTCGAGGAGATCGAGGCCCCGTCCGGTGTAGCGCTTGGCGATCGAGATCACCAGCCGGAGATTCGACCGGATGAAGGTCATCTTGGCCTCGTCGCCCTCGGCGACGAGACGCATCAACTTGGCCCGGTCGGCCTTGTCGTAGTCGCCTGATTCAAGGGTGGCCTTTGCCTTCTTGCCCAACTCCATGGATCTGGAGAGATGGACCTCGTCCTCGGCGGTGAGGAGCAAGTGGGCAGAGACTTCGTCGAGATAGAGACCGACGGTGTCGGCGGGACTCGAGCCCCGCTCGGGTCTGGCATCTTTGGCCCTTATGGCCTTCCCCAAATCTGGCCCTTCCTGTCAAACCCCTGTGGAAAACTAACGCTCCTGGCTGAATCTGGCAAACGGTTTTCCGATTAACACACGGTGAACAAGTAATCTCCGCCACTCAGTGACGCGTCGATCGCAGTTCCGATTGCTGGTGGCGCTCACCATCGTTTGGGCATTGTGGGCAGGCTGGTCGCTGCTCGGTCGTGCAACTCCGTACACCCTCAGGGTTCTCGATGACGCCGGGGCGCCGATCGCGGCGGCATCGGTGGACATCAGCGCCAACCAGGTGGGGACGACCGCCGAAGACGGTTCCGTCGAAGTCGAATGGAATCGGTCCGCCACGGTCCTCGAGGTGAGCGCAGCCGGTCATGTCCCCAAGACCGTGACAATCTCAGAGCGGCCTGACGGCGTCTTCGACGTTGTGTTGAAGGCGAGGATCTTCCGAGGTCGCGTCCTCGACCCCGAGGGCACGCCGGTGGAGTCCGCTGTGGTCGTCGCCGGCCCCGCCTCTGGCACCACAGATGCCGAGGGGAAGATCAGTCTTCGGGGGGCTGAACCCGGAACCGTTGCTGTGTCCCGACCGGCCTGGATCCCCGCATCGGTGGAGTGGGACGGCGGGGCGGGGGAGTCGGTTGTCGAATTGGCGCCGTTCATCGCCCGGGCAGTGCACATCTCGGGCGAGGCAGCCGAGGAGGACATCGAGAGGTTCTTCCAGATGACCGAGACCACCGAGCTCAATGCGTTGATGATCGACCTGAAAGACGAGTCAGGGCTGGTTTGGTACAACAGCTCGGACCCCACGGCGACCGAGGTGGGGGCTATTCAGGGGGTCTATGACTTGAGTGCCATCGCGGCCCGGGCCGAACAGGACGGTTTGTACCTCATCGGCCGGCTCGTCGTGTTCAACGATCCCACTGCGGCCATCAAGAAGCCGGACATGTCGGTCTGGGACGCTGCGACCAACCAGCCCTACCAGGCGAACGGCCAATACTTCCTGGATCCCACTGATCCGGCTGCGCGCGCCTATGGCCTGGCCCTCGCTGAGGAAGCGTGCGCCATGGGGCTGGACGAGGTCCAATTCGACTACATCCGATTCCCTGATGTTCGGTCCGAGAGCACCACCTTCGACGAGGGGGTGAGTCTCGAGACGAGGACGACGACGATCATCGGATTCCTCGAAGAGGCGGTCGCCTTGTTGCACCCGATGGGTTGTGCCGTTGGCGCCGATGTCTTCGGGTTCACCACCGCCGCCGCCGACGATGGAGGGATTGGCCAGAACTGGGATCAGGTCACCCAGGTGGTCGATGTGGCGTCACCGATGGTCTATCCGTCTCACTACACCGCGGGTTGGTATGACTTCGATAATCCCAACGATCACCCCGGACCGATGGTTACCCGGGCTCTCGAGGACGGAATGGCTCGACTGGCCCGGAACGTCGTGGTCCGGCCTTGGCTCCAGGACTTCGGCTACACCCCTGACCAGGTCCGGGCTCAGATCGAGGTCGCCGAGCAATTTGGTCTGGGTTGGATGCTGTGGAACGCGGCCTCGAATGTGACGATGGACGCCCTCGCCGCCGAGTAGCCGTTTCTCCCCCCGTAGGGGGGAGTACCGCCGAAGGCGGGGAGGGGGGAACTACTCGGGTGCTGATCCTTCACGTCGCAGGTGTTCGATCCACGACTCGACGGTGCTGACCACGGCGGGCCGGTCTTGGGCAATCTGCTTGTTGGTGAATCGGAGAATCACAAATCCAGCGGCCTCGATCCAACGGCTCCTGTAGGTCTCGTCTTTGAACTCGTGAGATTGGTCATCAACTTCGATGACCAACTTGGGGTCGAACGATGCGAAGTCTGCAATCCATGGGCCGATCGGAACCTGCCGTCGAAATCGCGCGCCGGCTGCCCCGTTTCGGATGACTCCCCAGAGGCTGGCTTCTGACACAGTCAAACGTCGGCGCATCTCGCGAGCGCGTCTGGCTGCAAGTGCCGAATGCTCGGGCCGGGACATGATGAAGGACATACCGCTCGGCTGGGACAAGAACCGGGGCCCATTTGTCACGGCCCCCTCCGGCCCTTCGGGCCACCTCCCCCAACGTCGCTCCGCTCCTGGGGGAGGAAATGGCTTCGCACCGAGGGAGAACGCGACCCCCCCCATTTCGCACTATCGCCATAGGTGAAATACCATTCTGTCGACCCATCCGGAGCAGTGTTTGACCGCGTTCGACCGAGAGAATCTCACCCAGGCAGCCGCCTCCGCCCCCGTCTGGAGACGGTCTCGGATGGAGGCGGCCTATGAGGTTTTCGCCGACATGGAGGAGCCAACCGGGGCCGAGGAGGACTGGCGATACGTCGAATACGACCATTCATTCGATGATCTCATGCCGGTTGCCCGACCCGGATCGGCCCTCGAGCCCGGTCCCTTCGTAGCCTCGCTTCCGGAGCGCTCCGGCCATGTCCTGATGGTCGATGGGCACATCATCGAGCTCGAATCGGAGATTGCCGATGTCGTTCGGTTCAGTGAGCTCGCCGAAGATCCCGAGTTCCCCGACCTGATCGCGGTCGACCACAACAAGCTCGCCGCGGCGCATGCCGCCTTCTCCACGGACGGCGTTCACGTCGATGTGAAGCCCGGCGTGGTGATGGACACTCCGCTCGTGGTCGAGATCCAGGCGTCAACAGAAGGCACGGCCTCGTTCCCCCACCTCCACATCCAGATAGGCGAGAATGCCGAGGCAAGCGTCCTGGTCGCCTATCGCTCGGCCGATGACGCTCGTCTCCTCGTGGTCCCTCGGATCGATCTGGAAGTCGGTGACAGCGGCAGGCTGCGGTTTCTATCGGTCCAAGGCCTCGACCATGCCGCCACCTCGGTGGTGCATCAACGAGCGGTCCTTGGTCGGGACGCCACCTCCCGAATCGGAGAAGTCGGTCTGGGTGCGAAATTGGGCAGACTCGACCTCGGTGTGAGCCTGGTAGGCGACGGAGCGTCGTCGGAGGTGGTCGGCCTCTATTTCGGCGAAGGCGATCAGACCCTCGACTACCGGATGGTGATCAATCATCAGGGCCGAAACACCACCTCGGATGTCTTCCTCAAGGGCGCCGTGGAGGACGATGCCCAGAGTGTCTTTACCGGCCTCCTCAGGATCGAGAAGGAGGCGGCGCGAACGTCGACCTTCGAGACCAATCGGAATCTGGTGCTTTCCGAGAACGCCAAGGCGCATTCCGTGCCCAACCTCGAGATCCTGTGCAACGACGTGATTTGCGGGCATGCCTCATCGGTCGGTCCACTCGAGTCCGAGCACCTCTACTACCTGATGAGTCGCGGGCTGAACCGGGAGCGGGCCGAACGGCTTCTCGATCCGTGGCTTCTTTCAACAGGTCATCGACCGGTTGCCGATTGAGGGCCTGGAAGAGCCGGTATCGGATGAGGTCTTCCGCCGGTTCGTCACCGCCCAGGTGGAGGGACGGGTGGCATGAAGATCGAGATAGGCGCCATCGACACTCTTCCCCGGGATCGCGGCATCCGGGTCACTCTCGGCGAGGACCAAATCGCCATGTTCCGCATCGGCAATGAGGTGTTCGCCGTCGGGGATCGCTGCTCGCACGCCGAGGCGTCCCTCGCCGAGGGCGAGGTATTCGACCACGAGGTGGAGTGCCCCCGACACGGCTCAGAGTTCGATCTGCGATCTGGCAAACCCCTCTCGCTCCCCGCCACCAAGCCGGTTCCGACCTATGAGGTGATGATCGAGGACGGCATCGTCTACCTCATGTGGGAGGCGTCATGACCACGGCACTCGATGTGCGCGGGCTCTCTGCGGCGGTGGACAGCAAGCAGATACTCGAAGGGCTCGATCTGGTCTTTCCCTACGGGGAGGTGCACGCCTTGATGGGCCCCAACGGCTCCGGGAAGTCGACGCTGTGTCACGTCCTCACCGGCAAGGCCGGCTACCGGGTCACCGGAGAGGCGTTTCTCGAAGGCCAGGACTTGCTCTCGCTCGATGTCGACCAGCGGGCCCGTCTCGGGCTGCTGCAGTCCTTCCAGTATCCCACCGAGGTCCCCGGGGTCGGCTTGCGCGAATTCCTCCTCGAGGCTTCCGAGGAGCGCGGCATCGACGAAGAGGAGGCGTTACAGCGGATCGAGGCCGAGGCAGCGCGTTTCGACATGACCAGGTTCCTCGATCGGGCGCTCAACAACGATCTATCAGGCGGGGAGAAGAAGCGTTCCGAGATCTTCCAGATGGCCGTGCTCCGTCCCCGGGTCGCCCTTCTCGACGAAATCGACTCCGGTTTGGACATCGACGCCGTGAAGCAGGTTGCCCAGGCCGTGGAGGAGATGCGGTCTCCCGAGCTCGGGGTCCTGATGATCACCCACTACAACCGGATCCTGCGCTACGTCACCCCCGACCGCATTCACATCATGATCGACGGTCGCATCGTGGACTCTGGCGGTGCCGAGCTCGCCGTAGAGCTCGAGTCCGGTGGCTACAAGGCGGTACGGGAGCGACTCGGCTTGGTCGAGACCAGCACCGACCCGGTCCGGCGCCCCGCCGATTTCTTCACCGATACCCCCTTCGACGTGTGAATCTTCGCGTCTGATGGCGTCGAGATCGGTTGCCGAAAAATGGCTCGGCGAGCTGGCCAACCTCCCCACCGCCTCCGGCCTCGAACACGAGGTGATCGCCTGGGTCAGGACATGGGTAGAACGAAGACCCGATCTGAAGCTCACCGAGGACTCCGGGGGGAACCTTCTCATCACCCAAAAGGGCCGGAAGCGACGGGACCCGGTCGTCGCGGTCGCCCACATGGATCATCCCGCCTTCGTCATCACCGGTGTCATGGGGCGGGATGCCCACTTCGAGTTCCGCGGAGGCGTCAGAGCGGAGTATTTCGACCGGGCCCGGGTCGATTTCCTCACCGGCCCTGCCCAGGGTGGGCAGGTGTCGGCCTTCGAGCCGGCGGGAAGGACCGGTGTGATCGCGGTTCGGCGGGGCCCCACGCCGCGGCCCGGGGATATCGCCCGATGGCATTTCGCCTCCAGGAGTCGGAAAGAAGGCCGCCTGCGCGCCCCGGCGTGTGACGACCTGGCCGGTTGCGCCGCGGCCCTGGTGGCGCTCGATCGGGCACGCGACCGAGAGGATCTGAATCATTTCGGGGTCTTGTTGACCCGGGCGGAGGAGATGGGATTCATCGGGGCGATTCATGCCGCCAAACACCGCAGCATCCCGCTTGAGGCCCGGATCCTGTCGATCGAGACGTCACGGGCGTCGACAGACGCTCCGCTGGGCGGGGGCCCGGTCATCAGGGTCGGCGATGCCACGACGGTCTTCGATCGGGACCTGACCAACCTGATCAGCACGGCGGCGTTCGAAACCGGCTCGAAGCATCAGAGGAAACTCATGAGCGGAGGCTCTTGTGAGGCGACGTCCTTCGGGGTGTACGGCTACCGGGCCGCGGGCCTATGTCTGCCTTTGGGCAACTACCACAACATGGGCAATCTCGATGAGGTCGAGGCTGGGCATGGCGTCGCTCGCCCGATGCTGGAGGAGGTATCGCTCGACGACTTCCACGGCCTGGTGGATCTGCTGCTCGTGTCCGCGCAGGCGGTGGATGCGGAATGGGATCTCCAGGAGAGGCTCGAAGCGAGGTATGACGGGTACCGACACCTCCTCGGCTGACCTGATTCCGACCACTACCGTCCGAGCCAAAAGGAGAGATGACTGTGGAGCACAGGGTCGAGAAGGACTCGATGGGTGAGGTGCGGGTCCCGGCCGACGCCTATTACGGGGCCTCGACCCAGCGGGCGGTGGAGAACTTCCCGATCTCGCAACTTCGCTTTGGCCGGCGGTTCATCTGGGCGCTCGGTCTCATCAAGGGCTCCGCAGCCGAGATAGCCGAGCAGCAGGGCCATCTCGCGCAGGAGAAGGCCGACGCCATCCGAGTGGCCGCCAACGAGGTGATGGAAGGGCGACTCGATCACCAGTTCGTGCTCGACATCTTCCAGACCGGCTCGGGAACCTCGACCAACACCAACGCCAATGAGGTAATCGCCGGCCGGGCGACCGAGATCCTCGGAGGCGAGTCCGGGTCAGGGCGGGTGCACCCGAACGACGAGGTCAATTTCGGTCAGTCCTCAAACGACGTGATTCCGACTGCGATTCATGTCGCCGCGGTTTCAGCGATCCGAGAGGACCTGCTTCCGGCCCTGTCCGTGCTCGCCTCATCGCTGGAGGCGAAGTCCAGCGAGTTCGAAGATGTCGTGAAATCGGGTCGGACCCATCTGATGGACGCCACCCCTGTCACATTGGGCCAGGAGTTCGGCGGTTGGGAGGCCCAGGTGCGCAAAGGGATCTCCCGGCTGGACAAGGTGCTTCCTGAATTGGAGGAGCTGGCGCTCGGGGGGACCGCGGTCGGTACCGGGATCAATGCGCCGTCGGGCTTCGCGGCGGCCGTCATCACCCTGATGGCGGAGCGAACCGGCTTTCCCTTCACGGAGGCCGCGGATCATTTCGAAGCGCAGGGCGCCAAGGATGCCGTCGTGATGGCGTCCGGAGCCCTCAAGACCATCGCGGTCTCCCTGTTCAAGATTGCCAACGACATCAGGTTCCTCGGTTCAGGGCCGACCTCGGGCCTAGCGGAGATCAGGATTCCCGAGCTTCAGCCCGGTTCGTCGATCATGCCGGGCAAGGTCAACCCGGTCATGTCCGAGATGTTGATGCAGGTGGCGGCCCAAGTCGTCGGCAACGACGCCACTGTCACCTGGAGCGGGGCGAACGGGAATTTCGAGTTGAACGTGATGATGCCGGTGATGACCCACAACCTCCTCGAGTCGATCGGACTTCTTTCGTCGGCCAGTCACACTTTCGCCACGCGATGTGTCGATGGGATCGAGGTGAATGCTGGGCGGGTCAAGGAGCTTCTCGAGCGGAACGCGGTGATCGTGACCGCTCTCAACCCTCACATCGGCTACGACAACGGCGCACGGATCGTCAAGGAGTCGGCAGCGACCGGTCGCTCGGTGCGAGAGCTGGTGCTCGAGGCCGGGCTGATGACTGAGGATGAGCTCGATGCCGCCCTCGACCTCAAGAAGATGACCGAGGGTGGGATCGCCTGAGGTGAGCGAGGAGACTCTCACCGTCGCCCAGCTCCTCACCACCCTGGAAACGGCGGTCGGGGCAGCGGTGCCCGGCCCGGTATGGGTGCGAGGCGAGGTATCCGGATTTCAGCGCACCAATCGAGGCGCGGCCTTCTTTCGGCTGGTCGACCCCGAGCAATCCGATAATGCCATCGAGGTGGGAGCGTCGGGACGCATGATGATGACCGTCACACAGGCGCTGGACTCGGCTGGTGTCGGCGGTCTTCGCAGCGGCATCGAGGTGCGGGTGAAGGGGACCGTCGGGGTTCGCCGTAATCGGGGACACCTGCAGCTCAGCCTTCTCGAGGTCGACCCTGCCTTCACGGCGGGCCGGCTGGCACTCGACCGTGACGAGGTGATGCGCCGTCTCGCCGCCGATGGCTCGCTCGACGCCAATGGCCGTCTGGAGCTGCCCCTACTGCCATTGACGATCGGGCTGGTGACCAGTCGCGGATCCGCCGCTCACGCCGATTTCCTCGATCAGCTTCGGCGCCCCGGGTACCGGTTCTCGGTGCGAACTGTCCAGGCCGCCATGCAGGGTGAGGCTGCGGTCTCCAATCTGGTTCGGGCCATGGAGCGGCTCGCCACCGAGAACGTGGATCTCGTCGCAATAGTCCGGGGCGGGGGATCCAAGCTGGATTTGGCGGCCTTCGAGGCCGAGCAAGTCGGGAGAATCATTGCCCGGATGCCCGTGCCCGTTGTCACCGGGATCGGCCACGAGACAGATCGCACCATCGCCGACGAGACCGCGGCTGTGGCCCTGAAAACACCGACTGCGGCAGCCGAGTGGATCGTGGCCAGGGTTGCCGACTACGCGGGCAGGTTGGACACGGCTAGGCACCTGATTCGGGATGCGGCCCGCACGGCCTGGAGCAGTGCCATCGTGGGGCTCGACCACACGGCATCTCAGCTCGCCGGTACTCGAGGCGTGCTTCTCCGACAGAAGGATCAGCTCGATGTCCTGGAGACGGGTCTGGTCGAGGGGGTCCGCGCCGGGGTCCAGCGGCAGCGAGAGCAAATGTCCGTCTTTGCCGAGATGTTCGCCGCAATCGGCATCGAACCCACCTTGAAGCGCGGTTTCGCACTGGTCACACGTCCTGATGGGGCGGTGGTGCGAAGCGCGAGCGAGCTCAATCCTGGCGATCGGGTCGGGGTCAGACTGGCCGACGGGGCGGTGCGGATGAGGGTGGAGGGTTGATGACCGAGTCCCAGATGACCTACCGGGAGGCTTTGGACGAGCTGCGGGCGATCCATGCCCGGCTCCGCGGTGACGAGGTGGATATCGACACCCTCCTCGTCGACGTGCAGCGCGCCTCCGACCTACTCGCCTTCTGTCGGGCCCGTCTCGACTCGGTGGGCGAGCGGCTCGAAGAGGTGCTCACCGATTTTGATTAGGTGCTGGTGGGGCGACCTGGCCGCGCGGCGGACGCCCCGGCCGACCGGCGTCTGTTCGCCCCGAGGTGTGAGGGTCGCTGACGCCGCTGTCGGTTGACTGAGGGTGGCCGAGGGGCGAAGTCGGCCGGCAATTAGGGAGCCAACGCATCGACAAGCACGTTCCAGCCGAGGCTGGCGCATTTGATCCGGACCGGGTACTTGCGGACGCCCTGGAGAGACTCGAGGTCGCCGAGCACTGCGCCCGGTCGTTCCGGATCGATCCCGATGTCGGCCTCGCCGTCCAAGGACATCATGTCCCGGAACTTCTGAGTGATGGTCTCGATCTCCTCACGAGTCTTTCCCTTGATTGCCTCGGTCATCATCGAGGCGGACGATTGGCTGATCGAGCATCCCTGCCCGTCGATGGCCACCTCGGAGACCCGGTCGTCCTCGAAGTTGAGCTCGATGGTCAGCTCATCTCCGCACAGCGGGTTGACCCCCTCCGCCTTGGCGTCCGGGCTCTCCAGATGCCCCTGGTTGCGGGGGCTCCGATAGTGATCGAGGATCACCTCGCGGTAGAGATCCTCGAGACTCACGACCGCGACTCCGAACAGCTCCCCGGCCCGACGAAGCCCACCGATCAAGGCATCGATGTCCTCCTCGGTGTTGTAGACGTAGAAACTCGCCCTGGCGGTGGCAGCGACCCCGAGGCGCCGCATCAACGGCTTGGCACAGTGGTGGCCGGAACGGACTGCCACGCCTTCCTCATCGAGGATGGTGGCCAGGTCATGGGCATGGACCCCGTCCATCGACATCGAGACGACGCCTCCCCGGTCTTCGAGGTTGGTCGGGCCCTGGATATGCAGACCCGGGACGTCGCTGAGCCGATCCAGGGCGATGCCCGTCAGCTCTCGGTCATGCTCGATCACTTGGTCCATGCCGATCGAGTCGAGATAGTCGATTGCGGCATGAAGGCCCACTGCCTCGATGATCGGCGGTGTTCCCGCCTCGAAGCGGTGGGGGATCTCTGCCCAGGTTGCGTCGTGCAGAGTGACATCGGAGATCATCTCGCCGCCGCCTTCGAAAGGCTCGGTGTCCTCGAGGGCATCCATGCGACCCCAAAGCACTCCGATGCCGGTGGGGCCCAGCATCTTGTGCGACGAGAAGGCGACGAAATCCGCCCCCAGTGTCTCGACGTCGACCGGTGAATGGGGCACCAACTGTGCCGCATCCACCACGACCCGGGCGCCGTGCCGATGGGCGAGGTCTGAGATGAACCGGATCGGGGGCATGGTGCCGAGCACGTTCGACATACCGGTCACTGCGACGATCTTGACGTCGGGCCCGAGCATTTGCTCGTAGACGGCGAGGTCGAGCCTGAAGTCATCCGTCATCGGCACGTAGTCGAGGGTGGCGCCGGTTCGCTTTGCGACCATCTGCCAGGGGACGAGGTTGGCGTGATGCTCGATCTCGGTGGCGAGGATCCGATCACCGGGTCCGAGGTGCTCCATCCCCCAGCCAAAGGCAACGGTGTTGAGAGCGGTGGTGGTGCCCCTCGTGAAGATCACCTGACGCGGGTCGGGGCTGCCGATGAAGGCGGCGACTCGGGCCCGTGCCGCTTCGTAGGCGTCGGTGGCGGCCACAGAGAGCTTGTATGCGCCTCGGTGCACGTTGGCATAGGAGGTCCGGGCGAACCGGTCCATCGCTTCGAGGACCGGGATCGGCTTCTGTGACGACGCACCTGAATCGAGGAAGTGGACCCCGTTGGAGAGGACCGGGAAATCGGCTTTCAGATGCGAGAGATCTGTCACGTCTAGGTCAACACCGTCCGGAACGAATCGTATCCCTCGAGCTCGAGGCGGGTCGCCAGCTCGGGTCCACCACTCTCGAGGATGCGCCCATCCATGAAGATGTGCACCACATCCGGCGTCACGTAGTCGAGAAGACGCTGGTAGTGGGTGATGATGAGGAACCCACGATCGGGGCCGGTGAGCTTGTTGACGCCGTCCGCAACGGTGCGCAAGGCGTCGATGTCGAGCCCCGAGTCGGTCTCGTCCATGATGGCCAGATCGGGTTTGAGCACCGCCATCTGCAGCACCTCGTTCCGTTTCCGCTCACCGCCCGAGAAACCCTCGTTGAGATAGCGATCGGCGAACGAAGACTCCATGCCCAGCTCTTTCATGGTGTCCATCACCTTGAGACGCAGCTCGAGCACGGTCAGGTCGACACCGGTGCGATTGGACAGGGCCTGACGGAGGAACTGGATGACGGAGACGCCCGGTATCGACTCGGGGTGTTGAAAGGCAAGGAACATGCCGGCAGCCCCGCGGTGGCTGGCAGTGGCCGCAGTCACGTCTTCGCCCTTGTAGAGGATGCGACCGGCGTTCACCCGGTAGAGGGGATGCCCCATGAGCACTGAAGCGAGGGTGGACTTGCCGGAACCATTGGGACCCATGAGGGCGTGGATCTCCCCGTGGTTGACGGTGAGGTCGACGCCTTTGAGGATCTCGATGTCACCGGCGCCGGCGCGCAGTCCTTCGATCTGAAGAAGGGGAGTGGTCTCGCTCACCCCCCAATGGTATTTGCACTATTGCCGTAGGGGAAATGAACGGCTGGCGAATGGGCTCACTCGCTCAGGTCTGCCCAGACCGGCTGCGCCAAACGGTCGAGGTCTGTGATGGAGATCGGGAACACCGAGGTCGGGGTGCCCGCGGCCGCCCATACCGGGTCGTTGCGGCGCAGCCGATTGTCGGCAAAGACACGCACTGGTGTGGCATGGCCAAAGGGTGGTGTGCCTCCGGCCGCATATCCGGTCGCCTCCCTCACTTCGTCGAGAGTTGCCCGTCTCGAGCCCGTGACGCCGGCTGCATCCGCCAGTTTCACGGTGTCGAGACGCAGGTCACCGGGGATGAGGGCAACGACGGGTTCCTCGGAGGCATCCGAGCCGATCAATACGAAGACCAATGATTTGACGATCGCCGAGACCGGGCAGCCGACGGCTCTCGCCGCGTCGTCGGCGGTCTTGGTGCCTTCGGGGAAGACCCGGGCGTCGAAGGTGAATCCAGCCACAGAGTCGGCGAGACGGCGGGTCGCCTCGGGTAGCTCGCTCAACCTCGAACCAGCTCCAGCATCCGCGCCAGGCCCTCATAGTCGGCCAGATCGAGCCACTGGAGGTAGAGCCGTTCGACTCCGGCCTCCTCCAAGACGCTGATCTTCTCCCTCACCTGGCCCGGGGTCCCGAACATGACCCCGGCCTTCTCCCACCGCGAGATCAACTCGTCGCTGGTGATGTTTCTCCGTCCGGCCGCTCCAACCAGCCGGTCGGCAAGCTCGGCCTCGGATCCGGCCACAGTCACCGGCCCCATCATCGTCGCCTCGACCTTGCGATCGCCGGCCGCTTCACGCATCACCTGGATCTTGGCCCCCGCTTCCTCGGCAGGACAGATGAAGAAGTTGTACTCGTCGGCCCTGGTGCCGGCCAGGGTGGGGGTACGTTTCGGGCCACTCCCACCGATGATCAGGCGGATGCCGGTCGGTTTGGGCGCCACGTCGAGCTCGAGGCTGTAGTAGGGCCCATGATGTCGTCCCTCTCCTGGTCCGAAGGCTGCCTCCAGGTAGTCGATGGCATCCTCGAGCCGGGCCCATCGTTCCTGCGATTCGGGGAATGAGAGGCCCAACGCCTCGTGCTCGAAGTCGTTCCAGCCGGTGCCGATGCCGAGATCGAAACGGCCACCCGACATCTGGTCGATGGTCGCTGCGTTCTTGGCGATGATGGCGGGGTGGCGGAACGTGATCGGCGTGACCAGGACGGTTAGGCGCACCGTCTCTGTGTCCCGGGCCAGGCCGGCCAGGGTGGCGAACGCGTCGGTTGCATCGGGGGCGGGTTCTCTGGTCCAGGCGAGATGGTCCGATCGGGCAAAGGAATAGAGGCCCTCCGACTCGGCGAGACGCGCCACCCGGAGGATGTCGTCGTATGTGCCCCCCATTTGGGGCTCGGTCATGATCGAGTAGAGCAAAGGGCTTCCTGGAAGGGGATTCGGGAGGCTAATCCTCGACTTCGATGGCGAAACCCTCCTTGACCAAGGCGGCCTTGAGGGTCTCGGCCTCACCGGGCCGGACTGAAAGGCTGAGGATGCCGCCGCCACCGTGGACGGCATGTCTCAGCTGGAGGTCGCGCACGTCGACCTTGCTGGTTTGGAGAGCATGACCGACAGCGGCGATCTCCCCCGGCTTGTCCTGAAGGATCACCTGGACCATCGCCACCGGAGGCGCCATGGCACTCCGCCGTGACCGCGCCCCGTCGAGCTGCTCCGCAAGGCCGTCCATGTCGCCGGCCACGATCCGCGATCGGAGCTCCTCGAGGCTCTGCACCAGCTCATCGATGGCCCCGGTCACCGCCTGCGAGTTAGAAGTCAGCACCTCGGGCCACCATGACGACTCGGCCGAGGCGACCCGGGTCAGATCGCGAAAACTGCCGGACACCAGTTCGGTTGCATCGGGGCGGCTCGAAATGGTGTTCACCAGCGCCACCGCCAACAGGTGAGGGAGATGCGAGACCGAGGCCACCACTTCGTCGTGGCGTTGGGCGGACATCACGATTGGGTTGGCTCCTGTCGATCTCACGATCTCGGTCAGCCGCTCGACGTCGTCTGCCGAGGCGTTGTCGTCGCAGATGACCCAAGGCGCTCCCCGGAACAGGGCGGGTGACGCGGCCTCCGGCCCGGCGTGCTCTCGCCCGGCCATGGGATGTCCGCCAACGAAGCGGACCCCGTTGCGTACCGCACCGAGCAGAGGCAGTTTGACACTGGTCACGTCGGTGACGAGAGCACCGGTCTCGAGCCCTGCGAGCGTGACCAGGTTGGCGCTCAGAGGCCCGGAGAGGACCACCAGGTCGGCGCCCTCGATCGCCTCGGACGACGAGCCCGCTGAGTCGGCGGCATGACGCTCGGAGGCCCGCTCGAGTGCCAGCGGCGATGGGTCCCACCCGATCGAAGACCACCCTTGCTCGCGAAGGGCAAGCCCCACCGATGCACCGATGAGCCCGGTCCCGAGGATGGCGACGATGGGCATGATCAGGTCTGGTAGGCGTCGAGGATGACGTCGAAGTCGGCCGGGTTTCGCATGAACATCTGCGGATAGAAGCGCTGGCAGCCGGCCTGTTCGAGGGCGGCGAGCATCTCGGCGGGCTTCGACCCCGAGCCGTGCGGGTACCCGCGCTCCTCATGGATCTGCTCGATTCGTTCCGGTGGAGATCCGGTTCGGTCGGCCATCATCATGAGGAGTCGGCGGTAGTCCGCCTCCTTCTTGGCTGCGATCGCAGGCGATGCCGACGAGAACAGGATGGAACCGGGGTCACGCCCCTCCTCGGCTGCCGTCTTTTCGGCAAGTTCCCGGCGGGCGACGTACTGATCGGGCTTGCAGGCATAGATGTTGAACTCGTCGGCGTAGCGACCCGCCAGCGTCGGCGTCTTCTCGGCTCCTCCTCCGCCGACGAGCAGTCTCAGATTCGTTGGCTGAGGACCGCGCGGAAACGAGTCGAGTCGATAGTGACTTCCCTCGAACCCATTCGACTCCTCTGACAACGCGGCGGTTAGATAGGCCAGGCATTCTTCCAGCATCTCGAATCGGGTCGGCTGGTCGGGATAGGCAAGCCCGAACAGGGTGAATTCCTCGTCCATCCAACCGGTCCCGACGCCCATCGTGAACCGCCCGCCCGAGACCTCGTCGATCGTGACGCCCATCTTGAAGTACACCGCCGGGTGCCGAAAGGTGACGGGGGAGAGGAGGGACACCAATTCGATCCGTGTCGTCTCCCGGGCCAGGGCGGCGAGGTGGACTAGATGGTCGAACGCGGGCTGCCCGGTGTCGTCGCCTCGCTCCAGATAGTGATCGGGCAGGGCCAGGGCCACCAGGCCTCGATCCTCCGCCCAGCGCGCCGCGTCGAGCACCTGGTCCCATGCGCCACGGGTCTGAATTCCGAGGTCCATTCGCGGAGCCTATCGACCGGCTCTCGCGGTCAAGAAACCGCGGCCGCGTCCTCGAGTAGCGCTCGGGCGTGCCAGGCGACGTCGAAATCGGGGTCGATGATCCGATGGAGGGCGATGCCGTTCAAGGCCAGGACGAGGGTCTCGGCGCGTCTCTCCGCCAGAGTCTCGGAGAGCTCGGGGCTCTGTCGTTTCATGGCCGAGGCGAACCGAGCCACCCGGGCTTCGTGGTGCCTGACCATCCGGCCGCTGAGCTCCGGGCTGGATCCCGCTCCGGAGACCCCGATCCGTATATAGACCCGGGAGAGCGCGGGCGATTCCTCGAGGAACTGCACATACGCCGCGACCAGCTCTTCGAGGGTGTCGGTGCCCTGGTGGGCGGGGTCGGGGTCGACGGCGTCGATTGCCTCCCGGACCACAGTGAGGATGGCCTGTTCTTTGGAGGCGAAGAGGTTGTAGAAGGACCCGGGCAAGACCCCCGCCTGATCGCAGATCGCCTTGATGGTGGTCCCATCCAGACCGTTCTCGGCGACGAGTGACCTGGTGGCCTCGAGAATCCTCTCCCTCGTCTCCAGCCCGGCCTTGTACCGCATACCGGAAACGGTAGACCGCTCTCACCAGGTTGCTGATGTTTGGTGCCGTTCGAGACGCGGTGCACTCGGTCTGGGTTCGATTTCGGCGAGATTCTCCGCCCACCCCTTTATTTGAGCGTTGATTCAAATTAGAGTGATCACTCAAAGGTCAGGAAGGGGATATGGCGAGCCATTACAGGTCGAATCTCCGTGATCTCGAGTTCAATCTCTTCGAGGTCAACCGGATTCAGGATTATCTGGGCACCGGTCCGTGGCCCGATCTCGACGAAGCGACTGCGCGCGACATCCTCATCGAGATCGAACGCCTCGCCCGTGAGGACTTCGCCGCCTCGTATGTCGATCAGGACCGCATCCCCCTCGTCCTCGAGGACGGGGAAGTCCACCTGCCGGACTCGGTGAAAGCCGGGGTGCGCGCGTACAAGGAGGGGGGATGGGACCGGCTTGCCGTCCCGGCCGACATGGGCGGCATGCCCGTCCCCCCCAGCCTCGCCTGGGCCACCCAGGAGATGCAGCTCGCCGCCAACACCACCGTGTCCTGGTATTCGGGGGGTGCGTTGTTCGCCACGGTCCTGTTCGAGGAGGGCAACGAAGCGCAGAAGGATCTCGCCCGCCTATGGCTCGACAAGCAATGGTCCGGATCGATGATCCTCACCGAGCCGGACGCCGGCTCCGATGTGGGGGCGGCCTCCACCAAGGCGATCGACATGGGTGACGGCACCTGGCACATCGAGGGTGTGAAGCGGTTCATCACCGGGGGTGAGCACGACGCGGCCGAGAACATCATCCACCTGGTCCTCGCCCGGCCCGAGGGAGCAGTAGCAGGCACCAAGGGGCTTTCCCTGTTCGTCGTGCCCAAGTACTTCGTGAACGACGACGGATCGCTCGGCCCACGAAACGGCGTCGTCGCCACCAACATCGAGAAGAAGATGGGGCTCAAGGGGTCCACTACCTGCGAGATGACGTTTGGAGCCGACGAGCCCGCCATCGGATATCTGGTCGGCGACAAGCACGAGGGGATCCGCCAGATGTTCCGGGTCATCGAAGGCGCCCGAATGATGATCGGGACGAAATCGATGGGGACGCTCAGCACCGGGTACCTCAATGCTCTCGAGTACGCCAAGGAGCGCCGGCAGGGAGCCGACCTCACCCTGGCTTCTGACAAGACGGCGCCCCGAGTCCCCATCATCGATCACCCCGACGTGCGACGGATGTTGATGAATCTGAAGGCGTATTCGGAGGGCTCTGCGTGCCCTCGTCATGTACACGGCATGGGTCCAGGACCAGGGTCGCCTCCACCCCGATGACGACCACTGGGAGCGCCGGTCCGAGCTCCTCCTGCCCCTGGTCAAGGGCTACTCGTCGGAGAAGGCATACGAGCAGCTGGCCGACGCCCTCCAGATCTTCGGTGGGTCCGGGTTCACCCAGGACTATCCGCTGGAGCAGTACATCCGGGACACCAAGATCGACACCATCTACGAAGGCACAACCGGGATCCAGGCCCTGGACTTCTTCTTCCGCAAGATCGCCAGGGATCAGGGGGCAACAATCGCGGCCTTGGTAGCCGAGATCACCGAGTTCGTGAAAGGTGGGAGCGACAGCGACCCCATCGCCAACGAGCGAGAGCGATTGGGGACGATGCTCGACGATCTCCAGGGACACCTCGGGTCGATGGTGGAACACTTGCTGGCGTCACTCGCCGGCAAGTCCGACGAAATCTACGAGGTCGGGCTCCACACCAACTCCCTGCTCGCTTCGACGGCCGAGGTGGTCATCTCGTGGCAGCTTCTCCGCCATGCCGAGATCGCGTATCCAAAGTCCGAGACCGATCCGTTCTATCGCGGGAAGGTCGCCTCGGCTCGCTGGTTCCTCGACAAGGCAGCCGCCGAGGTAGCGACGCGGCGAACCGCAGCCGAGAGCGAAGACGGGTCTTTGATGAGGCTGCCCGTGGAGGCCTTCTAGCCCGGCAGGTACCTTCCCGGCTGTGTCGGCAACGGTCCTGGCCCTAATCGTCCTTCTGGTTGGCGTGTTCCTCGTCATCCTCGCCTTGATCGTCTGGCAGGAAGCAAGGCGGCGTCCCAGCTATGAGCCTTTGGAATACGTGGTGGAGGACGCGGTGAGGCATGTCGAGGCCGGCCTCGAGGCAGAAGGCAATACCACGCTGAGCCGGGCCGACATCCGCAGGATCCTCGAGTGGGAGGTCTTCTACCTGCAGGGTCTGGCCCAGGATGACCGGAAGAACCCGGTCGATACCGTGGCTGGAGGTCATGAGGCCTCGATCGAGTACATCACCGAGCAGATCGCCTCCAAACACGGGGTGTCCTACTCTCCCGAAAACGTAGAAGACGTCCTCCGTCACGAAGCCGATTACCTGTACCGCATCGGCGCCGTAGGCGAGAGGGTCGATCCCGATGGAGGTGAGGAAGAATGATGGTGCGTTGCGGTGCTTGCCGGACGCAGTTCGAAGTCCCCGGTGCGGGGCGCTTCGCTTGTCCGGTCTGCGGGTCGGTCAACGTGGTGCGGGAGGCTGCCGGCGCGGCGCCATCGACCATGGGTGGGTACCCGACTGCGCCGGGTGCGGGTGAGTCACCAACACCACCCCCACCCCCTCCCAAGCCTCCGCTTCCAAAGATCGAGTGCCCGGAGTGCGCCTTCAGCTTCATCGTCGGTGAGATCGCGGTTGCTACCTGTCCCAATTGCGGGGCGGAGGTCAGGACCGGGCTGGGCAACCTCGATGAGGAGGAGGAAGAATGATCCCCCCTCTCCGCCTGCGGGGGAGAGATGAGCACCTGATGGCTCGCCTCTCCCGGTTCGAGGCGTATCGATACGTCGGCGTCAGGGACACCATGCGGTTCTACGACTGCGACGACGAGGTGCAGTTCGCCGAGATCTCGGCCCGGGTGACCGGGGAGGGGCTGGTGGGGAAGAAGCTGATCCAGGTATTCGCTCCCGACGAGCCCACCGAGGCGATGAACCGGGGATTTCGGCCGGCACCCGCTTCGCCCGATCTCTGAACGGACCTAGAGCCTCAGGCTTGCGGTTCGAAGCCCTGGGCGACCAGATTGCCGATCTTCTTGCCGCGGCCGTGGAAGAAGTGGTCGCCGGGAGTGAGGACCAGGTCGATCGAATACCGCTCGGTGTAGGCCCTGATCATCTCGATATCGACGACCTGGTCCCTCGTCCCGACCACGATCCGCTTTGGCCCGGGTGGCAGATCCGGGGGCAGGTCGGACGGCGGTGGCGCGATGCCCGAATAGGGAATCGGCTCCGATTGGGCGCCGAGCCAACGCAGCGCCATGGCTGCCCCGAACGACCATCCGGAGAGATGGAGCGGCAGCCCGGTGGCGCGGGCGGCCTCGATAGCAGCCCCGACGTCGAGGAGCTCCGCTCCGCCAAGGTCGTGCTTCCCGGTGGACGCGCCGATCCCCCTGAAGTTGAACCGGAGCACGGAGAATCCCCGTTCCACCAACCGGGAGGTGACCGCCACCATCAGGGGCGCCATCATCGTCCCTCCCATCTGAGGGTGGGGGTGACAGCACACGACGACCCCAGATGGGAGAACGGGCCGATCCCAACGCGCTTCCAGGGTCTCCCCGTCCGAAGTCGCCAGTTCGACCCGCTCGATCACGTGAAAGCCACCAGCAGCCAGACCGCAGCGGCGCCGACGATCACAAAGCCGAGCACCGCCGTCGCAACGAGGAGCCAGCGCGTCTGCATGGGTTCGGGGAGGGTAACCATGGGTACAACTAGGCTCGGATCCGCAGTTCCACCGAAAGGCTCAGGTTGCACGACATCGTCATAATCGGCGGCGGGCCCGGCGGGTACGCCGCCGCTCTCTACGCGGAGAACTTCGGTCTTTCGGTGGCTCTCATCGACGAGGAGCGTCCCGGGGGCACGTGTCTCCTTCGAGGTTGCATACCGGCAAAGCAGTGGCTCTACATCGCAGAGGTGTTCTCCACGGTCTCCCACGCCGCCGAATTCGGCGTCGTCACCGAACAGCCGACCCTCGACTGGGATGCGGCGCTCGCCCGCAAGACCCAAACCGTCGAGGGAGTGGTGCGCGGCCTGGGTGGGCTGCTCGAGAAGAAGGGTGTCGAGGTCATCACCGGGTACGGCCGGCTCGCCGGCGGGCACAAGGTCGAGGTCGAAGGCGAAGACGGCCGGAGCACGATCGAGGGAAGTGCGGTGATACTCGCCAGCGGTTCCCATGCCCGCACCATCCCGGGCTATGACTTCGACGGTGAGAGGGTGGTCAGCTCGGACCATGCTTTGGACTGGCCCCAGCGTCCGAACCGGGTGGCAATCGTCGGTGGCGGCGTCATTGGGTGCGAGTTCGCCTCTTTTCTCGTCGACGTCGGCACCGAGGTCCATGTCTTCGAGGTCATGGACCAGATCATCCCTGGCTCCGACGCCGACGCCTCCAAACAGCTCCATCGTCAACTACAGAAGCGCGGGGTCAAGTTCCACGTTGGCGTCGGGGTCGATGCGCCGAAGATCGGCGAGACGGTGGTGGTGCCGTTCGGCGACGAGAGCGTGGAGGTCGACGTGGTGCTGGTGTCGGTGGGCCGGGGGCCGAACACGGACGACGTCGGTCTGGACACTGTCGCCGCCAAGGTCGACCGGGGTTTCGTCGAGGTCGATTTGAGCACGATGGAGACTGCCGAGCCCGGTCTGTACGCGGTTGGAGACATCGTCGCCGGGACTCCCCAGCTGGCCCATGTCGGGTTCGCCGAGGGTATGTCTGCGGTGACCCACATCGCCACCGGTCAGGCGAAACCTGTCAACTACCAGGCCATACCCCGGGTCACTTACACCCACCCTGAAGTGGCGGAGGTGGGGCTGACCGAGGCGCAGGCGACCGAGAATGGGCTCGAGGTCGAGACGGCCAAGCACTTCTTCAACGGGGTTGGCAGGGCGATCATCATCGGCGACAACCAGGGCTTCGTGAAGGTCATCTCCGAGAAGGATGGACCGATCGTGGGGGCCGCCGTGGTCGGTCCCCAGGCTGGTGAGATGATCCATGAACTGATGTTCGCGGTCGGTTGGGAGGCTTTGCCCGAAGAGGCTGCCGCCTTCGTCCATGCACATCCGAGTTTGTCCGAGACGGTTGGTGAGACTCTCATGTCAGCCGCCGGCCGCAGTCTTCACTGAGAGGAGAGACCTTGGCTACGACGGTATCGATGCCGCAACTGGGTGAAACGGTCACCGAGGGGACCATCCTGAAATGGGCAAAGCAGGTTGGCGACACCATCGCCGAGGACGAGGTCCTGGTCGAGATCTCGACGGACAAGGTCGATACCGAGGTCCCGTCGCCAGCCGCCGGCACCATCCTCGAAATCTTGGTCAATGAGGGCGACACAGTCTCGGTAGGGACTGCGCTGGTGGTCATCGGCGCCGAAGGGGAAGAGGCCCCGGCGGCGGAGGAGGCAGCGGACGAGACACCGCCAGCCGAGGAGAAACCTGCTGAAGAGACCGCCGTCGAGGAGCCGCCCGCCCCGGAGACAGCCGCTGAGGAACCGGCCGAGGAGAAGACCCCAGCCGAGACCCCTCCGGTTGAAAAGGAGGAGACCCCGCTCCCCGCTTCCGGCGGAGAGACATCAGAGGCCGAGGTCGATGCCTTCTTCGCCGAGCCCGACGAGACCGAGAAAAAGCCCAACCTGCTCTCCCCGGTGGTGAGAAAGCTGATCAGGGAGAACGAGATCGACGTCTCCCGGCTCACCGGCACCGGCGATGGTGGCCGGATCACCCGGAAGGACGTCGAGGCGTACCTCGAGTCGGGGCCGTCCGAGGCGGCCGCCCCTGCAGCGCCCGCAACCGAGCCCGCACCTTCGCCAGCGCCGCAAGCCGCCCCTGCTCCACAGCCATCCGCCGCCTCGGCCGCGGCGCCACAGGCGGGAGAGGAAACCGACCTCGACAGGATCCGGGTCCGCACCGCGGAGAACATGATCAAGGCCAGGCAGACCGCCGCCCACGTCTGGACCTCTGTCGAAGTCGACTTCGAGCGGGTGGAGCGGGTACGTCAGGCCAACAAGGATCAGTTCAAGGCCGCAGAGGGCTTCTCGCTCACCTATTTGCCCTTCATCTCCCGGGCCACCATCGATGCTCTGCGTGCCTTCCCCGTCGTCAACAGCTCATTCCACCTCGAGGAGAAGAAGGCAGTCTTCCATCGCAATGTCGATCTCGGCATCGCAGTGGATCTCGACCAGCACGGTTTGGTCGTGCCCCGGGTCCGGAATGCCGACGGTTTGCGGTTGGTCGGCATCGCCCGGTCAATCAAGGAGATTGCCGACAAGGCGAGGGATGGGAAGCTTGGCGTCGACGATCTGACCGGGTCGACCTTCACCATCACCAACCCGGGGCCATTTGGCTCGTTCATGTCGGCGCCGATCATCAACGTGCCCAATGTCGCCATTCTCTCCACGGACACGGTCGCCAAGCGCCCGACGGTGGTGACCGACCCCGAGGGCCAGGACATGATCGCCATCCGGCACATCGGCTATCTCGGCCTGACCTGGGATCACCGCGCCTTCGATGGCTCGACGGCGGTGCTCTTCCTCCAGCGCATCAAGCAGAACCTGGAGACCTGGGACTGGGAGCAGGAGCTGGCTTGACCCCCGACCATTCTCGCGCGCCGATATCGGCCTATAGACCGTCATCGGCGCGCCAAAACGAGATGCTGCGCGTCCGCTGGCTCGGCCGCCTCCCCTACACGGAGGCGTGGGATCTGCAACGCGCCATCCACGAGGGGAAAGTGGTCGGACGGACCGCGGACGACTACCTCCTCCTGCTCGAACACCCACCGGTGTTCACCATTGGGAGGAACGGTGACGGCTCGAACCTCCTCGTCGATCGGGTGGGGCTAGGGGTCGAGATCCACCATGTCGATCGGGGTGGCGACATCACTTTCCACGGCCCCGGTCAGCTGGTCGGATACCCGATCCTGACTCTCGACGACCCCAAGCAGATCGTCCCCTACGTGCGGCGTCTCGAGCAAACCCTGATCGCAACCTTGTCCGACTTCGGAGTCGAGGCCTGGGCCGAGCCGGGTTTGACCGGGGTGTGGACGGCAAGCGGCAAGGTGGCTGCCATTGGTGTGAGGGTGGCGCGCAAGGTCACCATGCACGGTTTCGCGCTCAACCTCCACCCGGACCTCACCTATTTCGGGATGATGAACCCGTGTGGGATATCCGATCGCCCGGTCACGACGCTGTCCGATCTGGTGGGGAGGAAGGTCACCCTCGAGGAGACGACCCGGGCGCTCATCCCGCGTTTCGAGGAGGCTTTCGGTTATGCCGAGGCAGAGATCCAGCTGGGGGCCTTCGCAAGGGGCCAAGGTCGGCGTCCCGAGTTCGAGGTCGATCGGCTGGTCGAGTCGGGGACGTTCAGCCCGGAGAAGCGAAGCGCGGAGCCCATTCTCATCAACGGGCGTCTTCCCGGAGAGCCGCCCCGGCCCGACTGGATGAAAGTGACGGCCCGCCTCGACGGCGACTACATCCAGTTGAAGAAGATGATGCGCGGCCTGCAGCTCAACACGGTCTGCGAGGAGGCGAATTGCCCCAACATCTACGAATGCTGGGGCATGGGAACCGCCACTCTGATGATCCTGGGGGATAAGTGCACCAGGGCTTGCTCCTTCTGCAATGTGACCACCGGGAAACCCACCGAGTTCGACGTGTTCGAGCCGTTCCGGGCCGCCGAGGCGATCCACCAGATGAACCTCAAGCACGCCGTCATCACCTCGGTGAACAGGGACGACCTCGATGACGGGGGGGCCGGGATCTTCGCCCACACCATCACCGAGAGCAGACGCCGATCCCCGGAACCGAGATCGAGGTGCTCATCCCCGACTTCAAGGGCGATCGTGAAGCTCTGCAGACCGTGATGGACGCGGTGCCCGAAGTGCTCAACCACAACACCGAGACCGTGCTCCGTTTGCAGCGCGACATCAGGACTTCGGCCAACTACGGCAGATCGCTGGCACTGCTCTGGCGTGCGAAGCAGATGAACCCCGATGGTCTCATCAAGTCTGGGCTCATCGTCGGGATGGGGGAGACCCGGGAGGAAGTACTCGGCGCTCTCGCCGACATGCGTGCGGTGGGCATCGACATCATCACCATCGGGCAGTACCTGCGACCCACCCCCAGACACCGACCAATCGCCCGCTATGTGCACCCGGACGAGTTCGGGGAGTACAAGACCTACGGAGAGGGCCTGGGCATCCCCCACGTCGAATCCGGCCCGCTGGTCCGCTCCAGCTACCACGCCAAGGAGAGCCGGGAGGCGGTCGGGGTCGTCTGCTGACGCAAACCTGACCTTTGGCGTCACGAATATGTGACGATCTGCATTGACAAAGCACAGCGTTACCCTGTCGGCTCAATGATGCGCAGAGGGCTTGCTGCGAGTGTCGTCTCGATCCTGTTGCTGGGGTCGGTGCTCGTCGCCCCGGCTGCGGCCGACCCGTCCGAGTTCGGCACCCAGGACGCTGCCACCGCCACACTGCAACAGGCGCTCACCGAGGCTGGTTTTTACCGCGGAGCCATCGACGGCAGCTATGGCCCGCAGACCCAACAGGCGGTCATGGCCTTTCGCAAGGAGGTGGGTGCGGGCCGCAGCTTCAACTGGGATAACTCGCTCTGGGGCTTGCTCAACACCTACGTCAAGCCGTGGACCCCGTTCCGGTTCAACGAGCCCGACCGGGTCGAGGTCAACCTGACCCGCCAGGTGGCCTACCTGTTCAAGGGGGGCGTCCTTTCCCAGGTATTCCCGATCAGCTCGGGAAACGGGGAGCCCTACACGAACCAGTTCGGCAGCTTCAGCCAGGCGCACACCCCGACAGGTGATTTTCGGATCCAGCGTCATATCCGCGGTGAGCGGATCTCATTCCTCGGGGTCCTGTGGAATCCGTGGTACTTCACCGGGGGGTATGCCCTCCATGGCTCGCCCAGCGTGCCCGCCTTCCCGGCCTCTCACGGCTGTATCCGTCTCACCATGTGGGACAGCTCCTGGCTGGAAGGCCAGCTCTGGATCGGGCTGCCGGTGCATGTCTGGTTCGAGCCTGCCGGCGTGGGCCCGGTCTACGCCCCGGGCCGGACGTTGCCGGTTGGCGGCCCCGCCCCCTGCCCGGGTGGCAACTGCGACACCGTCGCCTTCTTCGACCGAGGCTCCCGTTTCTATCTGTGGGATCAGATCAACCACGAGCATCAGACGAGCGCCTACTACTTCGGGAACCCGAACGACATCGCCTTCTCCGGCGACTGGGATGGGGACGGCGTGGCCACTCCCGGGCTCTACCGCCAATCGGATGGATTCGTCTACTTGAGGAACTCCAACACCGAGGGAGTGGCTGACATCACTTTCTACTTCGGCAATCCGGGCGACGTGCCCCTTGCCGGGGACTTCGACGGGGACGGGCTGGACACCGTTTCGATCTACCGGCCCTCCGAGGAGAGGGTCTACGTGATCAACGATCTCGGTCTGAACGGAGGCGGATTGGGTCCCGCCGAGCTCTCCTATGCATTTGGCAACCCCTCGGACGTCCCGTTCGTAGGTGACTTCAACGGTGACGGCATCGCCACCGTCGGTCTCCACCGACCCTCGACGGGCAACGTGTATCTGAACAATGCTCACGAGGGAGGCGCGGCCGACGCGCAGTTCATCTTTGGTGACCCGGGCGACCGACTGATCGCCGGGGATTGGGACTCCAACGGCACGGACACCATCGCGGTGTACCGGCCAGGCAACGGCCTTCTCTACGTCAAGAACTCGAACGGCAATGGTCCTGCCGACGTGACTCTCGACGCCGGCGTGGGGCTGGCCGGGCTCGTGCCCATGGCCCGGTAGACCCAGCTAGATGATCGCTCCTACGTTCGACTACGGCGCTCGTGTGGGCCGCCTCCAGGATCAGATGAAGGAGCAATCTGTCGACGTGGTGTTGCTGTCGGCGGGCTCTGACCTCCCTTATTTCACCGGTTACGAGGCGGTGCCGTTGGAGCGTCTCACCATGCTGGTCGTCCCTGCCGACGGTGACTGCGTCCTGTTCATACCCGAGCTGGAGGCGCCCCGGGTCGAACCGGGCCCGTTCGACCTCGTCCCGTGGGCGGAGACCGATGATCCGATCCGTCTCGTGGCCAGGGCGGCCGGTGCGACCCAGCGGGCCGCCGTTGGAGATCACACCTGGTCGACATTCTTGATCGGGTTGCAGGCCGAGATGACCGACACGATTTGGTCGCTGGCATCAAAGCTGACCGGGCCGCTGCGAATGCGGAAGGAAGATGCCGAGATCGAGCGTCTGCGCCGGGCGGCCACGGCGACCGACCGAGTGGTGGCCAGGGTGCCCCGGGAAATCAGGTTCGAGGGACGGACCGAGCGGGAGATCGCCCGTGACCTGAGCGACATGACCATCGCCGAAGGTCATGACTCTGCGTGGGCACCGATCGTGGCCTCCGGCCCTCATGGGGCCTCGCCGCATCACGAGCCGTCCGATCGGGTGATCCAGTCCGGGGACTTGGTTGTGTGCGACTTCGGCGGCCGGGTGGGTGGCTATCACTCCGATACCACCAGGACCTTCGTGGTCGGCGAGCCGTCACCTCGACAGGTCGAAGTGCATGCCCTGGTGGCCGCGGCCAATGAGGCAGCTCGTTCCGTCGTTGCCCCGGGCATCGTCTGTCAGGACATCGATCGGGCGGCCCGGCAGGTGATCGAGGACGGCGGGTTCGCGGAGTATTTCATCCATCGCACCGGACACGGGATCGGGTTGGAGGTCCATGAGCACCCGTACGTGGTGGAGGGGAACGAACTCGAGCTCGAGGTGGGGATGACCTTCTCGATCGAGCCGGGCATCTACCTCCCCGACGAATTCGGGGTCAGAATCGAGGACATCGTGGCCTGTGGCCCGTCCGGCGTCGACGATCTCAACCGATCCGAGCGTCGTTTGGTCGATGTTTCATGAATCTGGCCCGTGAGTACCCTCAGCCAGGCCCCTACCGAATGCACTACGTCTCGTATTCGTGACGCCCTGCATCAGATAGTTGGTTATGAAGCGGATCCCGATCGCACTCGCCCTGGTCCTGGCTCTGGCCTCCCCTGCATATGGCGCTTCGTCGACCGCGGGAGACTCCACGCCGAACTTCACCGAGTCGAGCAGCTGTGGGGTCTATGGGATGAGGGGGCCGCTCAGCCCGTCCAATCGGCTGGGTGATCGCATCTACGGTCCGTTTGCCGACTACTTCGGGCGGAACTTCGGCCAGGTTTCCTCCTCGCTGGTCAACTGGGTCGACCCCTCCGGCCACGGATATCGCGTTCATGCCAGGGCCCTCGCCTCCTTCCAGGGCGCAGCTCAGCGGATCAATGCCGCCGGCGTCGGATACACCATCAGGACCGGTGCTGCCTGGGCCTGGCGCAACATCGCAGGCAGCAACCAGATGTCACATCACGCTGTCGCCAATGCCCTCGATATCAACCCCCCGCAAAACCCGGTCACCAATGGGCAGTTGATCACGGACATGCCGCCGGCCTTACCGGGAAGCATGGATCTCGGCCGGGTTCTGCTGGGGTGGTTCCTGGCGGTTCAGCAAGGACAGCATGCACTACTCGTGGCGCGGCCCGGCGGCCCGGGCAGGTCTGATGGCCCGGATCGCGCCCTACGCCCCGCTGACTGCGGCGGCGAGCTTCACCACCAGGGCCATCGAGGGCCCATCGGCCATCGGGGGTGCCGGCGCCCTCGCCATGTCTGGCAAGCGACGAGACGGAGCCGACGACCTGTATGGGTTGGTTCCGGTGGACGGTCGCTGGCAGGTGCAGGTCGCCGGGGCAGGGGCACGGTTCGGGGTGCTCGGTCTCAGATGGACCAGCGGCGCTCCCAGCGACGGTGTCCCCATGTTCGCCGATGCCGATGGTGACGGCCGTGCCGACCTCTGGCGCTTCAACACCGGGGGCAACATCACGGCTGACGTCTACTACGACCGATCCCGATTCGGAACCGTCGGCAAACAGGTCACCACCGGCGCCACCTGGTCGGCCGACGCCGAACTGGGCCTGGCCCTCTTCGACCAGGCCGACTGGATCCCGGACCTCTACGTGTTCCGGCGCAACACAGGCCGGGTCGAGGTGTACTCGTCTGCATCCGGCTATCAACAACTGGCCCACACCTCGAATCTCGCCGTTCCCGTGGGGAGCTCGAAGATCGTCCTCGCCGACCGCAACGTCGACGGCAACACCGACATATGGCTGGTTGGCTCGGGCGCCAACGCCCGGGTCGATGTGATCCAGTGGGCAAATGGGTATGGCGGAAGTCCCCAGCGACTGAACACCTCGATGACGGTCGCAGGCGATTCGTCGGTGCTTCCGGGGGACTTCGATGGGGACGGCCGTGTCGATCTGTACGTCTTGTCGGGCGGCCGCGTCTCGGTCTGGCTCGGCGGTGTCCCGGATCGCGCCATCGCCAACCTCGGGTCCTGGTTCACCAACCCGGGGCCGAACACGTTCGATGCGGGGCCGCTGTGCGTCGGGGAGTGCGATCAGATCGGGTACGTGGACGAAGGTGGGTCGTGGCGTCTTGCCCACGAGGTGGCCTGGAGCTCTTCCGAGTCGAACTTCTACTATGGCAACCCGGCGGATACGCCGTTCATGGGGGACTGGGATTGCGATGGAGTCGACACTCCGGGCCTATACCGGCGCTCGGACGGTTACGCCTATCTCCGTAACTCCAACTCCCAGGGGGTCGCCGACATCAAGTTCTTCTTCGGCAATCCCAGCGACATCCCCATCCCGGGTGACTTCGACGGGGATGGGTGCGACACGCTGTCCATCTATCGCCCTTCCGAGCAGCGGTTCTATGTAATCAACCGGTTGGGCGCCGGGGATGCCGGGCTCGGCTTCGCCGAGCACTCCTTCATGTTCGGTGACCCCGGAGACAAGCCATTCGTCGGCGATTTCGACGGCAATGGCCTCGATGAGGTGGGCCTCCATAGGGAGTCCACCGGCCGGGTTTATTTCCGATTCAGCCTGACCACGGGTAACGCAGACCGAGATTTCATCTACGGGGATCCGGGCGACTTCCTCGTCGCCGCCGACTGGGATGGTGACGGAAGCGACTCACCGGCCATCTTCCGGCCCTCCGACGGGAACTGGTACATCCGCCTCTCCAATACCCAGGGTGTCGCCGATCACGTCATCGGGTTCGGCCTTGCCGACCGTGGCCTTCTGCCGGTGGTAGGCCACAACGGCCTCTCCCAGGGCTTTGCCGCACAATCCGGAGTGGATACCGCGCCCGGCGATGGCGACTTCCTACCGTCGGAGAACGAGTGAGTCGATGAATCGTGTGGTCGCCGTGGTTCCCGGTCGGGTGAGGCGAGCCCTCAAGCGGCTTCCGGGCGCAATGGAGCTGCGGGATCGCATGTACGACTACCCACGGGGCCCCGTCGCACCGTCGGGATCCCCGCGGCCTGTGGTCTATCTCCCTACCTGGCTGAGCTGGGAGACCATGAAGCAGCGCCCTCAATATTTGCTCGAGGCCCTCGCCGCGGCCGGTCACGAAGTGTGGTTCGTCGACCCGCGTCTGGACGAATCGAGTGTGTTGGAAGGTGGGATCCACCTGGTCCCCTCGGTCCGGGACACGCCCCGCTCGGGTGTGATCGTCTACACCCACTTCGCCCCCACTCGGACTCTCATCGACCGTTACACCGATCGAGTCGTGGTCTATGACCTCCTCGACGACTTGGCCATCTACGAGCCCATGGAGGACGGAATGCCTCGAGCCCGGACGGTGAGACACCATCACGGGCCGCTGGTGAAGAGCGCCGATGTCGTCATCGCATCCAGCCCGGTCCTCGTCGACCGACACCGGGCGGAGCGTCCGGACTTGCTGCTGGTGGAGAACGGGGTCGACCTGGATCGCTTCGATTCCGTGGGGCCAGTCGCCGACGCCCTCCCCGAGGGTCAGGTCGTCGGTTATCACGGTGCACGTTGCGCCATGGTTCGACTTCGACCTGTTTGGCGCCGTTGCCGGCCTGAGACCCGAGCTCGACTTCGTCTTGGTGGGCCCGGTCGACCCCGAAGTGAGAGACCAGGCTCGAGGATTGCGGAAACGGGGCAATGTGACCCTCATTCCCTCCCAGCCGTCGCAGCAGATCGCCGACTTCGTCCGGGGCTTCAAGGTCGGCATCCTCCCGTTCATCGTCGACGAGATGACCGAAGCGGTGACTCCGCTCAAGATGTACGAGTACCTGGCATGCGGGGTCCCGATGGTGAGTACGCCTCTGCCCGCCTGTGTCAGTGAGCCTTCCGTCGATACGGCTTCAGGCCCCGATGACTTCGCCGCCGCGATCGACACCGCCCTCGCGTTGACCCCCGGCGAGAGGCTCGATCTGCGTCGGCATGCTTTGTCCGCGCACTGGGGTCGCAGGGTCGCCCCGCTTCTCGACCGGCTCGGCGACCGAGGGCAGCTGCTCGTCGGCTGACGCCACCGGCGGTCTACGTCTCCGGGACCTTCGCTCCAGGTCGCCTCTGATGAACCCGGCGAGCGAACTGACGAGGCCATTGACGGTCGCCAGCGGGACGAAGAGCCATTTCAGCCACCCGTCCATGTGGCGGAGCTTCATCCGGCTCTTGTAGAGGACAACGGCGTACAACCCGAGGATGCCGAGTGCGAGTAGGGGAAGATAGAAGAGCCCGACGACGAGCAGGGCTAATGCGAAGAGGCCCTGGACGAAGAGTCGCTGGTAGTAGACCGAGCGCAAACCGAGGCGCCCGTCCCCGCGTCCCCAGGCGAACAGGGTCCGAGCCTGGGCCAGCAAGCCGGTTGGGGGCTTCCACGCCACCACCGCGCGCGGGTTGAACACCAGCTCATGGCCCGCCGCGAGCAGCGCGTAGCCGAACGATGTGTCCTCGGCGAACTGCTCGTGCTCGGGGAACCCGCCGACCTCCCGCCATAGCGAGCGATGGAACGCCATGGATCGGGCTGACGGCAGGAAGTAGGGGAGCACGGCTTCCTCTTCGACGAAGACCATCGTCAGCCCGATCGCGGTCGAGAGCGCAGTGTCACCCTGAGGCCGGTAGAAACCGCCGACCCACTTGCTCCCGGCGAGCAGCGGGTCACTGATCTCCTCGAGCCATTTTGGCTCTGCGACGCATCCCCCGTCGATGCAGACGACATGGTCATGGCTCGCTGCTTCGATCGCGGCGTTTCGGCCGGCCGACCGACCGCCAGTGTCGGTCAACACCTTCACCTGGGGGTGAGCTCGGGCGTAGTCGGCGAGCAGTCGCAGCGTGCCGTCGGTGGACCCGCCGTCGGCGACTACAACTTCGGCAGGCACGATATTGCCCGTCATCACCGAGTCGAGCATGTCGATCACGCCGTGCCCCTCGTTGAACACGGTCGTGATGACCGTCACCGGGGCGACCGGCGCCGGCAAGTGTGGTTCGGGCCCCATCGACCGGTGAGGATACGCAAGCCAGTTGGGCTAGCCGGTGTCGGCAGAGCTCGCCGCCAAGAGCGACGGCCCCTCCCAGAACCTGAGCTCCCACGAGGCCCCGATCGGGATCCCGTTGGCCTCGTAGAAGTTCTGGCGGGCCATTTGCTCGTTCAGGTCGGGCACCGGCAGGTTCGTCGAGAACAGCTCCATGTTGACCCGCAGACTGGCAAAAGCGAACTGCTCGTAGTTGACCGTGGTGAGGAAGTCATACCAGTGCTTGACGCCGGTGTAGCAGTCGACCGAGAAGCAATCGGTCTGACCGAGTTTGTCCTGCATGTCCAGCCAGTCCACCCCGCGGGCGATCCCTTCGCCGGCGGCCATCGTCTGGACGTTTTGAAAAACCGTGCGGAGGTTGTCCCGAATGTTGTTCAGCTGAAGCTGTGAGTGCGAGTAGTAGGAATTGGCATAGGCGGGGGACCAGAGCACGGACCGGCTGGAAGTCTCGGGTTGCTCACCGGCGTATTGGAGCGCCTGGTTGAAGGTCTTGACGAGCTCGAGCATGTAGGCGGTGTATGCCGAGGCGATGCCGTCGCTGTACCGGTTGCCGCCCATCCAGTCGAAGTAGCCCTCATAGGTCATATACCAGTTCAAGGTGTGTCGGACCCCCGGGAAATGAAAGTCGACGAATGCCAGAAACTGATCTGCCGCCCGTCGATTTGCTGTGATGTTGTCCCACCGCCACGAAGGGGTGAGGATCCCGCCGCAGTACAGGCTGTCGGCGCACCAGGGCTCGAGCCCACCGGGGAAGTCCGCCCGGCTCTTCCACGGTTGCCCCGACCCGTCGAGCTGGGTAGGGCCGATGAACACGTTGTCGAAGCATGTCTTGCGTCCCCCGCCAGGGACATGGGGGAGTACTGCGAGGAGCTGGTCCACGCGAAGGGCACCTCGCTGGTCGAGGACCCCCACGATCACGACGTTCGCGATGTAACCGTCGTTGGTGGGATCTCGGTGCTCGGCGCAGATTCGGTCGACACGGGCGGCGATCTCCTCGGCACTGGCGCCGCCGAGGTCGAGGAACATGCTCTTCGGGGTCAAGCCGTCGTCGGGCAGGGCGACCGCGGAGGTGGCGGGCGCTGCCAACAGGATGAGACTCATCGGCACGGCCACGAGGACATGTCTGAGACGTGGCCGAACAATCCCTCTCGTCTTCATTACCCCTACCCGAATTCGATAACCGCTCCGCCGGCATGCCCTGTGCACCCGGCAGCGCATTGTTTCGTCCGAACGTCGCCGGAACTCAATGGGTTCCGCGGCCCAAGTCCACGCCCTTCCCGACCGATGCGGCCGTAGGCTTGGGTCAACTTCCGGCGCGCGACGTGTCGTTCGTTGTCTGCCCAAATAGAGACGAAATTGCTGAATCAGATCATCGCCTGGCTCCCTTCCGGGCTTCGACGACAGCTCAGGAGGATTCCGGGGGCTTCTCAGTTGAGGGACCGGCTGTACGGATATCCACCGTCCGGTCCAAGCCCCGCGCCCGGCTCGCTGCGCCCGGTCGTCTGCCTCGCCACCTCACCTGCCCTGGCTGAGGTGGAACATCGTTCGAGAGGCTTTCTCACGGCGGTCGCGGATGAGGGTCACGAGGTCTGGTTTGTGGATCCGAGCGTTGCTCAGCCTGAGATGGCTGGCGATCGGTTTCATGTCGTCCCATCGGTCCTGCCGACGCCACCCTCGGGCGTCATCTTCTACACCACCCGGTCCGTGCCGTACGAGGAGCTGATCTGGAAGTACCGCGACCCGGTCGTGGTGTACGACATAGAGCCCGGGTCTACCCAACCAACGGCGTCGAAGACCAGATCGGATCACCGTCGCTTGATCGAGAACGCAGAGATCGCGATCGTTTCGAGCCAGGCCGAGGTGGATCGCCACCTCTCAGAGAGACCGGATCTGATCCTTGTCGGCGATCTCGTTGACCCAGAACCCGTCGGCCAGTCCCAGAGCGACCGGGAGAGATCATCGGCAGACCAGGAGGAAACCGCGCGTCAGCTGTCACTCTTGCCTTTCCTCGCTCGCCTGGAGAACCTCGGTCTACGCACGGTGGCCTCGCGGGGAACCCCAACTGTGCCGCATTACGATCCGAGCATCGATCCCGATCTCAATATGCCTTCGGATGACAGTCCTCAAATCACGATCCAGGAAGATTTGATATTCGACATCGGATTGCACAAGGGATTCGACTCGAGTTTCTATCTCCGCAAGGGGTTTCGCGTGGTCGGCGTCGAAGCCAGGGAGGATCTCTGTGAGATGGCTCGCCGGAACAACGCCGAGTACGTCACGAAGGGAAGGCTCGAAATAGTCCCGCGCGCTTTGTATGACACCAGCGGGTCCACCGTCGAGTTCTTCATCAATGACACGAAGGACGATTGGGGAAGTCTCTTTCGCGGGGCGGCCGAACATGATGGAAGCGAGGCGAGGCGGATTGTTGTCACCACGATCACCCTCGAAGAGCTGTTCCAAAAGTACGGAGTCCCCTACTACATAAAGTGCGACATCGAAGGGGGAGACTCGCTCTTTGTCGATCAACTGCTGGGCTCCCGCTCCCGGCCGCGCTATGTGTCGATCGAAGCTTCCACACTGGATGACATCGCCAAGATCCGGGCCTGCGGTTACAACAGCTTCCAGATCGTCAACCAGATACTGAACCCTCGGACGCCGCCTCCGTACCCCGCTCGTGAAGGCGAGTACGTCAATGACCAGTTCACGGACGAGATGAGCGGCTCCTTCGGCCGGGAGCTACCAGCCAACGGTTGGATTGATTTTCGGACCACGATCAAGAGACTTCTCGATTGGCGGGAACTGAGAGAACAGGACGAGTCCCTTGCTGTCGGCTGGCTCGACGTCCACGCCCGAATGATCTAGACGGACAAACTCGAACACGGCTGACGACCTGATTGCCACATCTTGCAATCGTTGCGAACCGGCGGCTCAGGGTTGGGGCTGCGGGTCGCAAGGTCGGCCAGAGCAAGGGGAGGGTGAGGGCCGCCATCAGGTAGAGCGGGTAGGCGTACCTGAATTCCTGGGCCGGGGAGGTGGCCATGACGTTGAGGGTGTGAGCGACCAGGAGGGCAGACGGGAGGAGGAGGCGCCGGGCCCGAAAGGCGAACACGACCACCGCGGCGAGGGCAGGGAGGAGGACGATGGCGGGCCTCCAGGTGAGCCACAGCCTGCTGTCGATCTCGGCCCAGCGCCAGATCCGGTCGGTGACGTCGAAAGCGATCCCGACCAGCGGGGCCCTGGCCAGACCGACGTCGTTGGGGGGGAAGTCATAGGGCGGGCGATGGAAGTAGGCATCGGCAGGCTGGTCCGGGGCGTAGACGAAGTTCGCCGCACAGAGTCGGTGGCCCAGCACCGTGTCGAAGTCCCGGAGCAGGACATCGACCTCCAGGGCCCGATATTCCCCCGGCGACTCCCTGACCGGGACCTGGTCGAACATCGGGTGAAACAGGAGGGGAGTGCTGTCGTAACAGTCGTACTGCGGTGTTCCAGATGAGCGGCGGGGCGATCGCTTCCAGCATGTCGACGTCCGCCTCCGTGAAGGTCTCCGGCTCGTCGTTGTAGGAGGCCGCCACATCGGGCAGGAACACCTGGGCCGGTTCGATGCTTGCCCCTTGAACATCGAGGATCGAGTACAGCGGTCCGAGTGTGAGGAAGACGACGACGACAGCTGTGCCAATAGTGATCCCGACCACCCGCAGCTTTCTCGGCGGTAGACCCACGCCAGGGCCAGAAGGACGAGGAGAACCGTGATCGGTCCGTTCCCCCGGAACAGCCACACACCGGCCAGGGCCAGCCCGAGTCTGATCGCGGGCCACGGTCGCCAGGCCTGGTCCGGGTCGAGGGCGAAGGCGAGGAGCTCGATCCAGGCCCAGAGCATGAACAGGGCGAAAGGGACGTCTTTCCAGAGGGCCAGGGTGGTCGGGGCCACTGCGGGGGAGAGCCCGAGCAACCAGGCGGTGCCGATGGCCAGCCAGAGCGGCACCCCGGCTTCGACCAACCAGCAGGCGGCATAGGCGAGGAGGACGCCGAGCACGATCAACTGGACGAGAGCGACCAACCCCGGTCTCGTGCCACCGAGGCTGAGGATGTCGAGGTACAGGGTGTGGATCGCCGGGTGATGGTTGAAATAGGTCCCGCTGGCCACCTGACCGAACTGATCGATGGTGTCGGTCGAGCCAAACCCCGGGTACCAGCCCAGCCACCAGACGAAGACGGGGATCGCCGCGGTGGCGGCGAGCAGCCAACCGGGCAGGGCAGGACGGGGAAGACGCACGTCCGGCAGGATAAGGGCGCGTCCGCCGCTTTAGAGAGACCTCAGTGAGCCTTGCGGGAGATCGCCACCGTCTCGTTATGGGTGAAGAAACGACCGGCCGACCGGGGAAGAGGAAAGGAGTACCCGGTCTCCCGGACCAAGCCATGCTCCTCCTCCAGCACACCGAGGTCGGCCAGATCGAGGAAGGTGACATGGGTCGCGTCCGATTTGAACCCGGCTTCCTGGGGGACGATGACCACCAGCCGGCCCCCGGTCCGCAGGTAGGGAAGATAGGCGCCGAGCAGGGATGACGCCTCGGTCCGGGTCATGTGCTCGAGGACATGGGCGAAGAGGAGAGTGTCGTACTCGCCCAGAATCGCGTCCGGCCCGCTCTCGAACTCCTCGGCCGTGTAGACGGTGAGACCGTTGCTCCGTGCCACTTCGACGGAGTGCGGATTGATGTCCACGCCGACGCCGCGACCGTCGAGATGATGGAGATTGCGCCCGATGCCACAGCCCACATCGAGGACCCTGCCCTCGACCACTCTCCGAATGTGACGGCGGTAGGGCGCCTGGGCCCCGAGCGCCCTCTTCCAGCCCTTCGCAGTCTCCCTCTCGAGTCGGGCGGTGTACTCCCGGTCGGCGCTCATATGGACGAGAACGCTAGATCCCTGATCGACCACACCGGGATATATCCTCATCGGCCCGTGGCGACCGAGCCCTCCGTATCCGTCATCCTCCCGATCCTGGACGAGGTCGATCTCATCGATGACGTGATCGGCGACATCATGGCCCAGGACTACCCCGGCCCACTCGAGTTGATAGTCGCCGATGGCAGATCGACCGATGGGACCAAGGCAAAGCTGGACAATTGGGCGAACCGGGAGCCGAGGGTGAAGGTGATCGACAACCCGAATCGACGCCAGGCATTCGGGCTCAATCTGGCAGCAGCGGCCGCCTCCGGCTCGATCCTGGTGAGGGCGGACGGCCATACCCGGTATGCCCCCGACTACGTCAGCAAGTCGATCAGGGCCATCGAGGAGCTGGACGCTGCGGTTGGTGGGCGGATGAGGCCCTCAGGCGAGAGCGACTTCGGGCGAGCCGTGACGGCCGCCATGGCGAGCCCACTGACCATGGGTCCCGGCCGGTTCCATCACGCCACCACCAGGGAGCAGGTCGACACGGTGTATCTCGGCGCCTTCGAGAAATCAGGCTTCGAGGAGTTGGGCGGGTTCCGCCCATTTCCATCGGGGACGTCAGAGGACGCCGACTTCTACTACCGATGGCGGGTGTCGGGTCGGACCGTCTTCGTCGACCCAGCGATCGAGTCCACTTATCGGCCACGTGACACACCCGGCGCCCTGTGGCGTCAGTACCTGCGCTATGGCCAGGGCAAGGCGGAGATGCTCTGGCTCAATGGCGAGCTCCCCTCCCTCCGGCCCCTGGCCCCGCTGCTACTCGTCCTGGGTCTTCTCGCCGGCCTGATCGTGGGTGTCGGCAACGGGGTCTGGTGGCCGATCGTGGTGATCTCGGGCGGGTGGGCACTGCTGTTGATCTGGGTTGCGGTCCGCAGCCAGGCCTCACCGGCCCTGGTGCTGATTGCAGCCGGGATCATGCATCTCGCTTACGGGATCGGGATGGTCTGGGGCCTCATCCGTGGCCCGGGCCCGATTCGAAGTCTCAGGAGCTAGGCCCGGTGTGCGGGGTGTGATACCAGCTCCGCACCCGCCCCGAGAGAAAACGGATCGGCAGCCAAAGCCCGGCCAGGATCACCAGCACCGGGTAGCGGACGATGCGCTTCGGCTCGACACCTTCCCGGGCGAGAAAAGGGATGGGCTCCAGGACCTGCACCGCGGTGGCCAGGCCCCACACCTGCCAGGGAAGGAACCATTTCGAACCTGTGACGCCGGCGAGGACGGTCATGACCGCCGAAACCAGAGCGACGAAAGAGCGCCCGGGCTGAACCAGGCGAAGAGCCTGGTCGAAGCGAGGCGGGGGAGCCCTGGCTCACCAGAGCGGCGAGGTGCTTTCGTGAAGCCTCTCGTTTGCCGGCCATCCACCTGGCCCGTTGCCGGACCGCGACCGCCACCGAATCCGGCTTCTCGTCCTCGATCCTCACGTCGTGGAGCCATTCCACCCGCATCCCGGCCAGGACCAGCCTGCGCTCCCAGCTCCTGATCCTCGGTGAGCGAGTCGCCGAAACCCCCGACTCTCTCCAGTGCGGCTCCGGTGAGCGCCATCCCGGTCCCACCCAGATCGGCCGACCAGCCCAGGTTGGATCGGGCCAGCTGCACCATTCGGTTTCCGGCCCAATAGGACAGGGCGGACGCCTCCGATATCAGGGAGCCATCCGGGTTGGCCACGTCGAGATAGCACTGCACCACCTCATGACCGGCCGCGATCTCATCGGCGATCCGGCCCAGGGCCCCGGCCGGCACCCGATTGTCGGCGTCGAAGACGACCAGGGCTTCGTCCGCGGTCAGAGGATGCTGCTCCAGGTACCAGGCGAGAGCGGCGCCCTTTCCCGGTGGACCATCGGTCCGTTGCGCCACGTTGGCACCTGCCAGACGGGCGATCTCGGCGGTCGTGTCCGTGCAGTGATCGGCGATCACCCAGATCTCTTTGAACGCGGGTAGTCCGAGATCGAAAGATCGGAGAGGACACTCCCGATCACCGGCTTCTTCGTCGTGAGCCGGCACCACCACCCGAAGACGGCCGACTCCGAGCGGAGACAGGGGAGGGAACCCGGTTGCGCCAACCCCAGAGCGCGGTCACCGCGTTATAGCCGGCGAGGGCGATCACAGCGGCCTGGGCCAACATGCGACGATGAACCTGAGCATTCGGCGATCAGGCTAGAAGCGGTGGCTGACCCAACCAGAGTTACAAATCCCGGTCAGCTGGGTATCCTCCCGATGAACGAAGGGAAATTCCACTGATGCGAACTGTCTTTGCCTATCTCGACCCGGGAACCGGGAGCATGGTCCTCCAGATCATCGTCGGCGGCGTAGCTGCCATCGGCGTTGCCGGGCGTTACTACTGGCAGAAGATGACTGGTAAGGCTCCGAAGAAGGTTGAAGGCGAGCCGGCCCCGGCTGAAGCGCCAACCCCGACCGAATAGCGGTCAATCAAGCCGACGTTGCCGGGCCCCGAACTCTCCGGCAACGTCATACCATGCCGCTCCTAGTCCAATAGGGCGGTGATGAACATCATCTCACCTTCGGATCCGAGCGCGGCTCCGTCGCAGTTGTGCTTGGGACACGCCCGGAGATCGTCAAGCTGGCCAATGTCATCAGACTGCTCGGGCCGGCGGCACGAATCGTCCACACGGGTCAGCATTACGACGCTCGCCTATCGGCGTATTCCTGGACGTCTTCGGTCTCCCCGAGCCCGCTGTGCACATCGGAGTTGGCGGCCAGACCCGAGGCGGTCAGATCGGATCGGCCGTCTCCGCCCTGGACGCGTATCTGGAAGGCGATCGGCCGAGGGCACTGGTGGTGCAGGGCGACACCAACGCCTCTCTCGCCGGGCGCGATCGCGGCCAATGCGCGGGAGATCCCACTGGTTCACGTGGAGGCCGGTCTACGAAGCTTCGATCGCCGCATGCCCGAAGAGCACAACCGGGTGCTCACCGACCATCTCGGCGATCTGCTTGTGCGCGCCGACCATCGGTCGCCGAACAGAACCTGCGCGCCGAGGGGATACCCAACGATCGGATTCACGTCACCGGGAACACAGTGGTCGAAGCGGTCCTGGAGCTGCTGCCTAGCCCAGAACAGCGACACGACGCTTTGGCCCAACACGCCGTCGAGCCGGGCGGATTCGTGTTGGCAACGTTTCACCGGCCCGAGAATGTCGATGATCGGGTGAGATTCGCCACCATTCTCGACCAACTCGCTTCCTTACCTCTGCCTGTCGTTCTTCCCCTTCACCCGAGGTCGGCAGCGCGGGCCCGCGATTTCGACTTGGCGGACAAACTCGAAACTCGATTCGGATCATCGAGCCGATCGGCTACCAGGAGTTCCTCGGCCTCGGGGCCGAATCCGCTTTTCTCGTCTCCGATTCGGGCGGTGTCCAGGAGGAGGTCTCGGTCTACAAGACGGTCGGTGATCGTGGTTCGGCGCAGCACCGAGCGTCCCGAGGTGTTGGGGACCTTTGCCGAGTTGGTCGAACCCGACGCGATCGGCGCAGCGGCGCAGGACCCTGGCTCGCAGACGTCCCGGGCCTGCATGCACGCTTGGCCGAGTCTGCCTTCGCCCTACGGGGACGGCTCAGCTTCCGAATTGACCGTCAAGGCGATTGGGGAGCTGGTCGGAAATGCGTGAGATGGCGCGGCGGCGTCTGCAAGAGCGGCGACAAGCCTGGCCGCAGTCCCTACCTGTCTTTCGGTGGATGGGACCGGCTCCCTCGAATCTCACCACTGGTCATGCAGATCTGTCACCCAGACTGGCGGGGCGTGAGGACAGTCACCTATGGATTCGAAACACCGGTGGTGGAGTGCGACGACCTGGGGCGCTGGGGTGCGGAGCTGGTCGAGCTCGATCGTCGACGGCCGAGGTCGACCTGGTGGTCATCCAGGGCTGGCCGCCAGGGGCAGGGGAGTTCGTGCGCCAAATCGGAATCCAGGCGGAGTCCGGATCGCCTGTGTCCTCCATTCCTCGCCTGCGCAGCATGGCGCCGAAGGGGGCGAGGCGATAGTCGTGGACGAGATTCTGGACCTGTTGCATTCGGGCCGTCTCGCCGCAGTCGGGATGGCCAAGTCAGGGGTACACCGCGCCTATGACGCCCTCGGCTTCGAAATCGCATACGTCCCCAATCGGGTGCCGATTCTGCCCGACATCGAGAAGGTCGACCTGGGTTCGGGCATCAACGTCGGGGTGTTCGCTGAGCCGCTGTGGAGGAAGAACGTCACCACCCAGCTCATGGCGGTTGCCATGATCGATGGGGCTCGGGCCCATGTGATGCGCAAGCCGTCGGTCTCATACCTCGATCGCCTCGACATCGAAGAGCACGGAGAGCTGCCTTGGGACCGCTTCATCGCCCTGCAGAGCTCAGTTGATCTCAATCTCTATGTGACGCTGTCCGAGTGCCACCCTTCCACCCCACAGGAGTCGTATCTGGCCGGTGTGCCTTGTCTCGTTTCGAGGGTGTCGTCGGTGTTCCGAGATGATCCGGTGCTGTGGGAACTCACCTCAGTCGACGAAGCCGACAATCCGGCTTCGATCGCTTCGGGTGCGACCCGCCTGCTCGAGGCGAAGGACGAGGCCGTCGCACGGGCCCGGACATGGATGAAGGACGCCGATCGAGTGGGCGCCGAGGCCTGGCTCAGATTCGTCTCCGACGCCCTGGGTCCTTAGGGCTGGCCGGCGGGGCGAAATCGACGGAGTGCCATTTGCCCGATGCTGTATGGGTGACGTCCGAGGTACGATTGTGGCCCACCGTTAGGACTCGCTGCCAGAGTCGTCGTCCTGACTGTTCCGATCTGAGCTCATCGTCGGTTGGCTCGAGCTGGAGGCCATATGCGATATTTGACTGATCTGTTTGTTCACCTCGATTCGGGAGCGATGAGCCTGCTTGCTCTGTCTGCGCCCATTGTTCCCATCGGTATCGGTGGGAAGGGTTCGTTGGCCACAGACGCCACATGGCACAGCAGTTTCAGCGCCGAACTCGCACGAGAGCGAAATTCCCGTCCCTAGGGATCAGGCAAGTCTCCTGGCGTCCTGAATGATCGATTTCTCCGGCCTCGTGGCGCCAAATCTGCGGACGGGAAACTGGGCACGATGGTCACCTTGACTCCGTCACCTACAGCAGAGCGGCGAGCCAGTCGAATCGCCACGACATGGCGAAAACTCGCCGACCCCCTCGTTCTGATCGCGCTGGGGACCTTTGCCGTCACCCAGCCACTCTTGAGCGACTTTCGGGCAGGTGCCGGCTTCTTCGTCGCCAGACGTGTCGAGCCCGTGGAGATCGTTCTGATCGTGGCGTTCCTCACGTTGGTACCGGGGCTTCTTGCAAGCCTGTTCGTGTGGATCGCGGGGCTGTTCTCCAAAACGGCGAGGGCGGTGACTCAGGCCGTGTTCGTCGGATTGTTCGTGGCTCTGATCGGCCAACTTGCGCTGGTTCGACTGTTGTCTCTTCACTGGGGCTGGCTGATGGCGTTTTCAGCCTTGGTGGGACTCCTCGCGGGGGTCAGCTATTACCGCTCGCCCCGTTTGCGGAATTTTCTCGTCTATTTGGTGCCTGCTCCGTTGATCTTTGCTTCCTTTTTCCTCTTCACACCCCCTGTTTCCGGCCTTGTCTTCCCCGGCCGGCCCAACGCGGTGTCGGCGGACGTCCATTCAGAAACGCCTGTGATCTTCTTGATCCTCGATGAATTCCCTGTGGTGTCTCTCCTCGACGAACAGGCAAAGATCGACGCAGAGCGGTATCCGAATTTCGCAGAGCTCGCCGCCCAGTCGACCTGGTACAAGTACACATCGTCCGCTCATGACAACACTTTGTGGGCGGTTCCGGCGTTGTTGACCGCCCGGGTTCCCGACAGCTCTCTTCTTCCGACTTCGGACAACTACCCCGGGAACCTCTTCACGTTGTTCGAAAAGACGCACCACCTCGACGTCATCGAGCCCTTCACCTTTCTTTGCCCCCCGTCTGCTTGCGGCTCTGCCGAGACGACATCCTCGCTGTCTCGCCTGATCTCCCTAGTCGCTGACTCTGCCAAGCTCTACGCGCTGATGCTCGCGCCGGATCCGGGGAGCTCGGTGTCGGTATCCGACCCATTCAATGAGTTTCTGGGCGGTGCCATGGACCGCGTCAACGACGAGGCCGCCATTGACCAGGCAGACCGATTCGACGAGTTCTTGGGCGGAATCGAAGCAAATTCCGCAGGACTGCATTTTGCGCATCTCTTCCTACCGCACTCGCCATTTCACTACTACCCGTCCGGAGCCCAATACAACAACGGCTTCGACTTGGAAGGACAAGATTCCGAGCTTTGGGTCGAACCGTTTCTCGCGAATCAGGCGTATCAACGTCATTTGCTTCAAGTCGAGACCGTGGATCGTCTCGTCGGCGACCTGATGAGCACGCTCGAGACGCAGGGGATACTCGACGAGGCCCTGGTTGTCGTAACCGCTGACCACGGCGCAAGTTTCAAGTTGAACACTCCCCGGCGCTCAATCACCGATGCGAATGCATATGAGGTTGGCATGGTGCCTCTGTTCATCAAGGCTCCGGGTCAAGCCCAAGGAGCCATTGATGTGACTCCGGCGCGAACCATCGATGTCATGCCGACCATTGCCGACCATCTCGGCTTCGAGCTGCCCTGGGCCTATGACGGCGAATCACTCCTCGACGAGGGGAGGGAAGCGCCTTTGTTGACCGTTCAGTCGAATGTGGGCGCGGACGTCGACCTCGACAATGTGGAGGACGGCGTAACGGCGTCGATCGCTGATGTGCAGTCGATCTTCGCAACTGATGGCGACTTCGACCTCTACGCCTTTGGTCCCTACGCATCGCTTGTCGGGTCAGATTCGCGCGATTTAGCGGATCGTTCGTCTGGCTTGACCGCGGAGGTGGACGAGACCACTCGCCTGGCGAATGTCCTTCCTGACACAGGGTTTGTGCCTGGGTTTCTTCACGGGAATCTGACCGGTGATTTCGATGACGATGTGTTCGTGGCGATCGCCCTCAATGGGTCGATCCGAGCGGTGGTGCCTGTCTTCGCCGTCGAAGATGGAAGTGCCAGGTTCACCGCTGTGCTGGCCGATGATGCCTTTGTTGAGGGATTCAACGATCTCGAGCTGTTCACCGTGTCCGGCCCTGACCGGTCTCTTGTCGTCGAGAGTGTTGACTACGGCGGAAGCGGCAGGTTCGAGGTGGTCCAGGCACCCGACGGCTCTGCGACCGGTCTGGTCGATTCCGAGGGCAAGACTTGGACGGTCGGAGATGGCACCGGAGTCGTCGGCTACATAGATGCCGCCAACTGGCTCGAGCCAACAGCTGGCGGTTCCAACCCGCTGGATCTCCAACTACAAGGGTGGGCGGTGGATGAGTCTGCGCTGCTGCCAGCGGAGCGAATCGTCTTCTTCGTCGACGGCCAATTCGCGGGCTCGGCGGCGCTGAATGTCGAGCGCCCAGGAATCGTTGACATTTATGGGACCGAGGATGTTCTGATGAGTGGGTTTCTCGAGCGACTTCCCAACTATCACGCGTCCGACGGGCTCCGAGTCCAGGCTTTCGCCCTGAAGGGCGACAACGCGGTCGAACTCGACATCCTCGATTCGGCGTCTTCGGCCATATCAACTGGCTAAGTGTTGTCGAGTCGGGATAGCCGTTCCGGACCTCCGGGATGAGGGCGAGGATCGTCGCTAGCATCCGCGAGCGGCAAGAACCCGGGAGAATTACTCACCGATGCTGAGAAACAAGCGTGTCTTGGTCACTGGAGCCGACGGGTTCATCGGAAGCCATCTCGCCGAGGCCCTGGTCCGCGAAGGCGCAGACGTCCGAGCGTTCTGTATGTACAACTCCAACGGTTCTCACGGCTGGTTGGAGTGGGCAGAGCCTGGGATCCGGAGTTCCATCGAGTTCATTCTCGGCGACATACGGGATGGGCGTTTGATGGAGCAAGCTTGCGACAACGTGGACGTGGTGTTCCATCTCGCCGCGCTCATAGCCATCCCCTACAGCTACGTCGCCCCGGCGTCCTTTGTGGACACGAACGTGACTGGCACGCTGAATGTGCTCGAAGCGGTTCGCGTCAAGGGGTGTGAGCGCATGGTGCACACCTCGACCAGCGAGGTGTACGGCACCCCCCAAACCGTTCCAATCAGCGAATCACATGCTCTCCAAGGGCAGTCGCCATATAGCGCGTCGAAGATCGGTGCCGACAAACTGGCCGAGGCATACTTCGCCAGCTTCGAAACACCGGTCCTGACCCTGCGCCCTTTCAATACCTACGGACCACGACAGTCGACGCGGGCCGTGATACCCACGATCTTGGCCCAGATGATCGGAGGCGCCAAGGAGATCAGGCTCGGCAACCTCGAGCCGAAGCGGGACTTCACGTATGTCAGCGACACCGTTGCCGGGTTCCTGGCGGCGGCGGAGGCAACTGGGGTCGAGGGCGAGGTGATCCAGTTGGGAACGGGCGCCACATATTCCATAGCCGAGGTCTTCGAGGTCGCGAAGAGGCTCACCGGCTCCGACTCGACCGTCGTTTCGGAATCCGAGCGCTGGCGGCCCGAACGAAGCGAGGTGATGGTCCTGCTCTCGGATCCGACGCGGGCCAAGGAGCTCCTCAACTGGTCACCCACGGTCTCACTCGAGGAGGGGCTGGGCAGCACGGCTAAATGGGTAGAAGCGAACCTCGAATTGTTCGATCCAGACCGGTATCACGTTTGATCGGGACTGGCATCACCATCCCGAACTCGGGCGAATTCATCTCGTGAGAGCAGTGATTTTGGCTGGTGGCACAGGTAGCCGGCTCAAGCCGTTCACTTTCGCCATTCCCAAGCCCCTGGTCCCTATCGGCGAGATGCCAGTCATCGAGATCCTCATCCGGCAGCTCGCCAATCATGGTTTCGACCGAGTCACCATTTCGGTCGGCTATCTCGCCCAACTCATCAAGGCGGTGTGCGCCGACGGGTCCCAGTGGGGAGTAACCATCGACTACGTCGAGGAAGAGGCACCCCTGGGGACTGCCGGATGTCTCGCCCTTCTCCGGGATCTCGACGACAGTTCCCTCTTGGTCGTGAACGGTGACACGCTCACCGATCTCGACTTCGCCACCGCACTGGACGACCATGTATCGGGGGCCGGCATCACCATCTGCGTCAAGCGCCGCGAGGTACCGATCGATTTTGGAGTGCTGCACGTCGACGAGGAGGGACTGCTTCTCCGCTATCAGGAGAAGCCCACCCTCGATTACCTGGTGAGCATGGGGGTATATGTGATCAGCCCTTGGGTGCTCGATCAGATCCTCCCGGGCGAGCGGCTCGACATGCCTGACTTGATCGACCGATTGATGAAGGATGGACACCCGGTACGTACCCACGACGCCAATGCCTACTGGCTCGACCTCGGGCGCATCGATGACCTCGAAGCCGGCGACGCGGTGTTTCGCAGCGACCGAGGAAAGTTCCTACCGGATTGAGCAAGGTCCTCGTTGTCGGAGCGACCGGGTTGCTCGGTCGCACCGTGTCGAAAGCATTGGAGTCGCGAGAGCTCGACGTGCATCGCGCCGCTCGTCAGATCGAAGAAACGTCGACTTCACACCGGCTGGATCTCAGAGATCCGAGCGCGATTACGCAGACGCTGGACATGATCGAGCCCGATGTCGTCGTGCAGTTGACCGGCGGAACGGCTGATGACCCGATTCGTCTCATGGAGATGAATGTCGTACCTACTGTCAATCTGATCTCGGCGGCGGCACGTCTCGAAAAGCCCCCGGCCATCTTTGTGAGCGGATCCGCCGCTGAATACGGAGATCCAGGCGATGGACCGGCTTCGGAAGACCGCACACCCAGACCCCTCTCCGCCTACGGGTGGGCGAAGGTCGCAGAGACCGCTACTGCTCAGGATCTTGGCCGTGTCCTCGATGTCGATCTGACAGTGCTCCGGCCATTCAACCCGGTGATGCCTGATCTTCCTGCGTCCACCGCACTGGGTAACTTCCGGCATCAAATCCTGACAGGCGAAGGGCGGACACGCTCGATCGTCTGTGGCCGAACCGACATCGTTCGAGACTTCGTCTCGGCGACCTTTCTCGGTGACGCCGTGGCCGACCTGGTCCTGCGACCACCGGGCGGAATCGTCAACATCTGCTCCGGGATTGGAGTGAAGCTCGCCGATGTTTTCAAAGCGACCGCCAGACTCTTGGATGTCGAGTTGGAGCTCAATGAGGATCCGGATCTGGCCGCCATTCCCGCGCCAGATTCCATCGTTGGCGACGCCCGCCGCTTGCACTCGTTGATTGGGGCGCGGAGCGAGACGACGCCAGACACAATCGCTTTGGCTCTACTGGGGTTCGATGGGCCGGCGCAGAACCATCAGCTACTCGCCGGCGAATAGCAACCGGTCGTAATGCTCGAGCATCTCCTCGGCGGAGAACCGCTCCGGCAGCCGAATACTTTCACTTTCGCTGGTCAGAACCTTGCGCACGGCTTCGACGAATGCACGGAAGTCATCGGGATCGGTCAAAGTCACCCCCTCTTCTCCTTGGAGATCCGGGAGGCCGCCTACACGCGTGGCCACCAGGGGGGTCCCCAACGCCAGGGACTCCAAGGCAACCACCGGTATGCCTTCAATCTTGCTCGGAAGCACCAGGACGTCTGCTGCGACGATCGCAGGCTCGACAGTCTGAACCTCCGGAATCCAAATCAGACTTGGGTTCGAGTCGACTGCCTCGGCGATATCGTCGCGGAAGGGGCCGTCGCCGATGATGACCACTCGAGCCTCCTCGGGCTCCAGGACCTCGGCCAATCTGATGATCCAGTCAGGGCGCTTCTCGTCGGCCAAGCGGCCTATGAACATCACCAGTCGCTCGCCGTCGCGCAGACCAGCCTCCTCTCGGAAGCTTGCGACCCTGTCCTCCGGGGGCCTCGCTGGGGCATCTATGGCCACGTATACCGGCTCCACGCTTGAGGAACGCCCATCCGCAACCAGGTCACGAGCCAGCTCTTCGTATGCGGCGATGGTGATATCGATGACATCGGCAATCCGACGGTTGCTGGGCTGGTGGGCGATCGAGTTGAACTGCTGATCCACGATTCGAATCCGAGGGAAGTCACGTCGGATGCCTTTCGCCGATTCGTAGAACCAGGCGGAACCGATGTTGAACAGGACGGGTGAGTCGAGAGCGGCCACAGTCGTTGTGAAGAACTCATACCACTGCCGCGTCGGGAGAAAGTCATGCATTGGATAGACATACGGGGTTATCTGCTCCATGTCGTGTCTCCGATTGGACATGCCGGGAGCGAGTGGAGTCGTCATGAACACGACGACGGTGCGACCGCCTTCGACCCAGTGACGAACCAGGGCCTCGACCACTCGGTCGGCGCCGCCCACGGTGAACCAGGGGAGCGTCAATACCACAGGTTGTCCTGACCCACCGGGCAGTCGTCGTGGTCCGAGTTCCGGTCCGACTGGCCGGACCTCTGTTGGTGTTGGCTCGCTCGATCGGCACACCGGTCTTGGCCAGGCGGGGATGGAGCCGGGCGATCTCGTCGACCAACTCCTGATGAATCTCCTTGGCCCTGGCATCACGGGAATGGTTCGGGTCGTGATTGATCCTGTACTTCAGGTGGTGGGCGGGGATGGCTTTGCCGCGGAATCCGAGCTCCGCCGCATGGACCCAGAACTCCCAGTCTTCGTAGCCATGGACCATCTCTTGGGAGAAGCCGCCTGTCTCCTCGAAGACCTCCCGTCTGAATACCGCGCAAACCGGGATGTGGTTGGCTCTCGTGATCAAGCTTGGTTCAAGGTCTTGGGTTTGCCACAACTCGTCCACAGCTGCCGGTGGAATGAACCCATGGGATAGGTGATCGCGTATTGAGGCTGAGATTCCAGCAGGGCCACTGCTTGCTCCAAGTAGGTCGGGGCGATCTGGTCATCGGGGTCGAGACAACAGATGTAGCGCCCTCGGGAGAGGGCAATCGCGCTGTTCCTGGCCCCGACTACGCCCTGATTGGGGGCGCGAAACATGACGACATCGGGCATGTTGCTCGCCTCGTCGAGCGCCGACAGAGTCTCGGGGTCGGTGGACCCATCGTCCCAGATCACAATCTCGACGGCACCGAGTGTTTGGGCCTTGACGCTGTCGATGGAGGACCGCAGCGTTGCCCCTTTGTTGTACACCGGCATGATCACCGAGACCAGGAACGGATAGCTCTCAACGGGTGGAGTCCACGGCCTGGGGGCCTGGCTGGCGGCGAGAGTGTCTGCTTCGGCGAGCCTCCCACGACTCGGCCTTAGCTTGTCCGCGAGGCGAGAGGGCATCGCAGCGATTCGTCGAGTTGTCGTGACCCAGCTCCAGGCACGAGATACGTAGATATCGTTGAGCGCGTTGGTCAATCGTGCGTTCTCGTTGCCTAACTCGGTGCCGTATGCGCGCTCGTTGGACAGCTCCTCTCGCAGCTCGTCCAACGCGATGTGAGCGCTGTCCAGGGCCTCACGAGCTTCGATCACATCGACTCCGTTGGCAATGCGCTCCTGCAAGGCCAACACCTCTGAATCGAGGTCTCGTATCCGAGCAGTCAGCGCCGCGATCTCGTCGAGGTACCGGATCCCGTGTAGCCGCGTTCGCTCCTCCTCCAGCAGCTGGTGCCTCGCACGCTCAACTGCCAAGGTGGAGGAGAAGAACCTTGCGTTCTGATCCGACAGCGTCTGATCCAAGAAGTAGCCCGGCGCCATCGCTGCGGCCACACGACGACGAACCCGGCCGAGAGGATCGGGTCGGTTCGACGGGTCGGTTCGAGCCAGGTTGTCGAGCAGATCTCCCCGCGCCTGGTGGGGAGTGTGGTCATCGCGGGTTTTCGTCAGAGCTGAGACATAGGAGGACAGTGGCTCGGGCGAGGCCATCGCCAACTCGACCAGCTCGGCAAAGAGTGACGGGCTATGTAAGTCGGCGTCGAGCAACGCGGGCCACACGCACGTTGCTTCAAACGCCGCAATGTCCACGTTGATGGCTTCTGGGCCGGCCGATTGAACCGAGTTGAGGTCTACCCACAGGGCGACAGGCTCATCCACGAGGTTGACATACGCATTCATCAAGGCGGGGTCGCCATGTGCGATGCCGAGCTCGTGAAGTCCTTGGAGGCCAGAGGCCAACTCCGCCAGGTGGTGTTCGAGCCTGATCGGTGCCCAGCGGATGCGTCGTTCCCGAGGATGGATCAGCTTGTTGGTGTCAGCCCCCAAACCGAAGTCCTGGAGCGGGTGACCCAAGATGAACGGCGACTCGTACGAACACGAGCAGATCGCGGTCACCGGCAACACGTGCTTCGGATTGGATTCCATGATTCGGGCCAGCAGCTGGCCCCTTTCTTCCACAGTGGCGCCGGCGCCTTCGAAGGAGAATGGGTGGTCGCTTCTATGGCCTGCATCGGCGATAGTCCGGACCACGGCTTCGCCGATGACCCAAGCCCCGTCGGGGCGAGTCGAAGCTGATAGCGGATACGCATCGGACCGGTCGACGGGGATCACGCAATCAGCACTGCAACGGGTGGGAAGCGTCATCTGAGACCGATCCGATAGAGGCGGCGAGGCTTTCCGTTCGTGGCGACGGTGCTGGCGATCAGTTCGACCTCAGTTGCCTGTCGGGAGTCCAAGAACCACCTCGGGAACACGAACTCGCCCTCGGGGTCTGGCGGCATCTCGACTGCCTCGTCCTCGAGGGGCACTTCGAGATAGATGCAGTCACGAACCCTCGAGCAGAGCTCGATCAGGGTCGATTCGACCTCATGGCGATCGAAGGGCGACTCGCCCGTGTAGCCGTACCCCGCCAGCCAGTGATGCAAGACGCTCAAGAGGAGGGCCGCGTCGAATCGATCGTCGTTCGAGTCGAGGAAGTCGCGGAGATCGGCTTTGACGAACGAGAAGTTGTCGCCGGAATTGCTGCTCCGCGCCGAGTCCAGAATCCTCTCGTCTTGCCATTCCTGAACCTCGGCCACCACATCACTATCGATTCCCGTCACGCGATAGCCGATCTGCGACAGCAGGTAGCCGATGGTCCCCACGCTGCAACCGATGTCGAGGATGGTGGCGTTGCTTCGCATCCCCCGAACCGCCAGGTCGATGGCAATAGCCATCGCACGATCGACCCCCACACGCTCGTAGCTCCTGCCGCCGGCCAGTTCTCCGACCACCTCGGCCACCTCGCCGATTCCGAATCTCCTCAGAGCGACATCTGTGAATCCAAATGGCAGATAGGTGGTTCCGTTGCTGAGAAACCGGGTCATGATTCGGTTCCTTGATGGTCGGTCTGGTACGAGACTTGATACGCCGAGATGACCTCGTCCGACTCTCCGAGGGCTTGGACATGCCCGTGGTCGAGCCAGAGGACTCGATCGGACAGCTCCTTCACGGTCCCCAGATCGTGTGAGACGAAGAGCACCGCTGCCCCGTTCTCGATCATCTCCATCATTCGTTCCTTTGACTTCTCCTGGAACGCGGCATCTCCCACGGACAGGACCTCGTCGACTACAAGCACTTCTGGCTGGATGTCGGTCGCGACTGAGAATCCCAATCGGGCCAACATCCCGGAGGAGTAACTGCGTGTTGGCACGTCGACGAAGTCACTCAGGTCGGCCCATTCGCAAATCGCGGCAGCGCGTTCCTGCATCTGCCCCGGTGTCCGTCCCAACAATGTCCCGTACAGAATCAGATTCTCGTAGGCCGTCATCTCGGGATTGAATCCGGCGCCGAGCTCGATCATCGGCGCCACGACTCCTCGCACGACCACTCTCCCTTCGGTCGGTGGGAGCACCCGGGCCACCATTTTCATGAGAGTGCTCTTGCCGGCGCCATTGGGGCCGATGACACCCAGCACCTCCCCGGGTTCCACAATGAAGCTGACGTCGCGGACCGCCCAGAGCTGTTCCTTCTTCGCTTTGCCCTTGACGGTTTGGATGGCGTACTCCTTCACCGTCCCGGCCCGCTCCCGTGTCAGCTGAAAGGCCAAGGATGCATCATGAACCTCGATTGCTGGCGTCATATGAGAACCACGAGGTTCTTCCAGGATCTCGCGAAGACCCAGGCGCCGAGCAGGAGAAAACCAATTGCCGTTCCGACCATGACCGCAAAGGCCCAACCCGGGGCAAAGACTCCCTCGTAGACGAAGCCTCGGAAAACCAGCAGGAACGAATAGAGGGGGTTGGCCTTCACGATGGGCAGGAACTGCTCGGGGACGATCGAAATCGGATAGAAGGTCGGGGTCAGATAGGACAGGATCTGAACGCCGACCGCCGTGAGATCGAGGACGTCGTAGAAGAACACGGCTGCCGACGCAACGAGCAAGCCGAGCCCCGCCACCAGCATCAACATGCACAACGCCGGGATCGGCACCAGAAGCACAGTCCAGGGAACCCCTACGCCGGTGATGAGCTGAACCGCGATCAAAGGCAGCAGGCTGATCGCGAAGTTGGCCAGGGCTGCAAGAGAGGACGAGAGGGCAAACACCTCGGGCGGTACGAAGACCTTGGTCAGAATCGGTGAGCTGTTCACGATCGATGACCCGGTCGCGATGAGACCCTGAGAGAAGAAAGTGATGAACACGATCCCCGAGAGGAGGTAGACGATGTAGGGGGTGTCCCCGGGGATCTCGAAACGAAAGAACTGCCCAAATACCATCCAGAGGACCGCCATGAAGAGAAGGGGGTTGAGCAGCGTCCACCACACTCCGAGCGTCGAGCGTTTGTACCTGACGGTCAGATCACGTGTGACGAGAAGGCGCAGTAGGCCGCGGTAGTTCCAGAGATTCCGAAGCTCGCTTACGAGTGGGCGGCGCGCTTGATCGGAGTCGTATACAAAGGTAGAGGTCATTGTCCCGGCGTCTGGTGGCGTGACGCGCCAGTGATCACTAGTGCGTCGAGTGCGAAAATCCTACCATTGACTGGTTTCACGACATACTCGCTAGACACCTCGATGCTCGTCATGTCTGCTCTCCTCGAAGGCTCGGAGCGCACCAGGAAGTGAAACCAGATAGTGCCCGAGTAGTCCAACTCCCACGAGGTCCATCCGCTCGCTGTCGAGGACCGAATTGGCGGGGCGGCGGGCGGGCCGGTCGAGGGCGGAACTGCTGATCGACTGCACCAAATCGACATCGAGGCCTGCCACTTTTGCGATCTCCCGGGCCAGGCCGTACCAGGTGGTCACGCCCTGATTTGTCAGATGGAGGATCCCGGAAGCGCCGACTTCGATCGCGGCGAGGGTGCCTGCCACGAGGTCATCGACGAAGGTTGGTCGCCCTCTCTGGTCATCGACTACCTCGACCGGGCCCTTGGCGAGTAGCTGCAGCATGGTCGTCAGAAAGTTGTGATGGGTGGCCGAGAGCAACCATGACGTCCGAATCACCAAGGCATCCGGGTGAGCTGCCAGAGCTAGCTGCTCGCCTTCGAGCTTGGTCTTCCCATAGACATTGATTGGGTTGGGTTGGTCGCTCTCCACGTAGCCGATTGGCTTCTCCCCGTCGAACACGTAGTCGGTGGAGAAGCTGACGAACCCGATGCCGTGACGGGCAGTCGCCTCGGCCAGAGCTCCTACCGCCCGCCCGTTGACCGCCCAAGCCGTATCGGCATCGGTCTCGGCAGCGTCCACCGCGGTGTACGCGGCGCAATTGATCACCACCTCGGGTTGGGTGGATTCAACCCAAGGTTCGATCGACTCGGTGTCAGTCAACTCCAGGTCTTGCCTGGTCACCACGATGCACTGGTCGCCAAGCCTCGCGCACCAAGGCAGAGCCAAGCTGTCCATTGGCGCCGAGAACTGCGATCACTGGGCCCGGCCGGGCTCGGCCATCATCCGTTCCAGGTATTCGCGATAGGCGGACTCGGGCATGCCACGGATCAGCTCCCCCATGTGTGCTTCGTCGACATAGCCGAGCCGGTATGCGACCTCCTCGAGGCAGGCGATCTTCAGCCCCTGGCGGTGCTCGATCGTCGCGATGAAGTTGGCTGCCTCCAGCAGACTGTCGTGCGTTCCGCTGTCCAGCCAGGCCACTCCCTGTCCCAGACGGACCACCCGCAACCGCCCCTGCTCGAGATAGGCGTTGTTGATGTCGGTGATCTCCAGCTCTCCACGACCCGAGGGGGTCAGTTGTTTGGCGATGTCGACCACGCCCGAGTCGTATAGATAGAGGCCTGGCACTGCGAGATTGGAGCGAGGCTGCCGCGGCTTTTCCTCCAGACTCGAGGCGTGGCCGTCTGTCCCGACCTCCACGACGCCGTATCGACCCGGGTCGCTCACCGGATAGCCGAAGATCAGGGCGCCATCATCGAAGTCGCTGACGATCTGCGCTAGGCCCAGATCGCCGTAGAAAACGTTGTCTCCCAGGACCAGAGCGACGTTCTCGCCGCCTACGAAGTCACTCCCGACAAGGAGAGCCTGGGCGATGCCGCCGGGCTCATCCTGAATTGCGTAGGCGATCGATACCCCCCACTGGCGGCCATCGCCGAGCAGGGACTCGAACCGTGGAGTGTCGTCGGGGGTGGAAATGATGAGGATGTCGCGGATGCCGGCTTCGAAAAGAGTGGCGAGCGGGTAGTACACCATCGGCTTGTCGTACACCGGCTGCAGCTGCTTGGAAGCCACCCGGGTGATCGGATCCAGTCTGGTGCCGGCGCCTCCGGCCAGGACGATTCCTTTCATGAGGAATCCCGTTTCAGCGGTTCCCACCAATCACGACGCCTCATGAACCAGTCGATCGTTTCCTCCAGACCCGTCTCGAAGTCGTGGGCCGGGGTCCACCCGAGGTCAGCGATCTTCGAGGAGTCGACGGCGTAGCGCAGGTCGTGTCCGGGGCGGTCTGTCACGAAATCGATCCAGGAATCGTCCTTGCCCAGGCGGTTCAGAATGACCCGGGTCAGGTCCAAGTTGGTCATTTGTATCCCTGATCCGATGTTGTACACCTCGCCGGGTGAACCACGGTCGACCAGCAACTGGAGGGCACGGCAGTGATCACCGACGTAGAGCCAGTCCCGCTCATTCGCGCCCTGTCCATATAGAGGGACCTTCTTGCCTTCCAGCAGGTTGGTCACGAACAGGGGGATGACCTTGTCGGGGAATTGGTAGGGGCCGTAGTTGTTCGTGCAGCGAGTGATGATCACGTCGTAGCCGTAGGTGACGTGATAGGAACGAGCAAGGAGGTCGGACCCCGCCTTCGACGATGAGTATGGAGATGACGGGTCCAAGGGGTGTTCCTCGGTGGCCGATCCCTCGGACAAAGATCCATAGACCTCGTCGGTCGAGACATGGACGAAGCGGGGTACCCCGGCGCGATGGGCCGCATCGAGCAAAACACCTGTCCCGACGAAGTTGGTCTCGAGGAACGGAGCCGGTTCCACGATCGACCGGTCGACATGGCTCTCAGCTGCGAAATGAACCACGACGTCATGCCCGGGCATGACCTCCCCGACTAGCTCGGGATCCCGGATGTCGCCTTTGACAAAGGTGTGATTGGGGTGCTCGTCCAACTCGGCCAGGGTCGCCGGAACTCCAGCGTAAGTCAGCGCGTCGAGATTGGTGACCTGGACGTCGGGCTCGTTCTCGAAGAGGTGACGGACGAAGTTGGATCCGATGAATCCCGCTCCGCCGGTCACCAGATATTTGCGCGCCATCGAAGGCCTCTACTCGAAGATCTCGGCTTCGGCGAGGGTAGGGGCGACGGCGTCTCGTTCGCCCAGAATCGGATCGACACCTCCGAGGGGCCATTCGATCCCGATGGCGGGATCGTCCCATCGGATAGCCCGGTCCAGGGCGGAGACAAAGGGCGATGATGTCTTGTATTGAACTTCGGCTCCGGTGTCGAAGGCGAGGAAACCGTGGGCAAATCCCTCCGGTATCCAGAGCTGCAGATGATTCTCAGCGCGCAGGGTGAAGCCTCTCCACTGCCCAAACGTGGGGCTCGAGCGACGGATATCGACGGCCACGTCGAAGACCGCCCCTCGGGTCACCCGGATCAACTTGGCCTGTGCTCGAGGATCGAGTTGATAGTGGAGCCCGCGGAGAACCCCGGGCGTCGAAACGGAGTGATTGTCCTGGACAAACCGAATCTCTCGACCGAGCCAGCCATTGAAAGCCTCTTCGTTGTAGGACTCATGGAAAGTCCCCCTCAAATCTGAGTGGACCGTTGGCTCGTAGACGCGAACTTCGTCATCGATGCTCATGACCGGCGGCAGACTACGACTCCTATCCGTCTGACCTGCCCACCAGCCTCTCCGACTTCCCGTAATGGACCGCCGGTCTGACGATTATCGAGACCGGTGAGTACTCGACCACCACCGCGTCGGTGCCAGTGATCTTGACCACACGGTCCTCCCACGAGTGCTCCTTCAGGGCTCGGGCCCGATCCGGGCGGTCGGAGGCCAGGGAGGCTTCGACAGCTGACGCCAGGTCAGGGTCGAGGTGCGCCCCGTCCAACCCTTCGAGCGCCCGCAATGGCGGAGCGGCGAAGGGAACACCTGAGGCCAGATACTCATACGCCTTTAGTGGGCTGACCGCATGGGTGGTGTCATTCATCTTGAATGGGACGAGCCCGACATCGAATCGTTGCACGTACGCGGGGAGATCGGTCTGAGACTTGAGGCCGAGAAATCGAACATTCTCAGGCATTGCCGGGCGGGCCGCCTTGTCGTCACCGATGAGGACCACGATCGCTTGCGGGTGCGCCTCCGCAACCATCCGCACCGACTCCCAGTCGAGCCATTCCCCGTAGAGAGACCCGTGATACCCAATGATCGTCTCGGCCTCGGGAAGATCAGCCGGCCGGGGCGGTAGCTCGACGCCGAACACGCCCACGTTCACTGCGTTGGGGACCAACGTGGCCGCCCGACCCATCGCCGCGACTCTTTGGATCAGATCCGGCGCGGACGCCACCACCCTGTCCGCGGATGTGACCAACTCCTGCTCCAGCTCGGGGCGGTACCACTCGCCACCGAGGGCGGGGTCTGACCAGTCATCGATCACGTCGTAGACCAGCTCCCAGCCGGCCCTCTTGAGGGCCCGGCCATGTGCCAGCAGAGGATCGGCCGGGGCCTCGACCAGGACCAGGCCGGTCGAGTGGGCGCGGCCGGCATGCGTCTGAGGATCGAAGCGGTCGACCCGAGCCTGCTCGAGATTGGGATGGACGAATCGCAATCCCAGGTCGACCGACTCCTGCGCCTCGAACAACGGGACCACGGTCACGTGATAGCCCTGCCGAACCATCTCGATGGCGATCTGGGTGCCGCGCGATCCACCTCCGATGTCGTGGACCGGCACCGCGGCGAGGATGACCACAGGGCTTCGGTGAATCGGGTCGGACCTCTTGGTCGGGGCGTCTCCTACCGGTATCGGGATGAGGCCGATTCGGTGACCGGCGTCACGGATGCGGGCCAAGAGACCCGGGAGCGGGTGGTCGCCTTCCGGGATCCCGCCCACCTCGTCGAGGATGTTGCTCCTCACCGCGATGAACCGAGGGCCCGCGATCGGCTCAACCCGGAGCCGCCCGGCCAGCCGGGGCCCATCGATCTCGGCCACGACGCCAGCGCCGATGGCCGCATCCCCCAGAGTCACGATCGCCCGGTCGGAGATCTCCTGGTGAACGGGCAAGGAGGGGTCCGACGAGGTGACGAACTCGGTCGTCTCCCCGCTGGAGGGCAATGCCAGTCTGACCCGGTAAGTGTCGGGAGTCGCGCTGAGCCATCGCCGGGCATGGGCGTCCGCGTCCACGAAGACCTCGAAGTTGACCCGGGAATACCGTGAGTGCTGGGCAAGGCGATAGCGAGCCATCACCCGATTTGGGATGAGCGGGCGAAGCAGGCGCTTCAGCCAGAGGGGCATGGTCTCACCACTGGTCCGGGTCGGGTAGAGCGGCGGATTCCTCTGGTCGTTGGCGTTGCACCGTTGTATCCAGAGCCCGCACACTCTGGGGCACCATCCACCCGGGGCGAGGGAACGAGCCAGCGAGCGGTGGAGGCGGACCGGTGCCCGGTTCGGGCAGGACCAACTCGAGGTTGGGCTCGGCATCGGGGTCGTGGAGATTCCAGCGTCGAATCATGGTGAGTGCTGGATCCCCATTGGTGCGAACCAGGGCAGCTTTCGGCTCTGCTTCGAGCACGTCGGTCATCTCGACCAGGGTGGACCACGAGGTTTGCTCCTCGACACCCCTCAGGTCGACCACGTATTTCCCCCAGGTGCCGTCGAGACCCTGGGGCGTGGCCACCAACTCGGCGCTCTCCGGCAGGGGGTTGGATTGGCCGACGATGGTGAGCAGTGGGTACCAGCTGTTTCGTGTCGCCGCCAGCGCCTCTCGTTGATACAGTTGCGGGTTGCGGTCACGGACCATCCGGCGCCCCTGCTCGAAGCGGGACTCGGTCGTGACACTCATCGACACGCCGTGCTTGCGATAGAGGAATAGGGGCTCCTCGACCCGGACCTGGCCCCAGCCTGCACCGGTGAGGCGAAGCCACATCTCCCAATCCTCGTTGCCAGATGTCATCGTCTCGTCATACCCGCCCACAGACTCCCAAGCGGCTGCGCGCATGAGGACGCAACCCACCACGGCGTTCTCGATCAGCTGCCAATAAGGGTTGAAGGGGCGGGGGATCCAGACCCCGTCGATGTCGCCGTGGAGACGGGCCAGGCAGTGGGCGAAACCCGCCTGCGGGTCCTGACGAATCGCAGCCAACAGCCTGGATAGGAACTCGGGCCCGAGCTCGTCGTCGGAGTCCAACGGGACGAGGAACTCCCCCCTGGCCAGCTTCATCCCCGCATTCCGAGCTCCGGGCAGACCAGTGTTGACCTGTCGCACCATTCGGAGGCGGGGTCGCTCGAGGTCGTCGAGTAGGGCGATGACGGTGGGATCGGCTGACCCATCGTCGACCACGATTATCTCCCACGAGGAGTGGGTCTGCTCGTAGACAGAGGCCAGGGCGTCTTCCAGGAAGTCGGCGTTTTCGTAGACCGGGATCACCACCGTCACATCAGGGGCCTCGAGCTCATCGAATTCCCCAGCGCCGATTCGCCTCTCCACCGCCCGTAACCGTCCTTCCCTCGCCACGCGCTCCTGTTCCTCCGGCCAGGAAGCCCGCTGACGGAGGCGGTCTTTCATCCCCTGTGGGGCGATTCGGGCGGCGACCCTGGCGACCGGCCCGGGCAGATAGCGATACACCCGTCGCAGTGCAGGGCTGGGCCGGGACAGCAAGACCGGCGAGGATGCCTCGACCTCCTTGGCCGCCTCGGTGGCGAGGCCTGCCTGCGCCCTGGGATGTCTTGGCGCCGGGTCGGATCTGTAGGCCGCCCAGGTGTCACCGGGCTGGGGAGGGGGCCTGTTCGCCAGGGACCGGGCGAGATCCTCCTCGACGATCAAGCGGCGCATGGCAATCGCAAGGTCTTCGACTGTCCGGTCGTAGACAAGAGCCCCGGTCTCCTCCGAGAACAGACCGGTGAAGGCCGGGAGATCGGGGACGATCACCGGAAGGCCGAGACGGCGCGCCTCGTGGGCAGCGAGGCAGAAGCTCTCGAACCGGCTCGAAACCACCACCGCGGTCACATCGTCGAGGGCGTCGGAGAGATGTGGTCGGGGAAGTGGGCCCGAAAACTCAAAGGCACCCCGGTGACGATCGGGGATGAGCGAACCGAGCCATTCGGTCATCGAGGATCGGGCCGTGGGGCTCCACCCATCGCCGCCGATGAATCGCACCCCGAACTCCAAACCCTCGTCGAGCAGCTGCAGGGCAGCCCTGGCCAGGTCCTGGGAGCCTTTCATCTCGCCAAGTCGCCCCAGAGCGGCGAAGACCGTAACGCCGCGAGGCTCCGACCACTCTCCCTCCAATGGGGGAATCGGGGGAGGGCTCACCGAGATCCGCTCCGCCTCGATCCCGTACCTGTCTTCGATGACCTCGGCGTGGCCGCCAACGGGGATCAGTACCTGATCGGCCATGCGGAAGACACCTCGCTCCATGGCGGACGGCAGCCCCCAGTCACCGGGATCTGTCTCCATCGCATCTCGCAGCAAGTCGTAAGGGCCGTGGAATCTGACCGTGAGCGGATTTGCCTCGAGCCCCAGCCGGCCACGTTCGACGAGCATCGTGTAGCCGAGCCCTTCGAAGTCCTGCACCTCGATTCGGTCACCCGGCCTCGCCAGGCGTGCCACCTCCTCAGCGGTTGACTGAGAGCGTTCCGTGAAACCGATGGGGGGGACCAGGATGACTTCGGTCTCGACCCCATCCCGGTCCATGACCTCGACCGGATCGGGGGTGGCGAGGATCACCAGGACCGGTCGAGTCACCGCCAGATGGCGCGCCAGGGCATCGACCACCACACCTGCTCCGCCCTGGGTCTCGGGATAGAGCTCGCTGGTGACGAAGACGATGCGTGAGGGCTCGACCGCCATGATCGAGAGATGGTAAGTGAGCCCCGTCCGAGTGGCAGTGGGTATGCCCATCGCTAGCCTTCGATGTCTTCCCCGTGACCTCGACGTCTCCCCGCTCCATGTCCGACCGCCTGTTCCTGGCGTTGGTCGCGCTGCTCCCGATCCACACCCTGTTCTTCCGTCTCGAGATCGCCTGGAAACCATGGCTCATCCTGGTGGCGGTGGTCGCCGCCCTCGATCTCTGGCAGGAGCGAAGCTTCCCCTGGGCGCGGAAAGCGGCGCTGGGAGTGGTGATCTTCCTGGCCGCGGCGCTGGTGTCATGGCCCGGGCCCGACGCCGGGGCGGGCTTCTGGCGTCTCTATCTGGGCCTGGTCGCCGGGGGTCTGCTGATGCTGGTCACCGGGCGTCATGCCGATCGGACAGATGATGTGCTCACCGTCGTCTTCTGGTCGGGGGCGGCCATGGCGGTTACCGGTTTCGTCCTCGCCATGGTCACCAACGGGGTGTTCGGGGCCGGGCCCGTGGACGCGGTCAACGACATCTGGCTGATCGATCGGTTCAACAAGCCGGCCCATCTCGATTCGGGGTTCGTCGCACTGACCAACTGGCACCAGGATCCGGGCTATTCGGCCTTGTGGACCAACGTCTGGATTGCCCTGTCGGTCGTCGGTTTGGGGCGTGGGGCCATCAAGGCGCCGAGGTGGGCGCCGCCCCTGGTGATCGGTGGGCTTGCAGTGGCCACCTTGCTGACCTATTCCCGCACCGGCTGGCTCGGTCTTGGCATCGCCATCGTCGGGAGTCTCTTCGCCCTGTGGCGCGACGGCCGACCGGAATTGATGAAAGGCTTGAAGGCGGTCGGATTGGGCGCGGTGGTCGCAGTCCTGCTGGTCGGATTCCATCTCGCCACCGATCCAGAAGGCGTGGGGGGTGATGTACGCGAAGCGATGAGCTTCCGTTGGACCTACCTGCTGGCTTTGGGGGACATCGAGACCGCTGGAGGGGCGGCACAGCCTGACCTCGGGGCCGACGACAACCGGCTCGCCGTATGGGCCGAATATGCCGAGCGGTTTGTCGAGAGCCCGATCAGAGGCATCGGTCTGAGCACCGGCTGGACCGAGTCCGGGTTCCAGGAGCCTCACAATCTGTTCCTGGAGTTGCTGGCCGAGACCGGGATCATTGGATTCCTCGGGTTCGTGGTGTTGATCCTGACGCTCGGTCGGGGGGGAGGACGGACGGCCGGCCCGTCGTTGCTCGTGGTAGGAGCGGCTGCTCTCACCCAGACGGTCCTGTTCGAGCCGGTGCTGTGGTTCACCCTCGGGCTGTGGCTGGCGGCTAGCTCGGCACACGATCGGGTGGTGGCGACCGCCGCGGCGACATGACCGTCGGCGACGAGATCCGCGTTCCCGGTGACGGGTTTCGCGCTCCGGGCACAAGTCTCATGGTCGCCGGCAGCCTGATCTCGGCACTGGGCGCGTACGTCTTTCAGATTGTCGGCGGTCGTGCTCTCGGCGCCGAGGGCCTCGCCCCGGTGTCGGTGTTGTGGACGTTGGCCTTCATCCTCGCCACTGTCGTCCTGGTCCCGGTCGAGCAGCACATCACGCGGGAGGCCGCGTCCGGGCGAAAGGTGATCAGCTGGCATGGTCTCCTCCCTGCGCTGGTGGCGATCGCCATTGCCTCCCTCGTCGGCGTCTTGTTCGTATGGGTGACGCTGGACGAGGCGTTCCTCGGTGACAGGTCGTACCTGATTGTGACCGGCGTGCTCTTCCTCAGCTACGGGCTGTACGAGGTGGGCAAGGGCCTGCTGGCCGGGCACCGGAGGTTTGGGCTCGTCGGCGGGGCGATGATTGGTGAGTCGTTGGGCCGGCTTGCCTTGGGCGTCGCCTTCCTCGCAGTCGCCCCCGAGGCCATCTCACTTGGCATGGGCGATGGCCCTGGCCACTCTCACCGTGCTCGGCACCCGTTTCTGGCGATTCGACCATGCCACCCCTTCGGGATCGATGGCCGGTGCTTCCAGGTTCCTCGGGGTCTACGTCCTGGCCAGTGCCGCTTCCCAGCTGCTTCTCGCCGGGGCGCCGCTGGCGGTCCTCGCTCTCGGCGGCAGTCCCGAGCTGATCAGCATCGCCTTTGTCACCTTCACCCTCTATCGGGCGCCGTTGACCCTGACATATCTCCTTCAAGGTCGGCTCCTGCCCTATCTGGTGCGAATGGCGGAGACGGGGGATCGGTCCGAAGCGGATCGTCTCATCTCCCGCCTCCTCTGGGCCGGCACCGGGCTCTGTTTGGCGGGAGCGGCTACCGGGTACCTGGTCGGGCCGGATGTGGTTCAGCTCTTGTTAGGAGCCGAGTTTCGGCCGTCCGCCGCAGTGGCTTCTCTTGTCGCCGGTGGCGTCGTCGCGGCCGTGACCACTCAGGTCGTCGGGCAGTTCCTGGTGGCTTCGGGCAGGACCTTGGCCCTGACCTTCGTTTGGTCCCTCGGTTTGGTCGCCGCTCTGATCGTCCTTGGGGTGTCCTCGCTCGAGCCGCTCACCCGGGTGGCACTCGCGTTTGCGTTGGGGGAGGTGGTGGCCTTGACTGCCATGTGGCGCGTGGCCCGTGCCGCCCCGGTTCAAGAGGTTTCACTGAATGACCGATAACAGGCCAATGCGTCGTCAGGTGACCATGTTTGTCGCGCTGGTCCTCCTGGCCGGCACCATAGTTTTCATCCCTCCAGCCCCCTCTGCCGAGGCCGCCACGATCACAGGTGCCGGCTCGGTCTATGCCGGCATCTACTCCGAGCAATTCGCTGCCGGCGCCGACCTGAACAATCTCGCGGCCGCGACCGGCAAGCGAATGACCTTCGGTGGGACCTTCCACAACGTCAATGAGAACGACGGTGTTGCCGGCGGATGGTCGAACACGAGAGAGATGCTCGAGGAGGTCTGGAAGGGGCAGGCCACCCCGTTCGCCAATCTCACCATCCCAGCGTCCGCCGCCTCGATCGCATCTGGGGCTTGGGATGCAAAGATCAATGTCTGGGCATCCCACCTGGAGCAGTTCCTCAACAAAGGTGGAGGGCGCAGCCTGGTCCTCGCCCCACTCCAGGAAATGAACGGGACCTGGACGCCATACGGGTGTGATCCAGCCAATTTCATCAACGCGTATCGACGCGTCGTCGACATCATCAGGGGCCGGGGCATCGACGAGACCCAGGTTCGATTCGCATTCGCCCCCAACGGCTGGACCGACCCCCAATGCGGTTCGATCGGCAGCTATTACCCGGGCAACTCCTATGTAGACGTGATCGGGATATCGGCCTATCGCTGGTCTGACGGCGCCAGTGTCTATTCGGTGATGGGCGGCATCGTGAACCAGGTCGCCGGGAGCTTCCCGGGCAAGCCGATCGTCATCGCCCAAACCGCGGCGTGGCCCTCGGCCACCAAGGACCAGTGGATCAGCGAGATGATGAGTTGGGCCGCCAACCACCCGTCAGTGGTGGGGGTGATCTACTTCAACCTGAACAAAGAGACCGACTGGCGGGTGTGGATCCCGCCCAACGTCAATGGTGGCTGGCGGGCCGGGGTCCAGTCCGCAGGCACCAAATACCAGTGGCCTTTGCGCGACTGGTTCCAACCTGGCCAGCTCACCCTCAGCCTCAACTCCGGTGTGACCTTGTGCCAGGGCAACGCCGATTGTGATACGGCAGCATTCCAGGATGGAGGCGGTCGATTCCACATCTGGGACAAGGCGACCAGCGGGAAAGTGGAGACATCGTTCCACTACGGCAATCCGGGGGACGTGCCCTTCTCGGGGGATTGGAACTGCGATGGGGTGGAGACGCCCGGGCTGTACCGACAGTCCGACGGATACGTGTATCTGCGCAACTCGAACAGCCAGGGTGTGGCCGACATCTCGTTCTTCTTCGGCAACCCGGGCGACTATCCGATCTCGGGAGACTTCGACCGGAACGGGTGCGACACCGTGTCGATCTTCCGGCCGGCCGAGCAGCGCTTCTACGTGATCAATGAGCTCGGGTCCAGTGACGGAGGTCTCGGCGCGGCCGATTTCTCCTTCATATTCGGTAACCCTGGCGACAAGCCCTTCGTGGGGGATTTCAACGACGACGGCATCGACAGCATCGGTCTCCACCGCGAGTCCACCGGATTGGTGTACTTCCGTAACTCCAATTCCACCGGGGTGGCGGACAACCAGTTCATATACGGCGACCCAGGCGACAAGATCGTGGCAGGAGACTGGGACGGCGACGGCGACGACAGCATCGGTGTCTACCGGCCGTTGAACGGGATCTTCTACCTCCGCAACTCCAACAACCAAGGGAACGCCGACGCCTGGGCTTTCGCTGGGTCGTACACGGGTCTGGCGGCGCTGAACAAATGAAGCGCCTCCTCCTCGTGCTGCTGGTTGCGTTCACGGCCGTGCCGGCGATCCCGGCTCCGCCGGCCGACGCCCAGGTGGGGCCCAACGGGGTCTACCCGATGGTCTTCCCGGTACAGGGTGAATACCGGCTGACGAACAGTTTCGGCGACCCGCGTTCGGGACACACGCACGAGGGTGAGGACATCATGACTCTGGGGGTCAAGGGCGTCCCGGTCGTGGCCGTTGCCGACGGCACGGTGCGTTGGATCGGCAGCACGTGTTGCTATCTCGCCATCGAGCACGACGACGGGTGGGAGAGTTGGTACATCCATCTCAACAACGACACCCAGAACCCGGACGGCTCCTACAGCGACGACGGGCTGGGCAATGGGATCGCCGAGGGCATCGAGGTGGGGACCAGGGTCGAGGCCGGTCAGGTGATCGGTTGGGTCGGCGACTCGGGCAACGCCGAGTGGTCCGGGCCTCACCTCCATTTCGAGTTGCGCGACCCCGCCGACATACCGATCGACCCCTACCCGTCGCTGCTGGCAGCCGAGATCGCCCCCAAAGTGGCGCCGCCATGTCCCGAAGACACCATCTGCGACACCGTCGCCTTTCAGGAACGGGGAGGACGGTTCGACCTATGGGAGCGGCTGGCGGCCAACACCGCGCTCACCTCTTTCTATTTCGGCAACCCGGGGGACGTGCCGTTCTCCGGTGACTGGGACTGTGATGGCGTCGAGACACCGGGGCTCTATCGCCGGTCCGATGGCTATGTCTATCTGCGCAACTCCAATACCGAAGGGATGGCCGACATCACGCTTCTTCTTCGGTGACCCGGGCGACTACCCCCTCGCCGGTGACTTCGACAACGACGGGTGCGACACGGTCTCCATCTTTCGGCCCGCCGAGCAGCAGTTCTATGTGATCAACGAGCTCGGGTCGAACGACGGTGGTCTCGGTGACGCCGAGTTTTCGTTCCTCTTCGGCAACACGGGAGACAAGCCCTTCGTCGGTGACTTCGACGGCGACGGCATCGACACTGTCGGATTGCACCGGGAGTCGACCGGTCTGGTCTATTTCCGGGACTCCAACACAACGGGGATTGCCGAGTTCGAGTTCATCTACGGAGATCCGGGCGACAAGATCGTGGCCGGTGACTGGGACGGCGACGGGGCGGACAGCATCGGCGTCTATCGCCCATCGAACGGCGTCTTCTATCTCAAGTTCACCAATCAGGAGGGCATGGCCGACGCCAGCTTCCTGGCCGGCGAATACACCGGAGTCATTGCCCTCGTCCCCTGACCAGGTTGGCCGGGTCGCGGCGAAATCGTCTAAACGAGGGTCGGGCATACGATGACCCGGTTGACCTCACCTCCCAGCTCTCCGGTCCGCAGAGTGGTCGTCGCCTCCCTCGCGTTCATGCTGCTCGCCCCTGCGGGTCTCGCCCTGGGCACTGACGGGCCCGGCAAAGCCTCCGGATTCCGAAGTGGCAGCTGAGACCACGGCCGCCCACGCGGAATCTCATGTCCTGGTGAAGATGGCGAGCCCGGCCCAAGCGTTGCGGACACTCGGCACCGGATCTGAGCCGGTCACGGCCGACTGGTTCGAGGTCCCGGTCCCCGCCGGCCGCGAGGCGACCGAGTGGGCAGGGGAGATGGCGACGCGCCCTGGTGTCGAAGTGGCGGAGTTGGACCTGATCCTCACCCACCAGGCCACCCCGCCCTTCGTGTCTCCGGACCCGCTCTACGCCAACAGCAGCTCGCCGTCCTGGCAATGGCATCTACACGCCTCCAACGTGGGGACGGCCTGGTTGAGCACGGTCGGTGCCGGTGTGACCGTGGCGGTGCTCGACACTGGCGTCAACGACGGCACGGACGGGTTCTGCCGGCCCTTCGTCGCCGAGGTGAATGTCGTGGTCGACCCGCCAATCACCGGCTCGGGAGCGGCTTTCGACACCGATGGCCACGGAACTCATGTGGCGGGTTCGGCGGCCCAATGCTCCGACAACGGCGTCGGAGGGGCGGGCATGGCACCCGAAGCCTCCATCATGCCGGTCAGGGTGTTCTCCAGCACGGGGGGTGCGAATACATCAGATGTCGCCCAGGGCATCGACTGGGCCATCGCCAATGGAGCCCGGGTGATCAACATGTCACTCGGGTGCAGCAACTGCCCCGGTGGTAACACGATGCTCAATGAGGCCATCGATCGGGCCGCGGCGGCCGGAGTGGTGATGGTCGCCTCGTCGGGCAATTCCCCGGTCGATGTCTTCTACCCGGCCAATCACCCCTCGGTGGTGGGGGTCGGGGCCACCACCCGGGCCGGGAATGTGGCCGGATACTCCGCACGGGGCCTCGGCCTCGATCTGGTGGCGCCCGGAGGGGATGTCAGCGGCAGCCCGACCACGTTCATCTGGCAGGACACCAATGGGGGATATGCCGGTCTGGCCGGCACCTCGATGGCGGCGGGACATGTCAGCGGCGCGGCTGCGCTGCTCATCTCGAGATTCCCCAGCGCGTCTGGGTTGCGAGTGCGCAACGCCCTGGCTTGCTCCGCCATCGACATGGGGAGTCCCGGATGGGACGGCGCCTCGGGCTTTGGGCGGCTCGATGCCGGGGCTGCCGTGGAGCAGTTGCGTCTGATGATGCAGAACGGCACCGACAATTGTGTCGGACAGGTCCCGAGCACCAGCCCTTATGGCGCAGTACAGACCAACTCGGGCTTTTGGCGTCTGTACCGGGGCTCGAGTCAGGTCGCGGGCTTCTACTTCGGCAATCCGGGGGACTTCGGGTTCATGGGTGATTGGGACTGCGACGGCATCGACACCCCGGGGCTCTACCGCCAGTCGGACGGATATGCCTATCTGCGCAACTCCAACACTCAAGGGGTGGCCAATGTCAGCTTCTTCTTCGGCAACCCCGGTGACGTGCCCCTCGCCGGGGACTTCGACGGCGACGGTTGCGACACGCTCTCGATCTACCGACCCTCCGAGGGGCGCTTCTACATCATCAACCGCCTCGGGTCCGGCGACCAGGGACTCGGGTTCGCCGATACGGCCTACTACTTCGGCAACCCGGCAGATGCGCCGTTCATGGGGGATTGGGATGGGGACGGGATCGACACGCCGGGTTTGCGCAGGAACTCCAACGGGTTCGTCTATCTTCGCCACACCAACACTCAGGGGACCGCAGATATCGAGTATTTCTATGGCGATCCGGGCGATGTCGTGTTCACAGGAGACTGGGACGACGACGACGACGACACCCTCGGCCTCTACCGACCGGCCACCGGGACCGTCTATCTGCGCAACACGAACAGCACGGGCATCGCCGACGCGACCTACGGGGTAGGCGGGGGCATGCACCCGGTCGAGGGACTTCTAGGGTCTGTCGCACAAATAGGGTGAGGGTGTCTCCGAGTTATCGATGTCATCTGGCAAGGAGAGCAGTCGCAGCCGGGGAGCTGCGGCGAGCACTTCGATGCAGCCAGGGGCTTCGAGAACCGGAGAGACACCAACAGTATTCGGGCGACGGGCCTAGGGGCGCATTCGTTTCGCTCAGCTTGGCTCTCGTGCTCCTTGGCGCGATGCCCGCGCTGGCGGCAGACACTGTTGGTGTCGTCGATCCGACCACCGGTTACTGGGTTCTTCGCGACGAGAACTCCAACACCAAGACCATTGTCTACGGCAACCCGGGTGATGTCCCGTTCACGGGCGACTGGAATTGCGACGGGGTGGCGACCCCAGGTCTGTACCGGCAATCCGACGGCTTCGCCTACCTGCGCAACAGCAACACAACCGGGATCGCCGACATCACGTTCTTTTTCGGTAACCCGGGTGATCTGCCGATCGTCGGCGACTTCGACGGCGACGGCTGCGACACCGTTTCCATCTATCGACCGGCGCAAGCACGGTTTTTCATCATCAACGAGCTTGGGGTGAACGGAGGCGGGCTCGGCGCGGCCGACTTCTCCTTCGAATATGGCAACCCGGGCGACAACCCGGTGGCCGGCGACTGGGATGGGGACGGCTCCGACACACCCGGGCTGCGCCGTCCCGGCGATGGTTTCGTCTATCTCCGCAACAGCAACAGCACTGGTTTCGCCGACATCTCCTACTTCTACGGCGACCCGGGCGATCTCCCGGTGGCCGGGGACTGGAACAGCGATGGAGCGGACACCTTGGGTCTGTTCCGCCCCGCAAGCGGCAACTTCTATCTGAAGAACACCAACGCCACAGGCGTCGCCGACGCCAGCTTCGGCCTTGCCGGCGGTTCGCTTCCTGTCAGCGGCGACTTCGACCTGAACCTCCCACCACCCTCCCCGCCACTGGCGCTGCAGCAGGTCGCATCAGGTCTGAGCCGCCCGGTCCTGGTGGCTGCGCCTCCCGGGGACCCCCGTCTCTTCGTAGTGGAGCAGGGCGGGGACATCGAGATCATCAGCGGTGGATCGCTCTTGCCCCGGCCATTCCTCGACCTGTCGGTGACCACCGGTGGCGAGCGAGGTTTGCTTGGCCTCGCCTTCCATCCTCAGTACGCCACCAACGGCAAGTTCTATGTCAACTACACCATCGGCGACGTTTCGCGGATCTCCGAGTTCACCGTGTCTTCGAACGCCAACCTGGCCAACGCAGGCTCGGAGCGGGTGCTGCTCACCGTTGCCCAGCCCTTCACCAACCACAAGGGCGGCATGCTCCATTTCGACGGATCCGGGTTCCTGGTCATCGCTTTTGGGGACGGCGGTGGTGGGGGCGACCCGGGAAACCGTGCCGAGAATCCGAACCAGCTCCTCGGCAAACTGCTCCGCATCGACGTAAACACCACTTCGCCGGGCAGGCAATACGGCATTCCCTCGTCCAATCCATTCGCCGGCGGCGGCGGAGCCCCAGAGGTGTACATGCTCGGGCTCCGCAACCCATGGCGGTTCGATATCGACGCAGGTCTCGTCTATATCGGCGACGTCGGCCAGGGGAGCCGTGAAGAGGTGACGATCCTTCCGTCGGCCTCCGCCGGCGCCAACCTGGGGTGGAACACCTGGGAGGGCACGAGCTGTTTCCAGGGTCCCTGTGGCACCTCCGGCTTCGTCTTCCCCCAGGTGGAGTACACCCACGCCAACGGCTGCTCGGTCACCGGCGGGCAGGTGTACCGGGGGAGCGCGATTCCGGGTCTGGCCGGGACGTACTTCTACGCCGACTTCTGCGCCGGCCGCATCCACAGCCTGGTGTTCGAGGGCGGGATCGTGACCAAGCACGCCGACCGATCCGGTGAGCTGGGCGTCGTCTCCCAGCTCTCCTCGTTCGGCTATGACGCGGCGGGCAACGTCTACGTCACCTCGCTGAACGGCCAGGTGTTCCGCATCGTCGCTCGCTGAACCATCCGCTTGCCCCAACAGGGCGTCGCCTTGGTGTGCAACATCAGGAATGCCTACCGCCGGTACCCTTGAGGCATGACCGATGGCACCTTGGTGGTCACCCCGGCTCACGACGAGGAGGAGTCGGTTGGGGTGGTGGTGGAGGGGGTGAGGTCTATCGGTTTGCCGGCTCTGGTGATCGATGACGGCTCGTCTGACAACACCGCTTTGGTGGCGGCTGCGGCCGGTGCCATCGTCGTCAGTCTCCCGGTGAACGTCGGTGTCGGAGCGGCGCTGCGCACCGGATTCCGCTACGCGGTCGGCCACGGCTACAAGCGGGTCGTTCAGGTAGACGCCGATTTGCAGCATCCCCCCGAAGCCATCCCGCTGCTTCTGGAAGCGGCCGGCCAGGGCGCCGACCTGGTCATCGGGTCGCGCTTTGGCTCCGGATACGACCCCGGGGTGAGACGTCTCGGGATGAAGCTCCTTTCCCGGCTGGTCAGCCGCCGGATCGGCGTCCAAGTCAACGACCCCACATCGGGATTCAAAGTCGTTTCTGAGCCACTCCTCTCCGAGTTCGCCCGCTCCTACCCGGCGGAGTACCTGGGCGACACCGTGGAGGCTCTTCTCCAGGCGGGGGCATTCGGCGCGTCGGTGGTCGAGGTCGAAGTCCCGATGCAGCACAGGCTGGGCGGCGACCCAACGACGACGGCCCACGCAGCGGCCCAGTTCGGACGTGTGCTGCTCACCGTCATCGCCGGTCAGCCAGGCAAGGACGCACGATGAGCGGGCTCGCCCAGGCGGCCGTGATCGTCATCGCCCTCGGCGCCGTCGTCGGCGTGGTGATGCTGGTGAGGAGGCGCCGCCTGAAAGAGCGTTACGCGGTGATCTGGCTTCTGGTCGCGTTCGGGATGGTGGCGCTGGTGATAGCCCGCCCCTGGCTCGACAGCATTTCGATCGGACTGGGGATCCAGTCCGGAACCACAACCCTCTTCCTCCTGGCAACGCTTGTCATCCTCGGGATCCTGCTCCAACTGTCCGTCTCCCTCTCGGCAATGGAGGAGAAGGTGCGTGACATCGCCGAAGCCGTGGCCCTGGCGGATTCAGCCGAAACGGTCCGCGATCCGGACGAGGGGTAGCGCTAACTGCTGCCACAGCCGGAGCAAGAAGTCGATGAGGACGGTCCCTCTGGGAGGCCGGATCTGAGGAATTCCGGAGAGACTGTGGCCCATAGCTGCGACAATTGGCGCGTCGCCGATCAACCGGATGGCGTCGTTCCTGGCTCGTCCCTCTCGCACCACTGACCCTGCGCTGGCCGCATCGGCCCATGCTCTTCGCTTCTCGGCCAGCCACCCGTCCCGGCCCGCGGTCACCGTGATCCCGATCTCGACCAGCAGCAGGGCGGGGGAGAGGAGCGCCAATGTCCGCCGCCGATAGTTGGAGCGGAGCATTAGCCACCGATTGCGCTCCAGGTAGTACATCTTGGTGGGAGAACGGGCGAAGTCGTAGTGATGGGCGACCCTCGAGGACGGGACACGCACCACCCGTCTCCCGGCGAGCCGGAGACGCCACCCGAGGTCGGTGTCCTCGTGGTACATGAAGAATTGTTGGCGGAATCCCCCGAACTCGTCCCAGGTGCGGCGTCTCATGGCCGTTGCGGCGCCCGAAGGAAACGGGACGTCGACCAGTTCGGTCTCGTCGGGGATCGGGCGGCCCAGGTCGCTCACCCAGGCGATCCCGAAATAGGTGAGGAAGCCGCCCGAGGTGTTGAAAGTCCCCGGCCGGTCGGCGTCTTCGATGGTGGCCATGGCCGCCCCGATCTCGGGATCGTCCAGGACGGCGACCAAGGGGCTGAGCCATCCTGGCCGGGGCACCGTGTCATGTCCGAGGAATACGAGCGTCTCACCCGTGGCGGCCGCAGCCCCGATGTGGCACCCCGTGGCGAACCCGACATTGTCCTTTTCCGAGATCACGGTGACCGTATAGCCCGCGAGCACCTCGAGGGTCCCGTCGGTCGATGCGGCGTCCACCACGATCACCTCCGCCGGTTGCGCCTCGTCCGCGAGCAGGGCGTCGAGAACCGGAGCCACCAACTCGTCCGAGTTGTGGGTGACGATGATCACGCTGGTGGTTGCCGGAGTCACCTCGGCGGCCGGATTTGGGGTCTAAGGCGTTCCGGCGACGGGCCGGTGGCCCTGGCCACCCATTTCGTAGGCGAAATCGGCAATTCCCGTCGAGTTGCTGTTTCGGAGATAGACGGTGCCGTTGGACGGCCGATACAGGCCGAGCGTGTCGTCTCCGTCGTTGTCCCAGTCACCGGTGAACACGATGTCTCCGGCATCGCCATAGAAGTACTCGACCTCGGCATTTCCCTGGGTGTTGGAGTGGCGGAGATAGACGAAGCCATTGGAGTTGCGGCGCAACCCTGGAGTGTCGATCCCGTCACCATCCCAGTCTCCCATGAACGGGGCGTCTCCCGGGTTGCCGAAGTAATAGGAGAACTCGGCTTGGCCCAGACCCGTGTCCTTCGAGCCGAGCTGGTTGATGACGTAGAACCGCCCCTCCGAAGGCCGGTATATCGACACCGTGTCGCAGCCGTCCCCGTCGAAGTCCCCGGCCATCGGCACGTCCCCGGGATTACCGAAGAAGAAACTGACATCCGCAACGCCCTGTGTGTTCGAGTTGCGCAGATAGGCGTATCCATCCGACTGCCGATATAGGCCAGGCGTGTCGATGCCATCGCAGTCCCAGTCCCCCATGAACCCGAGGTCCCCGGGGTTCCCGAAGTAGAACTCACCGAGCGTCCCTGCCGAGTTGTAGAAGCGCCATTTCCCGGTCCCGGGGTCGTGGAGCATGGTCCGGTCGGCTCCGGGGATGAAGGGGACGATGCCGGTGATGTTGCTGACGAAGTGGGAGCGAAGGCCGAGCGCCGCCTTGAACTGTGACCCGGTGTAGGTCTTGGTCAGCGGCGCACCGTTGTTCGAGCCCTGGACGACGATCTTTTTCGGGCTGCCCGATGTGTAGCGCTCGGTGATGCCCGCGGTGACGATGGCATCGAAGCCGAGCATCGCCGTCAACGACGATTGCGGGATGTCGGCGGACCACGATGTGGCGCCGGGATCTGGCTTGGAGCGCAGGTACGGATAGGGCGAGCCACCCCATTGGTCTTCGTTGTTCTCGGTGGCCCCTCCGGAGCTGGAGAAGTAGTACGCCTCGAGCGCCCTTCCGCCGCTATGACTGTGGACGAGGGCCTGGTTCTTGGTGGCGTCGACCGCCGACCGCCATATCGCCCCCCAGGTGCCGCCGCCCTCCGCCTCCTTGGCCCAGCCGATGTACTTCTGATCCATCGTCGATGCATAGAGATGGCAGCCGCAAGCGGCCATCCGAGGGGCATTGCCGGAGAGGTCCCGAAAGACCCACGCCCGGTAAAGGGCGTAGGTGCGACCGGCGATGGCTTGGGCTTTGAGCGCCTCGATGTGCCATGAAGACGGCATTTCGGCGAGGCCGTAGAGATATTGCTCGAGGTCGATCTCGACCAAGAGATGGAAGGTGTTCGCCGGCGCGGGGACGATGACGAGCTTGCCCCGTGCGTAGGTGCGATTGAGCGTCGGAACGCTGACTCTCACATTGGGTTGGTTGGCCCATGTGATCGCTCCGCTGCAAGGCCCAGGTGGGGCCTGGGACCCTTCGCCATAGAACCATTGGCACTGCCCGGCACCCACGACCCTGAGTGACCAGCCCTGCCCGGGTTGTGCGACCAGGCCGCTGGGGAGATTGACCGGTCCGCCTTCCGCCGAGAAATCGAACCGAGCCAAGCTCTGGCCGACACCGATGCGGAGTGGTGAGGCGTGGCCGACCAACCCGCCTTGGCCCACGGTGCCGACAGTGGCCCCGCTGTAGAAGTGCTGGAGGATCTGCTGAGCCCCGTGCCCGCCCTCCGCGAGGGTCTTGGCTCCGTACTGCGACATTCCGATGCCATGGCCCCATCCACCCCCAGTGATCGTCACCTCATTGTCGGCGCCGATTGCGGGCAGGGCGGAAGCGCAGACGACGGCCCCGGTCAGAGCCAAGATGATGACGCGCTTCTTGAGTATGGGTCGCAGCATGGGCAGTCCGCTCACCTCCGGCGTGGCCTTTGTTGATTCGGCACGGCTGCGGGCCCTCTGAAGGGCATCGTCATTCTGCCCCCGACCTCGATTTAGGGGTAATGACAGTGGCTTTTGCCGCGCCAAAACGAAGGATGGCTACCGTCCCCGGCCGTGCCCGACGATCTGACGACGCTGGCCAGACCTGAGTTCGTGCTGGTGGCGTGGGCCGCCGGTTTGGCCCTCGTTTCCGGAGCGGTGGCGGTGCGTCGTCTGGTGGGGCCGGGGTTCACATGGCTTGTCGCATCGGTCGCAGCAGCAATCGGGCTCGTGGGCGCATTTGCGCCTGACCCATGGTGGGCTCGCCTTGGTCTGATCCTTCTCGCCTTGGGCCTGCTCACGGCCCGCAATCGCCAGCTCTCGGGAATTCTCCAACTGTTCGCCGGCCTCGCCCTGCTGATCCAGGCATCCTCGGGTGGCGGGTGGGCGCCGGCCATCACTGCGGCGCTGGCCCTCGGGGGGGTGACCGGTGAGATGGCATTGGGACACTGGTATCTGATCGATCCGAGATTGCCGCGGTGGGCACTCAAGGTCCTATGCATCATCGGGATCGTTGGCCTGACCGCCGACGCAACCTTGCTCGCCATAGCGGGCCTCCCCTCCGGCGGGGGGACCGTCGCCTTTTGGGTGCTCATGGCGACTTCGGTCGTGTTGATGGCCGGCGTTTTCGGATCGCTTCGTTATCCGGCATACGCCGGAGTGATGGCAGCCACCGGTTTGTCATACTTGGCTGTACTCACGACGCTGGGAGGGATGTTCCTCGGCCGCGCCCTGGTGGCAGGTCTGGGCCCGTTTGCTAGCTGAACAGGAGACATGGTGGAGATAAGGACAGCACCCGTAGACCTCGATCTGGCCGACGCGACTCTGATCGTCGGAATGATGACTGACAATCAGCCGGCGCCCGGAGCCGAAGACGCCCATGCAGCTGCCGACCCCGTGCTCTTCGATCTGGCCAAATTCGAGGGGAAGTCGGGTCAGGTCCTGACCCTCCCTCATCCAGAGGCGAAATCGGTTGTCTTCGTCGGCCTCGGCGACGAGGCGACGTTCGAGACGATCAGGAGCGCCATGGGCAATGCCGTACGGGTCGTCAAGACGGGTCGCGCGGTCACCAACCTGAACCAGATTTCGATCGATGGCTCGACCAGGGCCGTGGTGGAAGGCGCCGCCCTGGGCGGATATCAGTTCCGCGCCTACAAGACCGAAGACGAGGGTCTATCCATCGAGACACTCGAGCTGATAGACGGCGACGACGAGGCGATCGCCGAGACGCTGGCGATGACAGAGGCAACCAACCTGGCTCGGGACTGGGTGAACACGCCCGCACTCGACAAGGCGCCCGAGGCCTTGGCCGAGCGTATTCGGGAGGCCGCCAGCGCGGCGGGCTTGACCGTCGAAGTCTGGGAGGAAGACCGCATAATCGATGAGAAGCTCGGAGCACTTCTCGGAGTGGCAGCCGGCTCCGATCGCCCACCTCGGCTGGTGGTGCTCGAGTATCAGCCCGAGGGCGCCACCTCCCACCTCGGTCTGGTTGGCAAGGGCATCACCTTCGACTCGGGGGGGCTCTCGATCAAGACCGCCCAGTTCATGGAGGAGATGAAAGACGACATGTCGGGGGCTGCCGTGGTGACCGGGGCGACGATCGCGATTGCTCGCATGGCTCTCCCGATCCGGGTGACCACCGTCGTCCCCTTGACCGACAACGCCGTCGGAGGCAAGGCGACTCGGCCCGGCGACGTCCTCAGACCGGTCGCCGGGCCCACGATCGAGGTTCTCAACACCGACGCCGAAGGGCGCCTCATCCTGGCCGATGGGTTGGGTGTGGTTCGCCGATACGAGCCCGATCTCATCATCGACGTGGCCACACTCACCGGCGCCGCCCACGTTGCGCTCGGTGACAAGATCGCCGCAGTCTTCGCCTCGGACTCCGAGGTCGCAGCCGCGGTGCTCGCCGCCGCCGCCCGCGCCGGGGAGCACTTCTGGGAGATGCCGTTGTTCAAGGAGTACAAGAAGTCGATCGAGTCCGACATCGCCGATATCAAGAACATCTCGGGGAGCCGCTATGGCGGTGCGATCACGGCCGCTCTCTTCCTCTCCCATTACGTCGATGACGTCGACTGGGCACATCTGGATATCGCAGGCCCGGCCCGGACGAGAGAGACCAGCGGTGACCAGGTGAAGGGCGCCTCCGGCATCGGGGTGCGGACACTCGTCGAGTTGGCGCGGTCTCTCAGCGAGCCCGACTGAAGATACCGGCGTTTCCTAGCATCTCCCCTAATGCGCAGACAGTTCCTGATCCGGTCGAGTCTCACCGACCTCCTCGCGCTCGGCGATCTCGATGCTCGTCGCCTCGCTGAACACTTTCGGCACGGTGCTCCCTTGGAACTCGTTCCAGGGTGCCGAGACGATCCCGATGGTCCTTTACCTGACCCTGTCGATGATCTTGTTCTCTGCGCTGACGGCACAGATGTCTGGCCCGGGTGTGCCGCGTCCGAGCTACGGACGCATGTTCGCCATCTTCCTTGGCACCGGTGGGCTCACCGCGTTGCTCCTCCTGTTCAGCCGGCAGTATTTCTCCAGGTCCTTCTTGCTCATCACCGCCGGATCGTGGCTCTTGCTGGCAACCGCACATCGCATCGTTCGTCGTCATCGGCCGTGGACCGAGCGAATCGCCGTGATCACTGCCGAAAAGCAGCTGGCCGACGATCTGGTTGATTCCCCTCACGCCGACGTGATTTGGGTGCTCGACCCCAAATCAGAGTCTGTGCCCGACCTGCCGGATCGAGACGTCACCATGTCGGTCGACCTGAAGGCCGTGCTTTCAGAACGCGTCGCTCAATACATCTCCTCGTGCGACGTCGCCGGATCCACCATCCGTCCCTTCACCTCGACATACGAGGAGCACACCGGAAGGGTGCCCCTGGTCCATCTTGCGGAGGGCTGGGAGATCTCGGCACCCTTGCTCGAGGTCGCACCGTGGCTTCCAGGCAAGAGAGCACTGGAGACGGTGGCCGCCGTCGTGACAGCACCGATTTGGGTCGCACTGGGATTGCTGGTCGCCGCTTACATGCGGTTGACCTCGTCCGGGCCGGTCTTGTTCCGGCAAGAGAGGGTGGGCTTCGGTGGGGCGCCGTTCATCATGTACAAGTTCAGGACGATGGACGAGGACGCCGAGAAGGATGGTCCGAGCTTTGCCACGGAGGGTGACCAACGCGTCATCCGCGGGGCGCGGTTCCTGCGCAAATCTCGTCTCGATGAGATACCTCAGCTGTGGAACGTGCTGAAAGGCGAGATGAGCTTGGTCGGGCCCCGGGCCGAGCAGGTGCCTTTCGCCGACTCCTTCAGCCGGCGCATCCCGTTCTACGAGCATCGTCATCTGGTTCGTCCCGGTCTGACGGGATGGGCTCAGGTCAACTACGGATATGCCGATGATCAAGCGGACACCATCGAGAAGCTGACCTATGACCTCTACTACATCAAGCACATGTCCCCGGTGATGGACCTCCGCGTGCTCTGGAGGAGCGTCTGGACGGTCCTATCCGGGTTCGGCGCCCGTTGAGCGCCCCGGTGCTAGAGGCTGAGCGGAGAGGCTTCAAGGCTCCCGGAACCACCTTCATGGTGGTGGGCGGGCTGATCGGGGCCCTTGGCGCTTATCTCTTCCAGGTTTACGGGGGCAGGGCGCTCGGTCCCGAGGCGTTCGCCCCGATCGGTGTCCTCTGGACGACCTTCTTCATCCTGGCCACGGTGCTCCTCATCCCGGTGGAGCAGTACGTAACTCGCGAGGTGGCGTCCGGGCGCCGGGCGATACCTCATGATCTCAAGCCAGCAGCCCTGATGGCGGCGATCGGCTCAGTGGTCGGGGGCGGTTTTGTCATCTTCACCCTCGACCGGCTCTTCGACAACAACTGGCAGTACGTGGTGCAGGTCGTCCTCCTCATGGTGGGTTTCTCTCTGCTCTTCTTTGCCAAGGGCGTTCTCGCAGGGCGGCGCCGATTCGCCGACGTCGGCTGGGTGTTGATCGTCGAGACCGTCGTGCGACTGGTGGCGGGCGTCATCGCCATCCAGTTGGCGGCTTCTGCCGAGGCTCTGGGTTGGGCGATGGTGCTCGGGGGTTTTGCCGTGCTGGGGCTGCGTTGGTGGCGCCATGACAAGGGTGACCCGCGGGCGCCCGCCGCCCCTGCCTCTCACTTCCTGAGCGGTTACGTCGGGGCAACGTCCTCGTCTCAGATCCTTTTGGGCGCTGCACCGATCGCGGTGGCGGCACTCGGAGCCGATGCTGCCCTCGTCTCGGTGGTGTTCGTCACTTTCACCCTGTTCCGGGCGCCGTTGACCCTGATCTTCTCCCTTCAGGGCCGGATCCTGCCCTATCTGGTCGGTGTCTCCGGCTCGGGGGACCATGCCAAGCTGAGCCGGTATGCCCGGGGGGTAGTGGTCATCGGAGGGGGGCTGGCCCTCCTCGGCGGGTTGGTGGGTTGGTTGTTCGGCCCCCAGATCGTCTCGGTGTTGTTTGGTCCCGAATTCATGCCGTCCGAGCTGGTGGCAGCGTTCACTGCGGCCGGCGTCACGGCGGCGGCCGCCGCCCAGGTCGCTGGTCAGGTCCTGGTAGCCGAAGGCCGCACCTCGAAGCTTGCCATCGGCTGGTTCGGCGGCCTGGTGGTGGCCGTGGTCGCCCTGTTCGCAATTGGCGGTGCCCCAGACTTCCGGGTAGCGCTGGCCTTTGTCATCGGTGAGGCGGTAGCGCTGGTGCTCATGGCTTTTCTCGCCACCCGTCGCTGACTCTCAAACGATCCAACTGGCGTGCTCGGCGCTGAGTCCGGGCGGGAATCTCCAACGCAACTCGACTGGTACCGCCGGGATGTGATCGAAGACGATCAGGCCGGCCGATTCCGCTCCGACCAGACCAGCACGAAGCAGGATCGGGAGGGTCCTGGGCAGCCGCACCCCCTCCCCCTTCTCGGCCGCCCGAACCAGGCGGAGCAGCTCGGCTACGGCGCTCGAGCCGATTGCGGCTACCCAGAACCTCCTGACGTACGGATCCGAGGGCTCGAACCCTCCGCGGCGAGACTCCAGCCGGACCGGGATCACCGGCCGGACCCTCGCCGTCGGCCGGACCGAAGTGCCCGGGAGCCCCACGGTGCGCAGATGCGGAGGACGAGCAGTCTGGCCACCCCCGGGCACTTCGGTTCTCATTCGTCGAGATCTACCATCGACCATAAAACAACGTCAAGAGTCATAAACGCAGGTCGCGAAACAATTGCTCGGGAGGGCCCCGATTTCCCTGGAACCTATGGCTGGCGGGTAGCGTCATATGCAAAGACAAGGCACCCGTCGAGGGAGGACGAGGAGGACACATGCGAAGGTGGCTCAGCTTGATCGTGCTGCTGCTGCTGATCGCCGCATGCGGTGGTGGAGGCGCGGCAGACCCCGAGACAACGGAGACCGTCGAGGCCGAAGAGTCGAGCTCAGAGGGCGAGACCATGGCCGATTTCTTCGGGTACGGCACCGAGGACCCCGAGGCCCAGGAAGCGGAGTTCAGGGAGCAGGAGTCCCGGATCCAGGAGGCGATCCGGCAATGCATGGCCGAGGCCGGATTCGAATACCAGCCGACGCTGCCGCCAGATGGGTCCTTCATGGTTGGTGAGGAGTGGGACGAGGAGGAATACGTCCGCACCCAAGGCTTCGGGATCACCACCTGGTACGGGAACGAAGAGGTCACGGACACGACCATGGCCGGCGAGGAGTGGGTTGATCCCAACCAAGAGATGCTCGAGGCCATGTCCGAATCGGAGGCCACCGCATGGCAGGAGGCCCTGTATGGCACTCCCGAGGAGCAGGAGGCGGCGTCGGAGACCGTGGTCGACCCCGAGACTGGCGAGGAATACATGGAGATGACCGGGTACGGCCCGGGTTGCTATGGCGAAGCCCAGGAAGCCGAGTACGGGTCGATGGAGGACTCCAATGCCCTCTGGGAGGAGTTGCAGCCGCAGATGGACGCGATGTACCAGCAGGTCCAGGCTGACCCTCGGATCGTCGAGCTCGATCAGGAGTGGTCCGCCTGTATGGCCGAGCGGGGCTTCGAGTACGAATCGATGACCAAGATGCAGGAGAGCATCTACACCGACCTCCAGACACGGTTCGACGAGATCGTCGGCTCCAACGGGGGCTTCGCCGATCCGTTCGAGGGCTGGACCCAAGAGGAGATCGATGCCTTCTTCGAGGAGAAGACCCCCGAAGAGATCGACGCCTTCTACGCCGCATCCCAGGAGGAAGCGGAGCAGAGTGTCGACATGGAGGCACTCGCCGCCCTCCAGCAGGAGGAGATCGACCTCGCCGTTGCCGATTTCGAGTGCCGTGGCGATTACTGGGAGGTCTATCAAGAGGTGAGTGAGGAGTACGAGGCGGAGTTCATCGCCGAGAACAGGGCGATCCTCGAGGAGATCCGGGCAGCCGAGCAGGGTTGAGTCGTCCGACTTGACAGAGGAGAAGCGGGGGCGTTGAGACGAAACGTGCTTTTGGGGGGTGTCATAGCCGCCGTGGTCTTGGCTGCGGGTCTCGGGTGGTTTTTCGGCAGTCAGATCCAGTCCCCGGCGGAGGCCGCGGCCGAGGCCGAGCCGCCTGAGGCGTCGAACATCACGGTTCAAGTCGTGAGCGAGGTGTTGTCCGCCGACGTCATCACCCGTGGCGACATCGTTTACGACGAACCGGTATCGGTGTCACTCTCCGGATCGTTCGCCGAGACGCCCGAGAAGCTCGTGGTGACCCAGGCGGTGGAGGTGAGCGCGGATCTCGTTGAAGGGGCGGTGGCCGTCGAGGTGGTAGGGCGCCCGGTGTTCCTCCTTACCGGGGAGATCCCCATGTATCGCGATCTGCGCCCGGGCGCGACCGGCGACGATGTGCTTCAGGTTGAGGAAGCCTTGGCCCGAATGGGGTTCTTCTTCGGAGTGCCGGACAACCTCTGGGATCAGGAGACCAGTGCGGCGGTGGCTGCCTGGTATGAAACCGCCGGTTACAGGCCAAATGGGCTCTCCGAAGAAGACGACACAGCCTTGCGTGCAGCTCGGGACAGGGTGACTGCCGGCCAGACTGCTATCGCAGATGCCGAACAGGCGCTCCGAGACGCAAACGCCGGTTCCGGGCAGGCCGCGGTAGCGGGGGCCCAGGCAGAGATCGACGCAGCACGGGATGCCTGGGGGTTGGCCAACATAGACGCCGACCGGGCGAATCTCCAGGCTGCTCGCGCGGTGACAGCTGCCGAGCAACAACTCGCTGCCGCCCAACAGGATCTTGCCGAAGGAGTCCCCGGTGCTGACGCCGCGGTTGCCGAGGCAGCGGGAGCGCTCGAACAGGCCCAGTTCGACGCCACGCGCACGGCGACCGAACAGCAGGCGCTCGTGGATGCCGCCATCGCCAGGCTGACCGTCGCGCAGGCCGCGCTCGCTGATCTGCAACGGGGCGTGGACACCTCGGCTATGAGACGTCAGATCGATGCGGCGCGGGAGGAGACGGCAGTTGCTCGGGATGAGCTGGCTGCCCTCGAGGCCGAGCTCGGTACCTGGCTCCCTGCCGGTGAGGTCGTCTTCCTCAAAGCGATGCCAGTCCGGGTCGACCAGGTCGCGTTCAGCCGCGGATCGGTTATCGATGGCGCCTTTATCACCGTGTCCGGTTCCGAGCTCGCACTGCGTTCGTCGGTCAGCGAGCGTGATGCACCCCGGGTCGAGGTGGGGATGGAGGTTGAGATCGAGAACCCGGAGACCGGGGGGATGATCCCCGGTGTGATCGGCTTCAAGGCGGATCGTGCCGGCACGGATGGAGTCCAGCCCGACCGGATCTATCTGGAGATCACCCCATCGCAGCTTCCGCCGGAGATCGTTGGGACGAATGTGAGGGTGACGATTCCGGTCAGCTCGACCGGGGGCGAGGTGCTGGCCGTTCCCGCCGCAGCTCTCTCTGCCACCGCTAACGGGGACACGATTCTCCAGGTGGAGGAGGATTCGACCCTGCGAACCGTCACTGTCGAGCCCGGCCTGGCGGCCGGCGGCCTGGTCGAGGTGACGCCGATCGAAGGCGAGCTAGCGGAGGGCGACTGGGTGGTGGTGGGCCGGGAGGGAGCTTCCTCGGAATCGGCCGGGGACGACGAGACGGGCACGACGGAGCCGACCGAGACGACAGACGGCACTGAGCCCGCAGATACCACTGACGGGGAGGCATGAGCCCCGGGGCCACGGTCGTCGAGCTCAGGGATGTGGGTCGGACATTCTCGGCAGGCGATGTTTCCGTTCCAGCCCTCATCGGGGCGTCCCTGACCGTCAATCGCGGCGACTATCTGGCCGTGGTCGGCCCGTCCGGTTCTGGCAAGTCGACCATGCTCAACCTGATCGGCCTGCTCGATCGCCCGACTCACGGGTCATACCTCTTCGAGGGCATCGACACCTCCTACCTGGAGGAAGGACAGCGCGCCGGCCTTCGCAGTCGACGTATCGGATTCGTCTTCCAGTCTTTTCACCTGCTCGCCCATCGATCGGTTATCGAGAACGTCATGCTCTCGACGATCTACAACGGCATGCCTCGCGCCGAGCGTGTCCCTGCCGCAGAGACCGCTCTCATCAGGGTGGGTCTGAGCCGGCGAATGGACTTCATGCCGACCAAGCTTTCTGGTGGTGAGCGGCAGCGAGTAGCCATCGCCCGAGCCCTGGTCACGCGTCCTGCGCTTCTTCTCGCCGACGAACCGACGGGCAACCTCGACTCTGCCACCGGAGGCGCCATGCTCGACCTCTTCGACGAGCTGCGCGCCGATGGTTTGACCCTGATGGTGGTGACCCACGACAACCAGGTCTCGGCTCATGCCGACCGTGCCGTCCATCTTCGGGACGGCCGGATCGTGGATTCGGCATGACGGACGTCGTCGTCCCGAAGACGGTGGTCGACGTGGCTCCGGCGCGGATGTCCTTCCGTGATTTGGCAGCGGAGGCAGTCGCCGGGATCTTTGCCCGACCCGGCCGCACGGTGCTCACGGTTCTCGGGACCGTCCTGGGCATCGGGGCCCTCGTTGCCACCTTGGGTGTCGCCAACACCGCGGGCAATCAGATAGTGGGTCGGTTCGACGAATTGGCAGCTACTTCTGTGGTGGTCACCAATGAACAGGGTTTCTTCGGGGGCGGCGGCGAAGTCCGTGCTTCGATCCCTGTTGACGCAGAGACCCGCCTGCTTCGACTCAACGGGGTCAGCGCGGCCGGGTCGTTGGGCCCGGTCGACGTCGGTGGCGCGTTGGTGCGCTCGGTGCCCATCCCTGATCCGTTGGCCCAGACCGAATTCCAGATCAGTCTCTATGGAGGCAGCCCGGGGCTTCTCGAGGCCGTGCGGGGGGAGTTGAGCGCTGGCCGTTGGTTCGACTGGGGTCATTCCAATCGGGCCGACCGTGTCGCCATTCTCGGCACGGGTGCTGCCCAGCGTCTCAATGTGACGAGGGTTGATCAGCAGCCGGTGGTGTTCGTCGGCGATGATGCCTTCGTGGTCATCGGCATCCTCGACGAGGTCCGTCGGCAGCCCGAACTGCTCAATGCTGTTCTCATACCGGAAGGCACTGCCCGGGACTTATACGACTATCAGTCGGCGTCCACGGTTCAGATCGATGTCGAGATAGGCGCCGCCTCGCTCATCGCCGAGCAGGCGCCGATCGCCCTCTCGCCAGACGAGCCATCCTTGCTCAGGGTTCAGAAGCCGCCGGAGCCGGAAGATCTCCGAAGGGATGTCCAGGGCGACGTCAACGCGCTCTTCCTCGTGCTCGGAGGCGTGTCACTCCTGGTCGGCGCCATCGGTATCGCCAACGTCACCTTGGTCTCGGTACTGGAGCGGGTGGGGGAGATCGGTTTGCGCCGGGCGCTCGGGGCGGCGCGTCGACATGTCGCCGGGCAATTCCTGATGGAATCCACAGCGATGGGCCTGGTTGGCGGGATCATCGGCGCCAGTCTTGGCGTCTTGGTCGTGGTGGCGATCTCCGCAGCCCGCACCTGGACGCCTGTCCTCGATCCGGCCGTTCCCTTGCTCGCCCCACTGATCGGAGCCGTGACCGGTCTGGTCGCCGGTCTGTATCCAGCACTTCGGGCTGCCGCCCTGGAGCCTGTGGAGGCGCTCAGGTCAGGCTGATCCGCCGGTCAGTCGTCGACGGTGGTGGTGGGTGCCTCCGGCGGCGCTTGCTGAAGCACCCCGATCAGAGCAACAACGTCGACAGCGCCTTCGACGGCGGTCGCCGGGGGCGGGTTGGTGTTGACGATGCGGCCAACGAGGGCCGGATCGGTTGTCCCGGTGTTCTGCTGGGTCAGGTTGATCCGGACCCCCGTGTCGAGCTCGAATGAGCGCACGATCTCGACCGCTTCATCGAAGGTCAGCCCGGTGAGATTGGGCAAGGCGCCCACCGGGATCTCCCCGGTCGAGACGTAGATGGTGACGAAGGAGCCCTGTCTGACCGTGGATCCACCCCCCGGTGCCTGGTTGACCACGGTTCCGGCCGGCTCCAGTGACGGGATCGGCTCGGCCGAGGCGTTGAGCTTGGCCTGACGAAGCTCGGCCGCTGCGTCGTCCTCGCTCAAGCCGATGACATCGGGGACTGTGGTTGGTGGCGGGACCAGCCACTTCTGGATATTGCCCGGCTCGGGCGGGAAATCGGTGACCGGGAGCCCGGCATGGACGTAGGTCATGAACTCAGCCCAGATCGGCGCCGGGACCGAGCCACCGAACACACGGTCGTAGTGCTGGCCATTGATGACGACGTTGGTCAAGGGGACCTGCTGGGCCTCGTACCCGACCCAGACAGCAGTGCTGTATTCGGGGGTGTAGCCGACATACCAGGCGTCGAGGTAGGCCTGGTGAGTCCCGGTCTTGCCGCCCTGGGGGATGCCGATGTTGGCCCGGGGAGCGGTCCCCGACACGGGCACGACCTTGAGCGCCCGGTTGGCGGCGGCGAAGATCGCCGGGTCTGCCACCTGAGTGGTCTCCGGCGCGTGCTCGTAGATGGTCTCGCCGGCACTGTTGACGATCTTGGCGACCACGTAGTCGTCGGCGTGCATTCCGTAGGTGGCGAAGTTGGAGTAGGCGTTGGCCATCTCTTTGGTGCTCACCGCCGAACTGCCGAGGACGATTGAAAGCACCGGGTCGAGAGCAGACTCGTCCACGCCCATCCGCTTGGCGACGTCGACGATCTTTTCCGGGCCGACTTCGAGAGATAGCTGGGCGTACACGGCATTAACGGAGTTGTACGTGGCCTCGGCGAGATCGATCACGCCGAAGGAAGCCCCGGCGTTGCGCACGGTCCAGATGTTCGAGCCGTTGGGGGCGCAAGGGAAGGGGCACTCGATCTTGATCGGGCTCTTGCCGCTCCAGCTGTGGCCCATGGTGAAGCCGTTCTCGAGGGCGGCAATGAGGCCGAACGGCTTGAACGAAGATCCGGGGTTCCGGCGCCCCTGCACGGCCAGGTCGAACTGTGAGAATTCGAAAGGAAGCCCCGACGCCATCACTTTGACCGCGCCGGTCCAGTTGTCGGTCATGGTCATGGCCCCGGTCGGGACACAGGAATGGGTCTCGGCATAGCGGGCCAGGAAATCGTCGGTCTCGGTGGGGAGGATCTCGCGGCACTTGGCCAGGTTCTCTTCGTAAGGCGGTAGCGGGAGCCAGGTGGCGAGGATCTCGTTCGCTTTCTTCTGGAGCTCCAGGTCGATGGTGGTGTACACCTGGAGGCCGCCTCCGCCCTCACAAGCGACGTCGTCCGCCGGACAGCCGAATACGGATTTCTTCCGCTCTTCAGGCGTGGAACCGAGAAAATCGAACTCGGGGTCGTTCAGCAACTGGCGCTTCACTTCGGCGACGACGTGATCCGCCTCCCCTCGCCGGAGCGGGGCCTCGATGACGCCGATCGGATCCTCCGCAGCGGCATTGGCCTGTGCCTCTGTCACCCATCCGTTCTCCTGCATCTCCCGGATGACCTCATCACGACGCTGCAGGGTCAGCTCCGGGCGAGTGCGAGGGTTGTAGAGGGACGGGTTCCTGACCATGACGGCGAGCGTGGCCGCCTCGCTGATCGCCAGCTGGTCCATCGGCTTGTTGAAGAATTCCTCGGCGGCGGTCTTCACTCCGTATGCGCCTGCTCCGAAGTACACCGAGTTCATATAGAACTCGAGGATTCTCTCCTTGGGGAAACGGCGTTCGACTTCGGCGGATACGAATGCCTCAGTGACCTTGCGCTGGATCGAGACCTCGGAACCGACGAAGGCGTTCTTCACCACCTGCTGGGTGATGGTCGACCCCCCGCGGGTTCGGTCAGAAATCAGGTTGTCTATTGCGGCGGAGACGATGGCCGAGAAGTCGATTCCCTCGTGCTCGAAGAATTCGCTGTCCTCGGCGGCGAGGATGGCATAGACGAGGGTCTCAGGCACGTCCGCGTAGGCGACCGGCTCTGAATTGCGTCCGTCATGGAGCTCGGCAAGGACTTCACCCGAATCGGCGTAAATGCGGCTGACCCGGCTCAGGTCGGGAAGAGTCAGCTCCATCGACCGCGTATCGGGCACCCACTCGTTCTTCACACCTTCGAATGTGCCATAGGCGGAATTGGCGCCGAGAAATGCGAACAGCCCCACCCATCCGGAGAGGAGCAGGGATATGGAGAGGAGCGTGGCAAGCGCGCCGAACCATCGGCCGCGCCGTTCCCGCGCCTCGATTTGGTGGATCAGCGCTTTTCTGGCCATTGAGAGAGATGGACGTCGTAGTTGTCCTGGGAGTTCCCGGCGACCTACACCGACGGGAACGATGCAAGGATACCTGGTATATGGAACAAAACCGGCGCACTACCAGTGGCATCGAGATCCAGGTCGTGCACGAGGAGCCCGGCGACCAGAAAGCTATCGGTCGGCCGGGGGAGTTTCCATACACCAGAGGGCCGTATCCGAGCATGTACCGGGGACGGCTCTGGACCATGCGCCAGTACGCCGGATTCGGGACCGCGGAACAGACGAACCGGCGTTTTCGGGACCTGCTCGAGGCTGGTCAGACCGGACTGAGCGTCGCCTTCGATCTCCCCACCCAGATGGGCCTCGACTCGGACGAGCCGCTGGCCGCGGGGGAGGTAGGCAAGGTAGGTGTCGCCATCGACACCCTCGATGACATGAGGAGACTGCTCGACGGTATCCCCCTCGACCAAGTGTCGACCTCGATGACGATCAACTCGACCGCGGCGATCCTGCTCCTCCTGTACCAGCTGGTGGCAGAGGAGCAGGACATCGATCCGACCCAGCTACGAGGCACCATTCAGAACGACATCCTCAAGGAATACGTGGCTAGAGGCACCTACATCTACCCCCCACGCCCCTCGATGCGGTTGGTCACCGATGTCTTCGGATATGCGGCCCTCGAGCTCCCCCAGTGGAACACCATCTCGATCAGCGGGTATCACATCAGGGAGGCCGGGGCCACTGCCGCCCAGGAGCTCGCTTTCACCATCGCAAATGGGCTGGCCTATGTCAGGGCGGCTTTGGACGCCGGCCTCGACATCGATTCGTTCGCTCCCCGGCTTTCATTCTTTTGGAACGGGCACAACGAGTTTTTCGAAGAGATTGCCAAGTATCGGGCGGGGCGGCGCATTTGGGCCCGGCTCATGAGGGACGAGATCGGCGCCAAAGACCCGAGGAGCTGGGCGATGCGCTTCCACACTCAGACCGCCGGATCGACCCTCACTGCCCAACAGCCGTTGAACAACGTGGTCAGGACGACGGTTCAAGCCCTTGCCGCGATCCTCGGAGGGACGCAATCGCTCCACACCAACTCGTACGACGAGGCGCTTGGCCTCCCCACCGACGAGTCGGCCCTGGTCGCCCTGCGCACCCAGCAAGTCATCGCCCACGAGTCCGGCGTCGCCGACACAGTCGACCCCATGGCCGGGTCGTACTTCGTCGAATATCTGACCGACAGCCTCGAAAAGGCCGCGGAATCGCTGCTGTCGCGGGTAGAGGAGATGGGCGGGGCGGTGGCCGCCATCGAGGAGGGTTGGATGCAGTTGCAGATCGAGGACGCCGCGTATGCCGAGGCGCGACGACAGGCCGATGGGTCGAGCGTGGTCGTCGGTGTCAACCGCTATGCATCAGAAGGTGGCCAGGCGATCCCGGTGCTCGAGGTCGATCCCGTCCTCGAGGAGGAGCAATGCCAACGTCTGGCGGCTTGGCGGGTGGCACGGGACGAGCACTCGGTGGAGACCGCTCTCGTTGACCTCGAGGATCAGGCGGGCGGCGAAGGCAACCTCCTGGTGCCGATGAAAGAGGCCTTGAAGCAGGGAGCCACGGTGGGGGAGGTCTCGAATCGCCTGCGTGCCGTATTCGGTGTCTACCGTCCCGGATGACCGTGAGCGACGCGCGTAGACACTTGTTGATCATCGGAGGTGGGCCGGCGGGAACCCAGGCCGCTACCACCGCCGCCTCGAAAGGGGCCAGGGTCACTCTCGTCGAGAAGGAGATCGTCGGCGGCGCTGCCCATCTATGGGACTGCATCCCTTCCAAGACGATGGCCGCCAGTGCCCTGCGTCATTCGTCGGTCCGAAATGCCGCCAAGTTGGGTCTCTACACCGAGCCGACCCGGGTGGACACCGGGGTCCTTGCAGCCCGGATCAAAGCGATCACGGGCGACATAAATCGCAACTGGCTCGAACTGTTGGAGTCTCAATCCGTCGAGATGATCTACGGGTCGGGTCGATTCGTGTCAGACCGGGAGGTGGTCGTCGACTCCGAATCCGGTGAGCGGCGAGTTGTGTTCGACCGGGCCATGATTTCGACCGGCTCGGCCCCACGCATCCCCGACTGGGCGCCGGTCGATGGCGAACGGGTCCTGACGACCCGGGATTGTTACGACCTGACCGAGGTGCCCGATCACATCGTCATCATCGGTTCCGGGGTCACCGGGGTCGAATTCACTCATATCTTCGAGAGCCTGGGCTCCAAGGTCAGCCTGGTGGTCTCCAGACGTCAGATCCTGCCCCACCGCGATGCCGAAGTGGCGGCGGTTCTCGAGGAGGATTTTCTCGAGCGCGGTGTCCATCTGGCGATTGGAGCTCGGGCGGAGAAAATCGATGTGGATGGCGGAGGGGTTTCGGTGTTCTGCGATGACGGGCGAGTTCTGCACGGCTCACACGCCCTTCTCGCAGTTGGTTCCATTCCGCTGAGTGAGGGACTGGGCCTCGACATGGCCGGTGTGAACACCGATCACGGTTACATCGAAGTGGACGAGTACCAGCGCACATCGGTCCCGCATATCTACGCGGCGGGAGACGTAACCGGGCAAATGCCCCTCTCCTCGGTGGCATCCATGCAGGGTCGGAAGATCGCTCGTCACGCCCTCGACCTGCCGGTGACCCCGCTTGACTACTCCAAGGTCGCCGAGGCCATCTTCACCGAGCCCGAGATCGCGTCGGTCGGGTTGGTCGATGTGGAGGCGGCGGCGCAGGGCCGGAAGGTGCGAACCATGAAGGTGCCGTTCGCCGCCAACGCCAGATCGGTCCTCCAGCATTTCACCCGGGGCTTCGTCAAGCTCACCTCGGACCCGGCCACGGGTGTCGTCCTCGGCGGCACCATCGTCGGGCACCGTGCTTCGGAGCTGATCGGGGTTCTCACCCTGGCGGTGCAGGCCGACGTCACCGTCAAGCAACTGGTCGAAACCCTCATGGTCCATCCGTCGATGACCGAGGCGATCAGCGACGCAGCCGAGTGACTTCGTCTCTAGCGTTTGATTGCCGGTCGACTTTGCCCTCGGCCAAGCCTCAATCAGGCACCATATCGTCGTGGTCCCCGCACTGACAGCCTCGGGCAAACAGACGCCGGTCGGCCGGGGCTGCCGCTCCAAGGACAGTTGCTCTATTTGACGATTGCGATGACCTGACCCGGCGTGACCGTGTCGCCGGGTTGCACCCGGAGGTCGACGATTTCGCCACTGGTGGGGGAGCGCACCTCGTTCTCCATCTTCATGGCCTCGAGGACACAGATCGGGTCGCCCTCTGAGATCGCCGCCCCGGCCGAGACGTGGACCTTGACGATGGTGCCCTGCATCGGCGCGGTCACCATCCCATCGGGGACGGCACCCGGTCCGGTCAGTTGGAGCTTCGGCGGACGGCGCCGGATGCTTCCCGTCATCGGCTCCGGGGCCCAGTAGCTCACCGCGAATCGACGGCCTCCTACCTCGACCGTGATGTCACGCCGGGCGAGGCTCTCCTCCTCGGGGAGCGACGGAGTCGAGTCGGGATCACCTCCACCGAGGTCGACGGTTTCCTCCATCCACTTGGTGTGGTGTTTGCCGTTGATGAAGTCGGGATGTGCCAGGACCGCCAAATGAGCGGGGATGGTCGAGGCAACCCCGGTCACTCGAAACTCCTCCAGGGCGCGCCGGCCTTTGCTGATGGCATGCGCCCGGTCCGGGGCCCAGACGACGAGCTTCGCCATCAGGTTGTCGTAGTACTGCGAGACATTGGTCCCGGGCCGAACCCAGGAATCGACCCGGACTCCGGGCCCGGCCGGCTCCTGCCACTCCACCACCTGGCCTGGCGTGGGGAGGAATTGGTTGTAGGGGTCCTCGGCGTTGATCCGGAACTCGATGGCATGACCTCGCGGCTGGATGGTGTCGATGGTCAGCTCCTCGCCTGAGGCAATCCTGAGCTGCCACTCGACGAGGTCCAGGCCGGTGACCATCTCGGTGACGGTGTGCTCGACCTGGAGACGGGTGTTCATCTCGAGGAAGTAGAAGTCGCCGTTGCGATCGACCAGGAATTCGACCGTCCCCGCGTTCACGTAGCCGCATGACTTGCCCGCAGCTAGCGCGGCCCGGCCGAGCGCGCGGCGCTGTTTCACGGTGAGACCGGGCGATGGGGTCTCCTCGATCAGCTTTTGGTGCCGACGCTGCACCGAGCAGTCCCTTTCCCCGAGAAACAAGCTCTTTCCGTGGCTGTCGAACAGGACCTGGGCCTCGACATGCCGCGGCTCCTCCAGGTACTTCTCGACATAGACCTCGGGGTTTCCGAAATATGCATCCGCTTCCCGTCTTGCCCCCTCGAAGGCGTCCTCGAGCTCGTCGGGCTCCTCTACGACCCTGAGGCCCTTGCCGCCGCCACCGTGGGCGGCCTTGATGGCGACGGGGTAGCCGAACTGCTTGGCCAGAGCCGCCACCTTCTCAACGGAAGTAACCGGGTCGGTGACTCCAGGGACCGTGGGCACACCGAACTGCTCGGCATTCCGTCTGCGAGGTGATCTTGTCGCCCATCGCGGTGATGGCGCTCGCGGGCGGGCCTACCCATACGATCCCGGCGTCGGCTACAGCCGCGGCGAATTTGGCGTTCTCGGAGAGGAACCCGTACCCGGGGTGCACGGCCTCGGCCCCGGAGTCATGGGCGATCTGAAGGATCTTCTGTTGGTTCATGTAGCTCTCGGCGGCGGGAGCCGGGCCTGCATTCCACGCCTCGTCGGCCAGGTCGACGTGCAGTGCGTCACGGTCGAGCTCGGAGTAGATGGCGATGGTGCGAAGTCCCATCTCCCTGGCGGTGCGGATCACCCGGACCGCGATCTCGCCGCGATTGGCGACGAGGAGGCTCTTCATCACTGCGGGCCGTTTCCGTGCTTTTTCGGAGGGAGAGTCTCTCGCTTGGTGCGGAGCACATCGAGCGCCCGGATCAGCTTGTACCGGGTCTCGCGTGGTTCGATCACCTCATCGACGAGCCCAAGTTCCGCAGCGACGTACGGGTTGTTGAATCGCTCCTCATAGTCGGCGATCAGCTCGGACCGCACTTTGTCGGGCTCCTTGGTGGAGCTGATCTCACGACGGTGGATGATGTTGACCGCTCCCTGAGCTCCCATCACCGCGATCTCGGCGGACGGCCAGGCGAACACGAGGTCGGCACGGATCCCGCGGGCATTCATCACCAGGTATGCCCCGCCGTACGCCTTCCGGGTGATCACCGTGATCCGGGGCACGGTGGCCTCGCAATATGCGTAGAGCAGCTTGGCGCCATGGCGGATGATCCCGTGATGCTCCTGGTCGACACCGGGGAGGAACCCGGGCACGTCCACGAAAGTGATGATTGGGATGTTGAACGCATCGCAGAATCGGACGAATCGAGCTGCCTTCTCCGAGGCCTCGATGTCGAGGGTCCCGGCGAGGACGGCAGGCTGGTTGGCCACGACCCCGACACGTGTGGCCATCGAGGCGACCGAATCCCACCACGATGTTCCTCGCCCAGAGCTCGTGGACTTCGAGGAACTCGCCTCCGTCGAGCACCGTCTCCAGGAGCTGGACCATGTCGTAGGGCTGGTTTGCCGAATCGGGGATCATCGAGTCGAGGGAGTCGTCGATCCGATCGGGTCGGTCGGTCGGCGCGAAGTAGGGGGGCAACTCCATGTTGTTGCGGGGCAGGAATGAGACCAGGTATCGCACTGCCTCCAGCGCGTCGATGCCGGTCGGGTAGACGAAGTGGGTGACCCCTGACTTGGAGGCGTGGGTGGCTGCCCCCCCGAGGTCTTCCATGGTCACTTCCTCACCCGTCACCGCCTTGATGACATCAGGCCCCGTGATGAACATGTGGCTCGTCTGATCCACCTGGACCACGAAATCGGTGAGGGCGGGGGAGTACACGGCACCACCGGCGCATGGGCCCATGATCACCGAGATCTGTGGGATCACCCCCGATGCCCTGACGTTGCGCTCGAAGATCCGCCCGTAGCCGTCGAGTGACGCGATCCCTTCCTGGATGCGGGCCCCACCCGAGTCCTTCAGGCCAATGACCGGTGTCCCCGTGTCGAGCGCCATATCGAGGACCTTGCAGATCTTGTCCGCCACGACCTTGCTGAGGCTGCCTCCGAACACGGTGAAGTCCTCGGCGAAAACGAAAACCGACCGGCCGTCGATGGTGCCATGCCCGGTGACCACGGCGTCGCCGAGGGGGCGCTTGTCCTCGATGCCGAAGCCCGACGATTGATGACGGACGAACTGGTCGATCTCCTGGAACGATCCTTTGTCGAGGAGCGCGTCCAGTCGTTCCCGCGCTGTCAGCTTGCCTTGTTCATGCTGACGGGCGATGGCACGCTGGCTCCCGGCATGCAGGGCCTCTTCGCGTAGCTCTCTGAGTCGCTCGATCCGCGCCTCGGTCCCCAAGACTCCTCCGTAACCTCACACTGTCCGACTCGTCAGGAGACGAGATGGCTACACCCTATTTGCAATTGTGGGAAGAAGAGGTCGCATCCACTCAGGACCGGGCAAGGTCCGAGTTGGTCGATCTGCCGGTCATGGTCGCTGCCCAACGCCAAACCGCGGGCAGAGGGCGTAGCGGTGCCGTGTGGGACTCGGCGCCGCGGGCGCTGGCGGTATCGCTTGCATTTCGCCCAAACGCCGATGATCAGCGCCCCTTCTCGCTGATGGCTGGTGTCGCCGCGTCGCGTTGCCTCCACGGTGTCGGGTTGAAATGGCCAAACGATCTGATGTTGGGCGATCTGAAGGCGGGCGGGATCCTGGTCGAGCGTTCGGCTGAGGTCGTGGTCGGGATGGGAATCAACCTCTGGTGGCCGAACCCACCCGACGGGGTCGGCGCCTTGCACGAGACCGACCCTGGTGCAGACCTTCACAGTCAGATCGCCGGGCTCTGGACCGCTGAGCTGATGCAACTGATCGAGGCGGAGGGCTGGCCCATCGAGGAGTATCGATCGCTCTGCACCACTCTCGGGCGGGATATCACCTGGGAGCCCGACGGCTGGGGGTCGGCCGCCGATGTCACCGCGGACGGCGGTTTGGTGGTTGAAGCAGGCGGGATCCGGCAGACGCTCACGTCCGGCGCCATCCGGCACGTGCGCCACTAACCCAGATCGACCTCGATGGCCTCGGGCAAGGTTGCCTTGAAGAACTCGACCAAGCGAGGGCCGGCGTCGGCCGCGGCGTCCACGTGGTATTCGTCGGCTTCTGCATCCAGGAAGGAGTGGCCGGCGCCTTCGTAGAGCAACCACTGCCCGTGATCATTGCGTCGCTGCGCCTCGTCGACGGTGTCCAGGTGGATCAGGTCGTCCTCCACTCCGTACAACCCGAGCACCGGGACCGGCAGATTGTCGAGGTAGGAGGCCACCTGGAATTCTCGATCCTCGTCGCCGGTGAGAGGCGTGTAAGCCACTGCCAGCGACTTGACCCAGGACCGAGTGGAGGCGGCGATGATCCCGAACCGGCCGCCGACATCCACGCCCAGGATCCCGAGGTCACCGCCGACGGCCCAGGTCACGTCGTCGGAGACGATGAACTCGTGTACCTCGTCGAGATCGATGAGCGCCTGACGATCAGACAGCGACTCGTATGCGTCGAGCGGATCACCCTTCTGCCGGTACGAGTCGACTGCGATCGCGACCAGTCCCCATCGGGCGAACATGCGACACAGGTCCTTCTCGAATCCGCTGAGACCATTGAGGGTGGGTATCACGAGCACGACTGGAAAACGCCCGGCCGCATCGGGTCGCGCCAGGTACTGGGTGCGAAGACTCGAGCCGATCGGCAAGGGCCAACCCCCATACATGATGGAATGGGTTCCTTCGTGGGGGAGTACCGCCATCGGGCGGCAGGATACGCCGGGATTGCCAAAGAAACCCGGAACCCCTGCCTAGCCTGACGACGTCTCACCCGACGATGTCCTCATCCTCCCCACGACACTTGGCGCCTCGGCGCGGGCTATCCCGATGGGCCAAGGTCACGATCATCTCAATCCTGGTCGTGGCCGGCCTCGGCGCGCTCGGCGTGTTCTGGGCCTTGAACACCGGTCAGGACGTCCTCGCCCTGGCCACCACCAACCACGAGGTCGTCGAGGAGTTGAGCGAGCCCACCGGCGACACCCTGACCTTCCTCGTCGTCGGGAGCGATTCCCGTGAGGGCATCGACGATCTGACCTTCTTCGGCGAGGCCGAAGGCCAGCGAGGCGACGTGATCATGCTGGTTCGACTCGACGGGGCGTCCGGCGAGGCGCGCATGCTGTCGATTCCGCGTGATCTGTGGGTGGCCATACCAGGCCACGGGGATGGCAGGATCAATGCGGCGTACACCTACGGCGGGCCGAGTCTCATGGTCCAAACGATCAGGGAGAATCTCGGAATCGACGTCAATCACTACGTCGAGATCGATTTCGCCGGCTTCACGTCGATGGTGGACGAATTGGGTGGGATCGAGATGACCTTTCCCTATCGGGCGCGTGACGGTTCGTCGGGCCTCAGTGTGGAAGCAGGGACGCAGATGCTGAGCGGTGAGCAGGCCCTTGCCTTCGCCCGTTCCCGGAAATACCAGGAGTACCAGGACAACGGCTGGGTGAGCGTCGATGCGAATGACCTCGGTCGGACGCAACGCCAGCAGGAGGTGGTTCGAGCCATCCTCACCGAGCTCAAGTCACCAGCCTCGATCGCCGAGGCAGGCGCCATCGCGGGCTCGATGGCCCAACACATGACGATCGATGCAACCCTCGCCGAATCCTCGGTCGCCGCTCTCGCTTGGGACTTCCGGAGCTTGGTGAGTGGTGGCATCGACGGCCAAACCTTGCCCGTCTACGAGGACAGCGTCGCGGGCGCCTCCGTGGTCAGGGGTTCCGAGCCGGAAGCATCGGCAATGATCGAGGCGTTCGCGGACGGCGCGGTGACGGTCGACATGGCTCCCATCCGCCTGCAGGTCCTCAACGGGAACGGAGTCGATGGGGCCGCGGGGGCGATGTCCGAGAGGCTCGAGAGAAGCCGGTTTCGAGATCGCCTCTGTTGGCGATGCCGGCGAGAAGGACTACGCCACCACGACCGTCGTCGTTCGAGACGGCAGCAACGCCGGGGACCGAATCGTCGGCCAGATCGGTTTTGGTGTAGTTCGGTTCGGCGCGGTCGATAACGGTTATGACGCCGTTGTGATCGTTGGAGCCGACGCCTCCTGATCGCAGCGCACCGCGATCTACCATGAGGGTTCAATGGATATAGCAATTATCGGTGCCGGCTATGTCGGTCTCGTCACCGGAGGCGGGCTGGCAAATTTGGGCCACCGCGTGCGTTTGGGGGAAGCAAACGCCGAGCGAGTCGAGCTGCTTCGCAGCGGCGGAGTGCCGATCTACGAGCACGGTCTGCCCGACCTTCTCTCCCGTGCCATCGAGCGCGACCTCCTCAGCTTCCACACTTCGAACAAGGAGGCCGTCGAGGGCGCTCGCTTCGTCTTCCTCGCCCTGCCCACTCCCGAGGGAGAGGACGGGCGGGCTGACCTCAAATACGTCCACGCGGTGATCGACGAGCTGGCGAATGAGGTCGACGAGAAGACACTCTTCGTGGTGAAGTCGACCGTGCCGCCCGGCACGGTCGCATCGCTGCGCAAGCGGCTTGCCGACCTGGGCAGCCCCGGTCGGATCGTGTCCCATCCCGAGTTTCTCCGTGAGGGCAAGGCAGTCGAAGACTTCCTCGAGCCCGACCGAATCGTGGTGGGCGCCTGGGACGAGGCCGATGCCCAAGCGGTGGCCGACCTCTATCGGAGCCTCGACGCTCCCGTCGTCATCACTGACCCCACCTCGGCGGAGATGATCAAGTATGCCTCCAATGCATATCTGGCGGCACGACTCACCTTCGTGAACACGCTGTCGAACGTGTGCGAAGCCGTGGGCGCCGACATCATCGATGTCGTCCAGGGTCTGGGGATGGACCACAGGATCGGTCCCCACTTTCTCCAGCCGGGACCGGGGTACGGAGGGTCGTGCTTCCCCAAGGACACCCAGGCGCTGATCGCGGTCGCCCAGGACGCCGGCTATGACTTCGAGCTTCTTCGGGCTGTGATCGCGGCCGACGAAGAGCAGAGACGTCGAGTGGCGGACAAGGTCCGTCAGGCCGCCGGGGGCGGCTTGCGTGGCCGTCGTGTCGGCATGTGGGGTATTGCTTTCAAGGCAGGAACCGACGACGTGCGGGAGTCACCTGCGGTGCGCATCGCCGCCCTCCTACAAGCAGATGGCGCCGAAGTGGTGGCCTACGACCCCGAGGCGACCACAGATCTGTTCTCGATGGCTCCCGACCCGATCGCTGCGGTTCGCGACGCCGATGTGTTGTTGATCGCCACCGAATGGCCCGAGTTCCTCACCGTGGACATGTCCGACGTGTCGAAGGCGATGCGTGGCCATCGGGTGGTCGACGCTCGAAACATCCTCGACCCGAAGAAGGTGCGGGCCGTCGGTCTCGACTATTGGGGTCTGGGTCGTCCCCGGGCGTAGCGGCACGGTTATCGGAACAGGTCCTCGTCAGGTGGCCTGACCAGGTCGCGGCCTCGGCCGTCGCCACGGGGGCCTTCGTAGCCGCGGATGAGGGCGGCGGGTATGCCATCGGCTTTGCCCATCACAAGGTCGGCCGCCGATGCGAGCTCATCGGCGACGGCGATCTCGGTGATCTCCAGGTCACGACCAACCCAGTCGGGTGTCCCCTTCAGGTCGACGACCGCCTCCAACCCGGAAACGCCGATGGCGATGTCGGTCAGCCCCCGACGCCAGGGGCGGCCAAAGGTGTCGGAGATCACCACGGGAAGGTCGATGCCGAAACGATGCCCGAGACGCGACCTGATGCGGTGGGCCGACCGATCCGGATCCTCGGGGAGCAGGATCATCGTGCCCGGATCGGCATTGGAGCGGTCGACTCCGGCGTTGGCACAGATGAACCCGTGCTGGGTTTCGGCGATGATCAGGTCGCCTCGTCTTCTCACTATCGAGACGGCTTCGGATTCCACCAGGGCCCGCTTGAACTGCGCTTCGTCACCCTCGATCGTGACCACCCGACCCTCTGCCTTGGACACGATCTTGTGGGTCACGACGAGAACGTCTCCGGCCGCGGGGCCCATGGGCTCCAGAGGCCCCGGCGAGGGCCTCGCTGACGTCATCGCCGGGCCGGACGAATCCGATCCCAATGACGGGCAGTACCTCGATGGTCACAGGCTCAGTATCGCCCGGGCCAGCTCGGCTGCCCGATGTCGCTCGGCGATCCGGGTGTCGAGGGCGACAACTGTGACCCCGTCGAGCCGTCCGGCGTCGCGGCTGTCCGCGGTGTCGACGACCACGGTGTCGATCAGGCCGCGATAGGCGGCAATCACTGCCGGAGAGCCGGCGCCAAGGCCAAGGTCGGCCAACACCACGTCAGCAGGGCCTTTCAGGGCCCGTCCCCCGATGAGCGGGCTGACCGCCGTCACCCGTGGATGACGTCGAACGGCCTCCTCGATCTCCCTGATGGCCAGGATCGGCCAGATGGAGAGAGGGGGATTGGATGGGCCGATCACAACGATGTCGGCCCCGTCGATGGCTTCGATCACCCCGGGAGCCGGTGTGGCCGAGTCAGCTCCCTCGAAGTCGAGCTGCTGCACGTGATCCCGGTGGCCCCGGTCGACGAAGTACTCCCTGAAGGTCATCCTGACGCCGTCCGTCGTCGTGACCATCGTCCGGACAGGTTGATCGGAGGCCGGGAGGATGGTGGCGGTGATCCCGAACCCAGCCCGCACCGAGTCGGTCACCACGGTGAGAGTCTCCCCTCGTGCGAGACGGTCGGTGCGATGGATCTTGAGGGCGAGGTCCAGGTCACCGAGCTGGAATCGATTCTCGACGCCGAAACGAGCCAGCTCCGAGTTCGTCGCAAAAGTGTCGTCGGCCCGACCCCATCCCTGAGGGCCCTCGACCCCGGCCATGGTGTAGACCATCGTGTCCAGATCGGGTGACACATATAAACCGTGGATCGGCAGGTCATCACCCACATTGACCACCACCGACAAGTCGAGATCCAGCGCGTCGAGGCCACGAGCCAGACGCGCCCCACCGACCCCGCCTGAAAGCTCGACAACCCTCGTCATCAGTCTCCGATATTGCTCAGTGGCGCGGTCCCGTTCAGAATGTCCTCCCGCATGACTAGTGCTTCAGCTCCGCAACTCGCGGACGAATCGACACCCCTGGGTGAGCCGGACGCGCCCCGTGTCAAGGTCGTAGTCACCCTCGTCGAGGGCGCTGACCTCGAGGCGGCCCTGGCCACCGTGGACCGCCAAGTCTATGAAGGCATTCGAGAGGTGGTTGTGATCGGGGAGCCAGACGGCGATCTACCCGGCGGCGTGAGTCGGGTCCCGACCCTCGAGGAAGCGATCGCCGTGACTGATCCCGCGGTCGACTATCTCTGGATCCTGCACTCGGATGCGAGGCCTCGCCCGGACGCCTTGGCTGCCCTTGTCTGGGAGCTGGACCGCAACGAGGCATCGCTTGGGGGATCGAAACTCCTGTTCGCCGGGACCCGAGACGAGCTGGAGTCGATCGGGAGCGCAACAGATGTGTTCGGCGATCCCTTCACCGGTCTCGACGACGGCGAGATCGATCTTCAGCAGTACGACGTGGTCCGCGAGGTCGCATTCGTCTCCTCGGTGTCGATGCTGGTGCGTCGGGACCTGGCGCAGGGTCTGGGCGGCCTCGACGAGCTGCTCGAGCCGGGGGCCGCAGGTCTCGACTTCTCTCAGCGGGTCCGGCTTGCCGGAGGAAGGGTGATAACCGTTCCTTCCTCGGAGGTCTATCACCAGGCCCGATGTGAGGAGGAACCTGGCGGCTGGCGGGAGGAAGCTGGTCGGCTCCGCGCCATGCTGAAGGCGTACCGCCTCATCACTCTCCTCTGGGTCGTCCCCTTCGAGATCCTGGTCTCCGTGGTCGACTCATTGGCCAACCTGATCCTGTTTCGCTGGAGGGTGGGGGCCCACCATGTCATGTCCTGGCTCTGGAACATCGGGCACCTGCCGTCGACTATCGGTGCGCGTCGTCGGTTTCGGCAGGTTCGAGCTGTTGGCGACGAGGAGCTCTTTCGCTTCCAGTCCCGGGGATCGGTACGACTTCGTGAGGTCGGATCTGAGCTCACCGACCGCATCCTCTCCGTGTTCGACGACGATCAGGCCCTGGCTCGTGGCACCAGGAGGATCTGGTCGAGCCCAGGTATCTGGGGCGCGCTCCTCGCCGCCGCAGTTGTCCTGGTTGCTTCCTGGTCGATCATCTTCGCCGGCGTGCCCAACACCGGATTCAGCTTTCCATTCGAGCCTCCGACCGTTGCTTTCGCCCGATTCTTCGCAGGCTGGAACGACTCCGGTCTCGGCTCGGCTGACGCGGTGCACCCGGCAGCGGGCTTCACCGGGCTGATCTCACTGCTCTGGTTTGGCGCCGAGGGTGCGGCTCGGACGATGGCGACCGTGGTCTTCGCCGTGCTCGCGGTGCTGGGCATGGGGCGCCTTGCCGGGCGGCTCGGCTTCAGGGGGCCGGGCCGCTATCTGTCTGGTCTCGTGATCCTGGCCGGCCCCGGGACGGCCCTGGTTGTCGGCGAGGGGTCGTGGCTCGCCCTCGGCGCGGCGGCCCTGCTGCCGTGGGCGGTCCGTTCGGTCATCCTCCATCCGGACGACCGCGGCAAGAGCTGGCTCACCCATGTCGGCTGGGTCCTGCTCTGGACGATGATGCTCACCGCTGTCTCGCCGGTGCTCGGCGTCGTTCCTATCGTCGCCGCCGTTCTCTGGCGATTCTTGGGTGGAAGCCGCACTTCCCTTCGGCTGGCCCTCGCAACGGTCCTCGCAGCGGTGGTGGCGATCGGGTTCGTGTACGACGACCGCGGCTGGTTGTTCGACATCGAACGTCGGATTGGGCTGATCGTCCCCGACTGGTGGCCCGTCTTGCTCGCCCTGACCGCGATCCCGCTCATGCTCATCGAGGGCCGTACCCGGCGACTTGCCTTCTTTGGGGCGTTGCTCGGGTTCGGTGGCATGATCGTGGTGCGTCTCGCCTTGGGGGGCCCCGGGGCGGAGGAGGCTGCGCTCGTTCTCGCCTCGTTCGGATCGGCGATCGTGGTGGCGGCCGCCCTCGACCGGCTCAGCATCGAGCCTCGTCGCCTCCTCGCATCGATTGGCGCGGCTGCCATCGTCGTGGTGTCGATCCTGGGTCTGTTGAACGGCCGGCTCGGACTGCCATCAGGCGATGTCAACGAGCGCCTCGCGTTTGCAACGACCCTCAATGACGAGGGGAGCCCGGGACGTGTTCTGGTGATTTCGACCGATCGTCATTCGATCCCCGGGGAGGCGAGGCCTGGCCCCGGTCTGTGGTATCGGACATTGGACGGCGAGGGGACGACGATCGATGAGATCTGGCTGCCCGAGTCACAGCCAGGCGATATTCAACTGGCGCTTGCCCTGGACCGCATCGCCGGAGGCGCTGATCTCCGCCCTGGAGCGCTCCTTGCCGAGTTCTCCATCGATTGGGTGGTCGTGGAAGGCCCTGAGACACCGCTCGATTTGATCCTCGACTCGCAGGTCGACCTGGTCCCCACTCCTCTCGTCACCGGCGCCGAGGTCTTCGAGAACCCTTCGTCCGAACCATTGGCGGCGACCGGCGATGGCGTTGTCTGGCACCGCCAGGGCGCCGGCTTCGAAGGGCCGGCAGCGGAGCGTGCGTTGATCAGGGTGAATTACTCCCATGGGTGGGCGCCGCCCGAACCCGAGCTCCAAGACTGGTTCGTGACTGTCGCTGCAGATCAAGGCACGGCCTCGTTCTCCGCAACCGGTTACCTGGCCCTGGCCCCTTATCTGGCGGCCGGCTTGCTGTTGATCGCTCTTGTCCTGATCGGGTGGGGGAGGGCGCGGCGATGACCAAAGCTCTCTTCGCCTTGGTCGTGGCCGCCCTGGCCATCGCCGTTCTCCTCATCCCCAGCCCCGCCCCGCCGGAAGCCGGAGTCGTCGCTGCCACCAACCCGCCTTCGGTGGCCGTGTGCCCGATCGAGGAGAGCAGCGGGCGCAGCACCACGATCGGTGTCGCCTCGGAGGTGAACGGGAACGGTCGGTTCACCGCATTCGCCGCAGGCGTCTCCGCTGGGTCGGCGAGTTTCTCGACCGGCACCTCCGGGTCTGCCGCCGTCCCCATCGCCGAGATCGCCCCGCTGGGCACCGGGGCTGGATTGACCGAATTGCCTGGGATCGACGTGGCGGCCGCATCGGTCTTGGTTGGCACCGAGTCGCTTGCCGTCGAGACATGTGTGGCCACCCCGCTTCCTCAGACGTTGTTGGCGGGCGGGTCCACTGTCAGCGGTAGCCACCATCTCGTCCAGCTGATGAACCCCTATGCCGGCGATGCCATGGTGGACCTGGTCGTGCAATCGGAGTCCGGCCTCGAGGCCGCACCACCGTTCGCGGCATCAGGGTGCCATCTCGCTCGTCCGCAACCATCGACCTCGCCGAGATCCTGCCCGGGCGCCAGTCCCTCTCGATTGCTGTTGAAGTGGCCAGCGGCAACGTCATGGCCGTGGGGCGATACGACGCCGGGGCGGACGGCGCCTTGTGGCACTCGGTGGCTCCGGCCCTGGACTGGTATGTGCCGGTGCCTGCCGCTGGAATCGGCGGGGAACTCGTCATCTCCACCGGCGTCGCAGCGGAGGTCGGATTCCAACTCGATGTGTACGGCCCTCAGGGGTTGGTGGAGGGGTTCCAGGATGGCGTGGTCCCCAGTAGGGGGGCAACCGTTGTCCCGATCTCCGGGATGGGGCTCGAGGGCGCCTCTGCATTGAGGGTCATCTCGACCCAACCAGTGGCGGTGTTCCTGCGGAGCTCATCGGAAAGCGGCGTGGCAATCACCAGCGGGGCCTCGGAGACTTCCTCGACGTGGTTACTTCCTGGCGCCGGCCTGGCGCCGGGCGGCCTCGGGAGCGTGGTGATTCTCAACGCCGGCCTCGATGAGGACACCGTGATTGTGACCGCGCGGCGGGCTCAGTCCGCCGCGAAGCAGTTCGCGCTGCCGGCGGGGACGGTGCTCGAGGTGCCCGCCTTCGAAGGGGGCGCCAACGCGTATGCGGTGAGGGGCCTGGGTGCCCTGGTCCCGCTCTGGGTCACGACCAGCGGCACGGGGATTGCATACAGCATCGGCGAGCCGCTGATCGATGAGTGAGGTCTGGCTCAGGCTGCTGATCGTGGCCGCCGCCGTCGTCATTTCAGCGGTGGTCGTCATGGCGCTCCGCCACCGACGCCCCGACCCGGTCGAGACCGGAAGCTACGGGCTGGACCCGGGCGTGTATCTGTTCACATCGGCGACTTGTGCCGATTGCGAGCCGGCACGAGCGCGCTTGGAGGAGGCGCTCGGCGTCGCTGGATTCGTCGAAATCCAATGGGAGCAGCTGCCCGGGCTGTTCGCCGACATCGGAATCGACGTCGTTCCGTGCACCCTGGTCGTCACTGGCGACGGGTCTGCCTCACAGTTTCCGGGACTCCCGGACAGAGCCCTGGAAAAGTTGAATCCTTGAACAGCCCGTCCACAACTTCTACCGTCTCCGACATGATTCTCAGTTGTGCCCGTTGCGGCTCGCCCGCTGCTGCCGTGATGACGTTCTCATATCCGGACAGTTCGGTCTGGATGGATGACCTCGTCGGCGGCGTCGACCGACACGGGTACGCGATGTGCGCAGATCATGCTGACCGCATGATCCCGCCTCTCGGGTGGACTCTCACCGACCGACGCACCGTCACCCGGTTGTTCGCCCCGCTCTCCGTGGCCTGATGGCCCTCGACCGCGATCTGCTCGATGCGGTCAAAGATCTCGACGAACACGACCTGCGCCGTCTGCTCATCCTGACCCGAGCCCAACTCCAGGGCTCCGGCGCCCTTACCTCCGACGACCACCCTGAGGTCCATCTCCGTCAGCAGTCGGTGCGTTGTGGCAAGCGGGGCTGCACCCGCTGCCCGCACGGCCCCTATTGGTACGCGTATTGGACCGAGAATGGGCGGCGACGAAGCCGTTATGTGGGCCGCCTCCTCGATGAGGAGGCATTGTCGTAGCTGGCCGAACTTCGTACCATGTGGCCTGCCCCAGTGTCGAGACGAGATGAACTGTCCACAGTGCTCACAACCTGATGTGATCGAGATCGAGCACGTCCTCCCGGACGGGACTGAAGTCCTGTTCTTCGCATGCCACAACTGCGAGGAGAGATGGTGGAACCGGGATGGCGAGGACATCGATATCTCGCAGATCCTGGAGATCGTCCGACAGCATCGAGCGTGACCACCCCACGGTCGATAATCCGGGGCAACCCCTGGCCGGTGATCCTCACCCTGGCCGGAATCTCGCTGGTCATCTTCGTGGTGATGAACCCGTGGTGGATCGTGTCGTCCACCACCCCGACCGGTGGGGACATGGGTGCGCATGTGCTGGGGCCGGCATTCCTCAGGGACAGCCTGCTCCCTGAGGGGAGGATCCTGGGCTGGTCCAACGACTGGTTCGCCGGCTTCCCGGCCTTCTACTTCTACTTCCCGCTCCCGTCGCTGACCATCGTCTTGCTCGACGTGATCCTGCCTTACGGCGTCGCGTTCAAGATCGTCACGGTGATGGGGCTGCTGGCGACGCCGCCGGCCGCCTACTTCCTGGCGCGATCCATGAAGCTGGGCAAGCACATCTCCCTGGTCGCGGCCGGTTCGGGGGTGGTGTTCGCCTTCCTCGAGAGCTACTCGATCTACGGGGGGAACGTCGCCTCGACCCTGGCCGGTGAGTTCTCCTATTCGTGGTCGTTCGCCCTGTCGCTCCTGTATCTCGGGCTTCTCATCCGGACAGTTCGAGATGACCGCAAGTACTTGAAGTGGGCAGCCCTTGCCCTGGCGGCAACTGCCCTGTGTCATGTCCTGACCACCATCGTGGTCATCTTTGCCTCCCTTTTCGTACTGCCCTGGCGCAAGGGCCTGCTGCGGACACTCGCCATCTGGATCTGGGGATTCGCCATCGCCGCCTTCTGGGCTCTGCCTCTGGTTGCCCGAATCGGGTTCAGCTCGGACATGTCCTGGACACCACTGTCCCGATGGGAGGAGATCTTCCCGGTCGAGCTTTGGCTCCTCCTCCCGGTGGCGATACCCGGCGCGATCTGGATCAGCCGACGAACCTCACGGGCGGCGCCTCTTCTGGCTGCAACCATCCTCCCGGTCCTCTATTTCCCGCTCCCTCACATCATGCCTGACCTGTTCCCCACGGTCTTCGGTGGCGAGCGGTGGAAGCTGTGGAACGGGCGCCTCCTCCCGTACTGGTACTTCGGGGTGGCGTTCTTCGCCGCGGTGGGTGTGGGGGCGGCGGTGATCTGGCTGTCGCGAAGGCTCCCCTCCCGTCTCTCCACTCACTGGCCTCGGGCGTTGATCCTCTTGGTGACGATTGTCGCCTGCGCCCTAGTCATCGACTCCACCGAGTTCCCGGCCTGGGTCTGGGTGCCGGTCGCGGTCGCCGGGGCGCTTCTCATCGGGCTCACCTTCATGTGGGAGTCGACGCTGTCGACTAGGACCTTTCTCACCGGCGCCACCGTGGCGGTGGTCGTGCTTGGCGCCCTCTCCGGGGTCACCTTCGTGGACGGTTGGGCGAAGTGGAACTACGAGGGCTACGAGTCGAAGACGGCGTGGCCGGAGTATGAGGCGCTGATGACCGAGATCGACTCTCTCCCCGATGGACGGGTCCACTGGGAGGCGAACAGCGAGCTCAACCAGTACGGGACTCCGATGTCTCCGATGCTCATTCCATATTGGACCGGAGGTTCGCACCCGTCGATGGAAGGTCTGTTCTTCGAGTCGTCGCTCACGACCCCATTTCACTTCATCAACTCCTCCGAGATGTCGGAGAAGCCCTCCAACCCGATTCCGGGGCTGAAATACCACACCGGTGAGATGGAGCGAGGCATAAAACACCTGGAGTTGTTCGGGGTCGACTACTACGTGTCGTTCACGCCCGAGGCGACGGAGCGGGCCGACGGAATGGCTGACCTGACCAAGGTGGCGACGACCGAGCCTTTCACCATCTACCAACTGCCCGAGACCGGGCTGGTCGAGGTCGCGACACATCTCCCTTCCGTCTACGAGGTGCCCGAACACGGTTTGCTCGATTCGCTGACCGGCTCGGACACGGTGACCGGGTCCGACGGTCAGGAGCTGCCCAGCTTTTTCGACCTGGCGCTCGAGTGGTACGAGGACGTCGATAACCTCGACCGACTGGTGGTCGCCGACGGGCCAGAGGAATGGCCCCGAATCGAGTCGCTGGACGAGAGACCCAACGTCGCCCTCGACGCTCCGGCGGATGCGGTCAGTGACATCGTGGTCGACAACCACCGGATCTCATTCACCACCACGGCGGTGGGCCTGCCTCATCTGATCAAGGTGTCCTATTTCCCCAACTGGGCCGCCGAGGGGGCGGAAGGCCCGTGGCGGGCGAGTCCGTCGCTGATGGTCGTCGTTCCCACGAGCGAGCAGGTCGTGCTCGAGTTCCAGGACACTTGGGCCGAGACCGGGGGCAAGATCGTCAGCTTGATCGGCCTGGTTGGCCTAGCTGGTGTCGGTGTCTGGACGGTGCGACGCCGCCAGACCTAGACCGTCGGCGGCGAGGGCCTGTCGAATGCTCCACAACCCCTTGATCGTCCGTGGCACCCGCTTCACCAACGATGAGCGCGCCACCCTCATCTCCTCTACCACGACCGGGACTTCGGTGATCCGATACCCGGCCCTCTCTGCCCTGACCACTAGCTCGGTATCGAACAGGTCCTGACGACTGAGGACCGAAGGGGCAAGGTCTGTCACGAGGTCGCGGCGGAAGGCCTTCATTCCATGGGTATCGCTCACCCCCGATCCAAGAATGCTCCGCAGCAACAGGTTGAACACCCAGGTGGCAACCCGTCTGAGCCAAGGCCGCCTGTCCTGGGAGTTGGGATCCCTCTTCGATGCGATGACGAGGTCTACCGCTTCCAGTTCCAATACCTTCCTGAGAAAGTCGGCCGAGAAATAGTCGATGTCGAAGTTGACCACCCAGTCTCCGTCCGCCTCGAGAAACCCTTGTCTCATGGCCGTCCCGTAGTCGGCTTCCGGCAGGGAGATGACGGTGATCGGATGACCTTCGGCGGCTCGTTTCGCCGCTTCCGCCGAATCGTCGGTCGACCCGTTCTCGACGATGAGGACGTGGTATTGCGTCCCAAGGCTCTCCATCTGCCCGACCAACGCCGGCACGGCCTGGGGAATGAAGGCGGCCTCGTTGTACACAGGGACCACAATCGAGAAGGCGGGTGGCATCGGAGGCGGCAAGTGTAGGAATCAGCCAGAGATAGGCCCACCCCTAGACTCGACCGCCGATGAGCCCCGACGCCGTGTTCAAGGCCTACGACATCCGTGGCCGCACCGACAACGGGGAACTAGGCCCGGAGTTGTTTCGCAAAGTCGGAATCGCCTTCGTGGCACTGGTCGAGGCAGAAGAAATCGCGGTTGGCCGGGACTGCCGGGAGTCGTCTGGGGAGTTGTTCGAGGCCCTGGTGGACGGGTTGACGTCTGCCGGAGCGGACGTCATCGATCTGGGGGAGGTGCCCACCGACCTGGTCTATTTCTACTCAGGAAGACACTCGGTGCCCGGGGCGATCATCACCGCATCCCACAATCCATCCCAGTACAACGGGCTGAAGTTGTGTCGCGCCGCAGCCGCCCCGGTCGGAGCGGAGACCGGACTCGAGGAGATCAAGAAGGCAGTGCTCGATGGCATCGAGCCGAGCGCAGCTGTCGTCGGCTCGGTCCGGAGTGTCGACGCGGTTGACGATTACGTGGAGCACCTGTTGGGCATCGTCGACGCCTCGACCATCGGACCGCTCCGCGTTGCCGTTGACGGCGGGAATGGGATGGCCGGGGTCACCATCGACCGGGTTTTCGCCCGCCTCGAGGCGACACTGGAGGGTCTCTATCTAGAACCGGACGGCACATTCCCCAACCATCCGGCAGACCCCATCCAGCCGGAGAACCTTCAGGACCTGATCTCCATGGTGGGCAACGGGGGCCACGACCTGGGAGTGGCCTTCGACGGCGACGCCGACCGGGCCTTCTTCATCGACGACAAGGCCGAAGCCGTCAGTGGGAGCACAGTCACCGCCCTCATCGCCCGTTGGATGCTCCAGCGCCATCCCGGTGCGTCGATCATCCACAATCTGATCACATCGCGCGCCGTGCCGGAGACCGTGCTGGCCGCTGGTGGGACACCTATCCGGACCCGGGTCGGGCACAGCTACATCAAACAGGTCATGGCGGAGTCGGGGGCCGTGTTCGGGGGCGAACACAGCGGCCACTACTACTTCGCAGACAACTTCCGAGCCGACTCGGGGATGCTGGCCATGCTCGTGCTCCTCAGGGTCATCTCCGAAGCGGGTCGCCCTCTCTCCGCCCTGCGGCGGGACGTCGAGCCCTATCACGCTTCGGGCGAGGTCAACTTCGTCGTAGCCGATCCGGAGGCATCGATGGCACGGATCGAATCGATGTTCCCGGGAGCCGGCACCGATCACATCGACGGGTTGACAGTCGACCTCGGCGATGTCTGGTTCAATCTGCGCCCGTCCAACACCGAGCCGTTACTGCGGCTCAACGTCGAGTCTGCGGACGCGCAGAAGCTTCAAGAGACGGTCGCAACTCTGGCATCGACACTGGAGGAGGGCAGATGAGCCTGATCGATCCGCAATTGGCCGCCATCCTGGTCTGCCCGGTGGACAAGGCGGATCTGACCGAGGACGAGCCCGCCTCGAGACTCGTCTGCTCCGCCTGCGGCCGGCGCTACCCCGTCCGGGACGGCATACCGGTGATGCTGATCGAGGAGGCCGAGGGCGGACCCGATGAGTGACATGCTCGGGATGATCCGCACGCTGGGCGACCAGCTGCGCTGGGCACGTGATCTCGAGGTGCCGCAGATCTCGGCGAGCCCGGAGGTCTTGGTTGCAGGGATGGGTGGTTCAGGGATCGGGGGCGATTATGGCGCCGCCCTGGTCGCCACCACTCAGGGGCGAGTCGCGGTGCACAAGGGTTACTCGCCTCTGCCCGGGTGGGCGGCGAGGGTGAGGCCGACTGTCGTCGCCGCCTCGTACTCGGGGAACACCGAGGAGACCCTCGACGTCGTGACAGCCGCTGACGCCCAAGGGCTGCCAATCATCACCATCACCACCGGTGGACGGCTGGCCGACATGACGTCGGAGCGCGGATGGGCAACCGTGTCGGTTCCCAGCGGGCTCCAGCCCAGGGCCGCGGTCGGATACATGGCGGGTGCGGTGGCACGGATCCTGACCACCGTGGGGCTGCTTCCAGATCAGCAGCCAGCGCTCGACGAAGCCGCCGATTTGGTCGATGCCGCAACGACCGAGGGCTCGGAGACCTGGGACCTGGCACAGGGCCTGGCCAAAGGGCTGGTGGGCAGGATCACGATCATCTACGGGGGAGGTCCGATCAGCGCCACGGCGGCACAGCGTTGGAAGACCCAAATCAACGAAAACGCGAAGATGCCGGCCTGGTGGTCGGTCCTGCCCGAGCTCGATCACAATGAGATCGTCGGGTGGGAGACGCTTCCGGCAGTGACCCGAGACCTGACAGGTATCGTGGCCCTCACCGATCGGTCCGATCACGCCCGGGTTCGTTCACGGCTCGAGCACACATCGGATCTGACCACATTCGCCGTGCCCTGGGTCGGCGAGGTGTCGGCGCGGGGGGAATCGGAGCTTGCTCGTCTGATGTCACTCACGGTCTGTGGGGACCTGGTGTCCTTCATGCTGGCTGGTGAGGCGGGTGTCGATCCGGTGCCCGTCGAAACGATCGAGAAACTCAAGAAGCTATTGGTGAAGGACTGAGATGAACTACGACATATCCAACCCTGCGCTGGCCGAGGTCGGTGCCAGGAGGGTCGCATGGGCCGGACGCCGAATGCAGGTCCTGGCGTCGGTGCGGGAGCGATTTACCAAGGAGAAACCACTGGACGGTCTCGTGGTCGCCGCCTGCCTCCACGTCACGGCCGAGACCGCCAACCTGATGCTGGCATTGCGCGATGGTGGTGCCGAGCCGTTGCTCTGCGCTTCCAACCCGCTGTCCACTCAGGATGACGTCGCCGCGGCCCTGGTCGCCGAGGGCATCCCGGTCTTTGCCATCCGTGGCGAGGACGCCGACACCTACTACAAGCACATCCACGCCGTCCTGGATCACGCCCCCGCGATCACCATGGACGACGGCGCCGACCTGGCCACACTCCTCCACACCGATCGACGGGACATCGAGGTGATCGGCTCGACGGAGGAGACCACCACGGGCGTCATCCGACTCAAGGCGATGGCTGCCGACGGCACCCTGCGGGTGCCGGTCGTGGCCGTCAACGACTCGGCCACCAAGCATCTGTTCGACAACCATTACGGCACCGGGCAGTCGGCGATCGACGGCATCATCCGGGCGACCAACATCCTCCTGGCCGGCCAGAACATCGTGGTGATTGGCTATGGCGACTGTGGCCGGGGTGTGGCCAACCGGGCCGACGGGCATGGCGCCTCCGTGATCGTGGTGGAGGTCGATCCGGTTCGAGCTCTATCGGCCGCCATGGATGGTTTCCGGGTGATGACCGGCGCCGAGGCAGCGAGGGTCGGAGACGTGTTCATCACCGTGACCGGGAACAAGCATGTGCTCCGCATGGAGCACTTCGACGTGATGAAAGATGGTGTGATCCTGGCCAACGCCGGTCATTTCGACATCGAACTGGATCTGGCCGCTCTGCGGGCAGCATCGGTGGCGCGACGCGAGATCCGGGTCAATCTCGAGGAATTCGAGCTCGAGGACGGGAGACGTCTCCTGGTCATTGCCGAAGGAAGGCTGGTCAATCTCGGAGCGGCCGAGGGCCATCCCGCCGACGTGATGGACATGTCCTTCTCGAACCAGGCACTGGCTGCCGAGTATCTGGCACTGAACCGGGACGACTTGGAGCCCAGGATCTACACCCTGCCGACCGAGATCGATGCGGACGTGGCCCGAATCAAGCTCGAGCAACTCGGCGGGGGGCTCGACACCCTGACCCAGGAGCAGGTGGACTACCTGTCAGGATGGCAGGAAGGCACCTGAGGTGCCTTCCTGCCCGTTGTGCGTTCTACGTAATACGTAAGACGTAGAACCTAAAACGTCACCGCCGGCCCGTAGGGTCGGCGGTCATGCTCTGCCAGGCCTGTCATTACCCGTCCGCCGGCTTTCTCTGCCCTGGATGCCGGGGCCGTTTGCGTCCGGCGCCGGAGCGGATACTGGATGGTGGGATCCGGCTTGTGGCGGCCTTCGAGCACACCGGAGTCGCCCGGGAGCTGGTGCATGGTCTGAAATACCGCGGGCTCACCACCTTCGCCGATCTGGTGGTGGCGGTGGTCGCGCCGAATGTGCCCCGTCTCCCCGTCGTGCCTGTGCCGCGAGCCTGGTCTCGACAAATCCGCTACGGGGTCGATCCGGCCCGGGAGATCGGCCTCCGTCTCGCTCGTGCCCTGGATGTTCCGGTCCTCGACCTCCTCACGCCCCCTCTTCATGCCCGGAGGCGAGCCGGGGGCGACCACAACCGGCTCCCACCTACGCTCGAGGTGAGCAGGGTGGAGAAGGGCCGGTTCCTGCTGGTCGACGACGTTGTCACCACAGGCGCCACGGTTGGCACTGCGGCGAGGGCTCTGGGCCCTGAGCGAATAGCACTTGTGATCGCGGCCAATCTGGCCGATACGGTGTCTAGTCCATCAACCTCAGACGGGGAGAACACATGAAGATTTCGCTCGATCCAGGAGGCACCTGCCCGTGGCCTCTGTAGTGATCGTCGACGACGCGGAGCTGTTCCGCGAGGCGCTCCGCGCCGCTTTCGTCCAGGAGGGGTTCGAAGTGAAGGCAGTTGCGGCCGACGCGATGAGGGCGATCGACGTGGCCAGGCTTCACCAGCCGGACCTCGTGATGCTCGATCTGCTCATGCCCGGCATGTCGGGGACCGAGGTCGTCGGCGCAATCCTCAAAGCCAGCTCCAACTCACGGGTGGTGCTCTTGACCTCCAGCGAATCGGCGAAGGACCTCCTGGCGGCGGTCAAAGCCGGCGCCTCCGGATATCTCACCAAGGACACCCCGCTTCCCCGTCTGGTGGCGGCGATGCACGACGTGCTCGCCGGCGGCGCCGCGGTGTCCCCGGCCATGGGCGGCAAGCTGTTCACCGCTCTCCGGGATTTGCTCCGGCACCACGGTGAGGCCGTAGCGCGGAGCCCGGAGCTGACCGGGCGCGAGCTCGAGATCCTCGGGTACGTCGGCGCTGGCAAGACCTCGAAGGAGATCGCCGCCGAGCTCTTCATCTCTGAGAACACGGTTCGCAACCACGTGCGCAACGTCCTCGACAAGTTGGGCCTGAAATCCCGGTTCGAAGCGGTCACCTGGGCCCAACGAGAAGGGCTCATCGACGTTCGCTGAGGCTCGGCCCGAAGTGGGTCAATTCGGGGCCGCCGGTAGCATGAAAGCCCAATGCCAATCCTCTCCAAGGTCCTGCGCGCCGGGGAAGGCAAGACTCTCAGACAGTTCCAGAGCATCGTCGCCGGGGTAAACGACCTGGAGCCCACTTACGAGGCTCTCTCCGACCAGGACCTAGCAGCCAAGACAATTGAATTTCGCAATCGCAGTGAGGCTGGCGAGTCCCTCGACGATCTGCAGATCGAAGCATTCGCCACCGTCCGCGAGGCGGCGAAGCGGGTGCTCGGCCAGCGTCATTTCGACGTGCAGGTGATCGGCGCCGCAGCCCTGCACCGGGGCATGGTCGCCGAGATGAAGACCGGTGAGGGGAAGACACTCGTCTCGACCATGCCGGCGTACCTGAACGCACTCTCCGGCGAAGGCGTCCATCTGGTGACGGTCAACGACTACCTGGCTTCTCGTGACGCCGAATGGATGGGAGCCGTCCACCGATTCCTCGGGTTGAAAGTTGGCCTGATCCAAAACGGCATGACATCGGCCGAGCGTCATCCGGCCTACGACGCCGACATCACCTACGGGACCAACAACGAGTTCGGCTTCGACTACCTCCGCGACAACATGGCGATGCGTTCCCAAGATCGTGTGCAACGAGGCCACACCTATGCCATCGTGGACGAGGTCGACTCGATCCTGATCGATGAAGCCCGAACCCCTCTGATCATCTCGGGCCGGGTGTCGGACAGCGCCAAGTGGTATCGGGATTTCGCCAAGATCGCCAACAGGCTGCAGAAAGACCTCCACTACGAGGTCGACGAGCGCAAACGGCAGGTCCTGACCACTGAGGAGGGCGTCACCCGGGTCGAGCAGGTGCTCGGGATCGAGAACCTCTTCGACCACGCCGCTGTCGACTTCGTCCATCACCTGGAGGCAGCGCTGCGGGCCAAAGAGCTCTATCTGCGTGATGTCGACTATCTCATCGACCACGGCGAGGCCAAGATCGTCGACGAGTTCACCGGTCGTGTGCTCGAGGGCCGCCGCTACTCCGAGGGTCTGCACCAGGCAATCGAGGCCAAAGAAGGCGTCGCCATCAAAGATGAGAACCAGACGCTGGCCACGATCACTCTGCAGAACTACTTTCGGCTCTACGACAAGCTCGCCGGCATGACCGGTACCGCTGAGACCGAGGCAGCCGAGCTCGCCCAGATCTACTCACTCGAGGTCCTCGCGGTGCCCACGAACCAACCGGTGGCTCGTGACGACGAAAGCGATCTCGTCTACAAGACCGAGGACGGCAAGTATGGCGCCGTGGTGGGCGATGTCGCTGCCAGGGCCGAGCGCGGGCAGCCCGTCCTTCTCGGGACCGTGTCGATCGAGAAGTCGGAGAAACTCTCCAAGGCGCTGGACCATCACGGGATCAAGCACGAGGTCTTGAACGCCAAGCACCACGCTCGTGAGGCGGACATCATCGCCCAAGCGGGACGCCCGGGTGCGGTGACCGTCGCCACCAACATGGCCGGGCGCGGAGTTGACATCAAGCTCGGCGGGAATCCCGATGGCATGGCCCGCACCGAGCTGAAGCGGCGAGGGGTGACCCACGACGACCCCTCCTACGAGGAGTTGGAGCACAAGCTCACCCAGGAGTTCGAGAATCAGATCACTCCCGACAAGCAGCTGGTGATCGACGCCGGTGGTCTCTATGTGGTGGGCACGGAGCGGCATGAGTCACGGCGGATCGACAACCAGTTGCGTGGCCGTTCCGGCAGACAGGGCGATCCCGGCGAGTCGCGCTTCTACCTCTCACTCGAGGACGATTTGATGCGCCGTTTTCAGGGGGAGTGGGTCACCGGCATCATGGACCGCCTCCGTCTTCCCGAGGACCAGCCAATCGAGGCGAACATGGTGTCCAAGGCGATCGAGCGGGCGCAAAGACAGGTCGAGTCGCAGAACTTCGAGATTCGCAAGAACGTCCTCAAATACGACGAGGTGATGAACCGCCAGCGCGAGGTGATCTACGACTGGCGACGTTCCATTCTCGAAGGCACCGCCGAGGACGATCTCCTCGGTGACTGGATCGAGACAGCAGTCGCCGAGGTGGTCGAATCGGAGATCTCATCCGAGGTGCCGCGATCGAACTGGGACTGGGAGGCGCTGCACAGGGAGTTGAGCCAGGTCTATCCCACCACCATCGATTCCTCGACCGTATCCGGCTCTGCCGACGACGTAGTCGAGTATGCGGTCCAGGAGGCCCTCGATGCCTACGCGAAGCGGGAGGAGGATCTCGGCTCAGACCTGCTCCGTCAGGTGGAGCGATCGGTGATGTTGTCCGTCATCGACAACAAGTGGCGTGAGCATCTCTCTGACATGGACTACCTGCGTGCAGGGATCGGCCTCCGGGCGATGGGTCAACGCGACCCGCTCTCTGAGTACCAGCGTGAGGCCTACGACATGTTCACCGAGATGGTCGATGCAGTGAAGCGCGATGCCGTCAGGTACCTGTTCCGGGTCGAGCTGGCCAAGCCGACGACCGAGCCGCAACGGGTCGAGCCGGCCCCGGTCGGCCCCGCACCGGCGAAGCAAGCGGTTTCGGACAAGATCGGCCGCAATGACGCTTGTCCTTGCGGCAGCGGCAAGAAGTACAAGCGCTGCCACGGCGCCGCCTAGGCGGAGCGATGACCACAGAGATCACAGACCCGAAGGCGACGCTGGCCGAGCTTCGTCAGAGATTGGTCGAGGCCAGAGGGTTCCTGGACCTGGAGACCAAGGAGAAGGAGCTGGACGAGCTCCGAGAACGGGCCTCGGCGCCCGATCTGTGGGATGACCAGAACGAGGCGCGCCTGGTCAGCCAACGTCTCGCCCGATACGAGGGTCTCTTCGACATGGTCACCGGGCTCACCGCGAAGATCGACGACGCCGAGGTGTTGCTGGAGCTGGCCGACGAAGCCGGCGACGAGGTTGCCCGCAAGGAGGCTTTGGAGGAGCTGACCGCGGTCTCCGGGGAGCTCGATGCGCTCGAGCTCGAGTCGCTCTACTACGACGAGTACGACGAGGGTGACGCCATCCTCAGTGTCCACGCCGGGGCCGGCGGTGTCGACGCCCAGGACTGGGCCGAGATGATGGCCAGGATGTATCAGCGCTTCCTCACCGATTCCGGTTTCGCCTACACGGTGGAGGAGGTGACCGAGGGTGAGGAGGCCGGGATCAAGTCGGCCACCTTCACCGTCAGAGGCGACCGGGCCTATGGGACGCTCGAGTCCGAGCGGGGTGTTCACCGGTTAGTTCGGATCAGCCCCTTCGACTCCAATGCCCGCCGCCATACTTCATTTGCCGGTGTGGTTGTCGTCCCCGATCTCGGCGACCAGGCCAAGGTCGAGATCGATGAGGACGATCTCCGGATCGACACGTACCGGTCTCAGGGGGCGGGCGGCCAGCACGTCAACACCACTGACTCGGCGGTTCGGATCACCCACTTGCCTACTGGCATCGTGGTCCAGTGCCAGAACGAGCGGTCCCAGCTGCAGAACAAGGCCCGTGCGATGGCAATTCTCCAGTCACGTATCGCCGAGCGGGTCCGCCAGGAGAGGCAGGCACACCTCGAAGAGCTCAGGGGTGATCAGGGTGAGGCCGCCTGGGGCCGCCAGATCCGCTCCTATGTCCTGCAGCCGTATCAGATGGTCAAGGACTTGCGCACCGATCACGAGGTGGGGAATGTCCAGGGTGTCCTCGATGGCGATCTCATGGGTTTCGTGGAGGCGTATCTCCGCTGGCGGAGGGCTGGTCACGAGGCCTCGACTGATTCCGCGTAATTCCAGCTGGGCCGTTACCGTCCCAGGTCCGCGGTTGATCCAATGAAGGCTGCGAAACTCCTCTTGCTCCCATGATTCGGCTCGAACACGTAACCAAGGTCTATGAAGGCGGCACCGTCGCCGCCCACGACGTCTCCCTCGATATCCAGAAGGGCGAGTTCGTCTTTCTCGTCGGGGCCTCTGGCTCCGGCAAGTCCACGCTGATCCGCCTCATGCTTCGTGACGAGGGGGTGACGCGGGGCAAGGTCTGGGTAGCGGGCAAGGACATCACGACCCTGCCCAAATGGAAGATCCCCTATCTGCGGCGCTCGGTGGGGACCGTGTTCCAGGACTACAAGCTCCTCCCCAACAAGACCGTGGTGGAGAATGTCTCGTTCGCCCTGGAGGTCCTGGGACGCCCCCGCTCGGTGATCGGGCCGCAGGTCGACCAGGTTCTCGATCTCGTTGGGCTCTCGGAGATGGGGGGGCGGTATCCGAAACAACTATCCGGCGGAGAGCAACAGCGTGTCTCCGTGGCCCGGGCCTTCGTCAACCGGCCCCCGATCATGCTCGCAGACGAGCCGACCGGGAACCTCGACCCCAAGACCTCGGTGGGGATCATGAAGCTGCTCGACCGGATCAATCGAACCGGCACCACCATCGTCATGGCTACCCATGACTTCGCCATCGTCGACGCAATGCAGCGCAGGGTCGTCGCGCTGGACAAGGGCGTGGTCACCAGGGACGAGCACTCCGGGCGGTACGAGCAGGGCCAGGCGTGAGCCGGTTCTTCTTCCTCCTCCGGGAAGCACTGGTCAATCTCAAACGGAACTTCCTCGTCGTGGCCGGCGCGATCCTGGCGGTGTTCATCTCCCTCAGCCTCGCCTTCGGCGCCTTGGTGGTGAACGAGATCCTTCGTGTGAACACGCTTGCCTGGCAGGAAGGGGTTCACGTCATTGCCTTCCTCCAAGATGAGGGAACCACCGGGGTGCCGCCCGGTGCCCACCAGGCTCTACTCGGCGAGGTCGAGTCTTGGGAGGAGGTGAACCGCGCCTCCTATGTCGACAAGGCTCAGGCCTGGGTCGAATATCAGGAGATATTCGCCGGCCAGGACGAATTGCTCGAGATCGACCCCACCATCCTGCCCGCCTCGATCCGGATCGAGTTGGTCGCAATCGAGTTGCACCAGTCGGTCAAGTTCAAGCTCGAGCAACAACAGCAGGTGGTGCGCCGAGTCGACACCGCTGCCGAGCAGATCGAACAGTTGCAGAACCTCTCCAGCGTGCTCAACGTGCTCGGGATCGGAATGGCCATCATCCTGGGCGCGTCGGCGGTGGTCCTGATCGCCAACACGATCCGTCTCGCCATCTATGCCAGACGTGATGAAGTCGAGATCATGAAGCTGGTCGGCGCCTCCAACTGGTACATCAGGATCCCATTCCTGTTGGAGGGTCTCATCGAGGGGGTGGTCGGTGCTGCCCTGGCGGTATTCACCGTCTGGCTGGGCGCCACCCGGCTCGCCGAGGCCAGCGCCGAGTTCGCCTTGTTCCGACTCGACGTGAGCAACCAGTTCTTCCTGCGCTGGGGGCTGCTCTTCATCATCTTCGGGGCGGCAGCCGGCGTGATCGGCTCATTGCTCGGCCTGAGCCGTTATCTGCGAGAGGCCGACGGGGTCGGGGAAGAGATTCCCACCGGGGTGGCCTGAGTGGCGCGCTCGGCTGAGTCCGAGCGGGTCAAGGTCGTGGCCAGCAATCGCCGGGCCCGTCGCAACTACACCGTCGTAGAGACCCTCGAGGCAGGTCTCCTCCTGGTTGGATCGGAGGTCAAGTCTCTGCGGGAGGGACGACTAGATCTGAAGGACTCCTACGCCCTGGTCAAGGGCGGCGAGGCCTATCTCGTGGGCGCCTACATCGCGCCGTACGAATTCGCCCGCGATGGAGGCCACGAACCGGAGCGCGAGCGAAAGTTGCTGCTTCATCGTCGCGAGATCGACCGGATGGAGGGCCAAATCGCCGAGAAAGGCCTCACCCTCGTCCCGCTCCAGGTCTATTTCAAAGAGGGCAAAGCCAAGGTGGAATTGGGTCTCGCCAAGGGCAAGACTTCTTACGACAAACGGGAGACTCTCCGGGAACGGGACGCCGACCGTGAGATCGAGCGGGCGATGAAGAGCCGAAGGTCGTAAGTCCTAGGTGACCTAGAACCTCCCCTCTCGCGACAGCGGTTCTCCGCAGGTACAATGTCGGCACCCATTGGGGGTGAAACGGTTTCGACGTCGAGTGTTGAGGCGTTGGAAGCGAGCCGGGGTCTCCGGGGCCTCGTCAACAAACCGGAAAAACCAATAAGTGCCGAAGACAACTTCGCACTGGCTGCCTAATTAAGTAGCCCGTCCGCCCAGCCGAATCCCGCACGGTTGGGGCCGGGCGCCGCACAGCGGGATGCCCCCCGCGGGGTTTCGGGACCGTGGGGCCAAGTCAACTCCGGATAGGCGCAGGGAAACTCGTCGTCAGAGTTCCTGTTGCCGAAAGCTCGCTGACGACTGCGCTCGGAGATGCCGGCGCTGAGGGCTCGACGGACCGGGGTTCGACTCCCCGCACCTCCACCATCTGATTCCCGCCCCTCAGGGGGCGGGAATCACGTTCTCGTCGATCCAGGCAAGGTACGGCCGGCTGGCCCGATCCATCTCGACCATGAGCACCGGCGGCACCTCGTATGAGTGCAGGTCTCTCACCGAGGCCTCAATCAAGTCGAACCGATCCCGCCGGGTCTTGGCCAGGATCAGCCACTCATGGTCCTCCACGATGTCGCTCTGCCAGCGGTAGATGCTCTCGATCGGGAAGAGCTGGGCACCGGCCGCCAGACCGGTTTCCACCAGGTGCCGGGCGATCTCCCGTGCCTCATCCGGGCCACCACATGTGATGAGAACGAGGGCATGTCCATCCATGAGCGCCGTCGATGGTAGAGAGGGGCGTACCGTTGCCGGATGGGGCTCGCCTCTCAGCTCGGCTATGCCCAAGGAGAGCAGAACGCAATCCGGCGCGCGGTAGTGGCCGTGGTGTCGACCCGCCCGGTGTCAGCGGTCAGTCGCAAGATCTTGCCCTCGGTCGACCGCTTCGTTTCACGCATCACCGGGGGGAAGTCGACCATGACCTCGATGACAAGCGGTCTTCCGGTCCTGTGGCTGACGACCCGGGGCGCCAAGACCGGGAGCGAGCGAACGGTTCCCCTCCTCGGTTTCCCGGTGGGCGGCGATCTCGCTGTACTCGGCACCCATTTCGGGCATAGGACGACGCCGGGCTGGGTGCGCAACCTCGAGGCTGATCCGGGCGCCAGGGTCGCATACAGAGGCACCCAAGTGGTGGTCCGCGCTCGCTCGGCCGACCCTTCGGAGACCGAGAGCACCTGGGAAAAGGCGGCCTCGGCCTACCCGGGATACGAGAATTACGCCGGTCGCGCCTCGCACCGCCAGATCAGGGTGTTCGTCCTGGAGCCGGGCGAGATTGATGAGCAGCAGCCCCGGGTAGGGTCATAATGAACGGCTCTTTCGAGACGAGGTGAACTGAAGTGGCCGACAAGACCAAGCTGATGGTTTGGATCGATCAGGACCTCTGTACTGGCGACGGGATCTGCGAGGAGATCACCCCGGATGTGTTCGTAGGCCGTGACGACGGTCTCTGGGTGGTCAAAGAGGAGTCCAAGCATTTTGGCCGCACCATCGTGTTCGATGGCGAAGCAGCTCCCGACGGCGCCCGTGGCGTGGCCCGAGTCCCGGACTCGTTGATCGAGGACACGATCGAGTCGGCCGAGGAATGCCCCGGTGAGTGCATCATGATCGAGCCCTACAACGAGGACGCAGTGCATGCCTGAGGCGGCGGAATCTGGAGCCCGGATGCGCCCGCTCGAGCGGGTGGTGATGAGGTTGCAGGAGGAGGGCTGCTCGCTCGCCGACATCGGCAAGAAGGTGGGCAAGAAGCCGGGAACAGTCACCCGAATCATCCGGATGGCCGAGTACAAACGAGATGGCATCCCCGATCAGGCCGTGAGCGAGAACGCCTTGCGGCCGGTGGAGCGTGTTGTCCTGCGTTTACGCAACAAGGGCGAGACCTACAGCCAGATCGGAAACCGCCTGGCCCGCAGCGGCCGTCGGATCCAGTTCATCGAGAGCCTCGCCGAGTTCAAGCAGAGCGGCTGAATCGCCCGGGGTTTTGCGGTTACCGTCACGGAAGTGAGCGCTCTGCCCTCGCGGGTTCTCGTCACCGAGTCATCCTCTCGTGACGGCCTCCAGTCGCTCGGCGCATGGGTTCCAACGACTGCGAAATCGGGCCTGATCAACTCCTTGGCCGGAACCGGACTCCGCTCCTTCGATGCCGTGTCCTTCGTCAGCGCGAAGGCGGTTCCGCAGATGGCAGACGGGTCCGAAGTGCTGGCCGGGGTGGAACGAACCGATGACATGACGCTCTTCGGCTTGGTGCCCAACGCGAAAGGCCTCGAAGCGGCGGTGGCTGCAGGCGTCGATGGCATTGGAGTTCTCACCGCGGCGTCCGACACCTTCAGCGAGCACAACGTCAACGCGACGGTCGACGAGTCGATGCATCGGATCCGTCGCATCCTTCTCGATGCTCCTGAGGACGTCGTGATCCGGGGTTATGTATCCACCGCCACACATTGCCCCTATGAGGGTGAGCAGGACCCCGATTGGGTGGCGCATCTGGCCGAGACGCTGATGGAATGGGGGGTCCATGCGGTGTTCCTTGGGGAGACGATCGGCCGGGCCACGCCGGCCCACATCGAGCGTCTCCTCGACGAAGTTCTCGAAAGGGTTCCTGCCGAGGCGCTCGGCGTCCATTTGCACGACACATACGGTCAGGCGATCGCCAACACGATGGTCGCCCTCCAACGCGGCGTCTCCATGATGGATTCTTCTGCTGGGGGTCTGGGGGGGTGCCCTTACGCACCGGGCGCAAGCGGCAACGTGGCGACTGAGGACTTGCTCTATCTGCTCGACGGTTTGGGGATAGAGCATGGGATCGACAAGATCGGTGTGGCAAGCGTCGCCCAACGGTTTTGCGCCGACCACAATCTCACCTACAACAGCGCCGCCGGCAAGGCCTTGCTGGCGACCAGGGATGGGGAGTGACCAGGTTTGAAGTCGATCTACGTCAACGACGACCTCCAGGCTATTCGCGCCCAGACCCGTGAGTACGTGGAGCGAGAAATCGTGCCGCGGGCTGCCGCGTGGGAGGACGGGGGAGTACCCCGCGAGGTCCTCGACGACATGGCGCGGGTTGGCTTCTTCGGCCTTCGGGTCCCGGAGGAATTCGGCGGTGTCGGTCTGGGAGCCCTGGCGTCGGTGGTCTTCGCCGAGGAGCTGGGACGTTCGACATATGGCGGGTTCACGATCACGGTGCTCGTGCACACCGACCTGGCCATGCCTTACGTGACCAATTTCGGCAGCGAAGAGCAGAAAGCGCGATGGCTGCCGGCGATGGTCAGCGGGCAGACACTGACCGCGATCGGGGTCACCGAGCCAGACGCCGGCTCGGACGTGGCGGCGATGAGGACGACCGCCCGCCGCGAAGGCGACGGGTTCGTCATCAATGGAACCAAGATGTTCATCACCAACGGGGGTATCGCCGATCTGGTGTTCATTGCCGCCCGGACCGATCCGGCGGCCAAGGGCTCACGCGGGATCTCGATTCTCGCCGTCGAGAAAGACACTCCCGGCTTCAAGGCGAGCCGGGCACTCGAGAAAATGGGATGGCACTCCTCGGACACGGCTGAGCTCGTGCTCGAGGAAGTGTTTGTGCCCGAGGCCAACCTGATCGGCGAGGAGAACCAAGGCTTCTACTACATCATGGCCAACTTCCAGAACGAACGGCTGGCCATCATGGGACAGGCGCTCGGAGAGTCGCAGCGGGCCCTGGAGCTCACCATCGAGTACGTCAAGCAGCGCACGGCATTCGGCGCGCCGCTCTGGGAGAAACAGGCGATTCGGCAACGGCTGGCCTCCCGCCAAGCCGAGATCGACGCCGGGCGGGAGCTCACCTATCACGCGGCCTGGCTGAGCGATGAGGGCGAGGATGCGACCCGACAGGTGTCCGAGGTCAAGGCGTTTGTCGGCGAGATGGCCAACCGGGTCCTCTACGACTGTGTCCAGTTCCACGGTGGGATGGGCTTCATTGCCGAGACCGCAGTGGAGAGGCTCTATCGGGACGTCAGGATCGCCTCGATCGGGGGTGGGGCCACCGAGGTCATGCTCGACGAGGTAGCCAAGAGGTTGTAGGTCCTAGGTCGTAGGGGGTAGGTGGGCCGATTTCGCTGCGTCGGCGATCTCGTGCTCTTCCAGCGGGTGCCAGGAGAGCTCCAAGGCCATCCACAACGTCTTGGACAGGGGATAGAAGATGATCGGCAGCAGAGCCATGGTGCCGAGAGTCACCACCGAAAGCGCTCCCCAGGGCACCTCGGGCCAATAGACCAGGATCCCTCCCACGAAGAGAACGAGAAACGTCCCGAATGCAAATGCGGTGTTGATGATCAGAGCTCCCACCCAATAACCCTCCTCCCGCTCGAACCTGAGGCCGCAGCCGAGACAGTGCTCGCGGAGGGCGAAGAACGAGGAGAAGGCCCTGGTTCCGCATCTGGGGCATCGACGCCGGAGGGCCCGGCCGACCATGGCGAGGGTCGAAGCACTCGGGTCCTGGCTCACGGGCGCGAGGCTATCGTCAGACAGGTGATCGACGACCAGGTGGCCCGCCTTCGCCGTGAGTACGAGGCCATCGGGCTGAGCGAGGCCGACATGGCCGCCGACCCGATCATCCAGTTCCGACGATGGTTCGATGGCGTTATCGAAGCCGGCATCGACGAGCCGAATGCCTTTGTCCTCGCCACCGCCGATGCCCACGCGGTGCCGTCGGCCCGCGCCGTCCTCATGAAGGGAATCGACGACGAGGGCCTGGTGTTCTATACGAATCTGGCCAGCCGGAAGAGCGAGGAGCTGCGGGTGAATCCATCGGCCGCAGCGACCTTTCTCTGGACCCCGCTGCATCGCCAGGTCAGATTCGAAGGAAAGGTGTCGATGGTGACTGGCGAAGAGGCTGACGAATATTTCGATGCGAGGCCTCGGGGGGCCCAGATCGCAGCTCATGCCTCGGCGCAGAGCGAGGTGGTGTCGTCCAGGGAGGATCTCGATGAGGCCTTCGAGGCATTGGACGCCAGGTTCCGTGGGGTGAAGGTGCCCAGACCTCGGGCTTGGGGCGGATGGCGATTGAAGCCTGACCGAATCGAGTTCTGGCAGGGTCAGCCGAACCGGTTCCACGACAGGGTGCGCTACGTGCGGGTTGACAACGCGTGGCGAACGGAGAGGCTGGCGCCGTGAAGCTCACAGTCATTGGCTCCTCGGGGACCTTCCCGGTCGCCGGTCGCCCCGCTTCGGGATATGTGGTGGAGCAGTCGGGGACGAGGGTGTGGCTCGACGCCGGCCCGGGAACATTTGTCAACCTCCCGGTCGACTCCTACATGATCGACGCCATCGTGATCTCGCATCAGCACCCGGATCACAGCTGTGACATCTTCACCGCCTTCCACGCCTGGACCTACTGCCCGGATCCAAGGAAGGCGATTCCGTTGTACGCGCCCCAGGCGGTGTGGGACGCGGTGTCGGGCTATCTGGACGGTGGCCAAGGGTCGCGACTGGCCGAGACGTTCGACTTCACACCAGTCTGGACCGGGGACCGGGTCAACATCGGAGATCTCTCCGTCTCGTTCACCGAGATGGACCACTCGGTGCCGACCGTTGGCTCGCGGTGGGAAGCCGAACACCGCTCCCTGTTCTTCACGGGTGACACCGGGCCCAACGGCGACTGGCGGGAAGCAGCCCGTGATGTCGATCTGATGTTGTCCGAGGCCGCCTACCAGGAAAGGGGCGAGGACGACTATCCGCATCATCTGACCTCCGCCGAGGCAGGACGGATCGCCCGTGAGGTGGGGGCACAACGTCTGGTGCTCACTCACATCCCGCCCTATCTGGATGTGAGTCGATCGATCGACGAGGCCGAGACAGCCTTCGACCGGCCGGTGTCGCTGGCGATGCCCGGAGTCGCCTTCGATGTCTGATCGACCTTTCGACCAACTCCGAGTCGTCACTCTGGAGGTTCCATACACATCGTCGACCGCCGGCTCGGTGCTGATAGCGATGGGGAAGACCAGGGTGCTCTGCACCGCCTCGGTGGCTCAGGAGGTCCCTCGTTGGATGCGGGACTCCGGCAAGGGGTGGATCACCGCCGAGTACGGGATGCTCCCTGGGTCGTCGAACGAGAGGATTCGCCGTGACCATGTGTCCGGGGGCCGCGCAAAGGAGATCTCCCGGCTGATCGGGCGGTCGCTACGCGCTGTGGTCGACCTGAAGGCAATGGGCGAGGCAATGGTGATGGTGGATTGTGACGTGATCGAGGCGGACGGAGGTACGAGGACCGCAGCGATAACCGGCGCCTGGATCGCGCTACACGACGCTCTGGCCGATGCAGTCGAGAAAGGGCAGATCCCGTCGTCGCCGATCCTCGACGAGGTGGCTGCGGTGTCGGTCGGGATCGTCGATGGACAGCCGATACTCGACTTGGATTACGAGCGGGACGTCCGGGCCGAGGTCGACATGAACGTCGTGATGAGTGGCCGAGGTCTCCTCGTGGAGGTACAGGGGACGGCGGAGCAGGCCCCATTCACCAGGGCCGAGCTCGACCAGCTCCTCGACCTGGCTGCCGCTGGAATCAGCGAGTTGCACGACCTGCAGCGCCGAGCGGTGGCTGAGTGATCCCGCGTGTGGTCGTGGCCTCCAAGAACCGGGACAAGATCTCGGAGATCGAGGGCGTGCTTGGCGAGGTAGGGCTCGTCGGCGAGATCGTGCGAGGCCTCGACTGGCCCGATGTGGACGAGACCGGCGACACACTCGAGGAAAATGCCCTGCTCAAGGCCCGATCGGTGATGGATGCGGTCGGGCTTCCCGCGATCGCCGACGACACCGGGCTGGAGGTTGCGGCGCTCGGCGGCCTGCCCGGTGTGCGTACCGCCCGTTACTCCGGCCCAGGCGCGACCTACGCGTCGAACGTCAAGCTGCTCCTCCGTGAGATGGAGGGCAAGGAGGATCGGCGGGCGCGCTTTCGCACCACAGTGGCACTGGTGATGCCGGACGGAGCCGAGGTCGTCGCGGAGGGCGAGCTCGACGGTGTGATCACCGATGCGCCCCGAGGCGGGAGCGGGTTCGGCTACGACCCCGTGTTCGAGGTGGACGGCCGGACGCTGGCCGAGATGGGGATTGCCGAAAAGAACACGCTTTCGCATCGCGCCCGCGCCCTTCGCTCTCTGGCGGAGGCGCTCGGAGCAGGCCGGTGAGTAGCAACCCTGTTCGGGTCGTCATCGTCGGCTCGGGCTTTGCCGGATTGAACGCGGCCAAGGCGCTGCGCCGGGCATCCGTCGAGATCACCATCGTGGACCGGCGAAACTTCCATTTGTTCCAGCCACTCCTCTATCAGGTGGCGGCGGCCGCACTCAACCCGAGCGACATCGCCTATCCGATCCGCTCGATATTCCGGGACCAGGAGAATGTGAGGAGCGTGCTCCTCGCCGAGGTGACCGGGCTCGATCTGGACTCGAGAACGGTGACACTCGACGATGGCTCGGTCCTCGCTTACGACTATCTGATCCTGGCAACCGGCGCGGCGCACTCCTACTTCGGCCACGACGAATGGGAGGAGCTGGCACCGGGGCTGAAGACGCTGGAGGACGCCCTGGTGATGCGACGGCGGATCCTGGCTGCTTTCGAAGAGGCAGAGCGAAATCCAGAGGACGTCGATCGTTTGCTCACCTTCGTCGTGGTCGGGGGAGGCCCGACGGGAGTGGAACTCGCAGGGGCGCTGATCGAGATCGCGGTCCACTCCCTGGGTGAGGAATTCGACATCATCGATCCCTCGCGGGCGCGGGTAATCCTGGTCGAGGGGGCGCCCTTCGTCCTTCCCGTCTATCCGGAAGACCTCTCCGAGAGTGCCCGGCGACAGTTGGAAGGGCTCGGGGTGGAAGTTCTGACCGGGACCATGGTTCAGGAGATCGACGAACGCGGTGTCACCCTCAACGATGGCCAGCGGATCGAGGCGGGCCTGGTGTTGTGGGCTGCCGGTGTGCACGCGTCGGACTTGGGAGGGTTGCTGGGGCTCGAGACCGATCGAAGCGGCCGGGTTCCAGTAGCAGAGGACCTATCGGTCCCTGGGCACCTCGAGGTGTTCGTCGTTGGCGACCTGGCCACGGTTCCGGGAGTCCCCGGGGTGGCGCCGGCGGCGATGCAGATGGGACGTCACGCCGGTCGCCTGATCGAATCCGACCTGCATCTCGAGGAGAGAGAGCCGTTCCGTTACCGGGACAAGGGCTCGTTGGCGACCATCGGTCGGGCGAGGGCGGTGGCGGATTTTGGGCCGGTCAGGTTCGGCGGTTTCTTCGCCTGGCTCGCCTGGCTGGCGATCCACATCTTCTATCTGATCGGGTTTCGCAACCGGGTCCTCGTGCTGATCTCCTGGGCCTGGAGCTACTTGACCTTCCGGCGCGGGGCGCGGATCATCACAGGGCTGCCGCCGCAACCGGAAAAGGGTGAGCCATGAGCCAAGACGATCGAGATTCCTATGAGGAGCGATTGCGCGAGAAGCACCCGGACAAGCTCTGGTGGGAGAGCTGGCGGGAGAACAAGTGGCTGTTCTTCTTGATCGGTTTGGCCATCGTGGTGATGGTGGTGATCGGATACGTCGTCAGTTGATCTGGTGCGGGTGAGAGGATTTGAACCTCCACGGGCTCTCGCCCACAGGGACCTAAACCCTGCGCGTCTGCCAAGTTTCGCCACACCCGCGTGCGGGGCGTCATCCCGCAGATCTTGGGAAATTCGCGGGATTCGGTAGGCCGCGCGGGACTCGAACCCGCAACCCTCCGGTTAAGAGCCGGATGCTCTAGCCAATTGAGCTAGCGGCCCGACAGGATTCTAGTTTCGGAATGACTCTCTGACGAAGTCGACCCATGCCATCGTTGTAATGAAGGCATCAGTGCTTCGCTTCATCGTGACTCGGCAGACCCCGGAAGGAAGGTGGTTCTTCCGATGCCCGGTCCCATCGGGCTTGATAAAAGTCTTGGTGAATCGAGCAGGATCGATTCCTAACTTGGCGGACCAGAACGTTTTGGCCGCCTGCTCGTCGTTATCGAAGTGCAGGTTGATCGCGGCGCCAAAGGTCGCGTCAGAACGTAAGAACATGCGAGCCCAGGACATGAAAAGACGAAGGGCTTCGGGTTCGGAGTGGGCCAGTTCGAGTCGTCTCGAAGACTTTGTCCCTTCGGCCCAGTAGAGGGAAATTCCCATTGCCCAGAAGGGGTCATCCTGAAGGTGAAGGGCTTCGAGTCGTGCTTGAGCCTCGATCAGGTCGATCTCTCGATGCCGTTTCCGTTGGGTGTCCCTCGGAATTCCGGGGATCGGCGGACGTCGCGACTTGATCGCTGCCCACTGCTCCTCCGTCAATCTCACATCCCGGCACCAGGTGGCCAGGGTGGATTTCTTCACCCGGATCAGGTCCATGATCTCGCCGTACGACAGACCGAGACGCCGCAGGTCCTTCCCCAACTCGGACCGCTCCCAGCGGGACATGCTGTCCCACGAGTCGATCCGGTCTTGAAATTCGGTCCCCACCTCCATGGTTCGACGATACGAATGGGGTGGGACAGAAACGGGACGAGAAGTACTCTGATCGGATCAACGGGCTGTGGCGCAGCTTGGTAGCGCGCGTGCTTTGGGAGCACGAGGTCGTCGGTTCGAGTCCGACCAGCCCGACAGGGGCCGTAGAATGTGGCGTCCGGCGGGTGTAGCTCAATGGTAGAGCTCCAGCCTTCCAAGCTGGCGGTGAGGGTTCGATTCCCTTCACCCGCTCGAATGGGTAAGCCCTCCGGGGACAGACCTGGCCCTCGCCCCTGTAGCTCAATTGGATAGAGCGGCGGACTTCTAATCCGCAGGTTGGGGGTTCGAGTCCTCCCGGGGGCGCAAGGGAAGATCCATTCGAAGACATGGTGGCCGTAGCTCAGCTCGGTTAGAGCACCTGGTTGTGGTCCAGGAAGTCGCGGGTTCGAATCCCGTCGGTCACCCTAGGTAGCAGGTAGTAGGTATCAGGTCGCAAGACCTGTTCCTGTTGCCTGCTACTTGATGCCTGCTACCTACGACCAGGAAGACAATGCCAACAACCGTCACCGAGACCGGCCCGTTCGAGCGACTGGTCACATTTCAACTGAGCGACGACCAGATCACTGCCGGCAAAGCTGCTACCGCCCGGAAGCTCTCCCAGGACATGAAACTGAAAGGCTTTCGTCCCGGCAAGGCGCCCCTGCCGGTGATCGAAGCGGCGGTCGGTACCGACCGCCTCCGCAGTGAAGTCATCGATGACCTCGTGCCGCCGGCACTCACCGAGATCCTCACCGAAGAAGAGCTTCGTCCGGCGGTCACGCCCCAGCTCGAATCGCTCAACGACGTCGACGGCGGGGTCGAGGTGGAGATCAAGGTCACTCTCTGGCCGTCGATCGAACTGCCCAACTATCGCGACCGGAATGTCGAGGTCGACTCACCGGAGGTCACGCCCGAGGAACTGGAGATGCAGATCGAGCGCATGCTCGAGCAGTTCGCCACCGTCGAAGAAGCCAACCGCCCGGCCACCCGCGGTGACTTCGTCTCGGTCGATGTCAAGGCGACCAAGGACGGGAAACCGGTTGAAGGGACGACCGCCGCCGATCTGCTCTACGAGGTGGGCTCCGGCCTTTTCATCGATGGGATCGATGAACGGCTCGAGGGCGCCGAGCCCGAGACGGTCTTCACCTTCGAGGCCAAGCTCCCGGAGGGATTCGGTGATCGCGCCGGCGAGGAGGTCACGTTCGAAGTCACCGTCAACGAAGTGAAAGAGCGAATCCTGCCCGAGCTCGATGACACATGGGTCGACGAGAACACCGAGTTCGACACTGTCGAAGATCTGCGGACCGAGCTGGAGACGCGCTTCGGCGAGGCCAAGCTCCAGTCCATATCCCGACAGTTCGCGGAACGGGCCTTGACCACACTCGTCGACCAGGTGCAGATCCTCCTTCCTGAGGCGCTGGTCCGCTCGGAGATGGACGACCATCTCCATCGCTTCGTCCACCGACTGGAAGAGAATGAGCTCACCCTCGACGATTACTTCCAAGCCTCCGGAATCAGCCAGGAGCAGTTTCTCGAGGACCTCCGCCAACAGGCCGAGCTCTCCCTGCGAAACCAGCTGGTCCTCGAGGCCGTGGCCAAGGATGCCGGCATCGATGTGACTCCCGAAGACGTCTCGTCGGTGATCCAGGAGCTGGCCGCCCGGTCCGGGGATCCGGTCGCCTACTTACGGGCCTTCCGGCAAAGCGGCCGGGAATTGGCACTGGCCGGTGATATTCTCCGAAACAGGGCGTTGGACGCCATCCTCTCGGCGGCGAACCCGGTCGACGAAGACGGCAACCCGATCGATTTGAAATTGAGTGTGACGGAAGTCGAGGCCGAGATCGTTGAGGCCGAGCCGGTCGGGGATATCTCGATTGGTGAAGTGTTAGCCATCGCGGCGGAGGAAGAAGAATGAGCGACCAGTTCCAGAACTACGTGATCCCCACTGTCTTCGAGCAGACCAGCAGGGGTGAGCGCTATTTCGACATCTACAGCCGACTGCTCAAAGATCGGATCATCTTCCTGGGCACGCCGATCGACGACACGATTGCCAACCTGATCATGGCTCAGCTCCTCCATCTCGAGTCAGAGGACCCCGACAAGGACATATTCCTCTACATCAACTCACCCGGCGGGTCGATCACATCGTTGTTCGCTATCTACGACACGATGCAATACATCAAGCCAGAGGTGAACACGGTGTGCATGGGCATGGCCGCCTCGGCGGCTGCAGTCATCCTTGCAGGTGGGGCGCAGGGCAAACGCTACGCCCTGCCCCATGCCCGAGTGATGCTTCACCAGCCGCACGGCGGTGCGCAGGGCCAGGCATCGGACATCGAGATCCAGGCCAGGCTCATCGTGCAGATGCGAGAGTCGTTGAACCAAATTCTCGCCGAGCACACCGGCCAGGAGTTGGAGAAGATCGCAACGGACACGGAGCGTGACTACTGGATGCTCGCCGCCGAGGCCAAGGACTACGGGGTCATCGACGGAATTCTCACCCGTCGAGAGCTTGCGGCGGTAGCCTCCAAGTAAGGAGGTCCATAACTCGATGGCACGACTCGGTGACGGCGGCGAGCTGCTCAAGTGCAGCTTCTGCGGGAAGTCTCAAAAGCAGGTCAAGAAACTCATCGCGGGGCCAGGCGTTTACATCTGCGACGAATGCATCGATCTGTGCAACGAGATCATCGAAGAAGAGTTCTCCGCCACCGAAGAGATCACCTTCACCGAGCTGCCCAAGCCGGTCGAGATCAACTCCTATCTCGATGACTACGTGGTCGGGCAGGAGGATGCCAAGAAGAAGCTCTCCGTAGCCGTCTACAACCACTACAAGCGCATCCGAGGCGGTGAGGTGCAGCGGGACGTCGAGCTGCAGAAGTCGAACATCCTGCTGATCGGGCCGACCGGGTCGGGCAAGACCCTCCTCGCCCAGACTCTGGCCCGCCAGCTCAACGTCCCCTTTGCCATCGCCGACGCCACCAGTCTCACCGAGGCCGGCTATGTGGGCGAGGACGTCGAGAACATCCTGCTGAAGCTGTTGCAGGCCGCCGACTATGACGTCAACCGGGCCCAGCAGGGGATCATCTACATCGACGAGATCGACAAGGTGTCCCGAAAGGCCGAGAACCCTTCGATTACCCGTGATGTCTCCGGGGAGGGTGTGCAGCAGGCCCTGCTCAAGATCCTGGAGGGCACCGTCGCCTCGGTGCCGCCCCAGGGTGGGCGCAAGCATCCCCACCAGGAGTTCATCCAGCTCGATACCACCAACATCTTGTTCATCTGCGCCGGTGCTTTCGGGGGGCTCGAGGACATCATCGCCAACCGAGTCGGCAGGCGCGGTGTCGGGTTTGGCGCAGAGGTCCGGGGCAAGGCCGATGGCCGCCCTTCGGACCTGCTCAATCAGGTGATGCCCGAAGACCTGATGAAGTACGGCCTCATCCCCGAGTTCATCGGCCGTCTCCCCGTGATGGCGACAGTCGAGGACCTCGACATGGACGCATTGGTGAGGATCCTGACCGAGCCCAAGAACGCCCTCACCAGACAGTACGCCCGCATGTTCGAAATGGACGAAGTCGAGCTGGTATTCACCCCGGATTCCCTCGATGAGGTCGCCGCTCAGGCGATCAAGAGAGGGACCGGTGCCCGAGGGCTGAGGGCGATCCTCGAAGAAGTGTTGCTGAACACGATGTACGACCTTCCCTCCCGCACCGACGTCGAGAGAGTCGTAATCGACCGTGACGTCGTGGCAGAGAAGGTCAACCCGACACTTGTGCCGGCGCGCCAAGATGATGGCCCGGCTGAGAAATCGGCCTGATTCGCTGGTCGACAAGGGACTAGCGCACTCGGAGAAGTTCGTCTACGGGGCCACGAGCGAACACACGCGCCGTTATGGTGGGCGACGATCCTCCTTGGGTGGGTCATAAGGGGATAAAAGGGAGGCGTTGACCCCGCGACGTGTAGACGGTCACCTAGGTCGCGGGGTAGCCAGTGGTGAGACCGGCCCGTCCCATGAGCAAAAAAGGGGATGGGAAACAATGAAAAGGCTCAACACGGTCCGAGCCGTCGGCGTCGCCAAAGTCCTCCGGGGGCAAGGTAGTGGGGGGAAGCTTGGGAGTTCCGCATTCGGCGTAGCGACGTGGCGACTCAGCGTTGCGGCCCTGGTCGCTGCGGTGATGATCTTCGTCGTAGCCTTCGCCCAATTCGCCTTCGCCCAGACCAGCGACGGGTTTTCCTTGACCATCCCGCTGGACACCGTGGTGTACATACCTTGGGACGCCAACCAACTACTGGCTACCGAACCGGTGCCTGAGCAGTTTGCCGGGCTGACTTGCGGGGTCACCGGGAATTCGCACAACCAGGACTCGGTGCACCCGGACAACGATCTCATCGTCCGGTCCGGCGCTTCTGAGGCCATCCTGGAGAACGTCGAGGACGAGCCCGGGGAAACCGTTCACGCGGCCGGCACGCTGACTCTGGACACCGAGGTGACGGTGACCTTGCACATGGGACCCGATGCGGTCTTCTCTGCAGGTATCGACGTCATCATCGACTGCTCACTGGTGACTCCGACGACAATCGAGACGACGACGACCTCCACGCCTCTGGCAACCACCACCACTGCGGCCGCTGGCACGAGTGTCCCGGGCGGTGAGACGACAACTACTGTCGAGGACGAGGTCCTCGGCACAGTCATCACCAGTACGACCGTGGGTGATCAGGTGGGCGACTTGGAGGAGCTCCCCTTCACCGGCCCTGTCGACGGCGCCTGGCTGTTTGTTGGCGGGAGTCTGTTGGCGATTGGTGGGATCTTGGTTGTGGGCGCGAGAAGACGCCCAGAGGACCGATAACAAGAGGCCGACAAGTCCCGGAGACCTTCTCGGCCTCAGCCCTTGGCGGCCTGACGGTTCTCAGTGCCAGGTGGGACGAGACCGAGGAGACCTGAAGTCGGAACGGAGAGATGACAAAGCCCCGGGATTAACCTCCCGGGGCTTTTCATGAACTATCCCGAAGCACTCGACTACCTGGACGGCCACATCGCGCACGGGATCAAGCCTGGTCTGGAGCGCATGGAGGAGCTTCTCGACTACATGGGCCGGCCCGACCAGGGATATCCGATCATCCACGTAGCCGGGACCAACGGCAAGACGTCCACGGCGCGCTTCGCCACGTTGTTGCTCGTCGCCCACGGTCTCAACACCGGCACCTACATCTCGCCCCATCTGCAACGAGTCGAGGAGCGGCTCTCGATCAACGGCCGGTCGGCCACCAAAGAAGAGTTCGCCCTTGCCGTCTCGGATATGGCGGCCTTTGCCGAGGTGCGAGTGAACGCAGGGGGCGATCCCAACACCTATTTCGAGCTCACCACGGCCGCCGCATTTGCCCTTTTCGCAGACCAAGCGGTCAACGCAGCCGTTCTCGAAGTCGGCTTGGGCGGCCGATTGGACGCGACCAATGTGGTCGACGCCGAGGTCTGCGTGCTGACCAGCATCGGGATCGAGCACACCGAGTATCTGGGTGACGACGTCGCGACCATTGCGGGAGAAAAGCTCGCCATCGCCGGACCGAATTCGATTCTCGTCAGCGGGCCGTTGCCTGATGTGGTCGTGGAAGTCGCCGACGCCAGGGCCCGTGAGCTGGGAATTCACCATCGGCACTATGGGAAGGACTTCTCGGTGCTCGACTCGGAGCGGGGCGTCGGCGGGTGGGTGGTCACGATCGCAGGGGCCGAGGACACCTACGAGGACCTGTTCCTGCCCCTTCACGGTCGCTATCAGTTGGCCAACCTCGCCAGCGCCGTGGCCGCGACTGAGGCGCTCCTCGGCAGGAAGCTCGATCACGAAGCCGTGCTCGAGGCTGTCGCCGGCGCCACGGTCCCGGGACGGATGGAGGCGTTGGCCACGCGTCCGCTGATCCTGGTCGATGGCGCCCACAACGCCGACGGTGTGGTGGCGCTGGCCGAATCTCTCGAAGAGGAGTACCCGACCACCAGATGGCAGCTGGTGCTCGGAGTGATGGGCGACAAGAACGTCGAGGCGATGGTGGCGAGCCTGGCTCCGCTGATCGCCGGTGTCATCACCACAGCGCCCGAATCGGAGAGGGCGGTGGCACCGTCGGCGCTGGCCGACCGAATCCGAGGTCTGGTCGAGGTACCGGTGCTCGAGGCGGATGACGTGGAGCTCGCACTCGACATGGCCCGCGCCGAGGCCGGGCAGGACGGGGCAGTGCTGGTCGCCGGGTCGTTGTATCTGGTCGGGGAGGCCCGGGCGCTGCTGGTCTAATTGCCAACGACATACCTCTGGCGCGGCGGAAGCCCCGGCCGACCGGCGTCTGTTCGCCCGAGCGATTCGATCGGGAAGTCGTTGGCCGTCTGAGGCTGGGGCGTGACCGAGGGCGAAGTCGGCCGGCAATTCAATAGGTCGGCCGGGGCTTCCGCCGCGTGGATATGTCACACCCCATCACCATTACCCTCCGTCGCGATGGCAGCCGAGAGCACATTCATCATGGTCAAGCCGGACGGTGTGGCCCGTGGCTTGGTCGGCGAGGTCATCGGCCGCTTCGAGCGAAAGGGGCTGACCCTCGAAAAGATCCGGATGCTCGCGATCGATGAGGACATGGCCCGTCATCATTACGAGGAGCACGTCGAGAAGCCGTTCTTCCCTGAACTTCTCGAGTTCATCACCTCGGGACCGGTCGTCGCCATGGAGTGGTCCGGCGAGTCCGCAATCATGGTGTCACGCGGGGTCATGGGAGCCACCGACCCCAAGCAGGCCGCACCGGGCACCATCAGAGGGGATCTGGGATTGCAAGTGACCCACAACATCGTCCACGGGTCTGACGGGCCGGAGAGTGCGGCACGCGAGCTGGAGACCTTCTTCGGCTGAGCCGTGAGGGGGTGGCTATGGCACAAGATCTGACCGACACCTACACTCGGCGGGTCGTCGCGGGAGTCATCATCAGCCATGGCTGAAACCCTTCTTTCATTCGCCGGTCAGGACATGGCCATCGATCTCGGCACTGCCAACACCCTGGTCTACGTGCGTGGCGGCGGCATCGTGCTCAACGAGCCATCGGTGGTCGCCATCAACGCCCAGAACGGGCGAGCCCTCGCGGTCGGCATGGAGGCCAAGCGGATGATCGGGCGGACTCCGGCCCACATCACTGCGATCAGACCTCTCCGTGACGGGGTGATCGCCGACTTCGACGTGACCGAGAAGATGCTCCGCTATTTCATCCAGAAAGTGCACCGACGCAAGTGGGCCCGGCCCAGGATCGTCGTCTGTGTGCCTTCCGGGATCACTCCTGTCGAGCGAAGAGCCGTCGAGGAGGCGGCCTACCACGCCGGTGCGCGGCGGGCATACACCATCGAAGAGCCGATGGCTGCAGCCATCGGATCCGGGCTGCCCATCGCCGAGCCGGCCGGTTCGATGGTCGTCGACATCGGCGGCGGTACGACAGAAGTGGCGGTCATCTCGCTCGGGGGCATTGTGGTCTCACGCTCGATCAGGGTGGGCGGCGACGAGTTGGACACAGCGATCATCGATTGGATCAAGAAGGAGTACAACGTCCTCATCGGTGAGCGCACTGCTGAGCAGCTCAAACTCGCGGTTGGCTCGGCGTGGCCCTATGCCGACGAGCCGTCGGCCGAGGTCCGGGGCCGCGACCTCGTGACCGGCCTTCCCAAGACAATTCTGCTTTCCAGCCCTGAGATCAGGGAGGCGATCGAAGAGCCGACCCAGGCTGTCGTCGACGCAGTCAAGTTCACGCTGGACAAGACGCCGCCGGAACTGGCTGCGGACGTTGTCGAGCGCGGGATCGTGCTCACCGGGGGTGGAGCTCTGTTGGTGGGGCTGGACCATCGTCTGGCTCATGAGACGGGGATGCCCATCGTCACTGCGGCCAATCCGCTGCAGTCGGTGGTGCTCGGCTCGGGGAAGTGTCTGGAGGAATTCGACACGCTGCAGGACGTGCTCGTGTCGTCGTCCCGTCCATGACCACCTCGACCCGTCTTGACCCATGCTGACCTCGAGCCAATCCGACCGAGCCCTCCCCACCTTCATCAGCCTGCTGGTGATAGGCGTTCTGCTGATGACCTTCGACGTCCGTCTCGATGGCGGGGGAGTCGTGGGGGTCCTACGGGGCGGCACCCAGGCGATCGTCTCACCATTGCAGCGGGTGGCGGCATTTGCGGTCACTCCGATTGCAAATGCCCTCGACAGCCTGTCCAACGTCGCCTCGCTACGTGAGCAGAACGCGGCCTTGTCGGCCGAGCTGGCCGAGACGCAGGCCGAGTTGGTGGCCGTCCAGGACGACCGGGCCAAGCTGGCGTTGCTGGAGCAGATCTACGAGCTCGACACCGAGGGTGGGGAGCTCGGGCAGACAGTCGCCAATGTGATCGGATCGGTCGATGCCGCACTCATCATCGACAAGGGCAGCCGCGACGGCGTGCTGGTCGGACAGCCGGTCATCGACACCAACGGCTACGTAGTCGGCACCGTGAAGAGCAATACGTCGGGAAGCGCGACAATTCTGCCCATCACCGCCACCCGGGAAGGCCTCACGGTGTTGGTCGGATCCCAGACGGGGACCCTGGTGACCAGGCCCTTCTCATCCGAGCTCGGGCTCGAGATGGATCTCGACGTGTTCGATGCCCGTGAGCCGGTACTGGCAGGAGACCGTGTCCTGACTTCGTCCGCGAGCACCGACTACCCGGCCGGTCTTCCCGTCGGCGAGATCCTTGCCGACGCCTCCCCTGAGTCGACTTCGCTGACCACCACGGTCCGCCCTTTCGTCGATCCAGAGACCCTGCGATTCGTGGTGGTCCTCGCCTGGCCTCCCGACCCGGTGTCTGCAGCCACCGACGACACCATCCCCGAAGAGCTCACCGCCACCACCATCGCCGATGATGCGGCCACCACCACGACCACCCCTGAGGACGATGGTTGATGAGAGGCCGCACCGCGCTGGTGATCGGCCTCACGGTTCTGATCGCCGTGATCATCCAGACGACTCTGTTCGGCAGACTGAGGATCGTCACCCCCGACCTGGTCATGCTGATAGGGATCCTGCTCGCACTGACCCGGATCCGGACCGAGGCGGTCCTCGCCGTGGCGTTCATCTCCGGCTTGATCATGGACCTGCTCGGAGCATCACTGATCGGGCTCCGCGCCGTCGTCTACACGACAATCGCCTACATCGCCATTCGCACCAAGGAGCGAGCCGAACTGGGGCGGATCACGATCGCGTTGTGGGCCGGGTTGCTGACTCTGGTCGGGGTGGTGCTTCTGCTCCTCGTCGGCACGCTTTTTGGTCAGGCGGCGCTGGTGGGTGAGAGCGCGCTCAGCCTCATGATCCTGGTCCCCTTGGCCAATCTGGCCATTGCCGCCCTGGTCGCGCCGACCTTCGTACGATTGGTCGACCGCGACCGGACCGCCCTCAGGTACCCATGAAATTCGCGCTCAGGCTGACGACGCTCGGGATCATCTTCACCGCGATGTTCTCGGTGATCGGTTTGCGGCTCTGGTTCGTCCAGGTCGCCCAGGGGCCCCAGATCGCCCAGGCGGCCGAGGAGGCGACGTGGGTGGGCAAGTCGACCTACGCACCTCGCGGCGACATCTATGACCGGAACGGAACACTTCTCGCCACCAGCCGGATGGTGCCCGCGGTGATGATCGACCGCACCTTCGTCCAGCCGGAGCAGCGGGAGCCCTTGATCCAGGAACTCGCTTCTATCGTTGGCGTCGACCCGGTGGGCCTCGACACCCTGTACGACGAGGCTGGGATCAACGGACGGTTCCAGGTGACCACGGTCTCCAACGAGACGGCGTACGCCATCAACGAGGCTCTGGACGAGCTCCCCGGCGTCGAAGTGGTGAAGGTCCCGGAGCGGGTGTACCTGACCGGGCCGACGATGGCCCATGTCATCGGGCACCTCGGTCTGCCCGAGGAAGCCGACCTTGCCGAGCGTGAGGAGCTAGAGCCCGACGTCAGGATCGGCAAACTCGGAGTGGAGAGGGTCTACGACGAGGTGCTCCAGGGCACCGGTGGATCGGTCGAGTACCGGGTGCGCCGCGGTGAGATCATCGAACAGCGCCCACCGGTCGAGCCGGTGGCGGGCAGCTCCCTCGTACTCAATCTCGATCTGGCCCTCCAGGAGCAGGTCGAGCTCGCCTTGGAGAGCGGGGTGGAACTGTCGAACGCGGTCAAAGAGGAAGAGAGAGCGGATGGGGAGGAGGTCTTCAACGAGACGCAGCGAGCTGCGGCGGTGGTCCTCGATGTGAACACCTTCGATGTCCTCGCTCTTGCCTCCTACCCCGATTTCGATCCGCAACTCTTCGTCGCCGGGATCGATGAGGCCACTTTCGAAGGGCTCAACGAGACGAAGGCGTTCAACAATCTCGCGGTTAGTGGTCTCTATCCGCCTGCGTCCACCTTCAAAGCCATCACCTATACCGCCAAGCTGGAGGAGAACCTGCCGTTCCCGCCTGATGTCGAAGGTGTGGACGGCGACCTCATCCATTGTGACGGCACCCTGGTCCTGGACCAGCTGGCCGACGGCTCGCCCCAGGTCAAGCACGACTGGTACGACCCGCGCAACCTGGGATGGCTCGACATCCATGGCGCCTTGGAGAACTCGTGCAACATCTACTTCTGGAACGTGGCGCTGGGCACCTACGTCGCCAATCCCCAGGGGTCGGCCCAAGAGAACATCCTTCAGGAGTGGGCGACCCGGGTCGGGTACGGCCACGAGACCGGGATCGACCTGACCAGTGAGGCCCCCGGCATCATCCCCACCCGTCAACTCTTCGAGGAGTGGAAGGAATATCAACTGGAGAATCCGGACGAGCCGCCCCGCCTCGAGCCCGCCCGCCTCGAGTTGGCCTCACCCTGGCTCGGGGGAGACCTGATGGACTTCGCCATCGGGCAGGGGGCGTTCACCGCCACTCCGCTCCAGGTCGCCTCGTCATTTGCGGTTCTGGTCAACGGCGGCAAGGTCATGGAACCGCGCGTGGTCAAGGAGACCATCGACAGCGAGGGGAACGTGACTCCGGTCGAGCGCCCCGCCCCGGTCACGGTCGACATCGACCCCGCGACTCGCGCCTCGCTTCTGGCAGATCTCGGGAGTGTGGTCAGCGGAGGCACTGCCGCCGCCGCGTTCAGCGATTTCGGTGAGGGTCTCGAGAACGTCGGGGGCAAGACCGGGACCGCCCAGGTATCGGCGACAAGAGACAACCATGCTTGGTTCGTCGGCGTGGCGCCGCTCGATAACCCCCGCTATGTGGTGGCCGTGTTGATCGACGAGGGTGGGTCGGGCGGCCAAGTGGCAGCCCCGGTGGCTCGTCACATCATGCAATTCCTGGCCGGCAACGAGCCAACGCCGATCGTGCAGGGCGAGGAGGCGGATTAGTGGCTGTGCTCAGCCGACTCCGTGAGGTCGCCGTTGACCGCGGTCGCAACAGGTCCGACCGGATCCTCTTCGGGACGATGCTCGCCCTTTCCGGATTCGGGTTGCTCATGGTGTACTCGGCCACGAAGAGCACCGGGTCAGTCGGGATGGAGCGGCAGATGATCTTCGTGGCGGCCGGGCTCACCGTCTACGTCGTCATCTCCAACATCGACTATCGGGAGCTGAAGAATCTCATCCCGATCGTCTCGATCCTCGTCGTTCTCGGGTTGTTGGCGGTTTACATGTTCGAGCCGATCAATGGCGCCCAGCGTTGGATCCCCCTCGGGTTCTTCAAGCTCCAACCGGCCGAATTCGCCAAAGTGATCGTGATCTTGCTCCTGGCGGCCCTGCTCTCGCCCAGTAATCGTGACGAGTTGGGCCAGCGGCAACTCTCATGGGGCACCATGGCCCGAGCCGTCCTCCTCGTCGCAGTTCCCGCCGCCCTCGTCCTGTTCGAGCCCGACCTGGGCACCACGCTGGTGTTCGGGTTCATCCTGTTCGTGATGCTCTTCGTCGCCGGGGCCACCTGGCGTCAGATGTTGGCCTTGGCCGGCGCCACGACCATTGGAGTGCTGGTCGTCCTACAACGAGAATGGCTGGCGGAGTATCAGCTCAACCGGATCAAGGTGCTGTTCAACCCCTCGATCGACCCTCAGGGGATCGGTTACAACATCCAGCAATCGAAGTACGCGGTCGGATCGGGACAGTTGTTCGGCCGCGGGCTCTTCGCGGAGGGAACGCAGACCTCGTTCGAGTACGTGCCCGAGCAGGAGACCGACTTCATATTCACCGCCGTTGCCGAGCAACTCGGATTCGTGGGCGGGATCCTGGTCGTGGCTGCCTTTGCGGTGATCATCTGGAGGCTGCTCGTCATCGCGGCCAACGCTCGGGACCGCTTTGGGGCCCTCATTGCGGCCGGTCTCGCCGCGATGATGGTCTTCCACGTCTTTGTCAACGTGGGGATGACGATCGGCATCATGCCGGTCACCGGCATCCCGCTTCCATTCCTCTCCGCCGGAGGCTCGTTCTATCTGGCGATGACTCTCGCCCTCGGTGTGGCCAACTCCGTCTGGTTGCTGCGCACTCCGGTGCCTGGGGAGAACCAACTCTCATAGTTGCCGGCCGACTTCGCCCCTCGGCCACCCTCGATTCGCTGGCGGCATCGGTCTGAGCTTCCTCACACCTCGGGGCGAACAGACGCCGGTCGGCCGGAGCTTCCGCTCCAGGACCACGTTCGTCAAGTAGCCACGGCGCCGCTTCAGGGCACGGTTGTAGGTTCTACGCTCCTCGGCACATGGATCGACGTGGTGAGCGGGGGTGGGTGGAGGTCATCTGCGGGCCGATGTTCTCCGGCAAGAGCGAGGAGCTGATCCGCCGGGTCACTCGATATCAAATCGCCCGGGTGCCCGTCCAGACCTTCAAGCCACAGCTCGACGTGCGATATGCCGACGGTGAGGTCGTTTCCCATTCCAGTCTCAAGGTGGAGGCGACCCCGGTGGAGACTTCGTCCGACCTGCTTCACCATGTCGAAGACACCACTCTGGTGATTGGGATCGATGAAGGGCAGTTCTTCGACGACGGACTGATCGAGGTGGTCGAGCAACTGGCGGCTGCCGAGAAGCAGGTGATCGTGGCCGGTCTGGACACCGACTATCTGCGTCGGCCGTTCGAGCCAATCCCGACATTGTGCGATCGGGCCGAGTACGTCACCAAGATGCTTGCTGTCTGTCACAGGTGCGGCGGGCCCGGCATGTACACCCAGCGAATCGTCAGGTCAGAGGAGCTGGTGGTGTTGGGAGCGCAGGGCGCATATGAGGCACGGTGCCGCGTCTGCTACGACCCGACCGAGCCCGAACAGCCGGAGCTCGATCTCTTCGGTGGGTAGGTTCAGCGTTTCCTTTCTGGTAACCTTCGTCAGTCCGCCAGACGCGACATCTTCCCCTCTTCGGAGTGTTTCGTTGATGAGCACCCTTGTATGCCGGCCAGCCGGCAAGGCCACCCTCGGCGACCGCCCCCATCGGCGGCCGCACGAGCGCGATCTGGCGAATCTGTTTGGACCAGGAAGCCGCTGTCAGGGAATGGGCTTTCGGGTCGACCCGATCATCGACTCTCAGAGGAGTGAAACCACATGGCTCTATTTCGCAAGAAGAGCCCACAAATCGTTCGGAAATCCTCGACGGAAGGGACCGTCGAGGAGCACAAGACCGTCCGTGTCAAGGGACGCAAGGTAGAAGTCACCCGAGTCGAGGCCCGACCGGCCCCGGCCACCAAGCCCAAGAAGGAACGACGCCACCAGCCCTCGAACAAGGGTGGTGGCAACCACTCCAGGAACGGGGTGTCGACCTCCCGCACCAGGACCCGTCGTCCCATGGACGACGAGGTGATCGTTCCCGTCGAGACCGGTCGCAAGCAGATGCTGGTCCGGGTGCACAAGGGTCAGACCCAGATGGTGATACTCGAAGGGCCGGTCCTGGTCGAGCACTACGTCGCCCGTGAAGACGCAGGCTCAGTGGCGGGGAACATCTACCTGGCCAAGGTTCGCAACGTCCTTCCGGGCATGGAAGCGGCGTTCCTCGATTTCGGTGCTCCCAAGAATGGTGTCCTCTACGCCTCGGACGTGGCTTCGGACGGAAAAGGCAACGGACGCCCAGCGCGACGGATCGAGAGCGTGCTCAAAGAGGGCGACGACGTCTTGGTTCAGGTCACGAAGGATGCGATGGGGGCCAAAGGCGCTCGTCTCACCGGCGTGCCGTCGCTGCCGGGACGCTATCTGGTTCTTGTCCCCGACTCGGACAGCATCGGGATCAGCCGCCGATTGCCTGATGACGACCGGTCCCGCCTTCGTGAAGTCATCAACAAGGTTCGCCCCGACGGATACGGGGTGATCGTGAGGACCGCGGCACTCCACGCCAGCGCCGAAGAGCTCGCTGCCGATATCTCCCGTCTGCGCAAGGTGTGGGATCAGATCGGCGAGGAGTCCGAGACCGGTGGCGCCCCCCGCCTCGTTCATCAAGAGCCCGAGCTGCTGATCAAGGTGATCCGCGAGCACTTCACGGCCGACTTCCGCAAATTGCTCATCGACGACGCCAAGGCCTACAGGGTCGTCGTCGACTATCTCCAGGGCACCGCTCCCGATCTCGTGTCCAAGGTCCAGCATTACACCGACGACGTGCCTCTATTCGAGCGCTATCACGTCGACGATCAGATCAAGAAGGCCCTCGACCGCAAGGTCTACCTGCCCTCGGGCGGTCACCTGGTCATCGATCGCACCGAAGCCCTCACCGTCATCGACGTCAACACCGGGAAATTCGTCGGCTCCTCGAACCTCGAGGAGACGGTGCTGCAGAACAACCTGGAGGCGGCCGAGGAGATCGGTCGGCAGCTCCGGTTGCGAGACATCGGTGGGATCATCGTCATCGACTTCATCGATATGGAGACGATCGACAACCAGCAGGCGGTTCTGAGACGTCTCAAAGAAGCTCTGGCCAAGGACAAGACGAGGACCCAAGTCTTCGATGTGTCTCATCTCGGGCTGGTCGAGATGACGAGGAAGAACGTCTCGGCCGGTCTCCTCGAGCAGTTCTCGTCCAAGTGTGAGGAATGCGGGGGCCGCGGCGTGATCGTCCACGAGCACGCCATCGCTGCCCAGGACCTGGTCGAGGACTACACCCTGACGGAATAGTCCCCGTTGTACGTCGTGCGTTCTACGTATTTACGTAAGACGTACAACGTAGAACGCCGTCTTTGCTGTACCCGTCCGTACCAGTACCATTAGCCTCGATTCCCCTTCCCAGAGGTTTACCCATGTACGCCATCATTCGCGCCGGCGGCAAACAGGCCAAGGTGCAATCGGGTGATGTCATCGAGATCGAGCGGGTCAAAGGCGACGCCGAGGAGCTGTCGTTTGCCCCGCTGCTCGTCGTGGACGACAAAGGGAATGCCGTCTCCGATCGTGACGTCCTGGCCAAGGCTTTGGTGACGGCGAAGGTGCTGGGAGAGTCCCAAGGCCCCAAGATCGACATCTTCAAGTACAAGAACAAGACGGGTTATCGGCGTCGCCAGGGTCATCGCCAGAAGTACACCCAGATCGAGATCACCGAGATCAAGCTCCCCGGGGCCAAGGCCAAGACCACCGCGAAGCCCTCTGAGGCCAAGACCGGACCAGCGAAGACGACGGCGGCGAAGGCCGCAGAGAAGCCCGCCGCCACCAAGGCGGCCACGGAGAAGACTGCAGCGAAACCCGCGGCGAAAGCGACTGCTGCGAAGGCAACTGCTGCGAAGACCACCAAGAAAGCAACGACCGACTCGTCAGAGGAGGAGTGAGATGTCAAAGACGAAAGCAGGCGGTTCTTCCAAGAACGGTCGTGACTCCGCCGCCCAGCGGCTGGGGCCAAAGGTATTCGACGGTGAGTTCGTGAACGCCGGCGCCATCCTCGTTCGCCAGCGAGGCACCGCGATCCATCCCGGCGAGAACGTGGGCAAGGGGTCTGACGACACCCTGTTCGCCACTGCGTCCGGAACCGTCAAGTACGGGACCAGGGCCAACCGCCGCCGTGTAAACGTCCTGCCCGAGTGAACTGAGTCCGGTCGTGTTCGTCGACCGGGTCCGCGTCAACCTCCGCGCCGGCAATGGCGGTGCGGGGGTTGTCTCGTTTCTGAGGGTGAGAGGCAAGCCGAAGGGCAAGCCAACCGGGGGCAACGGGGGACCGGGCGGTTCGGTGATCCTCAAGGCCGACCCCTCGGTCGCCACGTTGCTCCGCTACCAGCGGAACCCGCACTACACCGCGGGGCACGGCACCCACGGCCAGGGCGACCTTCGTCATGGCCGCACCGGGGAGTCGCTCGTTCTGTCGGTACCGCTCGGGACCGTTGTGATCGACGATTCGGGGACGATCGTGGCTGACCTCGTCGAGGCGGGCCAAGAGGTCGAGGCTGTCAAAGGGGGACGAGGCGGTCGAGGCAACGCCGCCTTCGTGAATCCTTCGAATCGAGCCCCGGGTGTGGCCGAGCAGGGCGAATATGGGCGGGCGGAATGGCTCACGTTGGAAATGAAGCTCCTCGCCGATGCGGCCTTGATCGGATTCCCCAATGCGGGCAAATCGACCTTCATCTCGAAGGTGTCGGCGGCGAAGCCGAAGATCGCCGACTATCCCTTCACGACCCTGGAGCCCAATCTGGGTGTGGTGAGCTTCGACGGGCGGGAGTTCGTGCTGGCCGATATCCCTGGCCTCATCGAAGGCGCCGCTTCGGGAAAGGGGCTTGGCCATGAGTTCCTCCGCCACGTCGAAAGAGCCCGGGTCCTCGTGATCCTGCTGGATCCGGCACCCACCCAAGAGCGGGCGCCGGCCGAACAGCTCGAGATCCTGAGGCGGGAGATTGCCGACTACTCGTCCGAGATCGCATCCCGACCGAGTGTCGTCCTGATCAACAAGTCTGATCTCGGAGGGGTAGAGGACCAGGCAATTGAGCTGGAGGCAACGCCGGTCTCAGCTGTGAGCGGAGAGGGGATGCGGGAGGCATTGCACGTCATCGCCGATCTGGTCGATGAGGCCGAGCGGGTGGCACCGCAACGCAAGGGCTACGTGCTGCACCGGCCCTTGGGCCCCACCTTCACGGTCCGGCGAGAGGATGGCGCCTGGCGGGTCGAGGGCCTTGCCGCCGAGCGGGCTGTTGCCTTCGCCGATCTGACCCTGGCAGAGGCTGCGGATATGGCCGCCTGGCGTCTCGAGCGGCTCGGAGTCGATCAGGCACTCAAGGATGCTGGGGCCGTCGAAGGAGACGAAGTCAGGATCGGGGACATCTCATTCGAGTTCACCCCCGAGCGGGACGAAGAGGAATAGGCACGCCAGATCAACCGCGACTCGCGCAACCGACGCAGCGTGACGCGGCGGGAAGTGCTTCGAGCCGAACTGCTCCGATGTCGTTTCCGCACAAGTCACACACCCCGTAGGTGCCGTCGTGGATCTTGACCAATGCCCTATCGATGTCCTCGATGGAGTGCGTGATGGATCGCGCCGTGGCAGTGGTGCTGAGTCGTTCCACAGCCTCGGCGGTTCCGTCCCCAACCCGTTTCCCGAACGAGACGGCGGCACCAGTCGTCGGAGGTGCCGTCAGTCTGGCCAATTCGACCTGCAGCTCTGCTTTGCGATCGATGAGCGTCTGACGAACGGGGTCCACGCTCCAACCTTAGGAAGAGGAGTCATCAGCATTGACCCGTACAATGGCGGCCGATGAGCTTTGAGAGCCCGAGGGCGGTTGCCGACGCGTTGCGCTCGGTCGATTATCTGCCGGACGAACGGATCGCGCAGGTCGTCTTTCTCGCCGACCGCCTCGACAAGCCGATCCTGGTCGAGGGCCCGGCCGGTGTCGGCAAGACCGAGCTGGCCAAGTCATTGGCCCGGGTCACCGAGCGCGACCTGATCAGGCTTCAGTGTTATGAGGGCCTCGACGAGGCCAAGGCGCTCTACGAATGGAACTACAAGAAGCAGCTGTTGAGGATCCAGGCCGATGTCGATCACGACTGGCAAGACATCGAGCAAGACATCTTCTCGGAGGACTTCCTCCTCACCCGGCCCCTGCTCGAGGCTATCCGTTCCGATAAGCCCGTAGTCCTGCTCATCGACGAGGTCGACCGTGTCGAGGTGGAGACCGAGGCGTTGTTGCTCGAGATCCTCTCCGACTTCCAGGTCTCAATCCCGGAATTGGGCACCATGGAGGCGAAGACACAGCCGATGGTGGTCCTCACCTCCAACAACACGAGAGAGCTCAGTGAGGCCCTGAAACGGCGTTGTCTCTTCCTCCACATCGACTACCCCGATCCCCAGCGGGAACAGGAGATCCTCACGGCGAGGGTTCCGGGGCTCTCTGCGCACCTGGCGAGCCAGGTGGCCAAGGTGGCGCGCTCGATCCGGAGTCTGGATCTGAAGAAAGCCCCCTCCGTGTCAGAGACCATCGATTGGGCAAGGACACTGCTCGCTCTGTCTATCGACGAGGTCGACGAGGCAATCCTCGGAGACACCTTGCATGTCTTGCTCAAGTATCAAGCGGATATCGAGAAGGCGGCCAAGGAGCTGACCTCGAGCCCGCGGCCGTAGGGCAATGCTCGGGATCATCACCGGCTTCATAGACGAGCTCAGGGCCGCCGGGGTACCGGTGTCGATGGTGGAGGCCATCGATGGCATGAGGGCCGTCGAGGCCGTCGAGATCGGTGACAGGGTCGCGCTCAGAGAGACGTTGCGGGCGACCCTGATCAAGAACTTGCGCCATGAGCGAGCGTTTGACACCGCCTTCGACGTCTACTTTTCGACCGTCCCCCAGGCGGTTGCCCGGCCGGGGGCAGACGCTCCGACTTCGGAGCAGGGCGAACACGACGGTGGCGATCTCCCGGAGCCTGCTCCTTTCGATCTCGATGACCTGCTCGATTCGCTGCTCGAGGCACTGGCCGGTCTCGACGAGGCTGCGATTCGCCGGGGTGCCCGGGCCGCCGTCGAGCAGTTGGCGGGGATGGAGCCGGGTCGGCCGGTGGGGGGGACCTACTACCTCTATCGCACCCTGCGTCGCCTCGATCTCGCCGACCTGAAGACGCGGCTGATGACCGCCCTACTCGAGGATCAGGATCTTTCCGACTTCGAGAGGCGACTGCTCAAGGAGGAGGTCGAAGCGAGGATCGAGATGCTCCGTGAGGAGATCGAGGACGAGATCCGACGTCGGCTCGTCGCCGACCGCGGCCGCGAAGCGGTCGCCCGCACCCTGCGCCGTCCCCTCATCGAGGACGTCGACCTGATGCACGCGACCACTAGGGACCTGCAGGAGATGGAGGCAGCAATCGGGCCGCTCACCCGCAAGCTGGCCGCCCGCCTCGCCCGACGTCGTCGCAGGAGGGCGGGGCGGCTCGACTTCCGCCGGACGATGCGAAAGTCGTTGGCAACCGGCGGTGTCCCCGCCGAGCCCCAATTCCGTCATCCACGCCCTCACCGGCCCGAGGTGTGGTTGCTCTGCGACATCAGCGGATCGATGGCGACGTTCTCGCGTTTCACGCTCCAGTTCACCCATGCCATGTCGACCCATTTCTCGAAGCTGCGTTCGTTCGCCTTCGTCGACACGATCGACGAAGTCAGCGATTTCTTCGGCCCCGGAGTCGATTTCGGCTCGGCCCTGCAGCGAGTCACCACCGAGGCGGAGGTGGTCTGGCTCGACGGGCACTCCGACTACGGGAATTCTCTCGAGACGTTCATGGCTCGTTATGGGCGCCAGCTGACCCCGCGGACGACGGTGATCATCACCGGCGATGCCCGCAACAACTACCGCCCCCCACGCGCAGGTGTGCTCGAGGAGATCGCCAAATCGGCGCGGGCCCTCGTCTGGCTCAACCCCGAGCCCGAGGCATATTGGGACACCGGGGACTCCGCGATGTCGCACTACGCCGAACACTGCACTTCGGTCCATGAGGTCCGCACCCTGCGACAATTGGAGCAGTTCATCGAAGAGCTGACTCTGCCCGGCACGCGAGCGCTCCAGAATGTCTAAACCGTGAGGACACTATTGCCGATGTTTGCGGATACGCCCCCTGACGGGCGCCAGGACCAGAGGTGAATCAAATGGGCTCGCGGATACTCGTTGTCGAAGACTCGGCCGTCATCAGACGGCTCATCGAAGTCTGTCTCCGCGCCGCCGATCTCGAGATCGTCACTCGGGAGGACGGCAAGAGCGGTCTCGCCGCAGTCGGCTCGGAATCACCCGACCTGGTGGTGCTCGACATCGGACTCCCCGGAATGGATGGCTGGGAGGTGCTCGACCGGATCCGCCGGGACGAGTCGACTCGGAACATCCCGGTGGTCGTACTGACCGCACACGCCGAGGAGGAGTCCAGGCGCCGGGCCAATGAAGGCGGGGCCGATGCCTTCGTCACCAAGCCGTTCCAGCCCAACGACTTCCGCTCGACAGTCCTCTCACTCCTCGAGTAGTGGCCCCAAGGGCCGGAGGGGTATTTACCCGTTTACGCCGGCGCTTTCTCCAACACATCGGCCAGACGCTGGGCTAGATCCACCACCCGGTTCGAGTAGCCCCACTCGTTGTCGTACCACGACATCACCTTGACCAGATTCCCTCCCAGCACCTGAGTCGCGCCGGCATCGAAGATCGATGAGTGTGGGTTCCCGATGATGTCGGTGGACACGATCGGGTCCTCTACGTACTCGAGAATCCCGGCCATGGCGCCCTCCGAGGCGGCCCGCACTGCGGCGTTCACCTCTTCCACTGTCACGTCACGATCGAGTTCCACCACCAGGTCGACGGTCGATCCGTCGGGCACAGGAACCCGCATCGCCATGCCGTCTAGCTTTCCGGCCAGGCTGGGAACGACTTCCCCGATTGCCGCCGCAGCACCCGTAGTGGTGGGGATGATGTTCTCGGTGGCGGCCCGGCTGCGCCGGAGGTCCTGGTGGGGGACATCGGCCAACACCTGGTCGTTGGTGTAAGCATGCACCGTCGTCATGATTCCCTTGCGGATCCCGAAGTTGTCGTCGAGCACCTTTGCCAGCGGCGCCAGTGAGTTGGTTGTGCACGAAGCGTTGGAGACGATGATGTCGTCGGCATCCAACTGGTCGTCGTTCACGCCGAGAACCACGGTTTCGTCGATCTTGTCCTTCGCCGGCACCGTGAGGATCACTCGTTTCGCGCCGGCGTCGATGTGCTTCTGATTCGACGCACGGTCCCGGAACACGCCGGTCGACTCGATCACTATGTCGACACCGAGCTCAGCCCAAGGGAGCTTGGTCGGATCACGTTCCATGAGCATCTTGATCTGGTGCTCGCCGACCTTCATCACACCATTCTCGACAGACACCTCCTCCTCGAAGCGGCCCATCACCGAGTCGTACTCGAGGAGGTAGGCAAGGATGTCATCGTCGGAAAGATCGTTTATGGCAACGACCTTGAGCCCCACGTCGGGTCGGGTTGCGATGATGCGGAATACCGCTCGGCCGATTCGCCCGAACCCATTGATAGCGACGTTTGCCATTTTCACTCTCCGTTGAGGTATGCGGCGACCATGCCGGTGACTTCGACCACACGGTTGGAATAGCCCCATCCGTTGTTGAACCAGGTGATCGTCTTCACCAGATTCCCACCAGTGACCATCGTCGCGAGGCTGTCATAGACGCCCGAATGTGAGATCGACCTCACATCAGAGGAAACAATCGGATCCGCGACATATTCGATGATTCCCTGGTATTTCTCCTCACAGGCCGCTTTCACCAGTGAGTTCACCTCCGCTTCATCGGTAGGCCGCTCGAGGTCGAGCACCATGTCGATCGTCGACCCGTCCACCACGGGGACGTTCAGCGCGACCACGGCCATCTTGCCTTCGAGCTCGGGCAGAGCCTGGGTGATGATCTCGGCGGAGTTCGTCTCGGCCGGGATGATGTTCTCCCCGGCGGCTCGGCTGGTCCGATAGGAGTCGGTGGGCACATCGGCGAGTCGTCCTGCGTTGGACATTGCCTTGACCACGGTCATGTAGACCCGTTTGATCCCGAGCCCGTCGTTGAGTGTCTTCAGGATGGGTGCTGCCGCATTGGACGTATTGGAGCCGAGCGCGACTTGGTCGACATCGGGGCCGAGCACGTCGTCGTTGATCCCTCGAAGCAACAGCGGGATCTCGCCTGGGATCTCGGGACTCGAAGTCAGGACCACCTTCTTGGCCCCGGCCTTCAGGTGCTGGTCGAGGGCGTCCTTGGTCCGATAGCGACTCGTCGTCTCGAGAACGACATCCACTCCGAGCTCGCCCCAATCGGCGTCTCCCGGCTCCTTGGCGTTCAGCCACGCCACGTTCCGCTCGCCGTATGACAACGTGCCTTCGGAGTAGGAGACCGGCGCCGGGAAACGTCCGTATATGGAGTCGTATTTGAGGAGGTAGGTGAGCGCCTCGGGAGCGGCGACGTCGCTGATCGCCACCACATCGAGGTCGGCTCTGTTGTGGAGGAGACGCATCACGTTCCTCCCGATGCGTCCGAACCCCATGAGCCCGATCCGTGTTGTCATTGATGGTCCTTTCTGTGCACCCGAAATTAGTGCCCATACCCCTTGGCACCCCAACCCGACGTGGGTAGGTTCGATTGAGGGAGGGATGAGATGCTGGTAGCGCTGGCATTGGCCGCTGTCTGTTTGTCGGCTCCGGTCGATGGCCCGGTAATCGCCGACTATGCCCCTGTCGGTTCGTATGGAGGCCACTGGGGGGTCGATTACTCCGCCCCGATCGGTTCTCCGGTTCGAGCACCGGCTTCGGGACGGGTGACCTTCGCCGGGTCGGTGGCCGGGATGAGATCGATCACCATCGAGCCCGTCCCCGGCTTCAAGGTCTCGCTTTCCTATCTGGCCGACATCCGGGTCACGTCCGGCACCAGCGTTGACCGAGGCGACGTGTTGGGCACCGCGGGTTCGCCCCACGGCAGCGCCGGTCTTCATCTGTCCACCAGGATCGACGGCATGTACTCAGACCCGGAAACCCAAATCGGCTGCCGGAACACCGATATCACTCGCGCCCTTCGTCTGGTGTCACCGCCAGGGCCGTATGCTCGCCGGCGTGCGCACCGGGATCCTCGGCGGGACCTTCGATCCGATCCACATCGCCCATCTCCACGCCGGGGAGACGGCTCAGTTCGCCGCCGGACTGGACCGGGTGCTATTCATGCCCGCCGGCGACCCGTGGCAAAAGGCAGAGCGATCGATGACCCCTGCTGCCGATCGCCTGGCGATGACCGAGCTGGCCATCGAGGGAATCGAAGGATTCGAGGTCGACGATCGTGAGCTGCATCGCGATGGGCCCACCTACACCATCGACACCCTGCTCACGTTCCCCGCTGAGGAAGAGCTCTTCCTGATCCTCGGGGCCGACGCCGCGGTGGGTCTGCCGAGTTGGCATCGGTGGGAGGACGTGATCGAGCGGGCGGGTGTATTGGTCGTTCCCAGACCCGGGACCGAATCGGCTGCAGGTGGCTCGAACCGTGCCGACGGCCACGATGCTCGACATGGCGGCCCTCGATGTGAGCTCTACCTCGATCAGGGAAATGGCGGCGTCGGGTAGGCCGTACCGATTCTTGTTGCCGCCTCGGGTGCATCGCTTCATCGAGACGCAGGGCATCTACACGCAAATCCGATCAGGCGATATGGTGGAGGCCGCGAACGACCAGGAGGAATCCCCGTAGATAGCGGAAGAGAACAGGCCCGGGTGGCGGCAGACGCCATCTTCAGCAAAAAGGGCATGGACATCGTGTTGCTCGACGTTGAAGGGCTGTTCGTTCTATCTGACGTCTTCGTGATCGCAACGGGGACCTCCCGACCTCATGTGCAGTCTCTCGCCGAGCATGTCGAGGAGCGGATGGTCGAAGAGCTTGGTCTCAAGCCCTTACGCAGCGAGGGCCGGACCGAGGCCGAATGGGTCCTACTCGATTTCGGCGACGTGATCGTCCACCTCTTCCAGGCAGCGGCTCGGGAGTTCTATGGGTTGGAGCGACTCTGGGCCGACTCGGAGAAGGTCGACTGGGTCGAGCCGGTTGTCGCCGACGGGTGACGATTCAGCCTTGGGTCATCCCCTGCCATAAAATGACGATTCCCCAAACGGGGCTGTAGCTCAGCCTGGCAGAGCACCTGACTGGCAGTCAGGGGGTCAGGGGTTCAAATCCCCTCAGCTCCACCTGATTCAGCGGAAACGCATCGAGATCCCAGCGACCATCGGAGAGGCCAGGGACCGGCTCCTCACTGCCCGAGGCTGGGAAAGAGCCGCCATCATCTTCGCCTTCACCGAGGGCGATCCCGCTGATCACCTGACTGCGGCAGACCTACCGCACTTCGGAATCGCCCTACAAGCCGATGCGGCGATCCAGCGCTACCGAGCCTTCTGGCAATACGCCATCGACTCCGGCGAGGCGGTCGCGGTGAAACCAGGCGACGACGTCCCGGCACCACGGATCCAGTGGACAGGCCACAACGACGACACCGGCGCGAACTAGGAGCGACCGAGATGCAACAGCTCAGGGTCGCATCTCGGTTCTCGATAGGAGCTGCGAGCCACCCAAGCCGTCCTCGCCCGTCTACCTCGAACGCCCGAGGTTCGGCACCTGGGGGTAGCGTCGAGATATGCGGCGCGACCACCCATACGGTCCCTCCACCTACTCGATCGTCGCCGCCGACCCCGAAGCTGGGGAGTGTGGGGTAGCTGTCCAGTCCAAGTTCCTCGCGGTTGGCGCCTTCGTGCCCTGGGCTCGGGGAGGAGTCGGAGCCGTGGCCACTCAGGCCCATGCAGAGATCACCTACGGGAACCGCGGTCTCGAATTGTTGGAATCCGGGCTGTCACCAGAGAGGACAATCGATCGTCTGACAGCCGACGACGAGATGCGCAGCCATCGGCAGATCGGCGTGGTCGCTGCCGATGGCCAAAGCGCCTCATACACCGGTGAGAACTGTTTCGAACATGCCGTGGGCGTCACCGGGGAGGGCTTCGCTGCTCAAGGGAACATCCTCAGCAACCCCCAAGTCCCCGAGGCGATGGCCGCAGCTTTCCGCGACACCGAGGGAGGGCTCGCCGAACGCCTCCTGGGGGCCCTCACGGCCGGTGAGACGGCCGGGGGAGAGAAGCGGGGCGTGGAGTCGGCTGCCCTGCTCGTGGTACGACCAGGAGGCGGGTATGGCGGGAATCACGATCGGTGGCTCGACCTGCGCATAGACCATTCCGACACCCCGATCGAGGACCTGCGCCGTCTTCTCGACCTCCACACGCTCTATTTCGGCAAGACGACGCAAGATGAGCTCCTTCCGTTCGATACCGGTATGCAGAATGAGGTGACCCGGATCCTCGATTCGATCGGTTGGTCGGATCCAAATGGCTCTCTCGAGGACAGTCTCCAGAGTTGGCTGGGGTGGCACAACTTGGAGGAACGCTGGGTGGGAACCGAACGCATCGATCCGGTCGTCCTCCGAGAGCTTCGCTCGGCGGCGGGCCGCGTAGCCTCCACCGAATGATCGTCGACGCCGCCTGCTATCAACTCGGACAGAGGGTCCCCGGCGAGTTCGACTATGAAGAGGCGGGGCGGTTGATCACCGAACCTGACACCTTCGCCTGGGTGGGCCTCCACGAGCCGAGCCCGGAGGAGTTCGAGCAGGCAGTCAAGACCTTCAACCTTCACGAGCTCGCGGTCGACGACGCGCTGCGAGCCCACCAGCGCCCCAAGCTGGAGACCTTCGACGAGACACTCTTCGTCGTCACCAAGCCGGCCCGATATGCCGACCCGGTGGAAATCGTCGAATTCGGCGAGATCCTCATCTTCGTCGACGAGGACTTCGTGGTGGCGGTCCGGCACGGCGAGGCAAGCCGGCTGATCGAGGCTCGGCACAAGTTAGAAGGCGATCCTGGACGGCTCGCCTTCGGCCCGGGATCCGTTCTGCATGGCATCCTCAATCAAGTGGTGAGGGATTATGCAGTGGTTCTCGACGAACTGGGAGCCGACATTCGGGGCATCGAGGAGGACGTCTTCTCCTCGCAAGGGGACTCTGAGCGCATCTACCGGCTCAAGCAAGAGGTGCTCAGCTTCCACGAGGCAGTGGAACCCCTCGAAGACCCGTTGGACCGGCTGGCCACCGATGATTTCAAGGCCATCGACCCCAGCTTGAAGCCCTACTTCCGTGATGTGCTCGATCACCTCCTCCGGGTGCTGGACCGGATCAACGTGTATCGGGACACCCTCACCTCGGTGCTCGCAGCGAACCTCACCCAGGTCAGTCTTCGTCAGAACGAGGACATGCGGAAGATCTCCGCATATGTGGCGATCGCCGCGATACCCACCTTGCTGGCCGGGATCTGGGGGATGAACTTCGAGCACATGCCCGAGATCGATGCTGTGTGGGGCTATCCGGCAGCGCTCTTGGTCATGGCCGGGGTGTGCCTGTTCCTCTACACCAGGTTCAAGAAGAGCGGTTGGCTCTGAATCGCATGGGGGCGATTCCCCATGCTATTCCTTTGACGCATCCTCGGTTCCCTGCTCAAATTGCCCGTGAGCTCGCAGCAACCGAAAGCGGACGATGACAGGATCGCACAACCACGGGTATTGCCTTCAACGGCCCATGTGCATCTGTCTGTGCTCTCGGGTGGCCGCGGCGAGCGACGTCATTCGCTCGTAGGGACGTCAGGCTCCCGAGAGTTGGCGAGTTGATCCTCGATACGTCCCGCGACGCAAATCCCGACCACACAGGAGGAAGAAAATGACCACGACCGACACACCGGTCGACAACGGAGTCAACGTACAAGCGTTGCTCGATGCCCGTACCGCCCTCGTCGATGCCCCGGAGGCTGCCCAGTTCACCTGGAAGGCGTCCACAGAATGGGTGGGTGGCACCCACAGCCAATCGGAGGTCAAAGGATTCTTCGGTCTCGGCGGCGAGCAATCGCATCGCTCCACCTTCACATTCGAAGCCGATCATCCCGAGGTGTTCGCCTCCGAGGACAACGGCGCGACCCCCGTCGAGCTGGTCTTGGTGGGCCTTGCCAGCTGTCTCACCGCAGGCGTCGCTGCTGTGGCGCAGAACCGGGGAATTCAGCTCAACTCGGTGAAGTCGACCATCGAGGGGAACATGGACATCCTCGGCATCCTCGGCGCCGACCCCGAGGTCCGCAACGGGTTCAACGACATCAAGGTGCATTACGACATCGACGCCGACGCCTCGCAAGAGGACATCGAAGCCATCGTCGCCCAGTCCCAGAAGCGGTCGGCGGTCTTCGACGTGGTCACCAACCCCACAAATGTGACCGTCGAGGTCAACTGAACACGACCAGCATGCGGACGACGACGGTTGTGATCGGCGCCGGTCACGCCGGTCTCGCCGTCAGCCACTTCCTCAGCCGGCGCTCGATCGACCATGTCGTGATCGAGCGCGGCGAGGTGGCCAATACCTGGCGCACCGAGCGCTGGGACTCGCTCCGCCTGCTCACCCCTAATTGGCAGAGCCGGCTGCCCGGCTTCGAGTACGACGGCCCGGATCCCGATGGTTTCATGACCATGCCGGAGGTGATCGACTTCATCGAGGGCTACTCCAAGATCGTCGACGCTCCATTGCACACCAACACCAAGGTCACCTCTGTTCGCCCCAACGAGGACGGTTACGAGGTGGTGACCGATGACGGAACCTGGGCAAGTCCCACCGTTGTCCTGGCGACCGGAGGCTTCAACCTGGCCAGCGTCCCCGCTGTTGCCGATGGCGTGCCCGCCTCGGTCGAGATGGTCACCGCGCTGCGGTACCGGAGGCCCGAGCAGCTACCTGAGGGCGACGTGCTGGTGGTGGGCGCATCGGCGACCGGGATTCAGATCGCTGAGGAGGTGCACGCCTCAGGGCGGCCGGTGACCCTGTCGGTGGGCGAGCACGTCCGTTTGCCCCGGGTATATCGAGGCAAGGACATCATGTGGTGGCTGGACAGGACCGGAGTGCTCGACGAGCGGTGGGACGAGGTCGACGATCTGGTCCGCGCCCGCAACATCCCGTCACCCCAGTTAGTGGGGACTCCGGAGCGGAGGACGCTCGACCTCAACGCCCTGACCGACCAGGGGGTGCTCCTCGTCGGCCGTGTGGCCGGGATCGTGGACGGGACGGCCCAGCTGTCTGGATCCCTCCGCAATCTCTGCAATCTCGCCGACCTCAAGATGAACCGACTGCTGGACTCCATTGACGACTGGGTGCCGCAGAGTGGCCTCGACGGGGATATCGAGCCGGCACATCGCTTTGCGCCGACCCGGGTGGATGATTCCCCGCCACTCAGCCTCGACCTCACAGACGGGCGCATCTCAACCATCATCTGGGCCACCGGGTTCCGGCCCGACTACTCCTGGCTGCACGCCCGGGTGCTCGATCGTAAGGGTCGTATCCGCCACGATGCCGGCGTGGTGACCGAAGCCCCCGGGATGTACCGGATCGGGCTCAACATGCTGCGCCGGCGCAAATCGAGCTTCATCCACGGCGCCGAGGACGACGCCAGAGATCTGACCGAGCATCTCGCCAACCATGTCGGTGTTGGCGCTCCGGTCTGACCTCCAATCAGATCAGCCGAAGGACCCTGCCACGGGCAACATGCCCTGGTCACCCAGTGGGAATGAGTTGTCGGCGATCCCCTGAGTGTTGGTGTATCTGAAGTAGAACGTCGTCGCGCTCGGCCGGAACAGTGACGGCGTGGAGAACCCCACCCCGGTCCAATCGCCGGCCACCAACAGGTCGCCCGGGTCTCCGAACAGGTACTCGTTGTCGGCGATCCCCTGGGTGTGGGTGTTCCGGAAATAGACGAGGCCGGTTGTCTCTCGATGGAGACCGACGGTGTCGGTCCCGTCGCCGTCGAAGTCACCGGCGAACGGCTTGTCGCCGGGGTTGCCGAAGAAGTACGACGTGTCGGCGGCCCCGGCGCCGGCAGACCCGGAGCCGAGCCTGTTGATCACATAGACCCTTCCCTCCGACGGCCGGTAGATGGAGACGGTGTCACAGCCGTCAGCGTTGAAGTCGCCCGCAATCGGAAGGTCGCCAGGGTTCCCGAAGAAGTAGCTGACATCGGCGATGCCCTGAGTGTTGGAGTTTCGCAAGTAGACGAATCCGTCAGACCGGCGGTAGAGCCCGGGTGTGTCGATCCCGTCACAATCCCAGTCGCCCATGAACGGAGTGTCGCCCGGGTTTCCGTAGAAAAACGAGCTCATGACGCCGCCACGTCGCAGATGCCAGACGCCGCTGGCCGGATCGACCAGCCCGATGTCCTCTCGGGCCGGACCGAAGACGAAGTCACGGCCGGTGTCGAACTTGAGCAGCACGGCGTCCCCGGCCTCGAGGATGATGTTCGCCCTCCGAAGATTTCCTCCGAGGTTCTGCAGGGGCAGATCACCCCTCACCCCGTCCGCCGAGCGCAACACCCTCATGTTGTCTCGAGGCAGCCCGGCGGGGGCGGAGGAGAAGTCGAAGTTGAGATGAATCGTGCCTACCGCATTGGAGCCAGGAAGCGGCGGGTTGGGGCGATCGGTGGAATGGGTGTGTCGTGCGTTCTGGACCGAGACGTATCGCTCGCCGAACTCGTCCACGAAGAAGCCGACCAGGATCTCCAGCGGCGCCTGACCCGGCGCCGGGCCCACCTCGTACAGATAGGGGAACCCTCCAGCACCCGACGTGTAGGGCTGCAGATCGACCGGCTGCTCGCTCAAAGCATGGTTTGCCCTGACGAATCTGACATCGGTCGAGGTCAGGCGGGTGATGGCCTTGCCCAGGTTGGCCAGACGGCGATTCACCTCACCGATGATCGCGTGATACTGGGTCGGCGACGATGCCCAGGTCCCGGTGGGCTGATTGATGATCGAGCCGCCCCATGCAGTGGCGCTGGGATGCCCCGTCGTCGACGCCTGGTAGATGAACCAGAAATGGCCTGTGTACCCGAAGGTGAGCCCGGCCATCGCCTGCCACATCAGGTCGGATTGAGTGTGGGTGGTCTGACAGTCGGTTTCCTGGCCGACATAGGCATTCAGGTAGTTCCAATAGGGGACGCCTTTGGCCAGACCGGCGCGGCGGAAGGTCTGGAGAACCGTGTAGTGGCTCGATTCGAAGTTGTAGTCGGCGGTCACCACCACGTCGCCGTCCACGGACGACACGTATTGCTGGGTCGTCTGGGCCGAGTTTGGTGCCCAGTAACTGAGGTTCGTGAAGAGAAGCGCATCCGGGTCTGTTGCCCGTGCACGGTTGATCCCCGCTGAGATCTCCTGCAGTGCCGCGACCGAGCCCGGCTCGTCCCCTACCTGGAAACCAATGCGTCCTGGAGTGTTCTGGGCAAGCCCTCCCAAAAGCTTCCCGGAATCGACGAACTGCGACCCATTCCAGATGAGCGAGTTGCCATTGGCGGCGAGCCATGAGAGAAATCCGGCACCCCGCCGATACTGAAGCCAGCTCTCCACCTGGGGCGGGCCATCCATCCATACGTGAACAGCGTTGGCTCCGAACGGCTCCATGTAGCGATCGACCACCGTGGCGGGTGGATTCGGCAGGCTGGGCACCAGACCGGTGATCGGCATCGGATGCAGGCGGAGCCAATTCCGCGCTCTGTTGCTGGTCACGGCGGAAGGGGTGAACTCGGTGACGGGCGCCACCGCCTGCATCTGCAGACTCGGGCAGGGAGGAACCTGCGCTGTGACTCGCTCAGCCGGCACGACCATCGTCGTGGCTGCCATGAGGAGAACCAGGCTCGCTCGCCGAAGTCGGGTGCCGACCGACATCCGGGACACCCTAGGGGTGCCCCTGTTATAAGCGAGCACGAGCCGGGTCAGCCGGTTAGCAGATCCTGGTACAGCTCCAGGTTGTCCGGCCCGAAGCAAACGAACAGAACCGAATCGATGGCTCCGTCGTGCGCCTTCACCCAGTCGGTCACGGCATCGATCGCGGTTCGGGCCGCAAGCCGCTTGGGGAACCGATAGACACCGGTCGAGATGTTGGGGAATGCCACGGTTCGGGCGGAGTTCGCATGAGCCAAATCGAGGCTGTTTCGATAACAAGAGGCGAGGAGACTGGTCGCCTCGTCTTCGGGCACAGCGCCCCAGATCGGACCGACCGTGTGGATCACGTGACGGGCGGGCAGATTGCCCGCGGTCGTGATCACTACATGACCGGTGGGCAATTCGCCCTGTCGGGCCACGATCTCACGACACTCCTCCAGGATTGCCGGCCCACCTGCCCGGTGGATTGCCCCATCGACACCCCCACCGCCCTGCAGCGAGGAGTTGGCCGCGTTGACGATGACGTCGACACCGATCGTGGTGATATCGGCCTTGATCGCCTCGAGAAGGGTCACGGGTCGACTGTAGGAAGCCCCCGGCGTGGGGAGAAGTGTCAGGCGACGGCGGAGGGGGCCCGGAGACGGGTGACGGAGCCGAGCAGCGAGGCTTCCTCCGTCCGGGAGAAGACTCGGCGACGCACGGCCTCGGCCACTGCGTCCCGCCGCGGGTTGGGGCCACGCCCGAATGCCTGCAAGGCGGCCTCGGTGCTCATCACTGCGGCTCGGAAGGGGTCGGGGAGCACAGCGTTCAAGGCGACCAGCCAGACCGACCGGGTGACCCTCGAAGCGGCTTCGAGCCCGGTCATCAGGGCCCGCTCGATCGAGGCCAGCTCGTTGTCACGATTCGCCGTCACCAGTTGGAGTGCCTCGTGGAGCAGACGCTGGATGAGGTCTCTGGCGGACTCAGTGAGATCGGGGAGGTGGTATCGGAAGACGATCGATGCGCAGTCGATGGCGAAGAGACGGGCGTAGGGCTCGTCCCAATCGCCGAGTCGATAGCGCTCAACCTCGAGGAGACCGGCGATGGTGTCGAGACCGTCGAATCTGCTCGACATCATCCCGCTCGCCTCGACGTGGTTTGGTGCCACCATCACCTCTTGCCCAGCCCTTTCCCGAAAAACATCGATTGCCTGTCCTGTGGATAATCCACAATTCCGGAGCGTTTGGGCATGGGCCGCATGGCCCATTCTTTCCACAGCCATCTGAACTAGTCCTCTGGACCCAGGGACATCCCGGGATTGCAGCGAGCCCCGGCTAGATTTTCGCCCTTACCGCCGAACCCTGGCCCCGCGCCGGGTGGGGGGAACCAACCCATCGGGGCGAATCCCGGTCTGGAGGCCGGGTAGGGCGAACTTCCAGCCCGAGTCCGTCAGCTAACTCCCAAGGCGACAGAGGAAGACAAGAGGCACCGATATTGGAGACGTTCAGCGCCGCCTCCCACGCTGAGGTGTTGCAACTCGTGATACAGATCGCGGTGCTCCTCGCTGCGGCTCGGTTCCTCGGAGGTCTGGCGCGGAGGATGGGTCAGCCCGCGGTTGTTGGTGAGATCCTCGCCGGGGTGATTCTCGGACGGTCGCTGCTCTCGGGCTTGGTGCCGTGGGTGGGCGAGTGGATCCTGCCCCAGACCGAGGTCCAGGGCTACATGCTCGAGGTGGTGGCGCTGATCGGGGTCATGCTGCTGCTCGTCATCACCGGGCTCGAGACGGACTTGTCCCTGATCCGGCGTCGGATTGGTGTGGCGCTGGGAGTGGCGGTTGGGGGCCTGGTCGTTCCGTTCATCACCGGGCTCGCCCTCGGTTTCGCCATCCCTGATGATCTCCTGGTCGATCCGAATGATCGAACCATCTTCGCCTTGTTCGTGGCCACCGCCCTGTCTATCTCCGCGATCCCGGTGCTGGCCAAGATCCTCATGGACCTCGATCTGATGCGACGCGAGTTCGGTCAGACTTTGCTCGCGGCCGGGATGATCGATGACATCACTGGTTGGACGCTGCTGGGGCTGGTGACAGCTCTGGCCAGCGCCGAAACGCTCACTGCAGGGTCGGTGCTGGTGACATTTGCGATGGTCGCAATATTCATCCTGGCGACCGTCACCGTTGGGCGGGTGCTGGTCGAGCGCGGTCTTGGCCTCATTCAGGACCGCTTCCGGGGTCGGGACGCCATCCTCACGCTCGTCGTCGTCCTCGCCTTCGCTTGGGGAGCATTCACTCAGGCCCTTCGGCTGGAGCCGGTGATCGGGGCCTTTGCCATAGGGATCTTGTTCGGGCGCCTGTCACGTCTCCCCACAGATGTGGTCCACAAACTGGAGAGTATGGCTCTCGCCGTGTTCGCGCCGATCTTCTTCGCAGTGGCCGGCCTCAAGGTCAACCTCGGTTCGATCCTGGAGCCGGGGCTCATCTTCGTTGCGGTGCTGGTGATCCTCGTGGCCACGTTTGGCAAGGTCGCCGGTGCCTATTTGGGTGCCCGATACATCTCCGGGCAGGATCATTGGTCTGCGTTGGCCTATGGCTCTGGTCTCAACGCACGCGGGGCGGTGGAGATCATCATTGCGACCATCGGTCTCTCGCTGGGGATTCTGACCACCGAGATGTTCTCGATAATCGTCTTGATGGCGGTGGTGACCTCGGTCGCGGCGCCGTCCGCTCTGCGCTTCTGCCTCGCCCGGGTCGAGCCGGGCGCCGACGAGGAGCAACGGCTGGCGCGCGAGGAGGTGATCAAGACCAGCTTCCTGGCCGGGCTGAGGAGGGTGCTGGTTCCGGTGCGACCCCGGATCGGGCAGGTCGGGACCCAGACCATCCAGGCGGTGCTCGTGGCTCGCCTTGGTGAGTTCAACGACATCTCCACCACCTTGCTCGCCGTGGCCGGAGATCAGGACAGGGTGCTGGCCGGTGCCTACCTCACATCGCTACGCGCCGTGTTCCGGGACGGTAAGACGACCACCCGGATCGTCTCCAACCACGATCCGGTCCAGGCGATCCTGCACGAGGCGGAGGCCGATTACGACCTGCTCGTGATCGGAACTCCGACGATGAGTGGTTCCGGAGAGGGCGTGTTCGGGACGGTCATCGACGATCTGATCAAGCTGTCCCGGACTCCGACCCTGGTGGTGAGGGGTGAGAACGTGCCTGAGGAATGGGCTCCTTCGCGGATCCTCGTCCCGGCCAGCGCCAGCGCCAGCTCACGAAACGCGGCAGACCTCGCTTTCGCAATCGCAGGCTCGGATGCCGTCGTCACCGGCATCCATGTCGTCACTCCATCTCGCTTGTCGGGCATGCGCCCAAACATCGCCCTCGACGTGACCGCCGAGTTCGAGATCCTCGCCACCCGCATGGGCCAGCATGTGGAGACCGAGGTCCGGGAGGCTGAGGACGTCGAGACCGGGATCCTCGACGCCCTTGCCGAGATGGACGCAGATCTCCTGGTTCTCGGGACGAGTGTCCGGGCGGGCACGACCCATCTCCATCTTGGACCGCGAATCGAGTATCTGACCCGGCTTGCGCCGTGCCCGGTCGTGATCCTGAACAGCTAGCTCTCAGCCGTACTCGTAGAAGCCGCGGCCAGTCTTGCGGCCGAGCAGGCCGGCTTCGACCATCCTGGTGAGCAAGGGTGGCGAGGCGTAGAACGGGTCCTTGTACTCCTCGAACAGGACATCGGCGATATGTTTCATCGTGTCGAGACCGACGAAGTCGGAGAGTTCGAGGGGGCCCATCGGGTGGTTGGCCCCGAGTCTCATCCCGGCGTCGATGTCCTCTCGTGTTGCCACCCCTGCCTCGTACATGCGGATGGCGCCGATCAGATACGGGACGAGGAGCATGTTCACGATGAACCCCGCCCGGTCCTTGGCTTGAATCACCGCCTTGCCGAGTGACTCGGCATACTCCCGCGCCGCTCCCTCGGTCTCTGGCGAGGTCATCACGGTGGTGACCAGTTCGACAAGACCCATGATCGGGACCGGGTTGAAGAAATGGAGGCCGACGACGTGTTCCGGTCGGGTCGTTGCCGACGCGATGCGGGTGATCGGAATCGAAGAGGTGTTGGAGGCGAGAATCGAATCGGCCGCGACCAACTGGTCGATTTCGGCGAAGATCCCCTTCTTCAGGTCTTCGTTCTCCGTCGCCGCCTCGATGACCAGCTGACGATCGGATTGATCGGACAGGTCGATCGAGAACTCGATCCGGTCCAGGATCGATGGTTCGGTCCGAAGGCTCGAGCTTGCCCTTCTCCACGGCGCGATCCAGGGATCGTTCGACCCTTCCTTTGGCTGACTCGGCCGCTCCGTCGTCGATCTCATGGACGACGACTTGGCTCCCGGCCCGGGCACACACCTCGGCGATCCCAGCCCCCATCTGTCCCCCGCCGATGACACCGACTCTTTCGATGGTCATGCGACCGATGGTAGGGATTGCCCGCCGCCTCGAATTGGCGTGGCCTGGGGACTATGGGCGAAGTCGGCCGGTAACCGGTTCAGCGAGGTCGCCGGCGCGGAGCCAGCACGCCGCCTGATGATGGGGCCCCTGTGGCGACGGCATCAGGCGGGGGTCATCGACATCACAGAGACCTTCCCGAACGATCGGGCACCGCGGATGGAAATGGCATCCGGGAGGCGGGTCGAGCGGGGACGGGATCTCACCCTGGAGGATCTGGCGATCGCGCGGCCGGTCCGGATCGGCGATCGGGATGGCGGAGAGCAGCGCCTCGGTGTAGGGATGGAGGGGGTTGCGGTACAAGGTGTCCCGGTCGGTGATCTCCACGACACGTCCCAGGTACATCACGGCGACCCGGTCGGAGATGTGCTCCACAACGGCGAGATTGTGGGCGACGAAGAGCAGGGTGAGATTGAGCTCTTCCTGGAGGTCGGTGAGGAGATTGAGGACCTGGGCCTGCACCGAGACGTCGAGAGCGGACACCGGCTCGTCCGCGACCACCAGGTCCGGTTTGAGGATCAAGGCCCGGGCGATCCCGATTCGCTGGCGCTGGCCACCGGAGAACTCGTGCGGGTAGCGACTGGCATGCGCGGCGCGGAGGCCGACCAATTCGAGCATCCCCTTCACCTGCTCCTGGCGCTCGTCCTTGTCTCCGATGCCATGGAGACGCAGACCCTCGGCAATAGCGGGGCCTACCTGCTGTCTCGGGTCCAACGATCCGTACGGGTCCTGGAAGATGATCTGGACGCGTCGGCGGAACGGCTTGAGATCGCTGCCGGAGAGGTGCGTGATGTCTTCCCCGTCGAAACGGATGGTTCCCGAAGTCGGCTCCATGAGCCGGGTGAGGAGACGTCCGAGGGTGGTCTTACCGCAACCGGACTCGCCGACGAGACCAAGTGTCTCCGCCTTGAAGATGTCGAGATCGACCCCGGCCACAGCTCGGACCGTTGCTACCTGGCGTTGCAGCATCCCACCCCGCACCGGGAACTCCTTGACCAGATCGCGAATCTCGACCAGCGTCTCAGCCATCGGGGTCCTCGACCTTCTCCGGCCCGTAATAGAGCCAGCACCGGACCTTGTGCCCATCCTCCACTTCCTCCAAGGCCGGATGGATCTCGGTGCAGATCTGCAGCCCGTTCTCGACGCGAGGGACACAGCGAGGGGCGAAGCGGCAGCCCTCAGGGAGGTTGACCATCGAAGGCACGACACCAGGAATCACCTCGAGACGATCCTTGAGCGAGCCCAGGACCGGGATCGAGCCGATCAGACCCTTGGTGTATGGGTGAAGCGGATTCCGGAAGATGGTGCGGACATCAGTCTCTTCGACGATCTCACCGGCATACATCACTGACACCCGATCGGCCATCTCGGCCACGATCCCGAGATCGTGGGTGATCAGGATGACGGCCGTGTTCGAGGTCTTCTGGAGATCCCGGATCAGATCGAGGATCTGGGCCTGGATGGTGACGTCGAGGGCGGTCGTCGGCTCGTCGGCGATCAACAACTCGGGCTCGCAGGCGAGCGCCATGGCGATCATGATCCGTTGGGCCATCCCACCGGAGAGCTCGTGGGGATATGACTCTGCCCGACGTTTCGGGTCGGGAATCCCGACCTTGGTCAGCATCTCGATGACTTTCTCTTCCTCGACTTCCTCGCTCCAATCGCGGTGAAGTTCGAAGACCTCCTTGATCTGGGCGCCTGCCCGATAGACCGGGTTGAGGGCGGAGGTGGGCTGCTGGAAGACCATCGAGATGTGCTCGCCTCGCAGAGCACGGACCTCGGCGGCCTTCATCTTCGCGATGTCCTTGCCACCGAACAGGATCTCGCCGGCCACGACCTTGCCAGGGTGGGGGACCAGACCCATGATCGAGAGCGAGGTCACCGATTTCCCGCATCCCGACTCCCCGACCAATCCCAAGACCTCTCCCCGGTTCACGTGGAAGTTGGCCCCGTCGACTGCCTTGACCAGCCCTTGACGGGTGTCGAAGTGAGTCTCGAGGCCGTTGACCTCGAGCAATCGCTCTCCCGCGGCGACCGGAAAGGGAGCGTCCGTGTCGATCGGGCTCTCGGGAAGTGGCCGGGCCGCGCTCATTTGTTCAGCGTTGGGTCGAGAGCATCACGGAGACCGTCCCCAATGAGATTGAATCCGAGAACGGTGATCATGATGGCAAGTCCGGGGAAGATCATCAGGTGGGGAGCGGTGAAGATCCGGTCCCGCTCCTCCGCCAGCATCGAGCCCCATTCCGGGATCGGGGGGACTGCACCGAGGCCAAGGAACCCCAGAGCAGCTGCTTCCAGGATCACGGTGGCGATGCCGAGCGTGCCAAGGACGACGAGCGGCGTCAGGGCATTGGGGACGACCCGGCTGACCAGCACCTTCCACCTGGAGGCGCCCAGTGCCCGGGAAGCCGACACGTAGTCGACCTCCTTGATCGACAGCACCGATGCTCGCATCACTCGCGCGTACTGGGGAATGGTGACGATCGCGATGGCGAGAAGCGTGTTGCGGAGGCCTGGCCCGAGGACGAAGACGATCGCTATCGCCAGGATCAAAGAGGGGAAGCCGAGAACCACATCCATGATCCGCATCATGAGGTTGTCGGACCACCCTCCGGCGTATCCCGCGATGGCCCCGATGACCGTGCCGATCACAATCGTGATGAGCACGGTGGTGAACCCGAGGGGAAGGCTCACCCGCGCCGCGTAGACCACACGGCTGAAGAAATCCCTGACGTTGCCGTCCAGGCCGAACAGGTGCTGGGTCCCCTCGCAGCCGAAGGCATTGACGCACGGGGGCAGCCATCGTTCCGCCCCGGGTTGGCCGATGAAGTTCTCGTAGGGGTCATACGGGGCGATGAGTGGGGCAAAGATGGCAACCAGGATCATGAAGCTGACCAGGATCAGGCCGGCTATGCCGACTTTGCGCTGGAAGAAGCGACGGGCGGCGATCCGCCACACTGAGCCGGGCTGCTGGAGTAATGACTCGGGGTCGGGGACGGCCACATCGGGCCGCAAGCTCATCTCAGCCTCACCAAGCGTCATTCCAGCCTCACTCTCGGGTCCAGATAGCCGTACGAGACGTCAACCAGCAAGTTCACAACCACATAGGTCGCAGCGATGATGAGGGTGAATCCCTGGATGATGGGGAAGTCCCTGGCGGTGATCGCGTCGAACAGGGCAGTCCCTACCCCTGCCAGGCCGAATACGGTCTCAGTGAGAACCGCGCCACCGAGCAGCAGCCCCAATTGGAGCCCGATGATCGTCACCACCGGGAGCATGGCATTGCGGAGGGCGTGGCGTCTCACCACCTTCCGCTCCATCGCGCCTTTGGCGCGAGCGGTGCGGATGTAGTCACGCCCGAGGACGTCGAGAAGCGACGACCGGGTCATCCGGGCGATAATGGCCATCGGAATGGTGGCGAGGGTGATCGCGGGCAGGATCATGTGCTGCACACCGTCCAAGAAAATCTCCCACTGGGCGCTGATGAAGGCATTTGTCACCGTCATATATGAGATGAACTCGGCGGCGGTGGAAACGAAACCCTCCTCGGAGATCTCCCACCCCCATACCTCATAGAAGGGGAGCGGCCGCGTGCCCGGGCTGAGCGAGCCGCTGGGGGGCAGCGCAAAGGGCGTACCCAACAACACCACGGCGAAGAGGTAGGCGAGGAGCAAGCCGAGCCAGAAAATGGGCATGGAGACGCCTACGTTGGCGAAAGCCATCGCCGCCACGTCGACACCGGAGTTGTGCCTCCTTGCCGCGGCGATCCCGAGCGGGATGCCGACGATGATCGCGATGGACAACGCCGCGATGCTCAGCTCCAAAGTGACCGGAAGCCGCTCGATGATGATCTGGGTGACCGGCCGGGAGAAGCGGATCGACTCCCCGAGATCCCCGTTGAGCACGTTCTGGATGTAGATGCCGAGCTGGACGATGATCGGCTCGTCGAGGCCGTTTGCCTCGTTGAATCGCGCACACGCCTCCGCCGTTGCCCTCTCCCCCAGGATGGCAGTGCACGGCTCCCCCGGGAGCAGCCGGACCAGCAGGAACACGAGGAGCAGGACCCCGATCAGGACGGGTATCGCGACCAGGATGCGGCGGAGGATGTATCCGATCATTTCCTCGTCCGGAGCGTAGAACGGGGGGAGGCGCTGATGCGCCTCCCCCCGTTGTCACTCTGAGCGATCAGAGGGTCATCCCGCCGTCGTTGTCGTGGGCGGAGGGTTGATCAACCCGCCCCAGAGGGCGGCCGGGTATTCGAACAGTCCGGTATTGCCGGTGTGCAGCGGATTCTCCGCATCGAGCATGGCGGACCATGACGCCACCACGTCGTTGGCGTCCAAGGCGGAGCCATCGTGGAAGGTCACGCCCTCCCGCAACGCGCAGGTCCACACCACGCCCTCGGCGTCCGGGACACACTCGGTGGCCAGCTTGGGCACGGCCTGACCTTCGAGGTCATATCCGTAGAGCCCTTCCTGGGTCATCTGACACGCGTTCAGAGACTCACCGTCGGTCTCATCGGGGCAATAGAGCGAGATCGGCTCGGCGTTCTGGACGAACACCAGGTCGGTATCGCCAGGATTCATCAGAGCGAATTGTGGTGCACCGAATGGCGGTGTCACCGCACCCTCCAATGTGGCAAGCCCGGCGTTGGCCGAAGCTCCCCAGGCGACCGGCACCATCGGCACGTCCTCCACGAGCAGACCGTTGATCTCCGCGTAGATCGGCTGTGCCGCCGCAGGATCCACTGTCCCCGATCCTTCGATGACCGCGTCCACGATTTCTTGGTTCATCACGCCGAACTGGACGTTGATCCCACCGAAGTGATAGTCGATGAAGTTGGTCACGTGCGGGTAGTCGGCGCCCCAGCCGAGGAGGTGGATCCCCTCCACTTGGCCGGCGGCCGTAGCTTCGATGTACGCACCTGACTCCATCACCTCGATGGTGGCATTGATCCCGAGGTTCTCCGCCAATTGGGCCCGGATGTCCTCGGCCACCGCAGTCGGCTCCGGGAGATAGACCCGGAACACGTCACGAAGCGAGATGGTGGTGTCGAACCCATCGGGGAACCCGGCCTCAGCGAGGAGTGCCCGTGCTGCTTCGGGGTCGAAGTCGGGGAACGCATCGCCTTCGCAGGCGTTCTCCAGGATGCACGGCGCGAAGTGGGTGGCCACTTCCGAACCCTCAGGGTAGAAGGTATCGATGATCCTCTGCCGGTCGACGCCAAGTGCGATCGCCTGCCGCACCAGCGGATTGTCGAACGGCGGGAACTGGTTGTTGAACCCCATGTAGAACACGTTCGGGTTGTTGTCGACGAGCAGTTGCAGATTGGCGTCACCCTCGATGCCGGCGTAGTCACTCGCCGCCAGGTTGGTGATGAAGTCTGCGTTTCCCGAGTTCAGCTCAGTGATTCGCGCGGTGCTGTCCTCACGCCATTGGAACACCAGTGTGTCGAACGCCGGAGCCTCGCCCCAGTAGTCGGGGTTCGTCTCGAAGACGATCTGGGAACCACGGGTCCAGCCCCCTTCCGGAAGCATGAACGGGCCCGTGCCCACCGGGTTCTCCAACGGAGAGCCGCCTGTGGCTTCGAGGTGCTCGGCTGGCTGGATGGAGAACGGGACGAACGCAATCTTCACCAGGAATGCCGGATCTGCAGCGCACAGGGTGAACACCACCTCGGACGCCGAGGTGGCTTCGATCTTGTTGATCTTGCCCCCGTAATCACAGCCTCCCGAATCGAGGGTGAGCAGTTCCGACGGCTCCTCGGTCTCGGCCGATGTGGTCGAGCCCTCAGCAGCTGCACTCGTCGTCGTGTCACCACCCGCGGTGGTCGACGTGTCGTCGCCGCTCTCGCTGGCGCAGGCGCCGGCAATGAGAGCGAGTACTGCAACGAGCGCCAACCAGCGCATTCGTTTCATATCTTCTTCCTCCCTTGTTGGGTCAGGTCGCGGCGAAGGCAGCGCCAACCCCGCGACGACGACCACGGTACCGGTTTCGAACGTGGCGCGCGCCAGCAGCCACGGCGGACCTACCCCTCACCCACCACTCACCACTCACAACCCATTTACCCTTGACTCCGATGTCTTACGACCACAAGGCGATCGAGGCGAAATGGCAGGACCGGTGGGAGTCCGAGGGTGTGTTTCACACCACTGAGGACCCCACACGGCCCAAGTTCTACAGCGTGGCCATGTACCCCTACCCGTCGGGTGAGCTCCACGTCGGGCACATCCGCAACTACACCTACATAGACCTCATCACCCGGTACAAGATGATGCAGGGCTTCAACGTGCTCAGCCCCATGGGCTGGGACAGTTTCGGGCTGCCTGCCGAGAATCGGGCCATTGAGACAGGGATCCCTCCCCGGGTCAGTGTCCTCGACCAGATCGCCCGAATGAAGGAGCACTTCCGCCAGCTGGGAGCGGCGTTCGACTGGAGCCGGGAGCTGGCCAGCCATGATCCCGCTTACTACCGGTGGGACCAGTGGCTGTTCCTCGAGCTCTACGAGCGCGGTCTGGCTTACAAGGCAGAAGCCCCGGTCAACTGGTGCCCCAAAGATCAGACTGTCCTCGCCAATGAGCAGGTGGTGGACGGAGCCTGCGAACGATGCGGGACGATGGTCGAGAAGCGGAACCTGGCGCAGTGGTTCTTCAAAATCACCGACTACTCCGACCGACTCCTCGATGACATCGACACGCTGGACGAATGGCCCGACCGGGTCCGCACCATGCAACGGAACTGGATAGGTCGATCGGAGGGCGCTCGCTTCAGCATCGCAGTGGAGGACATGGACGCTTCCTTTGAGGTCTTCACCACGCGGCCGGACACGATCTTCGGTATGACGTTCTGCGTCCTGGCACCCGAGCACCCGCTAGTCGAACGTCTCATCGAGGGAAGCCCGAACGAAGAAGAGGCGAGGGAGTATGTCGCCGCCGCCGCCCGCCAATCTGAGATCGAGCGTCAGGCGGAAGGTGACAAGACCGGGGTGTTCATCGGGAGATTCGCCATCAACCCGGTCAACCAGCAACCCGTACCTATCTATATCGCCGATTACGTGCTCATGGGTTACGGGACCGGGGCGATCATGGCAGTCCCGGGACAGGACCAGCGGGACTGGGATTTCGCCACCCGATACGGTCTCGAGATCATTCGCACTGTGGAGCCCGAGGAGGGTTGGCAGGGCGAGGCCTATTTCGGCGACGGGGAGACCATCAATTCGGGGTTCCTCGACGGTCTCGATCGAGCAGGGGCCAAAGACCGGATCCTCGCCTGGCTGGAGGAGCATGGGATCGGGGAACGAGCGATCCAGTACCGCCTGCGCGATTGGCTGATCTCGAGACAGCGCTACTGGGGGTGTCCGATCCCCATGGTCGAGTGCCCCGAGTGCGGTTTGGTACCCGTCCCACGCGAACAACTCCCGGTGACCTTGCCGGAGGTCGAGGACTACGCCCCGAAAGGCCAGTCGCCGTTGGCCGCGGTCGAGGAATGGGTCGTCACCACCTGCCCACGATGCGGTGGCAAGGCGAGGCGAGAGACCGACACCATGGATACCTTCGTCGACTCCTCCTGGTACTACTTCAGATACACCGACCCGCACAACGAAGAGGCCATCTTCGATCGGGACAAGGCGGCGTACTGGATGCCCCTCGATCAGTACATCGGCGGCATCGAGCACGCCATCCTCCACCTGCTCTACGCCCGGTTCATCACCAAATTCCTCCACGACATCGGGTTGAGCCCGGTGGAGGAGCCGTTCACCCGGATGTTCACCCAGGGAATGATGGTGAAGGACAGCGCCAAGATGTCCAAGTCCAAGGGCAACGTGGTGACCCCCGACCACTATTACGAGAACTATGGCGCCGACGCCCTGCGTCTGTTCGAGCTCTTCGTTGGACCGCCTACCGACGACGCGGTTTGGAACGACTCGGGAGTCCCCGGCACCAAGAGGTTCCTCGACCGGGTGTGGAAGATGGGAGTCGTCAAGCATGCCTTCGTCGACCGGGAGCCCAACGACACCGATGCGCGGCTCATGGCCGAAACGCACCGGACCCTGAAGCGGGTCACCGAGGACATCGACAGGTTCCACTTCAACACCACCGTCTCCTCACTCATGTCCCTGGCGAATGCGTTCCAGGAGTACCTGGCGGGCTCTCCGGTCGAGAAGACATTCGACGATGCCTACCGCACGATGCTGCTGATGCTCGCTCCGGCCGCGCCTCATGTGGCCCATGAGCTGTGGGAGCTGCGGGGGATGGGGACCATGCTGGCCAAGGAGCCTTGGCCGGAATGGGACCAGGCTCTCGCTGCCGAGTCGACGGTGACGATGGTGGTACAGGTCAACGGAAAGGTCCGCGACCGCGTGGATGTGCCGGCGGACATCAGTCCAGAGGACGCAGAGCGCCTAGCCATGGGATTGGACAAGGTTCAAGGCTGGATCGACGGCGCAATGGTGAGCAAGGTGATCGCCCGGCCGCCCAATGTGATCAACTTCGTCCTGGGGTGAACGCTGGCCAGATGTTGCGAGCCGGAGGGATCGATTCTCTCCGCGTTCGCCTGCTCATCGATCCGATCGAGCCCGACTCGGTCCGGGTTCGTACCGCCCCGAGGCTGATGCGACGATTCTGGGGCCGGGGCATCACTGCCATGACGCTCAGCCGGACCATCTTTTTGGACCCGAAGCTGATGACGACGATGCAGGGTCGACCTCTCATCCTCGTGCACGAACTGGTGCATGTCCGTCAATGGGGTGAGCTGGGCATCCCCCGGTTTCTGTGGCGTTACCTGACTGGATATCTGCGCGGCCGGGTGCGCGGCCTTGGCCACCACGCCGCCTATCTGGCCATACCGCTCGAGGTGGAGGCGCGTGCGGCCGAGCGGCTCCTCGATTGAGGATCGCTACTCGATGACGATGCCCTCCAGATCCGGCTCAGGTGGGAACCGGGGGTCCATGTTCTCCAGCGTCTCGATGAGGATCGAAGCGACAACCAGGTTTCGATACCACTTGCGGTCGGCCGGGACCACATACCAGGGAGCGTGCCCGGTCGAGGTCTCGCTGAGAGCCTCCTCGTAGGCGAGAGCAAAGTCATCCCACTGCTTGCGATCCTCTAGATCGCCTTCGTTGAACTTCCATCGTTTGTCTGGCTCCTGGAGCCTTGCCTCGAGACGCGCCTTCTGCTCCTCCTTCGAGATGTGCAGGAACAGCTTGACCACAGCGGTGCCTTCGTCGGCCAGGAGCCGCTCGAACTCGACGATGTGGCCGTACCTCTTGCGCCACCGCTCTTCGGGAGCCAGGCCTTTCACGCGCACTACGAGCACGTCCTCGTAGTGCGACCGGTTGAAGACGGCTATTCCCCCGCTTTCGGGAGTTCTCTGATGGATGCGCCACAGATAATCGTGGGCGAGCTCCCACTCGGTCGGAACCCCAAAGCCCCATACGCGTACTCCCTGGGCGTTCACCCCTTTGAAGACGCTGCGAATCGTCCCATCCTTGCCCCCGGTATCCATGGCCTGAAGCACGACCAGTAGTTTTTGCTTCGACTCCGCCCAGAGACGGTTCTGCAACACGGCGAGTCTCGCGTTGAGCGGCCGCAGCGCGGCCTTCCCTTCGATTTTTCCGCCGTCAAATCCTTCCTTGGACCGGGGATCGCGTGACCCGAGGTTCGCCTGTGTCCCGGGAGTGACCAGATACGGGGTGGTGTCGAGCACGGATTCCGACATTACTTCACGACTCTCTTCCCCCATCGTCTGTCGGTTGGTATCTACGAGGAAGGCGGCCGAGGGGGTGAGGGGCAGCCATGAGTCGGTCACATGCGATGACTTTGGGTTTGTGCCTCGCCGCCGTGCTGATCGGGGCAGGGCTCGGCACCGTGCGCGACCCGCCTCCGGTCGATCCGCCATCGACGACCACGGGAGGCATTCCGGGCGACCGGGCGGTCTTCGCGGTACACGTTTCGGGTTGGGTGGCGGCCCCGGGGGTGGTCGAGGTGACCGATGGGGCCATCGTCGCCGATTCGGTCGCTGCGGCTGGCGGTGCGCTCGAAGGGGCACGCCTCGATTCGGTGAACTTGGCCCGACCCCTGACCGCAGGGGATCACGTGCAGATACCGGGTCCGGATGACGCGCCACTCGCCGGAACGGTGGGTCAGGAAGACGGCGGTCTCATCTCGCTCAATCAGGCCGATGCCACGACCCTGGAGGATCTCCCCGGCGTCGGCCCCGTGCTGGCCGAGCGCATCGTCTCCTATCGGGAGGCCAACGGGCCATTCAAAACGGTCGAGGACCTTCTCTCGGTCCCGGGGATCGGCGAGGCCAAGTTGGCGTCGATGAGAGACCTGATCGTCGTCCCTTGACATTCGCCCATGCGGTGGTGTTCCCGCCGGTCTCACGGCCCTGGCTGCTGTGTGCAGCGGCGGCGGTGGGCGCCGCCTACGTCGGAGTCTTGCCCGGTACGGGCCTGATCTTCGCCGGGCTCATCGTCCTCGGGTTGGCGGCCACCCATCGGCCATGGGCGGCAATGTTGGTGGCACTCGTCGCGGTGGCCGCGTCGTTCAGCGTGAGCCAATTGGAGCCCCTGCCGCCCGGGCGGATCGACCTCGACGGGATCATGGCCGGTGACGTCGTTAAGGGGAGGTACGGGCCCTACGCGCTGATCGAAACCAGGGCGGGCCCGGTCCTGGCGAATCTCCCCCCACAGGCGGATGCCTCCCGCGGCGACACGGTGCAAATCGAGGGAACCGTGGTCGGTGAGCCCGGCGAAGTGGGAGGGGAGCCGCATCGAGGCACGATCGACGTCCGTGTCTTCCATCGTCGGGGCGGACCCGGCTCCCCGATCCTCGCTATCGGAAATTCGATCCGTGACCGGGTCATCGACCGTCTCATTCCGCTTCATGAGGGAAGGGCCCTGCTTGCCGGCTTTCTGGTCGGGGAGACCAGCGGGGTGGAAGAGGTCGACCAGTCGGCGATGAGGCGGGCCGGTCTGTCGCATTTCACCGCAGTGAGCGGGTCGAACGTCGCCCTCTTCCTCGTCATGCTCTATGTCGCCGCCGGACCGCTCGGGATCGGGCCCCGCCGCCGTGCCATTCTGGGACTAGTCGGTCTGCCGTTCTTCGCCGCCGCCACGAGGTTCGAGCCGTCGGTGGTCCGCGCCTCGACGATGGCCGGTCTTGTGCTGGGTGGTCGGCTGATCGGTCTCGTCATGGAGACCTGGCAGGTGTTTTCCGCCGCGGTGGTTGGTCTGCTCCTACTCGACCCAGGGCTCGTCCGGAATCCTGGCTTTCAGCTTTCGGTCGCAGCCACAGCCGGCGTCATCGTTGGCGCTCGGTGGCCGTCTTCTCAGAGAAGGCTGGCGCGTGCACTCATGGTGAGCGTCGGCGCCCAGCTCGCAGTCGCTCCGCTCCTCCTTGTCCATTTCGGCCAGCTCCCGCTGCTGTCACCTCTCGCCAATCTGGTGGCGGCGCCCCTCGTCGCCCTTTCGACCATCCTCGGGGTTATCGGCGTCCTCGGGCCCAACGCGATCGTCGACTTGGGAGCATGGCTGGCCGATGTGGTGCTCGGGATCGCTCGCATCGCCTCGGGCTGGCCGCAGCTGGGATGGTTGGGCCTGGGCGCGATGCTGGCCGCTGGAGTCTTGTTCCTGTCATGGCCGAGGATGCGGGGTGCCCTGTCCTTATTGGCGTCGGTCGTGGTGGCGATCTCGGTCCTGGGCCCGATGCGGGGCCTGCCCGACCCCGGCGTCGTGGTCCTCGACGTCGGCCAGGGAGACGCAATCCTCATCTCCGGCGGCGGAGGGCGTCTTGCACTGGTCGATGGCGGGCCCGATCCGGTCGCGCTCTTGGAGAATCTCCACCAGTACGGGGTCAGACGGCTCGATCTGGTCGTGTTGACCCACGCTCACGCCGATCACGCCTTGGGGCTCGGCGTCCTCGCAGGCCGGATCCCGATCGGCGAGATATGGGCTCGGCTCGATGCTCACCAAACCTCGGTATCGACCGAATTATCCGAGCTGTGGTCACGGGGCGGGATAGCGGTCGTGGCACCGGTCAAAGGTGACCGGTTTCGACTCGGCCAGTTGACGATCGTCGTCGAGGGCCCGGTTCGGAAGTATGCCTCGTCGAATGACGAGTCCATTGTTCTTTCCGTGACCGGCGGGTCGAGAAGCATGCTCCTGGCGGGTGACATCGAGGGATACGCCCAAGCGGATCTGGGATATCTCAGGTCGGAGGTGCTCAAGGTGCCGCATCACGGCGGGGCCACCTCGAGCTCCGAGTGGCTCGAGGGGGTCGACGCCGATCTCGCCGTGATCTCGGTCGGGGACAACGACTTCGGGCATCCCGTCGGCTGGGTGATCTCGACCCTCGAGAACAGCGGGGCCACTGTTGCGCGCACCGATGTGTCCGGCGATGTCGTGGTGCCCCTCGGCTGAAGATGGGAGACTTGGCCTGTGCTGGACCTGGGCATCGCACAGCTTCCTTTGGGCGAGACAACCTACGTCATGGGTGTCATCAACGTCTCGCCCGATTCCAAGAACGTCCACACCGTGGCTCGCTCGGTCGACGAGGCATTGTTGATGGCCGAGAGGTATCGGTCGTGGGGGGCGACCTTGATCGACATCGGCGGGCAGTCCTCGCATCTCGACAACCCGACCATTGACGCATCTGACGAGATCTCTCGTGTCGTGCCGGTGATCGAGGCCCTGGCGGCAGAGGGACATCTGGTCGCGATCGACACCTGGAAGGCGGATGTGGCCGGCGCCGCCATCGATGCCGGGGCGGTGATCGTCAACGACACCGGCGGTCTGGCCGACCCGGACATGCGCCAGGTTGTGGCCCAAACCGGTGTTGCCGCAGTCGCGGTGTACGTGGAGGGCGACAACCCGCACGATGTCGGGGAGATCGAGATCAGGGAGGACAAAGCCACTCACACCGCATCGGCCTTTCAGTCCCTTCTGATCGACCTCGGTGAGCTGGGGATCTACAACGTCATTCTCGACCCGGGCATCGCGCTCAACTACCGGGGCAACTACGAGGCCTACACCCGGATGCAGATCCAGGTGATCGCCGGGAGTGAGCATCTGCGCGCTTTGGGCAGGCCGATACTCATCCCGATCCCACGAAAGCGTGACTTCGACCGTGTTGTCGCCTACATCACCCTCGCCGTCGAGCACCGGGCCGACATCATCCGGGTCCACGACGTGGCGGTCGCCTGCGACCTGGTGCGCCTGTTCGAAAGGGGACCTTGACACGTGGCGGTAGCTCCGGCCGACCGGCGTCTGTTCGCCCTGAGGTGCTCCAGCTGAGGTGCTCCAGCTGGCTGAATGGGAACCGTCCAACAGCGATGGTTGCCGAAGGGCGAAGTCGGCCGGCAATAGATCTGCCTGATTACCGTCTGAGACATGGCGTTGCTCCTCATCTCGGCGCCGGCGAACGCGGGGCCCGGCGAGCGGCAGCAGATGCTCGACGGTGCGGCTCAGCATTTCGCCCGGGCCGGGCTGGAGCGGGGCCAGGTCATCAGGGTCGACGTGCCGGGCCGCGGAGCGGGAGAGGAAGGGGAGGGGGCACTACGGACCGAGTTGGAGCCGGCAATCCCCCTCCTTCAATCGGGCTCCCTGTTCGGCGAGTCGCAGGGCCTCGAGCTGGTGGATGCCCAGAACCTCCAGGCTTCGGAAGGGTCGGTGCTGGAGGAGTTGATCAAAACCGCCGATCTCTCCTCGATCGAGGTGGTGATCCTCGCCGCCGGCGCCCTTCCAAGATCGCTGTCGTCCCTGATCAAAAGTCTGGGGAGCTCCCAATCGGTGAAGAAGATGTGGGAGCGCCAGGCACTGCAGTGGCTCGACGCCGAGGTCCGGGACCGCGGCCTAGTCTTCGAGAAGGGGGCGGCAAAGGCCGTCCTGCAGAAGTTCGGTTCCGATACCGCGGCAATGGGCCAAGCGCTGGACCAGCTCGAGCAGGCGAGCGGGAAGATCACCAAGGAGATGGTGCTCGACCGGTTCAAGAACCGCCCCGACGAGCCGACTTTCCTCATCACCGACGCCATCTCGAAAGGCGATGTGGGCGAGGCCTTGCGCCGGCTCTCGGACTTCCTGGTCCACGGGCACCCATTGGTTTTTCTCGCCGCCGTCGAGTCTGATCTCAAGAAACGGGCGCTGGCCGCGGCGGCACCAGACGAACAGACCTTCAGGAGCTGGGTGGCCACGAGTACGGCCGATCGGGGGGCGGCGCGGTTCTGGGCCCAGCGGGGGCGGGTCAGGGAGTCTTCTCTGCGTCGGGCTCAGGAAGCCTTGGTTCGGGCAGATCGGGTGATCAAATCACAACCGGAAGAAGTGCACCGGGTGACTTTGGAGAGGCTGACCGTGGCGTTGTGCCGGTGGTACGGGTAGGGCGGCCTGCGGCCGCCCCGTTCTACGTTTTACGCTCTACGTTTTACGAGCTGGTCGAGACTCGCTTGGCGAGTCGCGATTTCTTTCGAGCGGCGGCCTTCTTGTGAAGGACGCCCTTGGACACTGCGGTATCGATCTTCGCCTGCGCCTCACGAATGAGCTCGTCGGTTGGCTCACCGGCGGCTGCGGCCGATTCCACCTTCTTGACGGTGGTCTTCAGGTTGCTGTTGATCGATTTGTTGCGCATCCGCCGGCGTTCGTTTTGCCGGTTTCGCTTGATTTGTGACTTGATGTTGGCCATATAGGTGTTGAGTCCTGAATTCTGAGTTGTGGGTGCGCGAGTCGGCCACCCAACTGGTCGGATGGACCTCGGCCGAAAGACCGAAGACCGCAGATTAACAGCGGGATTTCGGTAGGTACAATGCCGCTTCCTCCCGGTTACCCGTGACCAATCAAGCGCGCATTCGCAACTTCTCCATCATCGCCCACATCGACCACGGGAAATCGACCCTGGCGGATCGACTGCTGGAACTGACCGGTGCCATGGATCAAAGGGACATGCGCGAGCAAGTCCTCGACACGATGGATCTGGAACGGGAACGGGGAATCACCATCAAGGCCCAGACCGTGAGGCTTGCTCATCGCGCCGCCGATGGGCAGGAGTACGAGCTCAACCTGATCGACACGCCTGGCCATGTCGACTTCTCCTATGAGGTGTCGCGGTCGCTGGCGGCATGTGAGGGCGCCCTTCTCCTGGTGGACGCCGCCCAAGGGGTCCAGGCCCAGACACTGGCCAATGCATATCTGGCGGTCGACGCAGGTCTGGAGGTGATCCCTGCCATCAACAAGATCGATCTCGTCGCGGCCGACCCCGATCGGGTGGCTACCGAGATCACCAACGTGATCGGGGGATCGCCCAACGACATCGTCAGGATCTCCGCCAAGACCGGGGAAGGCGTGGAAGAGCTCCTCGAGCGTCTCGTCCAGGTGGTTCCTGCCCCCACAGGTGACCCGGATGCACCGTTGCGCGCCCTGGTCTTCGACTCGTACTACGACGCCTACCGGGGAGTCGTCTGTTATGTCCGTGTCGTCGATGGCAGGCTCCGCTCGGGTTTTCGGCTCAAGTTCATTGCCACCGGCGAGACCCACGACGCCATAGAGGTGGGAGTCCTGACTCCAGCGGCCAAGCCGGTCAACATCCTCGAAGCTGGTGAGGTGGGCTATCTGATCACGGGGGTCAAGGAGATCGACCGGATCAAAGTCGGTGACACGCTGACCGATGCCGCCGCACCCGCCCGAGAGGCCCTGCCCGGTTATGCCGAGCCCAACCCGATGGTGTTCTCCGGGTTGTTCCCCACCGACGGCGACGACTTCGAGCGGCTGAGGGAGGCGCTCGAGAAGCTCCGCTTGAGCGATGGCTCGCTGACGTGGGAGCCGGAGACCAGCCGCGCCCTCGGCTTTGGATTCCGGGTGGGATTCCTCGGTCTCCTCCACATGGAGATCGTCCGCGAGCGGTTGGAGAGGGAGTACGACCTCGACTTGGTGGCCACCGCGCCTTCTGTCGCCTATCAGGTGACAATGCCCGACGGAAGCGTCCGTGAGATCAAATCGCCGCAGGACCTCCCCGACCCGGGGCTTCGGACCGGTCTCTACGAGCCTTACGTGCGGGCGATGATCCTGACCCCCAGCGAATACGTCGGCCCGATCATGGAACTGGTGACCACGAAGCGGGGGGAGATGGGCAACATGAGCTATCTGAGCCCGGAGCGGGTCGAGCTGGACTACCAGATCCCGCTGGCCGAGATCGTCTTAGACTTCTTCGACTTGCTCAAGTCGAGAACCAAGGGCTATGCCTCGCTCGACTACGAGCCGGCCGACTACCGGATTGCCGACCTGGTCAAGGTGGACATCCTGCTCAATGGCCAGCCGGTCGACGCCTTCTCCGCCATCGTGCACCGGGACAAGGCCAACGACTACGGGAAGACCATGACCGGTCGTCTTCGCGGCCTCATCCCGCGCCAGATGTTCGATGTCCCCATCCAGGCGGCGATCGGGGGCAAGATCATCAGTCGGGAAACGGTGAAGGCCAAGCGAAAAGACGTGATCGCCAAGTGCTACGGCGGTGACGTGAGCCGCAAGAAGAAGCTGCTCACCAAGCAGAAGGAAGGCAAGAAGCGAATGAAGATGGTCGGCTCGGTGGAGGTGCCCCAGGAGGCATTCGTCGCCGCCCTCCGGGTGGACGACGACATATGACCTCTCCCGACGTGGATCTCCATGCCGACCGGGCCGCGGCCTACGTCCACATCCCCTTCTGTTCTGCCGTCTGCCCCTATTGCGACTTTGCGGTAGTAGCCGGGGCAGAGGACCGGATCGAGCGCTACATCGCGGCGGTGATCACCGAGATCGAGCTGGCCGGCCCATGGCGTCCCCTCGACGCGATCTACTTCGGGGGGGGAACACCGAGTCATGTTGCACCGGGGCTTCTCTCCGGGATCCTCGAGACTCTGCGCCGTCAACATGGTGTGACCGAAGACGCCGAGGTCTCGTTGGAGGCGAACCCTGAGGATTTCAGTCGCGACCGGGCAGAGCAACTGGCCTTGGCCGGCTTCAACCGGGTGTCGTTCGGGGCGCAGAGCTTCGATGAGGAGGTGTTGGCCAGTCTCGGCCGGCGGCATCAGGCCAAGGACATCGAGGACTCGTTCGGTAATGCCCGTCTCGCTGGGTTCGAGAACGCCTCGCTCGACCTGATATTCGGCGCTCCAAACGAGTCCGACGACTCCTGGGAGGATTCCCTTCGGCGGGCGACGGCGCTCGGGCCGGACCATGTGTCCTGTTACGCGCTGACTGTGGAGCCAGGCACCCCTCTGCATCGCCAGGTGAGGGATGGTGCCCCGGCTCCTGACCCTGACACTCAAGCCGACCGCTACGAGGTAGCGGAAAAGCTCCTGGCCGAAGCAGGGCTTGTGAGATATGAGGTATCCAATTGGTCGCGGCCGGGTCGGGAGTGCCGCTACAACCTCACGGTGTGGGCCCAGGGGGAGTACGAGGCCTACGGCAATGCGGCACACCGGTACCGGGACGGGCTCCGCAGCCACAATGTGCGCCGACTCGATGCCTACATCGATCGCTTGGAGCACGGGGTGCGACCGGTGACGGGGGGCGAGCCGACCGCGGGATGGGAGGGCGAGATCGACCGGTTGTTCGTCGGTCTGCGGCGCACCGCTGGTGTGAGCCACGGTCCGGGAGTGGACGCCCTGCTCGGCTCGGCCGGGGGAGAGTTGTTGTTGCGGGAGGGAGTTATCGACACGGCAGCGGGGCGACTGGTTGTGCGGCGCCCGTTGCTCACCGACGAGGTGCATCGTCGGGTGCTCGACCTGAGCCCGCCCGAAGGGTGGGTTGAGCCCGGGAACGCGGATAATCTCTAGGGCAGATGCTGGAAGATCGCCGGTCAGAGATCCTTCGCGCCCTCGTCGAGGAGCACATTCGCTCCGGTGAGCCGGTGAGCTCCCGCGCCATCGTGGAGCGGGCCCGCCTCTCGGTGTCCACCGCCACGGTGAGGAACGATCTCACCGCCCTCGAGGCGGAGGGCTTCGTGATCCAGCCTCACACCTCGGCGGGCCGGATCCCGACCGCCGCTGCCTACAGGTACTACGTCGACCACCTCGGTCCGGGACGTCTCCAGACAACCGCTCAGACCAAGATCAACACCTTCTTCGGCGATGTCCATCTCGAGCTCTCCAAGCTGCTCAAAGAGACCTCGGACCTCCTGGCCGAAGTGACCGATCTTCCGTCCGTGGTGGTGGCGCCCGCTTTCAGAGCAGACCGAGTTCGAGCCCTGCACAGTGTTCAAGTAACGGCTGATCAAATGCTTCTCATCGTGGTCACCGACAGCGGGCGTGTGCTTCAGCAGAGGGCCCGGGTCCGGGTCCCGATCACCACCAACGAGCTCGATGAGGCCCACCGGGTGGTGAGTGCTGCCGTGGTGGGGATGGATCTCGGGACCACGCCGTCGATCAGCGATGAGGTCCTCGGTTCGCTCGACGAGAAGACCCGCGAGGCAGTGCTGACCATGAATGACGGCTTGCATCTGGCCGCCGCCGCCGGGACGGAGATGTTCATCGGCGGAACGCAGAGGCTGACCTCGGTCTGGGAGGATTTGAGCGCCGTGCAACGCATTCTCGAGGTGCTGGCTAGAGAGGCCGAGGTGATGAAGATCCTCGCGGTCGCCTCGGGGACGTCCATCCAAATCGGCGCCGAGCTTCCGGTTCATGACGTCGATCTCGCTGTCGTTTCCAAGACATATGAGGTTGGCTCGAGCGGAGGTTCGGTCGGAGTGATCGGGCCGATGCGGATGAACTACAAGCGGGCGATCTCGGCAGTGGAAGAGGTCTCGCGTGAGTTGGAGGACCGGATCAGCTCCGAACAAGACTGACCCATGGCCAAGAACTACTACGACATCCTCGGGGTCGGCAGGGACGCCACCACGGAAGAGATCAAGAAGGCTTTCCGGTCGATTGCGCGTGCCACCCATCCCGACGCCAATCCGGGTGAGCCGGCTGCCGAGGCCCACTTCCGCGATGCGGCAGAGGCATACGAGGTGCTCTCGGACCCGGATCGGCGGCGCCGATACGACCGGGGGGACACCATCGACCTGTCCGATCTCTTTGCGGGGTTCGGAGGGCTCGACGATCTGCTCCGTTCCGTGTTCGGCGACAGCTCGATGTTCGGCTCGGGAAGCTCGAGCCGGCCGACACGGGGCGGGGACGTTCTCGTCCGCGCCGATGTCGATCTCGTTGGAGCCGCCTTCGGCACCGAGGTCGACGTCACGTTTCGCACGAGAAAGACGTGCGAGGTGTGTGCTGGGACCGGCGCCGAGACCGGCCACGGCCAGACCACCTGCCCCGAATGCGGCGGCGCCGGCTCGGTGCGGATGGCGCGACGGTCGCTGTTCGGCACGATGATGACCGTCGGCACCTGCCCGACATGCCAAGGCGAAGGCGTGCTCGTCACCAATCCGTGCCCTGCCTGTTCCGGGCGGGGAGCGGTCGATGGTGAGGTCACGATGACGGTCGAGGTGCCGGCGGGCGTCTCCTCCGGAACCAGGCTGCGTCTATCCGGTCGCGGGCAGTCAGGTGGGCGCAGTGGCCCTCCTGGTGACCTCTACGTCGAGGTCCGGGTCGCCCCTGACCCGCGATTCGAACGACAAGAGGCCGAACTGATCCACCAGGTGTCGATCGGGATCGCCGAGGCGACCCTCGGCACCCGTTTGGCAATTCCATTGCTCGAGGGCGGGGAATCCCAACTCGACATCCCTCCCGGGACCCAGCCTGGGGCGGTTTTGCGCATGGCCGGTTTGGGCATCACCCGGCTGGGGCGGCGCACACGTGGCGACCTCCACGTTGTCGTGTCGGTGAGAATTCCCACCGACCTGACTCACGATGAGGAAGACCTCCTCCGCCGATGGGCGGATCTTCGTGGCGAGCGGACCGACCGCCCGGCCTCAGCCGGCTGACCAAATCCGCCATGGGGCACGTCCCTCATTTATGGATGCCCGGGCCGTGGGTAGCGGAGCGGCTCGACCTGTCGAACGAGCAGCGTCATCATCTGGAGAGGGTGCTCCGGCTCGAGGGCGGAGAGCTGGCCGGCTACACAGATGGCGAGGGCCTGATCGGAACGGGTTCATATGACACAGGTCAGCTGATCCGGGGCGAAGAGGTCTCGATAACCCGTCCCACCGACCTGATCGTGGTGACCGCGCCACCCGATAGTCGTGATCGAGCTCGATTCCTGGTGGAGAAACTGGCAGAAATGGGGGTTTCCGAGCTTCGGTTCCTGGAGACCAGGCACGGGCAGGGCCGCCACCCCGGTGCCGATCGGGCCAGATCCTGGGCGATATCCGGTCTGGAGCAATCCAGAGGCGGATGGCTGATGACTGTCGCCGATGGCCTGGTGCGGTTCTCCGACCTGACCGGGCCATATGTCGTCTGTGACCCGGCCGGCAGCAGGGAGAGGCCGCACGCGCGGACAGTGGTCATCGGGTCGGAGGGCGGCTGGGCGCCAGGAGAGATTCCTGAGGGTGTCGAAGTCTGGGATCTCGGCGACACCGTGCTTCGGGTGGAGACGGCCGCTCTGGTCGCCGCCGCCCGACTCTCATGATTGCCTGGAACGGGCGCAAAAGAGCATGTAGCATCCACGGGCTTACGGGAGGCAATCTTTGGTCGATAGATTCAGCGCTTCGCTGGGCTTACGCTTGCGCTCGGCTCGCCGCCAGCGTGGTTGGTCGTTGGGCGAGCTCGAGTCGTACACGGGTGGCGAGTTCAAGGCGTCCGTCGTCGGCGCCTATGAACGCGGGGAGCGCGCGCTGAGCGTTCAGCGCCTGGTCCGTCTCGCCGAGATCTTTGCGGTGCCCGCCGCCGATCTCCTCCCCATCGGATCTTCCGAGCGAGGTGTGCTCATCGATCTCGACCTCGCCGCGGATTCGAAAGACGGTGATCTGATCGATCGCTATCTGGCCGCCATTCATTTCCTCCGCCGCGAGGGGAGCCCTGACGAGGTCCGGGACTCGGACAAGGCTGTGATCGCGTCTTTGCTGGATTCGACCGTGGAAGTCGCTTCCGGGTCCGACTGAATAATCCGAATCAGCACGGGGCGGCCTCTACAATGGTTGCGACGCCACCGAGAGGGCGTCGCTTCCCGTGCCCACTGAGCAACCCACCGATCAAATCGAGTCGCGTTTACGCGTACCCAGCCATCATTTGATGCTGGATCTCCTCGGAGAGGCCGACCGACACCTCCGTCAGGTCGAGTCTCACTTCCCCGAGGTTCGCTTTGTGGCGCGTGGCGACGAAGTGGCGCTCCGAGGCCCTGACACCGAGGTGGACCGAGCGCGAACGGTGATCGAGGAGCTTCTGATCCTGGTCCAGGAAGGTCATGCCCTCGACTCGGCGAGGGTGGACGAAGTCGTCAAGATGGTGATCGAGGACGTTCCCAGCCCCTCGGGCGTGCTCTCCGACGGCATCCCGGTGGGCCGAGGCCGGATGATTCGCCCCAAGACCCATGGTCAGCAGCGGTACATGGAGGCCATCAGGGAGAACACCCTTACCTTTGGAATCGGGCCGGCCGGGACCGGAAAGACCTATCTGGCCATGGCCGCCGCCGTCGACAGCCTGGTCAGCGGGTCGGTTCGCCGGATCATCCTCACTCGCCCCGCGGTCGAGGCTGGGGAGCGACTCGGGTTCCTGCCAGGGGATCTGGCCGCCAAGGTGGATCCTTACCTGCGTCCGCTCTACGACGCCCTATGGGACATGCTCGGGCCCGAGGAGACGGGCTCGTTGGTGGAGAAGGGAACCATTGAGATAGCCCCGCTCGCTTATATGCGAGGAAGGACTCTCAACGACGCCTGTGTCATCCTCGACGAAGCTCAGAACACGACGCCAGAGCAGATGAAGATGTTCCTGACCAGGCTCGGGTTCAACTCCAAGATGATCATCACCGGGGATATGACTCAGACCGATCTGCCCGATAATCGGTCATCGGGGCTTCAGGTGGTGCGGCAGATCCTCAGCGACATCCCGGGGGTCTCATTCGTCGAACTGACCGCACGGGACGTGGTGCGGCACCGGATCGTCGCCTCGATCGTGGAGGCCTACGCCAGGTTCGAGAGCAGGGCCAACTAATGCCGCGGCCGGCCCTGGTCCGTATCGCCACCTTCGTCGCCACTGTGGTGGCCGCCTGGGGGGTCCTCTCCCTGGGCACAGCGGCATCCGACTCCGAACTGGTGCTCGGCGCCCCAGCCCGTGAGGACTATGTGGCCCAGCGAGCCGCGACCGTGGTCGATACCGAGGCGACCGAGCGTCTGGCCCAGGAGGCCCGAGACTCGGTGCCGCCGGTCGAGCAGATCAACGAGCAGATCCAGAACACGGTCAATGGTCAGGTCGAGGCGGTGTTCGACGACGTCGAGACCCTGGTCGTCGGGGACCCGGTGGAGGTACCGGCGCCGGACGCGTCAGGGGATCCGACGACCACCACTGTCGCCGCCGACTCGACCGCCACGACGCAACTAGCCGAGCCCGTGCTGATTTCCGGGGTGGTCTTCATCGACGTCGACAACGACGGGGTGTTCGATGTCGAGGCAGAAGGGGCACGCCCCGACAGCGGTGTGGCCCGGGTAACCGTGGGCATCGTCGACTCCGCCGGCCAGACCCAAGAGGTGATGACCGACGACAACGGCGTTTGGTCCGCATCGGTCCTACCCGGGATGACCCGGGTGAGCATCGACCCTGAGGATGCCGCGATCCCGCAGGCCTTCGTTGTCGGTGCCGGCAACTACGTGCAGGACGTCGACTGCCAACCCGGTGTGGCATGCGAGGCGACGTCGATCCCGCTCGTGGTGAATCTGAGAGCCATCGATGAAGTCATCGCCCAGGTCACCGCGGAGCACATCGTCGCCAGTGATGCCGTCGCCACTCTCGTCGCCACGGCCAGCGAGGATGTGATGCGGGTTGCGTTAGGTGAGGATCCTCGCCTTCCCGTCGTCCGGCAGGCCGCGGTCAATCGTCTCTTCCAGGAGTTCGGTCTGCTCATCAAACCCGACCAGCTCACGACCGCCCAACAGCGTCTCCGCTCCAGCCCCCCGGCGGTCTTCTACCTCGACGCCAACCCGCCGGGTCAGGATCAAGCGGCCAGTGATGCGGCCGGGGAGGTGGTGGCGAGCTTCTTACAAGCGAACTACCTGGTCGACGAGGCTGCCACCACCGAAGCGCAGAACGAGGCGGCAGAAGCAGTCGAGGATGTAGAAGTCGAGTTCATCGCCGATCAGCCCATCGTCGCCCGAGGCGTCCCGCTCAGTCAGTTCCACATCGACGCGATCAATGCGACGGCGTCTTTCGCCAGTCAGGCCACAGCCGACGGCGGGATGCTGGCGGTGCTCGGGGTCCTGGTGGGGTTGCTCGGGTTGTATCTGTCCAGGTTCCGTCCCGAGTTCTGGGCCAGACCGAGGATGGTGGCCCTGTTGGGCATCCTCATCGTGCTTTCCGCCGGAGCGGTCCGGGCCACTGTCATCTTCCAGCCGCAGTCGAGTTGGTATGTCCTCCCGGCCGTGGCCTTCGGCTTCATGACCGCAGTGCTCTTCGACTCCCGCATCGCGGTGCTCATGGCACTAGCGGTGGGAGTCATCGCCGCTGTGGGAACTCAGGACACCGGTGTCGCGGTGTACGCCGCCCTGGCCACCATGGCTCCGATCCCGTTCGTGAGCTCGGTGAGCAGCCGCGGCGCCTTCCGCACTGCGGTGCTGTTCTCCTCGTTGACCGCTGCCCTGGCAGCCGGCGCCACTGCCTGGTTCTTCCACGTCGGACCCACCGATGTGGCCTGGGAGTTCGTTGGGATCTCGATGGCCTGGGCCGTCGGGGTCTCGGTCGTCGCCTCACTGATCGGTCTGGCCGCTCTCCAGTTCTTCGAGTCGGCCTTCGACATCACCACCAGCCTCAGCCTCCTCGATCTCACCGACCGCAACCACCAGGCTCTTCAATTGCTCCAGGAGAAGGCGTTCGGCACCTTCAACCACTCGCTCATGGTGGGAACCCTGGCGCACGCCGCCGCGCGCGCCATCGGCGCAAATGCCCTGCTCGCCCGGGCCATGGCGTACTACCACGACCTCGGCAAGACCGAGAACCCGACCATGTTCATCGAGAACCAGTTCGGGATCCCAAATCCGCACGACTTCCTCACCCCGCTCGAATCCGCCGAAGTCATCCGCAAGCACGTCAGCGACGGGATACTCCTCGCCCGTCAGTTCAAGATCCCCTCCGACGTCGCCACCGGCATCGTCAGCCACCACGGGGACGGGATCATGCGCTTCTTCTACGAGAAGGCCAGGGCGCAGAACGGCGACCACGTGAATCCCAATGACTTCCGACACATCGGGCACAAGCCGACGAGCGCCGAGACGGCGATCGTCATGTTGTCCGACTCATTGGAGGCGGCGTGCCGGGCCAATTTCCAGACGGAGGAGCCCACCCCCGAGGCGATAGAGAAGGTGGTGGATCGTGTGATCGACGAGAAGCTCAACGACGGACAGCTCTCCGAGTCTCCGCTGACCCTCTCCGAGATGACCCTGATCAGGTCGGCCTTCCTCGACTCCCTGGTCGGTCATTACCATCAGCGGATCGCGTATCCCAACTTCCCCGGAACCTGATGGACGACCCTCCCAGTCGAAAACCCGGCGCCGGCCAGTGAGCGTCTTCCTGGCCGACGAACAAGGTGAGCCGGTCGATCTGATCCAGTTGCGCCATCTGGCCGAGCTCGTCCTATCCGAAGAGGCGTATCCCGACGAGACCGAAGTGACTGTGCTCCTGGTCAGCGAAGACGAGATGGCCTCTTACAACGAGCGCTTTCTCGACCGAGCCGGCCCCACCGACGTGCTGGCCTTCCCGGTCGAGGAGCTGATGCCAGGCGTCGTGCCCGATCCCGATCCTGCCGGCCCGCCCCTCGCTCATCGGAGACGTGATCGTCGCTCCCGGGTACGTGAGCCGTCAGGCGGCGGAGAACGGGGTCGGTTTTGACGACGAGATGGCGCTTGATGGTCGCCCACGGGATCCTCCATCTCCTCGGTTACGACCACATCGAAGACGACGATGCCGAGTTGATGGAGCGTCGCGAGGAGGAGTTGCTGTCAATGGTGGGGGTGAAGCGACGGTGACTGTGGTCACCTTCATCGTGGCCGTGGCGGCTACGGCTCTCGCGGCCTGGTTGCGGGCCTCTGGCGCAGCCATCTCCAAGGTTCCCCGCGCCGATGCTCTCCACGACGCAGCCGATGGAGTTCGAGGTGCCGGGACCGTGGCCGCCCTGCTGGAGGAACGCGAGGACATCACACCCGCCGTGGCGATGGCAGGATCGGCGCTGCTGCTCGTGGCGGGGGTTGCGGGGACCGCCGTGTTCGCCGCAGGCGAATCCCTGGGGACCGCGATCGGATATGCCGCCATCGTCTTCCTGGTGGTGTTCGTCCTCGGCGACCTGATTCCACGGCAACTCGGGCGCCGCAACCCCCGCTCGATTGTGTATCGCTCGGCCGGTCTGCTCAGGTCGGCCGTAGCGGTCGGCGGATGGGCGACCGAGCTGATGACCGACTCCGATGAGGAGGCAGAGGACGATGCCGAGCCCGAGCCGGAGATCGTGACCGAGCAGGAGCGCGAGATGATCGACTCGGTGCTCGAATTCGGCGACACAGTCGTCCGCGAAGTCATGACTCCTCGGCCCGACATGGTCACGGTGCCGGTCACGGCTTCGGTCGAGGAACTGATCTCCGTCACCACCGACGAAGGTTTTTCCAGGATCCCCGTGACCAGCAACGGCGACGTCGTCGGCATGGTCATGGTCAAGGACCTCCTGCCACTGCTCGGGGAGGGCCGCCGCCCTGCATCGGTGGCCGAGGTGATGAGACCGGTCGAGTTCGTGCCCGAGACCAAATTGGCGTCGGCGTTGCTCGGTGAGATGCAGGCCACCCACCGGCATCAGATGATCGTGGTCGACGAGTACGGAGAGGTCTCTGGTCTGGTCACCATCGAGGACCTTCTCGAGGAGCTCGTTGGGGAGATAACCGACGAGACCGACGAAGACGAGATGTTCATCTCGGCCCGTGCAGATGGCGGGTGGGATGTCGACGCCGCGGCTACCGGTCGATGAACTCGCCGCGCTTGCGGGTGTCGACCTTCCGGACGAGGACTGGGACACTGTCGCCGGTCTGGTTATGGGTCTTGCCGAACGTGTCCCGGACGAAGGTGAGCAGTTCAGTTACGGCTCCCTGACTTTGACCGTCACCCGGATGCAGGGGCGCCGCGTGGCCGGTGTGTCGGTATCGGTGTCGGAGGCCGTGGAAGCCGAATGAGGTCGGGTTTCGTGCCCGTCGTGGGGCGGCCAAATGTGGGCAAGTCGACTCTGGTCAACACGCTGGTCGGATCGAAGGTCACCATCACCTCATCCCGGCCCCAGACGACGCGGAATGCCATCAGAGGCGTCGTCACTGCGCCGGGGGACGAACCGGAGTATCAGATCGTCCTGGTCGATACGCCTGGCCTGCACAAGCCCCGCAACGAGCTGGGCACGCGGCTCAACTCGCTCGTCTACGGGACGCTGGCCGAGGCCGACGTCGTGGTCTTCCTGGTCGATGCCACCATGCCGGTAGGGCCGGGGGATCGACTGATCGCCGAACGTCTTGCCGAGGCCGATGCCGAGGTGATCGTCGTCGTGAGCAAGCTCGACATCGCCAAACGTGCTCGCGTCGTGGAACAGCTCACCAAAGCGGGGGAGTGGGACTTCGCCTCCTACGTGCCCGTCTCCGCTGTCGACGGCTCTGGGGTCAGCGAGCTGATCGAGGAGGTCGTGGCGCGTCTCCCCGAAGGGCCGGTCTACTACCCACCCGGCATGACCACGGACCAGCCCGAGAGCTTGATCATCAGCGAGATCGTCCGGGAGAAGTTCCTCGACCGGCTCCGTGAGGAACTACCGCATTCGTTGGTGGTGCTCGTCGAGGACCTCGAGCAACGGGACAACGGTCTCATCGACATCGCCGCCGACGTGATCGTGGAACGAAAGAGCCAGAAGGGGATCGTGATCGGAAAGGGGGGCTCGCTGCTTCAGGCCGCCGGTACCGAGGCCCGCCACGACCTCGAGGCGCTGTTGGGCAATCGAGTCAATCTCAGCCTCCAGGTCAAAGTCGAGCCCGACTGGCAGCGCAAACCGCAACTCCTCGATCGGCTCGGTTTCGACTGATCGGTACCGTTTTCGCGCGCCGACGTCGACCTACAGACCGATATTGGCGCGCGAAAACGGATGAACGGTTAGGTAAGCCCGTCGCAGAGGTCGGCCAGGTCCAGGTCCTTGGGGGTCACCCCGCCTTCGGAATGGGTGGACAGGGTGAGGGTCACTTTGTTCCAACGGATGTCGATGTCGGGATGGTGGTCCGCCTTCTCGGCCGACAGGGCGACCCTGGTCACGAACCCCATCGACTCGTTGAAATCGGCGAACTCATAGGTGCGGGAGACGGCATCGCCCTCGTGGCCCCAACCCGGGTGACCCTCGACGAAGGCTTCGATCTCGCTGTCTGATACAAGTGCCATACCTGAAACGTACAACGTAGGACGTAAGACGTAGGACGGGCGGTCAGGCTCCTAGCCTGATCGCCTCATGGCCATCCGTCACGATCAGGGGATCGTCCTCCGCAGCTACCCGTTCGGGGAGGCGGACCGGGTGGTGGTGCTCCTCAGCCCCAACAGCGGGAAGATCCGCACCGTGGCCAAGGGAATCCGCAAGACCAAGAGCCGGTTCGGAGGGCGTCTCGAGCCGTTCACCCATGTCGATCTGGTCCTCTATGAGGGACGCAACCTCGACACCATCACTCAGGTGGCCGTGATCGAGCCTTTCCCCCGCTTGCGGGCCAGCCTCGATGCGGTGATTGCGGCGGGGACCATGGTCGAGGCGGCCGACGCCGTGGCCCAGGAGCAAGAGTCCTCGATGCGACTGTTCCTCCTCCTCCATCGCGGGTTGCGAGCACTCGAGGCGGGTCAGATCGGCGCCGACCTGATCACCAGCTATCTGTTGAAGCTGGCGGAGGTAGTCGGGGTGGCGCCTTCGCTGCTCGTCTGCGCTTCCTGCGGCCGGGTAGACGACCTTCATCGGTTTTCCTTCGGGGGTGGGGGAGCCGTTTGCGACTTATGCCGGACCGAGGGCGCCGTTCGCCTGCGGGACGGGGTCACGGTTTATCTGGCCGCGCTCGCTGACGCCGAGTTCGGGCAAATGCCGGAGACCGACGTCGGTCTTGCCGGGGAGGCGATGGGGATCGCGCGCCGATTCGTCGAGTATCACCTCGACCGCAAACTCTCCTCGCTGGCGGTGATGGAGTGAGTCTCGATCTCTCCTCGATCGACCCAGACCGGATCCCGCGGCATGTCGGGCTGATCCTGGATGGGAACGGGCGATGGGCGAATGCGCGTGGCCTGCCCCGCACCGCCGGCCACGCCGCCGGAGAGGCCGCGCTGTTCGACACAGTCGAGGGAGCGCTCGAGATCGGGATCGAATGGCTCACCGCCTATACCTTTTCCACCGAGAACTGGTCCCGCTCGGATGACGAGGTCGAATTCCTGATGTGGTTCAACGAAGACCTGCTCACCCGCCGCCGGGACGACCTCCATGCCGACGGGGTGCGGATGCTGTTCGCCGGAGACATGGATGATCCCCGCATCCCGGATCGAAATCGCAAGCACATGGCCGAGGCTTCGGAGATGACTGCGGCCAACACCAGGCTCAATCTGGTCTTTGCATTCAACTACGGGAGCCGCCGCGAGATCGTGGACGCCACAAGGTCGCTTGCCACGAGTGCGGCCGACGGCCAGATCAGGGCGGAGGACATCGACGAGGCCATGCTGTCCAGATCTCTCTACATACCGGACATGCCCGATGTCGACCTCGTAATCAGATCCTCCGGTGAGCACCGGCTCTCCAACTTCCTTCTCTGGCAGTCGGCCTACGCCGAGTTCTATTTCCCGGGGATCCTCTGGCCCGATTTCGACCGCCGGGCTCTGCTCGACGCCGTGATCGACTACCAGGGGCGGGATCGGCGATTCGGGGGCGCGGAAGACAGGTCCCAGATTGACTAAGTGCCCGGATCGGGCCACCGTTCCCAGCTCCCCATGACCGAACCAACGCTCGAAACCATCTCCAATCTCGCCAAGAAGCGCGGATTCGTCTTCCAATCCTCCGAGATCTATGGCGGGATCCGCTCGGCTTACGACTACGGGCCACTGGGCGCCGAGTTGTTGCGCAACGTCAAGGACGAGTGGTGGCGGTCGATCGTCCAGCTCCGCGACGACGTGGTCGGGATCGACTCCGCCATCCTCCAGGCCCGCAAGGTCTGGCAGGCCTCGGGCCACGAAGAGGTGTTCACCGATCCGCTGGTCGAGTGTCGCAACTGCAATGCCCGTCATCGTCTCGACAAGCTCGAAGACCCCGACACTTGCCCGACCTGTGGCAAGTCCGGGACGTTCACCGAGCCCAAGCCCTTCCATCTCATGTTCCGAACCCATATGGGGCCGGTCGACTCCGACGAGAACATGATCTACCTTCGGCCGGAGACGGCCCAGGGGATATTCACCAACTTCGAGAACGTGAGGCGCACCAACCGCCTCAAACTCCCTTTTGGGATCGCCCAGGTCGGGAAGTCCTTTCGCAACGAGATCACGCCGGGCCAGTTCGTGTTCCGCACCCGGGAGTTCGAGCAGATGGAGATGGAGTATTTCGTCCGGCCCGAAGAGGCCGACGAATGGTTCTCCTATTGGCAGGAACAGCGGTTCGCGTGGTACCTCGATCTGGGTATGACCGAGGAGAACCTCAGGATCCGGCCCCACGATGCGGATGAGCTGAGCCACTATTCGGCGGCGACCGTCGACGTCGAATACCGATTCCCCTGGGGTTGGGACGAGCTGGAGGGGATCGCCAACCGGACTGATTTCGATCTCAGGCAGCATTCCGAGCACTCGGGGCAGGACCTTCGCTATTTCGACGCTGAGGACGACGAGCGCTTCTTCCCTTACGCCATCGAGCCGGCAGCCGGCGCCACTCGAACCACGTTTGCCTTCCTGATCGACGCATATCACGAGGAAACGGTGAAGGACGAGACCAGGACAGTCCTCAGACTGCATCACCGGCTCGCCCCCTACAAGGTGGCCATCCTCCCGCTGTCCAAGAAGGAAGAGCTGATCGAGCCGGTCGAGCGAATCGCCGCCGAGCTCCGCAAACGCTGGATGGTCGAGGTGGACGTCACCCAGTCGATCGGTCGTCGCTACCGACGCCAGGACGAGATCGGGACCCCGTTCGCGGTAACCGTCGACTTTGACACCTTGGAGGACAAAGCCGTCACCGTCAGGGACCGGGACACGATGAAACAGGACCGTGTCTCGATGGACCGACTGGTCGAGCATCTCGCCGAGAAACTCACCTGACGACAGGCCGGCGATGAAACGCTCGATCATTTTCTGGGTGCTCGGTGGTGTCGTCGTGCTGGGAGCCGCGGCCGCCGCCTATCTGTATTTCGCCGGTGGCTCGGGGGAGCCATCGACCGAGCTGACCACTCCCACCATCGCGGCCGAAGAGCCGACCACCACCGCCGGCACGGGAAGCGTGGCCTCGACAGAAGGAAACGGCGTCGTTGCATTCGTGATCGATCCGGCTGTGTCGGTCGCCTCGTTCGAGATCGACGAGGTGCTCCGGGGTGAGCCGAAACGAGTGCTGGGCACGACTTCTGAGGTTGCCGGGCAATTCCGGCTTGACCCCGAAGACATTGCCTCGGTCGAGTTCTCCGAGATCGTGGTCAATGCCAGGACCTTCGACACGGGCTCGGGCAATCGTGACCGCGCCATCCGGGGGCCGGTCATCCTCAACTCGGCCAGTGACGAGTTCGAGTTCATCACCTTCGTTCCATCTTCGGTCGAGGGTCTCGAAGGCGAGCTGACCAATGGTGAACCGCTTCAGTTCTCCGTCACTGGTGACCTCGAAATCCGGGATACGGTGAATCCGGTCACCTTCGACGTGACTGCGGCGATGACCGACGAGAACACTGTGGAAGGAGTCGCCGAGGCGACTGTCCTTCGCTCCGATTACGGCATCGGCATCCCCAATGCTCCCGGAGTAGCCGATGTCGGTGACGAGGTCGTGATCCGGCTCGAATTCGTTGCAACATCGTGAAGCATCGATCGGCCGTACTTATGATCGGAACCCATGGCGGAGCGAGGTGACATCGATCGGGTTCGGGAGTCGACCGACCTCGTCGACCTGATCTCGGAGGTCACCAAGGTCAAGCGCTCGGGACGCAGCTTCATGGCTGTCTGCCCGTTCCACGAGGAGAAGACCCCTTCGATGTCGGTCGACCGGGCGCGCGGGCTCTACCACTGCTTCGGGTGTGGGAAGGGGGGCGACGTGTTCAGCTTCGTCCAAGAGACCCAAGGGGTCGACTTCGCCGACGCTCTGGAGCTGCTAGCCCGGCGGGCCGGGATCACCCTGGTGAGGGACGCGGCCGATGCCCGGCAGCGGGGGCGCCGCGGTGGAGCGGTGGAGGCGCTGAGGAGGGCTATTGACGTCTATCACGAGCGTCTCAAGAAAGCGCCAGAGGCAGGCCCGGCCCGTGCCTATCTCCGCCAGCGGGGTTACGACCTCGCCATCATCGACGAGTGGAGGCTGGGATTTGCCGCCACCGACTGGGACACGCTGACCAGGGAGCTGAGAGCGGGTGGTGTCGACGATCGGGTCTTGCTCGACGCCGGGTTGTCCCGCCGGGGACGGCAAGGCCTCTTCGATGTGTTCCGGGGCCGGCTCATGTTCCCGATCCACGACCTCAGGGGTGACCCTGTCGGCTTCGGTGGCCGCAAGATCGAGGAGATCGATCGCAAGACGGTGAACAACCCCGACGCCAAATATGTGAACTCCGCCGACTCGGTCGTCTATCACAAGGCGCAGATCCTCTTCGGGCTCGACCGGGCTCGACGGGAGATCTCCGAATCTCACCCGGCTGTGGTCGTTGAGGGTTACACCGATGTGATCGCGATGCATCAGGCGGGGATCAAGACGGCGGTCGCAACCTGTGGCACCGCCCTGGGCGACGGGCACTTCGATCTCCTCCGTCGGTTTGGTGAGAAAGTGGTGCTCGCCTTCGATTCCGATGAGGCGGGGTCCAAGGCCGCGTTGAGAGGTGATGAGCTCGAGTCGCCATTCCGGCTGGATCTCGATCTACGAGTGGCCGTGATGCCGGACGGGCTCGATCCGGCCGATCTGGTGCAAGAGGATCGAGGCGCCGAGTTGGTCACCGCCGTCGAGGGGGCGAGGCCGCTCCTGGAGCGCAGGATCGAACACGAGGTGAGTCGCCACGACCTGAGCGGCCCTGAGGGCAGGGCCCGGGCGCTTCATGCCGCTGCGGCCCAGGTGCGCCGGGTCAACGATCAGATCGCCCGCCGGGAATACAGCCGGTTTGTGGCCCGGCTCGTCGGGGTGGATCTGGAGACCGCCGAAGCAGCGGTGGAGGGAGGCAGGGGCAATCGCCGGGGGACTACGAGCACCGAGGACCGGCCTCTCGATCGGGTCGAGTCCGAGTTGATGCGTGTTCTGATCGCAGATCCGTCATCGGTCGAGGGCGTGACCGTCGAAGATTTCACCGATGAGCGGCTGCGGTCTGCCTTCGCCGCGGTCGCCCCCGCCTACGGATCGGCTGTGGCGGGCGAGCCGCTGGACATCTCTCGGGCAGGCAGCGAGGAGGAGAAGACGCTCCTCCGTTCGCTGGCGATGGATGACCGACCACTCCCGTCGGGTGTGGAGATCCTGTCCCGCGTCAAGGAGCGCAGGCTCGACGTCGAGATCGAGGATTTGCAGCGAACCCTGGCCGGAATGGAGCCCGGAACCGAAGCTCATTCCGACAACCTGCGGCGCTTGATAGCTTTACAGCAGGAGAAGCGAACCTCCACCCGGATGTGAACGAGGAACTGAGCAAGGTCGTCGCCGCCCTGGTGAAGCGGGGCAAGCATCGTGGCTTCCTCACGATGGCTGAGGTCCAGCAGGAGCTGGAGGACGCCGAGGCGTCCGGCGAGGCATTCGAGGAGGTGGCCGACGCCCTCCGCTCCCAGGGGATCAAACTCACCGAGGAGGGTCCGGGGGTCACCGAGGAGTTCGTCGAGGTCGGTCAGATCTCGGTCTCCGACCCTGTCCGTCTCTATTTGAACGAGATCGGGCGCTACCCGCTCCTCACCAGCCAGCAGGAGGTCGAGCTGGCCATGCAGATGGAGGCGGGGCGGCGGGCGCAGGCTCGTCTCGACGAGGAGGGCCTGGTCGACGAGGACCGGGCGTTCCTCGGACATGAGATCGACATGGGCGACGCGGCCCAAAAGCAACTTGTTCAATCCAATCTGCGACTGGTGGTTGCCCTTGCCCGACGCTACGTCGGCCGGGGGATGGCTCTTCTCGATCTCGTTCAGGAAGGCAACGTTGGTCTGATGCGCGCCGTGGAGCGCTTCGACTACCGACGTGGGTTCAAGTTCTCCACATACGCAACGTGGTGGATCCGTCAGGCCATATCGAGGGCGATCGCCGACCAGGGACGCACCATTCGGATGCCGATCCATGTGCTCGACTCAGTCAACAAGCTGACCCGTGCCCAGCGGGAGATGACCCAGGCGATGGGCCGGGCCCCGAGTCTGGACGAGCTTGCTTTCGAGCTCGACATCGAGCCGGGACGGGTTGCCGAGCTGCAACGGATCGCCCAGGACACCGTGTCGCTGGAGACCCCGGTAGGGGAAGACGAGGATGGGACTCTCGGCGACCTGGTTGAGGATCTCGAGTCCGATCGCCCGCCTGACGTTGCCACCTTCTCGTCCCTGCAAGATCAGCTGGCGATGGCTCTCGAAGGCCTGAACGAGCGGGAGCGTGAGGTCTTGATCATGCGGTTCGGTCTGGCCGATGGCCGCATGCGCACCCTGGAGGAGGTCGGTTCCCATTTCAAGGTGACCCGGGAGCGGATCCGCCAGCTCGAGACGAAGGCTCTGGCCAAGCTGCGCCACCCCGACAAGTCTCAGAAGCTCGAGGGGTTCCTGGAGAACTCCTGACCACGGCGACTCTGGATAGCCAGACCCCAACTGGTACCCTGACCGCCGCCAGTCGGCACCATTCCGCGGTAGCTCAATTGGTAGAGCAGTGGACTGTTAATCCATTGGTTGTAGGTTCGAGTCCTACCCGCGGAGCAGAGTAGAGCCCTTCACGGACCTCGCCGAACCTCTAGGCCTGATGTTCCCGATCTGCCGTCGGAATCAATTTTCGAAGGCGGGTTGAACAGCTCGCCTAGAGTTCGAAGCCTCTTGATAGAAGAAGTGGCCTCCTTCCTCCAGCTGGTTTGGGCATGGATCTTGGATTGGTTTTGGATCCTCCTCGCCCTCGGCATCGCCGTCGCAGTCGGTATCGGAAGGAGACCGCGGGCTGTCGAGGACCACGACCGCTATGAGCCACCGGCCGGCTATTGGTGAGGTGCCGGGCCTTCAGGTCACAACGTCATCGCGGGTAAACCACGTGGCGTGAAGCAGCTTCCACGAGCCGCGCGCTTTGACTACATGGAGGAAGTCCACCCACCGGGGCGAGTAGACCCGCACTGAAGCGATGTCATTGAAGACGGCATCGATGATGATCACGGCTTCGACCTCCTGGGGGGTTTGGAGAGCGGCATCGTCAGCCATGATCTGTGGCGACAGGGTGATGATCCCGACCACCCCGTCCGCGCCCATGGAGTAACGGCGTTTGATTGCCTCAGGGTGATACGACCCGAGATGTCGCTCGGCGTCACCCGAGACGTAGCCCTCCAGATAGTCCAGAGCCACCTGGTTGATGGCTTCGAGATCTGACTCGGTAACGCCGACGCGATCCTCTACCAATGCCATGGCGGCAACCTACACACCAGCCGATGTCTCGACGGGCTGGGGATCAGGCCGACAGGCGGCACCGGCCAAGGATAATTTTCGCGACCTTGCGTGGTTTGGGGATTGATCGGGTATGGTTCCTCTCGGAAGCCCCGACGGGTCGAACTTCGGTTCTGACTTGTTGGGGCTTCTCTAATTCTCGGACCAACCATGGGTAGCGGCCCGCATCTGTTTAACTGCGTGCTCGTCTCCGCGCGGTCAACATCCTGAAATCAGGTTCGTGCCGGCGGGGCCCTACTCATGCGGAGTCATCGACAAGAGCGGGATTTGGGACCAACCCAAGACAGATGCTGAACCACGACCATTCGACGCCGAGACGCCTCGCGGTTCTCCTCACACTTACTGCGGTACTCACCGCCACCATCGTCCCTGGCACGGCCCTCGGCATCAGTAGGGCGGACGTCGACGAGGCCTGTGCTGACTCGCAAGAGGCCTACGACGTTTACCGAAGTGCTCGGGGCGACTTCGAGGAAGCGGCAGTGGCCCTGGAAGAAGCCAATGCCGAGCTGTCCAACGCCGAGTACCGGGAACAACGGATTCGGGACGACTACCAGGCGCGCCAAGACGAGAAGGCAGCGCTGTCCTCGCAGGTCGAGAATCAGGCGGTCGAGCTGTACATGTCGGCCGCATCCGGCCCGTCGATGGGGATGGTCAGTCTGTCCTCACCCGCCGAGGCCTTGACTGCCTACGAGTTCCTCAGAGCGTCCGCCGATGAGAACCTGCAATCGGTTAACGACCTGGCCGCGGTCGCCTCCGAGTTGGACCGGCTCGGCATCGACCTCGCAGCTGCGGTCGATCAGCTGACGGCAGCCCGAGATGTGCAACAGGAGCAGACCGCCCAACAAGAAGCGGCCATGACGAGTGCGCTCGGGGCCTACGACCAGTTGAGCAGCCGGTGCAAGGAGCTGCAGGCCCAATACGAGGCCGAGCAGGCGCGTCTCCGGGCCGAAGCGGAAGCACGGCGTCAGGCCGAGGCACGGCAGAGAGCGGCCGAAGCCAATGCCCCAAGCGGCGGCGGCTCCTCGGGCGGAGGCTCCACTGGACCGATCATCGGCGGGATCATCTGCCCCTTTGCCCGTGGCCGCACCCATTTCAGCAACTCGTGGGGTGCCGGGCGCTCCGGCGGCAGGGCTCACAAGGGCACCGACATGTTCGCCCCATTCGATGAGCCGATCTACGCCGTGGCGAGCGGCACTGTCAGCATCAGGCAAAGTGGTTTGGGCGGTCAGACGATCTGGCTGTCGACCGGGGCAGGCTCGTTCTATTACGCGCACCTCAGTGGATATGCGGTCGGGGATGGTGCCCAGGTGGGCCAGGGTGACCTGATCGCCTACAACGGCAACTCCGGGAACGCCTCCGGTGGAGCGCCGCATCTCCATTTCGAGATCCACCCCGGGGGCCGCGGGTCGGGAGCGGTCAATCCCTATAACGCGGTTGCAGCGGTCTGCTTCTGACCCGGCGGGCTAGGTCCTCCGGCCCTAATCGCGAAACCGCCATTCCCATTGCTCAACCCGTGAGCTGCCCGCGACGATGCTTCTGTAGCGGTGGGGTGCTTCTTGTTTTGCTTCCCGTCGTCGGCAGAAGCCGTCCTGTATGGGGACGGCCAATCGACCAGAGGATTTCGACTGATGACTGCGATGCACCTGGCGCTGGGAGCGCTGTCTTCGATTTTCGGAGCACATCTGTCTTGGGCGCTGACCGATTGGATCATGAAGAGAAGGCGTGATGGCCGGCCGGTGTTCTGGCTCACGGTTCTTGCAGCGGCAGGCGTAGCCGCGCTGGTGGTGGGCGTGGGCGTCGTCATGTCCAATACCGGAGTGGCCTGACCCAACCGTCGCCCAGGACCTCTACTTCCTCGATTTCCCTTTCCAGAGCATGGCTCCGCCGACGAGCACGGCGACCGCACCCAGCGCCACCCATGTCCGATCGCCGGTCATGAAACTCTGTGGTGCGATTTTGAAGTCGAGGCCCTGAAGGATCCAGATGACACCGACGATCCCGAGGATGATGCCGATTGCCCTGCTCAAGTCCCGCATCGATCGAACTTAGCTCTTGACATCTCGACGCGGTGGAGCGGATAATCCGGCTCACATGACGACGAGCCCATCCCGCCTCACAGGCGCTATCTCGCAGCGCTTCTTCGGGTTCGTCTATTTCGGCGCCTAGCGCCGATTCACCCCACCCCCGCGTTACTCCCTACCCATCCACCAGTCAGACGCGCCGAGGCGACCCCCATGAATGAAAAGTCAGATCCGAACACCGACGACATAGCTCAGATCCGGGACGACATCGACCGGATCGACGCCGACATCCTCAAGCTGCTCGCCGAGCGCAAAGCGCACAGTCTGCGCATCGCCAAGGAGAAGGGGATCCACGATCGCCCCTCCCGTGACCAGTCGCGGGAGGAAGGTCTGATCTCCGACCGGATCGCTGCGGGGATGGAGCACGACCTCGACTCCGGTCTGGTGAATCGCGTCTGGCGAGAGATCGTCAACGATTCGGTGCGGATCCAGCAGGAGTTCCTGGGACGGGCGGAGAAGCCCTTGCGAGCGATGACCGTCGCCATTCAGGGCATCGAGGGCTCATACAGCCAGCTCGCCTCCCAGCAGTACTTCGACCACAAGGGGATGTCGGTCAACTACCTCCGGGCACCGAGCTTCGCCGCTGCGATCGCCGCGGTTCAGCGCGAGGAGGCGGATGTAGCGGTGCTCCCCATCGAGAACACCACCTCGGGCGCCATCTCCGAGGTCTACGACCTGCTGTTGGAGAGTCGTCTTCATTTCGTCGGTGACGTCCGCTTCCGCATCCGGCACTGCCTCTTGGGCGTGGAAGGGGCCTCGATCTCGGAGCTGCGGCGTATCTACTGCCATCCCCAAGCGGTGGCCCAGTGCTCCGAGTTCCTCGCACAACTCGATCACTGTGAGGTCGTCTATTTCTCCGATACCGCGCTCTCCGGGCAGAAGATCCGGGACCTGGGCGACCCGACAGTCGCCGCCATCGCCTCCGAGGAGGCAGCCCGCCTCTTCGACCTCGACGTGCTCAAGACGGGCATCGCCAATCGCGATGAGAACTTCACCCGATTCATCGTCGTGGCCTCTGAGCCGGCTGAGGTCCCCGACGGGGTCTCGACCAAGACCTCAATCGTCATGGCCGTCGGCAACCACCCTGGTGCCCTGATGGATGCCCTTGCCGTGTTCCACGACGCCGACATCAACCTCGTGATGCTCGAGTCTCGGCCCATCCCCAACAACCCGAGAGAAGAGCTGTTCTATCTCGACTTCGACGGCAGTCTCTCCGATCCGGTGGTGCAGGGGGTCCTCGAGACCTTGATGCGTCAGGTCCGCTTCCTCCGCGTCCTGGGGAGCTACCCCAGCCGTGATCTTCGCCCCAAGCCGATCGAGCGCAAGCCAAAGAAGGTCGTGGCACAGGGCCGCTCCACCCTGACGGACCTTGCGCCGAGCTCGTCCAGCCCCAAGGGCTACAAACTGGGGAGCCGCGGGCACAAAGAGCAGAACACGATCGTCGAGGTCGCCGGCGTCAAGATCGGTGGAGACGACCTGGTGATGATCGCCGGGCCATGCGCGGTGGAATCGTGGGACCAGGTGATGACAACCGCCAAGGCGGTCAAGGAGAGCGGCGGATCGATCCTGCGAGGCGGCTGTTTCAAGCCGAGGACTTCCCCGTACTCGTTCCAGGGCCTTGGTTATGAGGGTCTCGAGATGTTGGTCGAGGCAGGCAAGGCATACGGGCTGCCCGTGGTCACCGAAGTAGTGGCGCCAGAGGACGTGGAGGGGGTGGCTCGCAAGGCCGACATCCTTCAGATCGGCACCCGCAATATGCAGAACTTCTCGTTGCTGTCCGCAGCTGGACGGGCACATCGTCCGGTGATGTTGAAGCGGGGCATGAGCTCATCGCTCGACGAGCTGTTGCAGGCGGCCGAGTACATCCTCTCGGAAGGGAATCAGCAGGTGTTCCTGTGCGAACGGGGGATCAGGACGTTTGAGACGTCGACCCGCAACACACTCGACTTGAGTGCGGTGCCGGTACTCCGGCAACGGACCCATCTCCCCGTCATCGTCGACCCTTCCCATGCGGCCGGGGACCGTGACCTGGTTGCCCCCTTGGCGTTGGCCGCTCAGGCCATCGGTGCGCACGGGCTCATGGTCGAGATCCACCCCGATCCGGAGAACGCGCTCAGCGACGGCCCCCAGTCACTCCGGTTGGACCAGTTCCACGATCTGATGGTGGCATTGGGCTTCGGAGGCTGATCTCGCCTGGTACCTACGAGGCGGCCTCGACCGTCGTGGGCAGCCATGACGGTCGAGCGTCCTCATGGGCACCGATGACGTCGTCGTGGGTCATGGTGACCCCTATCCCGTCGAGACCCCTGAGCAGTCGGTCTTTGGCTGTTGGGTCGAAGGAGAAGTGCTCTTCGAGGCCTTTGGCACTGACTGTCTGGCTCTCCAGGTCGATGGTCACCTCTGCCGAGGGGTCGGAGGCCATCTCCATGAGACGGGCGACCGCCTGTTGGGGTAGTTCGACCACGAGCAAACCGACGTAGCTGGAGTTGTTGCGGAAGATGTCGGCGGCCGACGGGGTGATGACCGCGTCGAACCCCCACTGCTGAATGGCCCATGGGGCATGCTCACGCGAGGAGCCGCATCCGAAGTTGGGACCCGCCACCAGCACCTTGGCACCACGCCGAGTGGGATCGTTGATGATGAAGTCCGAGCTAGGGGTCCCGTCGTCGGTGTGGGCCCAGTTGTAGAAAAGGAACTCGCCGTAGCCATCGCGCTCGATCCGCTTGAGGAACTGCTGGGGGATGATCTGGTCCGTGTCGACGTCGGCTCGGTCGAGGGGGAGCATCGTCCCGTGGATTTTGGTGACGGGCTTCATGACTCTTCCCACTCCCTCACGTCCACGAAGTGGCCCGCTACCGCTGCGGCTGCGGCCATTGCAGGACTGACCAGGTGGGTCCTCGCCCCCCGGCCCTGGCGCCCCTCGTAGTTCCGGTTCGAGGTCGAGGCGCATCTCTCCCCGGAAGGAATCACGTCGGGGTTCATGGCAAGACAACTCGAGCAGCCCGCGTCGCGCCAGGAGAAGCCGGCCGCCTCGAACACGTCATCGAGACCCTCGGCTTCAGCCTGGGCTTTGACCTGCATCGATCCCGGGACGACCACGGCGCTCACCCGGGAGTCGACCCTTCGCCCTTCCACCACCTTGGCCGCCGCCCGAAGGTCTTCGATCCTCCCATTGGTGCAGGAGCCGAGGAAGACATGATCGATGGCGATGTCGAGGATTGGCGTTCCCGGCCTCAGCGCCATGTACTCGAGGGCGCGGGCTGCCGCGTCCCGCTGTTGCGGGTCGTCATAGGAGTCAGGAGAGGGCACCTGGCCGGTGACAGGGACCGTCTGGGCGGGATTGACCCCCCAGCTCACGTGCGGAACGAGACGCGACGCGTCGAGCGTCTCGACCTTGTCGAAGACGGCATCCGGATCCGTGACCAGGCTTTCCCAGGCCGCCACCGCTTCGTCCCATTGGGCGCCCTTCGGAGCGAAGGGCCGTCCCTCGATGTAGCGGACGGTCGTCTCGTCGGGTGCGATCATCCCGGCCCGGGCCCCACCCTCGATCGACATGTTGCAGATCGTCATTCGCTGCTCCATGCTCAGGTCGTGGATCGCCTGTCCCCGATACTCGATGACGTGACGCGTGCCGCCGGACACCCCGATCTGGGCGATGATCCCGAGGATCAGGTCCTTGGCGGCGACACCCCAGGGAAGGGCGCCCTCTACCTCGACTGACATGGTCTTGGGCCGCGCCTGCCAGATGGTCTGGGTCGCCAGGACGTGCTCCACCTCGGTGGTGCCGATCCCGAAAGCCAGGGCCCCGAAGGCGCCGTGGGTCGAGGTGTGGCTATCTCCGCAGACGACGAGCAATCCCGGCTGAGTGAGCCCTTGCTCAGGTCCAACGACGTGCACGATGCCTTGACGAGGGTCGTCGAGGCCGAACATGGTGATGCCGTGCTCTGCGCAGTTCTGGAGGAGGGCATCGATCTGACGCTTGGAGAGAGGGTCCCGTATCCCGAGCGAGCGCCCGGTGGTCGGGATACCGTGATCGACGGTGGCGATGGTCAGATCGGGGCGTCGCACCTTTCGGGACGCGGCGTTGAGGCCGGCGAATGCCTGGGGCGACGTGACCTCGTGGACCAGATGCAGGTCGACATAGAGCAGCGTCGGGTCGGAGTCGATCACGACATGGCTGTCCCAGACCTTCTCGAAGAGTGTGCGTGGCGCGGTCATGCCCGCGCTCCGGCCTTCTCTGGCTCGGCCACCAGGGCTGCGACGCGATCGCCGACCTCCGAGGTGCTTATTCCCATCTCGCCGGCGCGAAGCGAGGGGAGGGATCCGGCCACCTCACCGACCGCGGTCTCGACAGCGACGGCGGCTTCGGCCTCACCGAGGACCCGTAGCATCATGCCGACGGCTCCGATGGCCGCCAGCGGGTTGATCAGGCCCTTTCCTTCGAACCCTGGAGCGGTGCCCCCGATCGGCTCGAACATGGAGACACCATTGGGATTGATGTTCGCCCCCGAGGCGATCCCGAGCCCTCCCTGGATGGCGGCGGCGAGGTCGGTGATGATGTCGCCGAACATGTTGTCGGTGACGATGACGTCGAACCGGCCCGGGTCCTCGACCATCCAGAGGCAGGCGGCATCGACATGGGCGTAGGCCGTCTCGACATGGGGATACTCGGCACCGACCTCTTCGAAGACCCGCCACCACAGGTCCCAGGCATAGGTGAGCACATTCGTCTTTCCACATAGGGTCAAATGGCGCCTCGGCCGGGCCGAGGCCAGGTCGAAGGCATAACGGATGCAGCGTTCCACCGCGAACCTGCTGTTCACCGACAGTTGCACCGCGACTTCGAAAGGTGAGCCCTTGGCGGTGAACTCACCCTGACCGGCGTAGAGGCCTTCGCTGTTCTCCCTCACCACAACGAAATCGACGTCCTCCGGCTTGATGTCGCGGAGCGGCCCTTTCACTCCGGGATGCAGTTTGACCGGCCGAAGATTGATGAATTGGTCGAGCTCGCGACGCATCCGCAACAAGATGTCCTGCTCGAGGACGCCGGGAGGGACCCGGGGATGACCCACGGCGCCAAAGAGGATGCCGTCAGCCGTTCCCAGCGCTTGTAAGTCCGCACCGGTGAGCGTCTCACTGGTCCGGAGATATCGCTCGCCGCCGAGATCCAGGTCGTTGTATTCGACCTCGAAGTTGTGGACACGGCCGGCCACGTCGAGGACTTTCACGGCCTCGGCGATCACCTCGGGCCCTGTCCCGTCGCCGGGGACCTTCGCTATTGAATAGCTGCTCATTCGAACGAGGCCGTGACCCCGTCCAGAACCTCCATCCCGGAGACCACCTCCTCGACGATCGCCCGGATCTGATCCGGGGATACCTCGCCGGAGCTGTCGGCCACATCCTTCATCCGCGTGAACGCCGTCTCGAACACGGTGTCTGTCACCTCGATGCCAAGCTCGTCCAGTGAGTGTTTGAAGGCGGCGCGGCCGGAGTGCTTGCCGATCACGATCACAGAGTTGCCCATTCCAACTGCCATTGGGTCCATTATCTCGTATGTGGTTCGCTCCCTGAGCACACCGTGCTGATGGATTCCCGACTCATGGGCGAAGGCATTACGACCGACGACCGCCTTGTTGTACTGGACCGGGTAGCCGGTCTGCTCGGAGACCAGCCGCGATGTCTCGTAGATCTCCTCCGTGGTGACGCCGACGCCGACCCCATAGGCGTCGGCGCGTACGCGCAACGCCATCACCACTTCCTCGATCGAGGTGTTGCCGGCGCGTTCGCCGATCCCGTTGATCGCGCCCTCGACCTGACGGGCCCCGGCAGCGACAGCCGCCAGCGAATTGGCGACCGCCAGGCCCAGGTCGTTGTGACAGTGGGCTGACACGATGATGTCGTCCCGGCTCCCCTTCACCTCTTTGACAACCCGGCTGATCAAAGCTCCATAATCGGCGGGAGTCGCATATCCCACCGTGTCGGGGATGTTGATCGTGGTGGCGCCTGCGTCGACGGCGGCCTGACAGACGGCGATTACGAAATCCGTGTCCGACCTCGTGGCATCCTCGGGGGAGTACTCGACATTCTCGGTGTGATCGCGCGCCCGGGCGACATTCGCCTTGACCGTCGTGATCACCTCCTCCTCGTTCATCCGCAGCTTGTGCTCCATATGGATCGGGGAGGTCGCGAGGAAGACATGGATGCGGGGATCGGCAGCGTCACGGATCGCCTCCCAGGCCCTGTCGACGTCCTGGGCCTGGGCCCGGGCCAAAGCGGCGATCGTCGGTCCCTGGACCTCTTGGGCGATTCGGGACACGGCCCGGAAATCGCCGGGCGAGGAGATGGGGAACCCAGCCTCGATGATGTCCACCCCCAGCCGGGCCAGCTGGATCGCGATCGCCACCTTCTGGTCGGGGTCGAGGGCGATGCCCGGGGCCTGTTCGCCGTCTCTGAGTGTGCTGTCGAAAATTCTTACTCGGTCTTCCATATCGTCTCCTGAATCTCAGTGTCTCGTCTGGGCGCCGGTCTGCCTGGAAGGCGTTCCGGCTAGATAAGAGCGAGGCCGAGAAGGGTCAGGAGAGCGCGGGTCATTTGCCGACTCCTGCGACCACCGGGGCCGGTGTCAGCTCTGATTCCCGCTTCATGGCGATCCGGCCCGACTTGACCAGGTCGATCACGCCGTAGGGACCGAGGTGCTCGAGGAAGGTACTCAGATGCTGAGGTGTCCCCGCCACCTCGAAGGTCATGGCTGACGAGCTGATGTCGATGACCCTGGCGTCGAAGAGCGACGCGGTGTCGCGCACCTCGCCACGGGTGGCGGGTTGGGCGCTGATCCGGATGATCATCACTTCCCGCTCCAGTGCTTCGGCCGGCTCCATCTCCTGGACCTTGATCACATTGACCAGTTTGTTCAGCTGTTTCTTGAGTTGCTCCAGCTCTGGGGCGTCGACGACCAGCGTGATCCGGGACCGCCCTTCCTGATGGGTCGGCCCGACCGCAAGCGAGTGGATGTTGAATGCCCGATTGGAGAACATCGCTGAGATGCGCGCCAGGACCCCGGGTTTGTCTTCGACCAGGACTGTGAGCGTGTGTTGCATCAGACGTCCTCGCGCCGCATCACGACCCGGTCGTTGGATCCGCCGGCCGGGACCATCGGGAAGCACATCTCCTCGCCGTCGACCACCACCTCGAGCACCACAGGACGGTCGTTGACGGACAGGACCTTCTCGATGGCGGTGTCGATCTCGGAGGGATGGTCGACCCGAAGGCCGACACAACCCATCGCCTCGGCCAGCTTCGGATAGTCGGGATAGGTGAAGCCGAGATCGACTGCGGAGAGACGGCCGCCGTAGAAGAGGTTCTGCCACTGCTTGACCATCCCGTAGCCGCCGTTGTTGAAGACGATGATCTTGACCGGGATCTCCTCGGTGGTCGCGGTGATCAGCTCCTGGCAGGTCATCTGGAAGCACCCATCCCCGTCGAGGGCGATGACCAGATCGTCGGGGCGGGCCGCCTTGGCTCCCACAGCGGCCGGGATGGCGAATCCCATCGTCCCCAGACCGCCGGAGTTCACCCAGGACCTCGGCTCCTTGAACCCCCAGAACTGGGAAGCCCACATCTGGTGCTGGCCGACACCGGCGGCGATGACTGCGTCGCCCTCGGTGATCGCGTACAAACGCTCGATGAAGTGCTGCACCTTGATCGGGCCGTCCGGATCCTGTTCGTAGGAGAGCGGGTAATCCGCTTTCCACGCTCGGATCTGATCGAACCAGGGCTGGCGGGCAGGGGCATCGGCGTCTCCGCGTCGGGCACGGAGGGCGGTGAGCAAGTCGACGAGAACAGATCGGGCATCGCCAACGATGGGCACGTCGGCGGCGCGCACCTTTCCGATCTCGGCGGGATCGACATCGACGTGGATGATCTTGGCGTCGGGGGCGAAAGCGCTGGGGGCACCGGTCACTCTGTCGTCGAAGCGAGCGCCAAGACTGACCAGGACATCGGACTTCTGGATGGCGGTGGTGGCGGTGTACACGCCGTGCATGCCCGGCATGCCGAGGGCGAGAGGATGGTCGTCGGGGAAGGCGCCCCGGGCCATGAGGGTGGTCACCACCGGAGCATTCGCAGCCTCGGCGAAGGCTCGCAGCTCGGGAGCGGCACCCGCCTTGATCACTCCACCGCCGACGTAGAGCACCGGGCGCTCTGCCTGTTCGATCAAGTCGATGGCTGCCCTGATCTGCATCGGGTGACCAGACACCGTCGGCTTGTAGCCGGGCAGGTTGTGCAAGTGCGGCTCGCGCCAGGTCGTCTCCTGGTTGAGCACGTCCTTGGGGATGTCGACCAGGACCGGGCCGGGGCGGCCGGTGGAGGCGAGATGAAATGCCTCGTGGATCAGGTTGGGGATGTCGTCGGCGTCGGTGGCCATGTACGAGTGCTTGGTGCAGTGCATGGCCAGCCCGGTGGTGTACGCCTCCTGAAAGGCGTCGCTCCCGATAGCCGAAGTGGGAACCTGCCCGGTGATGGCCACGATCGGGGTCGAGTCCATCAGCGCGTTCTGCAGCGGGGTTATCAGGTTCGTCGCTCCGGGCCCGGAGGTAGCCATCACCACGCCCACCAGTCCTGTGGCCTGGGCAAAGCCCTCGGCCATGTGCCCGGCGCCCTGCTCGTGCCGGGCCAGCACATGCCTTATCGGACTGTCAAGGAGGGGGTCGTAGGCGGGGAGGATGGCACCTCCGGGCACGCCGAAAACGATCTCGACCCCTTCGTGCTCGAGGCTACGAAGGAGCGAGTGCGATCCGGTGAATTTCCTTGGTTCTGTCATGTGTCGGGTAACAAAAAACCCTCCGGGGGGAGGGTTGAGCGCACGCAGGTCTGTTCGCGCGCGCTACTCGATAAGAAGGAGTACGTAGGCGGCGGCGGACAAGTGCTTCATGTGCGGTTTCCAAGTAAACAACCTGGCTCTTCGCATGTCAAGAACATCGGTGGTTTCGGGGGTCCCCTGAACCGTTCTGGCGCGGCAATCCGACGCTATGGGGTCATCTCACCGCGCCAAAATGAAGGGATGGCCAGATATGGGGCGGTGGAGATCGGGGGGACCAAGACTCTGGTTGCGCTTGGGGCATTGCCGGATGATCTGGCTGGGGCAGTCACCATCCCCACCACCGACCCGAAGGAGACGATCGAGGGGGTAGTCGAGTTCTTCGGGCGGGAGGTTCCAGACGCGGTCGGAATCGCCTCTTTTGGCCCGCTGGACCTGGCCAACGGGCGAATCGGGGTCACGCCCAAGACAGGTTGGTCGGGGACCGATTTGCTCGGACCGGTCCGGGCGGCCATCGATGTGCCCATCCGGCTCGACACCGACGTGAATGGAGCTGCCCTTGGTGAGGCGCGCTGGGGGCAGGGCCGGGGTCTCGATTCGTTCGTCTATGTCACGGTGGGCACCGGGATCGGTGGCGGAGCCCTGATCGGCGGCGAGCCGGTGCACGGGCTCGGTCATCCCGAGATGGGCCATGTCGTGGTCCGTCGTCATCAGGATGACGACTACCAGGGGGTGTGCCGTCTCCATGGGGACTGTCTCGAGGGGCTGGCCAGCGGCCCAGCGATCGCCGGTCGCTTCGGCATTCCGGGGGAGAGCCTCGCCGGAGCCGATCTCGCCAGAGCCGTGGAGCTCGAGGCCTTCTATCTGGCTCAGTTGGCGCGCGATCTGGTCTACATCCTCGCTCCGGAACGGGTGGCGGTGGGTGGCGGGGTCTCCCGGTTGCCGGGTCTGCTCGAACTGGTCAATCTCCTGCTGGCCGAGGCCCTGGCCGGCTACCCGGGGATGACCGAGCACGAGTCGGGATTCGTTGTCGCGCCCGGGCTGGGTGAGATCTCGGGGCTGGCAGGCGGTCTGATCCTGGCGGAAAGGGCTGTCGGGAAACGCTAGGTAGTCCTGGTCACCTTGTGGAGCCCACGGGGCTCTTCGGGATCGAGGCCCTTTGCCACCGTCAGGTGATAGGAGAACAGCTGGCCGAGAACGGCTGCCGGGATGGGAGAAAGCCACTCTTCGACCGCCGGAGCGAGCTCGAGCATCGACGGGGCGAACCCGGACAGCCGCGAGTCGTTGCCGATGACGACCAGGGAGGCCCCGGCCCGACGACATCGGTCGAGCACCTCGACCACATCGTCGATGGCCGGGCCGCGGGCGGCGACCGCCAGGACCGGATAGCCGGGCTCGAGCACGGCTATGGGGCCGTGGAGAAAGTCGGCCGTCGAGAAGGGCTGGGCTACGACGTGGGTCAGCTCTTGGACCTTCAACGCCCACTCGAAGGCGGTGGCCTGGTTGAAGCCACGGCCCAGCACGGCACAGTGCTCCATCCCGGCGTGGGCCGACGCCAGGATCTCGGCCTGGCCTTCCTGGCCGAGCGCATCGTTCACGAACGACGGAACGCTTTCCAAACCGCCGCTGTCCCCGGCGATCGCCTCCGAGATCAAGGCAACGACGGTCAACTGGGCGGTATAGGTCTTGGTTGCCGCCACCGCCCTCTCCTCTCCCGCATCGACATCGATGACCACGTCGGCGACGTCGGCGAGGGGAGACCCGGGCTCGTTGGTTATGGCGACGGTGGGGCGACCCTGGGATCTGCCCTCCTCGAGGACCGCGACAATATCCGGTGACTCCCCGCTCTGGGAGATGCCGACGACCAATGCCCCATCGAGGCGGGGCGGGCGGTCGTAGACCGAGAACAGCGAGGGTGTCGTCAGACCGACCGAAATACCGTTGCGGGTACCCCAGACGTACTGGGCATAGCGACCGGCGTTGTCGGAAGTCCCGCGAGCCGCAATCACGGCATGGGTGCACTCGCCGGCCAGGCGGGCGACCCGTTTCGCCGGCTCGGCGTTGGCGAGAGTCGTGCGGCTGATCACCTCCGGCTGCTCACGGATCTCGTCGATCAGACCCATCAGCCCTCCTCGATGCCGAGCAAACGCGCGGGGACCATGGACGCGCAGGCCGCGGCCTGGTCCATCGTCGCGCCGGTCCACTCGACGAGATTCACCAAGGCCCGATCCATGGTGAGGGTGCTTCCGGCGAGGATGGAACGACCTATCCGGGGCCCCTCGGGCCCGACGAACACCTCCCGATCGCCGAGGATGTAGATGCCCTCGCCAAGCCCGGTGGCCTGCATCGCATCGGTGACGAGCATGAAACGGTCGGGGCCGAGCTGGTCCCATGCCAGTCGGACGGCGGCCGGGTCGGCATGGATGCCGTCGACGATGACCCCACAGGGGCGGCCGGAGAGGAGTGCGGCGCCGACCAGGCCGGGCGCTCGATGATGAAACGGGCTCATCTGATTGAAGAGATGCGTCACTGACCTCCAAGGCCCGTCGAGCGCTTTCGCCGCCGTCTCGAATTCCGCCCCGCTGTGACCTGCCGAGACCACGACTCCGGCCCCCTCCAGAGTCGCGGCGGCTTCGAATGCCCGATCCAGCTCGGGGGCAATGGTCACCATCCGCACCACGCCGGAATCGGCCCACAGCCGAGCAACAGAGGGATCGGGGATTCGGAGATGGTTGGGGTTGTGTGCCCCCTTCCAATCCGGTGAGATCCACGGTCCCTCGATGTGGAGCCCGAGCGGCTCTGCACCGGCATAGCCGTCGGGGGGCCCGCCTTCCAGCACCTCGATGGCGGCGTCGGCCGCGTCGTATGGCGCGGAGACGATGGTGGGGAGAAAGGCCGTGACACCGGTCTCGGGAAGGCGCGCCCCGACGTCCCAGATGCTGGAGGGATCAGCGGTGAAGTCGTGGCCCCATCCTCCATTGACCTGAAGGTCGATGGAGCCGGCGGTAGCGATCATGTCGTGATCCCGTGGCCGCGAGGGTGCAGTCCGGGAATGGCGGCGGGCAGATGCCCCTGGAACGGGATTGCGCCGAAAATGGCCGATGCGAGAGCCTCGAGCGACGGAGCGTGCGCGTTGTAGGTGCAGACATGCGTGGTCGAGGCCGGATACGCCGCCAGGTCGTATGGGGTGCGGAGGGCGATTGTGACGACAGGTTTGCCGGTGGCGAGCAATGCGCTCACGAGCTTGACCTGCCCCGGGGTGGCCCCGACCGTTCCAACCACGACAACGTCTTGGTCCCGAGCGGTGCTGATGGCGCCTTCGATGTCGTTTTGCCCCGGATGGTGGGGGTAGACCACTTCGGTGACATCGGGATGTCTCGTCCTCAGCGCTGCCGCCAATCGGGGTGGATACAGGGACGTGGTGTCGGCGGGAGTCACATTGACCGGCTCTGGCTCCAGCGAGAAGACGCGTTGCCCGGCGCCGAGCCGGATCGGGATGACGCCGTCGTCGTTGCGGACCAGGGTGACCGATGCGCTCGCGAGCCGGCCGGCCAGTTCGAGATGATCGGCTGAGCCGACCGTTTCCGGCCGCATCTCCTCGGTGGCGGCGAGTGAGCCACGCAGTTTCTCCACCCTGGCGATCGAGGCTTTGAGAATGTCATCGGGGATGAGCCCCCGGGAGTGGCCTCGCTCCACCGCAACCCGCACGCGCTCCTGGAGGTCTGCGTCGGGCATGCACAGGAGGAGATCAGTCCCTCCTCGCATCATGGCGATGATCTCGACGACCTGGGCCGGCCCCTGGTCGAGGGCGCCCATGTCCAGGGCGTCGGAGATCACCACCCCTTCGAATCCGAGCTCCGACCGGACGAATCCATTGATCCCGACCTCCGAACCGCAGATCGGTATCTCCCGGCTGCCGGTCAGCGCAGGGACCAAGTGGTGGCCGACCATCAGCAGGGACGCTCCGGCCGCTACTCCCGATCGAAATGGGGGCAGCTCGACCGCGTCGAGGCGCTCCTTGTCGAGGTCGAGCAACGGCAACCGGTAATGGGGATCGACGGTTGCCTCTCCACTCCCGGGGAAGTGCTTCAGCGTGGCCAACACCCCCGCCTTCTTGAACCCCGACACCATGGCGCCGGTGAGCCGTGCGGCCATTTCCGGGTCATCACCAAACGACCGGATGCCAAGAGAAGGGTTGTGAGCCTGAGAGGCGACGTCGGCTACCGGGGCGTAGTTCACGTTGACGCCAACGGCTGCGAGCTCAGCGCCCATCGCCGCAGCCACCTCTTGGGCGAGGTCGGGATCGCCGGCGGCTCCGAGTGCCATGTTCCCAGCGAAGGGCGTCGACCCAATGAGGCCCAGAAGCTGTCCTCCCTCCTGGTCGACCGCGATGAGGAGCGGGAGTGGTGACGAGCTCGCCTCTTGAAGGTCGGTGGTCAGCTCGGCGACCTGATCCGGCGAGGTCATGTTCCACTCCCGGAACAAGCTGACTCCCGCAGGTGGTGACTCCTCGAGGCGTTGGCGCAGCCAGTCGGGGACCTCGGTGCCCTCGAAGGCCAGCATCAGATGAGGGTCGGCGACGCTCATGCCGCTGGTGGTCGGGCGCTAGCCCTTGACGGAGCCGGCGAGGAGCCCGCGGACGAAGAATCGCTGCAGAGTGATGAACACGATCAGGGGAATGACCATGGAGATAAAGGCCCCTGCCGTGAGCAGATGCCACGCCGCCCCCCGGCTGCCCACCAGTTGGGCCAGACTCACTGTGACCACCGCGACATCAGGGTTGGTGCCGAGGAAGACCAACGACACCAGCAAGTCGTTCCAGACCCAGAGGAACTGGAAGATGGCGAACGACGCCAGCGCCGGGTAGGAGAGCGGGATCACCAGCTTCGTGAAAGTGGTGAAGGGCGTCGCTCCGTCGATATAGGCCGATTCGAAGATGTCCTTGGGCAGCTGGGAGATGTAGTTGTAGAGGAGGTAAATGGCTAGCGGAAGCCCGAAACCGGCGTGCGCCAGCCAGACACCGACGAAGGTCCCGGTCAGGTCATAGTCGCCGTACAGCCTGAGCAGCGGCACCAGCGACATCTGGAGCGGGATGACCAGGAGCCCGACCACGACGGCGAAGAGGAAGCTGCGGCCGCGGAACCTGGTCCAGGCGAAGGCGTAGGCGGCGAATGCGGCCAGGGTGATCGGGATGACCGTGGCGGGGATGGTGACGATGAGGCTGTTGACGAACGCCTCGAACATGTCCTCGGAGGTGAGCACCCTCTGGTAGTTGGCCAGGGTGTACTGGGTGAAGTCGAAGGGGTGGGTGAAAATCGTCCACCAGCCACTGGTGGCCACCTCGGTCTCGGGCCGGAATGAGCTGATGAAGACACCAGCGGTGGGGACAGTCCATGCGATCCCGATGATCAGTACCAGGATCTTCGCCAGCCAACCGCTCGACTGCCCGCGCTGTGGCGCGGTCGTCGTTGCCGTTGCGACGGCGTCGCCGGTCTTGGGAGGGAACCCTTCGACGGTCTCTGCGGTCATGCCCCGATCCCTTGTCTACGGAGATTTCGCACGTTGACCACCATGATCGGGACCACGGCCACCAAGAGGATCACGGCGAGTGCGGTGGCGAAGCCGAAATTCCGGAATCGGAACATCTCGTTGAACATTCGATTGGCGATCACGTCGGTCTCGAAGTTCCCGTTGGTGGTCACGTAGACGATGTCGAAGACCTTGAGCACGGCAATGGCGGTGACGGTGAAAACCGTGATGACGGAGCCGCGTATCGATGGCAGCACGATACGGAGGAAGGTTTGGAACTCACCGGCCCCGTCGATTCGCGCCGCTTCCATCAGCTCCACCGGAACACCTTTGATCGCGGCGGAGAGAATGACCATGGCGAAACCGGTCTGGATCCACACGAAGGCGACGATGAGAGCCAGGGTGTTGGTGGGGATCTCCTGGAGCCAGGGGATTGGCTCCCCCCCGAAGGCGACAACGATGGCGTTGAGAATCCCGATCTGTGGCGTTCCCTCGGGGCGCCACTCGTAGATGAATTTCCAGATGACGGCTACCCCGGCTCCCGAGATGCAGAGCGGGATGAAAATGAAAGACTTGGCGAGCGACTCGCGCTTGACCCGGTCGACAAGACCGGCGAAGACGAGACCGATGAGGAGCGCTCCGGCCGGGGCCAGGATCAGCCAGATCGCGTTGTTGCGTAAGGCGATCTGGAGGGCCGGATCGGTGAACGCCTCGACATAGTTGTAGAGCGGCCCTTCGCCTTCAGGGACCTCGGTGAAGCTCTGGATGATCGTCCCCACCGCAGGCGCCAACAGGAAGATGGAGAGCACCACGATTGCCGGTCCGACGAAGACGTAGGGGCGGATGATCGTCGTGGCGCGGGCGGGAAGCAGCTCGACCAGAGAGTTGGCGACTACGAACAGCGCCCAGATGCCAACCACTCCGAGCACGATGCCGATCAGGGCCTGGACCAGCTTGCCGCCGAAGGGCCCGAGAGCGTCGAGCGCGGTCTCGGAGCGGAGGACCCTCAACCCGAGCCAGATGAGGATGATGACGCCGACAGCGACCGTGAGATCACGAACGATCGACATCGGTGGACGGCGGTTCGCCTCCAACTTGGCTTCAACAGCCTCGGGCAATCGAACTCCTCAAACGCTGGGCACCGAACCTAACAAAGCGAGGCCCCCGGCGTCGCCGCCGGGGGCCTCGACTCATCGATGACTCAGCCTGTGGGCCAGCCATCCTCGATTGATTGGAATATCTCCTCGGTGCCCTCACCGTTGGCGGCCACCCAATCGACCATCCCGGTCCAGAACGAACCGGCACCGACCTCCGCCGGCATCAGGTCACTGGCGTCGAAGCCAAAGGCGTCGGCGTTGTTCAGGATCGGCACCAACTCGGTGTTGGGGTACGTGGTGTACCAATCTTCCGGAACCGTTGCGTTGGGGCTGATGAAGCCACCTACCTCGATCCAGGCTTGCGCACCTTGCGGTGTGGCCAGGTACTCGAGCAGCGCTCTCACCTCGGGCCGGTCACCATCGGTGAACATGACGAACATGTCGCCTGCTCCCAGGACCGGGTTGCCCACTGCGGGGTCGATGCCCGGCAGGTAGAAGAACGAGCTCGCCTCCCCGGGCGGGTTCGCCCAGGCCTCACGGTCGGCGACGTCACGGTTCCCCGGCCAGAACTCGGGGATCCAGGACGCCTGCTTCTGGAACCAGCACTGTGGTCCGGCAGGATCGAACATCGGGTTGGCGACGTCACGGATGTTGGTGGCGTTGATCGCCACGTTCCCTCCGTAGACGTAATCAGGGGCGAACCAGATTGCCGACATCTGCTCGGCGGCGGCCAACACCTCTGGGAGAGTTGAACGGCACTTCGTGCTTCCACCACTGGTTGTAGAAGTCGACACCGGCGGTCCGGAGGACGATGTCCTCGAGCCAGTCGGTGGCGACCCACCCGTCAGCGGCCTCGGACTCGATCCCGACGCACCATGGGTTGCCATTGCCATCGGCGATGATCTGATCGCTGAGAGCGGTCATCTCGTCCCAGGTGGTGGGAATCGCATAGCCCGCCTCTTCGAAGGCTGCTACCGGGTACCACACGATCGACTTGACGTCGGTCTTGTAGTAGACGCCATACACACCACCGTCGACCTCGGTGAGCTCGACGAAACCTGGCACCTGCTCCTCTCTGAGCTTGTCGACGTTGAACCAGCCGCTGAGGTCCACCAGTTGGCCGTCCGCCTGGTATGAAGCCATCTTGCCTGGCTGTGCGATCTGAGCGAGATCGGGAGCGTCGCCGCCGTCGACCCTGGTCTGGAGGGCCAACTCGTAGTCGGGGAGACCTTCGTACTGGACGTCGATCCCGGTGGCCTCACGGAAGGGGTCTAGGGAGGCGTTGAAGTTCTCCTCTTCGCCTTCGACCCACTGGGCCACGATCTCGACCGTCGTTCCCTCGAACGCACCGGTCATCGCTTCGTCCAGTGTGTCGTAGCCAGTCGACTCCGCCGGTTCGCCGGCAGTCGTGCTGGCCCCGCCTTCGGCGGCCGTCGTAGTGGCACCTGCTGCGGTGGTGGCTGTCTCGCCGGCAGTCGTGGTGGCACCATCATCGTCGCCGCCTCCACAGGCGGCGATCACGATCGCCATCACCACTGCCAGCAACAGCCAGTTCCGGTATTTCTTCATACCGTTCCTCCTTGTTGGTTGCTCATTGTTTCTGCTTGCTCTTTGCGGGTGACTCCCGCGTTTGAAGAAGATAATTGGCAGCCAAGACGGCTGCGCCGCGCGGCCCGGGGGGGTCTTCGACCCTGGCCAGCACGACCTGGTCGGGCCGTAGCCTCCGGGCGGCGAGCTCGGACGCCACTCCTCGCTGGCCGACCTGATCGCGCACTGCTTCGAGGAAGGGGTCGCCCGCGCCGGATACCCCTCCGGCCAGAACGATCACCTCGGTGTCATAGGTTGCCGCCAGCCAAATGAGGGCGGTCGTGAGATGGCCTGCAATCCGACCGGCCACCTTCGCGGCGGCGGGATCGCCTTGGGAGGCCGCCCCGAACAGGGCGGTGGCGGCGGTCCCATTCACGCCTTTCGGCCACGCCCTCGAAATGGCGGGGCCGGCCGCAACGGCCTCGAGACAACCTCGCTGGCCACATCGACAGACGACACCCGAGCCGTCGACGACGACATGCCCGATCTCACCGGCCATTCCCCGTGCTCCGCGTAGCAATGCACCCTTCACTACGACTCCGGCACCGATTCCGGTTCCGATGCTGACGAGAGCGAGGCTCTCAGGGCTCTTCCCCTCGAGGCGAAGACTCTCGTATGCCCCGACCGCAGCGGCGTGAACGTCGTTCTCGATGGTTACCGGAAGGCCGAGCGCCGCCTCGATCTCATCTGCCAGGTTGTACGACTCGGCGCCCACGCCGAGGTTCACGGCCATGGCCACCTGACCTGTCCGCGGGTCAACTTGACCTGGAACTCCCACCCCAATCGCGGCGCAATCGTCGACCTCGAGCGCGGCGAACGCGGCGACGGCCGAGGAGACCATCTGCCGGCCGCTCTCGACACCCGTCTTGATCTGGCGACGGCCGAAGACTTCCCCTTCGGGACCGACGGCGACGGCTGACGTAGACGAGCCGCCGATGTCGATTCCCACGGTCGTCGTCATCGCAACACCACCCCGAGTCGGTCGACCAGGACCCCAGATGCGGCGCCGGCAAGGACGAGGTCCGCCCCGACCTGGGTGGCCTCGATCTCGATCAAGTCCGCCGTGGCGGGGAGGATGCGGCTTCGCATCTCATTGCGAATCTCCTCGATGAGGATGTCGCCGGCGTTCAGTAGTTCCGGCGCCAGCACGACATGGCCGATGTCGAGGGTCGCGACGACGCTGGCCAGGACCATGCCGATGTGACGACCTGCCTCGGAGAGCGCCCGGCGAACCGGCTCGTCGCCAACGAGGCCGGCGAGGGCAAGTGCGTCCCATGGATGCCGCTCTGGGTCGGCGCCGAGTCCACGCAAGATGGCCGGCACGCTGGCGATCGTCTCGAGACATCCGAAGTTCCCACAACGGCATGGGTCGCCATCGTCTCTCACTCTCACGTGGCCGATCTCGCCAGCGGCCGAATGCTCCCCGCGATGGAGGGCTCCGTCGATGACGACCCCGGCTCCGACACCACGGCCGAGTTTGACGAGGATGAGATTGCGGTCGGTGGGGCGGCGGCGGAACTCGAACAGGGCCGCCATTGCGGCGTCGTTGGCGATCGAGACAGGGATGTCGAACTGACGCCGTAACTCGGCCCCAAGATCTAGCCCATGCCAGTCGAGGTTGGTGGCCTCGAGGATCGTGCCTTCGGCGTTGATCACACCGGGTGCACCGATTCCTATCCCGAGTACCGGGGCGGTCGACTTCGCGATCAATGTCTCGATCAGGCCCACTGCGATCTCGCGTGCCTTCTCACCGACCGGAGCCGCGTCTACGGGATCTGCGTCGACCCGTTCATGGATCCGCCCGCTCAAGTCGACCAACGCTCCTCGGAACGGACGGTGCCCTAGATCTAGCGCCACGATGTCACGGCCCCTCTCATTGAGGGCGAGAAGGGTGGGTGGCTTTCCGCCCGCTGAGGTCCCTTGGCCCAGCTCGCGGAGCAGACCGTTGTCGATCAACTCGCCGACCAGGCTCGAGACGGCGGCTCGGGACAAACCGGTTCGCCGTGCGATCTCGGCTCTGCTGGTGGCGCCCTGGTCGGAGACCAGTTCGAGGGTGGTGCTGAGGTTGCTGCGACGTGAATCGTGACGGGTCGTCTTGGCATGACGCCGGTCACCCTGATTGCTGTCGACAGCCAAACCTTTCCTCCTCCAAAGAAAGTTAAGTAAACTTACAAAGTCTGGATGGCGGGTGTCAAACGGCAACCACCGTTTTCGCGCGCCAATGTCGGTCTATGGGTCGACATCGCCGCGCAAGAATGAATCTCGATGGGCACCCCTCATCTCCTGATCCGTCCCGGCAACCCGGACTTCCTCGATCTGCCCTGGGACCAGCCGATCACGGCGTGGGCCCACGAGCGGCTGGTAGAGATGCCGACCGGGATCCATCGTCATCCGGTGGTCTTCGTCGCCTATGACGAGGGCGTGTTCGTCATCAAGGAGTTGCCCAGGCGATTGGCCAATAGTGAGTACCAGGTGTTCCGGGCTCTCGAGGAACGAACGACCAGATCGGCCGAAGCGGTCGGTCTGGTGGAGCGGGTGTGGCTCGACCCCCATGACGAGCCGTCGGCCGCGGTCATCACCCGATATGTCGAGCACACGTTCCCTTATCGACATCTGGTCAGTGGTACCGGCTTCGGCCCGAGACGGGGCCAGATGCTGGATGCCGTAGCCGGCCTCCTCGTCGAGCTCCACCTCTCCGGGTGCTTCTGGGGGGATTGCTCGCTTTCGAACCTGCTCTATCGATACGACGCCGAGGCGATCGAATCGATCATGATCGATGCCGAGACCTCCCGTCTCTACGACAGGCTCTCAGATGGGCAGAGAACCGAGGATCTCGAGATCATGAAGCTCAACCTCGCCGGTGAGATGGCTGACATCGCCGCTATGACCGGGGTGGAGATCGATCAGGCAGATTTCACTCTCGGCGAGGACGTCGAGGCTCGCTATCGATCGCTGTGGGCCGAGCTCACCGAGGCGTTGGTGATCACGAGGGACGAGAGCTACCGGATTCGAGAGCGGATCGGCCGTCTCAACCAACTCGGGTTTTCGGTCAACGACGTCGACTTGACGCCGACCGAAGAGGGAAGTCTGGTCATGATGAAGATCGAGGTAGGTGGCCGCACGTTTCATTCGGAGCGTTTGCGTCAGCAAACTGGCATCGACGCTTCTGAGAACCAGGCCCGAGTGATTCTCAGCGACCTGAACTACTACCTGGCCAAGCACGGCTCGGTCTCCGCGTCGGGAAAGAGCGTGGGCACGTTCAAATGGCTGACCACGTCGTTCGAGCCGATGGTCGCCGCCATCTCCGAGCTCCGGAAAGGCAACCCGGTGCAGGGGTATTGCGACCTCTTGCACCATCGATTCCGCCTGGCGCAGCGCCGGGAACAGGATGTGCCCAACGAGGAGGCACTGGAGGATTGGGTGGCATCGGGCATGCCGGGCTTCGATCTATCCGAATTGCCAGTCTGACACTCCCCGGGGCGGAGAATTTCGGCTAGGTTCCTGGCGGCGGCCCACGAAAGAGGAGCGGATTGATGGCCCGTATCACAATGGCGGACCTCGGCAAGATCTATGAGGACGGCACCAGGGCGGTAGGCGACCTCGATCTCGAGATCGAAGATGGTGAGTTCCTCGTCCTGGTCGGCCCATCGGGATGCGGCAAGTCGACTGTCCTCAGGATGATCGCCGGGTTGGAAGACATCACCGAGGGGACGATGTCGATCGGCGACAAAGTCGTGAACGACGTCGCTCCCAAGGACCGGGACATCGCCATGGTGTTCCAGAACTACGCGCTCTATCCGCACATGTCGGTCTACGACAACATGGCGTTCGGTCTCAAGCTGAGGAAGTTCTCCAAGGACGAGATCCAGCGCCGGGTCCATGAGGCCGCCGACATCCTCGAGATCAAGGAATACCTGGAGCGCAAGCCAAAGGCACTGTCGGGTGGGCAGAGACAGCGTGTCGCGATGGGTCGGGCCATCGTGCGCGAGCCCGCCGCGTTTCTCATGGACGAGCCTCTTTCAAACCTGGACGCCAAGTTGCGGGTTCAGATGCGCGCCGAGCTGGAGCGTCTCCACAGCCGCCTGGAGACGACCACCGTCTATGTCACCCACGACCAGGTCGAGGCGATGACCCTCGGTGATCGTGTCGCCGTGCTCAGACCCGTGTCATCCGCAAGGCCGTGGAACCTGCAGCAGGTTGGCCGACCCACCGACCTCTTCGACCACCCAAACAATCTCTTCGTCGCCGGATTCATCGGTAGCCCGGCCATGAACCTCAGCTACGGAAGGTTGGAGAATCGGGGTGACACGGTGTGGGTCAAGTTGCCCAACGCCGAGTTGAAGGTCGATAAGCGATCCCTCGAATCCCACCCGGGACTCGAGAACCGGATGGGCGAGGAGTTGGTTGTTGGGGTGCGGCCCAATTCTCTCGAGGCGGCCTCGGTCAAGGGCCCGGACCCTGATCGGACGCTGACAGCGAAGGTCGAGGTGACCGAGATGCTCGGCGCGGAGACCTATGTCCACTTCACGGTCGATCGGCCCCCGGTGGTGACACCCGACATCGAGGAACTGCTGGCCGACACCGGCCAGGATGCATCCTCGCTCGGTGACACCACGAATTTCATCGCCAGAGTCAGCCCGGATGCCCGCGTATCCCGAGGTGATGAGATCGACCTGATCGTCGATTGCGCCAAACTCCATTTCTTCGACCCGAAGAGTGGGATCAGGGTCGGCGCGGAGCAGAAGGTAGGCGCCAGCGTCTGATCAGCAGGCTTCTCCGGGTCGTATGAGCGAAGGGGCTGCCCCGCCGGCGCCCTTCCCCGACGACTTCCACTGGGGTGTCGGCACCGCGGCCTACCAGATCGAGGGAGGCCGCCGGGAGCAGGGCAAGGGTGACTCCATCTGGGACCGGTTCTCCGATCAGGGTCGCCTGCGCGACCCCGGTGATGTCGCCTGCGACCACTTCCACCGCTGGCAGGAGGACCTGGATCTCCTCGCCGCCTTGGGAGTTTCGTCTTACCGATTCTCTGTCTCCTGGCCGCGGGTCATCCCCGACGGTGATGGCAGAGTGAACCAAGCGGGTCTGGACTTCTATCGCCGTCTCGTCGCCGGGCTCCGGGCACGTGGGATCACTCCGTTCGTGACCCTGTACCACTGGGACCTTCCCCAGGCCCTTCAGGAGAAGGGGGGATGGGCATCGCGGGCCACGGTCGATGCCTTCGCCCGATACACATGCGTGGTCGCCGGCGCCCTCGGTGAGCACGTGACCCACTGGGTCACCCAGAACGAGCCCTGGGTTTCCGCCATGCTCGGCCACCGTGACGGGTATTTCGCTCCCGGCATCTCGGACTGGTCAACCGCATTGACCGCCGGCCATCATCTCCTGCTGTCTCACGGCGAGGCCGTTGGTGAGATCCGTGGGGTCGTGCCCGGGGCGAAGGTCGGGATCGGCATCGACTGTCGTCCCGCCCGGCCCGCTTCGGACTCTGAGGACGACCATGCCGCGGCCAGGTATTTCGACGGCGCCCGCAATCGTTGGTTCTTCGATCCGGTGTTCGGTCACGGGTATCCCGAGGACATCATGAGGGTCTATCGGGACAAGGGGAGAATCGCTCCCGACCTGATCGCCACCGGCGACTTCGCCACCATCGCCACCCCCATCGACTTCCTCGGCCTCAACTACTACACCACCGTGACCGTCGCATCCGGTGACGAGGAACCCGCCGAGACGGGCCCCGAGCCCGGCATCGATCCCGGACCGGATCACACCGAGATGGGCTGGCTGGTCGACCCTGGCGGCCTGACCCGCTATCTCCGGCACCTGCACGACACCTACGCCCCGCCCGCCATCGTCGTCACCGAGAACGGGGCCAGTTACTCCGACGGCCCGGATGCGAACGGGGTCATCGATGACGACAGACGCATCGACTACCTCAGGTCTCACGTGCAGGCGGTGGCCGAGGCCCGGACCGGGGGAGTCCCGGTCCAGGGCTACTTCGTCTGGACGTTGATGGACAACCTCGAGTGGGTTGAGGGCTTCGCCCAGCGGTTCGGGCTGGTCTGGGTCGACCAAGAGACGCTGCAGAGGACGCCGAAGCGAAGCTTCGACTGGTATCGGCAGCTGGCTACCACAGGTACGTTGACCGTCTCATGAGCCGGACCATGACATGTGATTGTGGTGCCGTCCTGGCGGCCGAAGACACTGCATCCCTTGCCGCGCCGGTGAAGGCCCATTTCGACGACGCGCACCCCGAGGACGAAGAGACTCTGTCCACGATCCGGAACTACCTCGAGTCCGAGGATCGCTCCACCGGGCCCACCGAGCGTCTGGCGGCCGTCGGCGAGATCGAGATCGTCCCGCTGGGCCCGGATCTCGCGACAGACGCGATCGGATTCTTCGACCGTGACGCATTTCCCGACAATCCCTGGTGGGGGGCCTGCTATTGCATGTTCTATCCCCGGGGCGGGAGGAAGAGCGAGAACTGGGGCCAAGAGCCCTGGCAGCAGAACCGAGAAGATCAGCTTGACCGAATCGAGAACGGCAAGACCAGTGGGATGCTCGCCTACTCGGAGGGCAATGTGGTCGGATGGTGCAATGCGACCCCACGGGCCGACCTACCCGGTCTAGCCACCGGTGACGACGAGGGAATGGTCTCCGTCGTCTGTTTCGTCATCGCCCCGCCGTATCGGGGTCATGGCGTGGCCACCCGTCTCCTCGATGGTGTGATCAAGACTTTCGCCGATCGCGGGTTTCGCCGGCTCGAGGCCTACCCGGTCCGGGCTACGGACGATGAGAAGAAGGCGTTCCACGGCACCCTGGACCTGTTCTCGCGGTTCGGCTTCGAGGTGGTGTCCGAGGAGCCGTTGGTGGTCGGGCTGGACCTGAGATGAGCGAACGTCTCGACGACTGGATGGAGGCCTACATCGAGGCCTGGGGCAGCAACGACGACCACGACATCGCCGCATTGTTCGCCCCCGACGCGGTGTACGACCCGCAGACCGCACACGGGGAACAGCATGGGCTCGATGAGATCATCGCCTGGTGGCAGGAGGTCGGTGACGAACCGGACAACTGGGACTTCGAGTGGCTGCCCCTGGTCGAGACCGAAGACATGGCCGTGATCACCGGCATCACTCGCTACGAAGAGCCTGCTGCGAGCTACCGCAACCTCTTTGTGATCCGCTTCGACGAGGAAGGGCGGTGTACCGACTTCACCGAGTGGTACATCGAGGAAGAGGTGTGAGTGGTGGAGAGCTCAGACGCGGCGGTAGCCCCGGCGATTCTGATTGCCGGCCGACTTTGGCCCGAAGCAACCCTCGATCTCCGCTGGCTGACGGGCTGTCCCAATATCAGACTTCGGGCCAAACAGACGCCGGTCGGCCGGAGCTTCCGCCGCTCGGCGAGGTTTCCGACCCGGCCGGTAGTTAGACAATGACTACTGCGTTCGTGCTCGGCGGTGGGGGCCGATGGGGGGCGGTGGAAGTGGGGATGCTTCGTGCCCTGGACGAGGCCGGGATCAAGCCGGATCTGGTGCTGGGGACTTCGATTGGCGCCTTCAACGGATCGGTCATCGCCGACCGGCCGGGCTCCGCCGGCGTGGGAGCGCTCAGCGAGCTGTGGGCCCGCATCGCCGCGAGTGACATCCTGCAGGGGAGCCGGATGGACCGTCTCAAGAACGTGGCCACGCTGCGCCCTGCCTTGCACGAGACCTCCGAGCTGCGATCTCTGCTCGAGCGGGCGCATTCGCCCGGTCGTCAAATCGAAGACCTGACCATTCCGTTCCAGTGTGTCGCCGCCTCGATCGAGCGCGCCGCGGAGCACTGGTTCACCAGCGGCCCCCTGGTCGAGGCGCTTCTCGCCTCCGCGGCCGTGCCTGCCCTCTTCCCTCCGGTGGAGATCGACGGAGAGCATTTCTACGACGGGGGGCTGGTCAACTCGGTGCCCCTGGCGAGGGCCGTGGAACTGGGGGCGGGCGAGATCTATGTGTTGCAGGTCGGTCGGCTCGAATCCCCGCTCCGTCCTCCGGAGCGGCTCTACGAGGCCGCCCTCATCTCGTTCGAGATCGCTCGCCGCCACCGGTACACGACAGCCGTCGAGAACTTGCCGGAGGGGATCGTCCTCCATGTCCTCCCCTCCGGGAACCCGGTCGCTTTCGATGACTCGAGACAGCTCAAGTGGCGGAACGTGGGCTCGACGATGGGGCTGATCGAAGGCGCCTACGCCGCCTCGGTCGCCTACCTGGAGGAGGAGCGGACATGAAGACGCCGCCGCTGCCACCGCGCTGGCTGCGTCGGATCCTCATCGATCCCGCCATCGTGCTCCTCGTCGCCCTGGCCTCGGTGTCGCTGCCCTTGTGGGTCTTCGGCGCCGCCTTCGTCTCCCGCTATGTGCCGGGGAATTGGCGGATCCTGCGCATTGCCTGGTTTCTCTTTCTCTATCTGATCGTCGAGGCGGTGAGCCTGGTCCTGATGTTCCTCTCCTGGGTGTTCTCGGGCTTTGGCTGGAAGATTCGAGCACCATTCTTCGTCGAGACCCACTACCGGTTGCTCGGTCTCATGTTGCGGACCGTGATCAGGTCGGCCGAGGCGACCTTCAAGCTGCGAGTGGTGCATGAAGGTGGGCGGCAGACCACGTCGGACGGCGGCAGGACGCGATCGATCCTGGTGCTTTCCCGACATGCCGGTCCGGGAGATTCGTTCCTCCTCATGGATGGCCTGGTCAACGGGTACCGGAGGGATCCCCGCATCGTCCTCAAGGACTTCCTGCAATGGGACCCCGCGGTCGACGTGATCCTCAACCGTCTACCCACCGCCTTCGTCCCGGTGGGACGGAAAGGGGGAGAGGCACTGATCGACTCGATCTCGGAGCTGGCCCGAACCATGGATCACGACGACGCCTTCGTGATCTTTCCGGAGGGGGCCAACTACACCGAGCGCCGCCGGGCGCGGGCGATCCAGAAATTGCGGGAGATCGGCCGTCCCGATCTCGCCGAACGAGCGGAGGAGCTCAAACAGACGCTGCCGCCCCGATCGCTCGGGGTCACCACTGCCTTGTCGGCGGCTCCGCCTGATTCCGACGTGTTCTTCGTGGGCCACGCTGGTCTGGAGACGTTCATCACCGCCGGCGACATATGGAGGGCGATGCCGATGGACACCGAGGTGGAGGTGAAGATCTGGCACGTCCGGGCCGAGGACATCCCCCCGCCCGAGCAACAGGAGAACTGGCTCTATGACATTTGGGCCGAGATCGACGATTGGATCAGCGCCGAGCTGGCCAAGACGGGTTAAGTTTCGACTGCTATGACCACCCTGGGGAACATCCTCTGGCTCATCCTGTGTGGGATCTGGATGGCGATCCTCTACTTCATTGGAGGGGTCCTGGGATTGATCCTGATCGTCACCATCCCCCTCGGCCTCCAGGCCTTCAAGCTGGCCAACTACGTCCTCTGGCCGTTCGGGCGGACGGTGGTGAACGAGCCGGGTGCGTCGGTGACCTGGTCGGTGATCGGGAACGCAGTGTGGGCCCTCCTGATCGGATGGTGGCTGGCGCTGCTCCATGTCGGGCTCGCCGTGATCTTCTTCATCACCATCATCGGCATCCCGTTTGGCATCGCCAACCTGAAGCTGGCGCGGCTCGCGCTGCTCCCATTCGGGGTGAGAGTGGCCACGGAGCCAATCGCCGGAGAGCAGGTGGTGGTGTCCGTGCCCCAGCTCGGGGTGCCGACTCAGCCCGCTGCCCCGGTCCCTCCAACCCCGTCCGCCGCCCAGCCCCCGGTTTCGCCTTCGGCCTCGCCGGCGCCGCCCCCGCCATCTGCGCCTTGATCGTCGACCGGGCTCAGGGAGCCGTTTTCGGCTCCATGAACGGCATCATCTTGCGCAGCTCGCGACCGACGTCCTCGATCTGGTGGGCCCGGTTCGCGGCCCGTTGCTCGTGAAGGAAGGGTGCGCCTTCCCTGGCCTGGGCTATCCACTCATTGGCGAATGCGCCGGACTGGATCTCGGCCAGAGTCTCTTTCATCGCGGCTCTCGTCTCGTCGGTGATGATCCGGGAGCCCCGGGTGTAATCGCCGTACTCGGCGGTGTCCGACACCGAGTAGCGCATCCAGGAGAGACCCCCTTCGTAGAGGAGGTCGACGATCAGCTTCAGCTCGTGGAGGGTCTCGAAGTAGGCCGATTCGGGCTGGTATCCGGCATCGACCAGGGTCTCGAACGATGCCTTGATCAGCTCCGATACGCCGCCGCAGAGGATGACCTGCTCACCGAACAGGTCGGTCTCGGTCTCCTCTTTGAAGGTGGTCTCCAGGATCCCGGCCCTGCCCCCACCGATGGCCGAGGCGTAGGAGAGCCCGAGATCGTGGGCGTGACCCGAGGCGTCCTGATGTACGGCGATCAGACAAGGCACCCCCGAACCGTCGACATAGGTGCGACGAACGAGATGACCCGGTCCCTTGGGGGCGATCATGGCCACATCCACGTCTTCGGGGGGCACGATCTGGCCGAAATGGATGTTGAACCCATGAGCGAACAGCAGGGTGTCGCCGGAGTCGAGGTTGGGCTCCACCGATTCGGAGTAGATGGTGCCCATCACCTGATCGGGCACCAGCATCATGATCGTGTCCGCCCACTCCGTTGCGGCCTCCGGGCTGAGGACCCGAAGACCCTCGCCCTCGGCCGCCGTCCAACTCGATGAGCCCTCCCGAAGACCGACTACGACGTCGACCCCGGATTCCTTGAGGTTCAAGGCGTGGGCATGCCCCTGGCTGCCGTAGCCGATGACCGCGACCTTCTTCGCCTTGATGAGATCGGGATCGCAGTCCGCGTCGTAGTAGATCGTTGCCATGCCGGGATTGTGGTCGGTTTCGCCGTAGGGAAAAACTCGGCGTCATAGGATGCCTGACCCATGGCACAAAAGATCAGATCCCAGGAGGTGACCGAGGGGACGGCCAAGGCGGGGGCCCGGGCGATGCTGCGCGCCGTAGGGCTGACCGAGGATGACTTCAACAGGCCACAGGTAGGCGTCGTCTCTGCCGGCAACGAGGTGACTCCGTGCAATCTCACCGGTCCCGAGCTGTCGCGGCACGCCAAGACCGGGGTCGCTTCCTCCGGAGGCGTTGGCCTGGTGTTCTCGACGATCGCCATCTCGGATGGGATATCGATGGGTCACGAGGGGATGCGGGCGTCACTGGTGTCCAGGGAGGTGATCGCCGACTCGGTGGAGCTGGTGATGCATGCCGAGAGGTTCGATGCCCTGGTCGCGATCGCCGGGTGCGACAAGTCGCTCCCGGGGATGATGATGGCTGCCGCCCGTCTCGACCTACCTGCCGTCTTCCTCTACGGGGGCTCGAGCCTTCCCGGCCGTTACGCGGGGAGGGACATCTCCATCGTCGATGTGTTCGAGGGGATCGGGGCCGAGTCCGAGGGACGGATCACAATCGAGGAGCTGCTCGAGATCGAGCGGGCCGCCTGCCCAGGCGCCGGCTCTTGCGCCGGGATGTTCACCGCCAACACCATGGCCTCGGTCGGCGAGGCCATCGGGATGTCACTTCCGGGGTCGGCAACGGTGCCGGCCGTCGACCCTCGGCTCAACGGCTACGCAGAGCGGTCCGGCGAAGCGGTGATGAGTCTCCTCGAAGAAGGGATCCGCCCTCGTGACATCATGTCTCCTCCCGCCTTCGAGAACGCGATCACCACGGTCATGGCACTAGGCGGGTCGACCAATGCCGTCCTCCATCTGCTCGCCATCGCCCACGAGGCGGGTGTCGCCTTGGAGCTCGAGGACTTCGACCGAATCTCCCGGCGAACTCCGCATATCGGCGATCTCAAGCCTTTCGGCAAATACCACATGGTCGATCTGGACCGGGCCGGCGGGGTCCCGATCGTGCTGAAGGCGTTGCTCGACGAGGGTCTGATCCAGGGGGACGCCCTCACCGTGACCGGTCGAACCATGGCCGAGAATCTCGCTGAGACCTCATTCGACACCGGCCAGGACGTGATCGCGGCTCCTTCGGCGCCCCTCGCCACCGAAGGCGGCATCGCGGTCCTTCGCGGCAACCTGGCCCCAGGCGGTGCCGTCGTCAAGGTCGCCGGGATCGATCTCGATGTCTTCGAGGGACCGGCACGGGTGTTCGACGGGGAACAGGACGCGCTCGAGGCGATGTTCGATCATCAGATCCAGCCCGGAGATGTGGTCGTGATCCGGACCGAAGGCCCCAAAGGCGGTCCGGGCATGCGGGAGATGCTCCAGATAACTGCAGCGATCAAGGGCGCCGGTCTGGGCAAGGACGTCCTCCTCGTCACCGACGGAAGGTTCTCCGGCGGCACGACCGGTCTCTGCATAGGTCACGTTGCCCCCGAGTCGGAGGCAGGCGGTCCGATGGCCCTGGTCGAGGCGGGAGACCGGGTTCGGGTTGATGTGCCGGCGCGACGACTCGACGTGCTCGTGTCCGACGAAGTGCTCGCCGACCGTGCCGCCGTATGGTCGCCTCACCCGGCGAGGTACGAGACGGGAGCGTTGGCCAAGTACGCCCGTCTGGTCGGGTCGGCGGAGACCGGGGCGGTCACCGGCTAGCTTTTCCCCGGTGAGCGCCGAACCGATCCCACAGGAGAAGGAGAAACGGGGGTTCTTCAGGCGTGCGGCACGCGGAGCTAGTGAGCGCGTGCTCGACGTCGTCGACCCCGACATGGTCCTCGGCCATGTCGACGTCAACGCTTTGATCGAGCGGGTCGACATCAACTCCCTGCTCGACCGGGTCGACATCGAACGCCTGATCGCTCGCATCGACGTCGACGAGTTGCTCAAAGGGGCGGATATCGACGCCCTCATGGAGCGGGTCGACATAAAGGCGTTGGTCGATCGGGCCGGGATCCCCGAGATCGTCGCCGAGAGCACCAGTCATCTCACCGGCTCGGCGCTGGACATGTTCCGGAGGCCGATCGTCGGAATCGACGAGATCGTGTTCAAAGGGCTGAACCGGCTTTTCCGCCGGGATCTCCAGAGCTTCCCCACCGGGCCCGGAGCTTTGGTCAACTGGGTCGACGACCGCACCGAGGACATCGGGGCTCGGACCGGGCGTTACGCCGGCCCGCTGACACGGACGATCGCCCTGCTGCTGGACATCCTGATCGTGACCACCGGGTTTACCGTGATCGTGGCGGGCGCCAGCTACCTGATCGAGCTGGTCAGCCCGGTCGAGGTCGAGCCGACGCGAGGGTTGTGGTACATCGTCGGGTTCGTGGTGTGGGCGCTCCTATATCTATGGCTCTCGATCGCCATATTCGGCAAGACCCTCGGCAAGACATTCATGGGCGTCCGAGTGGTGGATTCCCAAGGGTCCGTGGCCCTTCACAGCCGCCAGTCCCTGGTCCGGGCAGTCACGTACCCGATATCCTTCGTCGTCCTCGGCCTCGGTCTGCTCGGGATCCTGTTCGGCCGGGAGCGGAGGGCCTGGCATGACCACTTCGCCGGGACCGCGGTCGTCTACGACTGGGGAAGCCGGACCGCTCGTCTCTCCACGCCCGCTGGCAGCATGGCTGGAGCGAAAGGGCATGGAGAACTGATCTTCTCCCTCCAGCGAACGAAGTGAGCGTTGGGGGGAGTGCCGGCGGAGCCGGCGAGGGGGGTCTGCTAGCGGAATCGGGCGGGCGAGGTGGTTTCCGGGTCGATCCCTGCCAACTCTGGGGGGAGGTCAGAGCCGAGCACCAGGCTCGCGATCGAGCGCGCCGTATGCCGGTGAGGTTTGGATGCCGGTGCCGCCCTGGCCGACCAGCCAGTAGAAGCCCGGCGCAGTCGGCTCCTCCCCGACGACCAGCTCCCGGTCCGGGGCAAAGGTGCGCAGCCCGGTCCACTGCGAGTTGACCGACCTGATCTCGAGTGTGGTCACCTCGTTGATCCGTTCGATGGCGAGGGCGACATCGGCCATGTCGGGGCGCGGATCGAGTGGCTCCGATGGGGTCTCCTCTGCGAGCGAGCAGAGCAACTGGGCCCCGTCAGGGCGGAAGTAGAAGTCCTGGTCGACGTCGACCAGAAACGGCCAGCGGGCGTAGGCATGATCCCCGGGCACCATGAATGCCGTCCTTCGCATTGGCTGGAGCCCGACCGGGTCGATCCCGGCGAGCCCGGCGACGACATCACCCCAGGCACCGGTCGCATTGATCACCGCAGTGCACTCGATCACACCGGCCGGGGTGGAGACACGCCATCCGCCCGCCCCGCTGGCCAGCCCGGTCACTGGTGAAGAGAGCCGGATGTCGGCGCCTCTGCTCCGTGCAATGCGAACGAACGCCTGATGGAGTGCGGCGACATCGATATCCCGCGCTTCGGGCTCGAAGAGACCCCCGGCGACTCGATCCGGGCGCAGCTTCGGGACGAGTCGACACGCCTCGTCAGCATCCACCAGCACCGAGCCGGCGTCCAAAGCCTGGCCCTCCTCGGCGATCTGACGAAGGCGATCGATCCGGGCTTCGTCGGCAATCCAGAGCAATCCTCGATCGGAGAGGATGGGGACTTCGGTCGAGCCTTCCGGTGGGTCTTCGAGGAACCCGCGGCTGGCGCGGCCGAAGCGTCGCGAGCCCTCCGCCCCGTAGTTGGCCACGAACATGGCCGCCGACCGGCCCGTTGTGTGAAAAGCCAGTGAGCGCTCCATCTCGAGCAAGGTCACGGAGCCGTGCTTGGCGAGGCTGGCGGCAGCGGAGACCCCTGCGATCCCACCGCCAATCACCGCGAAATCAGTCACGGGGAGTCGGCCGCGGCAGCCGTGCAACCCCACCTGATCATGGGGTCACCACGACTCGTCCGATGGCCTTGCGGTCGGCCACCCAGCGCAGGGCATCCACTGCCTGGTCGAGCGGAAAGGTCTTCTGGACGACCGGGCGCAGCGTCCCATCGGCCACCCAGTCCATGATGATTCGGTTGTTCTCGGCGCTCCTGGCGGGCTCTTCGATGTTGAACCGACCCCAGAACACGCCCATGATCGAATTGCCCTTCACCAGATTGAGGTTGATAGGGATCGAGGGGATGTCTCCCGAGGCGAAGCCGATCACCAACAGACAGCCGTTCCAGTTGGTCGATCGGAGCGCTTGCTCGGTCGCTGGGCCCCCTACCGGGTCGTAGACGACGTCGACACCTTGCCCCGAGGTCGCCGCCGCGATTCCGTCACGCAACGGCGTCTCGTCGTAGCGGATGATCTCGTCGGCCCCGGCCTCCCGGACGACCTTGGCCTTGTCGTCCGATGAGACGGCCGCCACCACCTTGGCTCCGAGCGCCTTGCCGACTTGCACCGCGGCCATGCCGACGCCGCCCCCCGCCCCGAGCACGAGCAGGGTGTCATCGGCTTCGAGACCGGCCCGATCGACCAGGGCGTGATACGCCGTGCCGTAGGCGACCGGGATCGATGCTCCGATCTCGAATGAGACGTGGTCGGGCAAGGGGAGGATTGCCCCCGCATAAGCGACCGTTCGCTCGGCGAGCGCGCCTGTGCCGACGAATCCGCAAACCCGGTCGCCCGGCTCGATACCGTCGATTCCTTCTGCCGACTCGACCACACCGGCGAACTCGTTCCCGGGAACGAATGGAAGTTCCGGCTTGATCTGGTACTGGCCCGCCACGATCAGAAGGTCTTGGAAGTTCACCGCCGCCGCCTCGACGGTCACCAGGGCAGTCCCGGGAAGCGGGGACGGATCGGGTATTTCTCCCACCCTGAGGGCGTCGAGCCCGTCATAGCCGTCACAGATCAGCGCGCGCATCGAGCCAGCCTACGGACACGGTTCTTCTCGCTCTGACACAATCGGGGAGTGCCCATTGAGCCGATGCCCTCCCGGTTCGAGCTTCCGGACCCGAGTCTCGACGATGGCGACGTGGTTGCCGTAGGCGCCGATCTCGACCCAGGCACTCTCCTCCAGGCCTACCGGAAGGGGCTCTTTCCCATGGGCTTGCCCGACGGGCACCTCGGCTGGTGGTCGCCGGTCGACCGGGCAATCCTCCCGCTGCGTGGACTGCACATCAGCCGGTCGCTGCGACAGTCGACCCGGCGATTCCAGGTTTCGGTCGATGCCGACTTCGAAGGGGTGATCCGCGGCTGTGCGGATTCGAGACGGAGGGACCCGTGGATAACCGAGGAGTTCGTCGATGCGTACACGGTGCTCCACCGACTGGGGTGGGCTCACTCGGTCGAGGTCTGGGACAACGAAGGCCGCCTGGTCGGGGGGCTGTACGGCGTCGCGATCGGCGGCCTCTTCGCCGGGGAATCGATGTTCCACGAAGTGCGCGACGCATCCAAGGTGGCATTGGTGCATCTAGTCGTGGTGATGAGTCGAGGTGGGGGACGGTTACTCGACGTCCAGTGGCAGACACCGCATCTCGAGTCGCTGGGAGCGGTGGTGATCGGCCGGGATGTCTATCTCGGCAAATTGCGCGAGGCGCTGGGTGGGCCCGAAGTATTCGACTCGGCCCATGAAAGTGACAGCCTGTAGAGTCGCAAGCCATTCCTGGAGGAGCGTTGCGGGCCGTCGTTGCCGGAGTCGATCTCACCGCCATGGGACGGCGCGTGGCCGAACGGGCCGCGATGATGGCCGAATCGTCTGGTGATCCGCTTCGGTTGCTCCATGTCCTAGAGCCTGTCGCCGAGGCGATGATCGAGCCTTCTCTCGCCAAGATGATGCGGGAGTATCAAACCGAAGAGGCCAACAAACTGGCGGACTGGGCTCGAGGGAAGACCAGCGTCGAAGTGGACCTCGAGGTGGTCAAAGGATCGCCGTCTTGGGAGCTCACCGCACGAGGGAAGACGGCAAGCCTGATCGTCGTCGGGTCATCCTCGATCAACGCCTTTTCGGTGGGCCCCGTGGCGAAGCGGGTGGCCCGCAAGACCACCACGGACACCCTGCTGGTGCGGCGCCAGCCGAGGGTGCCCTATCGCAAAGTGATCGCTGCAGTGGACTTCTCGGAGCACTCGCGAATGGCGGTGACCCGGGCTCTCGCCCTCTTCCCGGATGCCGACACGACCGCTCTCTACTCGATGCCTTCGAGGTTCGACACCATGCTGGCCAGCGCCGGCCTGTTCACCGAGGAGCTCGAGGCCTCCCGAGGTTCTCGGCTCCGCATGGCCGAGGAGCGCATGGAGGAATTCACCGCCCCCTGGGATGGGGACATCAGGACTCTGGTGGTCGACGGCCCTCCCACCGAGACCATCGAGGAGGTGGTGAGGAGGAGAGGCGCCGATTTGGTGATCGTCGCCAGTCGCGGGGCCACCGCCACCCGAATGGTGCTGTTGGGCACAGTGGCAGAGGGCCTGGTCACCGAGGCGCCATGTGATGTGCTGGTAGCGCGGGCGAAGGCTCCGTTTCGGCGCCCTTGACGGCTATTCGGCGGCAGCGGGGAAGGTGAGGGTGAAGGTCGTGCCAGAGGAGGCCGAATCCACCGAGATCTCGCCACCGGAGCGGTTGACGATCGTGTGCACGGTGTGGAGGCCCAGACCCGTCCCCTGACCCGGATCCTTGGTGGTGAAGAAGGGGTCGAAGATCCGCTCCCTCACCTCGGCATCGATGCCGGGGCCGGTATCCGAGATTCGCACCGTCACTGCGCCATTGTCGTGGGCGGCCTCGATGGTGAGCCTGCCCGAGCCGTTCATCGCATCTGCTGCGTTATCGATGAGGTTGGTCCAGACTTGGTTCAGGTCACGACCTGACGCCTCGATGGTCGGCAGGTTCGGTTCGATGTCCACCACCGTCTCGATGCCACGAAGCTTGTGCTTGAGGAGGATCAGGGTGTCCCGGATTCCCTCGGTTGGATCGATGAGCTGTACCGGTCCCTGATCCAGGTACGAGTAGTTCTTCACCACACGCACCAGTTCCGAGATTCGCCCGGCCGCGATACGGACCTCCTCGATCAGCTGGGAAGCGAGGACCCGGAGCCCCAGCCACCGCATGAATTTGGAGGCCGTCTCTCGCTCGAGCCCGGCAACGGTATCTTCGAGGGCTTCCAGAGACCATCCGTCGGCGACCAGGGCAGGGGATAGCTCCCACGCCTCGGCCACACCAAAGTTGTCGAGCCAGGAAGCGATCTCGTCTTCGAGACCTGACCGGGTAAGTGGATCGATGTCGCCCGGCTTGTCCGGCACCGTGATCGGCCGGTCCAACAGGTCTCCGATGCCGGAGAGGAGGATCGTGGCGTCACCGAGCTGAACATAGACCTCCTCGGCCCGGGCCATGCTTCGGCCCACGGCCGCGGCAGGGTTGTTCAACTCATGCATGAGCTGGGCCGCCATCCGGCCCAATGCCGCCATCCTCTCCTCGTGACGCAGAGTGTCCTCGATCCCGCGAAGACGAGAAGTGACGGTCCGGAACATTCGGCGGACGACTCGGGAGTCCGAGATCAGGTCCTCGAAGGCATTGGACGGGATCCGGATCAGGTTCGATGCTGTGTTCGAGGTGACGCTTGCCGTTCGTGGGGCATTGTCGAGCAGGGCGATCTCACCGACGACCTCACCGGGGCCCAAGGTCGCCAGGACCACCTCGCGATCGGTGCCACGCTTGGTGACCCGGAACTCACCGTCGACGATGACGAACATGTCCTCGGACAGAGAGTCTTCCTCGATGATGGTCGTCTCCGCCTCGACTCCGATCTTCTCCGATTCCCTGCAAACCTGATCGAGGAGACCTTGGGGGAGATCGGCGAAATAGGGCAGGCCGCGGAAGACGTCGGCGATGTCGTTCACAGCGCTGCCAGATGGGTGTGGACGAAGCGAATCGCCGTCGCACCTTCGCCCACGGCGCCGGCCACCCGCTTGATCGAACCGTGCCGGACGTCGCCCGCGGCGAAAATCCCGGGCACGCTGCTCTCGAGTGGGAGCGGGTCTCGCTCCACATTCCACCCCTTGAGTGGCCCCAGGTCCTCACCGGTCAGGATGAAGCCACGCTCGTCGAGCTGGACGACATCCTCGAGCCACTCAGTGTGAGCGGTTTGTCCGATGAAGATGAACAGCGCTCCGGCTTCGACCTGCGCCTCCTCCTGGGTCTGACGGTCGCGGATGACCAGCCCCGTCAGATGGGTGTCGCCGACGGCCGAGACGACCTGGGAATAGGGCCGCACCTGAACCGCCGGGTTGGCCTCGAGATTGTCGATCAGGTATTTGGACATCGTTGCGGCGAGGTCGTCATCTCTGATGAGGATGGTCACCGAGTCGGTGAATCGGGAGAGGAACAAGGCAGCCTGTCCCGCCGAGTTTCCGCCACCGACAACGAACATCGGCTCACCTTTGTGGTTGGCGGCCTCGATGTTGGAGGTCCCGTAGTAAACGCCCGCCCCCAGGAGCGGCTCGAGACCTTCCGCAGTGAGCTTTCGGTAGGCGACGCCGGCGGCGATCACCATCGCCTTGCAGGTGACGGTGGTCCCGTCGGCGAGGTGGACGATCGTGAACGGGTCCTTGCGGGTGAGATGGGTGACGGTGCCCGGCACGAGGATCTCGGCTCCGAGACGCTCGGCTTGGGCGGTGGCTCGGCGGGCCAGGTCGTTCCCGCTCAGGCCTTTTGGGAAGCCGAGGTAGTTCTCGATCAGCGAGCTCTGGCCGGCCTGCCCTCCGGGCGCCTCACCCTCGATGAGCAGCGTGCTCAGCCCTTCCGACGCCGCGTAGACCGCCGCGGCCAGCCCGGCGGGACCGCCTCCGATGATGACCACGTCGTACACGTCCGCCGTGGCGTGGGTCTTCAGCCCGACCCGGTCGGCAATCTCGGCTGGTGTTGGGTTGAAGATCGGCGGACCGTCACCGAATAGGACGAGAGGAAGGTCGCTCATGGTCGCCCCCGCCTCCTCGGTGAGAACCCATGCGGTCGGGTCGGACTCGATGTCCATCGACCGATACGGGATCTGGTTGCGGGCGAGGAAGGCCTTGAGGTCATGGGCGGCGCGTGACCACTGCTGGCCAATCACTCTGATCCCCTCGAATCGAGGCCGATAGGCAGCGGACCAATCCTCGAGGAGGTCGTCGAGTATCGGATAGAGCTTCTCCTCCGGCGGGTCCCAAGGCTTCATGATGTAGTGGTCGAGCCCGACGTCGTTGATGGCCTGGATCGCGGCCTCGGTGTCGGCGTAGGCGGTGAGCAGCGCCCGCTTGGCGGCAGGGTGCAACTCGAGGGTCTCTCTGAGAACGTCGATGCCGGTCACCCCGGGCATCCGCTGGTCAACCACCATCAGGGCGACCGGAGTGTTCTGCAGGGCGAGGGTGCGCAACGTCTCGATCGCCTCCTGGCCGCCGCTGGCCCAGACGATTCGGTAATCCGACGCGTAGCGTGCCCGCAGATCGCGCTGCACCGCCTGGACGACTTCCGGCTCGTCGTCGACCGCGATGATGACCGGCTTGGTCTCGTTCACCTGGCCACGACCGCGTCGGGGAAACAGAACTTCCAGGTCTCGCCCGGCTCGAGAGAGCGAATCACGGGGTGATCGGTGGTCTCCCAGTGTCTGCGAGCGTGCCGGTTCTTCGATGCGTCACAGCAGCCGACCTTGCCGCAGCCGAGGCAGGCGCGGAGGTGGACCCATCCGTCCCCGAGCTCAATACACTTTTCACACACGTCGGCCGTGGGCTCCACCGGGACCAGACCTTCGAAGTGCTCACAGGGCACATTCATCTCCGTGGCTCACCTCCGATCTGGAAACTAACGGAAAAGGGCTCTTCACCCATTCTGGCGCGGAGATCTGACCCCATAGGGTCGGATCCCCGCGCCAAAACGTTGGGTCAGGTGCTCAGACCGCGTCGATCGCCTGCTTGATCGCCCGGGCTACGAACACCTTGGCGAGATGGGTCTTGTATTCCTCGGACCCGTACAGGTCCTCGAGCACGGTGACATCGTCCAAGGCATGCTCGGCAGCGGCCTTCACCGCATCGTCGGACCCGTCGGTTCCGATCAGGGCGTTGGAGACCCCGAGGGCCAATGTCGGTTTGGTGCCGACACCGGTCAATCCGATGCGGGCGTCCTCGATGGTCCCGTTGCTCTTCTTCACCCAGGCAGCGGCGCCGGCTACCGCGTAGTCGGTATGACCGCCCCGTCTCCCCAGCTTGTCATAGGCCGATGCCTCGCCGGGCCCCTTCTTGGGGAGCTGGATCTCCACCAGGATCTCGTCGGGCTCGAGCGCCGAGGTCAGGGCGTCGACGCAGAACTCGGATGCCTGGATCTCCCGGGTCCCCGAGGACGAGCGAACGATCATCTTCCCGCCCAGAGCGATGACAGCGGCAGGCTGGTCGGCGGCAACGTCGGCGTGGGCCAGCGACCCGCAAGTCGTTCCCCGATGACGCACTTGGACGTCACCTGTGAACGAGGCCGCGGAGGCCAAGGCGGCAGCATGATTCGCGATGTGTGGGTCCGAGGCCGTAGTGGCATGACGGACCAGAGCGGGGACCGAGATGTAGTCCCCCTCGTCGCTCACCGCGTCGAGTCCCTGGAGGCGCCCGATGTCGACGACGACCGATGGGGAGAAGAGTCGAGTCTTCATGAGCGGGATCAGGCTCATTCCGCCCGCCATCACCTTCGAGCCCTCACCGACTGCGCCCAATGCCTCGTCCAGGCTGGACGGCGCCACGTATTCGAACTGTCTCGGGTACATGGTCAGGCCCTCGCTTCCTGCATCGCCTGCCAGACCCGTTTCGGCCTCACCGGCATGTCGACGTGTTTCACACCCATCGGGCTCAGGGCGTCAACCACCGCGTTGACGATGGTGTGGGCCGATCCGATCGTGCCCGCCTCACCGATCCCCTTCACTCCCATCGGGTTGACCGGGGATGGGGTGACTGTGCGGCTGAGATCGAAGGAGGGAAGATCGGCCGCTGTCGGCAACGCGTAATCGAGGAGCGACCCGGTCAGCATGTTGCCGTCGCTGTCGTAGATCGCCTCTTCGAACATCGCCTGACCTATCCCCTGGGCGATACCGCCATGGATCTGCCCGCTCACGATCATCGGATTGATCACGTGGCCGCAATCGTCGACACCGTGGTATTCGAGGATCTCGACATTGCCGGTGTCCGGATCGATCTCCACCATCGCCAGATGGGTACCGAATGGCCATGTGGCGTTGCCCGGGCTGAATGCGGTATGGGCCTCGAGGCCGCTCTCCATGTCCTCGGGGCTGGTGTGGGCCTGATACGCCGTCTTGGCGATCGCCGCCCATTCGACCCTCTTGTCGGGCGAGCCGGTCACATGGGCGCCGCCGTCGGCGAACACGATGTCCTCGGCCGACGCCTCGAGGAGGTGCGCAGCGATCTTGGCCGCCTTCTCCTTGACCTTCTTGGTCGCCTCGAAGGTCGCCGCCCCGTCGACGGCGATCGAGCGACTGCCGAAGGTGCCGATGCCCATCGGATGCTCGCGCGTGTCCCCGTGTAGCACTCGTACGTCATCGACCGGAATCCCGAGGCCGTCACCGACGATTTGAGCCCAGGTGGTCTCATGGCCTTGGCCGGTGGGGCCGGTGCCGATCACCACGGTGACCGTCGCATCGGGGTTGACCCGAACCAGCCCGGATCCGTTGAATGATGCGGGGAGCCCGTAGTTCGTCCAGGAGAACCCGATTTCGGCCAGCACCGCCGGGCCAAAACCGCAGACCTCGACGTATGAGCCCACCCCGACTCCGACCAGGCGGCCCTCGGCGCGGGCCTCTTCCTGACGCCGGCGCATCCCGGCGTAGTCGGCCGTGTCGATCAACTTGTCGATTGCTGCCTCGTAGTCACCTGAGTCGAGGGCGAACCCGCAACCCATCGTGGCGGGGAACTCGTCGGGCTGCCAGAAGTTCTTCCTCCGCACCTCGAACGGGTCCATGCCGATCTCGTGAGCGAAGGCATCGATGATTCGTTCCAGGTAGTAGATCGCCTCGGGCCGGCCGGCGCCTCGATAGGCGTCCGTGGTCATCGTGTTGGTGACGACACAGGCCACTGTCCACGAGATGGGCATTTTGTACTGACCCGACCCGATCCACAGTCCGAGTAGCGGGATAGCCACCGTGAAGTTCTGGGTGTAGGCGCCCATGTCGGCGATGGCATCGAGCTTGTACCCAAGGAATTGCCCATCCTTGGTCCCGACGAGAGTGGCGGTGCCTAACCAGCCGCGTCCGTGGATAGTCGACCCGGCCGCTTCACGACGGGTCTCGGTCCACTTCACCGGGCGCCCCAGCTCCTTGGCGGCAAAGGCGACCAGGATCTCATCGCTGTACACGTTCAGCTTCGAGCCGAATCCACCTCCGACCTCGGGGGCGATCACTCGCACCGCGGTGGTCCTCATCCCGAAGGTCGTTGCAAGCGCTCCGCCGAGGGCGTGAGGGACCTGAGTCGAGCTGAATACGGTGAAGTGGCCGTAGCCCTTGTTGTACTCCGCCATCACCGAGCGGGGCTCGATCGCAACCGGGATCAGCCTCTGGTTGGTCATCTCCAGACTGACCACAACCGCATCTTCCCGCTCCATGGCCTCATCCACCTGCGGGGTCTGGTCCTCGAGGCCAAGGGCCTCCCAGTACCCGTGGTAGGTCCAGGTGTGGATGACGTTCGAGTCGAGCTCGTCATGGACCTTGATCTCGTCCGACGCCGCCTTCTTCAGGTCGATTACTGCGGGGAGGACGTCGTAATCGACCTCGATCGCATCGGCCGCATCCTGCGCCTGGTATCGGTCTTCGGCGATGATCATGGCCACCGCTTCACCGACATGGTTGACCTCCCCTGCGGCGAGAAGAGGGCGCAGCTTCCCGATGGGCACCTGTGCCAGCAGCGGGCCGAGATGGGCCACGTCGTCGTGGGTGTAGACGGCGACAACGCCGGGCATCGATTTGGCTGCCGATGTGTCGATCGAAGTGATCTTGGCCCGGGCCATCGGAGACCTGACAAAAGCGACGTGCAGCAGACCGGTGCGAGTCAGGTCGTCCACATACTCCCCGTAGCCCTGGATGAGGGCCGGGTCCTCGCGTCGGCGTACCGCCCCGCCCATGACACTGGTCGTAGCCATCAGTGAGCCTCCTCCCAATCCGGAGCCGCCGGCTCCTCACCTCGCATCTTGGCCCCGGCGTACTCCACAGCCCGGACGATGTTGTGATACCCGGTGCAGCGACACAGGTTCCCCTCGATCCCGTGACGGATCTCGTCCTCCGATGGGTTGGAATTCTCCGCAAGCAGGGCTGCGGCCGCCATGATCATCCCGGGAGTGCAGAATCCGCACTGAAGCCCGTGCCGCTCCCAAAAACCCTCCTGAACCGGATGAAGCTCGCCGTTGTTGGCGAGCCCCTCGATAGTCATGACTTCGGCCCCATCGGCCTGGACGGCAAACATGGTGCACGATTTCACCGGCTTGCCGTCGAGGTGGACCGTACAGGCGCCGCAATAGCCGGTCTCGCAGCCCACATGGGTCCCGGTCAGGTTGAGGTTCTCGCGGATGAAATGGACCAGGAGGGTCCTCGGCTCCACGTCTCCGGACACAGACAGCCCGTTGACGGTCATGGACACATTCATGGAGGCCCCTTTCAGCCGCACCGGAACACGGCGAAACATATCAAAGGCCAGGACTCGGTGACGCCTGGATTCAGTCGATGGTTCAGATCGACGAGCCGAGGACCGTACAGACAACCAAGACCCGATTCAGTCCGACTATCTCGAGAGCGTGGCTCGATCGGTCAGGCGCCAACTCCGTATCGTCTGAGATGATCAGTTGGACGTGATGTCAGATTCGCCTCTCTACCGAACCGTCGAGGGTGGGGGAGACCTGGACCGTTTTCAGGGCCTCTCCTACACCCTCAACCACGAGATCGCCGACGATCTCCGGCAGGGGAGACGGAAAACCGAGTGGATGTGGATGGCGTTGATCGATGACAGCGTCGTCGCCCGATTGGCATGGTGGGGCAACCCCGGAGACGTCACACCGTCACTGTTGGACATCTTCGACATCGCCGACCCCGCTGATCCGGCGCATCGCCAGGCCGCTCGAGAGTTGTTGGGGACGGCAACCCACCAGGTGATTGACAGCGGAGAAGAGCCGCCCGGGTATATCCGCTATGTGCCACCTGATTGGCGAGAAAACGAAGCCGTCCGGCGCCAAGTGGAAGCTCTCATCGATACTGCCGAGCAAACGGGCGGCAGAGTGTTCGTCGAGCGCCTGCGCTTCGAATGGCGGGAGGGCACCCCCATCGACCCGCTAAGCGGACGGCTCGACTTTCGTCGACCCCACAACGACGAGGAGATCCTCGACCTGATGACGGCGGTGGTGCCAGGATCGCTCGACGCCCACACCGTCCTCGACCTGAAGTCGATGACGCCCAGGGAAGCCGCCCAGGAGCACTTCTCCGGCGAACTCGCCCAACAGATCAGCCCTCGCGACAACTGGCGCGTCGCCACTGACCACACGGGCGCGACGATCGGCTTCGTGACTCCCGGGCACAACCACTACCACCCGGTCATCGGCTATCTGGCCGTGCTCCCCGAGCATCGTGGCAACGGCTACGTCCACGACATCCTCACCGCAGGCACCCGTGTCCTGGCCGATCAGGGTGTCGACCATATCCGCGCCGCTACCGACCTCACCAACCTGCCGATGGCCGCGGCGTTCAACCGCGCCGGATGGATCAACTTCGAGCGATCCATCAACATGACGTGGACGCCCGATTGACCGGTACTCTCCGAATTGGCCGGGCCCGTAGCTCAATCCGGTCAGAGCAGCGGACTCATAATCCGTTGGTTGCAGGTTCAAGTCCTGCCGGGCCCACCGGTAACCCAACGATGACAATCGAGCTGAACGTCTGACACTCGCATCGTCTTTGCCCACACCGCCGGGACCAATTGCGATGGCACTCGTTCTATTGCCCGATGGAACCTGAAAGCTCCGCCCGGTGTATGAAGCAGACGTTGGAAAGGACGATTGGCGCTGCGCATGACTCGGTCGTGGTCTAGACCTCAGTTCCAATTGGCGCCCGCCGTCGCCCTCATGTTGGTCTCGGCCGTGATGGCATGTGCGCCGTCGTCGACCACTCCAACAGCCGCCGTAGACGCAGGCGGGCCACCGTCGACATCAGGATCGACCTCCACCTCGCCCCCGGCCACGGTGCAGCAGCTGACAACCAAGCTGGGGGGTCGGCTCGTGTTCGATCACGAGTTCGACATCTGGACGATGAATGCGGACGGGACCGACCGAGTTCGCCTCACCGACCATCCCGCTGAGGACTTCGACCCTGCCTGGTCCCCGGACGGCACCATGATTGCGTTTCGGTCACATCGAGACGGCCACGAAGAGATCTACGTAATGGCCGCGGATGGGAGCGGGCAGCGAAATGTCACGATGAACCCGGCAACGGACTATTCGCCGGCATGGTCGCCAGATGGAGCAAGGATCGCCTTCGCAAGCGATCGCGACCCGGATTCTGGAGGGAACGAGATATATACGGTGATGGTCGATGGCTCGGATCCTTCCCGGCTCACGTTCGGCGGTGGGATCGATGAGTACCCCAGTTGGTCACCAGATGGCAAGCAGATCGCCTACGCCTGTACAGGAGGTCGCCAATTGTCAGACGGAGGTGGCGATTTCGAGGTGTGCGTCATGAACTCAGATGGCAGCAACCAACGACAACTCACCGACGGGCCCGGAATCAGCGAGTACCCGGCCTGGTCGCCTGATGGATCGAGCATCGCGTTCATGACCACGCGCGAGGGTTGGCCCACCCTTCCCGACTATGAGCCACTTGGCTATGAGCCGGGGGAGTTTGGAGAGCATGAAATCTTTCTCATGGGTGCCAACGGGGAGAACCCGCACAACATCACCCGCAACGGCCGAGAAAGCGAGGAGTTCCCAGCCTGGTCACCCGACGGGACCCAGCTGGTCTTTACACGCTACGGATGCCTGGTAGTCAGCAGTCGAGACGGATCCGCCTCGGTTCAGGTCACCGACACCACGTGTGCAGACGGCTTTCCCGATTGGCATGCCTGAGGGGTGCGAAAGCTTCCCGACAGGGCCACTGGATCATTCCTGCGGGAGTATCCCCGACAGGTCCCATTCCCTGACCTCGGTTGGATCTATTCGCAGGACGAGGCCAGGAGTCCGACGCTGCTCGACGAATCGGCGTCCCAACTTACGCCCGAATACTGGTGGGTTGGCGCGGGTGGCGACGCTCAGGAGACCGCGGCCTTGACCAGCGCTTTCACCTTCTTCTCGACGACCGGCGTCCATTCGACGATCGCGAACACGACCGGCCACATTGGGCCGTCGTCGAGCGTGGCGGCATCTTCGAATCCCAACATCGCATAGCGGCCGTCGAATTTGGAAGCGGCCTTGAAGAAGCAGACGAGCTTGCCCTCCGCGGTCGCGTAGGCGGGCATGCTGTACCAGGTCTTGGGCAACAGCCCCGGCGCGTTCTCGGTGACAAGTGCGTGGATGCGTTCGGCGATCTCGCGGTCGGCCTTCGGCATCGCGCCGATCGCGTCGAGCGCGGCGCGCTCGTTATCGGCCTTCTTCTGGCCGCTGCGGCCCTCAGCCTTCAGTTCCTGGGCGCGGGCCTTCATGGCGGCACGTTCTGCTGCGGAGAATCCGTCCGTACCCGACTTCTTCGTGGTGCTCATCTCTTGACCTCCTAGATGTGTCACCACTGAACCTACGGGCGATGCGAGACGGGCGCTTCTCGAATCCTGCTCGATCGCTGTCGGTCGGGCGGTTCACCATGGTCCGACCTGGATCGCCGTTAGCCTCTGCGATCGTGACGACCGAGACCACGACTTGGCCGGCGGGCCGAATTCTGGCTCTGATTGGCGTCATCCTCTACGTGTGCACCGGAGTGTTCCCCTATGCCGCCTCAGGCCTGGTCGCACCTTTGTGGGGGATCGCCGTTCTCTACGTCGGCTGGCTCCTGGGTCTGGTCTTGACCATCAGGCTGTTCCAGCGACGTTCGGCCTGGGCGCTGGCGATGCCGGTGGCAGCCCTCGCCTGGTGGTGGCTCGTGGTCACGGTGGGGGAGTCGGTCTTCGGCTGGACCGCCTAGTCACGGCGTCGAGACGCGGCCGCCGGTCTCGAATGATTCGATCGAGGCGTGGGCCAACTGCAGGGCACGGTGCCCGGCTCGGGCGTGGATTGGTGGCTCAGCCCCACTCGTGAAAGCCGGGATCAGCTCATCGAGATGCCGATCGAACATCTCGTGAAAATCACGGTCCCGGTCGTTGAAATATCCGGCCTCCCACACGGTCGAGTTCTCGTCTCCGGCCCTGCTCAAGACGAATCGTCGGACAGTGTCTTCTACGAGCACCCTGCCTTCTGTGCCATTCACCTCTAGATAGTGGGTATTGGGGTATGCATAGGAGGAGTCATAGCTGCCGACCAGACTCCCCACCGCACCGCTGGCGAACCGCAGGGCGATGGCCAAAGTCGAGTTCCCGTGACCGGTGAGATTGTCGATCATCTGCGCCATCACACTCTCGATCGGGCCGCACAGATGCTCGACCATGTCGAAACCGTGGCACTGGGTCTCGATGAGGTTGGCTTGTGGGTGCTCACTCGTCCCGGGTTCCCCACCAAACCTCCACGTCGCGAACACGATCTCGCCCAGGTCTCCGTTCTCGATCGCGGCCCGGGATCGGATGATCGGGACCGCGTAACGGTGGTTGAAGTTGATCGCAAAGAACAGCGAACGCTGCTCGGCCTCCGCCAGCAGACGCTCGGACTCCTCGAGGTCGAACACGAATGGCTTCTCGACGAGAAGTGGAAAGCCCGCCTCGATGGTCTGCAACGTCGTCTCGAAATGATGCTCATTGGGCAGGCAGAGAGAGACGAGATCCGGATTCTGCTCTTCGAGCATCTGGTGAAGGTCGAGATACGGCGTGGTGCCGAACTCAGCGGCGCGGTTCTCGGTCTTCTCTTTGGTTCGGCCTACTACCGCCACCAATTCGGTATCGCTGCGCCTGCTGAACAACCGGGCGTGCTCGCGCCCCCACCATTCCCCGGTTCCCACCACGCCGACACGCACTTTCTCAGCCATGGGTCGAATCTTCGTCGGGACGAGCCGGCCACGATGCCCGCAGACGCGCCGCGGCTCGCTCGGGGACCACGTCGTTGATGAAGGCCCCCGCTGCAGATTCGCTGGAGGCCAGATACTTCAGCTTCCCAGGTGCTCTCCTCGGCGAGACCACTTCGATACGGAGATGGGCGAGGTCCCGCATCTCATGGACTGGGGCCTGAAACACAGTAGACAGATAGGGCATCTGCTCTCCGAACAGCCCGTCGAAGGCCGCGGTGACATCGGCCTGGAGGCGAAGGAGCTCACCGCGCTCCTCCCGGGTGAGGTCGGCGAGATCGGCGACGTGCTTTCTCGGTTGGATGTGGATCTCGTACGGCCAACGGGCTGCGGAGGGAACGTAGGCGACGAAGTTCGTCGTCTCGGCCACGATGCGCCGCCCATCCTCCAACTCTGCGCCGAGGACGTCACAGAAAAGGCATTTGTCGTGGGCGGACCGGTAGCGCGCGGCTGCATCGAGAGACCGGCGTGGCTTGGGAGGAATGAACGGATAGGCGTAGATCTGGCCGTGAGGATGATGGAGGGTCACCCCGACGTCGGACCCTCGATTCTCGAACACCAGGACGTACTCGACACCGGGGATCTGGGACAGCACTTGGGTCCTATCGACTATCGAATCGGCGATCGTGCTCAGTCGGTCATCCGACAAATAGGAGAAAGATGTCTCGTGGTCGCTGCTGAAACAGATGACCTCGCATTGGCCCACACCACCGGCCACTGCGAGTAGACCGCTGTCGCTGGTGGTCTCGGGCAACGGCGTCAGGGATGGGAACCGGTTCTCGAAAACGACGACGTCGTAGTCGGCTGCCGGGATCTCGGTGGCGTGGCCGGGGGTGCTTGGGCAGAGCGGGCACTCATCGAGGGGAGGGAGATGTGTTCTCTCCTGGCGGTGCGACGCCACTATCACCCACTCCTCCTGGAGGGGATCGAAACGAAGTTCGGGATCGATCGAGGACTCCGCCAGGTCGCGGGTGTCGATTTCGGGATGGCCAACGCTGGCGCGGTCGTCGAAGTAGATCAGGGCGCGGCCGTCGGCAAGGCTGGTCGACGTCTTGGCCACGGGGCGAGTAGCCACCATCGCTAGGTGACTCTTCCTGCCCTGCGGAGCTCACGCTTGGCAAAGAGGCTCTGAGCCGAGACCACGACGATCAGGAATGCGCCACTGACCACGAGCTGGTGGTAATAGCTCAGAGTCCCGACTTGGTTGATGAGATTCTCGATCACCCCGAGCAGGAGGACTCCGGCCAGAGTTCCGGTCAAGCCACCCGACCCTCCCGTGAGCAGAGTCCCGCCGATGACGACCGCGGCGATAGCCTCCAACTCGAAGCCGGCTCCGATGGTCGACAGACCCGAGGAGGACCTGGCGGCGACGAGCAGACCGGCCAAACCGCCGAGGAAGCCCATCAGTGTGTAGAGGATGAGCTTGACCCTCACCACCCTTACTCCCATCAAGACTGCCGCCTCCTCGGAGCCGCCGATTGCGTAGGTCGAGTGGCCGAGTCGTGTTCGGTAGAGCACCACCATGCCCAGCAGGAGCACACCCAAAGCGATCCAAGCGGGCAGACCCACCCCCGCGAAGGTGGATTGACCGAGCGAGATCACCCACTCACCCTCCGGGATCAGATGAGTCGTGTTGCCGTTGTCGGACACCTTGAATGCGAGCCCTCGTGCGAAGAGCAGACCGGCCAGGGTGACGATGAACGGAGGCATTCGGCCTCTGCTGATCAGGAGCCCCTGGGTCAGACCGATGGCGGTGCACACCGCGAGAGGGACGAGGATCGCCGGACCGGAGCCCCACCGAGCCGAGTAAGCAGTCAGAACCGCCCCCAACGCCAGCATCGACCCAACAGACAGGTCGATTCCGCCGCTGATGATGACGAACGTCATCCCGACCGAGATGATCAGGAGGAACGAGCTGGCCACGGCCATGCTGGCGAAGTTCCGGGCACTCAGGAAGGTGGTGCCAAACGCAATCGCACCAGCAGCCACGACCACGATGAGCACAGGGATGGCGGGAGTGCGCCGGAGGTAGGCCAGTGTGGCGGGCACCAGGCTCCTCTGTTCCACCTCGCCTTCCTGTGGCGGAGGGGCTGGGGGCCGGGAAAGGTCGAGAGCGCTCATGTGGCGCCTCGATCCCGCTGGAAATACACCGCAGCGATGATGATCGCCGCCTGGACCATCCTCGCATCCGCGTCGGAGAGGTCATGCCGGATGAGGGTCGAGAAAACCAGTTGCATCAGGAACGCACCTGCCACTGTTCCCAGGACTCTGACCTTGCCGCCGCTGAGCGGGGTGCCCCCCACCACGACGGCAGTGATGGCGCTGAGCTCGATCAGGAGACCGACGAAGCTCGGATCGGCAGCGGCCGATCGGGCAGTGACGAGCGTCCCGGCGATTGCGGCGAAAACCGCACAAATGACGTACACGATGAGGAGCACCCGCCGGACCGGCAGGCCGGCGCCCAACGCCGCTCGGGGGTTCCCGCCAACGGCGATCAAATTCCTGCCGAACTGGGTGCGTCTGACCATCAATGCGGTCACCAGCGCCAGCAACCCTGCGAGGAGCGCAGCGATCGGCACACCCCACAGACGGTTCTGCCCGAGGGCCGCCAGGGTCGGGTCGAAGATCTCCACGAGCCGGCCGCTGGTGAACGCGAGCGCGATGCCACGTCCGGCCACGAAAAGGCCCAGAGTGGCGATGATGGGTTGAATGCCCAGGAAGGCCACGAGAGACCCGTTGAGGAGCCCGGCGAGAACCCCGGCCACCAGCGCCATCGCGATGGCGAGCCAGGGGCTCTGGTCGACGAAGACGGCGACCATGGCTGCGGCCAGCGCCATCACTGCGCCGACCGAGAGGTCGATTCCAGCGGTACCGATCACCAGGGCCATGCCCAGCGCGACGATCACTACCGGAGCCACTTGAACCAGCTGGAGCTGGAGATTGCGTAACGATGCGAAGTTCGGGGTTGCGATGAGGTTGAACAGCACGACCGCGGCAAGAGCCAGATAGACCCCGTTTTCGCGGATGAAACGCCAGGTTCTCTCCGAGGTGACCGCCGGTGCTGGGCTGGTGACGGCTGTCACGCCGACTCCGGCCGGGCATCGGTGACAGCGTGCGCGATGAGGTCCATCACCGCGTCCTCGCTGATTGCCTCGCCATGCAGCTCGCCGACCACCATTCCTTCCTTGAGCACGAAGACCCGGTTCGATCCCTCGATTACGTCCTCGAGCTCTGAAGAGATCAGGATGACCGCCAGACCGTCCACGGCCAGCTCGTCGATGAGGGCCTGGATCTCGGCCTTGGCCCCGACATCGATTCCCCGGGTGGGCTCGTCGAGGAGCACGACGTCGGGGTCGTTGCACAGGAGGCGAGCCAGCAAGACCTTCTGCTGGTTGCCTCCGGAGAGCTCGCCGACGCTTTGATCCAGATCGGTCACCTTGATCTGAAGGCGATCGACGTACTTGCCGACGATCTCCTCCACCTTGGAGCTCGATACGAAACCCCACTTCGCTACCGAACGACCAGCTGCCAGGGTGATGTTGTCCTTGACCGACATGGTGGGGACGATGCCTTCGGCCTTACGATCTTCGGGGAGCAGGCCTACGCCCTCGGAGACGGCAGCCGCGGGGGAGCCACGTTTGAGAACGACTTGATTCACCTTGATCTCACCGTCGTCGAGACGCAGCAACCCGAAGATCCCCTGAACCGTCTCACTTCTCCCTGATCCCAAGAGGCCGGCCAGCCCGACCACCTCACCGGCACGCACGTCCACGGTGACATCAGTGAGGACGCGGTGCCGGCTCAGGCCTGAAGCGGCGAGCACCGGTGCGCCGATGCGGCGGCCCTCGATGTCGAACGCGGTCTTGCCTGAGGAACGGACCTCTTGGACTTCACGGCCCAACATCGTCGCCACGAGCTCGAGCCGGGTGATCTCGGCAACCGGTCCGGTGTGGACTCTCCGACCGTCACGTAGGACCGTCACCTGATCGCACAACTCGAATATCTCATCGAGGTCGTGACTCACGTAGAGCAGGGCGACTCCGTCGTCGCGAAGGATTCGAATCACCCGAAACAGTTGCTCGACTTCGTTGGGCTCCAGGGATGAAGTCGGTTCGTCGAGGATCACCACCTTCGCATCGGTAGACACAGCCCGGACGATGGCGATCATCTGTTGGACCGCGACACCGACCGAGCCGAGCGGTCGTCGTTCGTCGACAGCTATGCCATATCTACGGAGAAGACGTGCCGCATCTGCGTTCATCTTCTTGACATCGACGAGGCCAAAACCCCGCATCGGCTCCCGGCCGAGGAGGAGATTCTGGGCCACGGTCATGAATGGCTCGAGGTTGATCTCCTGAAAGGTGGTGCTGATGCCGGCCTCCCAGGCCTGGCGGGGACCGGCAAATGAAACCGGCTCACCGTCCAGGCGGAGCTCGCCCTCATCGGCGCGATACACCCCGTTGATCAGCTTGATGAGGGTCGATTTGCCCGCACCGTTCTCACCGACGAGGGCGTGGACCTCTCCGGGGTAGATGTCCAGAGAGACCGCGTCGAGGGCGATGACCCCCGGGAACCGTTTGGTGAGATCGATCGCTTGGAGCGTCGGTTCGCCACGGGTCACGGGAGTCACCGCCCTTGTCGTCGTCGAATTACCGGAGAGAAGTCTCGCCGCCTCGGTGATTTCTAGTAGGCGTTTGCCAGTTCGGCCTCGGCATTCTCGGGGGTGTACTCCTTGTCGGAGATGATGGTCACCTCGGGAACTCCTTCCCCGTTGTAGAACAGGTCGAGAGCCCGGAAAGCGAGCGGTCCGAATCGGGGGTTCGACTCGATCACACCGGAGATCCATCCGTCGATGATTCCCTGGACCGCGCCTTGGGTCCCGTCGATGGTGATGATGGCCACATCGCCAGGGGCATACCCGGCCGCCTGCAACGCGGCCACGGCCCCAAGCGCCATCTCATCGTTGTGGGCGTAGATCGCAGTGATCTCCGGGTTGCTCGTGATGAGCTGCTCGGTCACGGTTTGGCCCATGGCCCGCTCGTAGTTGGCGGCCTGTTGCGCGACGATCACGAGATTCGACCCCTCGGCTTCCAACTGCTCAAGGAACCCGTTGTTGCGGTCGGTGGTGACATTCACACCCGGGGCCCCGAGGAGAATGGCGACATTCCCTTCGTCACCGGTCACGGCCATCATCGCGTCGGCGGCGCGACGGCCCTGCTCGACGAAGTCGGAGCCAACCCATCCGATGAAATCGGTGCATGCGGTCTTCGTGGTCAGTTGGCGATCGATCGTCATGATCGGAACGCCTGCCTCTTGGGCGTACGTGATCGCGGGGTCCAAGCCTTCGGAATTCAACGGCGAGATGATCAGAGCGTTCACACCCTGATCCACCATGCTCTGAATATCAGAGATCTCCTTGTTGAGATCGGACTCGGCATTGGTGGTTATCAGCTCGATCCCGAGCTTCTCGGCCTCCGCGACGATCGATTCGGTCTCCGCGATGCGGAACGGGTTTGCCTCTCGTTCCGACTGAGCGAATCCGACCAGACCTTCGAGGAGATCGACGTGTTCCACTCCACCGTTGTAGTCACCGTAAACACAGGTATCGCCCTCGGTTCGGGCAACCTGCTGGGCAGCCTCATCGGTGCCGATACCGCCGGCCGCAGTGGTTTCCGTGGCCCCTTCAGTCGTGCCGGGGGCGGCTGTTGTTGCCGGTGCCTCGGTGGTTCCCGAGGTCGTGTCGGTGGCCCCCGAGGTCGTGGTGTCGCCTCCCTCGGTGCCGCAGGCGGCAACGAGAAGGGCGAGAACCGTGAGTAGCACCACCGTCTTCGCCATGGTTCGCTGATGTCGCATGGATCATCCTCCTCCGGGTCTTCATGCGTGGCCAAGCTCTGCGTCCAGAAGCGAACGAGAGTTACCAATTACGATCGTGACCGTATCAACTCCGATCATTCACGTCAACCGGATTTGGAGCGGCGGATGGACGCATTTCAAGATATTTCCCCAAGAAATGTGTGGATAGCGTTTGGTCTGATCCAAGTCGGAGAATGTGGTCATTCTTGAACATATGACTTCACTAACGATCAGAAACGGTATAACCTGCTGACATGATCCCGGCGGAACGAAGAAGACGCATCCTTTCCAGGACGAGGGCGGCTGGAGTCATCTCCACCCAGTCGCTGGCCGATGAGCTAGGCGTGTCCGGGCTGACGGTGCGACGCGACCTGAAGCGAATGGCCGACGAGGGGCTACTGGTCAGGACTCGCGGTGGTGCCTCGATGAGGGACTCGATGGCCCGCGAGTTGAGCTATCTGGAGAAGACTGCCGAAGCACATGATGAGAAGATCGCAATCGCAATGGCGGCCGCCGGGCTGATCGAGGCCGGGGATTCGATCATCATCGGGCCGGGCACCTCGACACTGGAACTGGCCAACCAGATAAAGCTCGTGCCCGATCTCACGGTTGTGACCAACTCGCTGCTGGTCATCGATGCCCTGATGAATGTCTCGACGATTCAGGTCGAGGCAACCGCCGGGTCTCTTCGACGGTCTATCCGGGCCCTGGTGGGGCCCCTCACCGAAGAGAGTCTGCGATCGCTCCGGGTCAACAAGGTCTTCATGTCGGGGAACGGTCTTTCCCGGGCCCGCGGGCTCACCACTCCGGAGGTGACCGTGGCGGCGTCGGATCGTGCCCTAGCGGCCGCAGGTGAGCGGAGGGTGGTGCTCGCCGATCACACCAAGATCGGCAAGGACACGATGTGGCAGACCATGAGTGTCGGTGACATCGACATCCTCGTCACCGACGACAAGGCCCCGGCTGCGGAGCTCGAGGCTCTGCGTCGTGACGGGGTCGAGGTGATGGTGGCAAGGGTGGCGGGTCGATCCGCTACTCGCGACATCGACAGTTGATAATTCGACGGCCGGGCCGACGGCTCCCTGGCCATAATCAGCCGATGTCCAGGTCCGTGTCTTGGTGGCGCAACGCCGTCGTCTACCAGGTGTATCTCCGCTCATTCGCCGATGGGAATGGCGATGGAACTGGCGATATCGCCGGTCTCAGGTCACGTCTTCCCTACCTCCGCTCTCTCGGAATCGACGCTATCTGGATCAACCCCTGGTACGTATCACCGCTTCGGGACGGTGGATACGACGTCGCCGATTATCGGGAGATCGACCCTCGTTTCGGGACGCTGGAGGAGGCCACGGCGGTTCTCGCCGAGGCGAAGCGACTCGGTCTGCGGGTTCTGCTCGACCTCGTCCCCAACCACACCTCCTCGGAGCATGTGTGGTTCCAAGAAGCGCTCGCTTCGCCTCCGGGGAGCCCGGCTCGCACTCGTTATCACTTCAGGCCAGGCCGGGGTGAAGGTGGGGACGAGCCACCCACCGATTGGATCAGTGTCTTTGGAGGGCGAACCTGGAGCCAGGCGCCGGATGGCGAGTGGTACCTCCATCTCTTCGACTCCACCCAGCCCGACCTCAACTGGGCCAACCAAGAGGTGCGATCCGATTTTCGGGACATCATCAGGTTCTGGATGGACAGAGGTGCAAGCGGGTTCCGGGTCGACGTGGCGAATGGCCTGGACAAGGATCCGCTCTACCCCGACATCGGGACCGATGACGGGGTGCCCGCTCCCGGGCAGGCTCACCCTTACTCGGACCGCGACATGCTGCATGACATCGTGCCGGAGTGGCGTGGTGTCGTGGACGAGTATCCGGATGCGGTGCTCGTCGCCGAGGCCTGGGTCAACACCTGGGAGAGGCTTGCCCTCTACCTGCGCCCGGACGAATACCACCAGGCATTCGACTTCGAGTTCGCGCTGGCGCCTTGGGATGCAGAGACATTGAGAGAAGACATCGATAGCGCCCTCGCCGGCGCCGCCGCGGTCGGGTCGGTACCCACCTGGGTGCTCTCCAATCACGACCTCGTGCGACATCCGACCCGTTACGGGCTCCCGCAGGATCTCGATGCCAGGGACTGGCTGCTCGAGGGCGACCGTTCGCTGCTCGACGCCGATCTCGGTCTGGAAAGGGCCCGGGCGGCGACGCTGCTCGTTCTGGCTCTGCCCGGTTCGGTGTACCTCTATCAAGGCGAAGAGCTCGGTCTTCCCGAAGTACACGACCTCCCACTCGACGCTCTCGACGACCCGACCTGGCGACGATCCGGGCACACGAAGAAGGGACGTGATGGTTGCCGCGTCCCGATCCCCTGGACGGTCGGGGGCGACTCGTTCGGGTTTGGCCCGGATGGGTCCTGGCTGCCCCAGCCCACCGATTGGGGTCAGCTCTCGGTGGAGTCGCAGGAGGGAGTGCCCGGCTCGACTCTCGAGCTCTATCGGGCGGCGCTCAGACTGCGTGGGGAACACCTGTCAGGTGAGGGATTCGAATGGCTCGATTGGGGCGCCGAATGTCTCGCATTTCGCCGCAACGGCGTCGGAGTCGTCGTCAACCTGGGGGCTGAGCCGGTTCCAATTCCCGACGGAGAGATCCTCCTGTCGAGCGCGGATGTCGCTGGCGGCGCCCTCCCACCCGACACGGCCGTCTGGGTTCGCACCACGTCCGGCTGAAACACGGAGTAGTCCGGCGGTAATCTCGTTGGATGATCGATTTCAGGCAGCGGATCGGCGGCGATTGGGTGGATGCCCTCGGTGGGGGGACCTGGGAGCTGATCAACCCGGCCACCGAAGCCGTCATCGAGCAGCTCCCGTTCGGTGACGGCGAAGATGCCTATGCCGCGATCGACGCGGCGGCCGAGGCCTTTCCCGGCGTGGTCGCATCTCACCGCTTACGAACGTGCCGCAGTCCTGGAGAAGGCGGCCACGTTCATCGAGGCCAACCTCGACGAGTTCGCCCGGATCACAACCGAGGAGTCGGGCAAGCCACTCGCCCAATCGAGAGGGGAGTGGCAAACAGCCCCCAATCAGTTCCGCTGGGCCGCAGGGGAGGCGCAGCGCCTCTACGGGCGGTGGATCCCATCCCGTCTTGCCAACCGGCGGATCGACGTCACCTATCAGCCTGTTGGCGTGGTCGGTGTGATCACTGCCTGGAACTTCCCCGTCTACAACCAGACCAGGGCCATCTCATCCGCTCTGGCAGCCGGCTGCACCGTGGTGAGCAGACCCTCCGAGTACACCCCCCGCTCGGCGATGCTGGTGGCCTACGCCCTGGCCGAGGCAGGTCTCCCCGATGGTGTCCTCAACGTCGTCAATGGCGATCCCGAGTCGATGGGCCAGGCGATGCTCGATGACAAGCGTCTCAGGAAGATCCAGTTCACCGGGTCTACCCGGGTGGGGCGGCTGCTCATGGACGGCGCCTCGAAGACGGTCACCAGACTCTCCCTCGAGCTCGGCGGGAACGCCCCGGTGCTGGTGTTTCCCGATGCCGGAGACATCGCCGCGATTGCCAGGAGCGCGATGAGGACCAAGGTCCGCAACAACGGGCAGGTGTGCATCTCCCCGCAGCGGTTCTACGTTCACGACTCCGTGATCGATGAGTTCAACGAGAGCGCGGTAGCGACCGCGGAGCAACAGGTCGTGGGTAATGGCCTCGACCCCGACACCACGGTGGGCCCGCTCATCAACGCACGACAGCGGGACCGGGTGGTCGATCTGGTGTCGGCGAGCGTCGAGCAGGGGGCGAGAGTCCTCACCGGCGGGGACCGACCCGATCACGCCGGCTACTTCTATCAGCCCACTGTGCTCACCGATGTGAAGCCCGGGATTCCCGTCCACGAGGAGGAGATCTTCGGGCCGGTCATGCCGGTGATCCCCTTCGACGACATCGACGAAGCCATCGCGGTCGCCAATGCCACCGATTACGGGCTTTCGGCCTACGTCTACACCCGTGACCTGATGACTGCCTTCAAGGTCAGCGAGGAGCTCGAGTTCGGGATGATCGGAATCAACGACTGGCATCCGAGCACTCCCGAGGCCCCATTCGGGGGGTTCAAGCAGTCCGGGCTCGGCCGGGAATCGGGTGTCGAGGGCCTGCACGAATACGTCGAGCCCAAGACCCGCTATTTCGGCAACCTGGGCTGAGTCGCCGGTGTCCGACGGGTAGCGCCCCCGAACCGGTAGGATGAGCGCCGCCGCACCGACCGGGAGGCCAGCGTTCAGACGCTCCACGGTGATTCACGGCATTCTCATCCGGTCAGACCGCCTCTTCTGCCGATCTCGCGCCGGCACATTCCTGTGCCCGCATCGAGGGAGATCGTTGCACTGACCACAGCCCCGGAAGACGGGGCGGAGAGAAGATCAAATGACCACCTTTGCCGAGCTCGGCCTGCCCGAGCCACTGATCGCGACGCTCGAACGTCGCGGCATTTCGAGCCCGTTCCCTATCCAGGCCCAGACCATTCCCGATGCCCTTGCCGGGCGTGACGTGGCCGGCCGTGCCCCCACCGGATCGGGCAAGACCCTCGCTTTCGGGCTCCCCGTGCTGACCCGGCTGGCGACGAGGAAAGAGCCGTCGCCCTCGCGGCCTGATCCTGTCTCCGACCCGAGAACTGGCCGATCAGATCGTCACCGAATTGCAGCCCCTGGCCAAGTCCGTTGGTCGGTCGATCGCCGCGGTCTACGGCGGGGTCTCCTACGGTCCGCAACGCTCGCGTCTCCAGCAGGGCATCGACCTGCTCGTGGCTTGCCCAGGGCGTCTCGAGGACCTAATGGAGCAAGGAGTCGTCGATCTGCGCGATGTCGATCTGGTCGTCGTCGACGAGGCCGATCGCATGGCGGACATGGGGTTCCTCCCAGCTGTCAGGCGCATCCTCGACACGACCGCTTCCAGCCGTCAGACCATCTTGTTCTCGGCCACGCTCGACGGCGACGTGGCCACTCTGACCAGGCGATATCAGCGAGACCCGGTGCGCCCGCATTCCGATGTCCAGGAGGACGCGGCCAGCGACGTCGAGCATCACTTCTGGAAGGTGGCCCGTAGCGATCGCGCAGCCCATGTTGCCGAAGTGGCTGCAGTCAGCGGACCATCGATCATCTTCACCCGAACCAGGCACGGCGCCGACCGGCTCGCCCGGCAGCTGGGTCATCTGGGGGTGGGAGCTGTTTCCTTGCATGGTGGGCGATCACAACAGCAACGCAATCGTGCCCTGAAGGAGTTCATGACCGGACGGGCCCAGGCACTCGTGGCCACCGACGTAGCGGCCCGCGGGATCCACGTCGACGGTGTCGCCAGCGTCATCCACTACGACCCGCCGGAGGACGAGAAGGCATACCTCCATCGATCCGGTCGAACCGCACAGAGCCGGCGCCAGCGGGATCGTCGTCTCTCTCCTCGATGACGGCCAGGTCAAGGGGGCCCGCCGGATCCAAAATGCTCTCGGCATTGATTCTCGAGTAGTCGATCGCCCGGCTCCACGCCCGGGTTCGGGGCACCCAGCGCCCGATCGAACGACGGCCTGAGCCGGCCGGGCCCGCACGCCCGGGTGGATCGATCTATGTGGGGAACCTCCCGTTCAGTGTCACTGCGCCCGACTTGGAGCGCATGTTCGGCAAGTTCGGGAAGGTGCACTCGGCCACGGTCGTCACCCACCGCGACTCGCGGAAATCCAGGGGATTCGGCTTCGTCGAGATGCCACATACCGCCACCAAGGCAGCGATCTCCGGTCTGAACGGTTCGAGCGTGGCGGGTCGTCAACTCAAGGTCAGGGCCGCCCGAAACGAGGGTCACCCACCTCTAACCTGACCAGGTGACAGCTATTACGGCAGTCAAGCCGTGGAAGCTCATCATGATCGGCGTCGCGGCCGGTCTCCTCTCCGGTGGCTTCGGATGGGTGGCGGCATGGTGCTGGTGCCTCTGCTCATCGCGGTGGGGATGGACCGACACCGGGCCCATGCCACGTCGTTGGCCAGCATCTTCCCGATCGCGGTCGCCGGAGCCGCGGTCTTTGCCCTGTCCGGGGAGGTCGACATCGGCCTCGGGGTCGCAGTCGGGATCGGTGGGGTGGTGGGCTCGATCCTCGGCGCCTCGATCATGCATCGGATGAGCACCCGTTCGCTGAGCATCTTTTTCGGCCTGCTCTTGTTGGCCGTTGGAATCCGGATGATCTTCAGTAGCGATCCATTACCGGCAACCAGCGGGTTCGACGATCTGACGTTTACCCTCGTCGCCTTGGGGATCGGGCTCGTCGCCGGCTTCTTCGCCGGCGTGGCCGGGGTGGGCGGGGGCATCATCATCGTGCCGGCCACGGTCCTCCTGCTCGGTTTCACCCAGCACGAGGCTCAGGGCACTTCCCTCCTCGCCATCATCCTCACCTCGATCGCCGCCACCGTGATCAATCGGAAGAACCGACGGGTCAGTCTTCGGGATGCGGTGGTGGTCGGAGGAGCGGGGGCGGTCGCATCGGTGTTCGCCTCGCAGGTAGCTCTCGGGGTCGACGGTCGGGTGCTCGCGGTGCTCTTTGGCGTGCTCGCCGTCGGCATTGCCGTCCGCACGCTGTACCAGGCCTACCAGATGGAGCCGCAGCCGGTCTAGCCGATGGTCACACCGCTGGTGCGCATCTGCTCGATGGCGCGCGCGCCGTCGCCGGGCTCGAGATCGACGGCGGCGCTGGCGTCCGGTATCACGGACGTCGCGTAATCCTTTGCCGCATCGAGGGCGGTTTCCTTGACACACCAGTCGAGAGCCAGACCGACGACCACAACCCGCTCGATGCCACGCTCGTCGAGCATCCCGCGCAGCGCAGTCGGCGTCTCTTCCCCGGTCACCGGGTCGCGCATGGTGAATCCCGAATAGCCGTCTTCGCCGTTGGCCCCGTTCTGAACAATCGGCCCCGACACCTCGAGACCGGGGTGAAACTCGGCTCCCCAGGTGCCCTTTACACAATGCACCGGCCAGATTCCCCCGTCCTTCTCGAAGTGCGGTGTGGACTCGGGGTGCCAGTCCTGGGTGTAGATCACGAAGGCACCAGCTGACAGGGCCCGCATCACCTCGATGTTGACCCGGGGGACGACGGCGTCGCCACCCGGGACGAACAGGCTCCCCTTGGGGTCGGCGAAGTCGTTCTGGACGTCGACGACGATCAGCGCGGTGTTGAGCAGGTAGCTGATCACGACCTGCAGGCTACAAGCGGGCAATAGGCTTGGGCAGATGGGAATCTCCCGGGGCGCCCTGCTCACGGACCAGTACCAGTTGACCATGGCCCAGCTCTATTTCCGCCATGGGCTGCACGACCGGGACGCCCGATTCGAGCACTTCTTCCGCAGATATCCGGACTACGGGGAGCACGAGGCCGGATACGTGATCAACGCTGGTTGGGGCTGGCTGGGCCGTTGGGCCGAGCGAGCCCGGTTCGGTGAGCAGGAAAGGGACGCCCTGCGTGGTCACCGAGCCCAGGGCCATCGTCTCTTCGACGATGATTTCATCGACTGGCTGGGTGGGGTTAGCTGGGATGCCCTGCGCTACGAGTCGCTGCCCGAAGGTCGGGTCGCTCACGCCAATGTCCCCCTCACCGTGGCCGAAGGCCCTCTTGCAGTGGCACAGATCCTCGAAACCTCGCTTCTCAACCATCTCAACTTCCACAGCCTCATCGCCACCAAGGCCTCGAGAATGGTGGAGGCGACAAGGGGCGGCGCCGTCCTCGAGTTCGGTCTGCGACGGGCCCCGGACGAAGGCGGCATCGCGGCGACGAGAGCCGCCCTGATCGGTGGCGCCCACGCCTCATCGAACGTGGGGATCTCTCATGAGATGGGGGTCCTGCCCCAGGGCACCCATTCCCACTCGATGGTCCAGGTGTTCATGTCGCTCGGGGAGGGCGAATTGGGCGCTTTCCGCGCTTATGCCGAGATGTACCCCGACGAATGCACCCTTCTTGTCGATACCATCGACACCCTCGAGTCCGGCATGCCCAATGCGATCACGGTCTTCGAGGAATTGCGGTCCAGAGGTCATCGTCCCGTCGGGGTGCGCCTCGATTCGGGTGACCTGGCCCATCTCGCGGTGCAGGCATCACAGATGCTGGACAAGGCCGGCTTCGAAGAAGTGCACATCGTCCTTTCCAGCAGCCTCGATGAGCTGACAATCGTTCAGATCCTGTCCCAGATCGCAGACGAAGCGCCCCGTTATGGCGCCGACGCCGACCGGGTGATCCGTCGCCTCCTCTACGGGGTCGGCACCAAGATGGCCACCTCGGATGGCCGTCCCTACCTCGACGGTGTCTACAAACTCGTCGCCATCGCCGACGGAGAGCGATGGCAACCGGCGATCAAGGTCTCGGACACAGCGGCCAAGATCGTCAACCCCGGGCGTAAGCGAGTGCATCGCCTCTACGACGAGCGGGGTCTCGCCACCGTGGATCTGATGTCACTGGAGGACGAGACCCTGGACTACCCGCTGGAGATCCGTCATCACCACGAGCACGGAGTGGCACGGACTCTTCTCCGATCCCGGGTCTCTTCGAGCGAGGAGCTGCTCGAGACGACCAAGCTCGAGGCTCCGCTGGATGATGCTTCCGTGGTTGCAGAAGCGAGGAAGCGCCGCATTTCCGACCTGGAGCGTCTCGACCCTGGAGTGAAGCGCCTGGTCAATCCGCACGTGTATCACGTGTCGGTGACCAGGCGCCTGGCCGAGCTCAAGGCCCGGCTCATCGAGGAGACGACCTAAAGCGTCGGTTCCTCGGGATCGGACGGGGAAGGACCGTCCGTGGCGGCGAGGGGATGTCTCTCCCCCCAGAGGGGGGAATACCGGAGGCGGGGAGAGGCGCCATTGCGTCCACCTCTTCCGACCGCCTGGCGAACACCGGGACCAGTACCGCGATCCCGACGACCAGGAGGATCACCGGCCAGAACCAGGAGCCCAGCGAGGTCACCGCGTCGATCAGGTCCACCGGAGTCTGCGGGATGAGGAACGCGAGGCCCAGCAGGGTGATGATCACTCCCGAGATGAATGAGACCGGGTCGAATCTGTGTGATTTCATGGCTCGTTTCCTTTCAGCGCCCGACCAGTTGAATGTCAATGTTCCCCAGATCGACCGAAGCATCTAGAACCACGGTCCCCGCAGGCCCGGGGTTGTCGAACTGGAGGTTCGGTCCGCCCAGGCCCGACGATTCCCGGCCAAAAGCGCCGACATGGCCGACATCGACCGAGGCCTCACCCTCGAGCCCGACCCCCAGAGGGATCCAGATCTCGATGTTGCCGGCATCAACGGCGACAGTGAGATCGACGACCTCACCGTCCCAGGGGAGATCAGTCAGATCGATGACCAGGTTTCCGACATCTTGTGCGTAAGTGTCTTCGAGTTCGGCGAAGCTGTCCGGGGACACGGTTCGATCGAACTCTTCTGAGTTCCAGTTGTACTCGAATGCCGGAGAGAAGAGGAGCGTCGGCACCATGAGGACGCCAAGAAGGATCAGCCATCGCGCCCGCCCGATGAAACCGCCGACGATCAGGCCAATCCCGAGAATCGTGACCGCCAGCGCCATGTAGTGCCGTGGCTGAGCCTCGATGGGGACGCCCCGGATGTTATCCAGCAGCGCGAGCACGCCGAGGGCCACCAGCATCACGCCGATCGTGATACGACCCAGATATGAGGTCTCCTTTGGCTTGGCCGCCGCTGGAGGCGGCGTTGGTGGGGTGGGGGTCGGCGTCGGGGGCACCCCGCCGCCAGTCGACGATGGCCCGGCAGGGGTCGCGGATTCGGTCACCGCGGGGAGAGCGGTCTCAGTGGTTGTCATTTGTTGAACTCCCTCCTGTTCGTCGTCCTCTTTGTGCGACACCAGGCGCGGGAGATCGCCCGTGTAGAGGAGGACACCCACCACGAGCAGTCCAACTGCCCAGATGACGCCTCCGGAGAGGAAGGTGAAATTGTCGAGGAGGATCAGGACGGCCAAGAAGACGAGCCCGATCCCGATCCAGGATCTAGAGGTTGAGGCGCCGGCAAAGAACCGCTGTGCAGGCGTCTCCGCCTCGTCGTCAGATCGGATGAGGAACCACCCGGCGGCGTACGAGGCCAGGCCCAGCCCACCGGCGAAGGTGAGGACGGCGAAGCCGATCCTGATCAGCACCACGGGCAGGCCAAAACGATTGGCCAGACCCTGGGCGACGCCGGCGACGATCCGGCCCTCCCGGGGGCGGACCAGCTCTCGGGCGTATACCCGGGGCTCGGGCGCCTCGGTCGTTGTGTTGCTCTGTTCCATACCCTGATTCGACCGATCCGGGCCAGGTTGTTCAATCGGGGACGACCCTGAGCCGACCCCTAGTGTCTCAGGGATGTCCCTTATTGAGGTTGATGGCGACCGAGGCGATCATCTCATGGTGAACCCGGTGCGAAATCTCACCTTCAGGCGGCGCAGTGCGAACCGCGTCGTGGCCGGCGTGGCCGGGGGCCTGGCAGACACCTTGGGTATCAGCGACGCATTCGTACGCGCCGCTTTCGTGACTCTGAGCATGGTCTGGGGGCTGGGTGTCCTCGTCTACCTCGGGATGTGGCTGATGGAGCTGGACCGGGTGGAGGACATCGATCCAGATCCGGTCAGGCCACAGCAGGCCGTTGGCCTTGGCATTGGGTTCGCCGGCCTCATGCTTCTTCTCGGTGCCTTCGGCTGGTGGCCCTCCAATGTGCTCGTGCTCACCGTTGGCGCCCTTTCCTTCGGCACCGCCGCCCTCACCGACCGGAATATGCCGGGCCCTCTCGCCGCCCTGGTCGATCCGACCGTGGAGCGCCCCGGACGGCTCCGCATGCTGGTCGGGATCGCGCTGTTGATCGGCGGTCTCGCCGTGTTCGCGGCGAACGTCGGGCCCATCTATGAGATCGGCCCGGTGGTACTGGCGGTAGCCCTGACCGGCATCGGGATCCTGGTCGCATTCGGTCCATGGGTCACGAGGCTTGCACGTGATCTCGGGACCGAGCGACGGGAGAGGATTCGTCAGGAGGAGCGGGCAGAGCTGGCCGCCCATCTCCATGACTCGGTGTTGCAGACGCTTGCTCTGATCCAGCGATCCGACGACCCCGCCCGAATGTCGATCCTCGCCCGTCATCAGGAGGCAGAGCTCCGCGACTGGCTTTACGGAAATGCCCCCTTGGACGGCGCCGACCTCCTCTCCACCGCCCTGCGGGCCTCAGCTCGAAGGATCGAGGCGGATCACCAGGTGCCGATCGATGTCGTGGTTGTCGGTGATCACCCCATCGACGAGGGCAGCCGAGCGCTTCTGGGGGCCGCCAACGAGGCGATGGTCAATTCAGCCAAACACTCTGGCGCCGACCGGGTGTCGCTCTACTTCGAGGCCGAGGAGGATGGATTGGTGGTCTATGTGACCGACCAGGGGAAGGGCTTCGAGACATCGGAGGTGGCGGGAGACCGACGAGGGATCACCCAGTCGATCCGGGCCAGGGTTGAGCGAGCCGGGGGAGAGGTGGAGATAGAGAGTGAGCCGGGAGAGGGCACCGAGGTCGTCATCAGGTTGCCGCTGGGGGCCAGATGAGAACCAAGGTCTACCTCGTGGACGACCACAGGCTGTTCCTGGCCGGGGTGAAGGCAGAGCTTTCGGAGGAGTTCGCCATCGTTGGGTCTGCCTATGACGTCGACACCGCGATCGAGGAGATCCGTGGGCTCGAGCCCGACGTGGCGTTGATCGACGTCCACATGCCCGACGGCGGAGGGATCGCGGTCGTCGAGGGGGTGGCCGAGACCAACCCGGAAGTGAAGTTCCTGGCGCTGTCCGTCTCCGATCAGGCCGAGGACGTCATCGCCATGATCAGAGCCGGCGCTCGAGGCTATGTGACCAAGACCATCGAGCCCGCCGACCTGGCTGATGCCGTGCGGCGGATCGACGCAGGGGACGCGGTGTTCTCGCCCCGGCTCGCCGGATTCGTCCTCGACGCCTTCGCGGGGGTGATGCCGACGGACGAGGATCCCGAGCTCGACCAGCTGACATCCAGGGAGAAGGACGTCCTTCGGCTGATCGCCAGGGGGTTCGCCTACAAGCAGGTCGCCCGCAAGCTCAACATCTCGATCAAGACAGTGGAGACCCACGTCTCATCGGTCCTGCGAAAGCTCCAGCTCTCCAATCGTCACGAGCTGGCTCGATGGGCGTCGAAGAGGAGGATCGTCTGAGTAAGGCTCAGACGATCCGTTCTACGTCTTGCGTTCGACGTTTTTACGTGACTGGCTCGAGCACCGGTCGGGTGGTCGCCTCGACCACGGCGAGGGCGACGAGGCCTCCGATGCGGAGGATTGGAGCATCGGGATCGGTGACCGGACGGGTCAGGTCCTCGAAACGCCCCGCAGTGACCGCCCCGTCGAACACGACTCTCCATCCCGGGGGAACCACCAGGCTCAGACCGCCAAACAACACCAGAATGTCCAGGTAGACCCCGGTGGGCGCCGGGACCACCCGACGCATGTCGAGCGACGTCCCGGCGAACGCAGTGGTGATCTTCCCGCCGAAGAACGGGTCGGCCGCCGAGATCAGATTCTGCCCACCGAAGATGTTGACCAGGTCGATCTCCTCGGTGCTCTCCGAGGCGTGAGATTCGAGCATGAACTTGGCCGCCAACGCGGCCCCGAGGGTCACGACCAGGAAGAAGCGAACGACTCTGAAGATGAACGAGAACACCCTCCTACATTACGTGGCGAGGCGCTCCCCGGCTTCCACGGACAAGCCAAGACGATTGGCTTGAGGAGCCAGCGGACAAGACCACCGGTCGGAGTGGACACACGAAGGGTGGTAGGCGTAGTTGAAGTCGAGGACGATCTCCTCGCCGCTTTGGCCGAGATGGGCCCCTTTGACCGAGTCGAGCAGGTATCGCCCCCCGCCGTAGGTCGATTCGCCGTTTGTCGCATCCTTGAAAGGGAGGAACAGTCCGCCGCCATAAGCATCGAGCCAGAGCAGTTCGAGCGTGCATTCGGCGCCGGCCAGGTCGAAGTCGACCTCGCCGACCTTGACGAACCGGGTCGATCCCTCGCCGGAATGACCGATGAGGGCGGCGTCATCTCCAGTGGACCTGAAGCGGCCGGTCGTCCGCCACCGGGGGTCGTGATCGAAGTAGGGGAGGCCTCGGAACGATTCCTTGTCCTCGAGGGCTGACTGGGGATGGCTGCCGAAGAGAACGTCGCGTGCCGCCACCCACTGCTCCCAAGGCCTCGGCCCGGCCCCTCCCTCCCGCACCCGGCGGTACATGTCAAAGACCTGCAACCGATAGTCCCAGAGGTCGAGCATCTCGCTGATTTCGCCCAAGCTAGGAGACTTCTCGTAATTGCCTTGACGGATGGCCTCGAGGCAGCCAATCTTGGGCCGTCGAAATGAGGCAGGTAACTATGGAGCCGCGGAGAACGAACCCAACTGGAACCCCAGGGCTGTTCGACGCGCCCTTTTCCGCTGCAATCGGCAGCGTGCCGAACACCCGTAGGCGGCCTCTAGTCACATGATGTGACATCCAGCAATTGTCTGTTGTGAGGCCGCCGGAAACCCGGCGGTTTTTCTTTTCCGCCTCCGATACGACGAAGGATTCGACGAGTGAACACACAACTGAGACAACTGCAGGACCTCGGGCGATGTAGCAACGAGGGCAGTCACGAGCTCTTCTTCTCGGAGAAGCCAGCAGAACTGGCCGCGGCTCAGCGAATCTGCGGCGGCTGCCCGGTCCGAGTGGCGTGCCTCGAGGTGGCGCTACGTGACGGTCACGAATGGGGAGTATGGGGTGGCGTCATCTTCTGGGATGGCCAGCCGTATCACCGGCGTCGGACGCGGGGACGTCCCCGTCGGTCCGAGTCGGGTCTGCCCATCGAGGCAGACACCGGGGAGCTCTGGGAGCAGGTGAAGTCTGCCTAGGAGACTGCCAGCTCCCGGAGACCTCCGGGAGCGGACGGGTGACGCATCTTGGCCAGGGCCTTGGCCTCGATCTGACGGATGCGCTCCCGGGTCACGTTGAAATGACGGCCTACCTCGTCGAGGGTGGCGGGCTCCTGGTTGCCCAGGCCGTAACGCATCTCGATGATGGTCCGCTCCCGCTCGTTGAGACGCTCCAAGACGAACTGGAGATTCTCGATGTTCAGCTTGGAAGCGATCAGCTCGAATGGCGCGGCGGCTTCGAGATCTTCGATGAAGTCGCCGAGCATGGCATTGTCATCGCCAACAGGCTCGAAGATCGACACCGGCTCCGGCGCCACTTTTCTCGCCTCACGGATCTTCTCCACCGTCAGACCTGATTCCTCGGAGAGCTCGTCGTCGGTGGGCTTGCGCCCGAGACGCTTGGTCAGATTGGCTTCGGACGACTGCATCTGGCTGATGGTGTCCATCATGTGGACCGGCACCCGGATCGTGCGGCTCTTGTCTGCGATGGCCCGAGTGATTGCCTGACGGATCCACCATGTGGCGTAGGTGGAGAACTTGAAGCCCTTGCGGTACTCGAACTTCTCGACCGCCCTGATGAGACCGAGATTGCCTTCTTGAACCAGGTCGAGGAAGGGGAGACGGGCATGCCCGTAACGCTTGGCGATGGAGACGACCAGTCTCAGATTGGACCGGATGAAGGTCTGGCGGGCTTCCTCGCCGGCACGGACCATCTGTGCCAGCTGGCGACGCTTGGCCTGGTCCTTCTCCGATTCCAGGGCGAGCTCGGCCTTGCGACCGGTCTCGATTGCCTTGGCCAGACGGACCTCGTCCTCGGCGGTGAGCAGCGTGTACGAGCCGATTCCGTCCAGGTACTGGCGGATCGCCTCGTCACTTACTTCACGTTCGATGGAGCTGCTTCTACCCATGCCTTGGCCTCCAGCCAGGGTAGGAACAGCCCTGGCCACTATTAGGGATTGTCGAAGGATGTATCGGCAGTTATCCCCAGAATGTTGAATGGGCTGACCGAATCATTTCTCGTAGGATGCTGAGGTCCCACCATCGTCGTGATGCGTTCGCGGGCGTTTAGCTCAGTTGGTTAGAGCACTGGCTTTACAAGCCAGGTGTCGGGGGTTCGAGTCCCTCAACGCCCACCCTTAGTCCCGGTACGCCGAATAGTGGATCTCCACCAGGTCCTCGCGGCCCGTCAGTAGCTCCGGCACCTCGGTCCAGGAGTTGATCGGCTCCACCGTGACGTGAAGTGGACCATCGTCACCAGTGATCGAGAAGCCACACCAGTCCGACGGATTGTTCGATCGACTCAGCGTGGACACCTCCATGCCGAGGGCGTGGTAGTAGTCGTCGATCCGACCGCACGCCTCGTCGACCGGCCCCGCAGCGACGAACTCGCGGTTCGCCTCGGGTGAACGTGGCTTGATCAGCCACGAGCCTTGGATCGAGTACTCATCCACCAGCACCATCCCGTCGGCGGGGACAGGCGTTGTCTCCAAACGCGCCACCAATGGGGCCGGGTCCATCTGACGATCCATGTATTCGACGTAGAGCGAGAGCGCTCCGATCGCGAGCGCGACGAACACAGCGATTCCGATGATGACCTTGAGCACCACGAGCACCTGTCGGCCGCGTTCGCCGCCTTCTGCAGTGCTTTTCCATTGCCGTCGGAGCCCTTGGCCGGTCAGCGGACGAGGAACCCCGACCCCAGCTGGTCGGTGGGGTCCAGCCATAGCTCGCTGCGGCCGGTGATGAAGGCAGTCCCGGTGACTTCCGGGATCACCGCGGGAATTCCGCCGAACTCGGTCGTCTCCGCCACCCAACAGGCGAAAGTGCTGCCCAGGATGCTCTCGATGGTGATCGCCTCACCGACAGCGATCTCCTCCCGGGCGTGGTGGATGGCCAGACGGCCACTGACTCCTGTGCCGGTAGGGGAGCGGTCGACTTCACCGTCAGCGAAAACACACACGTTGCGGGAGTGATGAGTGGGCTCCTGGGCCGGGCCGATGAAGATCACACCGTAGAGGAAGCCCAACTCGGCCTCGGTCGGATGGGCAATAGGCCCCGAGTCGACCACAGCCCGTTTGATGGCACGACCGGTCTCGATCAGTGCCGGCGCCCCGGCAAGGTCGAGTGAGAGGCCTAGATCATCGGCTCTCACGTAGGCATAGAAGCCCCCTCCGAAGGCAAGGTCGTATCGGACCGCGCCCAGATTTGGCACCTCGACCACTTGTCCGAGGGCGCTGACGAACGACGGCACGTTCCGGAAGGTCACATTCTCCACCACCCCGGCCGAGACCCTCGCCCTGGCCTCGACTTGACCGGCAGGCGTGTCGATTCGGATCGTCGTCTCCGGCTCTTCGACGGTCAGGATCCCGGTGTCGAGCACCACCTTGGTGAGGGCGACGATCCCGTGACCGCACATCGTCGAGAAGCCCTCGTTGTGAAGGAAGAGCACAGATAGGTCGCTCGATGGCTCGACAGGCGGGCCGACAAAGGCGCCGTACATGTCGGCGTGGCCCCTCGGCTCCCACATCAGGGCGCGTCTCAGGTGATCGTGATGAGCCTGGGCAAAACGGCGACGCTCCAGCATCGTTGAGCCCTCGATGACCGGGCCACCCTGCACGACGACCCGGAACGGCTCCCCCCCGGTATGGGAATCGATGGCCACCACCCGCTCCCAGTCCGATGGCGGCTCCCAACCCAGCGGCGCTTTCAGGTCCAAGGCAGCGAGGATAGGAGAGGGAGTAGAGCCCCGGCCCGCCACTACCCTGCCGTGCCGAATGGAGATAACGAGTCTTGCTGACCTGCTCGACGTCCAAGACCTGGATTCACAGATCGATCGTCTCCTCGAAAAGCGGCAGTCCCTCCCCGAGCTGGCTGCATACAAGGGAGCCCACGAGCGCGAACAGGAGCTCGCCGGGGAGCTGGAGATCGCCGCCGGGGAGTTGAAGACTCTCGAGCTGGAATTCGACAAGTCCGAGGGGGAGCTTCAGATCCTCGAGTCCAAGCTGAAGGAACATGAGACCAGGCTCTTCGCGGGCGGGATGAGCGGCAGAGAGACCGAGCACATGCGACTCGAGGTTCAGAGCCTCCATGGTCAGAGAGAAGCATTAGAGGAGCGTGTCCTCACGATGTTGGAGCGCCTCGACCCGGCACGGGAGCAGGTGGCAGACCTCGAGGCTCGTGGTCAGGAGATCGCACGGGAAAAGGCCGGTTTCGAGGCAACGATCAAGTCGGAGTGGAAGCAGATCGATGCCGAGCTGGCGCGCAAGGAGGAGCGCAAGACCGAGGCTTTGGCCCCGGTGCCAGGCGATCTGGTGGAGTTGTACGAGACACTCCGTCGCTCCAAGGACGGGGTGGCCATCGGCCGCTTCGAGCACGGGGTGTGCGGAGGCTGTCACATGACATTGTCACCTGCGGAGCAAATCGAGACGTTCGCAGTCGACCTACCGCGATGTGTCCACTGCCGACGGATCCTCGTCGCCTGAGTCATGCTCTTATGGCACATCGGGGCGACCCTCTGGTTGTTCCGATGGATCTTCCGCGATCCGAAAGTGGATGTGAGGTTCCTTCTCTTCGGGGCAATCCTCCCCGATCTGGTCGACCTGTTGTTGGGCACCGTGATAATGGGCGGCCGACTCGCGGCAGCCGAGCTCTGGTTCCACACGCTGCTGGCGCCAACTATCTACATGGGTGCCGTCTTGCTCCTCACCAGGAGGGGTCGACGCCGGCGCGCCTTCATGGCGCTCGGTGTGGGCTGGCTCTTTCATATCCTCCTCGACGGGATGTGGACCAACCCAGAAGTCCTGTTCTGGCCGTTCTTCGGCTGGGAGATGCCGGCGGGGACCCCGCCGTTCTGGCCCCAGGCGTGGGAGCGGGCCATGGGTGATCCCTGGCGGTGGATCCTGGAGGCGATCGGCCTCGGCTACCTGATCTGGCTCTGGTTCGCCACCGGGCTCAATCGAAAGGAGCGACGCGACGGTCTGTGGCGGACCGGGCGCATCCCCGATCTGGTGGACCAGGATGCGTAGGGCCACGTTTGCCTTGCTGGTGCTTGCCGTCGCCGCCTGTTCGGGTGGTGCCAATGCGAATACCACCGTGACCATCGGCGCAGGCGCGGAGGGTCCGGTGGCCGCGGTCGAGGAGCTGCGCTCGCTTCTCGCCGCCGGGGACTTCGGAGCAGCTGGATCCCTCGCGGTCCCCGGTCATGCCGTGCTGGCTTCTCTCGCCGAGGGAGCTACTCCCTCGGTGGTCGCCGAATCGCTCGAGGACGGGGGTGGTGAGGTCTCCGCCAACTTCTGGAACGGTTTTGCCCAGGGCGTCGGGGAGGCCTTTGCCGGGGATGTCACGGTCGAAGACCTGGGCACGACCAGTGAGGACGGAGTCGAGTTCTTCGTCGTTGGAGTCACACCCGACGGAGGGGCTCAGCGGCACATCGTCACCCGTGACGTCGATGGGCAGCGCATCGATCTGTTCGCCACATTCGGCGCCGGGCTCGCCGGCGGCATGATCCAACCGGTCGAGTTGCTGCTCACCTCCTCGAGCGATGACTCGAGGGCGATCCTCAGCGCCCTTCAGGAGGTGGTTCCCTCGCTGCTCGTGGCGGCAAGTGACGAGAGTCTGTCCCCGGAATCGGTGCAGGACATCCTCCAGCTGGTGGAGCTGATCACGCGCGTCGGCTGAGGTTTCTCAGCCCCTCAGGCCGGGGCTTCCGCCTCGTCAGCTGGGGTCCTGGTCCCTCAGGACCGGCAGAACATCTCTTCCCAGCATCTCGATCAAGGCCTGCTGCCGGAGAGCCGCCATCTGGAACGCGACCATGTCGGCCCCGAGATCGCGCACCAATGGCTGGTAGACCTCGATGATCTCCTCGGGAGAGCGGACCCGTGAGTAGCGGTCGAGGATCTCCTCCCGTGGCATGGCATCGGCCATCTCTCTGAGATCGGCCGGATCGACCGCCTCTAGCCGCCCGGGCGCCCGCAGACCACGCCACGGGTAGATCGCCTTCCAAGCCTCCTCGTCGTCATCGGCGAAGATCGACCAGCGCGTGGCGAGAACGATCGGATCGGGCAGACCTCGGCCCTCGGCGGCGATTCTCAGCGGCTCTACCACCTTCTCCACGGTCTCGGCCGGGTCCTTCACCGAGGTGATGACGCCTTGGGCGAGCTCGCCAGCCAGCGTGGCGGACTTCGGCCCACCTGCGGCGAGGAGGATGGGGACAGGACCCACTGGCGGCGAGTAGAGACGGGCCCGGTCGGTTCGGTAGAAAGTGCCCTCGTAGGTCAACTTCTCACCATCGAGGAGACGACGCATGATCTCCAGCGCCTCGGTCATACGGGCGTTCCGCTCGGGATACGCGGGGAACTCGTAGCCGAGTGGGCCTTCGTTGATGTTCTCGCCGGTGCCGACACCGAGGGTGAACCGCCCGCCAGAGAGACGGTCGAGTGTCGCCGCCGCCTGGGCAACGACACCAGGATGAAATCGGAACAAGGGCGTGGTGACTCCGGTGATCAACTCGACACGCTGCGTGGCCTGTGCCATCGCCCCGATCGTGGAGAAGGCGAATCCGGCCGCGGACTCGTCGTCTACCCAGGGATGGAAGTGCTCTGAGACCACCACGGCGTCGAATCCCGCCGCTTCGGCCTGAACTGCTTGCTCGACCAGCTGCTCCGGGTGCCATTGCTCATGGCCACAGAAGTAGGCGAATCTGGTCAACCGGGTCCTTTCGTGCGCGACCCGTGGATCTTGCCAGGTCTATTGGTAGGAGACGAAGACGGGAACCGGCGAGTGGTTGATCGTGTAGGCGGGGGAGGCAGTCTCGGGGGAGTCCTCGTCGTAGAAGTTCTTCCAGCCCCACCTCCAGTGCGCACCCTCGGTGCCAGCTGTGAGGAAGGCGTAGGTCTCGTCTTTGGTGGCAATGGGGCCCTGGCCGTCCATCTGGATCACCATCTGCAACTCCGGTCGTTGCTTCAGTGTTTCCCTGTCCACGATCATGGTCGACTTGAACTGATGCACGATCAGCATTTTTTGGGGCAGGCCGTTCGCGTTGACCAGATCAGCGAGCCAGTCGACCACCGTGTTGACTTCGGCCGCGTCGACATGGCCGATCTGTCGCAAGTGCACCTGGTCGGGGAGTAGCCGCCACTCCGGGTCCAAGGCGAGCCCGACGAACGGGAGCTTGAGCACCTCCTCGTACTGCTTGGCCTGGGTGAGAAAGTCCTCCCGGCCCGGCTGGAGGTCGAGGATGACGTACATCCCGTTGTCCTGGGCGAACTGAATCCAGGCGGCGAGGCTTTCGGGTGAGGACTCCTCGCTGTAGTCACCATCGGTGGGCCCGGCCGCGGCGATGCTGGCGATGATCTCGAAAGTGGGGATCACCTGGCTCCCGTCAGCTGCGTACTCGGCCAGCAGAGGCTGCATTCGGGCCAAGGTCTCTGCGGGGCCTTGCTCTCCGAGGGCGCCGAGCCCCGTTGCTACCGGATGCCCATAGAACGCCACATAGCGCCGGGGCTGTGTCGGCGGGAAGATCTGGAATCCGCCTCCCGGGACCTGGACTCCTCTCATCAGAGTGTCGATCTCCCAACTCGAGGCCGTCGGCTCGGCGCCCACGAATCGGACAGCGCTAACGGGTCTCCCCGCCAATGCCGGCCCGATTTGGGGATACCCGAGCACGTTGGCCGGGTCATAGGGAACTACCGAGGCGCCGACCGCCCGACCGGTGGCCGATGCGGAGAGGATCGAAGCCGGCTGGCCGACGGGCACCATCCAGGCGAACTCGGATCCGGACGGGGCGGAGAGACCGTCGATCACCGCAGTCGGATCGATCACCGGGGCGTCCGTAGTGGTCGCGGTGGGAACTGCCGGCTTGGAGATGGCGACTCGATCCCGACCGTTCACGGCCCCGACGGTCTCCACGATCGTTGCTGCGTCCACCGGATTTGGCAGCGCAACGCCGACGGACACCCCGAGAGCCGCCCGGGCGAGATGAGCCGCTTCGACTGCGTTCGATCTGATCAAATCGGCCTGTGGCGGCAGGGTCACACTGGTCGGTCCGATGACATGAACCCGGCGTGGGTCCAAGCGGACCAGCTCAGCCTCGAGCTGGGGGTGGGGGTGAAGGAGGGGCACGCCCAGGGCGGCGGCGAGCTGAGCCGCGGCTGCCACCTCGTTCAGGTCGGCATCGGCGACGACAACCACCTCGTTGGCACAAGGGAATATCTCCGCCGAGAGTGTCAAGGCGTCGCCGGCCAGTGTGCCAGTTGCGACGGGGCCAGTCCCTCCATTAATCGGGGTGCATTCCCGTGGGAGTGGCTGGGTGACTGCGGGCTCGGTCGACGGAGGTGACGTCGATGGGTTGATCTCGCCGCCCGCGGTGGTCTCGACCGGGGTCTCGCCGACCACGACACTGCACGCGGCCATGGCCAGGGCGCATAGGAGCAGGCGAAATACGTGTTTCATGGGGAGGGGACCGGCGTCAGGGTACCGGCAGCCGGGTTCAAGCTCGGCGATATGCCTTCCAGACCAGGCCGAGAGCGACGAGTGCCGTCCCGATGACCCAGACGCTCGGGGGCACGAAGAACCCGAGAACGGCGCACGAGACAAGCCCCAGCCAGGCCGTGCCGCGGCGGCGGTCGACTGAGATCGCAGAGAGGTTCGTGATCCCGTAGTAGAGGAGCACGGTGAATGCGGAGAAGCTCCATGCGATCGACAGGTCGCCGAGCAGGATAATGAGCAGGACGGGCAGGGCACTGATCGATACGGCCGCCGAAGGGGCCGATCGACTGTCGAGCCTGGACAGTCCTGCCGGCATGTCGTTGCGGCGTCCCATGGCCAGCCACACCCGCGATAGGCCGAGGATCAGGTTGAGAACGGCGCCGAGCATCGCGGCCACACCGCCGATCACGACGATGGTGGAATAGGGCAGGGAGACGAGATCCACCAGTGTCGCGCCGTCAGCGAGACCGGCCCCCCAGTGTTCATTCCCGAGGGCTCTCCCCCCGATGGCGACCAATTCGTACAGGCAGACTGCAGCGGCCAGGGTCACCATCACGGCCCTCGGAATGACCTCCTCCGGTCGGCGCACTTCCTCACCGAGGGTGGCAATCCTGCCGTACCCGGTGTAGGCGACGAAGAGGAACGTGATTGCCGGGAAGAGGCCGTGGCGAATCGAGTCTCCATCGATTGGCAGCTGAGGGCCTGGACGCGCGAGTCCGGCGATGGCGAAGCCGACGAGCGTGCTCACCGTGACGGTGACGAGCACGAAGTTGACCGCGATCGTCCGCTTCAGACCTGTCAGGACGAGCCCAGTCACCACTACCACAACGGCTCCCGCCGTGATGCGGGGGTCCCACGGGGCATCGATAAAGAGGGCGACACCAAGGGCGGCAGCGCCCGCAGAGGCGGTCTTGGCGAGAAGAAACAGCCAGCCGGCTGTGAATCCCCATGTCGGCCCGAGGGTGCGATACCCGTATTCGTAGGTGCCGCCGGCCACAGGAAATCGTGCTGCGAGAAAGGCCGATGAGAGACCGTTGAAGACCGCCACCAGCCCGGCAATTGGGATCGCCAGGAGCACCGCGTCTCCCCATTGACCAGAAGCGACACCGATTGCGACGAAGGCTCCAGTGCCGAGTATTGAGCCGAGACCGGTGACGATCGCCCCGCCGAGGCCCATCTCGCGGTCGAGGGTCTCGTGCATCAGAAGAGAGTCTCGGGCTCTGCTTTCTCCCGAAGCTTGGGCCCGTTGTTCTTCACCGAGTTCACCCTGTTCGACACGGAGTGCTCCATGATGATCTCGGGATCGATGGGCTGGAGGAGGCCGGCCACCACCTCGGGATCGCGCAGGTCGCGATCGAGCCAGGCGTCCCAGACCGCCGGGACGAGAGACACTGGCATTCGGTCATGGAGAGAGGACACAGCCCCCTCGGCACCAGTGGTGATGATGGAACAGGTCCGGTGCCACACGTCGGTAGCGGGGTCGAGTCTCGACGCCCAGATCCCGGCGAAGGCCATTGGGTGGCCGTCGGCCCGGTAGACCCAGTGGGGAGTTCGGCCCAGTTCCTTCGGCTCCCATTCGTAGAAGCCGTCGGCCGGTATCAGGCAGCGTCGTCGAGCAAATGACTCTCGGAACGCGGACGTTGTGGCCACGGTCTCGGAGCGAGCGTTGATGTGGATCGACTTGGTGTCCTTGGCCCAGTGCGGAACCAGCCCCCACGGCATCGAGCCCAACGACCGAACTCCGTCGCGTTCGGCGATGACGTAGACCGGGTCGGTGGGGGCGACGTTCCAGCTCGGTTCGAGACGCTCGGCCAGGACTTCGTCCACCCCGAAGTACTCGGCGTAGAAGTCCAGGTCACCAGTGATGGAGAACCGACCACACACAGCCTGAGGTTAGGAGTGTCGCCGATCTCGAACCTGAGGCGATTTGACCCGTATCCGGGCCGGAGAACCTGAGGTTTCAGGTTGTCAGCTCTCGGCCCGCAGGGTGTAGAGGGTCTCGAGAAGGTCGGCCAGGCTGGACGGGTCGGGAACGGTGACATTGGCCAGACTGGGGCCGAGACCCACGTGGACGCCGAGGTCGCCCGGCTCGAGCGCGGCAAATGCGGTCTCGTCGGTCACGTCGTCGCCCATGAACAGAACGCGATCTGCTCCGATCTCGTTCTTGAGACCGACCATGGCAACGCCCTTGTCCACCGACGAGTCGGTCAACTCGATGATCTTCTTCCCGTCAACCAACTTGAGCCCCGGGATCAGCGCGGCCCGCTGACGTAGGTCGTTCACAGCGTCCTCGGGATCCTCTACCTGGCGATAGTGGAAGCCCACCGATCGAGTCTTGTGTTCGACCCGGGATCCGGGCGTGGCGCGGACGGCGTCGTCGACCAATTGCCGGGCCTGAGCCAGCACAGGAGACTCAGGCCCAGTGCCATCGCCAAAGTCTGAGCCGTGCTCGCCGATGAGGATGAAGGATGGATGCTCGAAGCGATCCAGGAGGTCGGACCTGCGGCGGCCGCTGATCACCGCCACGGTCGTGCCATCGAGCCCGGCCAGGGCCTCCAGCGCCGCCTTGGATCGGGCCAGGGGAACTGCCAGATCAGGGTCCTCCACGATCTCGGCCAGAGTGCCGTCGAAGTCGCTGGCAACCAACAGCCGCCGGGTCGCGGCCAGCTCCTCGATCATCCCTTGATCGCCTCGATGTTCTGCTGTGCCCAGGAATGGACGTCCCACCGACCCACGGCCCGCCGCAGCCTCGACATCCTCCGGGCCTGCTCCTCCGGGTCCATGACTACCGCTTCGTACAGCGCCACGGCCAGCCCATCCAGGTCGTAGGGATTCACGATCAGGGCGTCGGTGAGTCGTTCTGCCGCGCCGGCAAACTCGCTGAGGATCATCGTCCCCTGGTTGTTTGGCCGGGTGGCTACGTATTCGAGGGCAACGAGGTTCATCCCATCCCGGAGGGGGGTGACCACCATCACATCAGCCGCGAGGTAGGCACCGACCAGGTTCTCGAATGAGTAATTCCGGTACAGATAGTGAATCGGGGTCCAGGAGGCCCGGGCAAACCGGCCATTGATCCGTCCCACCATCTCCTCGACCCGTCGCCTGATCGTTTGGTACTCGCCGACGTCTTCTCTGCTCGGGACCGCGATCTGGACGAACGAGACCTTGCCGGCCAGCTCGGGATGGCGCTGCAGCATGACCTCGAATGACCTCAGTCTCAGGTCGATGCCCTTGGTGTAGTCGAGCCGGTCCACCCCGAGGATCACGTGATCGGGATCGCCGAGGTCACTGCGGAGCCGCGCTGCCGCTGCCTGGGCATCGGGCGACGCCCCCGCCGCCCGGCTCTGGGCGACGTCGACGGAGATGGGCACGGCCTGTGCCCGCACCAACCGACCGTCGTACTCGAGCGCCGACGCGGGTCCTTGTGCGCCGGTGATCTCCCGGGCTGCCGCGGCAAAATTCAAAACGGCTCGTCGGGTCTGAAAACCGATGTAATCCGCCCCCAGCAGGCCTTCGAGAACCTGCGTGCGCCAGGGGAGTCGCTCGAAGATGTCGACCGGGGGGAAGGGGATGTGGAGAAAGAACCCGATCCGCACCCCGGGTAGGCGGTTGCGCACCATCGCCGGCACGAGTTGAAGCTGGTAGTCGTGCACCCAGATCCTTCCCTCAGGTCCGGAGGCGCGTGCCACGGCGCGGGCGAAACGCTCGTTCACCTCCTGATGGGGCCGCCACCAATGACGATGGAACTCGAGAGGTCGGATCGCATCGTGGTAGAGAGGCCAGATCGTCCCGTTGCAGAAGCCGTCGTAATGATTCTCGATCTCGGACTCACTGAGGACCACCTGGCGGTTGCGAATCCCGGCTGCTGTGAAAGACTTGGTCTCCCCGCCTGGCGAGCCGTTCCACCCCACCCAGACCCCTCCATTCTCCCGAAGCACCGGGGCCAATGCGGAGACGAGGCCGCCGGGGGAGGTCTGCCATTTCCCACTCTCCTCATCCCAGGCCACCGGCAGCCGATGTGCTGCTACGACGAGCGGATTGCGCGCCCCATCCGATTCCACGTCGACGACCATACCCGTCGGCCCAAACCCGCCGACTACCGCGATTCGGCCCGTACTCGGCTGGAGAATGGGAACATCGGGGACATGTTGGCCGCGTTGAACATCGCGGCGGTCGGCCTCGGTCTCGGTGCCGGGGGCCTCACTGCCACTGTCGTCGCCTTGATCCTGGGCGGGCTTCTCACAGTGATCGGGGTCGAAGGCGGGGCCGACATGGCCCTCGTCGCCGGGGTCGTGGTGGGTTTGGCGGTGGGGGGCTGGGTCTCGGGACGGATGGCCCGCCATTCGGAGCGGTTCCATGGAGCGGTGACCGGTCTCCTCCTCGCCGGTTTGATAGTCCTGGTGGCCAGGTTGGGGGGTAGTCCCGCTCCCACGGTCTCGGTGATCTGGTTGGCACTGGTTGCTGCGGTCATCGCCGGCCTCAGCGGGTGGTTGGCCGGCCGACGAAAGCGGACCGGCTCGTAGAATGATGAGGTGAGCCCGCCGGGCGACCGCGGTCGCAAGACCGAGGAAAGTCCGGACTCCACAGGGCAGGGTGCTGGGTAACTCCCAGGCGGGGTGACCCGACGGAAAGTGCAGCAGAGAGCAGACCGCCGATGGCCCGAGAGGGCACAGGCAAGGGTGAAACGGTGGGGTAAGAGCCCACCAGCGCCACGGGTGACCGTGGCGGCTCGGCAAACCCCACCCGGAGCAAGGCCAAGCAGGGACGCCGACGGCCCGTCGATCAAGTCCCGGGTAGGCCGCACGAGCGCATCGGCAACGGTGCGCCCAGATGGATGGTCGTCCTCGACAGAATCCGGCTTACAGGCGGGCTCACCACGCCGAACCCCCTTAACCAGGGGGTTCGGCCATTTCACGGCCTAGATCACTAGAAAGATTTTGGGAGAGCGCCAGACCCGGGATCTTCCCCTCCCGCCTCACCACTCCAATCCACGGTTTCCGGTTTGGGGACGGTTGGCGCTTCGGGGAGCGACAAACCCCGTCGCAAGATCTCCTCCGTCAACGCAGACTTGTCTGGTCTGTCCTGGCCGGGCCTCTCAGGGAGGTCGGCGGTCAGGGAGCGGTATTCCTCGAGGAGTTGGTCGTCTGCCAAATCTTCCATCCGGCGGTCCAGGTTCTCTTCCACGCTTCCTCCAGCTCGGTGATGATCCATTACCCGCCAACCTGGCACCCAAACAGATGAGAACCTGGCGGCAGATGTTCCCGCAGAGGAAAACATGGACAAAGAATCGAAAACCGAAGGGAAACCCTGGGGGTTGGTGGTTTGCATTTGCCCAGGAGAGACTGCGGGCCTAGCTGGCCAAATCCACCGGCCCGACCGATGCCGGGCATAGCCTTACCGCTCACTCGAAACCTTCCCGGCCGCTCGGGGGTCGAACCAGCTGAACCAAGAGGAGGAATGCTCGTATGGTCGTGAACAAGTACCTGGCCGAGTTCCTGGGGACCTTCGTCCTGGTGTTCTTCGGCTCGATGGGGATCATCGCCGTCGGCGGCGCCGTCGGTGCAGCCGAGATCGTGGCGATCTCTTTTGCCTTCGGGTTGGCGCTTCTGGCAGGGATCTGGGCCGTGGCCCACGTCTCCGGTGCCCATTTCAACCCGGCGGTGACCCTGGCGATGCTGCTCGATGGGCGCACCTCGTTCAGTGACGCGATCGGATATTGGGTCGGTCAGTTCGCCGGCGCCAGCGTTGCATCGTTGGTGGTGGCGGCGGCGACAAGCAAGGAGGATGTGGCAGGCACGGTCACCAGCTCGCCGGTGCTCTCCACCGGAATCCTGATGGAAATCGTCCTGACTCTCGTTTTCGTCTGGGTGATCATGGCCGTCACCAGGACCGGCGGTAACCATGCACCGGGGGCCATCGCCCTCACTCTCATTGCCGTCCATCTCGCCGGAATCCCGTTCTCGGGGGCTTCGGTCAACCCTGCCCGCTCTTTTGGTCCAGCAGTGGTGGCGGGGGATTTCGACCAACTGTGGATCTACATCGTGTTTCCGTTGGTCGGCGCGGTGATTTCCTTCGCCTTCTACCGACTGTTCCCGGCGGTTGAAGGAAGGGTCGAGGCCACAGACACGGTCGAGGCGACCGAGGTCTGAGCTCAGGAGAAGAGCGGGTCTTCTCCCAGGTCTTCGAGACCCATCACCCATCCGGCGGGCAGCGACCAGTGGCGGGCGCCTCTGATCATCGCATCGAGGTGTCCCTGCTCGGGCCGGTGCTCGCCGTTCGGTGAGGCCTTGGCCACGAAGGTGAGGCAATCGTGCTTGTTTCCCTCACGATCGACAGCCTTGATGTCCCACCCTGCGACCCGGCCCTCCTCTTCCTCGGCATCCGTGAGGGAGCCCACCTCGTTGTCGGGCACGTCGAAGATCCCGCCCCACACCGTGTGGCCCGACTCGGCCAGGAGCGACGGCAGGCCCTCAGCCTCGTTGGAGTCAACGAACACCAGCCTGGTCTCGGGGAAATGGGCGGTGAACAAGAACCTTGCGCCGGGGGCTACGGCGGCGATCCTGTCGGGGTCGAGGAAGGATGCGTAAGCGAAGTAGAGCGTCGATTTCACGGGTAGCCGAGTGTAACGAGCAAATGGCAGCCCCCCGTGCACGCCCCGAGTGGTGGTGGCCTTCTTAGTATCGGTGGCCTGGGTTGACGTTGCGACAGGGGATGGATGAGTCTGAGAAAGCCTGCAAAGTCGCCGTATTGGCGGGATGAGTTGCTGGATCTGGAGCAACGCCTGCTCGATCCGACCGTGCGTGGGTCACCACAGGCGGTGATCCCGCTCCTCCATCCCGAATTCCTCGAGTTCGGGAGCAGTGGCCGGGTCTACACCAAAGAGATGATGGTGCAGATGATGGTCCAGGAGACTCCCGGCGTGGTCAAGATCAGGGATTTCGACGTGCGGGAGCTCTCGCCCGAAGTCGCGCTGGTCACCTATCGGACCATCGGCGCCGAAGGCAAGGAGACTCGTCGTAGTTCGATCTGGCTGCGCCGCGACTCGGGGTGGCAGATCGTCTTCCACCAGGGGACGAGGGTGCACAACCGGCTCTATGACAGCTAGCTGCCATAGAAGCGGAGGGGGTCATAGGCTCGACCGCCGTTGAGGCGTTTCGAGTTGATCCTGGTTTTCACGGAGGCGTTCGCGGTCGCCTGGTCGGCCGTGTTCGGGGTTCGGACCAGAAGGGGGATCGTTGCCGGTCTGTTGCTGGCCGCCTTCATCGTCCATTGGCAGGTCGAAGGGCTCCGCTGGCAGATGCTCCCGGTCTACGGAGCGGCCCTCGGCCTCGCGATCGGGGACATCCTCTCGGTCGAACGCCGGCTCGACTGGACCCGGCGCATCGCTCGTGGCGTCTTCGGACTCGCCGGTGTGGCTCTGGGGGCGATCCTCCCTCTCATCCTTCCCGTTCCCGACATACCGGTTCCGACCGGGCCCGAGCCGATCGGCACAGTTGCCGTGGAGCTGGTGGACCCCGAACGTGAGGAGATCTACGGCCCCTCGCCGGGCCCGGGGAGGCGGATCATGACCCAGGTCTGGTATCCGTCTCTTTCCGAGGGCCCGGTCGACCCGATCCTGTGGAGCGAGGACTGGGACGTCGTCGCCCCCGGGGTCTCTGCTCTCATGGGTTTTCCCGGCTGGTTCCTCGATCACACCCGCTACAGCCTGTCCCATGCCGGGCCTTCGGCCACGGTGGCGCCGGGCACCTTCCCGGTGGTCATCTACAGCCACGGCTGGACCGGGTTCCGGAACAACGCGGTCCAACAGATCGAGAGCTTGGTCAGTAACGGCTTCATCGTCGTGGCGATCGACCACACCTACGGGGCGGTGGCCACCAGATTCCCCGACGACGAGGTGGCCAGGTACGACCCCGAAGCCCTGCCCGATCCAGCGGAGGTGCCCGAGGAGGAGTACGTCGCAGCCACCGAGGAGCTGGTGGACGTCTTCACCCAGGACATCGCCACCGTGGCCAATGCCCTCGAAGCCGGGCCCAATGGGCCGTTCGGGGATCTGGCCGAGAACATGGATGCCACCCGCCTCGGGGTATACGGGAACGAAACCGGTGGAGGGGCAGCGATCCGTTTCTGCCTCGAGGATGAGCGATGTGATGCGGTGCTCGGGCTCGATCCTTGGGTCGAGCCCATCCCGGATCGTGCTCTGGCGATATCGGCGACCCGCCCGGCCCTCTTCATGAGATCCGACGACTGGAGGAACACCGAGAACGACGCCATCCTGCGTGGCATTGCCGAACGATCGATGGAGACGACCTACTGGATCGGAGTGGAAGGCGCCCACGAGAGCGACTTCGTTGGGACTCCGCTTCTCTCCCCGATCGGGGCGAGGCTGGGATGGAAGGGGCCCATCCCGGCCGGCCGGGTCATCCCGATCATCGAGCGCTACCTGGTTGGCTTCTTCGACGTCTTCCTGCTCGACACCGGGTCGGCGGCCCTGGACACTGCTTCCTTCGACGAGGTAAGCCTCGAGGTCATCCTCCCGGAGTGATCAGGCGTCAGGACGTTGCTGGGTGTCGCCGGTTATCTGCTGGCCCGGTTGCTCGCCGTTGCGGATCGAATCGATGGTGGCGCCGAGGATGAGGGCGTCGGCTTCGCCGATGATCTTGCCGACGACGGTTCCCTCGGGATCAATGAAGAAGGTCTCGGGGATTCCGAACACCCCGTAGGCGATGGCCGTGCGGCTCCCCGGGTCGGAGAGGTAGAGCGTCGTGTCCGACGACCCGGCTTCGGCCAGGTAGCCCAACGACTCGGCGGCCTCCTCCTGATATGCCACCTGTACGAAGGTGACGTCGTCCTCGGCGAACGAATCGGAGGCAGCGACGAAGTCGTCGTGCTCATCCCGGCATTCCAGACACCACGAGGCAAAGAAGTTCACCACCACGATGTCACCGCGAAGATCGGATAGGGCCGCCCCCTCCGAGCCATCGAGCCCGGGAAGGTCGAATTCGGGGGCCGGCTTCCCGATCAGAGGCGAGTCGACCAGACCCGGGTCGCTCCCGAATCTGGACGCCAGCACCACTGCAAGGACGACTGTGGCGCCCACGAGGCCCAGACCGGTCCAGCGCAGGATCCTCCCGTTCACTGGCAGTCCTCTCCGGCACGAGCCAACTCGAGGTCGGTCTCGACCTGGTCCCTGGTCTCGGCGGCGAGATCGGGATCGGCGAGGAGCCCTTCGAATGTCTCGACGGCCGCCTGGGTGTCGCCGGAGCCGCACCAGACGACGCGGGCCCGCACATACCGGGCCACCGGCGACTCGGGGTCGATGGCCAGGGCCTCGTCGATGAGCCGGGTGGCCGTGGCGACCTCTCCGTTTCCGTCGTATGCCATCCAACCGAGACGAACGAGGGCCGTTATCGCCTCAGGCTCGGAAGCCTGTGGGTCTTCGGCAACCACCAGGTAGTGAGGGAAAGCCGACCGATAGTCGCCGGCGTCGAAGTACCGCTCCGCCAGGGCGAGGCGCATGCCGTTGACCTGAGGGTCGTCGGCGTTGGCGGCAATGACCGCCTCCATAGTCTCGTTGCTCACTTCGGAGAGGTCCTGCTGATCGATGTCGGCCGCTCCGGCGGCCGCGGCGGGGCGATCCTGAAGTGAGTTGGCGGCAACCACGACAATGCCGGCGAAGACGAGGACCAAGGCGGCGCCCCCGGCAACGAGTCGGGCCCGGCTACGTCCGGCGGGAGCATCCTGGGCCGCGGTGCCAGGGCCGGGATGACGACGCCACCAGACAATGACGGCGACCCCTACTGCCAGCGCGACAAGAGGCGCCAGCCAGAGGACCAGCGTGTTCCCCGATGCCGGCGGGTCGAGCAGGACCGCCCCGGTGAAGGAGCCGAGCAACTCGTCGATGATCTCCTGATCGGGGACGCCGGCGGCGACCCGCTCTCCGACGAGATCCATCATGTCCTCGGCCATCAGTGATGGGGAGTTGGCAATCGACTCCCCCTGGCACACCGGGCACTTGATGCGCGTCCCGATCTGCTCTACCCGGTCGACCGTGGCCGGTCGAGTCGATGTCAGCAGAAGCAGTGCCACGGCCATGACCAAGATGGCGGCGACCGAGACGATGTTGCGAGTGCGCTCAGACATCGGCCATGACCGGGGTGTCCTCCAGCGCCCGCTCCCGGCGTCGCACCGTCAACGACCAGAACCCTCCGGCCGCGGTGGTGAGGCCGCCCACCCAGAGCAGCCAGATCATCGGCGAGGTGTCGAGACCGAGGAGGACCGACTCGGCGTCGAGATCTCTCAGGGTGAGGTAGAGGTCCCCGCCGGGGCGGCTCATGACGGCCGGGGTGATGATCCCGCCCATCGCGTTGTCGTAGAAGTTTGCCCTCGGTTCAAGGGTCGTCACGATGGCGGTTGCCCTGGCTGACTTGGACTCGCACCCCCTGGACCACACGATTTGGCTCCTCCCGCCGGAAGGGCGCGTCGTAGGTCAGGGTGTAACCGGCGAAATCGACCGATTCGCCCGGGGCCAGCTCGACTTCGTCGTGAAGGGGGAGATTGGCGGCAAATGCGATGCCGATGGCGACGAGCACGACGCCGATATGGCTGATCTGGCCCGCCCAGAATGCCTGGTCGTTGCCGACGACGGTCTTCGCCTCTTGATAGAGCGACCGTTCCGACTTGGCCGCTCTGTTCCGGGCCAGCTCCACCAAGAGACACCCGATTGCAGCCGTAACGAAGACGCCGAGGACGATGGCGAGGATCACCCAGGCAACCCGGGTCACAGTCAAGGTCACGACCAGTCCAACGGCGAGGGCGAGGATCGTCGGCCAGCGAAGGCGCCGCCAGAGCAGGCCGGGCGCGGCCCCACGCCATGGCGTCACCGGACCGAACCCCATCGTCAACAGCAGCATGAAGGAGAGAGGCACGGCCAGCCGGTTGAAGAAAGGCTCGCCCACCCCGACCTGTGTCCCGGTGAAGGCTTCGAGGAGAAGGGGGTAAGTGGTCCCGATCAGGACCACGAAGGCGTACAAGGTGAGGAGGAGATTGTTGACCAGGAAGGTGCCCTCCCGGGATACGAAGGTCTCGATGCGCGGTGCGGAGGCGACCAAGTGGGAGCGCATCGCGAAGAGGGTGAACGAGCCCACCAGCACCAACACCAGGAAACCGAGCAACGCCGGCCCGATGGCCGATTGCGTGAATGAGTGGACCGAATTGATGGTCCCCGATCGGGTCAGGAACGTCCCGAGGATGGTGAGGGCGAAGGCGCTGATCACGAGGACGAAGTTCCACGCCTGGAGCATCCCGCGGCGCTGTTGGACCAATCCTGAATGGATGAAGGCGGTGGCGGCGAGCCACGGCATCAGTGACGCGTTCTCCACCGGGTCCCACGCCCAATAACCGCCCCAGGAGAGAACCTCGTAGGCCCACCAGCCTCCGAGGGTGATCCCGAGGGTTAGGAACGACCAGGCCACCAAAGTCGAGCGATGGCTCCGACGCAGCCATTCAGGCCCGGGATGGGCGAGGGCAAGGGCGCCGATCGCATAGGCGAAGGGCACGGTCAGCCCCACGTAGCCGATGTAGAGCACTGGCGGGTGAACCGCCATCAGGAAGTGGTTTTGCAGTAATGGGTTGGGGCCTGGTCCGTCGAGCGGGATGTCGGCGGCGGTGAACGGCCAGGCACTGGATGCGGCACACCCTGTGGCCAGAGCGTCGGTGCACACCTCGAAGGGATTGGCCACGGTGAGCATCAGGCCGAAGAAGAACACGCCCACCCCACCCATCACTGCCAGCGCCGCCGCGCCGAGACGGTCCAGCGCCCGTCGGGCCACGACCCAGGTGAACACGGCGAGGACGAGGCCCCAGAGGATTATCGATCCCTCGAGGGCAGCCCAGGCCGTGGCCACGTCGAAGGGAAATGGCGTTGTGGTGGCATGGTGATTGGCCACGTAGGCGAGGCTGAAGTCGTCTGTGAGCAGAGCGATCTGCATGGCCGCCATCGAGACCAGCGCCCCGGCCAGGACCAGCTTGGATGGCGTGCGCAGGTCACCTGTGTCTCCACGGGAGATGCGGATCCCCCTCAGCACGAGAAGCAGAGATCCGATGAGAGCGGCCAGGACTCCGGCCGATCCGAGGAAGGCCAGCATCAACCCTCCGGGTAGGCCCCGCCCTCGTCGGGGACCTCATAGTTCTCGTCGTGGCGGATCAGGGCGGAGTCGGCCTCGAAGCTGTTCCCCGACCATGCCCCTTCGAGCAGGAGCGGGACTTCTTCGCCGAACAACGATGGCTTGGGCCCATTGAGCACCACGGGGATGTCGGCCCCGCCGTCGGTCACCTCGAAGACAGTCGAGTCGCCGTTTTCGACCACGGTGCCGGCCACGACGATTCCGGCGAGGCGGAACCGCTCACCATCGGGGAAATCGGCTTTCTGCTCGACGGCCTCGGACGGATAGAGGTAGTACGTGAGATTGTCGCCGAGGCCGGTCATGGTGAGCCCAAGCACGATGGCGATAACCCCCCCGATGCCGAGGTAGACGAATCGGCGATGGCTCACCGTCAGCCCTTGGCTCGCCGATGACGCAGATGAAGGCGAGCCGCGTACCAGATGAAGGCGGCATAACAGATGAGAAAAGTGCCGTAGACGATGACCTGATCAGACATCCTCTACCTCGGAGAGCAGAGGTGCCGTCACCGCGTCCCCAGCAGGCGCCGTCTCGCTTGCCATGGCCTCCTCCAACTTCGCAACTTCCACCCTGGCCGCGGTCAACGCGACGTAGAGCAGGGTGAAGGCGAGGAAGTTGACCAGGAGGGCGATCACCATCTCGTTGGGCATGGTGGCGCCGTCGGGTCGGATCGACTGAGTCTGGTGCAGGGATCGGAACAGATTGACCGAGAAGTAGACGAGCGGCACCTGGACGACGGCGATGGCCCCGAGGATGGCCGAACGCCGCGCTCTCATCACCGGGTCGGGAGTCGCCCGTCGCAGCGCGAGATACCCGATGTAGACGAAGAACATCACCGCGGTAGATGCCATGCGGGGATCTGCCCAGTCCCAGGCTCTTCCCCAGACGGCCTGACCCCACACCATCCCGGTGAACAGACCTGTTGCGGTGAACAGAACCCCGGTCTCCACAGATGCCTCGGCGATCCGGTCCCAGCGGCTCGTCTTGCGCACCAGCCACATGATCGAGGCGAGGGCAGTGACCCCGAAAGCGAGGAATGCCACCCACATGGAGGGGGCGTGGATGTTGACGATCCGGGTGTATTCGCCTTGGAGGCGATCGATCGGCGAGGTGAGGGTGAGATACAGGCCAACGGCCATCGCCGCAGCGGCGATCGCCATCAGGATGCGGACTCGTCTCATCTCGAAGCCTCCTCGAGGGGCCGGGCCAGCGCGACGCCGGCCACGGCCAGCGCCAGGTCGGTCGCGACCAGCAGCAGCAACCAGGGCAGGATACTTGTGTCACGGGCTAGTGATTCCAGGGTCTGCGAGCCCCCGATGACCAGCGGTATGGCGAGTGGGGCAACGATCAACGAGGCGAGAGCAGTGCGACTTCGCAGTCCTGCGGTGACGTCTCCGGCCAGGGTCCCCAGCTCGGTGAGACCGACAGCGGTGAGAAGCACGGCGATGGCCACCGGTCCGGGCCACCCCGAAGGGAGGCGCGGGCTGTAGAGGACGAAGGTTGCCACGAGCAACACAGCCATGAAGCCCAGCATCAACACCGAGCCTGACATCGAGCGACCCGCGAATCGGGCTGCCGGGTCCACCCCGAGCAGCGCGTAGAGATCCCGGCGCTCCGGCCGGTCGTCGGCCGCCTGACGCAACGCCACCTGCATCCCGAAGAGGACCCCTATCGCCCAGAAGACCGCTGGTCCGAGTTGGGTGATCGTGGCGAGCTCGATCCCCAGGGCCAGGGGGAAAACGAGAAGGGCGATGACCGCGAAGGGGAGGATGATCCGCAGGACGTCTCCTAGACGTCGCTCGATGCGGAGATCGATCCTGGCGATCTCCGCCGCCTGGGCCCAAAAGGTCATGCCACGGCTCCGAGACGGCCTGCCGAGATCGTCATGACCCGCCCGGTGCGCTGGGCGAGATGTCCGGCGTCGTGTGACACCATCACCACTGATCCTCCGTCGCCGGTGGTGCGGGCGATCAGGGCGTCGATGAGCTCTTGGGCATCCTCGTCTAGACCCGAGAAAGCCTCGTCGAGGAGGAGGAGCCGAGGCCGGGTGATGAGGAGGCGGGCCGCTTCGGTGCGACGCAGCATCCCATAGGAGCTCGCCTCGACCTTCCTGTCCGCCGCCTCAGTGAGGCCAACGACACGCAGGGCGCGGTCGATCTTCGACGGGTCGTCACCGACGAGACGGGTGACGTGCTCCAGGTTCTCCCTGAGCGTGAGCTCACCCACCACCGTGGGGATATGCCCGATGAGGCCGATCTCGCGCCGGACGCCGTAGACCGCGGGTGTGCCGAGGGCAGCGCCGAGCACCCTTCCCTTCCCCTGGTCGGGGCGGGTGAGCGTGGCGAGGAGTCGGAGGAGCGTGGTCTTCCCGGACCCGTTCGGGCCGGCGATGCCTAGGACCTCTGCAGCTCCCACTGACAGGGTCAGCCCACGCAAGATCGTCTGGCCTCCCAGCGAGACGCCGGTGTCTTCGAGATCGACGTGGGTATCCAAGATGTGAAGTCTCATTCGCCCTCGGGGCAGACTCAAGTTGTCAGGGCCCGTCGGTAGGTTTGGGATGCGAATGAGCCAGGACATCGTCATCGACCGTCGCTTTCGCGGCCCGCCGGAGAGTGCCAATGGCGGCTACGCCTGTGGGGTAGTGGGAGAGCAGATCGAAGGCGTTGCCACTGCGACCCTCCGGCGCCCTCCACCTCTGGACGTGCCCTTGAGGCTCGTCACCGACGATGAGGCGCCCCGTCTGTTCGACGGTGCGGACCTCGTCGGGGAGGCCGTCGAGGACACCCTCGATCTGGTTGTCCCGGCCAGTCCGGATTTGGCGACTGCCGCGGCGGCATCGGCTGGCTATTCCGGCTTTCGGAGCCATCCTTTCCCGACTTGTTTCGTCTGTGGGCCGGAGAGAGAAGCCGGTGACGGGCTTCGGATCTTCCCTGGCGCGATCGGGGGCTCTTCAATGGTGGCCGCTCCGTGGACCCCCGATTCCACGCTTGCGGATGCCGATGGCACAGTCCAGCGCCGCCTCGTGTGGGCTGCTCTCGACTGTCCCTCCTATTTCGGGCTCACCGGCAGACCGATGGCCCTGCTCGGCAGGCTGACCGCCCGGATCGACCGAGTGCCCGAGGTCGGCGAGCCTCTGGTCGCGATCGGCTGGCCGCTCGGATTCGAAGGACGCAAGCATTTTGCCGGCTCGGCGCTGTGCGACGCCGACGGGAACGACCTTGCCGCGGCTCTTGCGACCTGGATCGAGATCGACCGGCTACCTGGCTGAGCGGGTTTCGAGCCGGGTGACGGGACGTGACGGGAGCGCGAGAGTCCCGGTTGCATCCACCAGACGCAGCCGGGTCGCCTTCATCCAGTTCCAGATCAGGCGAGCCTCCTCGGCCGTCTCCACGGAGTCGGGGACATCGTTCTCGGGCTCACCCGGCATCTCCGGCGCGGGTCGGAGGGGCGGGTTGGACCCTGCCCGCCAGGTGCAGACCAGGCGCCCATGGTCCACCACCACGTGTGAGCCATCCTCACCCTCCATCTCGCAGACGCCCAGACCTGTCAAGGCGACCCACGTCCGCGTCGCCTCGATGGCGACGGCGAGTGCCTCATGCCGATCGCGGGCCCATGCCGCCTCTTCGTACCGCCGCTCCGACGCGAGCTCCTCCATCCTCCTGACGAGAGGTTCGAGCAGGAGCTCGGAGCGGTGACGAATGCCCTCGACTATCTGATCGACGACAGTTCGATACTCATTCGGGTCGAGGCTCCCGTCGCAGGGACACAAGGAGACACCCATCTGAGCGGCAGCACAACGCCCCGATCTAGTGCCGGGGCGGGAGGAGCACCTTCTGATCATCGTGGCGTCCCACAGCGCCGATACCACGACGTCGGCGGCCGTCTTGGATCGGAAGGGGCCGAGATGAGCCACAGCATTTGTCTTCAATGTCCTGACCACGGAGAGCCGGGGGAAGGTCTCGTCGGTCACGTTCACCCAGTGAGACGACTTCGGCGGCCTCGACCTTCGGTTGTAGCGGGGCCGGTGGGCATGGATCAGCCGGATCTCGGTCACCTCCGCCTCGAGTGGCGTAGGACAGACGATGTGGTCGACCTTGTCCAGCTCCCTCATCAGGCTCCCGATGACGCGGCGCTCGTCGCCGTAGAAGTACTGGCGCACCCGTGCCCTCAGGTTGGTGGCTTTTCCTACATAGATCGGTGTGCCATGCCGGTCGCGGAACAGATAGACCCCAGGTTGGCGTGGCAGCCCTTCCGTCAATGAGATCTTCGAGTAGTGAGCCGATCCGCGTGCCCGGGGGAGTTGGAGCAGATCGTCGAGATTGGTCACGCCGAGGCTGCCCACCCGCTCCAGCAAGCCGTGCAGGACGTGTGCCGTCGCTCTCGCGTCATCGAGGGCGCGATGGATCGGGGTGACCGGGCTGCGGAAGTGGGCCGCGAGCGTCTGCAGTCGCATGTTCCGCACCTCCTCCCGGACCAGACGCCGGCCCAGCCCGGCAGTGTCGACGGTGTCGTTGGGCAGCGGGGGGTAGCCGAGGCTCGCGGCTGCGGCGTTCAGGAAGGAGACGTCGAAGCGGATGTTGTGCCCGACGATGACCGAGCTCCCGATGAACTCCAGAAAGGTGGGGAGGGCGGTGGCGATATCAGGTGCCGCGACGACCATGGCCTCGGTGATGCCGGTCAGGATCGTGATCGAGGGCGGAATGGGCAGCCCTGGATCGACCAAGGTCTGGAAAGTGCCGAGAAGCTCGCCGCCCTGGTACTTGACCGCCCCGATCTCGGTGATGGCGCAGTCCCTGGGCGATCCGCCGGTCGTCTCGAGGTCGAGGACGCAGAAGGTGACTTCGAAGAGCGGGGTGGACAGGTCGTCGAAGCTGGGCTGAAGCAGCGTTGGCACATGGTGATACTTGCATCGAACATATGTTCGATCAAGTAATCAGTTCTGGGTCTTGGGTTCTGGGTGGTGAGTGCGTTGCCGGACGGCCTCGTAGGCCAAAACCGCCATCGAGGCAGAGACATTGAGAGAATCAGCAGAACCGTGCATCGGGATCGAGACCAGAGTGTCGGCGCCGGATCTGGCCCTGTCGCTGAGACCGGTGTGTTCCGAGCCCACCAGGAGGGCGCAGGGACCGGTCAGGTTTTGTTCCCACAGGAGCACGGTGGCCGTGGGGTCAGCAGCCACGATCCGAGCTCCCTGCTCCCGTGCCCAGTCGAGAGCGTCGCCGAGCCCGGCGACAGCCAGGGGCACCGAGAAGATCCCCCCGGTCGAGGCCCGAACCACATTCGGGCTGAAAGGGTCGACCGCCGGATCGGCAGCGATCAAGGCATCGGCGCCTACGGCATCGGCGGTGCGGAGCAGCGCCCCCAGATTGCCTGGTTTCTCGATCGCCTCCGCGATCAGGAGGAGTGGGTCGGGGCCAGGTCTCAATTGTGCGAGCGTGACGTCGAATTGATCGAGCACGGCAATGACTCCCTGGGAGCGGCCTCGATACGAGGCTCGGTCGAGGGCCTCAGCGGCCACGGACATCTCGATGTCGGCGAGGTGCGGCGGTCTGGAGAATCGGGCCGGGTCGTAGTAGATCTCAACGGGGCGGTGACCCTGGGCCAGCGCCCGCTCCAAGTCTTGGTTCCCCTCGACGAGGAACACAGACTCGCGGGTCGCGCAACTCCCGGTCACGAAGGGCGACGAGCCGCTTGATCCGAGGATTGGTCGTGGAGGTGATGTCCATCAACCGGCCCAGCGCTCGCGGTGAACCACGGTCGCGCGGGGGCGTTTCCCCCGATCGAGGCTGCCTGACCGCCGATCGGCCATGGGGAAGCCCACCGTGACCACCCCGATCGGGCTGTGCCTCCCCGGGATGCGGAGCAGGGTGGCGAGGTCGGGAAGCGAATGAACACCGAGAAAACCAGCAGCGAGCCCTTCGTTCACGGCCGCGAGCAGCACCGCCATCATTGCCGCCCCGGCGTCGACGAACCAGTAGGGAACCGGCCATTCGATCTCCTCCCCATCGGGGCCCAGCTTGTCCTGCTCCCGATAGCGCTCCCGGTATGCCTCCTCGCTGACTGTGATCACGATGTGAGCCGGTGCCCTCGAGATCCAGGGATCGAAACCCTCGGCCACGTACTCCTCCTCATCAGCGAGGTCGGCAATCGCCTTGCGGGTGTCGGGCTCGGTGACGACCACGAACCCGATCCCCTGGCTGTTGCCGGCGGATGGGCCTCGCAACCCGGCATCGACGATCTTGTCGAGGACGTCTGGAGGGATAGGCTCGGGGCGGTAATTCCGGACCATGCGCCGTCTTCGTATGACTTCTTCGAATTCCATGAGACCAATCTTGTCACTTGCGCGCACCCGGCCGGTGCCGAGACTGATCGGTGACACGCTGCGTTGAATGTCTTATGGTGAAGTCGGCGGTTCGGGGTTCGCCCAGTTGGGACTGCCGGCGTTCATGGAGGGAGTGGCTGAGTGACCCCAATGGAGGGGAATGAGATGCGGGTGGTTTGGACGCGGGGCAATGGGTGCTCCGAACTTGCAGCTCTCCTCTCCGAAGGCGAGCCGGACCGAATCACCGGTGACCTCGTCGAGCAATGCATCAACCACCGGGCCGACCTCCTCGTCTCACGGCGGTTCCCCGGGTCATTCGACCTGGTGAGTGTGGCGGTCCCTCTCGACTTCGTGCCCGAGAACGTGAACAGGGTGGTGTCGGCCGTCGCCGGCGGCCCGCATTCGTTCCTCGCCGCCGACACTGCTTCCCGGATCGGGCGGAGCCTCGGAGTCGAGTCCGAGATGCTGTCAGCGATAAGGCCCGGCGACGATCCACGCGAGGCCGAAGACCTCGTCGAGCACATCGGCCTCTCTGTCCCTGAAATGGGGGCGAGGGTGGTCGAAGTCGACGGGATCTCCGGGCTGGTGGAGAGTCTCGACGAGGGGACGCTGGTGGTCTTCGGGGCCCCCGGCGGGTCCTGGCTTCAGAGGTCGATGTTCGGGCCCGGGGCGAGACTGCGAAGTCGAGCGCCGGCGGGCGCGATCATGGTGCGAAGCGCGCCTGACCGCGTCTTCCGCTGGATGGGGGAACCGGTCTTCGTCAGTCCGCTGCGGTTGGCCGACGACACCCTTCGGCTCCACCCGGAGAGTCTGCTGGCTGTGGCTGATGAGGGGCTCCTCATCGGCCTGGTGCGTCGTGAGAGCCTCGTGGGTGCGGGAGACACCGCAGTGGGCGCATTGATGGAAGAAGCAATGTCGGCCAAGGTCGACGAGACCATTGCCGAGGCGATGGTGTTGGAGCCCACCTTTGGCCGGGATCCGATCCCTGTCACCGACCACGACGAACACCTCGTTGGTGGATTGTCATTGCCAGTTGCCTGAATCCAGGCAGAATCTCCCGCCGTGAGATCGAGAGTCTCGTTCTGGGGCGTCTTTTGGGTGCTGGTCGCCGTTGTCATCGTCTTCCATCTGGCCGGTGGCTGGTACTTCTCCAGTGAGCTGATCCGGGACGGGTTCACACCCGACCCCGAGCCGATCGCCCTCACCCAGGGTGAATACACCCTGGAAGAGGTGACCTACACCTCGCCATTGGGCACCATGGACGCCTGGTTCCTGCCGGCCGAGGGCGCCACGTGGGTCATCCACATTCACGGCTTGGGAACCACGCCTGCAGAGGCCGAGCCGCTGTTCGGGCCGCTGCAGACCGCGGGTTACCCACAGCTCTCGATCACATACCGGAACGACGAGGGTCAGCCGGCAGATCCATCGGGTTACTACCAATACGGTGCCACCGAATGGGAAGACGTCGCCGGGGCGGTCGACTACGCCGTGGCGAACGGCGCTTCCGACGTCGTTCTCAGCGGGTTCTCCACCGGGGGAGCGCATGCGATGTCCTATTTGTCCCGGCAACCCCGCCAGATCGTTGCCGGGATGCTGATGGATGCCCCCAACGTCGACTTCGGCCGCACCGTCGATTACGCAGCCAGCCAGAGGGACCTCCCACTCCTGCCACTCCCGGTGCCGCCGACGTTGTCGGCGACTGCCAAGTTCCTCACCTCGCTCCGCATCGGGATCAATTGGAAGCTCCTCGATTACATCGCCGACGCCGATGAGACAATCCGCCAGCCGGTCCTGATCCATCACGGCACCGCAGACCTGCGGGTGCCGCTCGACACCAGCCTCGACCTCGTGGCGACCAATCCCGACCTGATCCAGCTCAGAACGGTCGAGGGAGCCGGACACATCGAGTCCTACGACGTGGACCGGCAGGGTTATGTCGATTCTGTGCTTGCCTTCCTGGCGGAGCTCGGAGCCACCTGAGCTCACCTACTCTGCGCATGGCGCCGAGGAGGATGGGTGGCCGACGACGCGATGATCCGTCTCGAGAACGTGAAGAAGGTGTTCCCGGGAACCGCACGCGCCGCAGTGACAGACCTGTCCATGGAAATCGGCCGTGGGGAGTGCGTGACCCTGGTCGGCCCATCCGGGTGCGGGAAGACGACCACTCTCAAGATGATCAACCGGATCGTCGAGCCCACCTCGGGTCGGATCTGGGTCGATGGGAGAGAGGCGCTGGCGATCCCGGCCCATGAGTTGCGCCGCTCGATCGGATACGTCATCCAGCAGGTCGGGCTCTTCCCCCACCGGACCATCGCGCAGAACATCGCAACGGTCCCAGCCCTACTCGGATGGGACCAGTCACGGATCTCGGACCGAGTAGCCGAGCTCGCCGAGACCGTAGGGCTCGACACAGAGATGCTGGCCCGGTACCCGGCCGAACTGTCGGGCGGACAGCAGCAGCGCGTCGGGGTGGCCCGGGCCCTCGCCGCGGATCCGCCGGTCTTGTTGATGGACGAGCCGTTCGGGGCGGTCGATCCCATCGTGAGGAAGCGTCTCCAATCCGAGTTTCACGATCTCCAGGATCGTCTCGGCAAAACGGTCGTCTTCGTGACCCACGACATCGACGAGGCGATCTTCCTCGGCGACCGCATGGCGATCCTCGACATCGGTGGGGTCCTCGAGCAATACGACGAACCCGAGAGGATCCTCGCCGACCCGGCGACGCCGTTCGTCGAGAGATTCCTCGGCGGTGAGCGAGGTCTCAAACGCCTCGCGCTCCTCCCGGTGAGCGAAGCCGGCCTGGAGTCGGGGCCGTTCGTCGACATCTCCGCCACCCCGGCGCAGGCACGAGAAGTCATGGCCAGACATCGGGTCGACTGGCTCGGCCTCCTTGAAGGCGATCGGCTCGTGGGATGGGTCGATGGCTCACTAGTCGACGGCACTCCGCTTCGGGATCTCGAGCCCCGGCCGTTCTTGGTGACCCTGGGCAGCGACGCCTCTCTCCGAACCGCGCTCGACGCAGTCGTCACCAGTCACGCCCGGGTTGCGGTGGTTGTCGACGATGGGATCTTCCGGGGCATGCTCGACTTGGAATCGATCGCGGAGGAGATCACCGAGTGAGTGTCCTCGGTCAGTCGGCACCACTGATCGACTGGGATTGGATCTCTCGCAACATGGGAGAGATCGCCGACCGGACCTGGGAGCACCTGAGCCTCACCGTGATCTCGGTGGGTCTGGGGCTCATCATCTCGGTTGGCCTGGCCATCGTCGCCCTGCGCTGGAGATGGACCTACAGCCCGATCACCTGGGTGACCGGACTGCTGTACACGATCCCCTCCCTGGCCCTGTTCGCCCTCCTGGTGCCGGTGGTCGGGCTCAATTCGACCAACGCCATCATCGCCCTCACCTCGTACACGTTGCTCATCATCATTCGCAACCTGGTCGCCGGTATCGACGGAGTCCCTGACTCGGTGGTGGAGGCGGCCGATGGGATGGGCTACACAAAAAAGGCCCGTTTCTGGAGGACGGAGGTGCCGCTCGCCCTGCCGGTGATCATTGCCGGTCTCCGCATCGCAACTGTCACAACGGTCGGCCTGGTCACGGTGACCGCCGTCCTCGGCCTCGGCGGCTACGGGTATTTCATCCTCCGCGGGCTCAATACCTTCTTCTGGACTCAAATCCTGGTCGGGGTGTTTCTCTCGGTGGTGCTGGCGACACTGTTCGACGTCGCCTTCATCGGCCTGCAACGGATTCTGAGCCCTTGGGCGAGGAGAGCGGGATGACCGCCTGGGAGTCGGTCAAGGAGTTCCTCTCCGAGCCCACCACCTGGTCAGGTCCGGATTCGATCTGGGCCCGGCTCGGGGAGCACATCTGGGTGTCGGTGGCAGCGGTGATCATTGCCGGGATGTTGGTGCTGCCATTGGCGGTTTGGCTTGGCCACATCCGAAAGGGATCGGGCATCGCCACCGCCGTGGTCAACATCGGGCGGGCTGTCCCGTCCTTCGGGATCCTCGCCATCTCGTTCCTGGTCCTGGTGCAGATGGGCGCCGGGATCGGCGAGCCGTGGGCGGTGCTGGTGGCGCTCATCGCCCTCGCAGCCCCGCCGATGTTCACCAACACGGTGGCCGGCATCCAGGCCGTCGAGCCGGCCACCGTCGAGTCGGCCCGTGGCATGGGCCTGAAGGAACGGGAGGTATTGACCGGCGTAGAGCTTCCCCTCTCGATGCCGCTCGTCATGGAAGGTGTCCGCATCGCTTTCGTACAAGTGATCGCAACCGCAACTCTGGGCGCCCTGGTGGCGTGGGGCGGTCTGGGGAGATACATCGTGGACGGATTCGCTCGTCAGGACATAGGCCGGTTGATCGTGGGGGCGGTCCTGGTCGGGTTGCTGGCCATCGCCGCCGAGTTGGGGCTGTCCGCTGCACAACGGGCCACCACTCCGCGCGGTTCGAGGCTCACCCGGTAACGGGAATCCGACCAGGCGCAATACGGTTTGCCGGATGGGCCCTGGTGGAAAGACAGGGCCTGTTTCCAACATAGAGAAGGAGTTACCCATGCGGAATCCATTCCGCGCGCGCGCCGTTGGGGCGATCCTGGGTCTGGCCCTCGTGGCCGCAGCCTGCGGATCGGGTGACGGCGCCACCGAAGGCGATCCGATACGGATCGCCTCTTTCAACTTCAACGAGTCGGTGATCGTCGCCGAGATCTACGCCCAAGGTCTCGAGGCGAATGGCTACACGGTCGAGCGCCAGCTCAACCTGGGCAACCGCGAGGTGGTCAAGCCGGCGCTGGAGGCGGGCGAGATCGATCTCGTGCCGGAGTACACAGGATCGCTGGGCGGCTTCCTCGAAGTCGAGCAGACGGCCGAAGAGGAGGCTATGTGGGAGGCGGCGAAGACCGCCTTCGAGGAGCTGGGGGTGACCCTGCTCGCGTTCAGCCCGGCCCAGGACAAGAACGCCTATGTGGTGACGGCGGAGACCGCAGAGGAGCTCGGGTTGACGAATGTCTCCGACCTTCAGCCCGTGGCTGGGGAGTTGATTTTCGGGGGACCACCGGAGTGCCCCGACCGCCCGCTCTGTCTGCAAGGGCTGGAGGAGGTCTATGGCCTCCAATTCGCCGAGTTCGTGCCCCTCGATGCGGCGGGCCCGATCACGATCGCTGCACTGGAGAGTGGGGAGATCGACGTGGCCACACTGTTCACCACCCAAGGCATCATCGCCGCCAACGGCTGGGTGTCGTTGGAGGACGACATGGGCCTCAATCCCGCCGAGAACCTGGTGCCGGCGATCCGCACCGAGGTGGTCGATGCCTATGGCGACGAGTTGGTGGCGCTCCTCGACTCGTATTCCGCAGCGCTGACCACGGAGGACCTAACCGCGATGAACGCTCGGGCGGACATCGACCAGGAAGACCCGGCGTTGATCGCAGAGGAGTGGCTCACGGAAAACGGCTTCGCCGGTACTTAGTACTTGGTACTTAGTACTTGGTACCCAGATTCGCCCGAGCAGAGCTCGGGCGAATCTGTCACAGGCATCTCGTACCTTCGTCATCAGGAGGTACGAGATGCTGATCGATTGCGAGCAATCCGCGATGCAGGGCACCAGCGCCTGCGATGACTGTGTGGTGACCTTTCTCCTCTCGGATGGCCCCGTCGACCTCGACGAGTCCGAGGTGAACGCTTTGGCCAACCTGGCCGGGGAGGGCCTGGTGCCCCGTCTCCGCCTGGTCCCCACCGAGCGACGGGCCGGCTGAGGCGAGATGGGACGGCTGTCGGGCGAATTAGCCTCGCGCCGGCATGGTCAAGTTCTATTCGATCGCCCTCGCCCTGGGTGTGATCGGACTACTCGTCGTCATTCTCGGGGGAACATTCGCGGAGAACGTGGGACGGGAGGACCGGGATCCAGGGCGGCGGATCGGAAGCGGAGGCAGGACGCTGCTCGGCGGCCTCGTCGGCTTTGGGATGGCGGGGATGTCGGCCGAGTTCTCCACTTTGGACCTGACCTGGCAAGGCGCGCTCCTGATCGCGCTCGCAGGGGCGGCCGGCGGCGCCGTGTGGGCCTGGTATGCATCCCGACGTGAGTCCGGGTCAGATGCTGGCCCTGTCTGACATCCATTTCGCGCTCGAGCCGCTCCGGCGGGTCGTAGAGACCGGCGAGACCCTGTTGATACTGGGCGATCTGGTCAACCTCACCGACTACCGAACCGGTGAGGGGGCGGTGGCTGATGTGCTGGGCATGGAATTCGCAAGGGCCTCGGCCTCGGCGCGCGGCGCCGGCGACTACCAGCGGATGCGAGGGCTGTGGCTGGAGAAGGTCGGGGACCGCGTCGATGAGATCCGCGCCGCCATCGGCGAGGCCATCGACGCCCAATACGACAAGGTGTCGGAGGCACTCCATGGCGGGCACGGCTATGTGATCCACGGGAACGTCGACCGCCCCGGATCGTTGGAGCGGTCGCTCCCGAACGGATACGAGTACGTGCATGGGGAGACCAGGGACATCGACGGGATTCGCGTCGGATTCGTCGGTGGGGGAGCGTCGACACCCTTGCAAGCCGAAGGTGAGGTGCCGGACGACGAGATGAGCCGTCTTCTCGGGCGGACTGGGCCAGGTCGATGTTCTGTGCACTCATGTCCCTCCCGCCTTGGATCCTCTGCAGACCGATGTGGTGACAGGCCGAGCCGAGCGAGGCTCGACGCCCCTTCTCGACTACATCCGAACCCACCAGCCCCGTCTCCATCTCTTCGGAGACGTCCATCAGCCACAGGCGAGCAGCTGGCGGGTAGGGGCCACCCGCTGCCGCAATGTCGGGTATTTCCGGGCGACGCAACGGCCTCTGGCCCTCGATCCGGCTGATCTCGGATAGGCCCGAGCCGGGCTAACCTCGGATCTCCCACCCATGGCCGAAGGCACCTTCCAGACACTCGAGATCGACGCCACGCCCGAAGCCCTCTACGACGTCGCCGCCGACATCGCCTCGTACCCCGAGTGGGCCACAGGGGTGAAAGAAGTCGAAGTCCTCGAGAACACGGCGGATGGGCTGGTCGAACGGGCTCGCTTCGTTCTCGCAGGATTCGTCAAGGAGATCGAATACGTCCTCCGCTACACCCATGATCGGCCCAACGTGCTGAGCTGGGTGGCCGAGGAAGATTCCGAGGACGTGAAGATGCTCGAAGGCTCCTACACCTTCAATCCTGTCGATGGGGCAACCGAAGTCGTCTATGCGCTCACCGTTGAGCCGAACTTCACCATCCCGGGGTTCATCCGACGCCAGGCCGAGAAGCAGATCGTGACCACAGCGCTGCGAGGCCTGCGCAGACGGGTTACCGGCTCGGCCTGACCATGAGAATCATCCTCGTCACTGGCAAGGGGGGAGTGGGCAAGACCACCGTGGCCGCCTGCACCGCCCTGAGATCGGCTGACGCCGGACACCGGACTCTGATCACCTCGACCGATCCGGCCCATTCCTTGGCCGACGCCCTGTCCGTGAGCCTTGGCTCCGACCCGGGGCAGGTCGTGGCCAATCTGGATGGCCAGCAGATCGACACCCAACGTCAGCTCGACAAGTATTGGGGCTCGATCCGTCGCCAGCTCATGGATGTCCTCGATTGGGGCGGTGCCGGCGGCATCGAAGCCGAGGAATTCCTGGTCTTCCCAGGCATGGACGAGTTGTTTGCCCTCCTCGAGGTGAACCGACACGCTCGGTCGGGGGTCTACGACGTGATCATTGTCGATTGCGCCCCAACCGCTGAGACCTTGCGACTCCTTTCGCTACCCGAGGTCCTCAGCTGGTACTTCGAGAAGGTGCTCCCCACCGAGCGACGTCTCATGAAGGCGGCACGACCGATCCTGAGCCGTCTCACCGACCTCCCTCTTCCCCAGGACGAGGTGTTCACCACGGCGCAGTCCGTCTTCGAGGGCATCGAAGGTGTGAAGGCGTTGATGTCGGACCCGGAGGTCACCTCGGCGAGACTCGTTGTCAACCCCGAGAAGATGGTGATCGACGAGGCTCGTCGCACCTACAGCTACCTCGGGCTGTTCGGTTATGGGGTAGACGGTGTGGTGGTCAACCGGGTGCTGCCCGATGAGGTGGCCGACCCCTATTTCGAGCGGTGGCGGGCAATCCAGAAAGGCCATCTGGATGCGGTCGATGACGCCTTTGCCGAAGTGCCTCGTCTCCATCTCAGGCTGTTCGACGATGAGATGGTCGGCGTAGACCGCCTCCGCTACATGGCCCGCGAGCTCTACAAGGAGCTCGACCCGGTGTTCGACTTCACCGCCACGCACCCATTTCGCATCGTCGAGGCCGATGGAGGGTTGGCGATGGAGATGGACATCCCCTTCGTCGACAAGACCGATCTCGATGTCTACCGGCACGGGCACGAGCTCTACATCCAGGTCGGGCCCTACCGGCGGTCGTTCATCCTCCCGGATGCCCTTCATCGTCGCGAGGTCACCCGTGCCCGTCTCGATGAGGGGACTCTCACCGTGTCCTTCGCCGACCCGGACGCAAGGTCATGAGAGAGCAGTCGGACGCCATGCAAGCCCTGGGGAGGGCCGGGCGCCGGGCAGGCTATCACCTGATCCAGGCGGTGATAGAAGGCCTGAAGGCCGTCGAAGCCGTGTTCGAAGAAGTGAGCAGGATCGGGGACAAGGAAGAGTCTGACGCCGAGGAGCCCCCCCGCACGAAGATCGAGATCGAATGACAGACAAACCCCGCCCATACCGACCAGACGATGTGATTCCCCCGGAGGGGGCGTCCGCTCAGGCCCGTCAGCTGGTCAAGGACGCCGTACTGGTGCTGCCCAACCTGGTCAAGCTGGTGGGCCGCCTCCTCAAGGACCCCCGGGTGCCCCGGCGGTCAAAGGTAACCCTGGGTCTCGCCGCGGTATATGTGGCCAGCCCAATCGACTTCATCCCCGAGGTCATACCGGTGATCGGCTGGGCAGACGACATCATCTTCGTCCTTCTCGCCATCGACTCTCTGATCGAGCGAGCCGGCCCCGAGATCGTGGAGGAGCACTGGGACGGGCCGGGCGACATCCTCTCTCTGATCAGGGAAGTCCTGGGGGCGGTCCGCAGCCTCGTGCCCACCAAGCTGTCGAAGGCCATCGAGCGAATCGGCGGTTAGGCGATTCTGCGAATCGCCGTACCAAGTACTAAGTACCAGGTACTTTGATCGGTCTCATGGACTTCAGACGGATCGGGTCACTGCCTCCCTACGCGTTCGCCGAGGTGAACCGGCGCAAGACCGCGGCACGGCTCGCCGGAGTCGATGTCATCGATCTGGGCTTTGGCAATCCCGACATCCCATCTCCTGAGGTCGCCGTCGAGACCCTGATCGAGGCGGCGCGTCAGCCTGCCAATCATCGCTACTCGGCTTCCCGGGGCATCGATGACCTGAGAGAGGCGCTAGCCGGGCGATACAGACGTCGATTTGGCGTTGAACTCGATCCGGAAACCGAGGTGATCTCTACCATCGGCTCCAAGGAGTGCCTGTCACATCTGATGTGGGCCCTGCTCCAGCCAGGGGATGCAGCCATTGTCCCTGACCCGTCCTATCCGATCCATATCTATGCCCCGGTGATCGCTGGCGCGGAGGTGAGGACTGCCCCGATCGGCTCAGAGGAGGACTACTTCGACGTCGTGCACCGAATGTTCCACGACTCGTGGCCGCGCCCCAGGGTGATCATCGTCAGCTTTCCCCACAACCCCACTGCGGCAACGGTCGATCTCGCCTTCTTCGAGCGCCTTGTCGACCTGGCCCGAGAGAACGAGGTCGTGCTGGTCCATGACTTCGCCTACGCCGACCTCGGCTTCGATGGCTATCGGCCCCCCTCACTGCTCGAGGTGCCCGGGGCCAAAGATGTCGCTGTGGAGATCTACTCGATGACCAAAGGCCATTCGATGGCCGGCTGGCGGGTCGGATTCATGGCGGGCAATCCGGAGGTGGTGGCGGCTCTGGCCAAGTTGAAGAGCTATCTCGACTACGGCACGTTCCAGCCAATTCAGATTGCGGCGGCGGCCGCGCTCGAAGCGGGTGACGAGTTCGTCCTCGACGTGAACACGATCTACCAGGAGCGCCGGGACATCCTCGTGGATGGGCTCGCCGACCTCGGCTGGAAGATGGAACGGCCCAAGGCAACGATGTTCGTATGGGCTCCGATCCCTGGGCCGTACGAGGACCTGGATTCGGTGGGCTTCTCGATGCATCTGCTCGACACGGCAGGGGTGGCGATCAGCCCCGGCGCGGGGTTCGGCCCGAGCGGCGAGGGATTCGTCCGTTTCGCTTTGGTCGAGGAAGGCGGGCGAATCGAGGAGGCCGTAGCCCGGATCGGGCAAGCCCTGAACCGTCTGTAGCCTGGGAACCATGCCCTTCCCGGATGGAATCGCCGATTTCAGGTCGGACACGGTGACCAGGCCGACCCCGGAGATGCTCTCGGCAATGACCTCGGCGCCACTCGGTGACGACGTGTACTCCGACGATCCCACGGTCAACCTCTTGGAGGAGGAATCGGCGGCCGTGACCGGCAAGGAGGCTGCCATCTACGTCCCAACCGGGACGATGGGGAACCAACTCTCCATCATGGCTCAGACTCATCCCGGCGAGGAGGTCCTCGCTCACGAGGGCAGCCACGTGCGCAGCATCGAGGCGGGCGCTCCACAGGCCCTCTCCGGCGTGGGTTTCCGCACCGTGAGCGGTGACGGCGGCCGGATCGAGCCAGAGGACGTCGAGCGGACCATGGCCCTGTCCGGGTTCTTCCCGAGGATCGGCCTGATGGTCTGGGAGAACACCCACAACTTGTCCGGTGGCAGGGTGATACCGATCGATGTCATGGAAAAGACCTCAGAGGTGGCCCGGGCCCATGCTCTCAACATCCACGTCGACGGCGCCAGGATCTTCAATGCAGTCGCCGCTACCGGAGTCCCGGCGGAGCGATACGCCGCTGTATCGGACACCATCCAGTTTTGCTTCTCGAAGGGGCTCGGAGCACCGGTCGGGTCCATCGTTTGCGGTCCTTCCGATCTGATCTCCGAGATCCGCTACCTCCGCAAGAGGCTCGGTGGCGGGATGCGTCAGGCCGGGGTGATCGCAGCGGCCGCCCGGATCGCCCTTGCCGGGCGTGATCGCCTGATCGAGGATCATGCCCTTGCCCGCCGGCTCGGCGACTCGATAGCGGAGCGGTTCCCGGGGGCGGTCGATCCCGCCCTGGTGGAGACAAACATGGTCAGGGTGGATTATTCGGCGCTGGGGGTCGACTGGGCCGAGATGAGAGATCGATTGGCCAGTGCCGGGATCAAGGTCAACCAGCCATTCGGCGGTGGCTGGCGGATAGTTACCCACCGTGATGTCGACTCGTCGGATGTCGACCGTCTCCTCGCCGTCCTGGCGTAACCGGATCCCGCCGGCCGGAGTCGGATACAGGTGAGTGTCGGCATTCTCTTCCCGGGTCAGGGAAGCCAGACCGTGGGCATGGGCGCCGACCTCTTCGAAGCAAGACCCGACCTGCTCGGCGGTCGGGCTGACGAGATACTCGGGTTCTCGCTTCGCTCCCTCTGCCTGGACGGCCCAGAGGAAGAGCTGACCCGGACCGAGCACGCTCAACCCGCCTTGTTCGCCCTCTCCTTTGCGCTCTGGGAGAGCGTCGACTCATCCGGGGCTCCCGCCCCGGGGGGTGCAGCCGGGCATTCGCTAGGGGAGTACACGGCCCTCGCAGCGGCCGGGGTGCTCGATTTCGACACCGCCCTCGCTCTCGTCGCCGCCAGGGGCCGAGCGATGGCACGGGCCGCCGATCTCGAGCGTTCGGGCATGGCTGCGTTGCTCGGCGTCGATCATGCCAAAGCCGAGGAAGTGAGCCAGGCCCGACGCGACCAGGGCGGGAGGCTCGAGGTAGCCAATGTGAATGCTCCAGGGCAGATCGTGGTGGCAGGCGGCGAGCCGGACCTGGCCTGGCTGTCTGAGAGCGCCGGGACCCTCGGCATCCGGCAGCGTCGTTCCGCTCAATGTCGCCGGGGCTTTTCACAGTCAGTTCATGGCCCCAGCGCAGGCTGAGTTCTCGGCGGCACTCCGGTCGACGACGTTCTCAGAGCCGAGGTTCCCGGTCTGGTCGAATACGACAGCGAGACCACACCAAACTGCTGAGATCGGTGACGTCCTCTTCCGCCAGCTGGTCGAACCGGTGCTGTTCTCGGATTCCCTTCAGGACATGTCCGGTGCCGGCATCGACACCTTCATCCACGTAGGGCCGGGCGACGTGACCGCCGGTTTGGCCCGCAGGACCGTGGATGGAGCGCACGTACACGTGATCTCAGGTCTCGATGACATCCGGTCCGCGCTGGATGCCATCGTTACCATGGGTGAACAGTGAGGAGACCACCATGCGGAACGCCGAGATAACGGGATGGGGCAAGTGCATGCCCCCCAACATCCTCACCAATCACGACCTCGAGCAACTGGTGGACACCTCCGACGAGTGGATCACCACTCGTACGGGGATCAAGGAGCGGCGGATCAGCCACGTCGAGGCGTCAGAGCTCGCTGCCGTGGCCGGTCTTCGGGCCTTGGCCGCGGCCGGCAAGACGGTCAATGACGTCGATCTGATCCTGGTTGCGACCTGCTCGGGTGACTCGATCATCCCGTCGACGGCCTCGATCGTGCAGCGGCACATGGAGGCCTGGAACGCTGCCGCCCTCGATCTCAATGCGGCCTGCTCCGGGTTCGTGTACGGGTTGGTGGTCGGGACCAACATGATCCGGGCAGGGACCAACAACACAGTCCTCCTCGTCGGCACCGAGAAGCTGCATTTCGTGACCGATTTCACCGACCGCACCACCTGCGTCCTGTTCGGTGATGGAGCCGGGGCGGTGGTGCTCGAGCCGACCGACGAGCCGATCGGACTGCTGTCCTCGGAGCTCGGGATGGATGGCTCGGTTGGCCACATCCTCGCCGTGCCGAGGGACGGGTCGGCGGGAGATCCCGGACCGCTCGATCCCAAGGCGTCTGCGATCGGGATGGAGGGCCCTGAGGTCTTCCGGCGCGCGGTCACCACGATGGGTGACTCTGCTGCCCGTGCGATCAAGGACGCCGGACTGTCACTCGAGGATGTCGATCTGGTGATCCCGCACCAGGCGAACACTCGGATCATCGATGCCACTGTCCGTCGGCTCGGCGTCGATGAGTCCAAGGTGTTCGTCAACATCGAGTCATACGGGAACACCTCCGCAGCCACCATCCCGGTCGCATTGACCGAGGCCCTCGAACAGGATCGGATCAAGCCCGGCGACAACATTGTGTTCACCGCCTTCGGCGGTGGTCTCAGCTGGGGATCTGCCGTGTATCGCTGGGGCTCACGGGTCGAGGCGCTCGGTGAGAGCGACGCCGAGTTGCCACCGCCCGATCGCACGGCGATTGAACTGCTTCAAGCCAACTTCGATTTCTTTGGCCGTCCCGAAAAGCTCACGTGAGCGATCGGGCTGAGGGGAGGGTCGCCCTCGTCACCGGTGGTTCGAGGGGGATCGGGCGGGCCATCGCCGGACGGCTCGCCAAATCGGGCCATGTGGTCGCCGTCAACTACGCCCGCAACTCCGAGGCAGCAACTTCCGTCGTCGACGAGATCAATTCAGGTGGGGGCAAGGCAGTCGCTTACGCGGCCGACGTCTCCGATGCCGACCAAGTCGAGGCGATGTTCGCTTCGATGGCCGCAGATCTTGGGCCGCTCTCGGTGCTGGTCAACAATGCGGGCACCACGGCCGACAACCTCCTGCTGCGGATGGGCCCGGCCGACTTCGACCGCATCATCGCCACCAACCTGAGATCGGCCTACCTGTGCACGCGTCTTGCTTTGCGCCCGATGCTGAGGGCGCGTTGGGGGCGGGTGGTCTCCATCGCCTCGGTGGCCGGAATCACCGGCAACGCGGGCCAATCCAACTACGCCGCCTCGAAAGCGGGCATGATCGGATTCTCCAAGTCCGTGTCCAAAGAGGTCGGATCCCGGGGCATCACGGTCAATGTCGTGGCACCGGGGTTCATCGCCACCGATCTCACCGAGGACCTGAGCCAGTCAGTGAAAGACGAGGCCAGGGGCCGAATCGCACTCGGCCGTTTCGGGGACGCCGAAGAGGTGGCGGCCGCAGTCGACTTCCTGGTCTCCGACGCTGCGTCATACATATCAGGTCATGTCTTGGCCGTGGATGGCGGCCTTGCCTTGTAACTTTCCGCAGACAATTCGAAGTAGGAGGAATCCATGGAAAGAAGTGAAGTAGCCGACCGCCTCAGCGAGGTGCTCGTATCAGAGCTCGGGCTGGAGCAGTCCAAGATCGCCGAGGACGCCCACTTCGAGGAAGATCTCGATGTGGACAGCCTTGGTGTCGTGGAGCTGCTCATGGCTCTCGAGGACGAGTTCGGGGTCAAGATCCCGGATGAGGAGGCTGAGTCGATAATGACGGTCGGCCAGGCGATCGACGTCGTATACGGGAAGCTGGGAGCCTGAGCGCATGCCACCCGAGCGACGGCGGGTAGCCGTCACCGGGCTCGGGGCGGTGACACCCCTCGGCGAGGAGGCCGGTTCGACCTGGGAGGGGATGTTGGCCGGCCGGTCCGGGATCGGGCCCATCACGCAATTCGACACCTCCGGGTACCGGACCACCATCGCGGCCGAGGTCGGTGGCTGGGAGCCGGAGAAGCACTTCGACCGGCGCGAGGTCCGGCGACTCGACCGCTTCGCCCAGTTCTTCCTCGTGGCAGTGCGCCAGGCGCTGGAGCAGGCCGGGCTCTCCTATGAAGAAGACGATCCGGCGGCGACCCGAGCCGGGGTCGTGGTGGGCGCCGGGTTCGGAGGAATGGGCTCGTTCATCGACGAGATCGTGACCCTCACCGAGCGTGGGCCCGACCGGGTCAGTCCCACTGGCGTCCCCAGGGTCATCCCGAACATGGCGGCCGGTCTCGCCTCGATCGAGCACAACCTGCTCGGCCCGGTCACCTGCGTGGTCACCGCATGTTCCGCCTCGGCCAATGCCATCGGCGATGGTGCCGAGCTGATCCGCCGGGGAGCGGCCGATGTGGTGGTTGCCGGTGGATCCGAAGCCGCGATCACCACCTTCGGGATAGCCACCTTCGCCCAGGCCCGTGCACTCTCCAGCCGCAACGACGAGCCGCAACGGGCCTCGCGTCCGTTCGACGCCGACCGTGATGGATTTGTGATGGGGGAGGGGGGCGCCGCCCTCGTCCTCGAAGACATGGACAAGGCTCTCGATCGGGGGGCGCCGGTGTTGGCCGAGCTGACTGGCTACGGCATGTCGGCTGACGCCTATCACATCACCCTTCCCCGGCCGGGGGGAAGCGGCGCTGCGCGAGCGATGGTCAATGCGGTGAACGATGCCGGCCTCACTCCGCAGGACATCGGGTACATCAACGCCCACGGCACTTCGACCGAGGCAAATGACTCGACCGAGACCGCCGCGATTCGAATCGCGATGGGGGAGGCTGCAGATTCGATCCCTGTGTCGTCGACGAAGTCGATGACCGGGCACATCTTGGGCGGGGCGGGGGCGGTGGAGGCGGTCGCCTGCATCATGGCGCTCCGCGATCAGGTGCTCCCGCCCACCATCAACTACGAGGTGCCCGATCCCGAGTGTGACCTCGACTACGTGCCCAACGTCAAGCGGGAAGCGTCGCTGCGGCACGCCATGTCCAACTCGTTTGGCTTCGGAGGACACAATGTGTCGCTCGTCTTTTCCAAGACGAGCGTAGGTCATAGGTCGTAGGTCGTAGGTTTTGAGTACCTACCACCTACCACTATGACCTGCCACTGCCTTCTCTCCATTCGGCGATAGATCGATAGACCAGGACCAGGACCAGAGTCACGCCCACGGTGACCACCAGGAAAGACACCACCGCCACCAGAGCCGCCCAGCCGGCACAGGTGGTGAACCCCCCGGAGCCATCCGGCTGACGGCAGCTCACATCGGTCACGAACCAGCCCAGGGCACCGGCGAGCAGACCTAGACCCAACGCGGGTAGGGCGATCCAAGGATTCGGCTTCCGTCTCATCCCTTGGGTTGGCCGTGCTCGTCGAGACGGGCCGTGTCGAGGACCTCGCGGGGTGTCAGCTCTGGAGGGATGGGGTAGACGGTCCCGCTCTCACGGGGCGGATGGAATGCGACGCCTACGGTTGGGTGCCACGCGAGAACCGCGATGCCCACTCCCCACGCGGCGCACACGATGGCCGGGAGCACCCATTGGGTCAAAGCCAGCCCGATTGCGAGCACGGGCCAGACGATGCGGACGACAAAGAGCCCCCCTGGGAACACCCGGGCATACCACAGCGCGGCCACGGGGGCACTGAGCCCGACCGCGACCGTGCCGATCGAAGGCCGATCCCAAGCGGCCATGCCCAACACATAGGGAAAGCCGATAAGGAGGAGGGGCACCAGAACTGCCCTAGCGGGCGGACCGGTGGCGGCAGGGAGCCGACGGATGCCCCGGGTCAGGGAGGGCGAGAGCAGACAAACCCCGCCAAGAATGGTGGCGATCAACGCGACCACCCAAAGCACGTCGATCGGTCTCACGATCGCTAGAGCGAGCATGCCTGCGACCGCCGACAGAGCTGTGCGATGCGCCCACCGCCCCCCGGTGACGGTGACACCCACCATGCCCACTGTGGCAAGGGCGAGCAGGCCCATCACGACCAGCAACACGGATAGAGGCGCAAGCGGCCCGGAGTCGACCGCGAGGGCCAGCGCCCAAAGGAGACCTGCCGCCAAAGGGGTCGCTGCGAGGAACGCGACACTCACCGGGGGAGTCTCGCACCGGGCCTGGTCAAGCCGAAGTCGGGCCTTCCGGGCCGTTGGCGTGCTGAAGGACCTGTAGCCCTGGCTTCTCCCCGAACCGGGGGGAATCCCCCGGTTCCCAAACAGTTTCCATCCGCCAGGTAGGCCCGGGCCGCAACGTGGTGACCGTCGCGTGACCTGGCTTGTCGTCGTGGATGCCGCCAAGCGGGGAGCCGATCAGCTTGAGGATCCCGGCCTGGATCGGATCTTGGTGAGAGACGATCACGACATCTCCGTGAGGGTGATCCAGATCGAGCCTCCGCGCCACTGCCGCCATCCTCTCGGCCATCTCGCTGAGCGTCTCCCCTGCGAATGGGAGAGCTTCCGGGCGCTCGAGATAGGCCTCGAGATCGCCGGGGAAGCGCTGTGGGATCTCGTTCCACGGATGGCCCTTCCAACGCCCGATGACCGCCCACTCGGTGAGGTCTGGATCCACCTTGACCGGCACGCCGGTGCGGGAAGCGATCTCCTCGGCGGTCCGCAGGGCTCGCTCGAGAGGGGAGGACCAGATGGCCACGACCGGCCGCGGGCCCAGATACCGGCCTGCCCGACGCGCCTGCTCGACGCCATGTGGTGACAGGCCGAAGCCGGGGAGGTCGGCGTAGACCAGATGAGCCGGGTTGTCGACTTCGGCGTGACGAACCAGGTGGACCAAGGCAGCCATGCGAGACATTGTGGTCGGTGAGCCGGCGCAGCCGAGGTAACTTCAGACCGGGATGTGGACCGAGCCGATTCTCCACGTGGACCTGGATGCGTTCTTCGTCGAGGCGGAGAGGTTGAGGAATCCCGACTTGGTGGGAAAGCCGGTCGCGGTGGGAGGGCCGGGGGGTCGGGGTGTCATAGCCAGTGCCTCCTATGAGGCGAGGTCCCACGGGGTGCGCTCGGCACAACCCACGGTCACGGCTCTCAGGCTGTGCCGGGACTTGATCGTGGTCCCGCCCTCACATGGGTACTACGGAGAGCTCTCGGCCCGGGTCTTCGAGGTGTTCCGGCATTTCACCCCGCTGGTGGAGGGACTCAGTGTCGACGAGGCTTTCCTCGACGTGTCCGGCCTGCGACGCCATTTCGCAACCCCGGTCGAGGTGGCGACGGCGGTTCGGGCACACATCAAGAACAGCGTGGGTCTTCCGGCGTCAGTCGGGGTCGCCGGCTCGAAGTTCATGGCAAAACTGGGCTCGGAGGTAGCCAAGCCGGATGGTCTCAAGCACATCCCGAAGGAGACCGAGCTCGAGTTCCTCCATGCGCTTCCGGTAGAAGCCCTGTGGGGGGTCGGTCCGGCGACACTGGCTGGGTTGCAGCGTCTCGGCGTGATCTCGATCGGTGATCTCGCCGAGCTCCCCGAGTCGGCCGTGCTCGGATCACTCGGCCCGACGCAGGGCCGGCAACTGCTCGACCTTGCCCGCGGAATCGATCATCGGCCGGTCGTGCCCGACACCGCGGCGAAATCCATCTCGGTGGAAGAGACCTACGAACTCGACCTGACCGGCGGCGAGGTCTTGGCGACCGCCCTCCTCGCTCATGCCCAGAGACTGTCGGATCGTCTCCACCGATCCGGGCTAGCGGCGCGGACGCTGACGCTGAAGTTGAGGTTCTCCGACTTCATCACAGTGACCCGGAGCCTGACTTCCGAAAATGCAATCGACAGCCCACGAGATTTGTACACGAGGGCCACGGATCTCCTCAGCCAGGTGGAGGTGGACCGACCGGTGCGTCTGTTGGGGCTCGGCGGCTCCGGTCTCGAGCCACTCAGGGAGTCGAGGCAACTGCACATGGACTCGGATGAGAATTGGGACCGGATCGCCGACGCGGTGGCCGATGTTCGAGATCGCTTCGGTGCCCACTCGGTGGAGCCGGCCCGGCTCCTGGGTGAACGTCGGCCGGATGATTGATTCTCGGTGAACTGTGTCCGGGCCGGGTGTATTGTGTCAGAGGGCTGTTACCGGATGTTGAGAGGTTGGCATGGCCCTCGATGATCACGAACAGAAGATCCTGGCGGAGATAGAGCGGCAGTTCTACGAAGAAGATCCGGAGCTGGCCCGCGCCGTTCGGCAGATCGCCAAGCCGTCTCGTGTCGGCGTGCGGCTCTCAGTCCTGGGCGTGGTGGCCGGCCTCGCCATCGTCATCGGCTTCTTCGCCACCAACACCCTGGTTGCCTTCCTCGGGTTCGCGCTTCTCGTCGGGTCGGCGGCGGCTCTGGTGGCCGGGCTCCGGTCCCGGGCCTGGCGTTCATCGGACAGCGAGCCGCAGGGCGAAGAGCCCGGCTCCGGCTGGCAAGATCCCTTTCGTCGCGACTGATTCCAACCGGCTATCGTTCCCGCCCCAGCGGTAGTCTCGGGAGGTTCCACCGCTTGAGGAGGAGGGCAACGGCTCACGACTCTGGGCCGGTGCGGTTGGCTTTAGGAAGGGACGCGTGGACCAGTCATTCACAGCCGAGCAGGCCTGTCGGCTGACGAACTGCACACATCATCAACTTCGATATTGGGACCGTGTAGGACTGGTCAAACCCTCGGTACAGACGACGGGTGGGAGACCCGGGGTGCGTCGTCTCTATTCGTTCCGTGACCTGGTGGCGCTCCGGGTCGTCCGCAGTCTCCTCGACAACGGCATGTCGCTGCAGCGAGTGCGCCGAGCCTGGGACTACCTCCGGCGAGAGGGCGAGATGGACGATCATCTGGCCGACGTGAAGCTGGTCACCGACGGCCAGACCATCTTTCATGTCGGCTCGGACGAAGGGGAGTTGATGGATGCGCTGCGCACCGGCCAGCTCGCCTTCTTCGTCGCCATCGACGAGATCGCCCGCGAGGTCGAAGAGGACGTGTCCAGGTTCGAGCTGGACCGCAGCAGGTTCCTCGACATGCTCCGTCGGGTCGAGGACGACATCAGCGAGGAGCGCGCCGCCGAGGGTTAGTCCTTCGGGATCAGTGACCGCGGGTTGAAGGCGGCCAAGGCGCGATCCTTGCCCTCGAAGCTCTGCTTTATCCAGACTTCGGCGTGGGTCAGATCCGAAACATGTCCCAGACCGGTCCGGTTGCCGTATATCGCCGCCGAGTAGGACGATGCCAGCGGGACCAGGGAACGGTCGGTCGCCCGGGCGAATTCGAGGGGGGTTTGGTGGGGTTGGACAGGGGTGCCCAGATCAGCCAGACGATCGACGATCTCGTCCCAGGCAGCGGTGATGTCGCCATCGGTGAGCCGCTTGATCCTCCGCCGCCTTCGGAAGGTCTTCAACATCGGCACGAGGGCGAGGAGAAATGCGATCACGGGCAGTGCCAGCCAGACCCACGTGACGCGGAAGCCGGTGCCGGCACCGGTACTCGGCCCTACCGCACCGCCGCCCTCTTCGAATTGGCTCTCGTTGAAGAACCCAGGCTGACCGAGCGGCGTCACCCCTTCCCCAACCTCAGGAAGGAAGGGGGCAGGATCGAACTCGGCGGTGATGCTCGCGGGCAAAGTCCCGTCGGCTCTTGGGGTCGGGTCGAAGCGCACCCACCCGAACCCGTCGATCCACATCTCGACCCAGGCGTGAGCGTTGTTGTCCCGCACGACGATCACTTCGCTCCCGTCGCCTTGCTCCTCCACAGTGCCTGGCGTGAATCCCCAGACGACCCGGCTTGGGATTCCAATGACCCGGCCCAGGAACGCCATCGCAGCGGCGTATTGCTCGCAATATCCAATGTGGTAGTTGGGGCTCTCCGGATCGGTGAGCCAGGCTTCGAGATCCAGGGACCCATGCCCGGTCGAGACATCGGTCGAGTAGGTGAAATCGCCACTGTCCCTGAACCAATGTTGCAACAGCCAGGCAGCTTCGAACTCGGTTTCCGCCCCCGCCGTCTGCCGCCGCGCCAACTGGTTCAACCCGGTCGGGTACTCCTCGGGAAGCTGGATGAAGCGCTCGATGTCATCAGGCGGAGTCAGATCGCCCGGGGGTTGTCCGGGCTGAATCGAGGTCGCACCGGCCTCGGCTGCATTGGCGAACAGCGGGCTCAGCGTGCCGTCGGGGAGCGTGGCGAGGGCGCCCAGATCCTCGTTCTGCAGGGGGAGCGTGGCTTGGACTTCGTACTCATCGCCATCGGCGAGCTCAGCCTGATAGATCGCCGACCCGTCGGGCGTGATCTGAAACCCGCTCACGTTCACGTCGTCTGATCTGAACAGCTGACCGACGCCGGCAGTGGGAAGCACCTGGGATCGCAAGGCGGCGATCTGCACCCTCTGGGTGATCTCCTGGCTAGTGCCCCGGTAGGCATGTTGGGGATCGCCACCTCCGACGGATGGCTCGTAGAAGTCTGCCTGGCTGGCGGTGGGCCGCCACGCAGTGCCGTCGAACGAATCGAGACTCTCCATTCGCCAGTAGATCTCGTTGGCGGGGGGCGCGTCGGGGTCGAGGGTGGCCCGGAAGACGACCTGGTTCGAGCGGCGGATGATGCTCTGTTGGAGGTCGGCGAGACGATCGAAAGTGACCCCACCGAAACCGGGCCCGTAGCCGCCCCCGTAGCGCCATCGGATGTTCCCACTTGCCGGGACCAGTGATGTCGCAGTGTCAGCGAGCAGCAGCGACGCCCCGGCCACAACGACGGCCAGGATCAACGCCGTCGCTCCGGCCCGCCGGGCTAGGGGACGTCCTTCCATGTTCCGGACCCGCCCCGCCTCCTGACGCCGCTCGATGCCCACTGCGGCCAGGGCAAGTGCGATCACGGCGGCCACCGAGCCCAGCCAGATCGGCCCGCCCGGGATCCGGTCCATGACGGCGAACTGCAGATACAGACCGAGAGACGGAGCGATCATCGCGATCGAAGGCCCGGTGGTTGCCCCCCACACATAGAGCGCTCCGGTGGCCCACATGACGAGGGCGAGGATCGCGACAACACCGGACGTGGGGAACACCGGCGCCACCCCGAAACGGATCAGGTTCAGTGTCTGCGACATTTCCTGGGCAAGGGCGCCGGGGGTGGCGGTGGTGGGGAGGAACCCGGCCAGGAGGGTGTTCGGCACCGCGATTCGCAGGAACAACGCCAGACCGGCCACCGCGAAAATCGCGATCACCATGCGCTTGTTGTTCACGGTTTGCCCGAGCAGCCACCAGATCACCGCGCCGAGGAAGGCGGATGCGATCATGATGAGCTGCCAATCGGGGGCCTCAGGCCCCGAGTCGAGAAGACGCCCCAGCCGTAGGAGCATCAGCACGAAGGCCGCGGCGCCGGCTATCCGACCGAGGCCGTTGTCCATGAGCTTCTCATTGCGATCATCCAGGCAGGCGCCCAGGGTTGGTCGGGGGCGACGGTCACGGTGGTGACGCCCATTCGGTGGAAACCGACGAGAGTCTGAGGTGTCGAGGCCGAGGCGCTCATCAGCACCGTCGTCGGGTAGTCACCAGAGAGGAGTTGCTGCACACCAAGGAGTGGGCGGTCAGCGACTCCGGTGACGATCACCAAGGCTCCGCCACCTCCCTTTTGACGGATCCGCCCGGCGACTGCCGAGATGTCGATGCCCGAGACGGGCTGCACCAGGGCCAGCTTCTCCATGGCCGACGAGTAGCGGGCGGCGTCGATGGTCCCGGCGTCGCCCGCCCAGAGATCCGCGTCGAATCCGGAGCCGACGAGATGGGTGATGACTGTGGCAGCGCCCGATACAGCCTTCTCGAAGGCGTCCTGCGACTCATAGCTCGGGGAGCGGATGTCGAGGAGGACCAGGGCTCGAGATTGCCAGGGGGTCTCGAGCTGCCGGATCATCAATTCGTCCGTCCGGGCCGACGAAGGCCAATGCACCCGGCGCAGATCGTCGCCCTGCTGGTATTCCCGCAGGGTGTAGAAGTCCTCGCCACCGCGTCTGGCGTGCTCGGGGCGAGACGCCTGCATCGCTGGGTCCTGCCCGCGGACGATGGGGAATCCGTTGAGCTGCTCGACGGCGGGATAGACCACGATCCGGTCCGCCGGCCCTGTCTGCGCGCTCGTCTCGGCCAATCCAAGCGGATCATTGGCCCGCACCACCGTCGGCCCCACCCGGTAGACCCCGCGCGGGCGACAGGTGACTCGATAGGTGGCTGTCGCCGACTCGTTGGCCTTCAATCGCGCCACCTCGAAGACGGCAACACCGAGTCGGTTGACGTCGTCTTCGATCGTGAGCCGGCTGACGCCGTGTCGTGAATCGTTCTCGACCAGCAACGTGACCGTGGTGGTCTCACCATCATGAACGGTCGACGAGCCCAGTCTCCGGCTGATGCCGAGCTTCGGCCGGCGTTGGCGCACCTGGATCAGTGCCACCGCCTGGGCCAGGAGAAGGAAGATCCCGGTGAGCAACAGCTCGGTCTCACCGAGTGCGTACCAGAGAACTAGCAGGGCAAGGCCGGCCCCGGACAGGGCCCAGCCTCGCAGGGTCGGCATCAGGTGGCGATCCTCGATGTGGTCCCCGGCACCCTGAGCCTGTTCATCACCTCATCGATGACTTCGGGAAGCGTCTCGCCCCGCATCTGCGCCTCGGGGCGAAGCGCCATACGGTGCTCGAGAACGGGATGGGCGAGAGCCTTGACGTCATCGGGGGTCACGTATTCCCTGCCCTGTGATGCCGCCCTGACCCGGGAGAGCCGCTGCAGGAAGAGCGCCGAGCGCGGCGAAGCACCAAGCATGACATCGGGGTGCTGCCGGGTCCCTTCGACTACGTCGATGATGTAGGTCTTGACCGACGAGGACACGGTGACCTCTCTGGCCACGGCGATGAGCTCGTCGATCTCCTCGACCGACACCACCGGTTCGAGGTCGAAGAAGGTGGAGCGCACCCCATGCGTGTCGAGTATCTCCAGCTCTTTCTGCCGACTCGGGTAGCCGATCACGACCCGCATCATGAACCTGTCCAGCTGAGCCTCGGGCAGCGGATAGGTGCCCTCGTGTTCCAGAGGGTTCTGGGTGGCCATCACCATGAATGGCAGGGGCAGGGCTCGGGTTACCCCGTCCGAGGTGACCTGTCTCTCCTCCATGGCCTCGAGCAGCGCGGATTGGGTCTTCGGGCTGGCCCGGTTGATCTCGTCGCCCACGACGATGTTGGCGAAGATCGGGCCGGGCTTGAACTCGAACTCGTTTCGATTCCGGTCCCACACCGACACCCCGGTGACGTCGGAGGGGAGGAGGTCCGGGGTGAACTGGATCCGTTGGAAGACACTGTCGATGGAACGAGCCACCGACTTGGCCAGCTGTGTCTTTCCGACACCCGGCACGTCTTCGACGAGCACATGTCCTTCTGCCACCAAGGCGAGCAGCACCAGCTCCACCACGTCACGCTTCCCTTGTATGACCTTCTCGACATTGGTGGCGATCAGGTCGAACCGTTTGGAGAAGCCTTCGATTTGTTGGGCGGACACCTCGGCCAATGACCCTCCCGACTCGCTGTGTGGCCCTGGACTCTACCGATAGACGTTTTTCTAAGTAACTAGAGTTCCCTACGGGAGTGCCTGACCGAACCAAGCGCAGCGAGCCCGGATTGGGCAGGGGCCTGTTCGCGTTGGCCAGCAGGCCGGTTTTGCTGTGGGAGGCGTTCCGGGCGGGCGTCGCGATGAGAGGCCAACATGGGTTGCTGCCCTCAACCGACTACATGGCCTGGAGGATGTACACCGCCTACGGCACGGGCGCGGCGGAACCAAGAGCAGAGGATTTGGCGTCTTATCTGGCGTGGCGTCGAAAGATGCGGGCGATCTCATGAGAGAGAAACTGGTCGAGAGACTTCAGGACATACCCGGCGTTGCCTCGGTGTCGTTGAATCTCGAGGATCTCGAATCGGGCATCAAGGTCAAGCTCGATGACCACGCCAACGAGGCGGAGGTCCTGGAAGCGGTGCGTGCCCTACTGGTCGCCTACGGGGTCAGGTCCCTCGAGCATCCCACCCTCCAGATAGGGAATCGGCTGGCTCAGGCGAGATCGGCGCTCGGCGTCGACGTCAGGATCTCACCGGTCACGGGTGGTGCCCGAGTCGAGGTGGTGGGCACTGCGGTCCGCTCGTTCCGCCTCGTCCCATCGACCCCGATGGCCATTGCCCAGGGATTGTCGGATGCGTGGTCTCAGGTGTTGGGCCGTATCCCACTCGAGATAACCCGGGTGACGCTCTCGGAGGACGGCGAGTTGGCCGTGGTGGCCACGGACGGGGACCAGGAGCGAACCGGAATCGCCGATATCGTCGACGGGTGGACCATGGCGCTGCCGCTCGCGGTGGGGAGGGCCATCGGCGTCGTGGAGGCGGCTTCCGAGGCCGGTGAGCCGAGTTTGGCCCACACCGATTGGTAACGTCTGTCTTCAGGAGCAGCGTTTTCCAATGGCAAGGGTCCTCGTATTGAACGCCAGCTTTGAACCGCTCTCGGTGGTGACTACACGCCGGGCGGTCGTCCTCGTCCTCAATCAGAAGGCCAGCGTGGTCGTAGGGAAGGACGAGATCTGGGCATCGGAGAGTGCGGTGGTGGAGGTCCCATCCGTGGTCCGGCTCAATCGATTCGTCAAGGTGCCCTATCGCCGGGCGGCGCCAGTGACGCGAAGGGCCGTGTTCGGTCGTGACGGCCACCGCTGTCAGTACTGCGGTGGGCCGGCCGAATCGCTAGACCACGTCCTGCCCCGCTCCCGCGGCGGGGACCACAGCTGGGAGAATGTGGTGGCGTGCTGTCGGCCGTGCAACATCTCCAAGGGCGACCGTCTCCCCACCGAGGCCGGGCTCCGCCTGAGCACGAAGCCAGGCCCGCCACGGCGATACGCCTGGATATACGCATCGACCGGCTACCAGGTCGATCCCGCCTGGCATCCCTATCTGGAGGTCGCCTAGCCGGTGCCGCGGCTGCGGCAGGTCACCACTGCCGATGCCCTGCAGCTGGCTGTCATCTACGAGCCGTGGGTGCGCGACACCGTTATCACTTTCGAGCTCGATGCACCGGGCGTCAATGAGATGGCGGATCGCATCGAATCCGTCACCGCCGGCCATCCCTGGCTTGTCAGCGAGGAGGAGGGGGTGGTGCTCGGGTATGCCTATGCCTCCGCCTACCGACACCGCCCTGCCTACCGCTGGTCGGTGGAGACGACCGTCTACCTCGACCAGGCCCAGCGGGGGAGGGGAGTGGGCCGGTCCCTCTACACCGCGCTCGTTGGCCTCTGCGCTGAGTGGGGTTTTGCCAATGCCTTCGCCGGAATCGCCCTGCCCAACCCGGCCAGCGAGTCACTGCATCGCTCGGTTGGATTCACCCCGATCGGGGTGTTTCCCCGGGCCGGGCACAAGTTCGGGAGGTGGCACGACGTGGGTTGGTGGCATCGGCCATTGAGCTCAGTCGACCCGCCCCAGCCGCCGGCGTCTCCCTCTGCCGATTGGGTCGCGGCCTACCTCACTCGCCCCTGATCCGGTCCCCACCACCCCGTGTGGTCTGTTTGACGCGCCAGTTGGGGCATGGTGGGGGAAAAGGTTGACAAGTGGGGGGAAGTGGGTCATAGTGGCGGCCACGACCCGGTGAGAAGGGGTCAGTAGATGAGAACGGACGGAGAAGCGCAGAAGTGTTCCTTGGCGAGTACTTCCACAGTCTCGACGGGAAGGGCAGAGTGGTCATGCCCTCCGGTTTTCGCCGTCGTCTCGAAGACGGTTGTGTCCTTACCAAAGGGCAGGACCGCCAGCTCGTCTTATTCCCGTCCGGCGAGTTCGAGGCAAGGGCGGGCGAAGTGACCGAGATGCCGCAGAACCGCTCTGGCCGGCGTTTCTCCCGCACTGTCTTCTCCGGCGCGGACCTTCAGGTGCTGGACAAGTCCGGGCGGGTCCTGGTCAAGCCCGACCTGAGGGATTTCGCCGATCTCCAGGCCGGGACCGAGATCGCGGTCATCGGTGTCTACGACCACGTCGAGCTATGGAACAAGACGCTGTATTTGGACGACCGGGCGACCGGCGACCAGAGCTATCTGGAGGAGGACGAGTAACCAGATCGATGACGTGGCTGGCCCATCGCCAGCCCCCCGGAACCAAATGGAAGGCCCCTGACTCCGCCCGCTTCCTATTGGTACCAGCGCCCGGGGGGCTGGCAATGAGCCAGAACCGGCACAACCAAGATCGGGACTTCCACCGGCCGGTTCTGGAGCATGAGGTGGCCGGGCTATTGGCTCCCGTCCTGCCGGGTGTCGTGGTGGACGCGACGTTCGGAGGTGGGGGACACACCCGCCGATTGCTGAATGAGTTCGGAGAGAGCGTGACGGTTGTAGCAATAGATCGGGATCCTGCGGCACTGGCCAATGCCAGGGAGCTCGGCGTGCCCTCGGCGCAGGGGAACTTCGCCGATCTCGTGGAGCTCGTCGCTTCTTTGACCACCGAGCCGGTGTCGGGAGTGCTCTTCGACTTCGGCGTGTCCTCGCACCAGCTGGATGAGCCGGATCGCGGGTTCTCCTACCGCCTGGATGGCCCCCTGGACATGCGGATGGGCCCCGACGCGGCCCACAGCGCCGCCGAAATCGTCAATGAGTGGCCCGAGGATCGTCTCACCGACCTCATCCGCCGGTTTGGCGAGGAGCCGCTGGCGAGACGCGTCGCACATGCCATCGTGGCCGGCCGCCCCTACGAGTCCACCAGCCAGCTATCCACCGTCGTAGCCGCGGCAATACCCGCGGCTCGCCGTCGGGCGGGTCATCCCGCCCGACGGACCTTCCAGGCCCTCCGGATTGCGGTGAACGGGGAGTTGGAGGCAATATCGAGCGGGCTCGACCAGGCCGTCGAGCTGGTCAGGCCGCTCGGTCGCATCCTGGCCATTTCCTACCATTCACTCGAAGACCGTTTGGTGAAGCGCCGGTTCGCCAGAGGCGCAACTGGCTGCACCTGCCCTCCAGATCTCCCGGTATGCGGTTGCGGCAACAGCGCCGAGCTGCGAATCCTCACTCGAAAGGCGATCCGGCCTTCATCGGCAGAAATCGAGGCGAACAATCGCGCCCGTTCCGCCGTTCTGCGAGCCGTCGAGAAGGTGGCGGCATGACCGCGGCACGGCCCCTCCGCAACCCCGCCCCACGTCAGGGCTTGCGGGTCCTCCGGGGACGCAAGCCACAACTACGCCGCCCGGCCCTGGCGCCCTGGATGATGATGGTCCTCATCGGAGTGGCCGCCTTTCTCGGCCTCGGTTTTGCCCGCACCTCCCTCGACAAATCCGCATTCGAACTGGACGGCCTCAACCGGGCCATCGCCGAGCAGGAGGCGTTGAACGAACAGCTGCGACTGGAGATAGCCCGGATGGAGAACCCGGCGCGTATCGCGCCGCTGGCCGAGGAGCTGGGACTGATGATCCCGGGGGACACTCGGCGGCTGCTCGTCGATCTCGGGGGCCCGGCGGTGGCCTCCCTCGAGGAAGAGGAAACGCAATGAGGACCCGACGGCGCGCTGGAGCCGGCCTCCCGGAGGGAACAGGTCGTTCCCGACCACCGGGGTCGCGGCCGGGGCCTTAGCCGTGGCCGCCGCAAAGGCCGCCACGAAACCTGACCGCTCCAGGGCAAGGGTTGCCCTGATCGGGAGCTTCCTCGTGATCGCCCTGCTCGGCCTGGCCTATCGGCTCTTCCAGGTTCAGGTGGTCCAGGCGGCGGACCTGGCCGGACAGGGTCTCGACCAGCGGCTCGTCACCAGGGACCTGGCGCCACAACGAGGCAAGATCTTCGACCGGAACGGCGAATTGCTCGCCATGACGGTGGAGGCGCAGAGCATCTGGGCCAACCCGTCACAGGTCGAGGAGCCGCTCTGGGTGGCTCAGCAGATCGGCGGGCTGCTCGGTGTGGATGCACAGGAGCTGCTCACCAGGCTCGAATCGGACCGAGATTTCGTCTATCTGAAGCGACAGGTGGAGCCGGGTGTCGCCGAGCAGATCGCAGCCCTCGAGGTTCGGGGGGTCTACGCCCATCCGGAATCCACTCGCATCTACCCGGCCGGATCGGTGGCTTCCCACGTCACCGGTTTCGTCGATATCGACGGGAACGGCCAAGAAGGTCTCGAATACATGTACGACGAGTCCTTGCGTGGAGTCCCGGGCAAGGCTGTCTTCGAACGCGACCTCGAAGGCCGGATAATCCCTCAAGGAATAAGCGACATCGTCCCCGCGGTGCCCGGCACCGACCTGAACACGACGGTCGACCTGCCCCTTCAATACCAGGCGCAGCAGGCATGTCTGTCAGCGGTCGACCGGACCTCTGCCGAGTCATGCTGGGTAGTAGTCCTCGACGTGGAGACCGGAGGGATCCTGGCCATGGCCGGAGCTCCTGTGTTCGACCCGCAGACCCGCCAAACCGTCGACGCCAATTGTGACCCGGCCCTGGTCCCCACCTGCCACTCCTTCAGGAACTTCATCGTCCGTGGGGTGTACGAGCCAGGATCGACCCAGAAGTTGATCACGGTCGCCGCCGCGATCGAGGAGGGTGAGGTGAAGGCGGGGACTGTGATCCCGGACGTCGGCGATCTCCTGGAACTACGCCCCGATGCGTGTCGTTCGGCGGATGACGACCTATTCGGGTGCTACCGGGACTTCGAGGAGCATGAGACGACCAGCATGACCGTCAAGGAGATCTTCACCAAGTCCTCGAATGTGGGCACGATCCTGGTGGCACAGGAGTTGGGTCAAGACCGTCTCGTCTCCTACATCCAGAAGTTTGGCCTCGGATCGGAGACCGGGGTGGACTACTCGGTCGAGGCACCCGGCACCTTGAACTTCGAGGCAGGCTGTGAGACTTGTTGGGCCTCGGCCGCCATCGGCTACTCGGTGGCTGCCACCCCGCTCCAAATGGCAGCCGCCTATGCCGCGATCGGGAACGATGGGATCTGGACCGCGCCGCATATCGTCGCCTCGACTACCGACGTAGACGGCGACCAGGAAGTGGCCGGTCTGGAAACGAGGCGGGTCGTCTCCGGCGAGACCGCCGTCCTCATGCAACAACTCCTGGCCAATGTGGTCGACGAGGGCACCGGGCAGGCGGCGACTGTGGAGGGTTATCGCGTCGGAGGGAAGACGGGAACGGCCAACAAGCTCGGAGAGGACGGCAAGTACACCGAGGTCACCCGAGCCTCATTCGTCGGCATGGCACCGATGGGTGACCCCCAGGTCGTGGTCGCGGTCCTCATCGATGCTCCGTCGTTCAGGTATCGAACCGGTGGGGCGGCGGCGGCCCCTGTCTTCGCCCACGTGATGGAGCAGGCTCTGCACCGACTCGGAGTTCCCCCCGATGCCACCAGCGGGTAGCACGCTGGGGGAGGTCTCGGCCCGGGTCGGGGGCGATCTGCACGGCGACGCTGGGATCTGGCTCGACGACGTCACCCATGACTCGAGACTGGCCGGACCGGGCGTTCTCTTCGTTGCGATCCGTGGCGCAAGTCACGACGGGCATGATTTCGTGGGATCGGCGGTGGCGGCGGGGTCGCCGGCCGTGGCAGTCGAAGACACAGAAGAGCTACCCGTGGCTCAGATCGTGGTCGGGGACACCCGGGCCGCCATGGGCCCGATGGCCGCACGGGTTCACGGAGATCCCTCGACCGAGATGGCGGTGGTCGGCGTCACCGGGACCAACGGCAAGACCACGGTCACGCACTATCTCGAGTCCCTGCTCAGGTCGTCGGGCAAGGTCACAGGGTTGATTGGCACGGTGCAGACGAGGGTCGGCGACACGGTGCTGCCTTCGATGCGCACTACTCCCGAGGCGACGGACTTCCAGCGTCTTCTCGCCGAGATGCGGCTGCTCGGTGCCGAAGTGGTTGCAGCGGAGGTCTCCTCACATGCCCTCGAGATGAGCCGGGTTTCGGGCACTCGTTTCGCTGTCGCCGCCTTCACCAACCTCTCCCAGGACCATCTCGACTTTCACGGGACGATGGAGTCGTATCGCCACGCCAAGGAGCGCTTGTTCCGCGAGTACGAAGTAGGGACGGCAGTGCTCAACGTGGACGACCCGGTTGGAGCCGGGATCGCGGGTTGGTTCGACGGGCCTGCGATCAGAGTCGGTGCAGGCGGAGAGGTGCGGGCGGAGAATGTGGAGACCTCGTTTCGGGGGACTTCCTTCGACCTCGTGACGGACCGGGGTGCTGTCTCCGTCAGATCCGATCTGATCGGGGCTTTCAACGTCGACAACGCCCTGGTGGCGGTTGGCTGTGCCCTGGCTCTCGGCTTGTCACTGGAGGAGGCCGTTCAGGGCCTGGGCTCCCTTGGAGGCGTTCCTGGCCGGTTCGAGCAGGTCTCCGGGGACTTGCCGGTGCATGTCATCGTCGATTACGCCCATACCCCGGACGGTGTCGAGGAAGCCATCGCGGTTGCGAAGTCGATCGCAACGGGGCGGGTGATCGCAGTAATAGGAGCCGGTGGCGACCGGGATCGGGAGAAGCGGCCGTTGATGGGGCGCGCTGCGGCTGAGGCCGATCTCGCCGTGCTGACCAGCGACAACCCACGTTCCGAGGATCCTGATCAGATCCTGGCCGAGGTGTCCAAAGACGTCTCAGGCCCGGGAGTGATCGTCGAGGTCGACCGGCGCAGCGCCATCGAGGCCGCCATTGCTGCGGCCGGGGATGGGGATGTCGTCCTCATCCTCGGCAAGGGTCACGAGACGGGCCAGGAGATCCATGGCGAGATCCTGCCGTTCGACGACCGCGAAGTGGCGAGAGCGGTCCTCGCCGCGCGATCCGGGTCCGCCGATTTCGGCCCGGATTCAGGGAGCATGTCGGCGTGATACCGCTGCTGACCGCCGCCGCCGTCGGTCTACTCGTCTCGATCTTCGGCACTCCCTACGCGATCCGCTTCTTCAGGAGGCGTGAGATCGGCCAGTTCATCCAGGAAGAGATCGCCGGGATGCACGGTCACAAACAGGGGACCCCGACCATGGGGGGCGTCGTCTTCGTCCTTGCGGCGGTGATTGGGTACTTCGTGTCACACGTTCGCGTCGTAGCCCCGGCAGACGGCATCGGGATCGAGTTCACTCCTCTCACCGACGGCGGGCTGCTCGCCATCTTTGCCCTCGGCGGGATGGCGATCGTCGGCTTCCTCGACGACTGGATCAAGTACTCGAACCAGAGAAGCCTCGGTCTCTCCAAGTCGGCGAAATTCGGGGGGCAGCTGGCAATCGCCGCCCTGTTCGCCTGGGGCGCCACCGAGGCAGGGGTGGTGACGGAGATCTCCTTCGTCCGGCCCCTCGGAATCGACCTCGGCGCCTTCTTCGTGATCTGGGTCCTCTTGATGCTCACCGGGTGGGCAAACGGGGTGAATCTCACCGACGGCATGGATGGTCTCGCCGGCGGGTGCTCCGCCCTCGTGGTCGCGTCGTACACGGTGATCGCGTTCTGGCAGTTCAGGAATCCGTCTGTTTACGCCTCGGTCGACCCGCTCGAGTTGGCGGTCATCTCGGCGGCGATGTTCGGCGCGATCCTCGGGTTTCTCTGGTGGAACGCCCCCCCGGCCAAGATCATCATGGGCGATGTCGGGTCGCAGGGGATCGGAGGCTTGCTCGCCGCCCTTGCCCTGCTCACCAACACCAGCCTCCTGCTCGTTGTCCTGGGGGCGATCTTCGTGGCAGAGACGGCGTCGGTGATCCTCCAGGTCGCCAGTTTCAAGATGTTCGGGAAGCGGATCTTCCGAATGTCACCGGTCCACTACCACTTCGATCTCGGCGGGTGGCCGGAGACGACGGTCGTCATCCGCTTCTGGATCTTGACCGGGCTCGGGGTCGCGCTGGGTCTTGGTTTCTTCTACGGCGACTTTCTTCGTCTGGAAGGTCTCCTGTGACCAGGGTGCTGGTCCTCGGAGCCGGAGTCTCCGGTCTGGCGGCTGCCCGACTGGCGCGGTCGAGGGACATGACCGTCACGATCTACACCCGGGACACGCCCGAGGTTGCCCTCGGGGCGGGGTTCCCGGTCGCGAGCGGAGGGTGGGACCCGGTGCTGCTCAACGGGATCGACCTCGTCGTCACCAGCCCCGGTTTCCCGGAGCGCGCTCTTCCCATCGTCGAAGCACTGGAATGGGGCATCCCGGTGTGGAGCGAGATCGAGTTCGCCTGGAGACACATCGACGTTCCCGTTGCTGCGGTGACCGGCACCAATGGGAAGACGACGGTGACCGAGGCCACATCGGCGATGCTCGAAGCCTCGGGGATCGATGCCCCGGCCACCGGGAACATCGGCTCGGCGCTCTCCGATCATGTCGACCGCGGGCATGAGGCGATTGTCGTGGAGGTGTCGAGTTTTCAACTCCGCTTCTGCGAGGACTTCCATCCAACCGCTGCGGCGATCACCAACGTCGCCGTCGATCATCTCGATTGGCACGGCTCGGAGCATTCGTATCGAGCCGCGAAATCCCGGATCTTCATGAATCAAACCGGCGATGACCTGTTGGTCTTCGACGCCGACGACGAGGGCGCGGCATCCATCGTCTCAGGAGCGAAGAGCGAACTGTTCCCGGTGTCGGGGCGGCACCTTCCCGCCGGGGGCGGTGGTGTCGACGAAGACCGACTGGTCGTCGGGGAACTGACCATTTCGATAGGGGACCTGGCTTCTGACGATCCCACCCATCTGGTCAACATCGCGTCGGCCTCCGCCCTGGCCCTGCGGATGGGGGCCACGGCCGAGGGGGTGACCAGGGCCGCCAAGTCGTACGCGCCCGGCCCGCATCGGAGATCGACGGTTGCCAGGAGCGGAGGGGTCACCTGGATCGACGACTCCAAGGCCACCAATCCCCATGCCGCCATGAGCTCGATCCGGGCCCATGGTCCCGTCGTCCTCATCGCAGGGGGGCTGGCCAAGGGAATGGACGTCACCCCGATCGCTCGGGAGCCGAACGTGCGGGTTGTCCTGGGCATCGGTGAAGCTGGGCCAGACCTGGTGGCGGCGGCGGGGGAGCGGGGTCATGAGGCCGGGACCCTGGCAAAGGCGGTGCAGTTGGCGGCCGATCTGGCCGAGCCCGGCGACACCGTCTTGTTGGCGCCTGGATGCGCCAGTTTCGACCAGTTCACCTCCTATGCCGAGCGAGGAGATGCTTTCGTGGCATTGGTCAGAGGGGTCGTCGATGACGAGGGGCCGAAATGACGGCGAACGTCACCTCGATCGCAAAGGTGCGTGCGGCGGCTCGGGTCCGGGCGGAGCGCCTCAAGATGAACAATCGCACCGCCACCGCCTTGCTCGTGGTGGCCGTGGTCCTGATCGTGATCGGCCTGGGGGCTACCCAGTCGGCGTCGTCCGCCGTTGCGATCGAACAGGCCGAAGACCGGTTCTACTTCTTCAAGCGGCAGCTGGTTGGTGTCGGCATCGGCACGATTGCCTTGCTCGTAACGAGCCGAATCCCGTATCGGCTCTACCGCAGGGTCGCCGTCCCGGGCTTCTTCGCGACCGTGGCGCTGCTCGTCGCGGTGCTCGCGATTGGTCCCGTCATCGGCGGGTCGCAGCGATGGCTCCCCATCGCCGGGTTCAGCTTCCAGCCTTCCGAGGTTGCCAAGGTGGCCATCGTCATCGTCCTCGCCCATCTCTTCGAGAAGAAGCACCGTCTGCTCACCCGTTTTGGTCATTTTCTGGTCCCGGTGGTGTTCACGGTCGGGGTGATCGGTGGTCTCGTCATTCTCCAGCCGGACCTGGGGACGACCATCATCATCGGCGCCGCGGCCATGGCCGTGATCATGGCTAGCGACACACCGCTGCGGTTCGTGTCGCTCCTCACCGGGATGGTGGTGGGTGCGGCCTGGCTCCTCGCCTTCAGCGACCAATATCGGGTCGATCGAATCGTCGGGTTCTTGGACCCGTGGGGCAATGCCAGCGGTGAGGGTTATCAGCTGATCCAGGGTTACTACGCATTGTCGAACGGGGGCCTGTTCGGGGTGGGCCTCGGAGCCAGCCGTGCCCGCTGGTTCTATCTCCCCAACGCCCACACCGACTTCATCTTTGCCATCATCGGTGAGGAGACCGGGCTCATCGGTGGCCTCACTGTCATCGGTCTCTACGTCGTTCTCGCCTTGGCCGGGTGGTTGGTCGCGGCGAGAGCGCCGGACCGGTTCGGGCGCATGGTGGCGGCCGGCCTCACCGCCTGGATGACGTTTCAGGCGATCGTGAACATCGGCGGGGTCCTCGGCGCCATGCCGATCACCGGGATAGCCCTTCCCTTCGTGTCCTTCGGGAGCACCTCGTTGATCGTGTGCATGGCCTCCTTGGGCATCCTGGTCAACATCGCCCAGGCAGGGGTCCAGCCCAAGACATGACGTTTCTCATCGCCGCGGCCGGCACCGGTGGGCATGTGTTCCCTGGGCTCGCTGTCGGCGAAGCCTTGACCGCACGTGGAATCCCGCCCGAATCAGTCCTCTACACCGGTGGTGACCGTCTCGAGGCATCGGTCTATCCCAAAGCCGGGTTTCCTTTCCTCGAAGTAGAGGTGCGAGGCTTGCAACGCTCGCTGAGCGGGCGGAACCTGGGCCTTCCCCGGGTGGTGTGGCGTGCCCGGGACGTGATGGTCGCGGCGATCGGAGACCGAGGTATCGATGTCGTGCTGGGCATGGGCGGCTATGTGACGATCCCTGCCGCGCTGGCCGCTCGGAGCACCGGCGTGACCCTGTTCGTAGCAGAGCAGAACGCAGGTGCCGGGCTCGCCAATCGTGTCGCATCGCGATGGGCGTCGCGGACATTCACCTCGTTCCCTGCGACACATGGGCTGGAGCAAGGGGAATGGGTGGGGAACCCGGTCCGCCAATCCCTGACCAGATTCGATCGCGGCGTCGTCCGCCCGAGAGCGCTCGCCCACTATGGCCTCGACGAGACGCTGCCGGTGTTGGGGGCGGTGGGCGGGTCGTTGGGGGCTGGGTTGATCAATTCCGCCGTTCGAACGCTGGTCGGGACCTGGTCGGGGAGCCCGATTCAGATCCTCCACCTGACCGGCGAGGGCAATGTCATCTCTGAGGAGGGAACCTCGGTCGTCTCTTGGGTGCAGACGCCTTTCGAGGAGGACATGGAGCTGTTCTACGCAGCGTGCGACCTCGTGATCGCCAGGGCCGGGGGTGGGGTGGCCGAGCTGACCGTGACTGGGACCCCTTCGATCCTCATCCCGGGCGATTTCGGGTCCTCCGGGCATCAGGCGGCCAACGCCGCCTTTGTCGCGGAGGCAGGAGCGGCCGTGGTGCTAGAGGCGGGACAGATCGACCGCTTGCCGTCGTTGGTGTCGGAGTTGCTGGCCTCAAAGGAACGGCTGGAGGAGATGAGTAGGGGAGCCGCGAGCATCGCCAAACCGGACGCAGCCACGACAATCGCAGACGCGATGCTGGAGATTGCCCGGTGAGACTCGACTACCGCCGCATCCATCTGGTCGGCGCCGGTGGCGCCGGGATGAGCGCCATCGCCAAAGTGCTCGCCGGGATGGGCCACGAGGTTTCCGGCTCCGACCAGCGGGGCGGGTCCACCTTGGACCGGCTCGAGGACTTCGGGATCGACACCTATGCCGGTCATCATCCTCAGGTGGCCAGAGATGCGGATCTGGTCGTCGCGTCATCGGCCGTACCCGACCGTGACCCCGAGCTTGCCGCTGCGGCGGAGGCAGGGGTCCCGGTATGGCGCCGTCCCGATCTCCTCGCTGCGTTGACCGGGGGGATCACCACCATCGGGGCCACGGGCACCCATGGAAAGACCACCACTACGGCGTTGCTGGTTGCCGCCCTCAAGTCCCTGGGTGAGGACCCGAGTTTCATCGTCGGTGGCGATCTCACCGATTGGAACACCAACGGGCATTTCGGGGCGACTCCACTACTGGTGATCGAAGCCGACGAGGCGTTCCGCACGTTCGAGCGTCTCCACCTCGGGGGTCTGGTCGTGACCAATGTGGAGACCGAGCACATCGAGCATTTCGGGACCGAGTCAGACCTGATGGAGGCTTTCGTTGGGGTCGCCCGCGGGGTCGAGGGCCCGGTGGTCGTCTGCGGCGACGACCCCGGAGCCCGTGAGGTTGGTGACCGGTCCGGTGCGATCACCTACGGTCTGGACCCCTCCTCGAATTGGCGCATCGTCGATTTGACCCGCCACGACGGAGGGAGTCGTTTCGAGCTGATCGGGCCCAGCGCCCGGGCCCATGTCAGCCTGGGACGCCCGGGCGCTCACGTGGCGCTCAATGCGGCCGGTGCGCTCGCCCTACTCGGCTCGATGGGTCGGGATGTGGCGCTGGCAGCCACCGGGCTCGCCTCGTTCCGCGGAGTTGGGCGGCGTTGGGAGAACAAAGGCACGGTGTCCGGGGTCACCCTCATCGACGACTACGCCCACCACCCAACCGAGGTGGCCGCGACCGTCGCCGTGGCCATGGATCTTGCCCGCGGCAAGGTGTGGGCGGTGTTCCAGCCACATCTCTACAGCAGAACTGTGCTGTTCCACGATGAGTTCGGAGCAGCGCTGAGCGCGGCGGATGAGGTCGTGGTGACCGATGTCTACGGGTCCAGGGAGGAGCCCGTCCCCGGAGTGACCGGCGCCCTGGTGGTCGAGGCCGTTGGCCGGCACGGCGGCAGCGCCCACTACGTCCCTCACCGCAGCGACCTGGCGGGCTTCCTGGAGGAGCGTGTCGCCGAGGGTGACCTGGTCTTGACCATGGGAGCGGGAGACATCACCCTCGTCCCGATCGAGTTGGCTCTGCGCTTGGCGGAGCATCCGTGACCACCCTCGCCTCTCTGGTCGATCAGGGCGTGGTCCTCGAGGGCGTGCCTCTCGGCCAGTACACCACCTACAAGTCCGGCGGACCGGCGCGTTACCTGGTGGATTTGCCCGATTTCCGAGCATTGACCGACCTGATCGCAACCGGTGTCACCGGAGAGCTTCCAATCCTCGTTCTGGGCCGTGGGTCCAATCTCGTCGTCTCGGATGCGGGTTTCAGTGGTCTCGTCATTCGTCTCGGCTCTGGGTTCGGCGGGGTCGAGATCGACGGGAATGACGTGCGCGCCGGTGGAGCAGCTCCTCTGGCCTTGGTCGCCCGGACCAGTGTCGACGCCGGGCTGACCGGTCTCGAGTTCTTCGTCGGGGTCCCAGGCTCGGTGGGTGGCGCAGTCCGGCAGAACGCAGGCTGTTTCGGCACCGAGACCAGGGACCGGCTCATCGTGGCCACAATCGTCGATCTCAGAGGGGGCACGACCCTCGAACTCGGCCCTGACGAGCTCGAGATGTCCTACCGCCACTCCAATGTGACCGCCGAACAGGTCGTCGTGAGTGCCATGTTCCGGGCGACTTCCGGCGACAGCGAGACCGGGCGTGGTGAGCTGCGCAGGATCACGCGGTGGAGGAGAGACAACCAGCCGGGGGGCACCTTCAACGCCGGAAGCGTGTTCAAGAACCCACCTGGCACCACGGCGGGGGAGATCATCGACTCGCTCGGGTTGAAGGGGATGCAGGTAGGCGACGTCGCGGTCTCTGCCAAGCACGCCAACTTCTTCGTTGCCGGGCCCTCTGCGACCTCCGCAGACATCCGCCGTCTAGTAGCCGCTGTCAAAGACCGGGTTTTCGAGGAAACCGGCACCATGCTGGAGCCGGAGATCCAATTCGTCGGATTCGAAGATGAGAATTGACCCACGTCTAGCCGAGAGAAGACGCGAGGTGGCCGAAGATCGCGCCCGGCGCAAGGTCAGCCGCCTCGTGGTGCTGCTCGTTTGCCTCGGAGTCGTTGGGGCAACGGTGTGGTTGTTCCTCTCGCCCCTGCTCAGTGTCTCGACCGTGACGACGTCCGGCATCGCGGCCAGCTCGGCGCAGACCGTGCTGACAGAGCAAGGGGTGATCGAGGGGAACCCGTTGATCCTGATCCGGCCCGGGCGGGTGGAGAGCGCTCTCGAATCAGACCCTTGGGTGCTCGAGTCAATGGTCGATCTCGATTGGCCCACAGGAGTGGTGGTTCTGGTCCACGAGCGGGTCCCCACCGCCTGGCTGGAGACAGCAGACGGCTGGGGGCTCTACGCGCCGGACGGTGTCCGTTTGGCCGCTGCCGAACAGCCCGACCCGGCGTTGCCCTGGATCCAGCTCGGCCCGGTGTCTCCCGACGAGACCGAAACTTCGGGTGACGTCCTCGGCGCACTCGAGTTCACGGCGGCGCTGTCCCAGGAGCTCCGGGAGGGGACGAAGGTGCGTACCGAGGCCGGGGGAGAGATCTGGGCGGAAGTCGCCGGCTTTCAGGTGAGACTGGGCCGGCCTGTGGAGATGCGCGCCAAGGCGCTCAGTCTGGCCGCCCTGTTGCGCGAGGCGCCGGCCGCCGGCTCGATCTTGACTCTGATCGCCCCCACCCATCCCGCCATCTCGCCCCAGTGACCCAACTATTGACGTCTACTTGAAGGTTAGAGATTGTGGCTTTACTAACTGCTCGGCAAACGGTAAACCTCTACTTTAGCTTCCGATATCCACTGGAGGAATTGTCGTGAACTCGTCGAGCGGCGGTTATCTGGCCGTCATCAAAGTCGTAGGAATCGGCGGTGGCGGCGTCAACGCCGTCAATCGCATGGTCGACGCGGGTATACGCGGTGTCGAGTTCATCGCGTTGAACACCGATGCCCAGGCACTGCTGATGAGCGATGCCGATGTCAAGCTCGACATCGGACGTGAAGTGACCAGGGGTCTGGGGGCAGGGGCCAATCCGGAGATCGGCCGGGCCGCCGCCGAAGAGCACAAGGCGGAGTTGGAAGACGTCCTCAAAGGCTCGGACATGATCTTCATCACTGCCGGTGAAGGTGGCGGGACCGGCACGGGCGGCGCTCCGGTCGTGGCCGAAGTGGCACGGTCGGTCGGCGCCCTCACCGTCGGAGTCGTCACCAGGCCGTTCGGGTTCGAGGGCAGACGGCGGGCCGTCCATGCCGAGCAGGGGATCGACGATCTGAAGGATGCAGTGGACACCCTGATCGTGATCCCCAACGACAGGCTGCTCGAGGTTGGGGACCCGACCGCCCCGATCGCCGAGACCTTCAGACTTGCCGACGAGGTCCTGATGAGCGGCGTCGCCGGGATCACCGACCTGATCACCACTCCCGGGTTGATCAACGTCGACTTCGCCGATGTGCGGACGATCATGTCGGACGCCGGGTCGGCGGTCATGGGGATCGGGAGGGCGACTGGCGAGAACCGGGCCAAGCAGGCTGCCGAGCGGGCGATCTCGAGCCCGATGCTGGAGACCTCCATGGAAGGCGCCAAGGGCGTCCTCCTCTCGGTCTCCGGTCCTTCCTCGATGACACTTCACGAGGCGACTGAGGCCGCCCGGGTGGTTGCTGACCACGCCGACACCGAGGCAGACATCATCTTCGGCGCCATCGTCGACGACGACCTCGGCGAGGAGATGAAGGTCACCGTGATCGCGGCCGGCTTCGAACGGCGTCGGTCGGGGCGCCAAGGGTCGACGCGCCCGGCCTCCCGCTCCTATTCCGGGTTCGATGAGGGGGACGACGCCCTCGATATCCCGACATTCGTCCAGGGATGAACCGGCCCCCCGGTGTCGACGGGGTCGCCTTCACCGATGCAGACGATGGAGACCAGCGCAACGACCTGACCGCGCGATCGGCCGTTTCGTCCTGGCTGGGGATCTCGCGGGATTGGGCAACGATCCGACAGGTTCACGGGACCGCTCTGACCCATGCTGCCGAGCCCGGCGAACTCGAGGAGGCCGACGCGATGTGGACCGATGTGCCGGGACTGCCCCTGGCTGTGTTCACGGCGGACTGCTTCGGGGTCGTCCTTCGGGCTGGTTCAGCCGTCGGAGTGGCCCATGCGGGATGGCGTGGGGCGGCTGCCGGCGTGGTGACGTCCCTCCGCGAGGAGATGAAGCGTCGGGGCCACGAGCCGAGCTCCGCTGCCATCGGGCCCGGCATCGGCCCGTGCTGTTTCGAGGTGGGGCCGGACGTGGCCGGCCGATTCCCCGGAGTCGCGACCGAGACCACGTGGGGCACGACTTCGGTGGACCTGGCCTCAGCGATACGCAGCGAGTTGGACGGGCTCGATGTTTGGGTTTCCGGCGCCTGCACGATGCACGAGAGCACGATGTTCAGTTACCGCCGAAGCGGAACCTCCCTTCGCAATGCGACCATTGCCTGGGTGTCGTGAGCTACCACGATGTCATGGACCGCATGACGGTTGCAGCCGAGCGAGCAGGCCGGGATGTCTCCTCGATCACCCTCGTCGCGGTTTCGAAGGCGAAGCCGGTATCGGCCATCGAAGCGGTATATGAGCTGGGCCACCGGGACTTTGGCGAGAACCGCGCCCAGGAGATGGCCGAAAAAGCCGCCAGGCTCCCGAATGACATCCGCTGGCACTTCGTGGGCGGGTTGCAGGGGAACAAGGCCCGGCTGATCAGGCCAATCACCCATCTCCTCCATTCAATGGACAGGGAGTCTCTGGCTGGGGCCTGGGCCAAGGGCAGCGGGCTCCCCCCACCGTGCCTCCTCCAGGTGAACACCGGACGTGAGGAACAGAAGTCGGGCGCCATCCCCGAGGAGGCCCGGGCCACCCTCGAACAGATCCTGGCATTCGGTTTGGAGGTGCGAGGATTGATGGCGATCCCGCCGCTCACCGACGAGCCGAAAGACCAGCAGCCCCACTTCGCGTTGCTTCGCGGCCTCCGGGATGAGCTGGCCCAGGACCATCCAGGGGTCCTTGAGCTCTCGATGGGGATGACCAACGACTTCGAGGTGGCGATCGAGGAAGGCTCCTCAATTATCCGCGTGGGACGGGCTATCTTTGGTGAACGCACTTGACGGAGTGATATGTCGTCTCTGTTCTCCAAAGCTCTTATCTACCTGGGACTGGTGGACGAGGATCAGATGGATGCCGAGAGCGGCGATCGACCGGCGATGGGGCCGGCCGAGGAGCCGTCGCGTCGGGTAGAGCCACGTCGTGTCGAGGCGTTCCCGGCGAGCCGGAGGGTCGAGCCGCCGCCCACGGCGCGGGCAGCGACCCGTCCCCAGATCAGGGAGGGCATGGAATCGGGGGTTGGAGTCGTCCGAACGGTCGAGGCGCCCTCGGACGTCATCCTCGTCGAGGAGTTCGGCGATGCCCGAATCCTCGCCGATCGGATACGCGACCGAGTGCCGGTGGTCCTCGACATGCGTCGGGCCGACCACGACCTCGTGCGACGCGTGGTTGATTTCTCTTCAGGCCTCATCTACGCCCTCGACGGTTCGATGAGAAAGGTCGGCGATGGGCTCGTCGTCGTCCTACCTCCGCGGGTGACACTTAGCCGGGACGAGAAGCGACGCCTCTCCACGTTGGGTGCCTACGAGCTCGACGACATCGACGACTGAGCCGTGGACCTCGGCGGCGTTCTGATCGTGATCCTGCAGATCTACTTCTACGCCGTGCTGGCATGGGTGATCCTGTCGTGGATCCCAACGTCGTCAGAACACCCTTTGGGCAAGGTCAACGTCTTCCTCGACAGAGTCATCTACCCGGTGATCCTCCCCCTCCGGCGAGTGATCCCGCCGTTGCGCCTCGGTGGGGGCATGCTGGATCTCTCCCCGATCGTCCTGCTGATCGGGATCCAGTTGCTGATCGGGCTGGCGAGGGGGATCTTCTCCTGATCCTTGGAGCCGGGCGGCTTGGTTCGTATCCTCACTCAGACACCAAGGGGTAGATAACAATGGCGATAACACCCGCCGACATCGAGAAGAAGACGTTCTCAACCGCCCTTCGTGGCTACGACCTCGACGAGGTGGACGATTTCCTCGACGAGATGGTGGTCGCGGTACGCGAGCTCCAGGAGGAGCTGACCCAAGCCAAGGAACGGGCGGCACAGTTCGAGGGCGATCCCCAAGCGGTGGCCGCGGTGCCGGTGGCGGCTCCAGGCCCCGACGAGTCGGCTGTGGGCCGGGCGCTGGTTGCGGCCCAGCAGGCGGCGGACCGGATGCTCGAGGATGCTCGGGCCGAAGCCGACAAGATCGTGGGCGATGCCCGATCCGAAGCCGACACCTTCGCCCAGGAGCGGGACCAGAAGAAGGCCGAGGTCGAAACCGAGATGGCGGAGATGACAGGTCTCGTGGCCGGGGTGCGCAACAAGCTCGCGGTCCTCGCCACCACCGTCGCCGATAAGCTCGATGAGATGGATGCCGTCGTGGCCGGCGCACACAGCCCTTCCGCGGAGCTGACCGATGAAACCGACACCGGGACGGCCGAGAGCGCCGAAGGCGACGACTTCGAGGACCAACCGGAGCCTGAGCAGGACGCAGAGCAGGTCGACGACACCAGCGACGCCGAGGATGGCGACGACGATCAGGCCGGCGAAGGAGCAGAGACCGGCGAGGAAGCCGGGCTCGAGGTCGACCTCGAGAACCTGGAATCGTCCGACGACGAGGACGACGCCGGGTCCTCCGAGATCGAGGGCGTCGACACCGATGAGGAGAATCGGGAGATCTGACCGACGCCGACGGCCCCGATCTCGGCTTCACCTATCGGGTGCGGAAGTCCGGTGAGGTGGTCATCGCTCGGGACGGCACCCTTGTCACGACCCTGCGCGGGGAGGCAGCGGAGAGGTTCCTCTCCCGCCTTCCCAGGGACGATCCCCAGCAGCTCATGGCGCGGGTGACCGGCAACTACAAGCGAGGGAACGAGGGCCGCTAGGACCGGGCTGAGGGCGCGATCTGAATCGAGACGACCCGCCCGTCTATCTCGAACGACTCCCCCGATTCTCCGCCACCTTCCGCGATCGAGGTCGCGAGCACCTCGGCGGCGATCTCCGGCTCGTGGGTGGCGATGGCCGAGTTGATGACGGCGTCGTCGCTCGACCAGGTCACGGTGATCCGATCCGTGACGTCGAGGGCGGCGTCACGTCGCATCTTCTGAACCCGGCTGATCAGCTCTCGCGCCATCCCTTCGAGTAAGAGCTCATCGGTGACATGGGTGTCCAGCGCCACCGCGAAGTCGACTCCCGTCTCGACCACCGTCTCCTCTCGAGCTGTCCGCTCGACGACGATATCGCCCAGGCCCAAGTCGCGGCCTGCGATGGCCACGGTGCCGCCGCTGAGGACCGCCTCGAGGTCCCCCGGGCTGAGGGCGGCGATGGCATTCGCCACCTCGGGCATCTGGGGCCCGTACAAAGGCCCGAGGGTGCGGAAATTCGCCTTTGCCGAGAGGTTGACCAGTGCTCTTTCGTCCGCAGAAGTCAACACCTCCTTGACGTTGAGCTCGTCGGCGATCACGTCACCATGTGTGACGACCGCCCGGGCGATGTCGTCGTCCCGGGTGAGGACGGTCAATCTGGCCAGTGGCTGCCGAACTCGCAGACCCAGCTTCTTGCGGAGGTTCCGCCCGAGGCCGACTACTTCTCGAACCACTTCCATCGCAGTCTCGAGGTCACGGTCGATCAGCTCCGCATCTGCCTCGGGGAAGTCGCGGTGATGCACGCTGGTGACGGCATCAGGGTGATGACGAGCGACGAGATCCTGGTAGAGATGCTCGGTGATGAAGGGGAGGACCGGGGCAAGAACTTCGATGAAGCGGGTGAGGACCTCGTACAAAGTGGCGAATGCCGCCAGTTTGTCGGCGTCGCTCTCACTCGACTCTCCCCGGCTGCGCCAGAAACGGCGGCGAGAGCGTCTCACGTACCAGTTGGTCAGATGGTCGATGAAACCCAACGTGGGCGGCACCACGTTGTACAGGTAGTAGCCCTCCATCTGGGTATTGACCTCTGACACCAGGCTCTGCAGCACGGAGAGGATCCATCGGTCGAGCTCCGGCCTTTCTGGGGGAGGGGGAGCTGTCGCGAGATCCGAGACGGTGATCCCGTCGGCCTCGGCATAAGTGGTGAAGAAGCTGTAGGTGTTCCACATCGGGAGGAGAACGGTGCGAACCACTTCGGCCACCCCGTCGCTGCTGAAGCGGAGTGGCTCGGCGCGGAGAACCGGTGAATTGATCAGGAAGGCCCGCAATGCGTCCGCCCCCATGTGATCGAAGATCCCCGAGGGATCGGGGTAGTTCTTCAGGCTCTTCGACATCTTTCGCCCGTCCTCGGCGAGGATGAGCCCGTTGACGACGCAGTTCTCGAATGCCGGCTCATCGAAGAGAGCAGTGGAGAGGACGATCAGGGTGTAGAACCAACCCCTCGTCTGGTCGAGACCCTCGGCGATGAACTTGGCCGGGAAAGCGGCCTCGAAACGCTCGGAGTTCTCGAAGGGGTAGTGGAGCATGCCGTATGGCATCGACCCCGACTCGAACCAGCCGTCCAGCACCTCGGGAACCCTGATCATCGAACCGTCGCAAGAAGCGCACGGCCAACCGATGTCGTCGACGACATGCTTGTGGAGATCTCGGGGGCGCTGGCCGGAGAGAGCCTCGAGCTCGTCGAGTGATCCCACCGCCACGGCCTCGTCGCAGTTGGTGCACTCCCAAACCGGGATACATGAGCCCCAATAGCGATTTCGGCTCACCGCCCAATCCCTCGCGTTGGCCAGCCAATTGCCAAAGCGACGGGTGCCGACGTAGTCGGGCACCCAATGGATGGTCTCGTTGATCTCGACCATCCGATCTTTGATCTCTTCCACCCTCACGAACCAGGTGGGGATCGCCTTGTAGATCAGAGGCGTGCCTGTTCGCTCGCAGAAGGGGTAGGAGTGGGTGATCCGGTCGGCATGCACCAGGTTGCCGGACTCCTCGAGCAGCCGGATCAGTGTCGCATCAGCCTCCTTGACGTTCTGGCCGACCACCTCCGGCACTTGGTCGGTGAAGTCACCCTCGGCATCGACGGGGTCGACCAACGACTCGATCCCGGCGGCCTTGAGGGCGTAGAAGTCGGCCTCGCCATAGGCGGGTGCCATGTGGACCAGGCCGGTGCCCTCGTTCATGGCCACCTCGGGGGACGGGATGGTGCGAAAGGCCCCCGCTTCTCTCTCTTCGCCGAAATAGTCGAATGGCGGGCGGTAGGAGACCCCGAGGATCTGGGAGCCCTTGGCCTCCCCGACGACGAAGGGGTCTTCCCCGAACACGCTCGCGGCCCGTGCCGTCGCGATCCAGAAATGGTCACCACGATCGGCGATGCGGGAGTATTCGATGTCTTCTCCGACCGCGATAGCCAGGTTGCCGGGAAGCGTCCAGGGTGTCGTGGTCCAGATGAGGAGGAAATCGCCCGGCTCGACCGGCCCCACTCCCTCGAGCACCTCCAGCCTCACGGTTATGGATGGGTCCTCGACATCGCGATAGTCCTTGTTCGCCTCGAAATTGGAGAGTGGGGTCGCCGCTCCCCATGAATAGGGGAGGACCTTGAAGTCCTTGTAGACCAAACCCTTGTCCCAGAGCTGTTTGAAGACCCACCACACCGTCTCCATGAACTCCGGGTCCAGGGTCTTGTAGTCGTTCTCGAAGTCCACCCAGCGCCCGATGCGCTCGGTGAGCGCCTCCCAGGTCTCGGTGTTGGCCTGTACCACGCTCCGCGCCGCCTCGTTGAAGCGGTCGACGCCGTACTCGGCAATAGCCTTCGGACCCGATATCCCCAGTCGTTTCTCGACCTCCATCTCGATGGGGAGGCCGTGGGTGTCCCAACCGAACCGCCGCTCCACCCGATAGCCCCGCATTGTCCAGTAGCGGGGCACCATGTCCTTGATCACCCCGGCGAGGAGGTTTCCGTAGTGAGGGCTTCCGGTCGGGAAGGGAGGGCCGTCATAGAAGATGTACTCGTGATCGGCAGGGCGGCGGCGGATCGACTCTTCGAAGGCCTTGGTCTCGCGCCAGAGGGCGAGGATGCCCTTCTCCATGGCGGGGATATCCACTGCCGGGTCGACGCGGGTGAATCCGCTGCCGTGGGTTGGCGACTGCTGCTCGTTCGTAGGCATTGGAGCCGGAAATGCTAGGGGCAGGGGCAATGCTGCCGGGCGTGGCGAAACGCTCCCAATAGCGGTCACTCGTTGGTATGGTTCCCGCCCTTTAGCGGGGGACCGTTTTGGCACGACAGCTCGCCAAGTCAACAGTCGAGAAGTTCCGGGTCAGGCTCGAGGAAGAACAAGCACGTCTCCAGGGCCTGGTCGACGATTACGAGCAGGAGTTGGAAGAGGCCCGTCTCTCTGAGAGCTCTTCTGACCGGAGCCCCGATCCGGGCAACGCCGAGGCGAGCTCGACCAAGCTCGAGTACGCCAAGGAGCTCTCGATCGAGCAGAACACACTCGACCTCTTGAGCAAGGTGGAGCGAGCGCTGGGCAAGATGGACGAGGGCACATACGGCATATGCGAGAGCTGCGGAAAAGCGATTCCCCTGGCCAGGTTGGACGTACTCCCTTACACGACGCTCTGCGTCGATTGCGCACGCAAGGCTTGACTCGAAGGTTCGCCCTCGGCGTTGGGCTTGCTCTGCTCGTCGTGGTTGTCGACGCAGCCACCAAGCGTTGGGCCTCCATCGAGCTCGTAGACGGGGATCTGGTGCTCATCCCCAACTTCCTCGTCCTCACCTTCACCGAGAACTCGGGCGCAGCCTTCTCGATGTTCCAGAACGGAGGCCCGATCTTCGGCACCGCGGCGATCGTCGTGACCGGTGGTCTGCTCTGGGCGCTCCGTCTCGAGCGTCCGATGGCGGAGACCGTCGCCTACGGCCTGATCATCGGAGGAGCCTTGGGGAATCTGGTCGACCGGGTCATGCGGGGCCCAGGACTGCTCGATGGGAAGGTCATCGACTGGATCGACCTGTGGTGGATCCCGACCTTCAATGTCGCCGACATGTCGATCACGATCGCAGTAGGGCTGCTACTCATACATGCGTGGATGACACGCTGAAACTCGAGGTCCCCGAGCGCCTCGACGGCGACCGTGTGGACAAGGTGCTGGCCGACCTCCTCGGAGTCAGTCGTTCGCACGCCCGGGCACTGTTCGATGGCGGAGTCCTCCTCGACGGCGCCCCAGCACGTCCCAGCGACCGGGTGCACTCCGGCGCTATCGTCGAATCGCCACCTCCGACTGAGGTCGCCCGCCTCGCCGCCGAGCCGGTCGATTTCGACGTGATCCACGAGGACTCTGATGTGATCGTGGTCGACAAGCCGGCCGGTCTGGTGGTCCACCCCGGCTCCGGACATCAGCGCCCGACTCTGGCCGCCGGTCTACTTCATCGCTACCCGGAGTTGGACGGGGTGGGTGCCGCGGGTCGGTGGGGTCTGATCCATCGGCTCGATCGGGACACATCAGGCTTGCTCGTCGTCGCCCGCACCGCCCTGGCGTTCGACCAACTGAGCTCCGACATGGCCGGCCGCCGCATCCGGCGTCTCTACACCGCTCTGGTTCATGGCCGATTCGCCACTCCCACTGGCACCATCGACGCCCCGATCGGCCGCGATCCCACCCGACCCATCAGGCGCGCAGTGGTCGCAGGCGGCAAGCCCGCGGTCACCCACTACGAGGTGATCGAGGAGTACCCCGCGGCCGATGTCTCCCTCCTCGAAGTAGCTCTCGCCACGGGCCGCACTCATCAGATCAGAGTCCACCTGACCGCGATCGATCATCCGGTGATCGGGGACAAGACCTACTCACAGCTGAAGGCCGTCGATAGCCCGCGCATCTTCCTCCACGCCCATCTGGTCAGCCTCCATCACCCGGTGACCGGCGAGCAAATGACTTTCACATCCCCCCTTCCTGATGACCTCGTAGGGGTGCTTGACGGGCTGGCGACTGCCGAGGTGGGGTAGGCCGTTGGCGGCGATAGCGTTTCGAGCGTGACCCAGGATCACACCACCGAGGCCCCGGTTTGTTACCGGCACCCGGATCGGAGCACCCTGCTCAGCTGCAGTCGTTGTGGCCGTCCCATCTGCTCGTCATGCTCCATCGACGCCTCCGTTGGGCAGCGCTGTCCCGAATGCATCAGACAGGAGGGCGCACAGAAGGTGATTCCCACCGGTCCCCGCAGCCGAACCACGGCGACGTCGGGCGCACCGGCCACGATCACCTTCATAGCCATCGCTGTGATCTTCTATCTCCTCGATTCCCTGAACATCGTGGATGGCCTGGTCTTGCGCTTTGCACAAGTCAACGCCTTCATCTCGGACGGTGATTGGTGGCGAATTTTCACGGTGGTCCTGCTCCACGCCTCCATCACTCACATCCTCTTCAACATGTGGGCGCTGTGGGTCCTTGGCCCCCAGATCGAGCGGGGCGTGGGCACGTGGCCCTTTGTCAGCCTCTTTCTCGCTTCGGCCGGGATGGGCGGAGTGTTCGCCTTCTATCTGGGTGACCAACTCAGCATGGTGCCCGCGGTCGGCGCATCGGGGGCGATCTTCGGGCTGTTCGGGATCTGGTTGAGCTGGGCACTGCATCGCAGGAACACCATCCAGGGCCGCGCTCTTCTCGGTCAGTTGGGCTTCCTCCTCCTCATCAACGCCGCCATCCCGTTGATTTTCAGAAATGTCTCCTGGCAAGCACATCTGGGCGGCTTGATCGCCGGCTTCGTGATCGGCGAGATTTGGAGCCGGATCAAAGGGCCAAAGGCCGAGGCGATGCGGGCCTTGGTCGGATTCGCCGTTGCGGCGCTGGCCGCAGTCGTTGTCTCGATCTGAGATTCGCCTCGGGGAGCGCTTCGACATTGCCATCCTGGAGCGCCAATGACAGTCCCTAGATCGATCCTCTCCCGGGAGTTGCTGCCGGCTTCTGTCGCCATCTTCACCACCGTCGCCATCGTGGCCTTCGAGGGGTTGGCGGTGACGGCCGCGTTACCCGATCTCACCGCCGAGCTCGGCCAGGTGCATCTCCTGCCATGGGTGATCACCGCCTTCCTGCTCGCCTCGGGTGTGACCACTGCGATCGCGGGTTCGTTCATCGATTCTGTAGGGACGTCCACTGTGTTCAGGTGGGCGACGATTGCCTTCGCTGCGTCCTCGCTCGCTGCCGCTGCGGCTGGGACGATGCCGATGCTGGTGGCTACACGTGTCTTTCAAGGCGCCGCGGGTGGGGCGATCATCTCGGTTGGAGTCGGTGCCGTCGCCCTCGTCTATCCGAGCCATCTCGTCGGACGAGCCTTTGCCGCCAATTCCAATGTGTGGGGGATTCTGGGCTTCGCCAGCCCTGCGATCGCAGCGGTTCTGCTCCAGGTCGGTTCGTGGCGTTGGATCTTCCTGCTGATGGTGCCGATCTCTGCAGTTGCCCTGATCGCAGGGTGGCGGACCTTGCCCGGCCCGGTCGAGCGCACCCCGCTCCGGGTCGACTGGGTCGCGGTAGGGCTGCTGGTGGTCACGTTCGGAGCCCTGTTGGCGGCTGTGTCGAATTTCTCTGCGTTCTCGGTGATGTTTGCCGCGGTCGCCATCCTGGCGGGGACCGTGTTGTGGCGCAGGATGGAACGGGGCAGGTCGAGCCTGCTCGACCCAAGTTTCGTGGGGGAATATCCCTACCGCCAACTCGCCCTGGTGGTCTCGCTGACATTGGTGGCCATGATCGGGCTGTCGTCCTATCTGCCTGTGTACGTACGGGGCGCCCGGGGCGGCACGGCGGCCGCGGCAGCGTGGTCGGTCTTGTGGCTAACGATCGGATGGACCGCGGCCGCGAACATCTCCGGTCGGATCACTGATCGGGTGAGCGAGCGTGCCGTGCTCCGGGTCGCAGCAATTGGCGGTATCCCCGCCATCGCCGCCGCCTGGGCGGCCATCTCCTTCTCGGCACCGCTGCCGGTGGTCTACGCGTGCTACTTCGCCATGGGCATGTCGGTGGGAGCGGTGACCAACTCGGCGTTTCAGATGGTCCGCCTGGCGGTGGCCGACAGGCTCGCCGGCCGGGCGACCTCCGCTCACGCCTTCCTGCGCACGGTTGGGATGTCGGTTGGGGCAGGTCTGGCGGGTGGAGTGATACTGGCCACGGTGGCTGCATCGGTCGGAGACATCTCCTCGGTCCGGGAGGCGTTGGCGGGCGGTGAGACGGATCTGGCCGGTACCACTGCGAGCGCCCTCGCTCGTGGCTTTTCGACCGCTCATGGGGTGAGTCTGGTGATCATGGTCATTGCCGTCTGGATTGCCGGAAGCCTCGCACCCGGCCGATCCCACGGCACCCCAGGCTGAGCCCGCCTGTGCTACCTTGAATGACAGCCGTGTCATTCGCTCATCTCCACGTGCACACCGAGTACTCGATGCTCGACGGTGCGGCTCGGATCAAAGACGTGGTGGCCGCCGCAGCGGCTGAAGGGCAGCCGGCGATCGCCATCACCGACCACGGTGTTCTCTACGGAGTGGTCGATTTCGTCAAAGAGGCGAAGAACGCGGGGATCAAGCCGATCATCGGGATCGAGGCGTACCTCACGGAGGGTTCCAGGTTCGATCGGCCGGTAGGCAACGCCAACCAGCGCTTCCACATGAACCTGCTCGCCGAGAACGAGACCGGGTACCGCAACCTCCTCCGGCTTTCCTCCAGGGCCTTCCTCGAGGGCTACTACTACAAGCCGAGGATGGACCTCGATCTGCTCGCCGAGCATGCCGAGGGCCTGATAGCCACCTCCGGGTGTCTGGGCGGGATGGTCCCGCAATTGCTCGCCCCGGACTCGATGAGCGAGGAGGGCAACAAGGGACAGGTTCGCGACTTCGACGCGGCCATCGCAGCAGCCGGGCGATTCCAGGACATCTTCGGGCGCGACAACTTCTTCATCGAGGTCCAGGACCATGGTCTGGCTGCGCAGAAGGCGATCATGCCCGACCTGCTCGAGATCTCGTCGCGAACGGGTGCGCCGCTGCTCGCCACCAACGATGCCCACTACACGAGTCGGAGCGAGCACGACGCGCACGACGTCTTGCTCTGCATCCAGACTGGCTCGCTGCGCGCCGACTCGAGCCGGCTCCGCTTCGAGGGAAACGAGCACTATCTCAAGACCTCTGATGAGATGCGGCGTCTGTTCCCCGCAGACGTGTTCCCCGGCGCGTGTGACAACACACTCGCCGTCGCAGAGAGAGCCGAGGTCGACCTCGAATTCGGCAAGATCCTCCTGCCCAGCTTCCCCGTCCCCTCGGGTGAGACCGAGGTCACCTATCTCCGCCGACTGGTCGATCAAGGCGCTCGGGATCGTTACGGCCACGACGCCGGGCCCGAGGTGTGGGACCGGGTCGAGCACGAGCTGAAGATCATCGAGGAAATGGGGTTCCCCGCCTATTTCCTGATCGTCTGGGATCTCATCCGCCACGCCCGGGAGAACGGGATCAGGGTGGGCCCGGGTCGCGGCTCGGCGGCAGGCTCGATCGTGTCCTATTCCTTGAGGATCACCGACCTCGACCCCCTCGCCTACGGTTTGATCTTCGAGCGGTTTCTCAATCCGGGCCGGCGGCAGATGCCTGATATCGACATGGATTTCGACGAGCGATATCGGGGGGAGATGATCAGGTACGCGGCCCAGAAATATGGGCCGGACCGGGTGGCCCAGATCGTCACCTTCTCCACGATCAAGGGGAAGCAGGCCCTTCGTGACGCGGCCCGGGTGCTCGGTCACCCATACGGTGTGGGCGATCGCGTCGCCAAGGCGATGCCCCCGGCCATCCTCGGGCGGGAGGCCACGCTCGAGCAGGTGTTGACGCCACCGCCTTCCGATGCCGATTCGACCACCAAGGACTGGTACGCGAACGCCCAGGGACTTCGCGATCTATATGAGGCCGACCCGGCAGTGCGCGAGACCGTCGACGCCGCCCGAGGCCTGGAGGGCCTGCGGCGCCAGGACTCGATCCACGCCGCCGCCGTCGTGATCGCCCCCGAGCCGTTGATCAACGTCGTCCCCATCCAGCAGAAGGGGGAGGGGGCCGAGGTCGTCACCCAATACGAGATGTACGGCGTCGAGTCATTGGGTCTGCTCAAGATGGACTTCCTCGGGCTCCGCAACCTCTCGATCATCGAGCGCTGTCTCGAGCTGGTCGAGTCGGGGAGCGGGAATCGAGTCGACATAGACGCAGTTCCGCTCGATGACCAGAAGACCTTCGAACTGCTCCAGTCGGGCAACACGATCGGGGTGTTCCAGCTCGAGGGCAATGCGATGCGATCGCTGATCCGCTCCCTGAAGCCGGACTCCTTCAACGACGTGATCGCCCTGGTCGCGCTCTATCGGCCCGGCCCGATGGGCGCGAACATGCACAACCTCTACGCCGATCGCAAGAACGGCCGGGCTCCGATCGAGGAGCTGCACCCCGCCCTCACCGACAAGCTCGCTGACACCTATCAGATCATGGTGTACCAGGAGCAGGTCATGTCGGTGGCCCAGGAGATGGCTGGCTACTCCATGATCGACGCCGACAACCTGCGGCGGGCCATGGGCAAGAAGATCAAGTCGGTGATGAAGGCCGAGGAAGAGAAATTCGTCGCCGGCTCTGTGGCCCAGGGCCATGAGGAGAAGGTGGGGCGGGAGATCTTCGGTCTCATCGAGCATTTCTCCGGCTACGGGTTCAACAAGAGCCACAGCTCCGGGTACGGGCTGGTCGCCTATCAGACCGCCTACCTCAAGGCGCACTTTCCGGCCGAGTACCTGGCCGCCCTGCTCACTGCCACCAAGAAGGACAAGGACCGGACTGCGGTATATCTCAACGAGTGCCGTCAGATGGGGATCGAGGTCCTCGTCCCCGACGTCAACGAGTCCGACTCCGATTTCACCGTCAAGGACGGCCGGATCCGGTTTGGGCTATCCGCAGTGCGCAACGTCGGCGAAGGGGTAGTGGAGAAGATCGTGGAGGCGCGTGCGGACCACCCGTTCGACTCCTTCCATGACTTCATCGATCGGGTGGACGTCTCGGCGCTAAACAAGCGCACCGTCGAGTCGCTGATCAAGGCAGGCGCGTTCGATGCCTTGGGCTATCCGCGCAAGGGCCTGACCGTGGTCTACGAGCAGATCCTCGATGGCACGCTGGAGCGGAGGCGGAATGAGGACATGGGCCAGTTCAGCCTCTTCGCCGGCGATCCCGCCGCGGTGACGCAGGGACGAATCGAGATACCCGACCTGGTCTGGCCGCAGAAGATCCGTCTCGCCTTCGAAAAGGAGATGCTTGGCCTCTATGTCTCCGACCACCCGTTGCTCTCAGTCGGCCAGTCGCTGGCGGCGGCCGCTACCACCACCATCAGTCAGCTCGAGGAGCTGACCGATCGGGCCAACGTCACCGTGGGAGGGCTGGTGGCTGGGATCACCCGGCGCTGGACGAGGAATGGCGATCCCATGATCTTCTTCCAGCTCGAGGACCTCGAGGGCTCGGTGGAGGTGGTGGCTTTCCCCCGCACCGTCAACGATCACGGGCACGCCATCGTCGAAGATGCGGTCGTCATCGTCGGAGGGCATCTCGACCACCGCGGCGATGAGGTCAAGGTAATGGCGCGCGAGATCAAGGAGCTAGAGATCCGTGACGACTCGATGGTCCGCCTGCGAACGACGGCTTCCTCACTCACACCGGAGATGGTGACCCGCCTCAAGGCCATTCTCTCCAACCATCCTGGACCGGCACCCGTCTATCTCAACATGACCAGCGACCATGGGGTCAAGGTCCTGAAGCTGAGCGATGCCCATCGCGTCGAGCCCCGCACCGCGCTCTTTGCCGAGTTGAAAGAGCTCCTCGGGCCCAGCGCGATCCTCTAGGCCCGACGGGTCCAAATCTCTCGCTGTGCCATCTGGGCAAGAGCAGTCGACCGGCCGTGCCTTCTCCCGAGGGCATAGGCAGCGAGGGCGGCTGAAACGGCCAGGGTGCCTACCGCGCTCGCAGCCAGGGCGCGTTTTGTCTTGCGGGCGAAGATGACGACCGGCCATCCCCGCTCGTGGGCGATTGAATCGAGCTCGGAGTCCGGGTTGACAGCGACCGGATGGCCCACTGTCTCCATCATCGGAAGATCCGAGATCGAGTCGGAATAGGCGTAGCTGCGCTCGAGGTCGTATCCGAGGTCGGCCGCGATCTTCTCGATGGCGTCGACCTTCCCGGCGCCATAGACGAAAGGCCCGTCGAGCTCGCCGGTGTAATGGCCGGCCAAGACCTTGCCCCTCGTGCCGATCGCACCCGTCATTCCGAGAGACCTGGCCAGCGGCTCGACGACCTCGTGGGGTGCCGCGGAGACGATCCAGGTGTCGCGCCCCGACTCGTGATGGAGGTTGATCAGTTTCCGTGATTCGGGGCGGACTCGGGCCACGAGCTTGGGCAGCACGGCGGCGCTCACCATTTCGAGCGCCTGAACCGAAGACCCGGCGATCCGGGTGAGGAAGTCTCCCTTGACATCGGGGGCATCACCCTTGTCACCCATGAGCCTGAAGCTCAAGGCCGAAACCGCCCATCGGCCGATGTCCGGGTTGGAGGCGAGGCCCTGTCGCCAGGCTTCCACTCCGAGGGGAAAGGCGGAAGCGCCCGAGATCAGGGTGCGGTCGAGGTCGAAGAATGCGGCCGAATTAGCCATGCGATCAGGATATGCCCACCGCCGACCAAGGCAACTCGTTCGAGTTGTCGAGCAGACCGGCCAGCCCGTCGAGATCGGTGGGAGGGCTCGTTGACCAGGGGATGGTTGCGATGTGGGCCCCATAGCGCGACGAGAACTCCTCCCGGCTGTCTCGCTGGCGCAGAGTCTCCGCGCTCCAACGCACCAGATTCTGCTCCAGGGCGAGTGAGGTGCCCGGCGGGGCGTTGGCGTCGGCCCACTCCTCGGGGAGTATTCGGTTGAAGATCACCGCCGACGGGCTGGCGGCGAGCCCGGGGAGCTCGCGGTAGAACCTGATGGCCTCCCGCACCGGGGCAGGATCCGAGGTCGTGACCACGAAGATCGAGGAGGAGCTGAGGACCCGCTCGATCTCCCGGCCCCGCTGGGCGACGCCGTCATAGGTGGTTCGGAGGTCGAGGAGGAACTCGGCCACCCTCTCGAGCAGGTCGGAGCCGAGCAGGGAATCAGCCATCCGCAGGACCGGCTTGGCGGCGAGGTTGTAGAAGGCCCGTCTGCCGGGAAGGGGCCCACCGGTCAGCCACCGGAGGAGGCGCCCGCCGACCAGATCGGCCATCTGTGCCGGGGCGGCGAAGAAATCGATGCCGCCACCCGAGGGCGGAGTGTCCACGATCACCAGGTCCCAGGCCTTGGCTTGCACGAAAGTGGCGGCCTGGTCGGCGGCGGCGTACGACTGGGAAGCGGGGAAATGCTCCGACGCCGCACGAAAGAAGTCGTTGTCGGCCAGGCGACTCGCCACTTCCGGGTCGGCGTGCCTCATCGCCACTGCCCGCCACGATGCAGTGGCGTCGAGCATGGCGGCCCAGAGATTGGGCTCGTCGGAATGGGGCTGTGGCTCGTTCCCCAGGTCCTCCACGCCGAGCGCGGTGGCGAGCCGGCGAGCCGGGTCGACGGTCACCACCAACGTGCGCAGCCCGGAGCGCGCCGCCCTCACTGCCAGTGCCGCGGCCACCGTGGTCTTGCCCACCCCTCCTGCGCCCGTGATGAGGACGGTCCGGGTCACGTGATCACCTCGAACTCGTCGGCCACGCGTGCCGCGACCTCGCCCGGCGTGAACAGCCCGTGCAAGTAAGGGAATCGATGGTCGGGTGGCAATCTGTCGAGCCAGATCTGCTGCTCGGACCAGAGCGCCCGATGCAGCTGGGCTGCCTCTCCGACCGGGCCCGGAGGCGTGTCCTGGTCTTCTAGCTCATCCAGGACGCGGTTGGCGATGATCGTGGGGGCCGCGATCAGATCCTCCTTGGCCAGCCAGGTCAGCGTCTCGGCGGTCTCGGTGGCCGGCAGCTCCTCGGGAAGTGTCACCAGGATCATCCCCGTCGTCCCGTCGTCCCGGAGAATCCCCTGCATGACCTCTGCTTGCACGCGAATCCGCCCGGTTGGCACCAGTTCGGAGATCGTTACCGGCGCCCGGAGGAACGAGCCGATCTGACCGGTGGGAGGGGCGTCGGCGATGACTATGTCCCAGCGGTCCTCGCGCACCTCCCAGATCGCCTTTCCGATGCTGATGATCTCTCTGATGCCGGGTGCGGTGGTGGCCAGCGCGTCGAATGCCCTCGCCAAAGGACCGAACCTGTTCAGCCCTTTGATGCCGAGTTGGATCGCCAGATACTCGAGCAAGGCATCGGAGCGGACCAACTGCATGGCATGGAGTCCGGGCCGGAGCTCTCTGGGCTCGAACTGGAGTGGACCGGAGCCAAAATGGGCGGACAGGCCGCCTGGTGAGCCCATCTCCATCGCCAGAACACGCAGTCCACGTCGTTGTGCCAGAAGCGCCAGACCGGCGCTCACCGCCGACTTGCCCACACCGCCCTTGCCTGAGACCAGGACGAGGCGTTTCTCGAGCATCAGGAGGGGCGTTTAGGCGCCGAGGGGGATACGGAGGACGAGCTCACCCTCCTCGACGTTCCAGCTGGCGCTGGCGATCAAGGCGTAGTCGGTGTAGTCGGTCTGGGCCCGCTCCACGAACAGCCTGCGCTCGTCACCGGCGACAGGGGGAAGAGGGCGGTCCTTCACAGCTGCGGCGCGTTCCTGATAGCGCTGGAGCATCGCATCGACATCGAACTGGGCCATCAGAAGACGTTATACGTTCTGCGTTCTACGTCGTACTTGCGGAAGCTCGGCCTCGGCGAGCTTCCGACTTTCGCTCGCTATCCAGGCGCTCCAGCTCCACGTCGCTGTAGTCGACATAGGTCATGGCATCGGCGATCAGCCGGTGGCCCGCCACCTCCCCGATGGCACGATGCATCTCGTGGGCGACGCGGCGGTAGGCAGGGTGGCCTGCGGCCTGGCTGCGCAACTCGATGAGATGAAACGCTTGACGGGGGTTCATCTCCATTACGAATCGGACGTTGAACGCGAACGGGACGACGTATTGGGCGACATCCGCTCCGAGGTCCTTGCGTAGCTCTTCATAGAAGGTGAGGGAATGGGCCATGAGCTTGTGCCACTCGTCGGCGAGACCGAGCGCGTCGACCTCCTCGGGCAAGTCATAGCCGAGCCGGGTCGTGTACCGCTGCCATTCGAGGGTCATGAGGCGGTGACGCTGGAGATCGCGAAAAGCGCCGATGTCGCAGGTGACGTCGAAACGGTAAGTGGTGCGCTCCATGGATCGCCCCGGTTTGTGCCGTCGATTTGCCCGGTCGCCGACCAGGGAGGCGATCAGGCCCGCCCTCTCGGATTCGGTCATCGATCGCACCATGCGGAGCAGCTCTTGGTCGGGCAGTTCGGATACTGCATAGAGGGCGGCGGCGGCGACCTTCACCTCCGCATCGGGGTCCCAATCGACCAGGGTCACCGACGGCCCTGAGTCCGACGGTGGCCCCAGACTCGCCGCCTGAACCTCGAGATCGGATCGGACGTCCTCGAGATAGCTCGACCAGCGCAACCCGCGGTCCTCGAGGTCGACCCTGGTCAGGAACGAGGGGATGATCTTCCTCAGCTCCCCAAGCATCAAGTCCCCGTAGGCCTGCACCTCTCGTAGGGGGTGGGCCCGCATCCGGACCAATGACATCTCATACGCCTGGCCCGTCCCGTAGATGCCGACGTTGGACAGCGTCGATATCGGAAGCAGACCGCGCACCGTGTCGCATGCCTTGGCCCGGATGGTGGCGTTCCAGACCATCGCCGAGTCGTCTTCCCCGCGGGGGTGAAGCTGTTCGAAGTGGCCGATCATCGTGGCGACCATGCTCGAGTAGGCGTCGAACACCCGCTCCACATGAGTCAGATAGCGCTCGGCATGCCGCGATTCGGAGATCTCGGGCGGGACGAAGTATCGGTAGCGATCGCCGAGTCTGGCGTCATATCTGATATAGCGGGTCGATTGCTCCAGATAGGCGGCGAGTCTTCCCCACTCCAGCACCTTGGTCAGGAGGTTCGAGGCCTGCTCGCAGGCGAGATGGGCGCCACCGAGCTGAGCGACCGAATCGTCCCCGTAGTCGAAGAACACCCGCTGATAGAGCTGCTCGGCCTTGCGGGTCGCGACCAGCGGGTCATCGTCGAGATCACGGGACATGGCGTCGATGCCGGAGTCGGGGTCGGCGACGAACTCGTCGAGAAAGAGCCGGCGCAGCGACTTGGCCGATCTGGAATAGCGGGCAAAGAGTGCCCCCTTCACCACCTCGGGGAGGTTGATCAAGCCGAACACCGGGAGGTCGAGATTGGTGAAGAACCGGCTCAGGACAACCTGCTCTTCGGGGGTGTACTCCTCCTGGTAGTAGGGCGTCACGGGTCGGCGATTGTATGCCAGGAACCCGGCAGCATCCGGTTACCGTTTCAGGGCAGTGGCAGTGTTCTTCGTGCGTCTCGGTGTCTTCGTCCTCTCGGCCATCGCCATCGGCATCGCGCTCATCCCGATCCTCGTGCTGATCGACCTCCTCGACGGGGGCACCGGCTGGGGACTTTGCCCCCAAGGGATCGAAGCCTGCAACAACCCGTACACCACTGCCGCCGAGTTCGGTGTCCTGCTCACCCTGGGACTGTTCGCGGCGGTACTTGGGATCAGGTTGCTGATGAGGCTCGCCCGGCGTCTGCGCTCGGACGACTATCAGGTGAGTCAGTGAGCAGGGGTGACAGCCTCGGCCTCGATCGAAGCCTGGTCGGTCTGCTTGGTGACCACGATGAAGATGGCGACGAGGATCAGCGCGGCCCCGGTCCAGCCGGCGACGGTGAGTCGCTCGCCGAGGACCACCCAGGCCGTCGCGACGGCAAAAGCCGGCTCGGCCGCTAGCACCACAGCCGCCGTGGTGGCGCCAACCACTCTTTGTGCCCAGATCTGCAGGACGAAGCACCCGGCGCTGGCTCCGATTCCGGTAATGAGCAGGGCCCCCCAAACCGAGCTCGGTGGGAGGATCGGGCCCTCGATCAGAAGAGCTGCGGGGAAGGCGAGGGCAGAGGTCACTGCCAGCTGCACCGTGGTGAAAGGCACCACGGGGTGGTAACGGGCGAGTCTCGACAGGATCACGATGTGTGCTGAGAAGGAAAACGCACACGCCAGGGTGAGGAGATCGCCACGTTCGAAACTCAGCCCGTTGGCGCCGGTGATCAGGATCAGGCCACCGAAGGAGAGGGCGGCGGCGCCAACACTCCACCAGCCAGGCGGCCGCCGAGCGAATAGGGCCGCCAGAAATGGAGTGATCACCACGTAAAGGCCCGTGATGAGCGCCGAATTGCTGGCGCTGGTCGCGGTCAGCCCAGCGGTCTGGAAGGCGTATCCACTGAACAGGGCGAGCCCGGCGAGGGCACCATGCCACCAGATCTTGGCCCCGCGGGGGAGGGCGAAGAGCGAGAGCAGGACCGCCCCGAGCAGAAATCGCCAGGCGACGAATGTGAGCGGCGGCACTCGTTCGACGGCCGACTTCACCACAACGAAGGTGGCTCCAAACACAAACGAAGCCACCAGCAACGCCAGGATGGCCCGGCTTCGGTCAGACCTGAACATGAGCGGGGCAGGGTAGAGCGGGGGTCCTGGAGCTCCGGACCATTCGCCTGGCGCCTCATCAATACGATGACGCCCCATGCCGTTGACCAGAGACGACGGGACCGTCCCTTCGAGAGCCGATAAGGGAAAGGCGCGCTCCATTCTCAACCGCCTCCGGCGCCGCTACCCGACGATCGGCACCGCCCTCGACTACGAGTCACCTTTTCAACTACTCGTCGTGACTGTTTTGTCGGCGCAAACCACTGACGAGAACGTCAACAAAGTCGCTCCGGTCCTGTTCGATGCCTTTCCCACCATCGCCGATCTGGCGGATGCCGATCCTGAAGAGGTGGAGAAGATCGTGTACTCGACCGGCTTTTTCCGGCAGAAGACCAAATCGATCATCAAGCTCGCCCAGGCGATCGAGGAGATGTTCGATGGTGAGGTTCCCATGGACATGGATCAGCTGGTCGAGCTTCCTGGCGTCGGGCGGAAAACGGCGAGTGTGCTTCTTGCCGAGGCGTGGGATGTCCCCGCCATCGCGGTCGACACCCATGTGAGACGGGTGTCCCGTCGACTCGGCCTCACCGATGAGAGCGACCCGGTGAAAATCGAGCGGGACCTCATGGCTCTGTTCCCCAAGAGCGAGTGGTCTGGTATCTCGATGAGGATCATCCAGTTCGGGCGGGACGTCTGTGATGCCCGACGCCCGCGGTGCGGTGAGTGCGAGCTGTTCGGCCTCTGCGAGTTCCCGGATCGCTTTGTCTTTGCTCGCCAGACACCGCGGACTTGACCGCCTCGCGTCTCTCCAACCGGGCAATCCTCCGCCTGGCCATCCCTGCGTTGGGGACCCTTGCCATCGATCCCCTGCTGACTTTGATCGACACCGCATTCGTGGCGCGGATCGGCGTGGACGAGCTGGCAGCATTGGGAGTCGACACCGCCATCCTCGGTTTCGTCTTCTTCGGTTTCAACTTCCTGGCCTACGCCACCACCCCGTTGGTGGCGGCCGCGATTGGCCGGGGCAATCCCGCCGAGGCGAGACGTTGGGTGGGCGACGCGCTCGTGCTCGCGCTCGGCTTGGGCCTGGTGGCTGCACTCGTCGTCGAGATCCTGGCCCCGTGGTTCGTCGATGCAATGGGAGCCACCCCGGATGTGGCCGGACCCGCGGTGTCGTATCTCCGAATCCGGGGCATCGCCACGCCGGCCGTCCTCCTCGTGACAGCAGGCCATGGCGCATTCCGGGGCTATCAGGACACTCGAACTCCACTGCGGGTCGCCGTCTGGATCAACGCGGTCAATTTGGTGGTCGACCCTTTGCTGATCTTCGTCGTTGGTCTCGGTCTCGAGGGTGCCGCCCTCGGGACCGTGATCGCCCAGTGGTTTGGCGCGATCTGGTTTCTGCGGTTGATTCGGAATCGGGGCATGGCCGACCGCCCGGGACCATTCAAAGAGGCGATACCGACGATGCTCGCCTTGGCGAGGAACGGGATCCTGGTTTCGATCCGCACCGGGTTCCTCCTCGCAGCCCTCACATTCGCCGCGGCCACCGCCACCCGTCTCGGTCCTGCCGACATCGCCGCTCACCAGGTGGTGATGCAGGTGTGGCTGATAGCGGCGATGATCGCCGACTCCTTCGCCATCGCCGGTCAGGCGATGATCGGCGAATCGGTAGGGGCACGCGACGGGCCGCGAGTCGACCAGCTGAGCCGTCGATTGCTGCTCTGGGGTCTCCTCACCGGGGTCCTACTCATGTGGGCTTTCATCCTCGGGGGGCCGGCAATCGAGTTCTTGGTCCAAGATCCGGCCGTGGCCGCCCTGGCGGTGTCGGCGGCGACAGTGGCGGGGTGGACGATGCCAATTGGCGCTCCTTTGTTCGTAGCCGATGGCATCTTCTTCGGGCTTCTCGCCTACCGCACCATCATCCTGTCGACGGTGTTGGGGGCGGTAGTGCTCGTCGCCCTCATCTCTCTGACGGCCCTGGGCGATTCTCTCGACGGGATCTGGTGGGCCATCGGGGCGATGCTGGCGGCTCGGGGAATGGTGTTCTTGTTCGGCTACAGAAGAGCATTAGGCGTGGCCCTCAAGTCCTGACCTTTCGTCTCGGGGAGGAGCAGGGTGACGAAGGCGGCTACTGCCATGCCGATGCCCAGTGCCGTGATGGTCTGGGAGAGACCGAAACGGTCGATGCTGAACCGGCCGAAGATGAGCCCAGCGGCCGAACCGGCCAGACCGATGTTGGTGACAGCCGTGTTGGCGCTCGCTCGTAACCCCGTCGGGAACAATTCGGCCCGGTGTGAGCCACCAGCGGGAACGAATGCGAACGTCCCGAATGACGAGACCATGACACCCATGACGATGACCGGGACCGATTCGGACCAGTAGATGACCAGGCCCCCAGCCAGGGCAAGAAGCAGGCTGACCACGGTCGTCTTCCGACGTCCCCAGGCGTCGGCAAGGTGACCGCCAAAGAAGAACCCCAGTCCGCCGAGCGTGCCACCGAGTAGGGCGATGAAGACGGTTGCCGCAGTGCTCAGACCGACGTACTCGATCATCCGGGTGGTCGAGAAGGCGAGGGCGACTGCGGAGAAAGCGGAGACGAAGAGGCCGATCACGGCCACCAGCCAGAAGCGCTTCGCCCAAACGCCAGTAACCAGGTCACGCCAATGACCGGGCGGCTCAGGGTCTTCGATGTAGATGCGGCTCTCGGGGACGTTGCGCTTGAGGAAAGGGAGGACGAGGAGGCCAAGAGCGGTGAGGAGGTGGGGGATTCGCCAGCTCTGGCCTCCGCCGTCGGCGAGGGGCAGTGTCATCAGCGCCAGGCCACCTCCAAACGAAACGGCCGCCCCGTAGAACGCGATCGCATAGGCACGGATGTGTGGTGAGACCTGCTCGGCGAGGAGGACGATGGCCAGACCTCCCATACCGGCGGTCCCGGTCCGCAGGATTGCCTGGGCGGTGCCGAACTGCCACGCCTCGATGGCCAGGCCGGCGAGAGTGCCCCCAGCCACCACCAGCGTGAACGAGAGGAGGAGCGGCCTTCTTCGCCCCCGGTGATCCCCGAGCCACCCGAGAGGCAGTGCGGCGAACGCGGCCAGCCGGGCGAACCCGAGCAGAAGGCTCATCTCGCCCTCACTCAGACCCAATCCTGCCCGAGTGAACGGCAACGTCGCCGCTGCCTGGGATTGGGCGAAGCCCTGAATCACGCCCGCAGCCCAGACGACCAACACGATCCGACGGTCCGCGGCGGTGAACCTCTCCACCGGGAGCAACGGGTCCAGTACACGTCGCAACCAGGGCGCCACGAGTCGAGAGTAGAGGGGCACGCGTGCGATCATCACCACACTTCGGCTAGTTCCCCGGGAAACCCAAGTGTTCGAGAACGTCGACTCCGCGGCCTATGTCACCCAGATCCTCATCGCGTTCGGCGCAGGGATCATCTCGTTTCTCTCTCCGTGCGTGTTGCCTCTCCTTCCCGGCTACCTGTCGATGATGTCTGGCTACTCGGCAAGCCAGCTCGAGGAAGGCGATGTGTCGACGGCGCGGATGACTCGGGTGATCCTCCTCTTCATCGCGGGGTTCACTGCTGTGTTCGTCGCGTTGGGTGCGATCGCCACCGGTTTGCGAACCTGGCTTGTGGCGAATCTGACCACGTTCACTCGACTGGCCGGTCTGACGGTGATCGCCTTCGGGATAGTGATGGTGGCAACGGCTGTCTCCGATCGGGGAGTCCTCGCCGGTCTGGGTCGGGAGCGCCGGCTCGATGTCCGCCCGAGCCGCCTGGGCGTGTGGGCGCCACCGGTGATGGGGGTGGCGTTCGGGTTCGCCTGGTCCCCGTGCATCGGGCCGGTCCTCACCGTGATCCTCGCCACCGCATCGCTCCAGGAGACCTTGGGCCGGGGCATGTTGCTCCTCCTCGCCTATTCCCTAGGACTAGGGGTCCCCTTCCTGCTCTCCGGGCTCGGGCTCTTCAAGCTCTTTGGCCGGCTCAAGCCGTACCTGCGCCCGATCAACATCGTCTCGGGGATCCTGTTGACCATTTTCGGTGTGGTGATGGTCACAGGCAACGTCAGCACCCTCTCCAACTGGTTCTCCGATTTCCTCCTCTCCGTGCCTTTCCTGCAAGATCTGGCGACGATCTGATGCCTGTCACCTCACCCCATCTGGCTTCCATCTCCCTGGACCTGATCTGGTTCAGCGGTGCTGACGCAGTTCGCTTCCTCAACGACCTGATCAGCCAGGAGATCGGAGACCTGGAGCCGGGGCTCGTCCGTCGATCACTGCTCCTGACCCCTCAGGGCAAGCTCGACCACATCATTTGGGTGCTCCGGGGAGAGGACGAGATCGGCCTGGTCGTCGATGCCGGCAGGGGAGAGGATCTCGCCGCGAAGCTGAGCCGGTATCGAATCCGGGTCGACGTCGAGATCGAGCCATCGACGGTCGACGACTGGATGGTCGTGGGCCCATTCGGCAGCGAGCCGGGACGATGGTCCGGCGATCGAGCATCTCTCGTCGCAGATCTGTCATGGCAGAACGTCGATCGGAGTCTGGTGGTGGGGGAGAAGCCGGACCTGCCCGCGTTGGCGGCGGAGGATTACGTGGCCCTGCGTATCGAAGCGGGGGAGCCGCTGATGGGCGTAGACGTCACCGATGCCACCATCCCCCAGGAGACCGGTCTGGTCGCGGACACGATCTCGTTCCACAAGGGGTGCTTCCTCGGTCAGGAGCTGGTGGCCCGTCTCGACAGCCGGGGGGGACGGGTCAATCACCATCTCCGCATCCTCCGATTCGAGGGGCCGGCGCCGTCGGTCGGTGCCGAGGTCTCCAAAAATGGCGAGCAGGTGGGCGTGTTGTCTTCGTCGGCCAAGGGCGTCGGGCTGGCTCTGCTCAGACGCGGGGTCGAGCCGGGAGAATCAGTGAAGGTCGGAGCGGGTGAGGCGGTGGTGGAGGCGGTGCCCTAAGGCGGGTCGGGCCCGACGGTGTAGACGTGGCCCAGCGGGCTGGTCCACTGGTAGGTGCCCGGCCTTGTTTGTTCGAGTTTCCAGCCTCGGTGCTTGCCGACGTGGTCGTGCCGGCAAAGTGGTCCGAGATTGGGTTCGAGGGTGGCTCCGCCATCCACCCAGGCACGATGATGATCGATGTCGCATTGGTCGGCCGGCATCCTGCATCCAGGGAAGACGCAGGTTGGGTTGCGGGTTTCGATATTCCGGCGTTGGGTGTGGGTGGGTCGCCGGCGCGTTGTGCCATTCCAGACCACCTCGCCCTCTCCGCCAGTCACAGTGACCCGCCATTCGGATTCGGGTTGCTCGGTGACCACTCGACGGGCGATGTCTGAGATGACCGGTCCCCACCCTGGGATCGTTCCGGGCTGTTCGTCCAGCCCAGTCAAGGTGGTCAGATCGACCTGGATGTCGACCACGGCGCGGTCTCGAGCATGGTGCTGGTTTCTGCCGTTCAGCAGGTCGAGGAAAACGTCGGCTCGGAGCTGGTCCATGGTCCGATCATCACCGGAGCTGCGGGCGGCGCGTGCGAGTCGGTTGATCTTCCGCATGGCCGCGTTGGCGTCAGCGGGGTTGAGGTGCAGCCCGTACAGATCGGCGGTGCCGTCGTCATTGGCCTCGGCGGTGACTCTTCGGTCGGCCAGACCTTGCTCGTAACGTTCCCTGGCCGATTCCGGATCGACTGAGAAGACGAGTCTGGCGATACGAGCCCGAAGCTGACCGGTGGTCAGAGAAGCAGCCTGGCCGGCTACCTGGTCGGTCACCAGCCGGGCGGTCGGCTCATCGAGATGGCGGGTCTGATCGATGATGACGCGGGCTCGGGGCAGATCGATCTCGCCCCGACCCAACATGGTCCAGACCCTGGGGAGCCGCTCCACCAGGTCGTGGGCCAGCATCAGATGGCATTCGGCGGAGCGTCGAGTGAGTCGCAGGGCGGCCCGGATCTCCCACGTCGCAGCGTCCTCGACCACCCCAGGATCGGGGTCCTCGGCCAACGCCTCCTCGGTCGACATCGAGACCGCGACCATGTCTCCGTACAGCTCAGCTTGATAATGGGCCACCATCCGATGATGAGCATGCATCAAACGGACCCGGTCAAACCCGGACAGTTTGTCCCGATCAACCGTGGCCAGTATCGAGGCCAACTCCGGGCCCGGGGCAATCGCTTCTATCTCCGGTGACAAGGTGGTTCGTGGCGGGTCGAACATATGTTCGACGATACAACCCGGCTCAGACAGATTCCATACCGTCGATCGAGATCAGAACGAATTTTCTGGAACGATCGGAGGGCCTTGCCGTCCTAGCCCGGTGCCGGAGGCGGGACTCGAACCCGCAAGCCCTTTCGAGCGATGGTGTTTGAGACCATTGAGTTTACCGATTTCTCCACTCCGGCCTGCTGTGCTGTGTGCAGACGTTAACGATATAGAGGTCTCTTCCGATACCCTGGGACAGGTCTTGAAGCGCATTCACCGTCGTCTGTTTCGGCTCAACGACAAGATCGAATCGTTGAGCCGTGAGCTCCATCTGGTGAACGCCGAATTGTCACATCACCGCTCGATCGATGAGGACGCCCAACGTGACGCGGTGGTGGGCAACTACATCGACCGTGAAGAAGCGGGCCGTACCTCGGGTGACGTTCGAAGGTTCGAGCGGACCGCTTTCTATCTCCGGGTTCGCCGCGCGAAGTTGGTCAAGACCCGCGATCGCCTGCTCACGCGTCTGCCCGACTGACCGGGCCCGCCGCTACCGTCAGGGTCGTGCCCACACTCGCCTTGATCGACGGAAACTCCGTCGCCTATCGGGCTTTCTATGCCCTGCCCGAAGACCTGGCCACTAAGAGCGGGCAGGTGACGAACGCCGTGTTCGGGTTCACCCGAATGCTGATCCGACTGCTCAAGGACTACCACCCTGACGGCATCGCAGTGGCCTGGGATGTCTCCCGACAGACGTTCCGGACTGAGTCGTATCCCGAGTACAAGGCACAACGGGAGAAGGCACCCGACCATTTCCGCAGCCAGCTCCCATTGATCGACGAGGTCTTGCAGACGCTCCAGATGACCCAGCTCCGCGCCGAAGGCTTCGAGGCCGACGACCTGATCGCGACCCTCACCAAGAACGCGGTCGCCGCCGAGTGGGAGGTCCTGATCGTCACCGGGGACAGGGACGCCTTCCAGCTGATCGAGGGACCGGTCAAGGTCGTATACACCCGGCGTGGGATCAGCGACATCGTGCTGGCCGATGAGGCATACGTCGAGGAGAAGTACGGCATCCGACCCGACCAGTACGTCGAATATGCCGCACTTCGAGGCGATACTTCAGACAACCTTCCTGGAGTGCCCGGGGTGGGGGAAAAGACCGCTTCGAGGCTGATCGCCGACTACGGCGACCTCGACAATCTCTACCTCTCGGTCACCGAGCTCACCCCCAAGCTACGGGAGAACTTGTCGACCCACCGTGAGCAGGTATTCCTCAATCGCGAGCTCATGAAACTGGTCGAGGACATGGAGCTCGGTGTGGAGATCGAGGACTTGCGAACTCGAGAGTGGGACCGAAATCAAGTCAAAGATCTCTTCGACAGCCTCGAATTCCACTCGATGTGGAGCGATCTGGAATTGGCCCTTCCCTCAGCGGCCATCGCATCTGAGCTGGTGGAGGTCGAAACCGAGCTGGTCACCTCTCCTGCGGCGGTGGCCGCGATTGCTGAGCAGAGCGTGATCGTCGCCGGTCTGGTAACTGATGGAGGGGAGCCGTTCGGTCTTGCGGTGTCGATCGAGCCCGGCAGAGCGGCCGTTGTCCCCTTCGATGCCGCCGGGCCGGTCCTCGATGCCCTCGAGGAGGGGCGGAGCGCCCTCGCGGGTCATGACGTCAAGGACCTGATGCGAACCTTGCTCGATTTGGACCGTGATGTCGAGCGGCTCGACATGGACACCGCCCTCGCCGCCTACTTGGTGAATCCGTCACAGCGAACTTATGACCTCGAGGAGCTAGCCGAGCGTCTGCTCGGTCTCGAGCTGGTCTCACCCGATGACGAGTCCGGGACGGCCGGGACGCTCCCGTTCGACAGTGGCCCCGACCTCGAGACGGAAGGGCGCCGGATCGAGGGCGTGCGTCGGCTGGTGGAGGTGATGAGATCGGAGCTGGCAGATCGTGACGAGGGTGACCTATTCGTGGAGTTCGAGCTGCCGCTGATCCCGGTCCTGGCCAGGATGGAGCACACCGGGATCGGAGTCGACCGGGCCTATCTCGAGGGCATGGGCTCCGATCTGCGAGAGAAGCTCACTGCCCTGGACGGGCGGATCCAGGAGTTGGCCGGAGAGCCATTCAATGTCAACTCCACCGATCAGCTGCGCTACGTCCTGTTCGAGAAGCTTGGGCTGCCGGTCATCAAGAAGACGTCGACCGGCAAGCCCTCGACCGACGCTTCTGTGTTGAAGAAGCTGGATCATCCCGTGGTGGAGGCCCTGCTCGAGTACCGCGAGTACGAGAAGCTCAGAGGCACCTATGTGGACGGCTATCTGCCTCTGGTGGATGCCGACGGGCGGATCCGGACCAGGTTCAATCAGATGGCCGCGACTACGGGGAGGTTGTCCTCTGATCGGCCCAACCTCCAGAACATCCCGATCCGCTCCGAGTCGGGACGAACCATCCGCCGCGCCTTCATCGCCGGGGAGGGGGCGGAGTTCCTCGTCGCCGATTACTCCCAGATCGAGTTGCGGGTCCTCGCCCATATGAGTGGAGACCCATTCCTGGTCGAGGCGTTCCGGGGGGGCTCCGATATCCACACCGCCACGGCGGCTCGGGTCTGGGCGCTGGAGGAGTCGCAAGTCAGCGCCGATCAGCGGCGCACGGCCAAGATGATCAACTTCGGGCTCCTCTACGGCATGGAGGCTTTCGGGCTGGCCGACCGACTCGGCATCTCACGGGAAGACGCTCAAGGGCACATGGACGCATACTTCTCCCAATTCGTGCATGTCAGGGATTACATGGCTTCGGTAGTGACCCAGGCCCGGAATCAGGGGTACACCACCACCCTGTTCGGCCGCCGCAGATATCTGCCCGAGTTGAAGTCGGACAACTTCCGAATCCGGCAGATGGGGGAGCGGATGGCGCTCAACGCCCCGGTCCAGGGCACTGCGGCCGACATCATCAAGAAGTCGATGATCGATCTCGACGCCAGTCTCCGGTCTGAGGGCCTGGCATCTTCACTCCTGCTCCAGATCCACGACGAGCTCATCCTGGAGAGCCCTCTCGACGAGATCGAAGTGGCCGAGAAATTGGTGGTGGAGACCATGGAAGGCGTCGTCGCTCTCGACGTCCCACTCAGGGTGGACGTGGCCACCGGGCCTGATCTGGCCAGCGTCAAGAGCTGACTCAGCACCCATGACTCACCACCCACAACCCATAACCCGTTGGCAGTTGTGGGGAAACCTGCGTACACTCACCGAGCCTGTGGACCCAGCGTTTGCAGAGTTTCCTTCGGAGGTAACCACCTACACATGACAAGCGAGCCCCATAACGCGCCCGCGAGCGCTCCCGAGACGGAGAGCGCAGAGGCGCCCGAGGCCACCGAGACCGAGACCACAGTCTCCGTCGACGTGGAGGAGCCCATAGAGGCCCCGCCGGCGATTGAAGAAGTTTCCCGCCGGGAGGCCCTCGTTGCCCCAGATCTGAGCGACCTTCCCGATGACATCGGCGATGACTTCGAGCGCGCCATCGAGGCCACGGTGCTCGAATTCAAGGAAGGCGACATCGTCGAGGGCACCGTCGTCAGCGTCGACGCCGACGGGGCGATGATCGACATCGGTTATAAGTCCGAGGGCCTCATACCGACCCGCGAGCTCTCCATACGAAACAACGTCGATCCCAATGATGCGGTCAACGTGGGGGAGCGGGTCGAGGCAGTCGTCCTGAACAAAGAGGACGATGAGGGCCGACTCATCCTCTCCAAGAAGCGCGCCATGTACGAGCGCGCCTGGGGCAGGATCCAAGAAGTCGCCAAGGAAGGCGGCACCGTCGACGGCACCGTGATCGAGGTGGTCAAGGGTGGCCTCATCGTCGACATCGGCCTCCGTGGATTCCTCCCGGCGTCACTGGTCGACATGAGGCGGGTTCGTGATCTGGACCCCTTCATCGGTGAGAGCATCACCGCCAAGGTCATCGAGCTCGACCGAGCCCGGAACAACGTCGTCCTTTCCCGCCGTGCGTATCTCGAGGAGGCTCAGGCCGAGGAGCGCAACGCATTCCTCGACGGCCTTCACGAAGGTGAGGTCCGCGACGGCGTCATCTCCTCAGTCGTCAATTTCGGCGCGTTTGTCGATCTCGGGGGCATGGACGGCCTCGTGCACGTCTCTGAGCTCTCCTGGCAGCACGTCAACCATCCGGGCGAGCTCGTCAAGGTCGGCGACAAAGTCAATGTGAAGGTTCTCGAGGTCGACCGGGATCGGGAGCGGATATCGCTCTCGATTCGCCAGACCAGCGACGATCCATGGGATGTCTTCGCCCGAGAGCATGAAGTCGGCGACGTCATCGATGGCGTTGTCACCAAAACGGTGCCATTCGGGGCTTTTGTCTCGGTTGCGGACGGTGTCGAGGGCCTGGTCCACGTCTCGGAGATCGCCATCCATCGCGTGGAGTCACCTGAGCTCGAGTTGTCCATCGGTCAACAGGTCAAGGTGAAGATCACCGAGAAAGAAGACGAGCGCCGCCGGATCTCACTTTCCATCAAGCAGGCCTCTCCCGATTGGAAGGAGAGGGAGACTCAGATGGAGGAGCAGAAGAAGGGCCGTCGTCGGCCGCAGAAGGAGTTCGAACGCGAGTTCGGGCCCTCCGAGGAGGAGCGTCCGCCGATGCCGGTCGACGCCTCTCTCGAAGCGATCCTGCAGGAATTGAAGGAGCGCGGCATAGGTCGCAGCTGACCCGCGGGTCAGACTCACTCACTCGAATCCAGCGGCCGGTGGCCCACCGTGTATATGGGGCGACCGAACTATGGAATGTGTGGGGAAACGCTCAAGACTCTTGTCATACGGTCCGAATCAATCCTGTGGAATCGGACTTGAAGCACCGGGATGGCGCCTGCCCGTCGGTAGCATGCCCAGAGGCATGTGCCGGGATCGGATCGGCGTCATTCCAAGGGGATAAACGAAGGGGACTCAATGGGTAGGAGAGCCATCGTCTTGCTAGTGGCCCTGGTACTGGCCGGGCTCGCTGCTTGGGCGGTCTGGAACTACCTCCAGAACGTCGAAAACGAAATCACTGAAGGCCAGGAGATCGTCGAGGTCTACCGCGCCGGCGAAATCATCGCCGAAGGCACGGACGGAGCGATCCTCCTTTCCGACTTCAACAGCGGCGGCGAGCTGATCGTCCTGAGCGAAGACCAGGCCGAGGACGTGCCCGAGGGCGCGATCACCTCCGCCGAGCAGCTCAACCAGGTCCTCACGGATCGGGTGTCTGCCGGGCCGATCGCGGCAGGGTCCATCCTGACCGAAGCACAATGGGCGTCGATCACGGTGAACGTCGTGCCGCTGGCCGAGGAGATTCCCTCGGGCAAGCAGGCCATGACTATCTCGACCGACAACATCAGGGGCATCAACGGGTTCGTCGAGCCAGGTGATCGGGTCAACATGATCATCACCATCGACATCCCCGAGGATCTGCTCCCCGCGGAGCTGAGTGGCATCGCCGAGGTGCCGACCGCCCCGACCGAAGGTGGCACACCCGCCGAGCAGGCACAGGCCTCCGTCACCTATAGCCGGTTCGTCCTTCAAGGGCTCCCGGTCATGGCGACAGGTCGTGACATCCGGCCCGATGAGGATGCACCCGAGAGTGTCGAGGTCGACCCTGAGACCACCACCGAGACCACACCAGACGGTGCCCCGGTCGTGCCTGAGGAGGAGACGGGTAACGACACCACGTTCACTCTCGAGGTCACGCCTGAGCAGGCAGAGCGCATCGCTTATGCCTTCGAGAACGGGTCCATCTGGCTGACCCTGGTCCCGGGTGACTTCGTCGAAGTCGAGACCACCGGTGTCACCACGCTCAACTTGTTCGGCGGAAATCTGCTGGACGACATCTTTGGAAGCTGATCGAGAGGTTCGACCATGTCGATGGCTGAGCACAACTTGCTTGTCGTGGACAAAGACGATGATTTCGTCTCCGCGGCAAAGGAGCTCTTCGAGGGCCGGCTCCCGGTTGCTCGCTCCATAGAGGAGGCGAGTCACACCGCGGAGTCCGGCGACCTCAGGATGCTCCTGCTCGGCCCATCGTTCTCGAACGACGACTCCATGGAGCAGATCCGGAGCCTGCACAACCAGGACCCGGGGCTGATCCTGATGATGGTCGCGGAAACGGTGACGGCCGACCTCCTCCGCGGCGCCATGCGAGCCGGCGTCTCCGATGTGATCGAGGCGCCGCTCGACGAGTCGAAGATCGAAGCTGCCATCGAACAGTTCGCTCACGATGTCCTGAAGCGGCGGAGCGCGGCGAAGCCGGTCACCGAGCAGGTGCGCGCCGAGAAGGGGGCCATCGTCACGGTCACCTCGGCCAAGGGTGGGAGCGGCAAGACGGTGGTCGCCACCAACGTGGCTCTTCTCCTCAACAGGATCCCCGGCAAGAAAGTGGTCCTGGTCGACGCCGACCTCCAGTTCGGCGACGTGTGCCTCCTACTCCAGCTCGAGCCCCGGTTCACGATGGTGAATGCGGCCCATGAGCTCCATCATCTCGACTCCGAGATGCTCGACTCGCTGCTGACCGAGCACCCGACCGGCCTGAAAGTCTTGGCTGCGCCACTGGAGCCCGCCTTTGCCGACGACATCACCACCGCCGGCCTGATGCAAATGCTCGATCTGCTTCAGGAGAACTACGACTACGTGGTCGTCGACACCGCCTCGATGCTCGACGAGCTGATCCTCTCGCTGATCGAGAAGGCCGACCATGTCCTCATGGTTGTCGACATGGATCTCCCGTCCGTGAAGAACGCCAAGCTGGCCCTGGAGACACTCCGTCTCCTCAAGTTCTCGACCCAGAACGTCCAGTTGGTGATGAACCGAAGCAATTCGAAGGCGAAGTTGGACAACAAAGAGATCGAGAGCGCCCTCAAGATGGAGATCTCCGCATCTGTCCCGTCGGACGCCGCGGTTCCGAACTCCGTGAACGAGGGGCGCCCGATCGTCGAGGCCGACCCCAAAGGGAAGGTCGCCAAAGGTTTCGAGAGTGTCGCTGAGTTGATCGCCGGAAATATCCCAGAGAGCGCGCCCAAAAGCGGGCTCTTCGGCAGGAAATAGTGGAAGGTAGATAGAAGTGCCATCGCTTTCAGAGAGAGTCGCAGCCGCCAGGCAGACAGAGACCCAGGAGGTCAGCTCCAACCGCTCGGATGCGCTGGGCGAGCTCCGCGGGCGTCTCCATTTCAAGGTCGTCGAAGAGCTCGGCCCCACCCTGTATGACCGCCAGATGTCGGATGCCGAACTGCGGCTTCGCGTGCTCGAGATGCTCGAGTGGGCTGTCGACCAGGAGCAGGGCCTCCCGCTCACATCTGCCGACCGCCGGGCCCTGCTCAACGAGATCGCCTCAGATGTTCTCGGGTACGGCCCCATTGACCCGCTCCTCAACGACCCGGACATCACCGAAGTCATGGCCAACGGCCCCTACGACATCTACTTCGAGAAGCGGGGCAAGATCATCCTCTCCGACGTGAAGTTCGTCGACGAGGTGCATCTCCGCCGCATCATCGACAAGATCGTCGGACAGATCGGCCGACGTGTCGACGAAGCCACCCCGATGGTGGACGCCCGTCTTCCGGACGGTTCCCGTGTCAATGCGGTCATCCACCCGCTTGCTATCGGTGGCCCGTTCCTGACCATCCGAAAGTTCGCCGTCGACCCCTACCAGGAGGCCGACCTGATCAACTTCGGCACCATCACCCAGCGCGTCGCCGACTTCGCCCGGGCATGTGTCCGTGGCCGGCTCAACGTGCTGATCTCCGGTGGTACCGGTTCGGGTAAGACCACCACGCTCAACGTGATGTCTTCGTACATCCCGGGCGATGAGCGAATCGTGACCGTCGAGGACGCCGCCGAGCTCCAGCTCCATCAGGAGCACGTGCTCACCCTGGAGGCCCGCCCCGCCAACATCGAGGGCAAGGGCCAAGTCGCCATCCGCGACCTGGTCAGAAACACCCTGCGTATGAGGCCCGACCGGATCGTCGTCGGTGAGGTTCGAGGCGCCGAGGCCCTGGACATGCTCCAGGCGATGAACACCGGTCACGATGGCTCGCTCACCACCGTTCACTCCAACAGTCCGAGAGACACCCTGTCACGTATCGAGACCATGGTGCTGATGGCCGGTTTCGACCTGCCGGTGCGGGCCATCCGTGAGCAGATTGCGGCCGCCGTCGATCTCATCATCCACGTCTCCCGTCTCAAGGATGGGACCCGGCGAGTCACCCATGTCACCGAGGTCGAGGGAATGGAGGGGGAGATCATCACCCTCCAGGACATCTTCCTCTTCGACTACGGGATGGGAGTGGACGAAGAGGGTGTGTACAAAGGCCGTCTGAAGGCGACCGGTATCCGTCCCACCTTCTCCGAGGACCTCGAGAACCAGGGGATCAGGCTCCCCGCCGACCTGTTCGATCCAGAGCCGTTCGCAAGGGGTCGATGACTTGAGACGACTCTCTGCACTTGTCGCTGCGCTCGTACTCGGGCTGAGCACGGCTGCCGTCGCGCAGACCGCCGCTCCCGAGATCGAGATCGTCGACATCAACGGCTCCCGGTACGCCGAGGGTGGCCAGACCCAGATGGTTGTGGAGTTCCGCAACCTCCCTGCCGCTCCCGATCCGGCCCAGCTCGCCGTGACTGTCGACGGTCAGCCCGTATCCGCTCTGGAAGTGGCGCCACTCGGCGAGACGAGCGTGCCCGTCGGCGTGGTGCTGGTCATCGACACCTCCGGCTCGATGCTTGGGGCCCCGATGGATTCCGCCAAGTCGGCGGCCAACGCCTTCATCGACCAGAAGCGGCCCGAGGACACCATCGCGATCGTCAGCTTCGCCGACACCGCCGTGGTCCAGACTGGCTTCACCGCCAATGCCGACGTCCTCCACGAGAAGATCAATGCGCTGGCCGCCGATGGCGAGACCGCGTTCAATGACGGAGTCATCCTGGGGATGTCATTGTTCGACGGAGTCGCCGAGAACCAGCTGAACAACATGATTGTTCTGAGTGACGGCGAAGACACGATCTCGACCGCAACGTCCGAGGAGGCCATTGCCGCGGTCGAGGCCGGCGATGCCCGAGTCTTCGGTGTGGCCCTCGAATCGCCTGACTTCAACCCGGACGCCGTCGCCGCAGTCGCGGCGGCCGGTGGTGGTCTCTTCCTGTCGACTCCCGACCCGGCCCAGTTGTCGAGCCTCTACGGCCAGATCGGCCGCGAGATCAGCAACACGCTGGTGACGAGGTTCGTCTCACCGGTGACGGCCCCGGGTGAGGCCGAGTTCGCGGTCAGCTACCCGGGTGGCCTGACCTCGTCGGTTTCGTTCGCTGTATCTGGATACGCGACGACCACCACTCTGGCGCCAACGACCACGAGTGTCCCGGTGCCGGTCAGCGGCAGCGTCGTCGAGAGCAGCTCACCATTGAGCATCACCAACCTGGCCCTGATCGCTGCGGCGGGTATCGGCCTCACCGCTTTCCTGTTCATCGTGATTCTCTTCGGTCGTGACGAGGAGCAGGGGGGCGGGCGTTTCGCCAAGCGTCTCCAGGCCTATGGGCGTCGCTCCCGCTCGGGTGAGGAAGAGAAGAAGCCATTCCTGCAGAGGATCCCGATCCTCAATCGCTTCAGCCAGGCGGCCGAGGAAGAGGTGCGCAAGCGCGGCATGTCGTCGGGTGTGAATGCGGCTCTCGAGCAGGCCAACATCCCGATGACACCCGGCGAGGCAATCATCGCCATGTTCGGGTTGTCGGCGATTGGCGGCGTGTTCATGGCGATCTTCAGGTCCCCCCTCGCCGGGCTCATCACCTTTGCCGTCTTGATCCTCCTCTTCGTGATGCTGATGAGGTACGCCGGCAACCGGGAGGTGAAGAGGTTCGAGAAGCAGCTGCCCGATACGTTGACCCTGCTCTCCACCTCGCTGCGCGCCGGCTACTCGCTGCTTCAGGCGATCGAGGCCGTCGCCACCGAGGCTCCGGACCCGACAGCCCGAGAGTTCAGCCGGGCTGTGGTCGAGGCCCGACTCGGTCGCTCCGTCCCCGAGGCCCTCGAGGGCATCGTGGAAAGGACTCAGTCCAAGGACTTCGAGTGGGCCACCATGGCCATCGAGATCCAGCGGGAGGTCGGTGGCAACCTGGCCGAGGTCCTGCAGACGGTGGCCGACACAATGCTGGCTCGCAACCGGCTCAAGGGCGAGATCAAGGCGCTCACCGCTGAGGGTCGGATCTCCGCCATCGTGCTGGGCTCGCTTCCGTTCGCCCTCGGCATCTTCCTCTGGTTCACCAACCGCGACTATCTCCAGCCGTTGCTCGACGCGACGATGGGGAGGGTGGCACTCGCAGCCGGCGGGATCCTCATGCTCGGCGGCATCTTCTGGCTCAGAAAGATCGTGGACATAGAAGTATGAACATCACAGCACTAGACGGTCAGATGCTCGCCGTGGTCACGGTTTCGGCCCTGGTCTTCTTCGTAATCGTTTGGGTCGGTCTCGGCGTCTCCCGGGCCCGCGAGGACATGAACAACCGTCTCGCCGTGTACGGCCGGGCAACAGCCGGCACGGTCCGTGACGACGAGCTGGCCAAGCCCCTCGCCCAGCGGACCATCGGGCCCGTGGTGCTGAAGGTCTCGGGATTCCTGCGGCGATTCACCCCGAAGGGCTATCTGGAGAAGAAGCAGCATTCGCTCGTGCTTGCCGGCAACCCCGGCAACCTCGACGCCCCGTCGTTCATCGTCATCAAGCTGCTCACGACCACGGCCGGTTTGTTCGCGGCATTCTTCCTCCAGGACTACGGGAACGACACCCTGCAGCGCATGATCCTCTTCGTGCTCCCCATCGTGCTCGGTTTCTTCGGTCCGGATGCGTGGCTGCAGCGGAAGATCGACGAGCGCAGGCAACAGATGTTGCGGGCCCTGCCCGACGTCCTCGACCTCCTCGTGATCTCGGTGGAGGCGGGCCTCGGATTCGACTCCGCCCTGTCCCGCGTGGTGTCCACGGTTCCCGGGCCGCTCTCAGAGGAGTTCTTCCGGATGCTCCAGGAGACTCGAGTCGGGGTGAGCAGGCGCGATGCAATGCGTCATCTGATGGACCGCACCGATCTCGACGAGCTCCGCTCCTTCATCCTGGCGATGATCCAGGCCGAGGCGTTCGGTGTGACCATCGCCCGGGTCCTCAGGGTCCAGGCCGATGAGATGCGGGTCAAGCGGCGTCAGCGGGCCCAGGAGAAGGCGTTTGCCGCCCCTGTGAAGCTCGTGTTCCCCCTGGTGTTCTGCATCTTCCCGGCGCTGTTCATCGTGCTGCTGGGCCCGGCTGCAATCTCCATCGGCGACGCTTTCATCGACTGATGACCGTGACGGCGGTCGAGCCGTCACCGCGGCGATCTCTGGGGCGGTTCTCGCTGGCTCATCTGCTCCTGATCGTCCCTTGGATCGCCCTCGTCATCGACGCCTGGGCCCCACTGCGGGACAACTCATTTCTTTGGCATATCAGAGCCGGTGAGCTTCAGGCGAGGGCGGGCGAGGTATTGACTGCCGACCCTTTCTCGTTCACGATGCTGGGCGAGCGTTGGTTGACCCAGAGCTGGCTTGCCGAGCTGCTCTACTCCTGGGGAGAAGCCAATTCGGGTCTGGGCTTCGTACCGCCGATGCTGCTCGTCATGACCTCGATCACCTTCCTCGGGATCGGCCTCATCTCCTATAGACGGTCACAAAGCCTCACTGCAACGGTCATCGTCCTTCTTCTGACCACCGTGCTCACGCTGACCTTTCTCGTGCCGCGACCGGTGATCTTCTCATTTGCCCTGTTCGCCGTCGTCGTCGTGGCCTGGGATCGACCGGCGACGAGGTGGACGGTCCCGTTCCTCTTCTGGATCTGGGCTTCGATGCACGGCAGCTTCGTGATCGGGCTCGCCTACATCGGCCTCACCATCATCGCCGAGGCCGACTGGAGGGCCCTCCCGACGGCGATAGCGGCCGGCCTCACCACTCTCCTAACCGCTCATGGGCTTGGGGTCGTCGAGTTCATTCTCGAGCTCTCGCAGGCCGGAGATGCCCTCGCCCTGCTCTCCGAATGGAGACGCCCTGAGTTGCTCTCCGTAGCCTTGACGCCGTTTCTCGTGGGTGTCGGGCTCATCGTGATGGGAGCGGTTCGGCGGGAAGATCACCCCACGACATCTGTGGCTCATCGTGCCCTTCCTCCTCCTCGCTCTCAGCTCGACCCGCGCCGTCGTTCCCGCCTGGATCGCTCTGGTCCCTTTGCTCGGCACGGCGTTGGGGGGCATCGAACTGGGGGAGAGCCGCAGATTCTCAGCTCCTGCCGCAGCCGTCTTCGCCGCCGTCGTCCTGGTGACTCCGTTCCTGGTGAGATCCGACGGCGCTCTCGACGAAGAGCGATTCCCGGTGGCAGCGGCCGCGGAATTGGACGAGGTGCCCACATTTCACGACGATCGAGCCGGGGGATATCTGATCTGGGCAGAGGGCCCGGAGCGCTTGGTCTACATCGACGACAGGGCGGAGCTGTTCGGGGAGAGGATGGCCGAATTCGTGGCGGTGCGGGACCTGGAGACGCCTTGGGAGCCCGTGTTCGAGCGTGACGGCATCGAGCAGGTGATGCTCAGGAGCGATGAGGAGCTGATAGACGAGCTGTCGGCGGCCGGCTGGTCCAAGACGTACGAGGACGAGTTCTACGTGGTCTTGCGTCCCTGAAGGGGCCACCCGGTCTTGTCCTCACACAAGAGAAGGGGCCCGCCGGAGCGGGCCCCTTTCCTGTCGGTTGGTTCGATCTCAGGAGAGACCGGAGCCGACCTCGCTGAAGGTCTCGGAGACCTCACGGCCGGCGATCTGCACGGCGATGAGGGCCACGATGGCGATGAGGACAACCAGCAGGGCGTACTCCACCATGGAGGCACCCTTCTCCTCCTGCATCCAGCTTGTTACCTTGGTCCACAGAGCAAGCATGAAACCCCTCCTTGGGTCGTACAAATGGCCTGCACGTTCTATATCGGCCCAATGCGGAAAAACCTAAATAGAAAATAAGAAAAGGCCCGCCGGAGCGGGCCCATTCAAAGTCGGTTGGATCGATCTCTAGTTGAGACCGGAGCCGACCTCGCTGAAGGTCTCGGAGACCTCACGGCCGGCGATCTGCACGGCGATGAGGGCAACGATGGCGATGAGCACGACCAGGAGGGCGTACTCCACCATGGAGGCACCCTTCTCCTCGTGCATCCAGCTTGTTACCTTGGTCCACAGAAGCATGAAAAACCCTCCTTGGGTAGTACGAATAGCCCTGCATGTTGTGTATCGACGGCTGGGCGGAAAAACCTGAGTCAAATGAGAAAGGGCCCGCCGGAGCGGGCCCTTTCCCTTGACAAGCCGCGTCTCTAGTTGAGACCGGAGCCGACCTCGCTGAAGGTCTCGGAGACCTCACGACCGGCGATCTGCACGGCGACGAGGGCGATGATGGCGATGAGCACGACCAGGAGGGCGTACTCCACCATCGAGGCGCCTTTCTCCTCGTGCATCCAGGTGGTGACTTTGGTCCACAGAGCAAACATTGAGAACCCCTCCTGAGGGTTGATGATCTGGCTATTGGCGACGGTACGGGGGGCAGCCACGACGGGCAATGAGTCGATCGGCCTATGACACAAAAAAGAGGCCCGCCGGAGCGGGCCCCTTTTCCTGTCGGTTGGTTCGATCTCAGGAGAGACCGGAACCGACCTCGCTGAAGGTCTCGGAGACCTCACGACCGGCGATCTGCACGGCGATGAGGGCCACGATGGCGATGAGGACAACCAGCAGGGCGTACTCCACCATGGAGGCACCCTTCTCCTCCTGCATCCAACTCGTTACCTTGGTCCACAGAGCAAACATTGGAACCCCTCCTTGGGTCAACTTGCTTCGGCTTGCAATCGGGCAAAGTAGCCCGGGTAGTTCCTGGGGCTATGGGCCTCAGGAACCATCTCTCACGACCCGGCGTTGACCAGGTTGGAGCCAATGTCGGAGTAAGTCTCCGAGAGCTCTGACCCGGCGACCGTGACCGCAACGATCGCGACAATCGCAATCAACAGAACGAGCAGGGAGTACTCGACCATCGAGGCACCCTTCTCGTCTGTGAGAAACGTCATGATCCTGGCGTTCATCTTCTCTCCCTTGCTCACCCGATAAATCGTAGATTCGGAAGAGCGATCTGCTCATGGGCCTGCGGACTCATATGGCCAAAACCCCTTGTGTCATCGGATTAGTTGGGTCGGGCGATGCCAAGACGAATCGCCTCGATCGCGGCTTGAGTGCGGTCACTGACGGCCAGCTTCTGGAAAATGGAGGCGAGATGGTTCTTCACCGTCTTCTGTGAGATATAGAGGCGGTCTGCCAGCTCGTCCGTAGCGGAGACTCCGATGGCGAGTAGCCGGAGGATCTCTTTCTCTCGTTCGGTCAGTGAGGCGGCCCCGGGGTCGAGTTTCGCTTGCCCGTAATGCTCCAGCAGCTCGTCACGGGCGGTGTCGTCGAGTGAGATCAGGTCTTGCCCGTCGGCCACCGCTCGCACAGCCGCGGCGAGCGTCAACAGGGGCACCCCTTTGGAGAAGAAGCCCTTGGCCCCAGCCTTCTGGGCTCGCTCCTTCTGCTCGTCAGATGCGTGCATCGAGACCACGATGGCGCTTGTCCGCCTGCCGAGCTCCGAGATGGTGTCGATTCCGTCGCCGCCGGGCATCTCGATGTCCACGATGGACACCTCAGCCGGCTGGGAGAGCAGCGCCTCTTCCAGCGCGGGCCCCGAATCGACGACTCCGACGACACGAGTGTCGGGGAGGATGTCGAGGGCTTGGCTGAGCCCCTCGGCGAAGAGTTGGTGGTCGTCAGCGATCATTATGCGAATCATCGGTTGCCCCATTCCACGGTCACAGTCGTCCCTTCTCCAGGAGTCGATTCAAAACTGATCTTCGCTCCTATCTTTTCGGCACGTTCCCGCATGCCAATGAGGCCGAAGTGCCCGTCGGGCTCGTGGCGGGGATCGAACCCTGCGCCATCGTCCCTCACCGAACAGACCCCATAGGAGCGGTCGATTCGCCCGGAGACCAGGATCTTGGACCCTCCGGAGTGAATATGGGCGTTTCGCGTCGCCTCGGTGATTATCGAGGTCAGGTCGCCGATCACCGCCGGGCGGGGCGGTCGTCTCTCCTCGAGATCAACAACCACTTGGGGTTCGCCGTCGAGTCGGGCGGTCATTTGAAGCAAGCGGGCGGTCAAGGTCGGCCCGGGAGCGCTGCGAAGGTCAGCCACGGACGCTCGAACGTCCTCGACCAATTTGGTCACGTTTGTGCGAAGGACCTTGAGATCTGCCGAAAGCTCGGCATGGTGTGCCTGCTGCATCGCCGCCATGTCCAGAGCGAGGCCCAGAGAGGCCAGAGAAGGCCCGATTTCGTCGTGCATCTCGCGGGCAAGACGGATTCTCTCCTCAGCCACGGCCGAGCCCACGATGTCCTGCAACAGACCGAGATTGGCGAAAGCAATGCTGACCGGCTGCACGAAGGCCTCGATGTCGATGATGTCGACCCGCGACAAGCTCTCCGTGGTGAGGAGCTCGAGAGCTCCCACCGTGGCATCGGGGGTGGAGAGGGGCACGCGGTAGGAGTGAGGGCTTTCAGGCGGGACCCCACGAGATGCCAACACCACAGGCCCTTCGTCATCATCGAGCTCGAGTCGTCCCGACGATCCGGGGATGCGAGCGAGAATCGCTTCGAGAGTGTCAGCGGCCACCTCGACCGCATTGAGGCGTCCGGCGGATATGTCCTCGGACAATCGGAGCAGCACACCGTGGATTTCCTCGAGGTTCTCCAGCTTCTGTGTGGCCGATTCCTTCTCCTCTGCCAGGGCGTGGGCCTGGCGGTGGATGTCTTCGAGGAGCCGCTTGATGAGCGAGACGAGGAGAACGAAGACCATGTACAGCGCAACTCCGGGAAGGGCATCGACCAGGACCCGCCCCTCGGCCACGGTGACCAGGCCAAGTAGCCCGGCGGAGAGGAATCCAGTCATCAACCCGGTGCGGAGACCGCCGTAGATGGTGGCAAAAATGGGCGGTCCCATCGAGAGGAGCAGATAGGGGCTTTCGACGCCTCCGGTGAGGGTCATCGCGGTGATGGTCAAGAACGCCCCGAGAAGCGTGATCGCCTCGGCACCGAAGCGAATGCGGTACCAGCTCTCAGGCACCGCAGCAGAGCCGATCACGTAGATCGTCGCCACCGCCATGGCGACGAGTGAAAGACCCAGGTTCTCGGTAGTGACGAGGTCCCAGACGACTGCCACCACCAGCGCCACGAATTGGCCGATGGTGACGGCTCGATGGACGCGAAACTCCCAGGGTGCCGGGACGAAAGTCGTCACAGGGGGAAGGCTACCGTCCGCCGTTATGGGTTCCTCGGAAGGACGCTGGCTGCTGAGCGGTGGTATCGGGTCGGGTAAGACCGAAGTTCGCAAGCTACTTGAGCTACGAGGCATTCGAACGATCGACGCCGACGCGGTTGGTCATGCCGTCCTGAACGAGGAGGGCTTCGGCCCGATCGCGAAGCGGTGGCCGAGGGTCGTCGTCGAAGGCGAGATAGACCGCAAGGCGCTGGCCGGGGTCGTCTTCGCCGAACGAGGGGAGCTGGCTGCCCTGGAAGCGATCACTCATCCCTTCATCTTCGGCCGAATCACCGATGACTTGGAGGGGTTTTCTGGACCGGCAGTGGTCGAATTGCCTCTGATCGACTCGATGCTGGGCTGGGCGAGGATGGTGGTCGATGCCGACGACGACACTCGAATGCGCCGCGCCAAGGACCGCGGCATGGCCGAGGACGATGTCCGGCGCCGGATGGCGATCCAACCGAGACGTGCGGAATGGCTTGCTTCTGCAGACCTCGTCGTGCCTAATCACCACGGTCTCGAGGAGCTCGAACACACAGTGGCAGCGGTCAGCACTTACCTGCTCGAGGGGTGAATTGGGGACAGGACTTGTCCCATGCGACCGTTACCCTCCATCACGTGCCCGAGTTCAAGGTCGTCTCCGACTTCGCCCCGGCCGGTGACCAGCCAGAGGCGATCGCCGCCCTCGCCAAGGGGATCAACCGAGGCGACCGCTACCAGACCCTTCTCGGGATAACCGGATCCGGAAAGTCGGCCACCATCGCGTGGACGATCGAGCAGGTGCAGCGCCCGACTCTGGTGCTCGCCCCCAACAAGGCTCTGGGCGCCCAACTCGCCAACGAGTTCCGCCAGTTCTTCCCCAACAATCGGGTGGAGTACTTCGTCTCCTACTACGACTACTACCAGCCCGAGGCCTACATGCCTCAAACCGACACCTACATCGAGAAGGACGCCACGATCAACGACGAGATCGATCGTCTCCGTCACTCGGCCACGGCCGGGCTCTTGGTTCGTGACGATGTGATCATCGTGGCCTCGGTGTCGGCGATCTATGGACTGGGATCTCCCGAGCAGTACATGGGGCAACTGCTTCGGCTCGTCCAAGGGGTCGAGTATCCGATGAGAGACGCCATCCAGCGTCTGGTCGACATCCAGTACGAGCGCAACGAGGTCAACCTGATCCGGGGCAAGTTCCGGGTCAGGGGCGACACCCTGGAGGTCTTCCCCTCATACGAGGAGACAATCGTGAGGGTTCAGTTCTGGGGCGACGAGGTCGAGCGAATCATCCGGCTGAACCCGGTCACCGGGGAAGTGGTTGACGAGCTCTCCGAGCTCTTCGTCTTTCCCGCCACCCACTACGTGACCGAGCGGGAGCGGATGAAGAAGGCGATCGCAGGCATCGAGGTCGAGTTGCAGGAGCGCCTCGGCTACCTGGAGGGCAAGGGGAAGATGCTGGAGGCACAGCGTCTCCGGATGAGGACCAACTACGACCTGGAGATGATGCGTGAGGTCGGCTTCTGCTCAGGGATCGAGAACTACTCGCGGCATCTCGACGGGAGATCGCCCGGGGAGGCCCCGTACACCCTGCTCGATTACTTCCCCAAGAACTACCTGACCATCATCGACGAGTCTCACGTCACCGTGCCCCAGATCGGGGGTCAATACGAGGGTGATCATTCCCGCAAGGAGGTCCTCGTCGAGCACGGCTTCCGTCTGCCTTCGGCCAAGGACAACCGTCCTCTCAGATTCGATGAATGGCTGGAGAAGGCAAATCAGGTCGTTTTCCTCTCCGCCACTCCATCGGACTTCGAGATCTCACGCTCGACCCAGGTGGTGGAGCAGATCATCCGACCCACCGGTCTCATCGATCCCGAGGTGATGATTCGCCCCACCAAAGGGCAGATCGACGACCTGCTCCACGAGATTCGAGAGCGAGCTCTCCGTGAGCAGAGGGTGCTCGTCACCACCCTCACCAAGAAGATGGCCGAGGACCTGACCGATTACCTGCTCGAGATGGGAGTCAGGGCCCGATACATGCACTCAGAGATCGACACCCTGGAGCGGGTCCAGATCATGCGGGAGCTGCGACTCGGTGATTTCGACGTCCTGGTCGGCATCAACCTCCTCCGCGAAGGTCTCGACCTGCCCGAAGTCTCCTTGGTGGCGATCCTCGACGCCGACAAGGAGGGGTTCCTCCGCTCCGAGACCTCGTTGATCCAGATAATCGGCCGGGCGGCGAGAAACGTCGATGGCCAAGTGGTGATGTACGCCGACAACGTGACCAAGTCGATGCTATCGGCGATCAATGAGACCAATCGTCGCCGCCGGGCCCAGTCGGAGTGGAACGAGGCGCACGGGATCGACCCTCAAACCGTGAGAAAACGTGTGTCAGACATACTGGAATTGGTTCAGACGGAGGCTCCGAAGGGCGATAGAAGAAGACGAGAAGTCGAGCCGCGCAGGCCGATCGACCTGGAGGGCGACGACCTGACCAGGCTGATCATGAGCCTGGAAGACGAGATGCATGAGGCTGCCAAGGAACTCCGATTCGAATATGCCGCGCGCCTACGCGACGAGGTCAACGAGCTCAGACGAGAGCTCCGCGAGGTCGCCGAAGCCGGCTGAATCCCTGACCAGACGTCCCGCCTTCTGGGGGATCATCGCCACGTCTCTCATTGGCATCGGCGTTTTGCTCTTTCTCACGGGCTTTCCCCTTGTAAGCGACTACTCGAAGCTCCAGGGGTTCGGGATCTGGCCTGACGTGCTTCACGAGCGGGCCACAGCGTGGGAAGCGCTGAACGGCGACCCCTATCGACCGATGTCCGAGATCATGCCCGAGCACGGCTATCCCGAGATCACAGGGGGCCTCTCGCCGCGGACGCCGGCTGCCTTTCTGCTCCAGGTGCCGCTGCTCCTGATCCCTGCGACCATTCTGATGCCCGTCGTCAGCCTCCTGATCGCGGGATTGGTCGTGGGGATCCTCGCCCTCACCCGTCGCATCTCGGGCGTGAGATGGGATGTGCTCGCTTGGGCGGGGCCACTTGTGTTCGTCTCGTACCCAGTTGTCACGGGCGTCTCGTACGGATCGGTCAGTGTCGTTGTCACCGTGGTACTGGTGCTTTTGGCCTGGGCATTCCACGACAAGGATTGGGCCGGCATTCCCCTCGGGCTCGCCGCCGCAATGAGGTTGTGGCCAGGTCTAGTCATCGTCGGATTCTGGCTTTCGGGTCGTCGCAAGGCGGCTCTCATCGCCTTGGCAGTGTTCCTGGGCGTGAACGCATTGGGTCTGCTCCTGCCCGGGGTCACAATGGAGGGGAGCCTCCAGGCCTTGACCCAGGGTGGTGGTGACTGGCTCGCCCACAACCAGAATGCGAGTCTGGCCCTGGTTCTGTCACGTTTCGACATCCCGGTGGTCGTTGCGACCGCCATCGTTTCGGCGATCGGGCTGATGCTTGCTGTCCGCAATCCGAGCCAGGCGATTGGAATCTGTCTGATCACCGCTCTGATCGCGTCCCCTCTGTCATGGCCCACTTACATGCTCGCCGCCCTTCCGGTCCTGGTGAGTTGGTGGCGCGCTGGGGGCCGGCTCTATGTCGCCATCTTGAGCACCCCGTTGGTGCTCTGGATCGGGACGCCGACCGAATGGAAGGGCGCTATTGCATTGGTGGTGCTTGCTGTGCTCCTCGGATATTCAGCACTGGCCCAGGGCAGTGGAGAGCCAAGCCAAACTGGGACACAGTCGCGCCTTGCCCTGAATCAGAGTTCGCCTTTAGCCGCTCATTCTTCTAGGCGATAGACACCAGACATGACGGCTAGAAGGTGGCCCGCGCTCGACGGGTTGAGGGGAGTCGCGATTCTCTTCGTGCTCGCCGCGCACTCCGAGATAGTGAACGTCTACGTCGCGGGAATGGTCGGGGTCACAGTGTTCTTCGTGCTGTCTGGCTTTCTCATCACCTATCTATTGTTGGACGAGCTCCGAGATACCGGCGGCATCGCTTTCAAGGGGTTCTACGGCCGGCGTGCGCTGCGTCTGCTTCCCGCCCTGGGTGTCTATCTGGTCGGCATTGCCCTCCTGGTGCCTTTGCTGGGTTTGAGCATGCCTATCTGGGACATCACCTGGCCGTCCGCTCTGTACCTGGCCAACTACGTTCAGACCTTTGGTCACGACCTTTACGCTCATCGTCATCTGTGGAGCCTTGCGGTCGAGGAGCATTTCTATCTCGTGTGGCCCGTGCTGGTTTGGTTGGGGGCGACCAGGCGACTGAAGGTTCTAGGAATGGTGCTGGTCGGCCTATTGGTTTGGCGTCTTGGTGTCAGCGCGGTCAACCCGATGTGGGCGTATCACTCAACGGATACCAACGCGTATGCGTTGGGGCTCGGCTGTCTCGTTGCGACAGCTCATCATCGTGGATGGCGAATACCGCTTCACCGTCGTACCGCCGAGATCAGCGTTGTGATCCTCGTGCTCCTCAGTCTGCTGCCGATCAAGGATCTCGACCATCTATATCAGATCGGTGCATGGCTTCCGCCAATTGCCGCGTTGGTGAGCGCAGTGTGCATTCTGGCAGCTGTCGAGAAAAGCCCCGCCTTCCTCGGAGGCAGGTTGATTCGCTGGTTCGGTGGGATCTCCTATGCGCTCTACCTATGGCATGCACCATTACTCCTGATTCCTGTGCTCGCCGAGTCCAAGGCCACACGGCTGGTCGCCGTTGGACTGGCGATCGGCATCGCCTGGATGTCATGGACTTGGATCGAGAGTCCGATTCTCAGGAGCAAGTGGCGGCAGCGGCTGCTCCCAAGCCATCGCACCCGGGGTGCCTTGGTGTCGAATTCGCCGGGCATAAGCGCCGAGAATCGTCAATGAAGAAGGCGTCACATGTATGAGGGAATGCGCGTTCTGGCCATGGCACCCGTATTGGACGAGCGGGAGAAAATCGCCGCTGTCATAACTCGGGTCCCTCGAGACGTCGTCGATGAGGTGCTGATCGTCGACGACGGCTCCACCGATGGATCGCAACAGGTCGCCCGCGAGCTCGGCGCTACCGTCGTCGAGCTGGGTGAGACCCTGGGGGTAGGAACGGCGATCCGCACGGGGTATCGCTATGCGATCGATCACGGGTACGACGTGGCCGTGGTCATGGCGGGGAACAACAAGGACTCACCCGAGGAGATACCACTCCTGCTCGATCCGATTGTCGAGGGGAGAGCTGACCTCGTCCAAGGCTCGCGCTGGCTCTCCGATTCAAACGACTTCGGTGAGATGCCGCTCTATCGCAAGTTCGCCACGAGGTTGCATCCCTTCCTGTTTCGACTCATCTCGACGGCCGACCTGACCGATACCACCAATGGGTTCCGGGCGGCTCGCACCTCGATGCTCGATGATCCGCGCCTGGGGCTCGACCAGGAGTGGTTGGATGAGTACGAGCTAGAGGTCTATCTGCTCTACAAGGCGGCGAAACTCGGCTATCAGGTGACCGAGGTCGGAGTGACCAAGCGGTACCCGCCGAAAGAACTTGGGCAGACGAAAATGAAGCCGATAGTTGGATGGTGGTCGATTCTCCGGCCGCTGATCCTTCTCGGCCTCGGGATCAAGAAATGACGTCTGGAGTGTGATTGCGAGATGATGCTGGGAGTAGCCGTGGTTGGCGTCGGTCATTGGGGCCCCCACCTGGTGCGGAATTTCAACGATCACCTTTCGAGTCACACGCTCTGGGTGATCGATCAGGATGAGAAGAGACGCAAGGCGATAGGGGAGCGTTTCCCATCAGTTTCGGTCAGTTCGGACTTCGACGATGCGCTCGCCGACGATCGCGTGGATGCAGTCGTGATCGCCACGCCGACTTCCACGCACTATCAGCTCGTTGAGCAGGCCCTCGAGGCGAACAAGCATGTGCTCGTCGAGAAGCCCATCACGAACTCCCTTGCCGAGGCCATCTCGTTGAGCAAACTCGCCGAGGCCCAAGATCGCGTCCTGATGGTCGGCCACGTGTTCCTCTTCAACCCGGCGATCCGAGCCGCCAAGCAGTACATCGACGACGGCGAGGTGGGCTCGGTCAAGTATGTGTCGATGACCCGGACCAACCTGGGACCCGTTCGCGTAGATGTGAACGCCGCCTGGGACCTTGCCAGCCACGATGTCTCCATCGCCAACTACTGGTTGGGCGGATCCCCCGATTCGGTGTCGGCATCGGGTGGGGCCTGGCTCAATCCCGGGGTCCACGACGTCGTCTTCGCAACCCTTAGGTATCCCAACGACGTGATGGTCAACATCGAGGCCTCCTGGCTGAACCCACGCAAGCGGCGGCTTATCTCGGTCGTGGGCGCCGATCGGATGCTGACCGTCGACGACATGGACCTCAATGAGCCGCTGCGTCTCTATGACAAAGGCGTCGTCGGAGCCTCCTCGGAGATCACGGACACATTCGCCGGATTCCGATCCCAGGTACGGGAGGGGGAGGTGCGTATTCCGCACGTGACCACAGGTGAGCCTCTTCGTGCCGAATGCGACGAGTTTCTCGCTCGCATCCGCGGTGGAGAGGGCAGTTTGTCGGACGGCTGGGCCGGGACCGAGGTCGTTGCGGTCCTCGAAGCGATCGATCGCTCCATCGCCGAAAACGGGGCTCAGCAGGACGTGGAGAGAGTCAGATGAAGATTCCCCTTGTCGACCTTGCCTGGCAGCACCAGGAGATCGCCGAAGAAGTCACGGCCGGCCTCGAGGAGGTCTTCGCCGCCACCGCCTTCATCCAGGGACCGCAGGTGCGCCAGTTCGAGGAGGAGTTCGCCGCCTTCTGCCATGTGGCGAATTGCGTCGGTGTGGCCAGTGGGACAGACGCCCTCGAGATGGCGGTGCGCGGCTTGGGCCTCGGGCCCGGGGACGAGGTCATAGTGCCGGCCAACAGCTTCATCGCGAGCGCGTTGGGCGTGATCCGGGCGGGTGTGGACGTCAAGTTGGTCGATTGCGACCCCGCCACCTACCTGATCGATGTAGAGGCAGTCGAGCGAGCGATGACGCCAAAGGTCAAGGCAGTCATGCCGGTTCACCTGTTCGGCCAGACCGCACCGGTGGAGCAGTTGGCCGAGGTCGTCGGTGGCGTGCCAATCATCGAGGACGGCGCCCAATCTCAGGGTGCGCTTCGCCTGGGCAAGCCCTCCGGCTCTCTGGGAAAGATCGCCGCGACGAGCTTCTATCCGGGCAAGAACATCGGCGCCTACGGGGACGCAGGGGCTGTCCTGACCGACGACGACGAACTGGCTCAACTCGTGCGCAATCTGGGCAACTGGGGCTCGCCCCAGAAGTACCACCACCCAGTCTTGGGCTTCAACTCCCGATTGGACACAGTTCAGGCTGTCGTCCTCAAGGCGAAACTGGGCCGTCTCGCTGATTGGAACAAGCAAAGGCGTGCCGCTGCCGAGCGCTACAACGAATTGCTGGTCGAGAATGGACGGCTTCAGCCGCCGCAGGTGCTAGCCGGCAACGAGCCTGTCTGGCACCTCTATGTGGTTCGTGTGCCACAGCGGGATCGAGTCGCCGCGTCGATGCATGATGACGACATCGGTGTGGGTGTGCACTATCCGATCCCAATGCACCTGCAGGGTGCCCTTTCGTTCCTCGGTCACGTCTCCGGTGACTTCCCGGAGACCGAGGCCGCTGCCGCCGAGATGCTCTCCCTGCCGTTGTTCCCCGGGATCTCGGCCGAACAACAGGAAGCGGTGGTGGAGAGCCTCCACAGGGCCCTGGACTCCGCGAACGGCTGATGGCTTCGCAGGAGGTGTTCGTTCATCCGACCGCGCTGGTCGAGTCCTCCCAAGTCGGACCCGGTACCCGGGTGTGGGCGTTCGCCCACATCCTCGACGGGGCGGTGATTGGAGAGGACTGCAAGATCGGCGATCACGCCTTCATCGAAGGGGGAGCCACGTTGGGGGACCGGGTGACGGTGAAGAACAATTCCCTCATCTGGCATGGCGTGACGATTGGCGATGACGTCTTCGTCGGCCCGAACGCCGTATTCACGAATGTCGTGGCGCCTCGCGCTGCCTATCAGACATATCCGGAGGACTGGGAAAAGACCGAGATAGCAGACCGGGTGAGCATCGGGGCAAACAGCACGATCGTGTCGGGGATCAGGGTCGGCTTCAATGCGATGATCGGCGCCGGCTCGGTCGTGACGAGAAACGTCCCGGATCACGCCCTGGTCTACGGCAATCCTGCCAAACAGGCGGGTTGGGTCTGCGACTGCGGGCACAAGCTCGTCACAGATTTGAGCTGCTCTCATTGCGGGAAGCACTACGTCGCCGTGGAGACCGGGCTGCAGGAGAGGGCCCCATGACGCAACGATCCAAGATCGTCCTGCTCGGGATCATGGGCGTGGTCGTGAGCTGCTTCTTCGTTGGCCGGCTCCTCGCCGAGTTCGACTGGAATCCGACTACGACAATCAAGTTCGGTGAGCTGTTCACGGAGCAGAATGACTATGCGGTGGATCTTCTGGGCCCGCTTGTCCTCACGCCGGAGGCGGGACATGATGGGAAGTTCTACTTCTCCCAGGCGATGGATCCGTTTTATTTGGAGCCAGAAGTTCACGCGGTGTACCTGGATCGACCGACGTACCGAGCTCAAAGGATGCTGTATCCGACCATCGCCGGTGTCGGTGGCCTTCTCGGTCCGACGGAAACGGCTTGGGGCCTGATCCTGATCAACGTGCTAGCGATGGGTTTGGGGACGGCGGTGACCGCGATGGTTGCCGTCGAGTTGGGTCGCTCACCATGGCTGGGCTTGGCGTTCCTCTTCAATTTGGGATTGTTGGTGACACTGACAATCGACAGCGCAGAAATCCTGGCGATGACCGCGCTGATGACCGCCATCCTGTTCGCCATCAGAGGTCGGCCCGCCGCCACAGCAGTCGCCCTCACCGCGGCCGCATTGACTCGGGAGACGATGATTCTCGCTGCTATTGGTCTCGCCTGGTTCTGGTACAAGAAACGATCGCGCTTGCCCTTGGTGTTGCTGATGCCATTCGCCGCGGTGGCTACCTGGTGGGTCTATGTTCATTGGAGGCTGGCAGACGGCATCTCCCAGGACACGCAGGCGATCGGGCTGCCGCTCCAGGGATTCATCCAGGCGTTCGGCGGCTGGATGTCGACCCCGAACTCGTTGCCGGATGCGCTGGTCGGGTGCGTCCTCCTCTTCACTTCCATAGCGATCGCAGTGCGCGCAATAAGAAGCCCTTCGCCACTTAGCTGGGCGGTCGCAGGATTCGCGGTGCTCGCCGTGATTCTCAGCGAACCTGTCTGGGCCCGATACTTCGACTCAGCCCGGGCTCTCGCCCCGGTGCTCACGACTTACATCCTCATCGTGCTTGCCACGTCGAGAGATCGGCGCGGGATCGAACCAAGCCCGATGGACGAAGCGGCCAGATCAGTTTGACCACGCTCTCCTTTCTCGGGCAGGGATCGTCGACAGGGCAGGCGGGAGAACTGGCTGGGCTCGCGGTCGCACGCGTTCCGTGACGGATTCTGTGGAACCCGCCGAGCGGACAGGGTCCATCACGCCAAAGTTGGTCGGGGTGATCGCGTTCATTCTCGCATCCATATTTGCTGTCAGTCAGTTGGCGAAATTCGATTGGGACCCGACGCATTTCGTCGCCTTTGGCGAGGATGCCACTGAAATCCGCGCCTATGCGGAAGAACACCTCGGCGAGGTGCGATTGCGATCAGACCTCGGTCACGACGGGCGATTCTTCTTTGTTCAGGCCAACGACCCTTGGCTTCTCGACCCCGAAGAAAACGCCTACCTTCTCGATCGCCCTCTGTACCGCTATCAACGCATGCTCTATCCCACAGTTGCGGGCGGCTTTGGGCTTTTCGGGCCCGAAATGATCGTATGGGGAATGCTGCTCCTCAACCTGGTCGCGATGGGTTTCGGGTCCTGGGCGGTTGCCTCGATCGCTGAGATAATGGGTGGGTCGGCGTGGTTGGGTCTGGCCTTTCTGCTCAATCTCGGCTTCGTCAGCGAACTCGACATTGGTGGTGCCGGGATCGTCGCCGGCGCCGCGGCATTCGGTGCCGTGGCTTTGTTCATGCGGGGTCGTATGTGGGCGGGCGTCGCCTGGCTCACTTTGGCCGCCCTATCCCGTGAGGTGATGCTGGCGGTGGCAGCAGGAGCGGCCTTCTACTTCTGGAGACGTGGGGAGAAGCGACAGGCCGTGATAACTGCAGCGGTACCTGTCGCAGCAGTGATCGCATGGGGGTCTTATCTGCGGCTGCGGATAAATGTCGATTCCGGGCTGGTCGAAGTCAAGGAGATTGGGCTTCCATTTGTTGGATTCGTCCAGGCGTTCTCATCGTGGATCAACGATCCTGTCGATCTGGCGGTCGGTATCTCGGTGTTCCTCGTCCTCGTGCTATTCGCTCGCCGCGCGGTGCTGCAGGACAACCTGGTCGGCTGGGCATTTCTCAGCTTTGTGCCGCTCGCCCTGGTGCTGACCGAACCGGTGTGGCACAGCTACTTCGACATAACGAGAGGCGTCGCCCCATTGCTGACTGCTTTCGTATTGCTCGCTCTGGTTGGCGACAAATTTCAGGGAAACACCCCATCGATCGCTAAGCCGAGAACACCCCGTGAAACCTGACGTCAGCCCGGGCGCGACCCGCGGTTTGGCCGACGGGAGATGGAGGTGGTGACGGCCATCAGCATCATCCTCATATGTGCCTTCTACCTTTGGTTGGCGCCGGTCAAAGCCGATGCGGAGATGATCGACCATGGCCTCTTCCGCATCACAGTGCAATCGATGCGAGAGGGCGGTGACTACTACGCCTCGTACGACGCGGCCTTGGACATCGTCTACGGGCCAACTCGGGCAGGCGTGACCGAGACGATCCGGGGCTTTAGGCTGCCCACCACCTTTTTCGCTTGGCATCTGCTCCCCAACGACCAGTACGTGTGGTGGCTGTTCGTCGGTTTGGCGGGGCTTGCAGGGATAGCGGCTTCGCGATTCTTGACTCGTCCGGTGCTTGGAGTGCTGGTAGTCGTCTACCTCCTCTCGATCGGCATGCTGGTCGAGGGCGGTCGTTGGACAGCCCAGTTCATGACCACCGAATTGTGGGCGGTTCCTCCGTTGTTCGGAGCTGTTCTCATGGCGCGCCGAGAGCGTTGGTGGCTCGCCGCTGGTCTCGCATTGGTGGCGGTCCTGATCAGAGAGCTCGCTGCTCCGTTTCTCCTCGTTGGCGTGGGTCTGGCCCTTCTCGGCCGTGTTCCAAAGGCGCCATGGTTCACCGCATTCGGACTGGCCGCCCTCGCCTACGCCGGGCACGTGGCTCTAGTCATCCCGCACATCGACCCGAATGCCGTACAGAATCCGATCATTGACAATGTCGACCTTCCTCGGACGATCGTCGAAATGATGGGATTCGGTCTACCGGCCGGAGCCGTGATCGGGTCAGTTCTGTGGATTTTCGCCGTTTGGCACACCATCGGCCATCGTTGGTTCCTCGAGGCATCTTTACTCGCGTTGCCCCTTGTCGGAGTGATCATCGATCGGCCCTATTGGGGAATCCTGGTGGTCCCGTTCGCCATCGTTTGGGGGCTCGAGGGCATACTCGATTTGATCGCCTCACGGCGGAGACTCATCGCAGTACCACCCTGAAGGCAATAGGTGATTTGTCCAACAAGCGTGTGTCAGATGTGGGGAGGTCGACGACACACCACGAGGATGGCGGTCGCTTGTCTTCGTAACCGACGGGTTGGAAGGTGTATGTAATGGCCACCAATCAGGTAGCGGAAGATCCCGTGCCATTCCAGGACTTCGAAGTGCTTCCGCGCCCATTCGAGCCAGAAGTCCCGTCCTTCTTTGTGCACGTGGGTGGGATCGTGGTCCAACCAGCCCACTACAAAGCCCAGTGGTCCGTCATAGACCGGCACCACGAAGCCGAAGACCCCGTTGGGGCGGAGCATTCCCTTCACTGCGGAGGCGACGTTCTCTAACGAGTCGACGTGTTCGACGACATCCCAGGCGGTGATCACGCCAAGGGAGCCATCTGGATGGGATTGGAGATCCGCACCTGACAACGTGAGGTGCGCCTGCGGGACCCGGGCCTGAGTTGCTTCGAGACCTTGGGCGTTGATGTCGGTTCCGTGGATCAACCAATCGAGGTGGCGGAAGGCCACACGGTCCAGAAAGGCGCCCCGTCCGCACCCGATATCGAGTAGGTCTCCCGGATGACCCGCATGCCGATCGATGACGTCGAGATAGTGATCGAGTTTCCGAGCCGGGTTCTGTCTTTCGTAGTCCCGGTATTCGGTGTCGAAATAGTCAGGGAGCGATTCGATCCCGCTCGACCTACTCAAAGCGCCTCTTGAGCATCAATCGAAGAGTCGAAGTGGTGGTGTCCACGACATCCATTTTGCTCGCGCCCTCTTTCAGATCATATCTGAGAATCAACGGCGCCTCGCCGAAGATGAGATCTCGATTCCGTCGGAGCTTGAGCAAGATGTCGACCATTACCTGAAAGCCGTCCTGATCGAAGAACCTCGGATCTTTCGTGATCACGTCTTGGAGCAGCCCGGCGCGGTAGGCCCGATAGCCGCTGGTGTAGTCCCGAATCCCGGGGATCGGGAAAACGACCTTGAACAACGTCCCGGCTAGCCGGCTCAGGACTCTGCGGCCAAACGGGACTCCCCGCACTCTGCTGCCTCTCATGAAACGGGAGGCAACCACTACGTCATGGCCTTCGCGAACCATGCGGACCATGCGCAGAATCAGTTCCGGGGTATGGGTGTTGTCCGAGTCGAGGGTGACGATGACATCGCTGGCCTGGGCAAGTTGGCAAGCCCACTGGACGCCATCTCGCAAGGTCGCCCCCAAGCCTTGGTTGTGGCCGTGGGTCATCACCTGGAGGGGAAGCTTGTTGGCCCAGATCCCAGCGACCTCGGCAGTGGCGTCGGTGGAGCCATCGTCGACGATCAGGATTTCGAAATGCAACCCTGCTTCTTCCGTAGCCTCTTCGATTCGTTGGAGGAGCGCCGGCAGGTCTCGCTCTTCGTTGTAGGCGGGAAGGACGATCCAGATCTTGCGACGCCCGCGCGTGGAAGGGGTGAGGTGCATCCTTTGATAAATCGGCAGGATTTCCTAGTTCTGGAGGGCTGAATCAGTGCAGGCGGACGAACATGTGTTCGCTGCGAACCTGGATTACACTGTCGTAACTAAACGGCGTAACCAACGGCACCAGGGCGGACCGTGTCCAACGACTCGATTCTGATCAGGGGCGCCCGTGAGCACAATCTGAAGAACCTCACGGTCGAGCTGCCCCGCAACAAACTCATCGTCTTCACCGGTCTTTCGGGGTCGGGGAAGTCATCACTGGCCTTCGACACCATCTACGCCGAGGGGCAGCGCCGCTATGTCGAGTCGCTCTCTGCCTACGCTCGCCAGTTCCTCGGGCAGATGGACAAGCCCGATGTCGACTTCATCGAGGGGTTGTCACCGGCGATCTCGATCGACCAGAAGACTGCGTCCCGCAACCCCCGCTCCACCGTCGGCACGGTCACAGAGGTCCACGACTATCTGAGACTTCTCTACGCACGGATTGGCATCGCCCACTGCCCCAATGACGGCACTCCGGTGGAGCGCCAGACACCTCAGCAGATCGTCGACCGGATCCTCGAATTGCCCGAGGGGACCCGATTCCAGGTCCTGGCGCCGGTGGTGCGGGGCCGGAAAGGTGAATACGAGGGACTGATCGCCGATCTGGCCAAACAAGGCTTTGCCCGGGCCCGCGTGGATGGGGAAGTCAGGGAGCTGACCGAGGAGATCAAGCTCGACCGGTACCACCAGCACACGATCGAGGTCGTCGTGGACCGCCTCGTTCGCAAGGAGGGGATGGAGCAAAGGCTCACCCAATCCCTGGAGACGGCGCTCACCCTCACCGAAGGCACCGCGGACATCGAGATCGTGGATGGGCTCACCCTCACCTTCTCCCAGCACCTGTCCTGCCCGAAGTGCGGGCTGTCCTTCGAAGACCTCCAGCCTCGCAATTTCTCGTTCAACAGTCCTTACGGGGCATGCACGGTGTGCTCGGGTATCGGCACCCGCTATCAGGTGGACCCGGAGTTGGTGATAGCCGACCCGGGGCTCTCGCTCGGAGAGGGCGTGATCCCGATGTGGTCCTCCAACCGCATGCGCTACTACCACCGACTGCTCACCGGCCTCGGTGAGGTGTTCGGGTTCTCGATGGACACGCCGTGGCAGGACCTGCCGGAGGCGCTCCAACAGAAGATCCTCTATGGGACCGGCGAGGACAAGATCACAATCAAGTACACCAATCGGTTCGGGAGAAAACGCCAGTGGCAGGCCACGTTCGAGGGGGCGATCCCGTTCCTCAACCGCCGTCACGAGTCTGCCGAGAGCGAGTCGGCCCGGGAGTACTACCAGGAGTACATGGCGGAGGTCCCCTGCGAAGCCTGTAACGGGGGCAGACTGAACCCGATCTCGCTCGCGGTCACCATCGCCGATCGCAACATCGCTCAGGTGTCGGACCTCAGCCTCGGCCTCGCCAAGGAGTTCTTCGAAGACCTGAAGCTCACCGACCGGGAACGAACCATCGCCGAGAGGGTTCTCAAGGAAGTCAAGGCGAGGATCCAGTTCTTGCTCGACGTCGGGCTGGACTATCTGACACTCAGCCGCTCGGCCGCAACGCTGGCCGGGGGAGAGGCTCAGCGGATCCGTCTCGCCACCCAGATCGGCTCCGGTCTGGTGGGGGTGCTCTACATCCTCGACGAGCCCTCGATCGGTCTCCACCAAAGGGACAATCAGCGGCTGATGGAGACCCTGCTTCGTCTTCGCGACCTCGGCAACACCTTGATCGTCGTCGAACACGACGAGGACACGATCCGGGTGGCAGACCACATCGTCGACATCGGGCCGGGAGCCGGGGAGCACGGTGGACATGTCGTGGCCGAGGGTGAGCTCGCCGAGATCATGGGCCAGCCAGAGTCGATCACCGGCGACTATCTGGCGGGGCGCCGCCAGATCCCGGTCCCATTCATCAGACGACAGGGCAACGGAGAGGCGATCACGATCCGGGGCGCCACCGAGAACAACCTGCAGGGCATCGACGTCGAGTTCCCTCTCGGGATCTTCACCGCGGTCACCGGGGTCTCTGGTTCGGGGAAGTCCACACTGATCGAGGAGATCTTGTGGAAGACGTTGGCCAACCGGGTCAATCGGGCCCGGGTCGTGCCCGGACGACACAAGAAAGTGGAGGGGATCGAGCAAATCGACAAGGTGATCGACATCGATCAATCCCCGATCGGTCGCACGCCGCGCTCCAACCCTGCCACCTACACCAAGCTGTTCGACCAGATCAGGGCCTTGTTCGCCCAAACCCCCGAGGCAAGGGCGCGCGGCTACCAGCCGGGCCGCTTCTCCTTCAACGTCAAAGGAGGGCGTTGTGAGGCGTGTGCCGGTGACGGGACCATCAAGATCGAGATGCACTTCCTGCCCGACGTCTACGTTCCCTGTGAGGTGTGTGGAGGAAGGCGATACAACCGGGAGACCCTGGAGATCCTGTGGAAGGGCCACAACATCTCCGACGTGCTCGAGATGTCCGTGGAGGAGGCGCTCGGATTCTTCGAGAATCAGCCCAAGATCGTGAGGATCCTCCAGACTCTTTACGACGTCGGTCTCGGCTATGTGCGGCTGGGCCAGCCCGCCACCACTCTCTCCGGTGGCGAGGCGCAGCGAATCAAACTGTCATCGGAGCTGGGCCGGAAGTCGACGGGACGGACCTTCTACATCCTCGACGAGCCCACCACCGGGCTGCATTTCGAGGACATCCGCAAGCTGCTCCAGGTCCTGCAGCGTCTCGTCGATGCCGGAAACACCGTGGTGGTGATCGAGCACAACCTGGACGTGATCAAGTCGGTCGACCACGTGATAGATCTCGGGCCGGAGGGGGGAAGCGGTGGGGGCCGCATCATCGCCATCGGCACTCCTGAAGAGGTGGCACAGGTGGGAGAGAGCTATACCGGCAAGTTCCTCAGGGAATTGGTCGGGGGCTGACACCTTCCCTGTCAACTCGTTGGTCAGTCTGCCGATATAGCCTGAAACCGCTTTGGAGGGTTCAGACGTGTTCGACATGCGCCGCTCGGCGTTCGGTGGCTTCAGGGAGCTGGAGGGCAAACACGCTGTGGTCATGGGGGGCGCCGGCTTCCTCGGATCGCACGTGTGCACCTGGCTCGTCTATTCCGGGGCGAAGGTCACCTGCATCGACAACTTGATCACCGGCCGCGCTCAGAACGTGGCCCATCTGATGGGGGACCGGAGGTTCCGCCTCATCGACTACGACGTCACCGACTATCTCCACATCCAGGGCGATGTGGACTACGTGTTGAACTTCGCCTCACCCGCCTCGCCGGTCGACTACCTGAAGTGGCCGATCCACACTCTCAAGGTCGGGGCGTTCGGCACCCACAAGGGCCTCGGGCTGGCCTACGACAAGGGAGCGAGGTTCTTCCTCGCCTCTACATCGGAGGTCTACGGAGACCCCTTGGTGAACCCCCAACCGGAGACCTACTGGGGCAACGTGAACCCGATCGGGCCCCGCGGTGTCTATGACGAAGCGAAGCGATTCGCCGAGGCCCTCACCCTGGCCTACAACCGCGAGCACGGCGTCGACACCAGGATCGTCCGGATCTTCAACACCTACGGTCCACGGATGAGGCCGGACGACGGCCGGGCAGTGCCCGCCTTCTTCAAGGCCGCGCTGGAAAACCGGCCCCTGCCGGTGTTCGGCGACGGGTCACAGACTCGGTCCCTCTGCTACGTCGACGATGAGGTCGAGGGAATCCTGCGACTACTTCTCTCCGACGAGACCGGGCCGGTCAACATCGGCAACCCCGAAGAGGTGACGATGCTCGAGCTCGCCGAGACCGTCCAGGACGTCGTCGGCAATCACCCGGGGATCGAAGTCCGCCCCAGGCCTACCGACGACCCGATGGTGCGCCGGCCCGACACGGCCCTGGCCGAGCAGCGTCCTGGGCTGGAAGGCTCAGATCTCGCTGCGAGAAGGGCTGGGCCGGACCCTGCCCTGGTTCAAGGAAGTCCTCGGGTACTGAGGCATCGCCCAAACGGGCACAATTCGGCCGATGTCATGGTCTGAGCTCACCGAGTGGTGGCTCTCCGAGATCGAAAGCGACCCCGCCTATGAGGCCGTGGTCACCCCGATGCTCCTCGAGGTACTGCAACCCCAAACCGGTTCGAATTATCTCGACCTGGGATGTGGCGAAGGCCGAGTCATGCGAACTTTGTCGCACACCGGGATCTCCGCGCACGGAGTAGAACTGAACCCCGGTCTCGCCCGCCGAGCCTCATCTGCCGGGCCGACCGTCATCGGCATGCTCCCCGATCTCGGCTTTCTCCGGGATGACTCCTACGAGGGCGCCTACTGCGTGCTCGTGCTCGAGCACATCGAGGACCACGACCGTCTGCTCGCGGAGGCGGCTCGAGTGGTTAAGACCGGAGGGGCTCTGGCCTTGGTGATGAACCACCCGATCTGGACCCCGCTGGGGGCGACTCCGATTGCGGCCGACGATGGCGAGACCCTGTGGAGGTCGGGAGAGTACTTCTCACCTGGCACCCTCTCGGAGCCTGCTGGCGATCACAGGGTCCAATTCCATCATCGGACCACGGGCAGTCTCCTCGAAGCCGCGGCAGCTGCCGGTTGGTCCCTGGAGAGGATGGTCGAGGCGCCTCATCACGAATTGGTCGACCAGGCAGGGATCCCGAGACTCCTGGCTTGCCGATGGCGCCTCCTACCCTGAGAAGGCGTGTTCGAACGACCAAAACCATCGGAGATACCGAACCAACCGGGCGCCTATCTCTTCCGGGACAAGCACGGAAAGGTGACCTACGTCGGTAAGGCGAAGAGCCTGCGGAGCCGGGTGTCGTCGTATTTCGGGGTGGGCCTCCACCCCCGAACTCAGGCCATGGTCGACAACGCGCAGGCGGTCGAGTGGATCATCACCGAGTCCGAGGTCGCCGCCCTGATGCTCGAGTTCTCCCTGATCAAGAGACATCGTCCCCGATTCAACATCAAACTGGTCGACGACAAGTCGTACCCATATCTGGCCATCACCAGGAGCGATGAGTGGCCCCGGGCCCGGGTGATGCGGGGAGCAAAGCGAAAGGGCAACGAGTACTTCGGCCCCTACGCCCATACCTATGCCATCCGCAAGACCCTGGACCAACTGTTGCGAACCTTCCCTGTGCGGACCTGCACCGACTCGTTCTTCGAACGCCAGCGGGCGCAGGGCCGGCCATGTCTCCTCTACCACATCGAGAAATGCTCGGGTCCCTGTATCGATGCGGTGATCCCGGAGGACTACGAGCAGATGGTGGATGGTCTGGCCGCCTTCCTCCGGGGGGACACCGAACAGGTGCTCACCGACCTCGAGGCACGGATGTGGGGGGCATCAGAGCGTCAGGAGTTCGAGCTCGCCGCCCGCCATCGTGATCGGATGGATGACGTCCGGCGTGCCCTGCTCCGACAGGAGGTGGTCAGCGAGCGTCCCGAGGATTTCGACCTCATCGCCTTTCACGGCGACGACCTGGAATCGGCGTTCCAGATCCTCCACGTGAGGCGGGGACGACTCGTAGGGCGTCTGGGCACGGTGGTAGACCGGGTGGAGGAGCTCACCGATGCCGAGCTCATGGGGCGTGTCATCCGGCAGTTGTACGGGGAGGATGATCCGCCTCGTCAGGTCTTGGTGGAGATCGAGCCTGCCGAGCAAGAGCTGATCCAGGAATGGCTCGCGCAACGGCGGGGGACCAAGGTGAGTCTGAGGGTGCCCACCCGCGGATCAAAGCGGCGGCTCATGGAGACGACCGCAACCAATGCTGCCGAAGCCTTTGCCCGGCACCGGCTCAAGCGCAGTCAGGACCACAACGCGCGGGCGAAGGCACTCCGATCGCTGCAGGAGGTCCTCGACCTCCCCGAGCCGCCGCTTCGCATCGAAGCCTTCGACATCTCGACATTGCAGGGGACCAACACGGTCTCGTCGATGGTGGTGCTCGAAGATGGGATCCCCAAGAGATCGGACTATCGGCGTTTCAAGATGCGGACGTTGCAAGGACAGGATGACTTCGCCGCGATGGAGGAGACCATCCGCCGCCGCTTTCGCGCCTTCCTGGCTGAGCGCGATCGCGATGTCGCCGAGCAGGGTCGGTTCTCCTACCCGCCTTCACTGGTGCTGGTGGATGGTGGAGCGGGTCAGCTGGGCCGGGCGGTGAAGGTGCTCGACGAGCTCGACCTCGACATACCGGCCATCGGGTTGGCCAAGCGGATGGAAGAGGTCTATCTCCCCGGGAAGCCAGAGCCGATCCGGATCCCCAGGGATGCCGAGGCCCTCTACCTCCTGCAACAGGTCCGGGATGAGGCGCATCGATTCGCCATCACCTATCACCGCCAGCTCCGGTCGAAGTCGATGATCGACTCGATTTTGGACGAGGTCCCCGGCATCGGCCCCAAGCGGAAGAAGGATCTCTTGAGGCGCTTCGGATCATTGAAGAAGATGAGGGAGATGGGGGCGGAATCGCTGGCCGAGGTGGTGCCGAGGAACGTGGCCGACGATCTGTACGCTGCCTTGCACAGCTGATCGAGAGCACCGATGGAGCATCCCGCAACCGATCACCCTCACGTTCTCGTGGTCACCGGCATGTCGGGTGCCGGTCGCTCTTCGGCAGCCAAGGTCCTGGAGGACCTCGGCTACACCGTGATCGACAATCTGCCGCCCAGGCTGCTGGTCCCGGCGGCGCAGTCCCACGACATCCCCGAGCGTCACAAGCATCTCGCGGTGGTCATCGACTCCCGTGGTGGGCTGCCCATCCAGGAGCTGCGGGATGCGGTGAAAGAGCTCAGTCGTGAAGGTGTCCTGACCAGGGTGGTGTTCCTCGACGCCGATGACGACGCCATCGTCACCAGGTACGAGGAGAACAAGCGGCCGCATCCACTGGGCCTTTCCACGATCTCGGAATCGATCACCGCCGAGCGTGAGCTTCTCGCCGATCTCCGGGAGGAGGCCGATGTCATCGTTGACACCTCTGCCCTGAACATCCACGAGCTGCGCGACCGTCTCACCGCCCAGTTCAGCGAGGAGGAGATGGCGCGTCCGATGCGAGTCTCGATCCGGTCTTTCGGCTTCAAGAATGGGACACCACGTGACATCGATCTGCTCTTCGATGTCAGGTTCCTCCCCAACCCTCACTGGGTACCCGAGTTGCGCCCTCTCCGCGGCACCGACGAGCGGGTCGCCGAATACGTCATGAACGAAGACGCGGCGAAGGAGTTCGTAGATCGGGCCGACGACATGCTCGCCTTTCTGATTCCGCACTTCGAAGCAGAGGGGAAGTCCTACCTCTCAGTGGGTATCGGCTGCACGGGCGGGCATCACCGATCAGTCGCGATCGCCGAGGAACTTGGCCGCCGCCTGGCGCAGCACGGGTTCACCGCCAGCGTTCGCCATCGTGACATCGAACGGTGAGGACGGAGACTCAGGCCGAGACCGCTCTGGCCCCGCTTCTGCTCGATCCAGAGGGCCCAACCGTCGTCGCACTTGGCGGCGGACATGGACAGGCCGCCGCCCTCGAGGCGATCCAGTGTTATGCCGGGCACATCTCGGCGCTGGTGGCAGTCGGAGACGATGGCGGGTCGTCGGGCCGCCTCAGTGGGCTGGGAATCCCTCCTCCCGGTGATGTCCGGCGCTGTCTCCTCGCCCTGACGCCGGAACCGTCGCTGTGGTCGGAGTTGTTCTCCCATCGCTTCACCAGCGGCGACGTTGCCGAGCACTCGCTGGGCAATCTGATCCTTGCCGGGCTCGCCGACCTCTTCGGCGATTTCGAATCTGCGGTGCTCACCGCGGAGCGGATGCTTGGCACCCTCGGATCGGTCATCCCGGTGGCCGACGAGCCGATCACGCTGTCCGCCACGATCGAGGGGAGGGAGGTGATCGGCCAGAAGGTGATCTCCGAGACCCCGGGCGATCTCACCGAGTTGCACATCGAACCGAGGGATGTGACCGCGACCAGGCGCGCCCTGGCCGCAGTGGCTGCGGCTGATCAGATCGTGATGGGACCGGGCAGCCTCTACACCTCGATCCTCTCTGCCCTTAAAGTCAACATGCTCGCCCCGGCGATCATGGGGGCGTCAGCGCAGCGCGTCTTCATCCTCAATCTGGTCACACAAGACGCCGAGACGTTGGGGGTGAGCGGGGCTGATCACCTCGAGGCCATGGCCAAACATGTCGGCGTGACCGGTCCGGGCATCGTCGTTGCGCACGATGGGCCACTGGGCGTCCCTGAGGGGCACGAGCCGGTTCGAGTCGCCGCCGAGGAAGCCGCCCGCCACGGTTGGCGGGTCGTCTTTGCGGATGTCGCCGATTCGACGGCAGACTGGCCCCAGCACGAACCGCTCAAGTTGGGGCGTGTGCTGGAGGAACTGGCCGTCACCGAAGACTGAGACCGATGCCCCGATATCTGACTCTCGACGACGTGGACGTCAAAGATCTCGACTTGCTCGTCCGATCCGACCTGAACGTCCCGATCGAGGACGGTGTGATCAGCGATGACTTTCGGATTCGCGCTGCCCTCCCCACCCTGGAGCGTCTGGTGGACGCCGGGGCCCGCGTGAGCGTCTGCTCACATCTCGGCCGGCCGGAAGGACCCGATCCCGCCTTTTCGCTGCGCCCGGTAGCTGAGGCGATGGCCGGATTGACGACCAAGCAAGTTGCGTTCGAGGGTGATGGCCAGATCCGGGTCCTGGAGAACACCAGATTCGATCCAGGTGAGACCAAGAACGACCCCGCGCTGGCCGCCCGTCTCGCGGACGGTTTTTCCCTGTTCGTCCAGGATGCGTTCGGCTCGGTCCACCGGGCCCACGCCTCCACGGTCGGCGTGGCCGAGTCGATCAAGTCGGTGGCGGGCCCTCTTCTCGACGCCGAGTTGAAGGCGTTGAGCCGTTTTCTGGTCGATCCGAAAGTGCCTTACGTGGTGGTCCTGGGCGGAGCCAAGGTCTCGGACAAGCTCGGCGTCATCGAGAACCTCCTCCCCAAGGTGGATGCGATGCTGATCGGCGGAGGGATGTGTTTCACGGTGCTGGCTGCAAAAGGGGTTGATGTCGGAGCCTCGATGGTGGAGCCCGAGATGATCGAGACGGTGAAGGGCTTCCTCGAAGGGCCTCATTCGGAGAAGGTCATCCTTCCCTCCGACGTCGTGATCGGAGATCAGTTCGCCGAGACCGCCGAGCGAAAAGAGGTATATATCAAGGACATCCCGGAGGGCTGGATGGGGCTCGACGTCGGCAGAGAGACCAACCAGCTGTTCGCAGCGGTGGTGCGCACGGCAGAGACCGTGTTCTGGAACGGTCCGATGGGCGTATTCGAATGGGCGCCCTTCCGGTCCGGGACCGAAGCCATGGCCCGAGCCGTCGCCGAAACGACCGCTTTCACCGCGGTCGGCGGTGGCGACTCCGTTGCCGCACTTCGCTTGCTCGGCCTCGAGAAGGAGGTCTCCCATGTCTCCACCGGCGGAGGAGCCGGCCTCGAGCTTCTCGAGGGCAAGGAGCTGCCCGGCGTGAAGGTGCTGGAGAAATGGGCCGGAGGAGTGTCGGGATGACGGAGCGCAGGGACCTCATCGTCGGCAACTGGAAGATGAACGCGACCCATCTCGAGGCGATCCAGATGGTGCAGAAGCTCTCTTACCGCCTCGACTCGAGGGACTACGACAGGGTGGAAGTTGTCGTGGCGCCGCCGTTCACGGCACTCCGGTCGGTGCAGACCGTGATCGAGGCGGATCGGCTGCGCATCGTTCTCGGGGCACAGAACGCCCATTGGGAGGCATCCGGCGCTCAAACCGGGGAGATATCACCCACGATGCTGGCCAAACTCTCAGTTAGTCATGTGATCGTGGGCCACTCGGAGCGTCGTCAGGGCTTTGGCGAGAACGATGAGATGGTGGCAAAGAAGGCCCGGGCTGTCAGCGATGCAGGGATGCGCCCCATTGTCTGCGTCGGCGAGACCCTGGACCAGCGTGAGGCGGGAGAGGCTGAAAGCGTTGTGGTTTCCCAATTGGTGGGGTCGCTCGCCCGACTCGACCCTGAGGCGCTCAGTTCGTCTGCAGTCGCCTACGAGCCGATCTGGGCGATTGGCACCGGAAGGACCGCCTTGCCGGACGATGCAGGTCTGATGGCCGGGATCATCAGGGAGACAGTCGCAAACAAGGTCTCGAGCGAAGGCGCCGCCGGCCTGCGCATCCTGTATGGCGGATCTGTGAACGCGGGCAACATCAAGGATTTCATGGCGAAGACCGATGTCGACGGCGCCCTTGTCGGCGGGGCCTCGCTCGATCCCGACAGCTTCGCTGCCATCGTGCGGTACTGGGTGTGAGCTATCGGCTCATCCTGCTGCGTCATGGTCAGTCGACCTGGAACCTGGAGAACTTGTTCACCGGCTGGACCGATGTCGGTCTCACCGAGCAGGGGGAGGAGGAGGCGCGTGAGTCGGGGCGTCTGATCGCCGAAGAGGGCCTCGATCCCGACATCCTCCATACCTCGGTGCTGGTTCGGGCGATCGACACCGCCGAACTGGCGCTGGCGGAAATGGACCGCCAATACCTCCCGGTCCGACGGTCCTGGCGGCTAAACGAGCGTCATTACGGCGCATTGCAGGGTCTGAACAAGAAGGAGATGGCCGAGCAGCATGGGCCGGAGCAAGTGCTGCTGTGGCGTCGCAGCTACGACGTCCCGCCGCCTCCGCTCGATCCCGAAGACGAACGTCATGCCCGGCATGACCCTCGCTACAAGGACCTCCCTCCCGATCTCCTGCCCGCGACCGAGTGTCTGAAGGACGTGGTGGTCAGGATGCTGCCCTACTGGCACGACTCGATCGTGCCCGACCTGGTCGCGGGCCATCGTCCGTTGGTGGTCGCTCATGGGAATTCGATCCGTGCCCTCGTCAAACATCTCGATGGGATCGGCGACGAGGAGATCGTCGACCTCAACATTCCCACCGGTGTCCCTTTGCTCTATGAGCTCGACCAGGACTTCACACCGCTTTCCAGCAGATACCTGGGAGATCCTGAGGCGGCCAAGGCCGCAGCGGAAGCGGTGGCCGGCCAGGCCGGATAGTTGAACCGGCCAACCGCTGGTACAATCCCCACACTCCCGGGCAACCGGTGGTTCCCTACCTCATCAGATAGGCAATGACTGTCGTCGAAGCAATCGCAATCGTCATCCACATCCTCCTCTGCCTGGCCGTGGTGGCACTGGTCCTGTTGCACTCGGGCAAGGGTGGCGGCCTCTCCGACGTGTTCGGCGGGGGGATGTCGACCTCCAGCCTCGGTGGCAGCACCGTCGTCGAGCGAAATCTCGACCGGCTCACCGTGATCGTCGGCATTCTGTTTGCCATCAGCACCTTTGTCCTGACCTTCCTCTTGAACAGCTGACCGGCGTAGACTCGCCCGGCTTCAGTCGGAGTGGCGGAATTGGTAGACGCGCCAGGTTGAGGGCCTGGTGGGGTATTACTCCCCGTGGAGGTTCGAGTCCTCTCTCCGACACCGCAGAAATCCGGCTGGTTGAGAGCCTGGTGGGGTATTACTCCCCGTGGAGGTTCGAATCCTCTCTCCGACACCGAAAGCCCCGGGTAGTCAGCCTGGGGCTTACTTGTTTCTTGCCCCGGACAGTTGTTCGATCGGCAGAGCCGCCGAAGCCCGAGTTATGCAGGCGGGTCATCGTCGCGTAGCTCGAGAGGAATCGTCAGCGCGTCGATTGCCTCTCCCGTCTCACTGACCGCTGAGACGGTGAGCTCATGTTCCTCTTGAGTCATGGTTAGAAAGTTGTGAACCTCTTCACCAACGATCCGGGGAGGATGGCCTCTGGGACAGTCGTCCAGTTCATGCAAATCCCGACCGCCCCCGCCCGTCACCACATAGGGCACCCCGTTGTCCTCGAATCGCTGATAGGTATGCGCGTGCCCACTGAGCACGAGAATCACATCATCGTCGAAGAGTGGTAGCCACGCAGCTTTTACCG
>CAWKEI010000003.1:0-177271 GCA_963848695.1 uncultured Acidobacteriota bacterium
AATATCTCGGGGTCGGGATTGGTCGATGCTCCGGCGGCGTACCTGGGGTGGGAGAACAGATTGGCAGTGCCCCAGAGGAGACGGACGCCGGTCTCGGCCATCTTCTTCTCGGCATAGTCGACCATGGTGTCGAGATTGGCGGCAGATCCGGCGAAGGTGTCGGTCTCGGGGGAGATATCGACGTCGTGGAAGCAGAAGAACGGCGTTCCCAGCTTGGAGAAAAATTCGAAAGCGGCGTCCATTTTGTGCCGGGCCGCATCCATCGGGTCGCCCGTGCCACCGAGCCACGGTCGGTCGAAGGTCCCCGCGCCGAACACGTCGCTGCCCGGCCAGTTGAACGAGTGCCAGTAACAGACCGCGATGCGGAGCTGGTCCTCCATTCGCTTGCCCAGGACCATCCGATCGGGGTCGTAGACCCGGAATGCCAGATCGTCATCCGAATCGGGCCCTGTGAACCCGATTGGCCCTGTGACATCGGCAAAAAACTCATCCGGCACGGTCTACCTCCACTCCAGCTCCAGTCGAGAACGCCGGAACACTATCGGCACCGACCACAATCCCGCCCATGACCCACATCGGAGTGCTCACCGCCGGCGGCGACTGCCCCGGTCTCAATGCGGCGATCAGGGGAGTGGTGGCCCGCGCGGTGGCCGGTGGTGCTGTCGTCTCGGGGATCGAGGACGGCTGGCAGGGGCCTGATGGGCGGGCGGGTCAGGCCGTTGGGCCGGGACGATGTTCGTGGGGTCCTCACCCGGGGTGGGACCATCCTGGCACTTCTCGCACCGATCCCTATGAGCACGGGAATGGTCTCGAATCGCTCGAGCCGGTGCTGGCAGAGACCGGCATCGATGTCGTCGTCGTGATCGGTGGCGACGGGTCGCTGCGGACGGCGGCCCGTCTCGGGGAGGAGGGTCTGGCCGTTGTCGGGGTGCCGAAGACCATCGACAACGACATCGAGGGGACGGAGGTCTCGTTCGGTTTCGACACCGCGGTTCAGATCGTCACTGACGCCATCGACCGGCTCACCACCACTGCGGAGGCCCACGACCGGATCATGGTGGTGGAGGTCATGGGCCGGCAGTCGGGCTGGATCGCGGTCCACGCCGGTCTGGCCGGTGGAGCAGAGGCGATTCTGGTCCCGGAGCGGGCATACGACCTCGAGCGTCTCGCCGGCAGGCTGCTCGCCCGCCACGAGTCGGGCCGGGACTACTCCATCGTCATCGTGGCCGAAGGCGTGCCCGGTCCACTCGGGGACCGCGTGACGATGGGAAGCGATCACACCGGCTTCGAGCGGCTGGGCGGTGTCGCGCCCTTGATCGCGGCGGAGTTGGAGGCCCGCACCGGCTACGAGACACGGGTCATGATCCTCGGTCACCTGCAACGAGGGTGGCACCCCGACCGCCTTCGACCGGGTCCTGGCCACCCGGATGGGCATAAGGGCCGCCGAGGCCGCCCTCGATGGCGATTACGGGACCATGGTCGCCTCCCACGCCGATGAGATGATTCTGGTGCCGCTCAGATCGGCCGTCGCCACACCTCGGGTGGTGCCGGAAAGCGCGGCTGAACGAGCTGGCCTGGTTCCTGGCCTGACCCTGCCGCAGCTCAGTCGCCGGCGCGCATCGATTCGATGATGGTCGCCGCTGTAGGGCCCGCTGGGAGCCTCGATGGTGACTTCCTTGCCAACCTCGTGGCCGAGGATCGCGGTGGCGAGGGGGGAATCGGACGAGATGCGGTTGGTGTCGAGCCCGGCTTCGGCCGGGTGCACGAGGAGATGCTGTACCACCTCGCCATCCTCGGTGCGGATTCTCACGGTGTCGCCGATCTGCACGATGCCGGGATCCTCGGGAAGGTCATAGACATTCCCTGCAGTTTCCAGCACATATTTGAGCTGCTCCAGCTCGCGGAGGGCCAGGTCTTGTTCGAGCCGCGGGGCCATCTCGTCGTCCTCCTCTTCGATGGCCTCGACCAGGGTGGGAATCGTCTCCTCCTCGAGACGACGGGCGCGCTCCTGGAGCTGCCGACGTCCCTCCGCCGTAAGGAGTGGTGGCTCGCTGAATGAGGTCATGCTGGGTTCCTTCGTCGCCCGAGGCTGCGGTTTGTTCAGCAGGCTAAACGGCTCTCAGGCGTCATCGTGGAGGAACACCTCCCGCAGTCGCCGACTCGGGATGGGCGAAGTCGAGGAGCCGATCCGCTTCGTCGCCGACCTCCTTCGTCTCTGCGCGGCTCACCCTGCGTTGCAGGTGGATTTCGATCTGCCGGGCCTTGTCGCTCTTGATGATCTTCCACCAGCCGCTGTAGATGCCGTCGACCAGCAGGTTGCCGGCCCAACCCGGCGGGATGATCCCGGGCTCGAAGAACCTGGATCGGTCGGAGTGGCCGAGGAGGACGTTGTCGTACTCCGGCAGGAAACGGGGTGGTGCGGGGGTGGCCTCGTCAAAGACGGGGGCGCCGACCACGTCGAGAAGTTCGGCCCCGTCCTCGTCATGGAGGACTTGGAGGCGGTCGCGCATCCCCTCGACGACCGGCCGGAGCCCATTGAGCCGTGACCACACTCGCATGTCGGATATCGATGCCGGGCCGAAGGCGGCGAGATAGCGGAGCACGATCTGCTGGACGTCGTCTTGGGCGGACGATGCTCCTCCGGCCCAGCTGTCGAGAGTTGTCCATCTCGCCGGGCCGGTTTGCCCCCAGAGGCCCCGAGGCGGAACCTGGATCACCGGGAGCAGATACGTGACGACCTGGGCCATGGAGCTGCCGGGCACGCCTGGCCACCTCTCCTCGAGTCTCTTCGCCAGATCGGCCCGGGTCATGGGCTGCTCCTCGAGCAGCTGACGGCCATGGTCGAGCAGCGCCTGCCGATCGAGGTCTCTCATGTCCTTGGCGAATGAGGTCGAACCGAGGACGGCGGCCATCGTGGACTGCAGGTGGGAGCGCAAGAAGATGAAGTCCGGTGTGGTGGAGACGTGGAGCGTCGCCCGCATCAGGGCGCCCCGGAGTGCCTCGCGGCGCTCGATCATCCTCGAAAGGCCCTCCGGATCGAACCTTTCGAGACGGCTCCAGAGGGCGTAGTAGGGGTCATGAGGGTTCTGCGCCTGCAGCCCGACTAGGAACTCCAAGGCGTCGGGGACGGTCCGACCTGACCGATCGAGCAGCATCTGGCGACCGAGCGTGGTTCGGTTGAGGGCCCGTCTGCTGAGACGGGTCGTCAATGCTTGATTTCGAGCCCGCCGAACAGCACGGTGGCGTTGACCGCCAGGGTTGGGGCGTCGGCGGGAACCTGCTCCTTGGCAGTCACGTTTTCGATGGCGCCGAAGAGTGGCAGTCCTCGTGTGGCGACATGCCAACCCTCTGGCACGGTCAGCTCGACTCCGCCAAATGCTGTGAAGACATCGAGCTCGGCCCCGGCAACGGGGACCGCATCCCTCAGGTCGACCTCCGCCCCCCCGAACACCGCCGAGATGTTGCCGCCCTGGAACTGCTTGGAATGGGAGGCGATCTCAGAACCGGAGAAGACATTGAAGGTGTTCACCCGATCGCCGGCTTCCGTTCGAGTCCCGAGCCCGCGTCCGAACATGACGAGAAGGCCGACGAGGATGATCGCCGCCGGGATGATGAAGTTGCCGATGTCGACGATGTCGAGGTTGGAGAGGAGGAAGGCGACCCCGACGGCGATGATGATCAACCCCACCGGCCAGTGCCGTGGGTTGGCGGCCAAGGTGAGGATCCCGGCGAGCACGATGATCACGGGCCACCAGGTGCTGAATATCTCCCATGCATCGAGAACACCGGCATTGTCCAGGAGCAGCAACGCGCCCACAGCCACGATCAGAAGGCCAAAGAAGAGCCGTCCCCAGTTCATGCGGCCAACCTACCAGCGGCCCATCAGTCCCCGGCTACGAAGAACCTCCACTCACCATCCTCGGTGATGCCGATTCGCCACAGGGCGTAAGAGCCGAATGCGGAGGCTTGGTCGAGCTCCTCCTGGGTATAGACGGTGAGCAGCGCATTCATATCGGCGGGGGGGATCTCCTCCCAGGAGTCGTAGGCGAATGCCGACGGCCAGTAATAGTGCCGCGGGAGCCCTTCGTAGTCCTGGGTGGCATAAGGCGTGTCGAGCAAACCCACCAACAAGGCCAGGGCGGGATAGGTGCCCTCCTCCTCCCAAATCGGGATGTTCTCGAATCCGCCACCGCCGAAACTGGTGACCAGGTCCGGCGAGGCAAGTGATTTCAGCGTGGCGAAGTCGCACGCGATGGCGGCCTCGGCGATGGCGATCCGGGTTTCGGCCACCCGATCGGGGAGACCGTCCTGATCCGCCGGGACGTCCATCCCTGCGGCTGAGCATGCGACTGGCGTGGGATTGGCAGTCGTCACGGGATCGGAGGCGGTCGTCGTCGCAATCGGAGCGGTGGTCGGTGTGGAGCCAGCCGGAGGCTCGGGGGCATCGGAGCGCGAGAACAGGGGGATCGTCCCCAAGGCCAGGATGACTACTCCGAAGGCGGCGGCGAACATCAGCCATCCCCGCGGCACCGGTCGACGTGCTGCTCCCTCGAGCGGGGGCGCGACGGCATGTTTCGCCGACTGTCGCACCTCCTGGGCCGCACGTTCGAGTCTCTGCTCCACATCATCGAGATGCTTCATTGCGCCTCCTCTGACCAAGCACCGAGCCTGCGGCCGAGCTGAGACCTCGCCCGGTGCAGATGTGTCTTCACCGCACCCGGGCTCACTCCCAGCACCTCGCCTACCTCCTCGATCGTCAGTTGGTCGACGTAGAAGAGGACCGTGGCCTGGGCCTGTCTCCTCGGCAGTCGGCGCACCTCGTCCCACACCTCGGTCGCCGGTGGTGTCAGCTCGGGGAGAGCGTCGTCATTGGCGCGCCCTCCGAGCCGAGTGAGGGCGCGGACCTCGGCTCCCGCTTTGCGATGAAATGAGGTGGCCCGATTGATCAGGACCCGGCGTACCCACGCCCCGGGGTCGTCGTAGGCGGACACGCGGTCCCAATGTCTGTGGGCGGCCACGAACGATTCCTGGGCGAGGTCTTCGGCGGCCGAGCCGTTCCGGACGAGTCCGCGCGCGATGGCCACCATTCGGGCGTACTCACGCCGGTAGAAGCTCTCGAAGGGCTCGATGTCGAGCGCCCCGATGTCCGTCGTTGGCACGCGTCTCCTCGATTCCTGCGTCGTGCTCACTCACCTAACACGCACCAGCGCCCTATCGGGTTTACCCGAAACCCAGACCCAGGTATGAAATAGGATTCGGCCCGGCATGGATCTGAATCGACTCACCGAGAAATCGCAACAGGCGCTCTCCGAAGCTCAATCGCTGGCCGTCCGCCTCGGCCACACCGAGGTCGACGGGGAGCATCTTCTCCTTGCTCTCTTGACCCAGACCGACGGCCTGGTGCCACGTCTCATTGCCCAGGCGGGCGGAGATCCGGCCCGTCTCGTTGCCGACATGGAGGCTGAGCTCGCCAAGCGGCCAACTGTCAGCGGCTCTGGAGCGTCGCCCGGTGAGATACGGGTAACACAGCGTCTGGCCCGGCTTCTCGACGCAGCGGAGCGAGAGGCGACCCGTCTCAAGGACGAATACGTCTCGGTCGAGCATCTCGTCATCGCTTTCTTGGGCGAGGCCGACACCGCCGCCAAGCGTGCTCTCATCGAGCAGGGGATCACCCGGGACCGCTTCCTCGAGTCGCTCACCGCCATCCGGGGCAATCAGCGGGTGACCTCGGCCACACCCGAATCGGCATACGAGGCCTTGGAGAAATATGGCCGTGACCTGGTCGTCGACGCCCGGACCGGCAAGCTCGACCCGGTCATCGGGCGTGACACCGAAATCCGCCGAGCCATCCAGATCCTCTCCCGGAAGACCAAGAACAACCCGGTCCTGATCGGCGACCCGGGCGTGGGCAAGACTGCCATCGTCGAGGGCCTAGCGCAGCGGATCATGCGGGGTGACGTGCCCGAAGGACTGCGGGACAAGACCGTCTTTGCCCTCGACATGGGGGCCCTCATCGCCGGGGCTAAGTACCGGGGGGAGTTCGAAGAGAGGCTCAAGGCCGTCCTCGGCGAGGTCAAGGCTGCGGAGGGCCGGATCCTCCTCTTCGTCGACGAGCTGCACACCGTGGTCGGAGCCGGCGCTGCCGAAGGGGCGATGGATGCCGGGAACATGCTCAAGCCGATGCTCGCCCGTGGCGAGCTCCACATGATCGGCGCCACCACACTGGCCGAGTACCGAAAGCACATCGAGAAGGACGCCGCCCTCGAGCGCCGATTCCAGACCGTCCTGGTCGACGAGCCAACGGTGGAGGACGCCATCTCGATACTCCGCGGCCTTCGGGAGCGCTTCGAGGTCTTTCATGGCGTGAAGATCCAAGACTCCGCCCTCGTCGCCGCCGCGGTGTTGAGCCATCGCTATATCACCGACAGATTCCTCCCCGACAAGGCCATCGACCTGGTGGACGAGGCCTGCGCCATGCTGCGCACCGAGATCGACTCCATGCCTTCCGAGTTGGACGAGCTGACCCGACGGGTCACCCGTCTCGAGATCGAAGAGGCGGCGCTGAGCAAGGAGAAGGACGCCTCCAGCAAGAAACGACTGGAGGAATTGCGTCGTGAGCTCGCCGACCTGAAGACCGAGGCGGCGGCGATGCGAGGGCAGTGGGACTCGGAGCGTCAGGTACTCAGAGAGGTCCAGGAAGTTCGCGCGGAAATCGAGCGGGTGCACCGAGAGGGTGAGGAGGCGGAGAGAAGCTACGACCTCGACCGAGCCGCCCAGCTCCGCCACGGCCGGCTGCCCGAGCTCGAGAGCAAGCTGAAGGAGGCGGAGGAGAAGCTGGCCACGGAACAGGGCCAGCACCGTCTGCTGCGGGAGGTGGTGACCGAGGAGGAGATCGCCGGGATCGTGTCCCGTTGGACCGGCATCCCCGTCAGCCGCCTCCAAGAGGGAGAGAGGGAGAAGCTGCTGCGTCTCGACTCGGTACTCCACGAACGGGTGGTGGGCCAGGACGAGGCAGTCCAGCTCGTGGCCGACGCCATCATCCGGGCTCGCGCGGGGATCAAAGACCCACGCCGCCCGATCGGCTCGTTCGTGTTCCTCGGTCCGACCGGGGTAGGAAAGACCGAGCTGGCCAAGGCACTCTCCGAGGCGCTCTTCGACAGCGAAGAGAACATGATCCGGATCGACATGAGCGAGTACCAGGAACGACACACGGTGAGCCGCCTGCTCGGGGCTCCACCTGGCTATGTCGGGTACGAGGAGGGGGGCCAGCTCACCGAGGCGGTGCGCCGCAAGCCATACTCGGTGGTGCTCTTCGACGAGATCGAGAAGGCGCACGCGGATGTGTTCAACACCCTGCTCCAGGTGCTCGACGATGGGCGGCTCACCGACTCCCAGGGGAGAACGGTCGACTTCCGGAACACCGTCATCATCATGACCTCCAACATCGGCTCGCAGTACCTCTTGGAGGGGATCACCCCGTCGGGGGAGATCAAACCCGAGGCCAGGGAGATGGTGACGGGAGAGCTACGCCGCCACTTCCGGCCGGAGTTCCTCAATCGGGTGGACGACGTGGTTCTCTTCAAGCCACTGACCATGGGCGAGATCGAGATGGTCGTCGACTTGATGCTCAACGATGTGAAGGGCCGGCTCTCCGACCGGAGCATGAAGCTCGAGGTCAGCCCGGCCGCCATGCATTTCATCGCCGAGCAGGGCTTCGACCCCGTCTACGGCGCCCGGCCCCTGCGCCGGTTCATCTCCCACGAGCTGGAGACCCGCATCGGACGAGCGCTGATCGGGGGCGAGGTCCAGGACGGAGCCACCATTCGGGTCGAGCTCGCCGACGGCGATCTGACGGTCGAGTTCGAGAATCCTTAGCCGAGCCCGAGACCGGCGGGGCTTTTGACCACCCTCGAGCGGGCTGGGGCGAGATCACTGGTAAGCTGGGGTTTCAAAGCGGCCTCGGTGCCAGTCTTTCGTTATCCCCGCAGAGCTCGTGGACGCAGCTCTCCGTAGCCGGCGATCGCTGTGGCTCAAGTACAGCCGACGCATTCACCGGTCGTCGATATCACGGAGATATGCATGAAACCTATGACCAACGTTCCCTCGATCGGCTTTGTCAGCACCTACCCGCCGACCGTCTGCGGTCTCGCCACCTTCACCGCCAACCTGCGTGGGGCGATGACCGAGAATCGCGGATCGGAGGAGGGGCTGGGAGTCGTCAGCCTGGTCGACGGTCGCCTCGATCAGCCTCGTCCCGAAGTCCTGTTTCAGCACGTCAACGGCGATCACATCTCTTTGGAGCGGGCGGTCGACGACCTCAATGACCACGACGTCGTCTTCCTCCAGCACGAATACGGGATCTATGGAGGATCGGACGGCTTGGAGATCCTCGACCTGATCGCCGATCTCGACGTCCCCAGCATCGTGACCCTCCACACGGTCCTCGACAAACCGACCTTTCCCCAGAAGAAGATCCTGGAGAGGATCATCGCCCTGTCGGATCAGACGGTGGTCATGAGCGAGACTGCCCTGCACCGTCTGCGGGACACCTACGACGTCGATCCCGACAAGGTGTGCATGGTTCCTCACGGGGCCAAGGCAGGGCTGGCCGGCGGCCCGGCCCCCGCGGCCGGCCAACGACCGGTTGTCCTGACCTGGGGCCTGATCGGACCCGGGAAAGGGCTGGAGACCGCCCTTCTCGCATTTGCCTCTTTGAAAGATCTGCGGCCCCTCCCTCGCTACGTGATTCTTGGCAAGACCCACCCCAAGGTGCAGGCGGCACAGGGTGACGCCTACCTGGATGGCCTCAAGTCGATGGCCGCTGAGCTCGGTCTGGGGGATGTCGTCGAATTCGACAGCCGCTATCTCGACACCGAATCGCTCGTTTCAGCCATCCGACAGGCAGACGTGGCACTGCTCCCCTACGAATCCACCCAACAGGTGACATCGGGGGTTCTTGTGGAGGCCTTGGCTGCCGGGAAACCAGTTGTTGCCACCGCCTTCCCCCACGCAGTCGAGATGCTGGAGAACGGCGCCGGTGCGTTGGTGGCGCATTCCGATGCCGACGGGATGGCGGCCGCACTCCGCAGGATCCTGTCGGAGCCCGGCGTAGCGACTCGAATGGCAGCGATGGCGAAGTCCGTTGGGTCCACACTCCACTGGCCGGTCGTGGCAGCTGAGTACGAGTCGATGGCCTCCGCACTTGTCGCGCGCCGAGCCCGGGTGGACGCCTTCTCCGCCGGCCGACCTGCCGTGGGCTTGGCCAAAGTGGGGTGAGGTCGACCATGGTTCGGTCGTTACTGACGGCCGATGCTGGCATCCTGGAGGAGATGGAGGGTCTTCCGGCGCCGAGCTTCCATCATCTGCGTCGAATGTCAGACCATGTGGGTATCTGGGAGCACGCACGGTTCACTACGCCGCGACCCGAGCACGGCTACTGCACCGATGACAACGCACGAGCCCTCATCGTGATCAGCCGCCAACCCGATCCGTCTGCCGAGATGGTCGGTATGGCTCGAATCTATTTCCGGTTCGTCGCGGATGCCGCCCTGCCAATGGGCGGATTCCACAACAGGCGACATGCAGACGAATCCTGGCTCGACGAGATCGGATCCGATGACTCACAGGGTCGGGCGATATGGGGTCTGGGCTCGGCCGCGCGTTTGGGACACGAGGATTGGATGCGTCGGGCTGCGCTCGAGTTGTTCGAACGGCAGGAGGAATTCGCATCGCCCTCACCGCGGGCCAATGCCTTTGCCATCCTCGGTGCCTCCGAAGTGCTCACCGACGATCCTGAAAATGTTCCCGCCAGGAAGGCAATGACCAGGTGGGCCGGCCAACTTCACGTCTCCAATGACACCGAATGGCCATGGCCCGAGCCGCGGCTGGCCTACGACAACGCCCGTATCCCCGAGGCCCTGATCGCGGCGGGGACGTGCCTTGGCCACGACCACCTCGTGGAAGCCGGCCTCCGCCTACTCGAGTGGCTGGTCACGACGGAGACATGGGACGGCCACTACAGCTTTGCACCGGTGGGCGGCTGGGCCCGGGGTGAGGTTCGGCCAGGCTATGACCAGCAGCCGGTTGAGGCTGCGGCCATGGCGGATGCATGCAGCAGGGCCTTCCTGCTCACCGGGGACCGTGAGTGGAGAGACCGGGTGTTGCGAGCGGCGCATTGGCTGGTGGAGGACAACGACGGCAAAGTGATCATGTATGACTTCGAAACCGGTGGATGTTGTGACGGCCTGACGATCAATGGGCCGAATCTGAATCAGGGCGCCGAATCCACGCTTGCCGCCCTGAGCACCTTGCAACAGGCGCGAAGGGTCGCCTAGCCGGTGAACTGGTCCGACGGGCAGTTGTCTTCGACGGTGTAATCCTCACCTGACCGCTCGTAGGAGTAGCGGCACTCGTCGGCTCCAACCTGCACGTCGAGGGTGAATACGTCTTCGTCCCAGTCATATGAGCCCTCACCGGTGAGGGTGAGGCCGTCCATGAATACACACTCGTCGAGGATGAAGCCGTCGGTCTCCTCCTGGGCGGTGAAGGTGATCACTCCGCCCTGGTTGCAGCCCGCCCCGGTGTCGGTGACGGTGTCCCACCAGTAGTACTCGGGCATGTAGAAGATCTCGAACTCGACGGAGTCGAACATGGTCTCGGCGCTGTCGAACTGATCGATGGTCAGCGGCAGCAGCGAGATGTAGTACCCGACCACGTCTCCTTCGCACTCTGTGGTGTCCGGTGGGGTCCCCTCGAGGATGAACGCAGTCACCGCCACGTCGGGGCACTCGTTGCCTCGTCCGAAGATGACATGGTGCCCGCCCTGCTTGCTGATCAGGTGGCTCTCCTCGAGACGCTCGGAGACATCCACGCCCTGGGGGTAGGGGGTTGCCGGATCAGCAGTCGCGCCGAGCACGACGGTGGGGACGCCGGAGGCGACCAACGGCTCGGGGCGAGCCGTCCCCTTGCTGGCGGTTGGCCAGAACGCGCAGGGGAAGTCGCCATAGAAGAGGCTTCCCAGGCGGGCGATGTCCACATCGGCGCCGGCGGTGAAAAACGCCTGTGCGGTCTCCTCCGAGGTGGTGCCCGGATATGAGTAGTCGAGGCACTGCACGCCGTAATAGATCGCATCCGAGTAGGTCGGGTCCTCGAGCACGGCCTCGTCGGCCGGGTCGAGCCCCAGGTTCAGGTAGAGGAGCCGGAGCAATGGCACGAGGTCAGACCGGCCGCTGTATGCCGCCAGGGCGCGGAGAAACATCATCCGGTCGTCCTCGGAGTACATCTGCCCGGCCGCGACGACTTCGAGGTCCCCCAGCCCAAAGGACCTCTCTTCGAAACCGCCGCTCGGCAAGGGAAATTGTGCAGTGAGTGGGGCCTCGAGCAGTTGACCGAGCAGTTGGTCGTACGCCTGATCCGGAGTCACGGCGAGATCCGCGGCGCAGAGCTCGTCCTCCCCGCAATAGTCCAGGGTCGCCTGCAGGGTGTCGCCGAATGCCGCCGCCTGCTCCTCCAGGAAGTCGAGGCCGTCGAGGGTGAGGTCCACGGTCCCGTCGAGGATCAGCCGCCTGAGGTGGTCGTCATAGGCGGCCGCATAGGTCTGCGCGACCTGCGTGCCATAGCTCTCCCCGTAGAGGACGATCTCCTCGTACCCGATCGTCTCCCGGAACAAGTCGAGATCCGCGGCCACCTGGTCCGTCCCGAGGTAAGGAAGCGTCTCGGGATCTCCCATCTCGGCCACACAGTCATCGGCGAAGACCGACGACGCTGAGGTGAGAACCTCCCGGTCGATGCCGAGCGCGGTGATCGCGTCGACCCGGTAGTACGTCGCCGCCGCGTCGGGGCAGGTCAACCCACCCGACATGGCGACACCCCGCTGGTCGAAGAAGACGATGTCGTACGCCTCCGGGATGGCCGGGTCGAGGACATCGGTGTACGAATCGGCCGAGGCAATCCCCGAGGTACCCGGCCCCCCGGTGGCGGTTACGAACGCCCCCTGACTCTCCCCGGTGGCGGGGAGCACGGCGAAGGTGACCGGGATGGTCCGGTCGTCATCCGGGTCGAAATGGTTCATCGGCATGTCGAGCGTCACACAGGTGAACTCTGAGTCGGGGCAGAGGCTGGCGTCGAGGTCTTCGAGGATTTGATCTGTGTCCGGATGGGCGATGGTGGCCGTGGGTGACGGCCCGGTCGTGGTTTCGACACTGCTCGGTGTGGTCGTGTCGGTCCCGGCACCGGAGGTGCACGCTGCCACCAGCAACAACACGCTGATGACAGACCATCTCCGCATCGGCGGCATCGTACGCCCTAGGTAGCGGGTTCGGGCATACTCCGCCGGTTGCCTCAGATCCTCGCCCGATCGCTCGTCTTCATCACCTCTGCAGCGGTGCTGATCCTCGAGATCCTGGCCGGGCGGCTCCTTGCCCCGTACCTGGGAGTGAGCCTCGAGGTGTTCACCGGCATCATCGGCGTGATCCTGGCCGGGATCTCGGTTGGGGCGTGGGCCGGGGGAAGGGCTGCAGACCGTGGCGATCCCCGCAGTCTCATCGGTCCTCTTCTCGTGGCTGGTGGGCTGACTGCTATCGCTTCGCCTTTGATCGTGGACCTGGTCGGCCCGGCCGCCTCGACCGGCCCCCTGTCCATCGTCATGCTGAGCCTTCTCGGATTCTTCGCCCCGGCTGCGGTGCTCTCGGCGATCTCTCCGATCGTGGTCAAGATCAGGCTGGCCTCACTCCAGGAGACCGGTTCGGTGGTCGGGACCTACTCGGCCATTGGAACCGCGGGGGCCATTTTCGGGACCTTCGTGACCGGATTCGTCCTCATCGCCGCCTTCCCGACCAGGCCGATCGTGCTCGTGGTGGGAGTCGTCTTGGTGCTCCTCGGCGTGGCTATGTGGGTGGGTCGCAGCGTCTGGACAGTCGCCGGTTCGGCGGGAGCGTTGGTCGTGCTCGCCGGTCTGGTCACCGTGCTCGACGGACCGTGTCAATACGAGACCAGCTATCACTGTGCCGACGTCGTAACCGACGTCGAGCGACCCTCCGGCCGGCTACTCGTTCTCGACCGTGGCTTCAACAGCTATGTGGACCTCGAAGATCCGACGCATCTGGAGTTCCGGTACCTCCGCGTGATGGTCGATGTGATCGACGCAGAGATGCCTGCCGGTGCTCTCGAAGTCCTGTCGATCGGGGGAGGCGGATTCACCCTCCCTGGCTATCTCGACGCCACCCGACCCGGAACCAGGCACCGGGTCCTCGAGATCGACGAGTCGTTGCTGGACATCGGTCGCAACGATCTCGGGTTCGCCGACGAGGCGGAAGTGGTGATCGACGACGCCCGCAGGTCGATTGCGGATGTCGTCCCGGGGTCTGTCGATGTCGTCGTCGGAGACGCATTCACCGGTCTCACCGTGCCCTGGCACCTGACCACTGTGGAGTTCGTCGAGATCATTGGCGAGAAGCTGGGCGAGGGTGGGATCTACACCGTCAATGTGATCGACCAGCCAGAGACTCGATTCGCCCGAGCCGAGGCGGCGACCCTGACCCAGGTCTTCGCTCATGTGGCGATCTTCGCCCCGCCCGATTACTTCACCGGGGCGCGAAGCGGTAACTACGTCCTTGTCGGCTCCGACGACCCGATCGACATGGAGCGGATCCGGTCTTCACTGGCGGCACGGGGCGGGGCTGAGGTCGGGTTGACCGGGGAGGATCTGACCCGTTTCATCGATGGCGCCCGTCCTCTGATCGACGATTTCGCTCCGGTCGACCAGATGCTGAGCGGGCTTTGAGCGAAAGTTTGTAGGGTGGGCGGATGATCCGGCTGATGAATACCCGGCACGAATACCCGATCGAGAGGTCGGAGGATGTGAAATTGGTCTATGCCAGCACCGGTGTCCACGGAACCGGCGCGATGGCCGGAATCGGTGTGGCCTATCACCGCCCGGTGCGGGTCATCCTCGAGGGCAGCGGAGCAACAATCCCGATTCGGGACCCTGTGATGTTCGCCAGGCTGTCACTCGTCGTGGCGTTCCTGGCGCTGATTGCGATGAGGTGGGTGCGATGACTGACGCCGTCTCGGACAAGTTCGCCGCCGGTATGGCCGAGTCGTTCACCCGGATCTTCGGCGAGGCGTCACCTACGACCCTGTTCTCGGAGCCGATCCAGAGCGGTGACGACATCGTCATCACCGCAGTCGCCTGGGAGCGGGCCGGGGGCTTTGGCTTTGGAGCCGGTCAGGGACAGAGTCTCACCGACGAGAGCGGCAGCGGTGAAGGCGGCGGTGGAGGCGGCTTCTCGCAGGGGCGCCCGGTGGCGGTGATCAAAGTGACGCCGCGCGGGGTCGAGGTAACCCCGGTCATCGACTTCACCAAGATCGGCGTGACGCTGCTTCTGGCCTCGCTCGGAGTTTGGCGAGCGCTCAGCCGCTGACCACGGCGTGGTCGGGCTCAGAACCTAAGCGCCCGCCGGCTTCGACACCAGCACATCACATGTGGCGGTCTTCACCGCCCGCTCTGCAGTAGACCCGAGCAGCCATCTCTCCATCATGCCCCGCCCTCGGGGACCGACCACCAGCACTGACGCCCCGGCTTCTTCGCAGTAGGCGATGAGTGTCTTCCCCGGGTTGCCATCACGCTCGACACGCACCACTTCCGCCGCGGAGTCCTCGAGGATGGGCTGGGCCAGCTTCCAGACCGCTGCCTGATCACTCTCGGCAAGCTCGCGGGTGTTGACGGTCTGGTCACCCTCTAGATGCAGGACGGCTGGGGTGACGTCGAGCACATGGACGACATGGAGGGCAACACCCCGCCATTCGGCCTCATGGACGGCATCGCGCAACGCAGTGAAACCCGGCTCGGACCCGTCGATGCCGACCACCACGGGTCCTGTTGAGCGGGTGGGCGCGGTCATGGCGGCATCCTAGGATTGCCCCGATGGCCGTCATCGAAGTCAATGGCCTGAAGAAGTCCTATGGCGATCTGGCCGCGGTCGATGGTGTCGGCATCACCATCGAAGCCGGCGAGGTGTTCGCTCTTCTCGGCCCCAACGGCGCCGGCAAGACGACCACCGTCGAGATCCTGGAAGGTCATCGGGTGGCGGATAGTGGCCAGATCAGTGTGCTCGGATTCGATCCGGCGACAGGAGGGAGGTCATACCGGGAGAGAATCGGAATCGTGCTCCAGATGGGGGCGGTGGAACGTGAGCTGTCGGTGCGGGAGGCGCTCACGATCTACGGGGGGATGTACCCCAAGAGACTCAAACCAGACGAGCTCATCGAATTGGTCGGCTTGGGGGAGAAAGCCGACGCCAGAATCAAGACCTTGTCCGGCGGCCAGCAACGCCGGCTGGAGCTGGCGCTGGGGCTGGTGGGGGATCCCGACCTCCTCTTCCTCGACGAGCCAACCACCGGGTTCGATCCCTCGGCGCGCCGGCAGGCGTGGGGGATCTTGGAAAATCTCGCCGCGTTGGGCAAGACAATCCTTCTCACCACCCACTACATGGACGAGGCGCAGCATCTGGCTGATCGGATCGCCATCATCGACCATGGGAAGATCGTGGCCGAAGGCACCCCGGAGACTCTCGGCGGCCGCGCCGACGGGAAGAGTGTCATCCGATTCACCCTGCCCTCCGGGGTGGGCCCCGATGAGCTGCCCATGACCGGGGCCAGGATGAACGACGGCATGGTGGAGCTCGACGCGGCGTCGGCGACACGCGCACTTCACGAGCTCACGACCTGGGCGATCGCCAGGGGCCTCGAGCTGGAGCGTCTCCAGGTGACCCGGCCCTCGCTCGAGGATGTCTATCTGGGGCTGACCGGTGACCAGTGAAGCGGTGACCCGGCCCTCGATCGGCTCGCTGGTCTGGCAGCAATTCCGTTATCAGAACAAGGTGTTCTGGCGCACACCCATCGCTGCGTTCTTCACCATTGTCTTCCCCCTGATGCTGCTCGTGCTGTTCACGGCCATCTTCGGCAACGAGGAGATCGAAGGTCTCGGCATCACCACGGCGCAGTACTTCACGCCCGGTCTCGCTGTGTTCGCCGCGGTCTCGGCCACATACACCAATCTCGCCATCGGCACCACGATCGCCAGGGACAACGGGATCCTGAAGCGGGTCCGGGGCACCCCCATCCCTCCGTGGGCTTACATCCTGGGGCGTGTCGTTTCGGCCATCTACCTCGCTTTCATCGCCATGGTCCTGATGATGACCGCGGGTGTCGTCTTCTATGGGGTGCAGATCATTGCCCGCACCCTCCCTGCAGCCCTTCTCACCTTCGTGGTCGGGGTCGGGTGTTTTGCCGCCCTCGGGATGCTGGTCGCGGCCATCTCCCCCAGTGGTGACGCCGCTCCGGCGATCACCAATGCCACTCTCCTTCCGGTGGCCTTCATCTCGAACATCTTCTTCCCGATCCAGGATCCCCCGAGATGGATGGAGATCGCAGGGAACTTCTTTCCACTCAAGGCGTTCGCCGAGGCCTTCCGCGACGCCTTCGACCCAACGCTGACCGGAGCCCAGTTCCACTGGCCCCAGATCGGGTATCTCCTCCTATGGGGAGTGGTTGCCGGTCTGCTCGCGGCCAGGTTCTTCAAGTGGGAACCGGTCGCCGGATCGTCCTCACGGCGTCGTCGCCGAAGCGGTGAGGCGGGATTGGAATCCGCCTGACCGGAGAATGGTCGCTCGGTGAGGACCTCGCTACGATCCGCCGCCGTGCCGATTCTCAGCGGTCCATTCCTCGCCATCGCCGCACTGTTGGCGGTGGCGGGGGTGATGAAGATCTCTCGGCCGAAATACACCGCGGGCGCCCTGAAAGCGACCGGTTTGCCTGCGAACGACGGTCTGGTCCGTCTGCTCGGGGTGGGGGAGCTCGGAGTCGGTGTTGCGGCAGTCGTCACCGGTGGCCCGGTCTGGGCAGCGGCGACGGCAGCTTTCTACCTGGGGTTTGCCGGATTCGTCGTATACGCACTGAGGAGCGGGGCGCCGATCTCGAGTTGCGGGTGTTTTGGCAGTCCAGACACCCCGCCTAAGGTCGGGCACGTGGTGCTCGACCTGTCGGCAGCCGGTGTGGCCATCGCAGTCACCTTGAATCCAGTCGGCCCATGGGTCGGCGTGTCGTCGCTGGACTTTTGGACAGCGGCAGCCTTTCTCCTCTTCTCCGGTGCCGCGGCCTATCTCATGTACACGATCGTCAACGTGCTACCCCAGCGCTCGGTCGTTCGCCGCGAATCCCCCGTCCGATTGTCGCCTGCCAGGGGACCGGTGAGTGAGTAAGACGTTGGTCAGACGGGCCACCGGGATGGTGGACCGGCCGGTGAGCCGGCGCGGCTTCCTCCGTCGCGTCACGATGGGGGCGACTGCGCTGGCTGTGGCGCCGCTGTTCTACATGAGTCGCCCGGTCACCGCCTATGCCGCGGTCTGCTCCTGCTCCGGCTCGAGCTGTGATTGCGGGAGCATGTGTTGCGACGGGTACACCGAGTTCTGCTGCAGCATCTACGGAGAGAACACTTGCCCATCGGGGACGGTGCCCGCCGGTTGGTGGAAGGCCGACGGCTCCGGGATATGTGACAACCAGCTCGGGCCCCAGCCTCGCTACTACCTCGACTGCAATGTTGCCACGTGCGGGTCTGGCGGCTTCTCCTGTGGATGCGCCAACGGGAATTGTGGCTTTCGCAAATCGGCCTGCACCAACTTTCGTTATGGGCAGTGCCATCAGGAAATCGCTTGTGTGGGCCCGATCGTTTGCCGGGTAGTCACCTGCACTCCACCGTGGGTCTGGGACGATTCGTGCACCACCGCGTCGGCCACGGACAACAACACCCGCTTTCACAATGCAGCATGTCTCGAGCAGCCAGGTCTCCCGGCGCCCCTCCCGGACGGCCTTGCAGTGAGCGGTGACTGGACCGGCGCGGGGCGGGACATGCCGGGGGTGTTCGCCAATGGCCGCTGGCATCTGCGCCCGGCCGAAGGGGGTCCCGACATCGTCTTCGACTTCGGCGCTCCCGGGGACCGCCCGGTGGTGGGCGACTGGAACGGCAACGGGATCGACACACCCGGCGTGTTCCGTGCCGGGACTTTCTACCTGCGCAACTCCAACACGACCGGTATCGCCGACATCACCTTCTCCTATGGGAACTCTGGCGATTTTCCGCTGTCCGGTGACTGGATCGGGCAGGGATTCGACACGGTCGGTGTTCACCGCGGTGGCATGTGGTATCTCCGAAACTCCAACTCGACAGGGGCAGCCGACATCGCATTCGAGTATGGGGATCCGGGAGACAGACCGATCATGGGAGACTGGGACGGCGACGGCATCGACACGCCTGGCCTCTACCGGCGTGACTCCTGGTACCTGCGCAACTCGAACAGCACCGGCGTGGCCAATGTCAGCTTCATCTTCGGTGACCCCGGTGACGACGCCGTGACCGGAGACTGGGACGGCACCGGGACCCAGACACCCGGAATCGTCAGAAACCGTCGCTTCTACCTGCGTAACTCGAACACGTCGGGCGCCGCCGACTCGGTGGTGTGATCGTGAATGCCGTGCTCGTCATCGAAGGGATCGCCATCATCCTCCTCGCCATCCTGGTGGTGGGCTTGCTCCGCAGCAACGCAGATGTCCTCCGGGCCCTGCACGAGCTAGGGGCCACGGAGCCCGGGGGAACGGCCTCCGGACGCAGGCATCAGCACGCAGCCCCCGAGCGTGAGGGGTCGGCTCCCGACGTCGCAGGGTCGACGTTGACCGGATCTGCGGTCCATGTCGGCGTCACTGGGGCGCAACATCCGACTCTTCTGGCATTTCTCTCGACAGGCTGCTCGGCCTGTGTCGGCCTCTGGGATGGCCTCAAGACAGGCATCGGGAGGATCGGTTCGGAGGACACGAGGATCGTGGTGGTGACCAAGGGCCCCGAGGTCGAGAGTGAATCGAAATTGCGTGAGCTCGCCCCGGATGGAGTTTCCCTGGTGCAGTCCACCGAGGCGTGGTTCGACTATGAGGTGCCAGTGTCTCCCTACTTCGTGCTGGTCGATGGGCCGTCCGGCTCGGTCATTGGCGAAGGGTCAGCGGGGTCCTGGAGTCAGGTCTCGTCACTGATGACACAGGCTCTGGCCGACGCCGGCAGCGTGAAGCGGGACCAACTCGACAATGGCGAGTTCAGAGCGGATGCGGAACTGCGCCGGGCCGGGATCCTGCCTGGTGATCCGAGCCTCTATCAGGAGGAGCGGCCCAAGTGAAGTCGGCCGGCATCGATGTGGCGGTTCCCCAGGGCTGGGACGGCGAGATCTACCGACGCGAGGACGAGTTTTCCGCTCAGTCGGTAGGGGCCGTGTCACATCCGGTGGTGCATCTCGGCACCTTCCCCCTCCCTCAGGGTCGTGGCGATTTCGGCTCGGGAGCGGTTGAGATCATGAGCTCTGACGACCTGCTCGTGGTCCTCTTCGAGTACGGGCCTGAGTCGGCAGGCAGCGCGTTGTTTGCCCGCAAGGGGATTCCCCGGGTAGCGGCCTCCGACTTCGGTCCAAACAACATGCAAAGACCCATAGCCGGCCAGTCGGGGGCCCAATACTTCTTCAACCAGTCGGGTCGCGCCTTCTGCTTGTATGTCGTGCTCGGCGCCCACGCCCGCCGGAACGAGCTGGTCCCCGAGGTGAACCAGGTCCTGGCGGGGCTCACGATCGACCCACAATGAAGATGTACACAGCCGATCCGGACCGCTACCGCCGTGTCCCCTATGCCCGATCGGGGCGGAGTGGTCTCGACCTGCCCCGTATCTCCTTGGGCTTGTGGCACAACTTTGGGGGCGACTCGCTGACCGAGGAGGGTCGGCGCATGATCCTGGGCTCGTTCGACCAGGGGATCACGCATTTCGACTTGGCCAACAACTACGGGCCACCACCCGGGTCGGCGGAGCGGAACTTCGGGGCAATCCTGGCATCGGACCTGGCGCCCTATCGGGACGAGCTGATCATCTCCACCAAGGCGGGGTACGACATGTGGGAGGGACCGTACGGCGAATGGGGCTCGCGCAAGTACCTGTTGGCCAGCCTCGACCAGAGTCTGGCGCGTCTGGGGCTCGACTACGTCGACATCTTTTACTCCCATCGCTACGACCCGGATACCCCGCTCGAAGAGACCCTCGGCTCGCTGGACAGCGCGGTCCGCTCCGGGAAGGCCCTCTATGCCGGGATCTCCTCCTATAGCCCGGAGAAGACCCGTGAGGCCCACGCCATCCTCACCCGGCTGGGAACCCCGTTCATCATCCACCAACCTTCTTATTCGATGCTCAATCGCTGGGTCGAGGATGGGCTCCTCGATGTGCTCGGCGAACTCGGCATCGGCTGCATCGCCTTCTCCCCGTTGGCACAGGGGCTCTTGACGGACAGGTACCTCGATGGTGTACCAGCCGACTCCCGGGTAGAGAAGGGGGGTGCGCTGGATCGCTCGATGCTGTCCGAGGGCAACCTGGCACGGGTGCGGGCACTGAACGACGTCGCCCGAGATCGGGGCCAGACACTCGCCCAGATGGCCGTGGCCTGGGTGTTCCGCGACGATCGGGTCACCTCCGCTCTGATCGGGGCGAGTCGCTGGTCTCAGGTAGAGGACCTGCTGCGCGCCGTTGAGAACACGGAGTTCAGTGACGAGGAGCTGGCCTCCATCGACCGTTACGCGGTGGAGGGCGACATCAACCTGTGGGCCAGGTCGAGCGACGCCGGCTGACGGCAGCGACATGAGAGATTCCGCGGTGAAGCGGTGGTCCGCGTTCCACCGCGTGCTCTATCAGACGACGAACGGGGTGCTCGGCCGTCGTCTGGTCGGCAATGACATGCTCCTGCTCACCACACGAGGGAGGCTGACCGGCGAGCCGCACACCGTCCCATTGCTCTACCTTCGGGACGGGGAACGTCTCCTGGTGATCGCCTCATATGGGGGGCGTGACCACCATCCGGGGTGGTACCTCAACCTCGTCGCCGATCCGGTGGTGAATGCGAAGATGGGCCGAACGACCAAGGCGTTCACCGCTCGCACCGCCTCTGGAACTGAGAGAGAGACCTGGTGGCCGAGAGTGGTGGAGGCGTATGAGGAATACGCCGTCTATCAGACGAGGACCGAGCGGGAGATCCCGTTGGTATTCCTGGAACCGGCTCGATGAGGCCCGCATAGTCTCGAAGTCATGTCGATAGCCCAACGTCTCGCCCCGTTTGGAGTCACGATCTTCAGCGAGATGACCGCCCTCGCCCTCGAGCACGACGCGATCAACCTGGGGCAGGGCTTCCCCAACTGGGATGGGGCCGGATTCGTGAAGGAGGCAGCCGCCCGGTCCTTGGCGGAAGGCGGCAGCGACCAGTATCCACCCAGCCAGGGCCTGCCGGCGCTGCGCCAGGCGATCGCCGACCGGTATGGCCGGCTCCTGGGCCGGGCGGTCGATCCGGCCACCGAGGTGACCGTCACCTGCGGCTGCACCGAGGCATTGGCCGCCTCGTTTCTCGGGCTCATCGACCCCGGGGACGAGGTGATCCTCATCGAGCCGTTCTATGACGCCTACCCGGTGTTCGTCTCGATGACCGGGGCGGTCCCCAGATACGTGACCCTGCGGCCACCCGCCTTCCAGGTCGACCTGGAGGAGCTGCGCTCCGTCTTCTCCGCCAAGACCAAGGCGATCGTGGTCAACAACCCGCACAACCCGACCGGACGGGTGCTCAGCGATGAGGAGCTGACGGAGATCGCAGCCCTGTGTGTCGAATTCGACGCGCTAGCCATCACCGACGAGGTGTACGAGGAGATGGTCTACGACGGGGAGCATCGAAGGCTGGCCGGCTATGAGGGGATGGCGGAGCGAACCCTCACCCTGTCCTCGATCGGCAAGACCTTCTCGTTGACAGGGTGGAAGCTGGGCTGGGCGATCGCCCCGCCGTCGCTCACCGCCGGGCTGCGGGCCGCCCACCAATTCCTCACCTTCACCACCCCCACTCCGATGCAACACGGCGCGGTCGCTGCGATGAGCGCATCCGCGGAGTTCTACGAAGATCTCCGAGCGGGTTACCTGAAGAAGCGGGACCTCCTCGCCGATGGCCTGGAGAGGGTCGGGTTCGAGGTCTACCGCCCGCAGGGGACCTACTTCATGATGGCCGGCTTCGACGGGTTCGGGTTCACCGACGATCGCGCCTTCTGCCGTGACCTGGTCGAGCGGGCACGGGTTGCCGCGATTCCCCCGAGCGTCTTCTATCACCGGCCCGAGGACGGGTCGAGCATGGTTCGCTTCGCATTCTGCAAAGACGAAGCGATCCTCAGCGAGGCTCTGGATCGGCTCGGCGTCCTCGCCGGCTGAGCCTTCTCACCCGGTGAAGGCGGGCATCACCTCTCGGGCGAACAGCTCGAGACCGGACAGGTCATAGGCGGGGTCGGGGAAGTAGACGATGGCGTAGCCCAGCCCGAGGGCTTCCCACCCTTTGAGATAGGTGATGATCTGCTCGGGCGTGCCGGATGCGTATTTGAACTGCTTGGCGAACTCGGCAGCGCGCTCCTCGGGCACGAATCGTCCGACCCGGCTCTCCAGCTCCCCAATCCTCCCGGCTACCTCGGCTTCGGTATCGGCGCAGACAATGTTGAAGTTCGCGGACCTGGTGATGGTGTCGAAATCGCGGCCAAGATCGCGGCAGTGCCCGGCAAGCACCTCCGACTTGTGGCTGAACCACTCGGGTTTGATCCCGAAGTTGGTGTACTGGGCGTGTCTGGCCGCCACCCGCAAGGTCAGCTGCTCACCGCCACCTGCCACCCAGAGCGGGATGTGCGGGGTCTGGAGGGGTTTCGGCTGGCAGATCGCCCCCTGGAGCCGGTAGTGCTTGCCCTCGTAATCGACCACCTCCTCGGTCCACATCGCTTTCATGATCTCGACGCCTTCCTCCAGCATCTTGATGCGGGGAGCGGGCTCGAGGAACGGGTAGCCGTAGCCGTCGTGCTCGTGCTCGTACCAGCCGGCGCCGATCCCCATCTCCAGCCGGCCTCCCGAGATGACGTCGATCGATGCCGCCACCTTGGCCAGGTACGACGGCGGCCGGTAGGTGTTGCAGGTGCACATCTGGCCGAGACGGACCGTGCTGGTTACTGCGGCGAGCGACGCCATGAGGGTCCACGCCTCATAGGTCGCCTGCTGGGTGGGCTCGGGGACGGTGTGGAAATGGTCGTAGACCCACAGCGACTCGAACCCGGTCTCTTCGATGCGGGCGGCGACCCTCCTCATCGTGTCCCAATGCTCGGTGGGGTCGATCCCGACCAGGTCGAGGCGCCATCCTTGCGGCACGAATGCTCCGAATCTCATGCGGCGAGGCTAATTAGGCCGCGGCTAACCAGACGAAACGGGGTTGGACCAGGCATTTCCCTGTTTACACTTCATCGCTCCCCAACATTCCCACGGAGCAATGACGGCACCATTCTTCGATCCTGGCCCGGATCGTGACGCCTGCGGCGTCGGGTTCATCGCCGCCCGCGACCTCGCTCCCAGCTATCGCATGACCCGTCTTGCGGTCGAATGCCTGGTCAATCTCGACCACCGGGGTGCCCGGGCGGCAGATGGGACCGGAGATGGGGCTGGTCTGCTGACTCAGGTGCCTCACCGTCTGATCAACCGCGAGCTCGCCACTCACGGGATCGACCTCTCGCCGGGACGTCTCGGGGTCGTGATGTGCTTCCTCTCGCCGACGGAGGCGTCGGCCTCCCGATTGGTCGTGACCGAGGCGATCGAGGCAGAAGGGATGCATCTCCTCTTCTGGCGGTCGGTCCCCACCAATCCGGCCGTGCTGGGCGACCACGCTCGCCTGGTCCTGCCTCTCATCGAGCAGGCCATCGTCACCGGTGACGTGGAGGGAGCAGACTTCGAGCGAAGCCTGTATCTGGCCAGGAAGCGCATCGAAAGGGCGGCGGTCCCCGGACTCTCCATACCGTCGGCCTCGAGTCGGACCGTCGTATACAAGGGCTTGTTCACCGCCTCCAAGATCTCGGACTTCTACTGGGACTTGAGAGACCCCGACTACGAGACTTCATTCGCCATATTCCATCAGCGCTATTCGACCAACACCTTCCCCTCCTGGGACAACGCCCAGCCCTTCCGCACCCTCGCTCATAACGGGGAGATCAACACCATCCAGTCCAACAGATCCTGGATGCTGGCTCGGGAGAAGGCGGCCACGCCCGGAGTGTGGGGTGACCGTCTGACCGACGTCTTCCCGTTCATCCAGCCCGGCATCTCCGACTCGGGAAGCCTGGACAACGCCTTCGAGCTGCTGATGCAGAGCGGCCGGTCGCTTCCGCACGTCAAAGAGATGCTGATGCCATCGGCATGGGAGAACGTCCCCGACCTCGAGCCGGACTTGGCGGCTTTCTACGCGTATCACGCCTTCCTCACCGAGCCCTGGGATGGCCCGGCTGCGATAGCGGCCACGGATGGGTCCTCTTTGTTGGCCGGGATGGATCGGAACGGTCTGCGTCCTGCCCGGTGGGTGGTCACCCCCGATGTTGTGCTCGTCGCGTCCGAGGCGGGTGTTTGCCCGGAGGAGGAGGCCAAAGCGACCGCCACGGGCCAGCTCGGGCCCGGCGAGTTGATCTTCTTCGATGGGGAGACCGGCCAGGTGCAGCACGCCGACCAGGTCAAGAATGCTCTGGCCACAGCCCGTCCGTACGGGGATTGGGTCAACACCGAGACCCTCCGCATCCAGGCATCTTTCGACAGCCTGGCCGATGATCGATTCGACGCCGCCGCCCTGAGCCGGGTGTTCGCATATACCGCGGAGGAGCGCCGGCTGGTCATCGCCGACATGGCCCAGGGTGCCAACCCACTGGGCTCGATGGGCGACGACACCGGTCTGGCGGTTCTCGCCACCAGGCCACGCCGACTCACCCATTTCTTCCACGAGCTGTTCGCCCAGGTCACCAACCCGCCGATGGACCCGATCCGGGAGAACCTGGTCATGTCCCTGCGCATCCAGCTGGGGAAGCGCGGCCCGCTTCTCGAGGACACCCCGCAACAGGCCCATCTCATCGAGTTGGCCAGCCCGATCCTCTCCGATGCCGAGCTGGAGTCGATCGTCCGCTCCGGCGACCCGCGTTTCTTCTCGCACTGGATCGCAACCACCTGGGCGGTGTCCGACGGGCCTGAAGGGATGGAGGGGCGTCTCGAGGAGATCTGTGAGGAGGCGACTCAGGCCGTCAAGCTGGGGGCGACGATCATCGTGCTCTCCGACCGTGAGACGGAGGCCACGCGGGCGCCGATTCCGATGCTCCTCGCCCTCGGGGCGGTCCACCATCGGCTCATCGATGAAGGAGTGCGGGGGTCGGTCTCCCTCGTGGTGGTATCAGGCGAGCCGCGTGACCCCCATGACCTGGCCTGTCTGGTCGGTTTCGGGGCATCAGCTGTCAACCCGTACCTCGCGATCGAGCATGCACGCGATTTGGCCGCCTCGGGTGCGATCGACGTCGATCCGGTTGCGGCACAGGAGAACTATCGGCTCGCCATGGAGGGCGGTCTGCTCAAGATCATGTCGAAGATGGGGATCTGCACCCTTTCCGCCTATCGAGGCTCCGAGTTGTTCGAGGTGATCGGGCTCTCGGAGCAGGTGTGCCGCAAGGCCTTCCGCAACGCCCCCCGTCGCCTCCGGGGTGTGGGCATGAAGGAACTCGCCCGCCAGGCCTTGCAGCGTCACGAGGCTTATGCCGGCGGTTCCCCCGACCCGGGGGGGTTCTACAAGCACCGGCGCGGCGCGGACACGCATGTCACCAGTCCGATGGTCGTCCTGGCGGTGCAGAAGGCAGTCCGATCGGGCGACCCCGAGGACTGGGACAAATACATCGCGATGATCTCGGATCGCGATCCTGCCCTGGTGCGTGACCTCCTCACCTTCGTGCAGCGCGACCCGGTTCCGCTAGAGGAGGTCGAGCCGGTCGAGGCGATCATGCGTCGCTTCACCACCGCCGCCATGTCCCACGGCGCCCTTTCGGCCGAGGCTCACGTCGCCCTCGCCGAGGCGATGAACCTGATCGGTGGGCACTCCAACTCGGGGGAGGGTGGTGAAGACCCCGCCAGGTTCGGGACTCCGATGAACTCCGCCATCAAGCAGGTGGCGTCGGGGCGGTTCGGGGTCACTCCCGCGTATCTCCACTCGGCCGACGAGCTCCAGATCAAGATGGCGCAGGGCTCCAAGCCCGGTGAGGGGGGTCAGCTCCCCGGGCACAAGGTCTCACCCGAGATCGCCCGTCTTCGCTACACCGAGCCGGGGGTGACCCTCATCTCACCACCACCACATCACGACATCTACTCGATCGAAGACCTCGCCGAGCTGATCTATGACCTCAAGGCGTTCAAGCCGACAGCCCTCGTCTCGGTGAAGCTGGTCAGCGAGCCCGGCGTGGGGACCATCGCCGTCGGGGTGGCCAAAGCCGACGCCGACGTGATCACCATCTCCGGCTCCGAGGGCGGCACGGGCGCTTCGCCTCTCGTGTCGATCAAGCATGCCGGCTCGCCCTGGGAGCTCGGCCTCGCCGAGGCACACCAGGTGCTCACCGCCAACGGTCTGCGCTCGCGGGTCTTGCTGGAGACCGACGGCGGGCTCCGCACCGGACGCGACATCGTCGTCGCGGCCCTGCTCGGAGCCGAGCGATTCGGGTTCGGCACGCTTCCCCTTCTCGCCATGGGCTGCAAGATGGTCCGCCAGTGCCATCTCAACACCTGTCCGGTGGGGATCGCGACCCAGCAGGAGGACCTGCGGGCCAAGTTCACCGGCTCGGCCGATCAGGTCGTCCTTCTCTTCCGCCGTCTCGCCGAGGAGGCGCGCCGTCACATGGCGGGACTCGGGGCTCGCTCCATGGCCGACCTGGTGGGCCGGGCCGATCTGTTGCGGCCGATCGATCCCCAGCATCCGCTCTCAGCCGACCTCTCGGCGATGTTGCTCGCCTCGAAGGGGGGCAAGGTGCACGAGGGATACCGCAGGACTCCTCTTTCCGGTCTGGAAGAGCGACTGGTGGCCGACAGCGCCGATGCGATATCCGGCGGTGACGCCGTCGAGCTGTCCTACCCGATTCGCAATGTCGACCGGGCGATTGGCGCCAGGCTCTCCGGTGAGATAACTGCCAGACATGGGAGCGACGCCTTGCCCGAGAGCACGATCGTGGTCAAGCTCGCCGGCACGGCCGGCCAGAGCTTTGGCGCTTGGCTCTGCCGCGGAGTGGATCTCCATCTCGAGGGCACGTCGAACGACTATCTCGGCAAGGGGATGGGTGGCGGCCTGATCTCGGTCGCACCGCGCCGCCCGGGTGGGTCGGTGCCACATGCCGCCGGCAATGCCGTGCTCTATGGCGCCACCGGAGGCCGGGTCTTCCTCTCGGGACGGGTCGGGCAGCGCTTCGCAGTTCGCAACTCCGGGGCCACGGTCGTGATCGAAGGATGCTCCGATCATGGGTGCGAGTACATGACCGGGGGCAAAGTGCTCGTCATCGGTGAGGTCGGGCGCAACTTCGCCGCTGGAATGACTGGCGGCGTCGCCTATGTGTGGGACCCCGATCTCAGCCTCAAAGCGATGCTGGCCGACACAGCGCCGTCGGCTCGCCGCCCTGCTGACGGCGATCTCGCTGACATCCGGACGTTGATCGAGGCTCATCTCGAATTCACCGGCAGCCCGGTGGCCGAGCAGATCCTCACGGACTGGGGCAGGCAACAAGGCGCCTTCTGGGTGATCTCCGCCTCCGCCCCACCCCGAAAGCCGATTGGCGTCGAGGTCAGCGAAGTCCCTGCCGCCGGTTGAGCCCGCGGGACTCACTCACCGATCGGATCCAGGCCCAGCTTCGCGGCCGCGGCCAGCTGACCGAGGGGCGGGTGCTCGACGGCGACGGGTACTTTCTCGATGGCCGGCTGGTGGTCGCGGTGATGGGTGACGATCTCTGTCTCAACGTGGGCAAGGAGGATTGGCAGAAGACCCTGGCCGGGGATGGGGTGCGACCTCTTCTCTTCGCCGATCTGCCGGTGCCAGGCTGGGTGATGGTCGAAGGCGAGGCCGTTTCCGGCGATGAATCCCTGGCCGGTTGGATCGAGAGCGCTCTTGACCGAGGCTGAGCACATCGTGGTGGTCGGTGCGATGGGATCGGGAAAGACCACTCTGGGTCGAAACCTGGCCGCGGCCCTGGGCCGGGAGTTCCACGACTCCGACCGATCGATCGAAGCCCGGACCGGCCGGTCGGGTCGGGAGATCGCAGCGACCGATGGCGTCGAAGCCTTGCACAGATTGGAGAGCGAGGTGCTGCAGGATTCGCTTGCCGGCGAAAGCCCTGTCGTGGTGGCTGCGGCAGCTTCTGTCATCGAGAATCCGGACGTGCCCACCGCTCTGGCCGATGCCTTCTGCGTGTGGGTGACCGCCGACCCCGAGATACTCGCCGAGCGGTCGGCGCGGGGCTCGCACCGCCGCCCCGTGGGCGATTCCGAGCATCTCGAGCGGCGTGACAGCCTGTTCCGGGGCGCCGCAGACCTGGTGGTCGACACCGGTGCCCTGACAGTCGAGGAGTCGGTGGCTCTGGTCCTGAAGACGCTGAAGACGGGCGAGACATGAGTGGTGCCGTCGGTGATCGGTTCCCGCTCGGCGTCAACTATTGGCCCCGTCGTAAGGCGATGTACTGGTGGCCGCAATTCGATCGAGATGAGGTGGCCGACGAATTCGACGTGATCGCCTCGCTCGGGATGTCGGTGGCCCGCATCTTCCTGCTCTGGGACGATTGGCAGCCATCGCCGAGCACTGTCTCATCCGAACGCCTCCGCGATCTGGGGATCGTCCTCGATATCGCCGCCGAGCGAGCCCTTGGTCTCGATGTCACCTTCTTCACCGGGCATATGAGCGGGCCCAATTGGTCGCCGGGCTGGCTGCTCGATCGTGATGTCTTCGGGCATCCCTCCCCACACGTGCGGCAGGTGATCAGCGGGGGAGAGGTGGTCGACAGCTCATACCGAAACATGTTCCACGACCCGGCCGCTCTCGACGCGAGCCGGTTCTCCTCGAGACGGTCGTCGGCGAGTACCGGGAGCACCCCGGGGTGTGGATGTGGAACCTGGGCAACGAGCCCGACCTGTTCGCCCACCCCGAAGACGCGGCGGCCGGGCGATCCTGGGTCAGGGAGATGACCCAACTGGTCAAAGAGATCGACCCCGGTCACCCGGTGACCACCGGTCTTCACACCGCCAACCTGTTCGCTGACAACGGTCTCCGGGTCGACGATGTGTTCGCCGAGAGCGATGTGGCGGTGATGCATGGCTATCCGATGTATGTCGATTGGGCTCGGGACCCCCTGGACCCCGATTTCGTCCCTTATCTGTGCGCCCTGGTCACCGCCCTGACCGGAAAGCCCTGTCTGGCCGAGGAATGGGGGGGTTGCACTTCGCCCGAGACCGACGAGTCGGTGACCTGGGAGTGGGACGCGTACGGGTCGCCCAGGTCCCAATTCATGGCCGGTGAGGAGGCATTTGCTGAGTACGTCGCCCAGGTCCTGCCCCGGCTGGTCGACGTCGGGGCCACCGGCGCCTTCATGTGGTGTTTCGCCGACTACCACCCCGATCTCTGGGGCCGACCCCCATGCGATGAGAATGGGGCCAAACACGAGCGTCATTTCGGCCTGGTCCGCCCCGACGGGACCCTCAAGCCCCATGCCGAGGTGATCCGGCGCTTCGCCGCTACTGCCCCCACCATCGGGCCGGCGGTCCGAGCGGTCGCCCTCGATCTCAGCCCTGATCAGTACTACCAGGACCCGGCCACCCACGCCCGCCGTTTGTATCAGACCTGGTAGGGCCCGAGCGCTAGCGGTGCAGGACCTGGCGTCTTGGCTTGGGGTCGTGCGCCGAACGCTGCCGGGGGCCCCGGCCACGTGAAGCCACCTGGATCAGATCGCCGAGCATGGCGCTGGCCGTTGCCTGGCCACCAGCGCCCGGGCCGGTGAAAAGGAGACGGCCCACCGAAGGCCCTTCGATGAAGATGGCGTTGGTCACGCCGTTCACTCCGGCCAGGGGGTGGTCCGCCGGGAGACTCATCGGCTTCACCTTTGCCTCGACCTTGCCATCGGGCCCGCGCTGTGCCGACCCGATCAGCTTGATGACCTCACCCCGGGAACCAGCTTCCGTTACCTCTTCCGCCGTGATCTCCTCGATTCCCTTGCACTCGACCTCCCAGGGCGCCACTCGCTCGCCAAATGCGAGGCTGGCAAGGATCGAGGTCTTGAAGGCGGCATCTCGCCCTGACACATCGTCGGCAGGGTCGGTTTCGGCGTAACCGAGACGCTTGGCCTCGGCCAGCGCGTCGTCGTAGCTGCTGCCCTCCTTGGCCATGGCAGTGAGGATGAAATTGGTGGTCCCGTTTACGATTCCGCTGACGACGTCGATGTCCTCGCCGGCCAGGCTCTCGGCCAGTGGGCGAATCACCGGTATCCCACCGCCGACTGCGGCCTCGTACATGACCGACACCCCGGCCCGCCTCGCCGCCTCCATGATCTCCTGGCCCCTGGTGGCGATCAGCTCCTTGTTAGCGGTGACGACCGGTTTTCCCGAGCGCAGGGCGGTGAGAACCAACTCGCCGGCCGGCTCGAGGCCGCCTATCACCTCGACGATCACGTCGATGGAGGGGTCGGTGACGATCGACATGGCCTCGTCGGTCATCCTGTCCTCTTTGAGGACGAAGGGGCGCTCTTTGGAGAGGTCCCGGACAGCCACCCGTCTCACCTCTAGATCCACCCCCGACTTGAGACGGATCGCATCGCGATCGGCCACGAGCCGGTTGACCAGGGCGCCGCCGACCGTTCCCGCCCCGAGCACTCCGATGCGGACCGTCATGGTGTCTGTCCTGTCTGTGTCTTGCTTCTCATGGAATCAAAAAAGATCCGCCCCCTTGCCGGTGCGGATCTCGTGGTTCGTGTGGTTGTGGGCTGGTTACACGGTCGAGTCGCACGGCCTTTCGGTCGTGATCGTCGTACCCGTCATAAGCCAACCAATCATGTGAAAAGCAAGGTATCCGGGATCGAGGGTCAAGTCAATGCAGGAGGATCGCCTGACAGCCACCTGCGGCAAATGAGCACCGGGATCTTGCACAAATCCGAGGAAATCCAATAGTCTTGATACCGACGAAGCGCTCATCTTGAGCGGTTGAGGGATCAGGCCCGATGAAACCGCGGCAACCGGCGCAAGCACGGTGCCAATGCCTGGATCGATGAGTTGCCGGAGCCCCGGCTCCTGGCGCTCTTCAAGCGTTTCGATGAGAAACAGAGGAGTTGACCGGTGCCCGAGACTGAAGCGCCTTTCTACGAAGGCAGATCGACATGGAGACCCCGCCCGTGAGCGGCTACCTCGAGCGCGTTCAGTCCGGGCTGGTCATCTTCGATGGCGCGACTGGCACCAATCTGCAGATCGTGGGTCTCACCGCCGACGATTTCGGAGGCCCGGCGCTGGAAGGTTGCAACGAGCTGCTCAACCTGCGCCGGCCCGACGTCATCCGCGATCTGCATCGTTCCTTCCTCGAGGTAGGCGTCGACGTGGTGGAGACCAACACCTTCGGGGCGTTTTCCGTGCCACTCGGCGAGTACGGGCTGGAGGATCAGTCCTACGAGATCGCGGCGACCGGAGCCCGGTTGGCACGGGAGACGGTCGACGAGTTCATCGCCGCTGACGGGCGCCCTCGTTTCGTGGCCGGGTCGATCGGCCCCGGCACCAAGTTCGCCACTCTCGGACAGATCTCCTACCACGATCTGGCCGAGGCATACGAGGTGGAGACGGCCGGGCTGATCGACGGGGGCTGCGACCTCCTGATCATCGAGACCCAATTCGATCTGCTTGGGGCCAAAGCAGCGATAGACGGCGTTCGCAGGGCGATGCGGGCTGCGGCTGTCGAGCTGCCCGTTCAGGTCCAGGTCACCATCGAGCTGACCGGCCGGATGTTGCCCGGAACCGAGATCGGTGCTGCCTTGACCGCTCTCGAAGCCGTGGGGCCAGATGTGATCGGGCTCAACTGCGCCACCGGCCCGGCAGAGATGTACGAGCCGCTGCGGCACCTCTCCCGGCACTCGACGGTCCCCGTTTCGGCTATCCCCAACGCCGGGCTGCCCCATGTCGAGGACGGGAAGATGGCCTACGACCTGTCTCCGGACGATCTCGCCCACCATCTCGGCCAATTCGTTGCCGAGATGGGGATCGGGGTGATCGGGGGCTGTTGTGGGACCACCCCAGAGCATCTCGCTGCCGTCATCGAGAAGACACGCTCGGCCGCCCCATTCGACCGCAAGCCTGAATTCGTGCCCTCGGCGGCTTCGATCTACAGCCAGGTGCCCTTCGATCAGGACACTTCATTCCTGATCATCGGGGAGAGGGCGAACGCCAATGGGTCCCGCGCCTTCAAGGAGGCTCTCCTTGCCGACGACCTCGATAGCTGCGTCGCCATCGGCCAGGACCAGGTCAAGGAGGGCGCCCATTTCGTCGACCTCTGCGTCGACTACGTCGGCCGGGACGGCGTCGCCGACGTGGTGAGGCTGGCCGCGGCATTCGCCACCGATGTCGCCGCCCCGGTGGTGCTCGACTCCACCGAGCCGGAGGTGATGGAAGCCGGTTTGGAGCAGCTAGGCGGACGAAGCCTCCTCAACAGCGCCAACCTGGAGGACGGCGAAGCTGAGGGCTCCCGTCTCGATCGAGTCTTCGGGCTCGCCCGCAAACACGGGGCCGCAGTCATCTGCCTGCTCATCGACGAGGAAGGTCAGGCCCGGACCCTCGACTGGAAGCTGCGGATCGCCCATCGGATTCACGATCTGGCAGTCGACAGATACGGGCTCCGATCCGAAGATCTCATCTTCGACGCCCTCACTTTCCCGCTCACGACCGGCGACGACGACCTCCGCAAAGACGGGATGGCCACCCTCGATGCCATCCGGCAGATCAAGGCCGAGATACCAGGGGTGCGCACCGTTCTCGGCGTGTCCAACATCTCGTTCGGGCTCAACCCGGCTGCCCGCCGCATCCTCAATTCGGTGTTCCTGCACGAAGCTGTTGAAGCCGGTCTCGACGCGGCCATCGTCCATGCCGGGAAGATCGAGCCGCTGAATCGGATCGACCCCGAGCAGCGGCAGGTCTGCCTCGATCTCATCTACGACCGTCGGGCCGAGGGCTACGACCCTCTGGAGAAGCTCCTCGAGTTGTTCGCCGGAGTGGAGACGGTGCAGCGGACCGAGAGCGACTACGACGGGTTGCCGGTTGGGGAGCGACTGGCCCATCGGATCATCGACGGCGACCAGAAGAACGTCATCGCCGATCTCGACGTGGCGCTCGGCGAGGGAACTGCACCGCTGGACATCATCAACAATTACCTCCTGGACGGGATGAGGACCGTTGGCGAGCTGTTCGCCAGCGGTGAGATGCAGCTCCCATTCGTCCTCAAGTCCGCCGAGACCATGAAAAAGGCCGTGGCTTATCTCGAGCCGATGATGGAGAAATCCGAAGGATCGACCCGGGGCCGGATCGTGCTCGCCACGGTCTCCGGTGATGTCCACGACATCGGCAAGAACCTGGTCGACATCATCCTGACCAATAACGGGTACGAGGTGCACAACCTCGGCATCAAGGTCGGCATTGGGGAGATGATCGCCAAGTTCGAGGAGACATCGGCCGATGCGATAGGGATGAGTGGCTTGCTGGTCAAGAGCACCCTCATCATGCGGGACAATCTCGAGGAGTTGGAGCGGCGGGGCTTGGGCAAGGTGCCGGTGCTCCTCGGTGGGGCCGCCCTCACTCGGAACTACGTCGAGGCCGATCTTCGCTCCCGCTACGCCGGGCCTCTCTATTACGGGAAGAATGCCTTTGCCGGGCTGGACGCTATGGGCCGGATCGTGGCCGGCGATCCTGCTCCCGAGCCAATCGCAGCGCGCCAATATCACGATCGGGAGACCGAACGGGGGGAGATCCCTGCCAGATCGCCCTCGGTGAAGCGTGACAACCAGATCTTCGTCCCTCCGTTCACCGGGTCGCGGGTCATCCGGGGTGTCTCGATCGATGAGATCGTCCCGTATCTCAATCTGACTGCCCTGTTTCGTAACCAGTGGCAATACCGGCCCGAGAAGGGCGAGCGCGACCTCGACTTCAAGGAGCGTTTGACACCGTTGCTCCGTCAACAGATCGCCCAGGCGCGGCATGACGATCTGCTTCGCCCCAAGGTGGTCTATGGGTACTTCCCGGCCAACGGGAACGGCGACGACCTGGTCATCTGGGACGACGAGCGTGCCCAGACCGAGCTCACCCGGTTCTCCTTCCCCCGACAGCGGGAGGACCCCTACATGTGCATCGCCGACTTCTTCCGCCCGGTGGGAGAGGAGGTCGACTACGTCGCCTTCCATATCGTGACCATGGGGGACAAGGTGTCGGAGCGGACCAAGGAGCTCTTCGACGAGGACCGCTACAGCGACTACCTCCTGCTGCATGGTCTGGGGGTCGAGATGGCCGAGGCCCTGGCCGAGCACTGGCATCATCGGATCAGAGAGGAGTGGGGGTTCGCCGACGAGGACGGGCCCTCCCTGCTTGGGCTCTTCCGCCAGCAGTACCGGGGCGGGCGCTTCTCCTGGGGGTACCCGGCATGTCCCGAGCTGGAAGACAACGAGAAAGTCGCCTACCTACTCGGCGCCGACCGAATCGGGATCACCGTAGGCGAGGAGACCTTCTACCAGTACCAGCCCGAGCAGACCACGTCGGCGATCATCTGTCACCATCCGCAGGCGAAGTATTTCGTCGCCCGAAAGCCGAGGGAGGACCGGGATGCTGACCAAAGCTGACCATTGGCTGCGGATCGCGGAGATCAACCCTCCCGAGCTCCCCAACCTGCAGCACCGAAGCTTGTCGCCGGCCTGGAGCCATGTGCTGGTGACCGACAATGTCTTCGGGAGGATCCGGGTCTCGCCCTATGCCTTCTCGGCCCGGATCACCCACGACACGCCGGATGTGCACCCGACCGTGGTCGTGTCGACCCGGGATCGGAACATCCTGGCCATCGAGTCCGAGGTGAGAGGCGCCCTGGGCAACGGGGTGGACTCTTTTCTCGTGGTGATCGGGGACACGGTCCCGCATGTGGACCATCTGGCCCACCACTACGAGATCGTCGAGCATCTCAGGGAGCTCCAGGAGAATCTGCCCGACTTCGAGGTTGGCATGCCCGCCCGATTCCGCGAGTGGCAGTTCCGGCGAAGGATCGAGCTGGGTGCCCAGTTCTTCGTCACCGGGCCCATCCTCGACCCCGAAGTGATGGAGCAGCAGGTTGGCCGTCTCAACCTCAAGCCAGATGATCCACCGGTTTTCGTGATGATCATCCCTCCGTTCAGCTCGTCATGGATCGAGCAGATGGAGGCGATCGGGTCGGTCCCGACCACCGATGCCCTCAAGGCGCGCTTGTCGGACCTCACGCCCGAAGTGGGCCGCAAGCTGGCATGGGAACTGACTTCCGAATTGGACCGGCGGGCACGGGACTCGGGAGCGGCGGGCGTGATCCTGATGGGTCTCAAATACGAATCGGTGGTTGGCGAAGCGGCGGAGAATTGGCTGCAGACGGAGTAGTCAGCCGGTCGATCGGAGTGCGCTCAGGGCGGCATCCCGCCATGCCTCGTCGGTAGAGGCACCACGCTTGGTCGCCGCGAGGACGGCATCGATCTGGGCATCAGTCAGGTCCGCGACCAGGCAGAACTCGTTCCCAAATGGGTCCTGCATCACCGCCCAGTCGATGATGGGTGGCTCGTCGCCGTGTGATCCCGGTCGGGGATAGAGGCTCGGTGGCTTCTTGACCGATCCGCCGAGGGCGATGATCTGGTCGATTGCCCGATCGACGTCTTCAGTCGGAGTGACATCGATGTGGGCCCGGTTGGGCTCGCTGCCTTTGGGCCGGTTGACAACCTGCAGGATGAATTGGTGCTTCCACGGGTCCTTCGTCCCGAGGTAGCCAAAGCGGCCGTGCCATCCTTTCGGGCTGCCGATCACTTCCAGGCCAGTCACTGCCGACCAGAACGCATACCCCAGTTCCAGGTCATCCACGTCGATGACTGTGGCGCGATATGTGCCGATACCTGCCAGCGGGGTTTCGGGGGGATTCGGAACAGGACGGACCCGGTCATGCTTAGGCGATGCCATGGGTCGGGGACGATAGTTGGGGAGTGTCTGGCTTCAGGGTGGGTCGGGTTCTTCGGGTTTGACGGTGTAGGTGTGGCCGAGTGGGCTGGTCCACTGGTAGATCGCCGGGTCTGGTTTGTTTCAGTTTCCAGCCGTGTTCGTGTTTGGCTCGGTGGTCGTGGCGGCATAACGGTCCGAGGTTGGCTTCGGTGGTTGGTCCGCCGTCGGTCCAGGCTTGGTGGTGGTCGAGGTCGCATTGGCCGGCGGGGATCCGGCATCCGGGGAAGACACAGGTCGGGTTTCTGGTTTCGATCCTGCGTTTCTGAGTTGCGGTAGGTCTCCTTTTCGTGGTGGTGACCGCTACCGGCTCCCCGTTCTCCTCGGTGAGGGTGACCCGCCATTCTGATTCTGGTTGTTCGGTGACGATCTGGCGGGCGATATCGGCGAGGACCGGTCCCCAACCGGGGATCTCCCCTGGTTTCTCGTCGAGTCCGGTGAGGGTGGTGAGATCGACTCTGATATCGACGGTTCCCCGGTCGGATCCGGCTCTGGTGTTTCCTCTCCCGTGGAGCAGGTCGAGGAACACATCGGCCCGGATCTGGTCGATACTGCGAGGATCACCTTTGGTCTTCAAGGAGCGGGCGAGCCGGTTGATTCTTCGCATCGCCGCATTGGCATCCGCTGGGGGTAGATCCAAACCGAGCAGGTTGGCGGTGCCGGCATCGGTCAACTCCGAGATCACCCGACGCTCTCCCAGCTTCTCCACATACCGTTCCTTGGCGGAGGCGGGATCGATTGAGATGATCAACCGTTGCATCCTGGCTCGGAGTTGACCGGTGGTCTGCTCCGGAGCCCGCTCCAAGGCTCGATCACACACCGGTTGGGCCAGTTCCCGGGGGAGATGACCGGTCTGGTCGCAAAGGACCCGGGCCCGGGGAAGATCGATCAACCCGGCATGCAACGCCGCCCACACCACGGGGACACGTTCACAAAGCTGGAAAGCGAGATCGGTCTGGACCTCGGCGCTACGACGGGTCAGGTGGAGAGCCGCCTGAACTTCAGACGACGTGGTCTCAAAGGTGTGCAGGTGGTCGGGATCATCGTGGTTCCCCAACACGGCAGCCGACTCGGAGACCGCCTCGATGTCCGCATAGAGCCGAGCCTGAAAGTAGGCCACCATCCGGGCGTCGGCTTTCATCAGCCGGACCCGGTCATACCCCGAGAGCCGATCACGGTCGATACCGGACAAGATCACGGAAAGCATTAGGCCGGGTGGGATTGTCTCCAAGTCGATGGGCAGATCACCGTGGCTGTCACTCGGCTCGGGAAGATCGAGATCGGAGGGGAGAATCTCGGTATCGAACATATGTTCGACAGTACACCCTCGCCCCGACAGAAGCCATACCTCCGTGCGCCGATCTGCAGAAAAATCTCGCCGTTCGGCGCCAGTAGCAAGTCCAAACTTCGCGATCAAGGGTCTCCGGGCCTCTAAAGAAAAATGCCCGAAAAATCCGATAACAGGTCATGGGGACGGAGCGTCCGATCGGTCCAACTGCACGGAGACGAGCCGCGGGGGTCGCCATCGCTGCCACGCTGGTCCTGGTCGTCCTGGCCGTCGGTCTCGCCTTCGCCAACTCCGTGGGTGCGGCCCGTGTCGCGGCCAACGCCGAGGACCTTCACTGGACCAACGCAGCCCTGGGCACCGCCGCTCTAACCCGAGCTGCGGTGGTGCAGGCGACCACCTTCTCCGAGCTGGCCGACACCGGGCTGGTCACACCTGAAGATCTGTCTGCAGCCATGGAAGAGGCTGGCGATGCCAGAGCGCGGCTGGCCGAGCTCCATAAGGCCTCCGGGGCCGGCGAATCGGTTGCTGCCCTTACTCATTTCATCGCCAGGATCGATCAGGCTCTGGCCGCCCTCGACGTCAACGACTTCGCCGAGGCCAAGACCATCCTCATGACCGACGCCGAGAGGTCCTACATCGATCTGACCGAATCGCTTCAGGCCGAGCAGACGACCATCCAGGACCAGATCGATGCCAACACTGCCGGGTCCCGCCGCACCAATGAGCTCATCCAGTTCTTCCTGATGCTGGCGATCCCGGCGTCGGCGGTTCTCATATACCGATACATCGCTCGCCGTCAGATGCGGGAGCTTCGTCTCAAGGTCGATCTGGAGCTGGAGAAGGAGAGGGAGATCGGTCGGGCCAAGGACGAATTCATCGCAGGGCTCTCTCACGAGTTGCGGACACCCCTCACCTCCATCTACGGATTTGCCGAGATCCTGACCGACGGCGGCGCAGAGGACACGGCGACAGCAGTCGAGCTTTCTCAGATCATCGCCAACGAGGCCTCCGAGATGACCCGCATGGTCGACGATCTCCTTGCCGTCGCCAGGCTGGAGAGCACCGGCGTCCAGATCGAGCTGCTACCCACCCATGTGACCGACGTGGTGGATTCGGCCATTCTCCCCTTCGAGCGGGCCGGCCTCGTCGTCAAGAAGGCCGGTGTTGATGCGATGGTCTCGACCGACGCGGCCCGTCTCCGTCACGTGCTTATCAACCTCCTCTCGAACGCAGCCCGGCATGGCGGCCCCAACGTCGGCGTCGAGGTTTCGACCGGCGATGGCGTGGTCGACATCGAGGTCTGGGACGACGGTGCAGGCGTACCCGACGACCAGCTGGAGCATCTGTTCCACACTTTCATCCACAACGGCGCGGCCACCTTGATGACCGGAACGCTCGGGCTCGGATTGGGTGTGGCCTCCCGTCTCACCGCTCTGCTCGGCGGCAAGTTGGTTTATCAGCGCTTCGCCCAGAAGAGCTATTTCATCGTGAGCCTTCCACTGCTCGCCGACGTCGTCGAGAAGCCCGAGTCGCAGCCGGAGGAGACTTCAGTCGCCCATCTGATCCGGGCGATGTCGGCATGAGAAGGTTTACCGCCGTCGTTCTCATCGTTGGCTTGATGGGCATCGCCCTGAGCGCGTCGGCCCATCAGAGCGAGAACTACAAGGACAAGTTCACGTCGATCAGCTGGGGTGGATCCGACGGCTCGCTGGACTGGTCGGGACCATGGACCGAGATCGGGGACGACGACGACGAGAAGAAGGGCAACGTGCGCGTTGTCTCGTCGGGCAACTGTGCCTCGGGCAACTGCCTTTGGATGGCAGCGCTGACCACCCTGCTCGGGCCGATCGGGGCGCAACGAGCCGCCGACACCAGTGGTCTCGAGGACATCACCCTCAGGTTCGACCTCTGTTCCACCCCATCGCTTCTGGGCTCGCAAGTGGAAGTGCAGGTGACGGACGGAGGAGGATGGACGACGGTCGCCGAGTACGAGCTCGGTGCCGGCATCGACGTCCAGCCGAACATCGACATCAGCGACTTCAGCTCCGAGGATTTCCAGCTCCGGTTCATTTTCAACGGCCTCCTGTTGAGCAGCGAGGTATTCATCGACAACGTCGAGATACAGGGCTCGACGGCCGAATCGTCGACCACCACGACCACACCACCACCGACGACCACTACTACCGCCCCCACCACCACCACGACCAGGCCTCCTACCACGACGACCACAACCAGCCCCGGCGCCTCCCCGACCACCACCAGCCCGGGAGGATCCGGCGGGACGACTTCCACGATCGACACGAAATCGGGCGGCACCACGACCACCACCCCGGGTGGCAGCACCACGACCACCGCTCCCGACTCGTCCACAACGTCCACCACCATCGTGGGCCTTGGGGGAGGTCCGGGATCCGGCGGCGGGTCTGATGGCGGCGGCCCCGGTGGGGGCGGATCGGGTGAGGGCGGCTCAGGCGGGGGAACCGGGCCCGACGGCAGCGGGATTCGGGCGGCAGCGCAAGGATTGCAGGCCGATTTCCAGGGGGACCTCTACGGCGAAGTTCGATCCCTTTCCTCGGTGGACGGGACCGATTTCAGGGCCGACTACAACATGGCCGTCGAGGTCATCGAAGCGTCGTGGGCGTGGATCGTGCTCCTCGGGCTGGTAATCGCCTATTCGATCGTCTCCGGCCTCGACCGGCGTCGCACCGTCCTGGTCCCGTAGAGAGACCGCCAGGTCGCAGGTATCGTCATCGCGATGGCCCGCGGCCGCGATCCCAAGCCAAAGCAACGCAGCAAGGGGATGGGCGTAGCCCTGTCCAATGCGCTGGCCGAGTTCGAGATGCTGTTCAGCCCGGCGTCGGAGCACCGCATCGAAGAGCAGCGCCGTACCGAGGTCATGGCAGATCAGGTTGGGATCACCCTGGACGAGGCCACGGGCAAGGTCATAGTTCGGGACCCGGCTAGTTCCCAGGAAGGGCGCTGACCGCGTCCTACCGTGGCGGGCATGCAGCTCGCCTTCGACCTGTTCCTGATATTCACGCTGCGTCTGCTCGATGTCGGCATGTCCACCGTCCGCATCGTCTTGATCAGCAGGGGCCGGCGTGGTCCGGCGGCCCTGCTCGGCTTCTTCGAAGCACTGGTGTGGGTCATCGCCATCTCCAGGGTGCTGGCCGGCCTCAACGACCCGGCCCGGATGATCGCCTTCGCCCTCGGCTTCGCCGCCGGCACCTATGCCGGATCGGTGGTCGAAGAATGGCTGGCACTCGGCCAGTCGCTGATCCGGGTGGTGGCGCCGATCCAGACCGACCCGGTTGCCCCCTTGCTCCGCGAGCAGGGGTACGGTGCAACTGTGCTCAACGGCGACGGGCTCTCTGGCGAGGTTCGGGTCACCTTCTGCGTCCTGCCCAGGAAAGACGTGTGGTCGGTGACACAACTCATCCACGAGGCCAATCCTGAGGCCTTCGTCACCGTCGAGCAGACATCCACGGTCGATTTGGCGGCGAGACATGGGGGCGACGTCCAGCGATAGCCCGGATCGGGGCCCAATCGACGCCTTCGTCGAGAGCCTGCGATCGAGGGTCGTCTCCTCGGCGACTGAGCCGTTTCGCCACGCCCCCTATCCCCTGGCGCGCAGTCTCGACCATCGGGGGGATCCCGGGCTGTTCGGACCTGAATCGGTGTCCTGGCGTGTGATCGGCGATGCGTGTTCCTTCGTGGGCGGGATTCGCGCTCTCCTGATCCAGGCCGCTCATCCCGAGGTCGTGGCCGGAGTAGGCGACCACTCCCGCTATCGGGAAGACCCACTCGGCCGTCTCTCCCGCACCTCGGCGTACGTGACCGCCACCACCTACGGGGCGTATGCCGGAGGTGGAGCAGGCGGTGGCGCAGGTACGCCGCATCCATCGTGTCGTCTCCGGGGTCTCGAGCCGCGGGCTCGACTACGACGCCGATGATCCCGGCTTCTCTGCTTGGGTCCACAACGCCCTCACCGATTCGTTCCTGACTGCGTACCAGACGTTCGGCGCCGAGCGTTTGAGCCAGGAGGAGGGTGACCGGTTCGTCCTCGAGCAGACCAGGGTTGGGTCTCTGCTCGGGGCGGATCCCATGCCGACATCGACGTCGGATCTGTCGCGCTGGATCGAAGATCATCCCGCCCTGGCCCCATCCCCGGAGATGAGTGATGCGGTGGATTTCGTCATCGACCCGCCTCTCGAACCCGGTCTCAAGCTGGGGTACAAGCTGCTCATGGAGGCGGCCGTCGCCACTCTCCCGAAGCGTCTCAGGGATGTGCTCGAGTTGACCAAGACTCCGGGTGCGATCGGTGTCGGCCGTGTCGTCGTCTCCGGCCTGCGCTGGGCTCTCGGCGCTTCGCCTTCCTGGCAGCTGGCGCTGGTGCGGGTGGGCGCGCCAGTGCCGGAACGCCGGTTCAAGCAGCCGTTGCCGGTGAAGCGCTGACTCAACCGTCGGTGAGATAGCCCCGCAAGATCTCGAGCTCTCTCTGCAGTCTCTCCGCCCTTTCCGTCTGGCCGATGTCGACGTACTCAGCCGCGGATCTCTCCCGCTCTTCGATCTCGCCGACGAGGATCCCGCGGACGTCCTCATCGGTCAGCGAACGGCGCTGCACGTCGCCGTAGCCAACAATGCCTTCCACAGAGGACACACCTTCGACCGCCTCGGCGTTTCCGATCGCGGATAGGGTCGTGCGGAGGACATTGACCCGCGTGGTGTCGCGATCCTTCATCGCCTGCGTCAGGTCGACTCGAATCCGATCCCGCACGTCGGTCAACCTTCGACGACCAGCGATCCGGTCATCGAAGGATGGATGGTGCAGAAGTAGGTCCAGGTGCCCGCTTCCAGCGAGAGCTCCCCTTCCTGATCGTTGCCCAACGGGACCGGTTCCACGTCGGCGGGAGCGCCGTCGAGAGTCTCCATCTGGACTTCGTGGGGAGCCGAGGAGTCGTTGACCCACGTCACCGATTTGCCTGAAGGAACGGTGACTTCAGCCGGGAAGGCGAGGGTGGTGATGGTGATCACCACCGACGTATCGGTCTCGGTGACGTTCTCCGCGGCGGAGGTGGTCGGTGGTCCGTCGGCGACAGTGGTTGTCGCGGCGTCGCCGCCGCACCCCGCGACGATGCCGAACACCAGCATTGCACCAGCGGCTCGAGAGAGAAGCCGACATCTCATCAACCGGAATCTACCCCCGTCGTCCGAAGCCCAATCAGCGGGCGGAAAGCTCTCTGTCCAAGGGCGCGGCGAAGCGGGCGATGACCCGCTTGTCACTGAGCCACCTCTCGACCTCCTCGGCCTGACGTTCCACCGAGGCCCCGGCCTCGCTTCCGATGTCCTCCAGGAGCTCCCACACCACCTCCCCGGAGGCCCGTTGCCCCCAGCCGCCAACGATCCTCCCGTCGACCCAGATCGTCTGTCCGGCGTTCCCATTCCTGTCGAAGAGGCGCGGGGCGTGCGGGCCCAAATACCAGTCGCGTTGCTTCCACCCCATGGTCGTGGGGTCGAGCGAGGGGAGGAGGGCCACCCACGGTTCGGGGGGCGACACCGGATCCAGATCGTCCGGTAGCACGTAGCCGGGGCCTCCCTCCATCTCGACCTCGACCGCGCCAATGACGGCCAGCGCCGCCCTCACCTGGGTGACCGGCCATCCTGTCCACCACTTCATGTCGATCTCGGTGCCCGGACCGAAGGTCGCCAGCCATTTGCGGAGCACTGCGGCTTGCGCCTCCTCCTTCGACATCACTGGCATCGGACCTCCCAGCCAGTCGTCCATCGGGGCCCAGCGGTACATGCTGCTGACCCAGGTCCCTTTGGGCCGTCCCCGGATCACTTCCCCTTCGGCGGCGAGCAGGAAGAGGATCCGGGTTGACATTCCCACCGTGGTCAGGACCGAGCCGTCCTTCTTGTAGAAGGTGATCTTCTCCCGCAACTCTGCGACATCCTTGGTCAGATCGGTGGCGACCGCCTCCCCCCGCTTTCGCAGGGCGCGCAGCGTCTTGTCCGACACCGAGGCCACCCAGGCCGGGCCGTCATCGGCGATGCCGTAGCTCTCCACCCAACCCGCCAGCCGTTTCCGCTCGGGGCCGATGAGAGCAACGGTCGAGGAGTGATGGAGCATCGGAGCCATCGCGGCCGGGACGACGAAGAGGGTTCGTCTCATCGCCAGGAGGCGGACCAAGGTCTTGGCCTCGTAGAGGGCGTACCCCAGGTCGTCTTGCTTGAACCCGGTGACGCGGGCGCGTGCCGACAGATAGACAGTGGCCGGGTCTGAGGAGTGAAGGCCGGTCATCGCCGCGGCCGCCTCGACCACGTCGGCGGCCTGGTCGACCAACCGGTGCCTCACCGCCAGACGCGCCCGCCGTTCGGGGTCGAAGATGGTCCGCACCTGGCGAAATCTAGAACCGTCTCAGCCGAGCAGGATCACGATCGCGAAGGCGAGGATGACCAGATTTCCGAGGATCGTCACCCCCCGGCGGGCCCGCGCCGACAGCCGGTGCCCGGCGAATGCCCCGACCGACGCGATCAGTGTCTGCCAGGAGAGACTCGCCAGGAACGCTCCCACCACGAACAGGGCACCGTCGCCCGGTGTCATGTCCTCCGCCACGCCGAGCCCGATCACCACGGCGGCGAAATAGACCACGGTGGTCGGGTTGATGATGGTGAGGCCGACGAAGCGGGCATAGGTGCGAGCCAGATCGCCGCCCACGCGAGTCAGCCGGCTCCGACTCGGCAGGCCGAGGGGGCCGGATGAGCCCGAGCAGGCCGATGACCGCCAGCACGACGCCGCTGGCGATTCGCAGCGGGGCGCCGATCGATTCGATTGCCGACGCCAACGCGGTGCCCCCGAGGACGGCCAGCGCCGCGTACAGGAAGTCGGCGGTGGCCGCTCCTGCTCCGGCCGAGAACGCCGGCCAGAAGCCGCGCCGGATGCCGACATCCATGATCAATATCGCAATCGCCCCGACCGGGATGGCGATCCCGTATCCAGCCGCAACTCCGGTGATGAAGGCATCCATTGGCAAGAAAATCTAGGAAGTGGCGGGCCTGGCGCCGGTTAGCGTCAGGGACATGTGGGCAGACAGGGACGTCAGGCGGGTGGTCCTCGCCCGGTTCATCTCCCGAACGGGGGGTGAGGCGGCCTTCTTCGTTGGCATCTGGGGAAAGGCCGCCTTCGAGATGGAGGCGTCGGCCGCAGGCGTCGCCTCGATCATGGCGGCGTTGGGGGTGGCCTCGCTGATCGGCTCGGCGATCGCGGGCGTTCTCGTCGACCGCTTCGACCCGCGCCGGGTCCTCATCGCCGGGGAGATCCTCTTCATCCCGGTCGCCCTGGGGATGACCTTCGCCGACACCTTGCCTTCCATGGTGGTGGCTACCTTTCTCCTCGGCCTGGTCGGGATGCCGGTGTTCACCGCCATCTCGGCATTCGGGCCCTTCCTCACCGACGATCCCGATCGGCTGGCGAAGATCAACGGCCTGATCGAAGGGGCGGCCTGGGCCGCGTTCGTTGTCGGCCCGGCCCTGGGGGCGATCATCGCGGGCAGCGTGGGCCTGGACGGGATTTTCGTCCTCGACGCGGTGACGTCGGCTGTGGCCGCGCTGATTGTCATTCCCGTCTCGGTTCGCCAGATGGCAAGGAAGGAGAGGGAGAGAGAAGGCCTCCGCGAGCTGCGCGAGGGGTTCACATATGCCTATCGCCATCGCCGGCTCCGCTTCTACATCTTGCTCGGATCCTCGGTGTGGGTGCTTTTCGGCACCTTCAGCACCCTGGAGCCACTCTTCTATCGCGACATCCTCCATGCCACGCCGGTGACGCTGGGTTGGGTCAACTCGATCTTCGGCTTGGGTCTCGTCTCCGGGACCTGGATCGCCTCTCGTCTCCCTGCCAAGTACCGCAACGCGCGTTCCTTGGTGCTGATCGTCGCGCTCAACTCGGTCGGGGTGCTGGCCTACGTCGGCACCGACCAGCTCCGGGTGGTGGTGGTCGCCGGGGTTTTCTGGGGGCTGCTGATCGGGATCATGGCCCCGCTGCTTCGCACCCTGATCCAATTGAACAGCCCCGAGGACCTGATGGGCCGGATCACCGGTGTGACCCAGGTCCATTCCGAGGTGGGGCATCTGCTTCCCCTTGCAGTCGCCCCGGTCCTGGCAGGCATATTCGGTGTCCAGCAAACTTTGATCTTCGCGGGCGTCGCTCTGGCCGTGTTCGCCTTGCTCTTTCTCCCGACGGCGAACCGGCTCGACCGGACCCGCACCGTCGAGGTGCCCCGCACCGGTCTTCCCGACCCGAGCGACGAGCCGCGCTCGGTCGGTCACTGATCAGGCTGCGTGTTCCTGCCGTCTAGAACCAAATGCGGTCACGAGCCCGACCAATGCATGGCCGGCGACGATCAAGCCTGCGATCACCCGGCCCTGGCCAGCGGTTGGATCCAGGATCACAAGTGCGCCGAACACAAGCGCCGCAATCTCACCGGCAAGGAAGAGGGCACCGACCTGGCTACCCCACCGATCGAGCCGCCGTGACAGCCAGAGCAGAGTGAACCCGCCCTGAATCAGGAGGGCAATTGCCACGAGGGGGAAGAGGATCGATACGTCGTCGTACTCGTCTATGGAAATCGAGCCAACGATCACTCCTAGCGTGATCGGGCCGATTGAGAGAATTCCGAGAGAGATGCGGGCGAGATGAGGGCGCGCCGCACGCCAGTCCTCGGCGAAGACGCTGATCAAGTCAGGGAAGACTCGCATCCACAGCCTGAGCGGCCTCTCGCCCATTTGGAGCAGATCCCCAAAGAGGAGGATCTGCTCTTCCGCATGCCTCGAGCGATGCTCGGGCGGGGTCATCCCGACCAGCCGTCGGTACATCGATTGATGTCTCAGCACTGCCCCCGGGGTCATGTCGGGTTCCATCCCAGGTCGGACCGTCTCGCGTGTTCGACGACACGGTGGAATCGCTGCAGTTCGGCGCCCAGCGCGGCCCGGCCGGCCACAGTGATCCGGTAGTAGCGACGTCTGGCGTCGTCCAGGTCCGGAGCCGGGCGTTCTTCGATCTCCTCGATGAGGCCTTGGTCAGTGAGCTTTCCTAGAGCGGCATACAGCGCCCCCGGCCCAAGCCGCACTTCTCCCTCGGTCAGAGCTTCTGTCTCTTTCATGATCGAATAGCCGTGCCGGTCGTCTTCGGCCAGCGCGAAAAGGATGTGGAAATGAGACGTCGGCAGTGCCATCGAAAATCGAGTATATCGGGTTGGACTATATCGGGTTTTGATATAGTCTCATGAGATGAGCAAAGCAATGGGTGTCCTCTTGGTGCTGGTGCTGACGGGCTGTGGGGGAACGGGCACATCACCACCCATCGAACCCGGTGACGGTGGCGACTATGCGGTCACCATCGAGCCGGCGGATTTCGTGCCGACGATCGACAACGTGTGGCTGCCGTTCGCCGCGGGAGCCAGGTGGATGTACGAGTCGGTGGGCGAGGAGGAGACCGAGCGAATCGACGTGGTGGTCTCTGAGGAAACTCGAACAGTCATGGGAGTGCCCACCACCGTCGTCCGGGACACGGTGATGGTGAGCGGGGAGTTGGTGGAAGACACCTACGACTGGTACGCCCAGGACGATGAAGGCAACGTCTGGTACTTCGGTGAGGAGACCGCCGAATACGAGAACGGTGAGATCGTGTCGCATGCCGGGAGCTGGGAGGCAGGTGTCGACGGAGCTCTGCCCGGGATCGTCATGAAGGCTTCGCCTGTCGTCGGAGACGTCTATCGCCAGGAGTACTTCCCGGGCGAGGCCGAGGATCTGGCCGAGGTGGTCCGAGAGGGTGTCTCAGAGCAGGTCGCTTTCGGGACTTTCGAGGATCTGATCGTGATAGAAGAGTGGAATCCGCTCGATCCTGCGGTGATCGAGGAAAAGTATTACGCCGCCGGCGTCGGGATGGTGATGGAAACGGCGATCGAAGGCGGTAGCGGTCGCATCGAGTTGATCTCGTACATAGCAAGTAGCTGATCGACGCGGAGTGAAGCGGTCGACTGGTAGGGCCCTCGTTAGAGTCGCCCCGCCATGGGAGGAGCGAATCGACGGGTAGCCCGCGCCGGTATCTCGATCCTGGCGGTGGTCGTCGCGTTCGTCCTGCTCTGGGAGGGTTACAAGCTGATCTGGACTGCGATGGGGTGGGAGAACCCGGTTAGACCCGACGACCGGACCATGCCCCACACCTGGGACATCTTCCTGGCGCTGTTCCGCCCCGCACAACGAAACGGCCCACCTTTCATCCTCGTCGAGCTTCGGGCAGCTTTGGTCACCCTCAGGGAGGCTTTCGTCGGCTTCGTCGTGGGCGGTCTGATCGGCTTCGGGTTGGGTGTCCTCTTCGTGAGATCGACCATGGCGGAGCGGGCCTTCATGCCCTACGTGGTCGCCTCCCAGACGGTGCCGATCATCGCTATCGCCCCGATGGTGGTGGTCTGGGGGGGTCGGATCAACCTGCCCCAATGGTTGAGCGTGTCACTGATCGCTGCGTATCTGACCTTCTTCCCGGTCGCCATCAACACCCTGCGCGGGCTCCGTTCACCTCATCCGACCTCCATGGAGTTGATGAAGTCCTATGCGAGCAGTCCCCGTGATGTCTTGTGGAAGCTGCAGGTGCCGGCGGCGATGCCTTACATCTTCACTGCCCTCAAAGTCTCCGCCGCGGCCAGTGTCATCGGCGCCATCGTCGGTGAGCTTCCCGCCGGGCTGCGGGGCGGGCTGGGGCGGGATCTGCTCCAGTTCTCCCAACAATTCACCGCGGCCCCGGAGAAGCTGTTCGCCGCGGTGTTGATCGCCGGCCTGGCCGGCATCGTCTTCGTCGGCCTGGTCACCGCTGCCGAGCACCGATGGGTCGGAGCCAATCGCAGGCAGGCGACCGAGACCTACAGGGTCCCGGCGTGACTCTCGTCGTCGAAGCACGGGGGGTGGGCAAGACGTTCGGCACCGGCGACGGCCAGACCGAGGCACTGCGTGGGATCGATCTCCGTATCGATCAGGGGGACTTCATCTCGCTCATCGGGCCTTCGGGCTGTGGCAAGTCCACCCTGCTCCGGCTGATCGGGGACCTGGTCAGCCCCACGGCCGGCACCCTCGTCGTCAATGGGAAGGAACCGGGCAAGGCGCGGCTCGACCGTGACTACGGGATCGTCTTCCAGTCGGCGACGTTGCTCGATTGGCGAAGTGTGCAGAAGAACGTGGAGCTGCCGCTCGAGATCATGGACTTCCCGAGCGAGGATCGCTCGTCGCGGGCCAAGGAGATGCTCGACCTGGTGCAGCTGGGGGCCTTCGCCGATCACTCGCCGTGGCAGCTCTCCGGCGGGATGCAGCAAAGAGTGGCCATTGCTCGGGCGCTCGCATTTCGACCCACTCTCCTCCTCATGGACGAGCCGTTTGGCGCTCTCGACGAGATGACACGGGAATTGATGCAGCAGGAGGTTCTCAGGGTCTGGGGGGAGACCGGGACGAGCGTGGTATTCGTCACCCATTCCATCCCGGAGGCGGTGTTTCTCTCGACGAGAGTGGTCGTGATGTCTCCTCGACCGGGGCGAATCAGTGACGAGATCCTGGTCGATCTCCCAGCCCGACGTGACCAAGACACTCGAGAGGATCCCAGGTACTTCGAGTTGATCGTCGAGGTGAGAGAGGCACTCCGGCGTGGGGAATCGGGAGAGACCGGGAGATGACCGAGCGCGACGAGGTGATCCGGGAGACCTCCACGACCGACGTGTTCGCCGCCTTCGAAGGCGATCTTCCCGCGGCAGAGAAGAGATCGTCGCCGCGGCGATTGGTCCGGCGCTATTTGCCTGCGGTTTTCGCCTTCATCGCCGTGCTGCTGGTCTGGGAGGGGCTGACCCGGCTCCTCGGCGTCGAGTCCTTCGTGCTTTCCAAGCCCAGCGAGATCCTGGCCAGCTTCTCGGAGACCTTCGGCGTCATCTGGGGGGCCGGGATGAGGACTCTGTTCGAGGCGGCCGGGGGTTTCGTGATCGGAACCACCCTCGCCGTCATCACCTCCCTGGCTGCCGCCCACTGGCTCGGCTTCCGCGAAGGAGTCCTCCCGATCGCCATCGCGCTGAACGCCACCCCGATCGCGGCGCTGGCTCCGATCTTCAACAACTGGTTCGGGCTGACTAACCCGTTCTCCAAGATGGCCGTGGTGGCGGTGGTGGTGTACTTCCCGGTGATGATCAACACCACGCGAGGCTTGCTCGAGGTCGACCCAGCCGAGTTGGAGCTGATGAGATCGTTGGCCGCCACCCCGATGGAGGTGACGAGAAGGATCCGGATTCCCCGGGCACTGCCCTATTTCTTCGCCTCGATCAAGGTGGCCAGCGCCCTGTCGCTCATCGCCGCAATCATCGCCGAATACTTCGGTGGGCCACAGGACGTGCTCGGCCAGTACATCGTCAATCGGGCCCAGCTCTTCCAGTTCCCCGACGCTTGGGCGGCGATCCTGGTCGCCTCGATCCTCGGCGTTGGCTTCTACCTGCTGATCCTCGCCGCCGAGCGCTGGGCGATGCCCTGGCACGTCTCGTTCCGGAACACGGAGTAGGTCGGGTTACCGGCGCAGGCCTGTGGCGTTGCCGATAACGTGCGCCGTCAGTTCGACGTAGGAGGAATCAGATGAAGACGAGCCCCTGGCGGCGTCACGTCCTATGGCTATCCGCCCTTGCCATCGTCCTAGCTGCTTGTGGAGACACGGGCGGAGACGGCGGTGAAGGCGGTGAGGGCACGGCTGCACCGGCGGAGTGCACCGAGCCGGATGTGGTGAGGCTGCAGTTGCAATGGTTCGCCCAGTCTCAGTTCGCCGGCTACTACGTGGCCAAGGACAACGGCTTCTACGAGGCCCAGTGTCTCGAGGTGGAGATCATCGAGGGTGCGGTGGAGATCGTGCCCCAGCAGGTGCTGGCCACCGGTGGTGCCGAGTTCGGGTTGGCATGGGTGCCCAAGGCGCTGGTCTCGCGTGAGGGGGGCGCCGACATCGTCAACATCGCCCAGGTGTTCGAGCGCTCCGGCACGCTTCAGGTGTCCTGGGCCGACTCGGGTATCGCGGCGCCAGAGGACTGGGCAGGGAAGAAGGTCGGTAACTGGGGCTTCGGCAACGAGTTCGAGCTGCTCGCCGCCATCGAGAAGTTCCAGGTCCCCGATGTCGAGTTGGTCGCCCAGGACTTCACCATGAATGCCCTGCTCAACGACGAGATCGACGCCGCCGAGGCGATGATCTACAACGAGTACGCCCAGGTGCTCGAGGCAGTCAACCCGGACACTGGAGAGCTTTTCACGCCGGACGATCTGAGCGTCATCGACTACAACGAGATCGAGACCGCCATGCTCCAGGATGCGGTATGGGTGAATGCCGATTGGATCGCAGAGGAGGGCAACGAGGACATCGCCACTCGCTTCCTGACGGCCTCCTTCCAGGGGTGGATCCACTGTCTCGACAACTTCGACGAGTGCGTCGAGGTCGTGCTCAACAACGGCTCGACCCTCGGGCAGAGCCATCAGGAATGGCAGCTCAACGAGATCCTCGGCCTCATCTTCCCGGCCACCAACGGCATCGGGGTGATGAACGTGGAGGAGTGGGATCAGACCGTTGCCATCGCCACCGAGCAGATCACCGAGCTGCAGGGAGTGGAGATCCCCGAAGGGGTGTATCGGACCGACCTCGCCGAGGCGGCCATCGCCGCCCTGGGCGACGCCGATGTGAGCGGCGAAGGCTTCGAGCCTCGTGACATCGAGCTGCAGGAAGGGGGAAGCTGAGCTTCCCCCTTGTGGTAGGTCGTAAGTGGTAGGTGGTAGGTACCTCTGGCCTACCACCTATGACCTGCGACCTATGACCTAACTAGTTTGACTCCGACAAGGAGGTTCGTTCATGCCCAACATCGTCAGGGCCGCCATCGTCCAAACCGAGTGGACCGGCGACAAGGACACGATGATCAAGAAGAACGCCGACTACGCCCGTGAGGCGGCGAAGCAGGGCGCCAAGGTCATGTGCTTTCAGGAGCTGTTCTATGGCCCCTACTTCTGCCAGGTGCAGGACAACGAGCACTTCGAGTACGCCGAGCCGATCCCCGACGGTCCCACCACCAAGCTCATGCAGGATCTGGCCAAGGAGACCGGGATGGTCCTGGTCGTGCCGATCTTCGAGATGGAGCAGGAGGGCTTCTACTACAACACGGCGGCGGTCATCGATGCGGACGGGACCTATCTGGGCAAGTACCGCAAGACCCACATCCCCCACGTGAAGGGCTTCTGGGAGAAGTTCTACTTCCGGCCCGGGCAACACCGGATACCCGGTCTTCGACACCGCAGTCGGACGGATCGGTGTCTACATCTGTTACGACCGGCACTTCCCCGAAGGATGGCGAGCCCTCGGTCTCAACGGGGCCAGGATCGTCTTCAACCCATCCGCAACCAGCCGGGGGTTGTCCATGTACCTGTGGAACCTGGAGCAGCCTGCCTCGGCAGTTGCCAACGAATACTTCGTCGGCGCCATCAACCGGGTTGGCCAGGAGCCATTCGGGGACAACGACTTCTACGGATCCTCGTACTTCGTCGACCCGAGGGGCCAGGTCGTCGGCGAGGCGGCGTCGGACACCGACGAGGAGCTGGTGATCCGGGATCTCGATCTGGACTTGATCGAGGAAGTCCGCCAGCAGTGGGCTTTCTACCGGGACCGGCGCCCGGATGCATATGGAGACCTGGTAGCGCCATAGAGGAGGGGTGATGGGACGGACCCTGATCAAGGGAGGGACGGTCGTCACCGCGACCGAGACGATGAGCACCGACGTGCTGGTCGAGGGGGAAAAGGTGGTCGCCCTGGCCGCACCGGGCTCGCATGACTGGGAGTCGGGGGCCGAGAGAGTGATCGACGCCTCGGGTAAATACGTGCTCCCGGGAGGGATCGACGTCCACACCCACATGGAACTCCCCTTCGGCGGCACGTTCGCCTCGGACAATTTCGAGACCGGTACCCGGGCGGCGGCCTGGGGCGGGACCACCACGATCATCGACTTCGCCGTCCAGACCAAGGGCGGCTCGGCCATGGAGGGTTACGAGTCCTGGCGGGAGAAAGCCGACGGCAAGGTGGCCATCGACTACGGCCTCCACATGATCACCGGCGACATCAACGAGCAGACCCTCAAGGAGATGGATGTGCTGGTGGACGAAGGTGTGACCTCGTTCAAGCTGTTCATGGCATACCCCGGGGTCTTCTACTCGGACGACGGCGAGATCCTCCTCGCCATGCAGAAGGCGGCAGAGAACGGGTCGACCATCTGCATGCACGCCGAGAATGGGATCGCCATCGACGTCTACGTCGAGCAGGCTTTGAAGCGGGGTCAGACCGACCCCCTCTATCACGGGCTGGTGCGCAAGGCCCTGCTCGAGGGAGAGGCGGCTCACCGCGCCATCGTTCTCGCCGAGCTCACCGGGGCTCCCCTCTACATCGTCCACACCTCGGCCAAAGAGGCGGTGCACGAGGTGATACAGGCTCGGGACCGCGGCCTCAATGTGTTCGCCGAGACCTGCCCGCAGTACCTCTTCTTCGACCTCGACAACCTTGGCAACGGGTTCGACGGCGCCAAGTACGTCTGCTCACCCCCGATGCGAGACCGGGCCGCGGGTCATCAGGACGCGCTGTGGCAAGCGCTGCGGACCAACGATCTTCAGGTGGTGTCGACCGATCACTGCCCGTTCTGCTTCAACGACCATCCAGAGTTGGGTCGGCAGAAGCGACTTGGTGAAGAGGACTTCTCCAAGATCCCCAATGGCATGCCCGGCGTCGAGCCGCGGATGGAGGTGCTTTTCGACGGTGGCGTCAACCAGGGCCGGATCGGTGTCAACCGGTTCGTGGAGATCACCGCGACCACGCCGGCCAAGATGTTCGGCTTGTACCCCCGGAAGGGGACTGTGGCCCCGGGCGGAGACGCCGACATCGTGATCTTCGATCCCAACGAGAAGCACGTCATCTCGGTGGACAACCAGCACATGCGGGTCGACTACTCGGCGTACGAGGGCCTCGAAGTCACCGGGAAGGTCAAGTGCGTTCTCTCCCGGGGCCGGATCATCGTCGAGAACGGTGAATACCTGGGAAGTCCAGGCGACGGTCGTTACCTGAAGCGGGGCACCAACCAGTATCTGATCTGAGATTCTCCCCCCAGGAGCGAAGCGACTATTTCCTCCACCAGGAGCGGAGCGACGTTGGGGGAGGTGGCCCGGAGGGCCGGAGGGGTCTTGGGGGGAGTGGCCCGAAGGGCCGAGGGGGGTTAGGCCGCCATCTCCAGCGCGGGTACCGGTGCGACCTTGGTCCTGGTGGCTAGCCGGGCGAATGCAGCAAGAGTCATGTTGACCCCGGCGTGCACCGCCACCGGAACCCAAATCGATCCAGTCTCGATGCGGAGCCAGACCAGGAACGCTCCTGCCGCCGTGGTAGCGACCACGGTGACAGCCACGTGGACGAAACGGGCCATGCTGGTTCGGTCGTTGGCGTGAGCTTGATCGAGCCCGGGACCGATGTGCCAGAGCCCGAACAACACGGCTCCTCCCCAGAGAGCCATCGGCTCGGGATACACAGCGATGAGGGCCGCATGAAGGACCCCGCGAAACACAGCCTCTTCGATTACGACAGTGACCAGTGGGATCCGGACCAGGATGTGGGCTGCGGCGGTCCGACTGGACATCGCTCCCATACGGGGGTCGGCGAGATGGCCGCGCAGCTGGGGCCGGCTCATCATCACCAGTCCGACCGTGCACATCGCCACCAGGGTCGCCGATCCCCAGGACGCGAGCAGGCCGCCGTCGGGGCCGGAGAGACCGATTGCCGTCGGACCGAACCAGACCGCCGCCACGACCACCACCGCTGCTCCCACCGAGCTGGTGACCAGCGGAGCCCAGGTCACGCGGAAGCGACCAGGGAGCATGAGATAGACCAGGGTCTGGAACCCGACTGCGTAGGCGACGAGCGGGATGGCGGTGTGGAGTAGTGACATATTTCGAGAAAGGGTGACCGAGAGGGCCACCGCTCACAATGCCAAGATATCGGTTTACCGGGCGTAAAAGAACAGACCCAAAATCCGATTCCTCTTGGTGGTTAGAGGCTGGCGAACGTGTCGCAGCTGCTCGGTGATCCCGAGGTGAATCCCTGATTGAGCCACTGGTAACGCTGTTCCGAGCTGCCGTGGGTCCACGATTCGGGATTGACCTGGCCGGTGGTCTGTTGCTGGATGGCGTCGTCGCCAACCGCAGCCGCCGCACCCAATGCTTCCTGGAGGTCGCCCTCCTCGAGGACGGCTGCGGAGGTTCCGGACCGCAGCGTCGAGAGCCAGACTCCGGCGAAGCAGTCCGCCTGGAGCTCGAGGGCGACGCTGCCCTCGTTCCCGGCGCCCTGTGCCTGCTCGGTGATCCCGAGCTGTGACTGGACGTGATGGGCCACTTCGTGGGCGAGGATGTAGGCCTGGGCGGTGTCGCCTGCCGCCCCGAACCGCCTCTGTAGCTCGGCGAGGAAGTCGAGATCCATGTAGACCAGCTCGTCGGCCGGGCAATAGTGCGGCCCGGATTGCGCTTGGGCGCCGCCGCACTCGGATTGAGTCACACCGTTGAACAAGACCAGGTTGGTGGGCCGGTACTCGAGTTGTGCTTCCTGGAAGACACCGGTCCACATCGTCTGCGAGTCCTGCAAGACCTCCTCGAGGAAGAACCCGAGATCGGACTCAGGATCTGCGTTCGGGTCGAGGGTGCCTTCGTTCTGGACCTCGCCCGCCGGCTGCAAGGTCTCGGTCAGTGCTCCGGGGTCAACGCCCCCTAGCAGGGTCAGCAGGAGCACAACGATTGCACCGATGGCGCCGCCACCGATTCCGATCGTGCGAAGACCCGGCCCTGAGCCGCCGCCCGCACCGCGGCGGTCGATCACCTGACCGGGGCCGGTCGCTTCTCGCTTGAACTTGACCACGGCCAGACCATACCCAGGACGGGATTGGTCTATGCAGCTTCGGCTACTTTCTCGGCCATGGCGGAGGCTTTGCCCTCGACATCGTTGCTGGAGCGTGAGCCGCTCCTGGCCGAGCTCGATCGCATGGTCTCGGCTGCCGCATCGGGCAGGGGATCGATGGCGCTGATCGCGGGTGAGGCGGGTGCCGGCAAGACCAGCCTGGTTCGTGCCGCCGGGAGGCGTGCTCTGCCACGCGCCCGTGTGCTGATCGGAGGCTGCGACCCATTGACCACTCCTCGTCCTTTGAGCCCGGTCATCGACATCGCCACCGAACCTGATTCAGGCATGGCGGGGCTGTTGGAGCTTGCCGGAGACAGGGGGGAGCTGTTCACCGAGCTCATGCAGAGGCTGAAGGGAACCCGTAAGCCGACGGTGTTGATCATCGAAGACATCCATTGGGCCGACGAGGGCACGCTCGATCTTCTTCGTTTCCTGGGCCGCCGGGTCGCGGATTCGAAAGCCGTCGTCATGTGCACCTACCGCGACGACGAAGTCGCCGCCGGGCACCCGGTGCGGGTATTGCTCGGCGATCTGGCCACCAGGGAAGCCGTCGAGCGGCTCGACGTCGAGCCCTTGACCATCGATGCCGTTCGGGCGATGGCCATCGACACCGCGGTCGATCCGGATCGTCTGCATGAGGTGACGGGCGGAAACGCCTTCTACGTGACCGAAGTGTTGGCCGCAGGCAACGAAGTCCCGTCTTCGGTCCAGGATGCGGTGTTGGCCCGGTTGGCAAGACTTCCGTCACCCGCCCGCCACGTGGTCGAGGCGGTATCGGTGGCGCCCCGGGATCTGGCGATCGGGCACGCCCTGGCCCTGACCGGGGCAGGGGTCGACGACGTCGATGAGGCGACCGCTTCGGGGGTGCTGCTGGGGTCAGGCGACCGGCTCCGCTTCAGGCATGAGCTGGCCCGAGCGGCAGTCGAAGATTCGATTTCGACGGCGACGTGTCTGGAGTTGCACCGACGGATGATCGGCCTGCTCGAGGCTGAAACGCCCGACCTCGCCCGGCTTGCCCACCACGCCGTCCGGGCCGAGGCCGGGGACCTGGTTGCCGAGTACGCCCCGAAGGCAGCGAGGGAGGCGGCACGCAGGGGGGCGCACCGGGAGGCGGTTGCCTTCTACGAGGCAGCGCTCGCCTATGACGGGAACCTGACCCCCCAGCACGTGGCGGAGATCCGCCTTGCGCTGGGGACAGAGCTGGCCACGGTCGACCGCCAGCCCGACGCCCTCGCCCAGAGGACGAAGGCCGTCGAGTTCTATCGCGAGCAAGGTGACCGCGTGGGGCTGGCCAGATCACTTCTCGCCCTCTATCGGTCGCAATGGGCCGCTCGACGAAGGGCCGACGCCCGCGCCTCGGTCGATGAGGCCCTGTCGCTGCTCGATGGCTCGGACAGCGGAACCGACCTTGCCCTGGCCTGGGGTGGGTCAGGGTATCTATCGATGTTGGCCAGACAGCACGAGCCGGCAATGTCCGCGTTGGCCAAATCGAGGGACCTCGCTCTGAGCGAAGGCTCGGCCGAAGACCTGTGGATGGCCGATTACATGATTGGAACCATCGAGCTCGTCACCGGCGACGCCGAGCGAGGAGTGACCATGCTCTATGAGTCGATCGAGGATGCGGAACGCAGGGGAGACGAGCGCAACACCGTGGCGGCACTCGAGATGCTGGGCTCCGGGGGTGGAGAGGCCCGAATCTACGCGCCGGCACTCGAGGCACTCGCCCGCGGGGTCGAGCTCGGCCTCCGTGTCGACGAGGACTATCTCGTCGCCTACAACCGTTCGTGGCTGGCCCGGATCGCCTTCGAGCAGGGCCGATGGGATGAGGCCACCGCGTATGCCGGAGAGGTATTGAGCAGAGGTGTCGAGGGACGTGGATCCATCTCACCGGTGACCGCCCTCGGCGCTCTGGGCAGAGTTCGGGTGCGGCGGGGCGACCCGGGTGGGAGAGAAGCGCTGCAGGAAGCGCTGGCAGTGGGGGAGGGAGGCGAGATGCAGCATTTGTGGTCCCCCCTGTGCGGACTTGCGGAGTTGGCCTGGCTCGAGGGGCGAATCGAGGACGTGCCAGTGATCCTCGATTGGGTCTTCAGAGAGGCATTGGGCGCAGACAGTCGCTGGGCCCGGGGCGAGGTCGGGTTCTGGATGTGGCAAGCAGGCACCATCACCGGTCCGCCGGATCGGGCCGCCGACCCCTTTGCCCTCCACATGATGGGAGATTGGGTCGCGCGGCCGAGGCCTGGCGGTCGATCGGGTGCCCCTACGAGGAGGCCCTCGCCCTGGCGGACGGGGACGTCGAGGCGATGCTCCGGGGCCTCGAGATCTTCGATGGTCTCGGTGCTCGCCCCGCCGCCTCCCGTCTGCGGAGCCGGTTGCGGGACCAGGGTGTCGACGCCATCCCTCGGGGCCCGAGGCCGAGCACCAGGGACGACCCTTCGGGGCTGACTCGCCGGCAGGCCGAGGTCTTCGATCTGATGGCGGAGGGACTGACGAACGGCGAGATCGCCGACCGGCTGTACCTGAGCAAGAAGACTGTCGAGCACCATGTGGCGGCAGTGCTGGCCAAGCTCGGTGTCGAGACCCGGGCCAAGGCCATCGCCCAGGCCGCCTATCGCGGCCCCCAACATGGGGGCGCCTCGCCGATAGATAGGTGAGCTCCCCGATGTAAATCGTCCTTCCGAGGCATACGTTCGCCTTCTTGGCCGGAACCGCCGGCCGACAAGGAGGAAACCATGCCTCGCTACCTGGTCGAACGCACTTTCCCGGGGGGTCTGGAGATCCCATCCAACGAGGACGGGATCGTGGCGTGTCTCGGTGTCGTGGACAACAACGCAACCGAGCACGTCACTTGGCTCCAGTCATACGTGTCATCCGACAAGACCAAGACCTTCTGCGTCTACGACGGGCCGACCCCGGAGGCGATTCGGCGGGTAGCCGGGCTCAACGGGCTCCCGGTGGACGTCATCTCCGAGGTGCGCGTTCTCGACCCGTACTTCTACCTGGGAGCCACTGGATGAGCCGGGTGAGGACCGTTTTGGCCATCGGCGTGACGACGGTTCTCGTCGCCGCCTGTGCCGGAGGTACCGGGAGCGATACGACAACCGCAGCGCCGCTTGCCACGACGACCACGCCCGCTCACGGGCACGAGGAGGCGTCGGGTCAGATGGAGATCACCCCGGAGCTCGCCGATAGCCTCGCCGAGATGCGGGCGGGGACGGCTCGCTATGCGAACGACCTCGACGCCGCGCTCGAGGACGGGTACTTCATGATCACCCAGATGATCCCGGACATGGGTTACCACTTCCTCAATCCCGCGGTCGAGGGCGTCGACATGGCCCGACCCCCGATCCTGGTGTACGGCCGGGAGGGGGACGATTGGGAGCTGGTGGCCGTGGAGTGGGTCTTCCCCGAGGAGCCAGAGGATTCGCCGCTGGAGGGGGCGACGTACGGTTCCTTTCCCGCGGCATGTCACTTCGAGGACGGGCTCTTTCTGCCTACTGAGACAGAAAAAGAGTGCGCCGAGACGCACTCGGACACCGGGTCGGCGTTCACCTTCTGGCACCCCGACCTGGTCACGTTCCATACCTGGGCTTGGATGCACAACCCGGATGGCATCTTCAACGGCACCAACCCGCTGATGGCCTCCTACAACGACGGCTGAGGGCGGCGGGGACCGCATGGCCCCTCCCGGTGTAGATTCGCCCCATGAGGCAGATCCGGCATTGGATTGACGGCGAGCTCACCGGAGGGGCCACGGAGCGGGTCGGGCCCGTGTACAACCCGGCCACAGGAGAGCAAACCGGAGAAGTGGCGCTGGGTTCGGCTGCCGACGTCGATCGGGCGGTGCGGACGGCGCGAGAAGCCTTCGAGACCTGGCGGTTTTCCTCCTTGACCCAGCGCCAAAACGTGATGTTCGCATTCCGCGAGCTGGTGGCCGCCCGGAAGATGGATTTCGCCAAGCTGCTCACCGCCGAGCACGGGAAGACGATCGACGATGCCCTGGGTGAGGTGCAGCGCGGTCTGGAAGTGATCGAATTCGCCTGCAACATCGCCCATCTCCTCAAAGGCGATTTCTCGGAGCAGGTCTCAACCGGGGTCGACACCTACACCATCCGTCAGCCGCTGGGGGTCGTCGCCGGGATCACCCCGTTCAACTTCCCTGCGATGGTCCCGATGTGGATGTATCCCATCGCCATCGCCTGCGGCAACACTTTCGTCCTCAAGCCATCGGAGAAAGACCCGTCGTGCTCACTGCTCGCGGCTGAGCTCCTCGCCGAGTCCGGGCTCCCCGAAGGGGTGTTCAACGTGGTCCACGGCGACAAGGAGGCCGTGGACGCCCTGCTCACCCATCCGCTGGTGGCCGCCGTCTCGTTTGTCGGGTCGACCCCGATCGCCCGCTACATCTACGAGACCGGGACAGGCCACGGGAAACGGGTCCAGGCACTGGGTGGCGCCAAGAACCACATGATCGTCCTCCCCGACGCGGATATGGACCTCGCCGCCGACGCCGCGGTCTCAGCGGGTTATGGGTCGGCGGGGGAGCGCTGTATGGCGATCTCGGCGGTGGTGGCGGTGGGCGATGCAGGGGACGCGCTCATCGACGGAGTTCGAACCCGCATCGAGAAGCTCAAGGTCGGCCCCGGCGACGAAACCGGTGTCGAGATGGGGCCGTTGGTGACGCGCCAGCACCTGGACAAGGTGCGGGGCTACGTCGACGCCGGCGTGACCGCGGGAGCCCTACTGGTCGCGGATGGCCGGGACGTGGTGGTCGAAGGTCATGAGGATGGCTTCTTCCTCGGTCCCACGCTGTTCGACCGGGTGACCACCGACATGTCGATCTACACCGACGAGATCTTCGGCCCGGTCCTTTCGACAGTCCGGATGGAGCACTTCGAGGAAGCCATCTCGCTGATCAACCAGAACCCGTACGGGAACGGCACGGCTGTGTTCACCAACGACGGTGGGGCTGCTCGCAAGTTCCAATCCGAGATCGAGGTCGGGATGGTGGGGATCAACGTCCCGATCCCGGTCCCGCTCTCCTTCTACAGCTTTGGCGGTTGGAAGGACTCGATCTTCGGGAGCCATGCCATCTATGGCCCCGAAGGCGTCCACTTCTACACCCGGCAGAAGGTCGTCATCTCACGCTGGGCAGATCCGATCCATCGCGGTGTCGATCTCGGGTTCCCGACGCACGGGTGAGGCAAGGCTTCACCCGCGTCTTTGCGATCCTCCTGATCGCAGCGCTGACCTCTTCGGCGTGCGGAAACGGGTCGGCACTGGAAGAGACGACCTCCACCGCTTCGCCTGTGACGACCTCGAGACCCACTACCACCACCACGGCCCCTGCAACTCCGATCGCCCTCTCCGATCTGACCGGCCGCTGGGAGAGCGGGTCGAACGCCCTTCAGTTCGACGAAGGAGGGTCGTATGAGCTGTTGGACCTCGATGCGGATGGTGCGGCGACCGAAACGGGAGTGATCGGCTTCGTCGCCCTCCAGGAGGGCCAGCTCATCTTCGCCACCAGCGCGAATCCGAACCCCTGCCCCGGGGAAACCGGTGTCTACGTCGGGGAGATTCATGGCGATGTTCTCCAACTCTCGGTGGTCGACGAGCCGTGCGCCTTCCGTGAGGAGGCGTTCGCCGCGCCATTCGAGGAAGTCTCCGCCCCTCTCGCCCTCACCGACCTGGCTGGTGACTGGGAGAATGAGCGTTCGGTCCTCAGGATCAACGATGCAGGGGATTACGTCGTTCTCGGCGTTGATGCGGACCCGGATAGACCGCTGACCGGCGGATTCGTCGCCCGCGACGACGAGAACTTCATCTTCGTGTCCGGCGTCGCCGGGGAGTGTCCTGGACAGACCGGGGTCTATGAGGCAGCAATCGACGGTGAGATCCTCACTTTGAGCCTCGTCGACGATCCGTGCGCGGCCCGAGCCGGCTGGTTCGAGCCCCCGTATTCACGGGTTTAGCCCGACCCGCGACCAGATCCCGGGCGACCAGGTCCTCGTTGGACTCTCGTCTGACCACCAGCCTTGCATCGCCGGCTTGGACGAAGAGGACGGCGGGGCGCCGGATCATGTTGTAGTTGGAGCCCATGGAGTGCCCGTAGGCGCCGGTGACCGGAGTGGCGAGCAGATCGCCTATCGCCACCTGCTCAGGGATGTATGCGTCCCTCGCCAGCACATCCCCAGATTCACAGTGCTTCCCCACCAACCGGATTGGTCGGGTGCGGTCGGCTCCCGTCGCCGCGGGTGCAAAGACCTCATAGCCACTTCCGTAGAGGACGGGGCGGGGATTGTCGCTCATCCCCCCGTCGACGGACACGTAAGTTCTCACCCCCGGTATGTCCTTGATCGTGCCCACGGTGTACAAGGTCAACGCCGCCTGGGCGACGATGGCCCGTCCCGGCTCGGCCATCACCCGGGCTTGGGTGTCTGCGAAGGCATCGGCCACCGCCTTCCCCCACTCCGTGATGGTGGGTGCCGTCTCTCCCTCCACGTAGGCGACGCCCAGCCCTCCTCCGATCGACAGCTCCTCCACGCCCACGGGTGCGGCAAACCCCGTGATCACTTCGATCGCCTTCTCGAACGAGGCCACGTCGAAGACCTGGCTGCCGACATGGGCGTGGAGGCCGATCAGATTCATCGCCGAGGAGGCGCGAGCCCTTTCCACCGCTCGCGCCGCCTCGCCACTCTCGATGGCGATTCCGAATTTCGAATCGGCCGCGCCCGTGCGGAGGTATTCGTGGGTGTGGGCCTCGACCCCCGGGTTGACCCGAATCAGCACCGTGGGCGGTTCGGCCCCGGCGGCCACCAAGGCTTCGATTCGGTCCATCTCCATCGTCGAGTCGATGACGATTCGCCCCACACCGGCGTCGAGGGCCTGACTCAACTCGTTGGCCGACTTGTTGTTGCCGTGGAAGATCAGGCGTTCTGCGGCGACGCCGGAGGCGAGCGAGATGTGGATCTCGCCACCAGTGGCCACGTCGAGATACATGCCTTCCTCGTCGGCGAGTCTGGCCATGGCGCCACAGAGAAACGCCTTGGTCGCGTATGCCGCCCCACCGGGGAAGGCTGCGACCGCCTCCCGGCAGCGGGAGCGGAGGTGGGCCTCGTCGTAGACGAAGAGAGGTGTCCCGAATTCAGCGGCCAGATCGGATACGTCACAACCGCCGACACTCAGCCTGCCCGAGGAATCGACCTCAGCCGTATCCGGGAGCAGATGGAGGGGTAGCGCGCTCATGACCTACCACCTACGACCTACCACTTACGACCTAAAAAGCCCACGACGATCCGCGCCCGGCACCGGTGGCGAAGTCGTCGGCTGGCGTGATCCCCCGGGCGAGGTCGTGTTTGAAACGGCTCACGATGCCGTCGAGATTGGCCATGTCGATGAGGAACGAGTCGTGGCCCTGGGGAGCATGGAGCATCTGGTAGCGAGCATTGGGCAGACTCGAGGCGAGCTCTTCGACCTCGGCGGCTGGGTAGAGGATGTCGCTCGAAATTCCGACAGTGAGGAACGGGGTCTTCATCCCGGCCAGGACCTCGGCCATCTCGGCCCGGCCCCGGGACAGGTCGTGGCTGTCCATGGCGTCGGCCAGGCGGAGGTAGGTGTTGGCGTCGAATCGGGCAACCAACTTTTGACCCTGGTAACGAAGGTAGGACTGGATCTCGAACTCGTCCTCGAGGGTCTTGCGCCCGAATCGGGATTCGAAGTTCGCCTTCCCACGGTAGGAGATCATGGCGATCATCCGGGCAACGGCCAGACCGTTGTCCGGGCCCTCATCCGGCGCGTATTCGCCGTCGAGGAAAGCGGGATCCGCGTAGATCGCCGCTCTCTGCGCCTCCGAGAACGCAACGCTCCACGCCGAATGATGTGCCCCGACCCCGATGGCCACCCCGCCGTGGACCCGGTCGGGATACATCGCGGCCCACTCCAATGCCTGCATCCCTCCCATCGAGCCGCCGATGACGAGACGGAGGCTCTCGACTCCGAGATGCTCGAGGAGGGCTGCCTGGAGATCGACCATGTCCCGGATGGTGACCCGGGGGAAGTCCCGCCCGTACCAGCGTTCAGCGCCGGGCCGGAGCGAGGTCGGCCCTGTTGTGCCGTAGCAGCTGCCGAGGACGTTGCTCGAGATGATGTAGTCGTGCTCGGGGTCGAAGGACCGGCCCGGCCCGAAGAGGCCTTCCCACCACTCGTCGGCATCGGCGCTGCCGGTGAGGGCGTGACAGATGAGCGTTGCCTCACTCCTGGGCTCACCCCAGGTCCGATACCCGACCTGGACGTCCTCGAGCGTCTCCCTGCTCTCCAGGTCGAAGACACCGGGATGGTGATAGAGCTTTGTTTCGTCCGAAATGGGATAGGTCAACGTGACCGCCCGCTATTGGGACCCACAGTCTCACATATGCGCGTGTGTGTCTCAATTGCGGAGACTTCGCGAGGGAGGATGGGGTCCCACCTGTACCCCATCCCCACTCGAGCCAGGCAGGGAATCAGGCGCCCGCAGGCTGCGGTCCCCTCCTGGTGGAGGCGGCCACCACACCGATGCCGATCGCTCCAACTGCCAGATGGAGCACATTGTCGGCCTGGTTGATGGCGAGGATGTTGGCGCTGGTGTCGATCAGGATCAGCCCGAGCACACCCACCAGCAGGTATGCCGAGGACAGCACGAGCACCACGGCGCGGGCGCCGGCCTCGCTCGCCCTGATCTTGGTGTTAGGTCTCTACGTAGCCCATCGAGCCTCCTTTCGGCCGGGATTCGGATCGAGTGCCATTTCGGATTGGTCCGGATTGACCGTGAGGGTCCGGTAGTTTCCGGACAATGAACTTCGGGGTGGTGCTCCAGACCGACCCGCCCGCCTCACGGGTGATCGAATTGGCCCGACGTGCGGAGGATCTCGGGTTCAGCCACGTCTGGACCTTCGACTCCCATGTTCTCTGGCAGGAGCCCTTCGTGATCTACTCCCGCATCCTCGCCGAGACCCGCCAACTGATCGTCGGCCCGATGGTCACCAACCCCGGGACCCGGGATTCGACGGTCCTGGCATCGCTGTTCGCCACTCTCAACGACATGTTTGGGCCACGCACGATTTGTGGGATGGGCCGCGGTGATTCGGCGCTGCGCTACATCGGCCGCCAACCGAAGACCCTCCAGACGATGGTGGAGTCGATGGAGGTGATCAAGGCCCTCGTCGCCGGCGAGGAAATCGATTACAACGGGAAGCCGCTGCGAATCCCCTGGATCACCGATGGCTGGGATCTGCCGATTTGGGTGGCCGGATATGGGCCGAAGGCGCTGGCCACCGCAGGAGAGCATGCCGATGGATACATCCTCCAGCTCGCCGACCCCCAGATCCTGGAATGGACGGTGGCGGCGGTGCGATCGGCTGCCAAATCTGCCGGGCGTGACCCCGACGAAGTGGAGATCTGCGTGGTGGCGCCGGCCTATGTCGGTGAGGACGTCGCCCACCAAAGGGACCAATTGCGCTGGTTTGGGGGGATGGTGGGCAATCACGTAGTCGACATGGTGAATCGCTATGGAGAGGATCGCGAGAAGGTGCCGCCGGCCCTCTCCGACTACATCAAGGCGCGGGAGTCCTACGACTACGACCATCACGGCAAATCGGGCAACCCGTCCACCGAGTTCGTGCCCGACGACATCGTCGACCGCTTTTGTGTGACCGGGCCGGTCGAGGCGCATGTCGAGAAACTGGCTCTCCTCAAGTCATTGGGTGTCGGTCATTTCGGGATATACCTCATGCACGACGACATGGACGGCACCTTGGAGGCCTACGGGGAGAAGATCATCCCGGCACTCGGCTAGGGCTCCCGACGCCGAACTAACGTTTGACTCAGCCTCCATGTCAGACGCGTCGCCATCCCCAGGTCAACCGCTTCCGACGGGGACCGTCACCTTCCTCTTCACCGATATCGAGGGCTCGACTCGGTTGGTGCAGACCCTCGGAGACGGCTGGGTTCCGGTGCTCGAGGCGCACAACCACCTCATCGAATCTGCCATAACCGAAAACAACGGCGTAGTGGTCAAGACCGAGGGCGATTCGTTCTTTGCCGTCTTCGCCGGAGCGGTGGAGTCGTTGCAGGCGGCGCTTCAGGCCCAACACGCCCTGATGGAGCATTCATGGCCTCCTGAGGGCGTGGTCAGGGCGCGAATGGGGCTTCACACCGGTCTCGGTGCCCTGGGAGCCTCGGATTACGTCGGTTTGGACGTGCACCGGGCGGCGCGTATCGCCGACTCCGCTCACGGGGGGCAGGTGGTGCTCTCCGAGCCGACCGCGGTGTTGGTGGAGCGCAGTCTGCCCGAAGGGGTAGCGCTCCGCGATCTGGGCAAGCACCGGCTCAAGGACCTGGCCGAGCCCGAGACCATTCTGCAGGTGATCGGCCAGGGGCTTCAAACCGAGTTCCCACTGCTCCGCACTCTGGATGCCATCCCCAACAACCTCCCCAAGCTGCTCACCAGCTTCGTCGGGCGGGACCGGGAGCTCGCCGAGGCGATTCACCTGCTCGAGTCCAGCCGGATCCTGACCTTCACCGGACCCGGTGGCACCGGAAAAACCCGGCTGTCCCTCCAGGTGGCCGCAGAGGTGGCCGACGGCTATCGAGACGGGGTGTTCTTCGTCGATCTGGCCCCGGTCACCGATACCGGGGTGGTGGCATCCCGCATCCTGGAGACACTGGGCATCCAGGCCTCGACACGCGACGAGACGCCTGAGGAGCGCCTCACCAGCCAGCTCGGGGACAAGGGCCTGCTCATCATCCTCGACAACTTCGAGCAGCTCCTCGACGCCGCCCCGCTCGTCGCCGACATTCTGCGGGCTTCACCTCGGAGCAAAGTGCTGGTGACCTCCCGGGCGCCGCTCCGGATCAGCGGAGAGCAGGAGATGCCGGTCCCCCCCTTGGGGGTGCTCCCGGGCGATGGAGGAATCGACCCTGATGGTCTGATGCAATCAGAGGCGATCCGACTCTTCACAGACAGGGCGATGGCAGTGCGCCCCGATTTCAGGCTGACGCCGGACAATGCACCGATAGTCGCCGACTTGGTGGGGCGGCTCGACGGGCTTCCCCTGGCCATCGAGCTCGTCGCGTCGAGACTTCGGGTCCTCCCGGTCGACCAGATCCTGTCGCGACTGGGCGCCCGCATGTTGAGTGCAGGCTCGGTCGACCTGCCGGAGCGCCAGCGAACCATCGAGAACGCAATCAGTTGGAGTCATGAGCTCCTCGACGTGCCCGAGCGCAAATTGTTCGCCAGGTTCGCCGTGTTCAATGGAGGAGCGAGGCTGGAGGAGGTCGAGGCGGTGTGCGGCCCCCATGACGAGCTGGGGGCTGACCTGATCGACGCCTTGTCCGCGCTCGTAGACCAGAGTCTCATTCAGCGGGTGGATGCCGACGGCCGACTTCGGTTTCGGATGCTCCACGTCATCCGCGAGTTCGCTCAGACGCAGCTCGAGGCGTCGGGCGAGGGCCCGGCCTTGGCCACGCGCCATCTCGAGGCATACACGGCTTACGTCGAGGGGGCAGCGCCGGAATTGTTGCGGAGAGACCGGAGACAGTGGCTCGATCTCCTCGAACAAGACCATGACAACATCCGATCGGCACTCGATTGGGCCGTCGCCTCCGGGGAGACCGACCTCGCCCTCCGTATCGGTGCAGGCGCCTGGCGGTTCTGGCAGGCCAGGGGACATCTTCACGAGGCTCGGCGCAGGCTCGATGAGGTGCTCGCGCTCGAAGGAGGCGAGCCGGCGAACAGAGCCAAGGCGATGGAGGCCCTAGGGGGCATCCGCTGGTGGCTCTCCGACCTGCAAGGGGCGCTGGAAATCTACGAGAAGACGCTGGAGCTGCAGCGTCAGCTAGGTGTTCCCAAAGAAATCGCCAATGCTCTCTACAACTACGCCTTGGCCCTGGTATTCGGGGACAGCAAGGACGCGTCTGCCGCCATGGAGGAGGCCGAGAACCTCTATCGGAGCGTCGGGGATGTTGCCGGCCTCGGCGACGTCGAATGGGGCTGGGGCAACGTCACCGCCTACTCCAAGGGCGACCCCCAAGGCGCCATCGCCCATATGAAGAAGAGCATCGAATACAACCAGCAGGCAGGAAACGAGTTCGGGATGGGGTGGGGCCTGTTCGAAGTCGGTCATCTCTCCCGTCAGATCGGGGACTACGAGCAGTCGTGGCAGTACATCACTCAGGGGCTGAGGCTGTTCGCCGACCATCGGGACGTCAGCGGGGTGGTATTGATGGTGGCGGCGTCGGCCGGTTTGGCCCTCGTCCTTGGCGACCGGGAGCGGGCATATCGACTGGCCGGCGCCTTTCACGGTTTGCGGATCGCATCGGGTACCGAGATCGTGCTGAATGAGCTGAACCGGATCGAAGGGCTCGACTTCGAGACGATGGAGGCCCTGTCTGGCGAAGACGCCATCCCGTATCGAGAGGGTCGGGCGATGAGCCTGGACAGCGCTGTGGCCTACGCCCTCACCGGGCCGGCCGACACCATGGCGTCTACTCGAAGTTGAGGATCGCCCAGACGAACAGGCCGAGGAATCCGGCTGAGAGGACGAGCAGGACCCAGCTGACGACCACGACCCCGCTGAGGAATCGGCCTGATCCCCGGTGGTTCTGGATCAGGATGTAGATGCCGGCTGCGGCTCCGACGAGGGCGCAGGCGAGCACAACAACGTTGTTCTCGACCAGGCGATTGAGAAATAGCCCGCCGATGGCGCCGACCCCGAACCCGGAAAGTAGACCGACACCTATGTCGTGCACCCACCACCACGCGGGATGACCTGTGGTGGCGGGGGCGGTGGTCGTCATCATCTCAATCTAGGTGAGACGGGCTGATTGGGATCTGGCCCGTACCTATTGCGATGTTCGACTAACCGGCGGTCTGGCGCTTCCGGTAGGCGGCAACCGCTTCCCTGGTCGAGCAGTTGTGGCAGCAATGGACCCTCGACCGGTTGCGGGTGGTGTCGACGAACACGTCACGGCAGTTGCTCGCGCTGCAACTCCCGAAACGACTGATCCCATGCTCGACGATGACTCCGGCAAGACCCATGGCGCTTATGGCTGCCACCCTCGATGCCATGGTGGCGTTGACCGGTTCGTAGTGGAGGTGGGGCTCGCCGTCATGAACCGAGACCCGGGGTGTGGCGTCATTTTTCTTGAGGATCTCGTTGACCAATGAGGCAGCGGTGGCAACGTCCTCAGCCCGAAAAACCCCCCGCAAATCGTTGCGGAGGCTGCGAAGCTTCTTGAGGTCCGACTCGGTCGGGGGCGGCACATCGGAGGGCAACAGCTCCTGATAGAGGTCGAGGAAGGTCTCCAGCTCGGCGAGGGTGCCGATCTCGTCGCCGTCGAGCTCATCTGTGTTCACCAGGTCCACCGCTAGTTCGACGGGGCGATCTGAGTAATGAGAGAAATTCATTTGACCTATTACATCCAATCCGATATGGTAACAAGTGTACGGATGAACGGTTATTACGTCAAGAGGAGGTTCCCATCATGATTGGGCATCCCGCAATCGCATATCTGGTGGCACAGAGAATCCTCGAAGACAGGCGCGAGGAGGCGAATGCCTATCGAAGGGCAAAGGCCGCCAGGAAGCCCCGCTCGATGAAGGTGGGGCCGTACCGCCTGACCATCAGCAAGGAGGTGTCTGGTGTTCCTCGCACAGTGTGACAACTTGGGGAGGGAGGCTCTGATCTGGGCGTCAGACCTCCAGGGCGTCAGCAACACCGATCTCGGCATCCTCGTCCGGTACCGCTGCGTATGTGGCGAGATGGCCGAGATGCTCACCGGGTCGGGCTCCGCGGTCCGGCTCAGCGTCCACCTCGGACTCGCGGCCTAACCCTTCTTCCCGTAGCGACGGCGATCTGGTTCGGTGAGCAACCGCTTGCGGACTCGGATCGCCGTCGGGGTGATCTCGACTAGCTCGTCGTCGGCGATCCACTCGATGGCTGTCTCCAAGGTCAGCTCGCGGGGTGGTCTCAGGTTGATCGCCTCGTCGGAGGCATGAGTCCTGATGTTGGTCAGCTGCTTTGGACGAGCCGCATTCACCACCATCTCATCGGGACGGGACGCCTCGCCGATGATCATCCCCTCGTAGACGAGCTCGCCCGCGCCGATGAAGAGGTCCCCTCGCTTTTGGAGGTTGTCGAGCGCGAATGCGGTGCTCGTCCCTGCCCGATCCGAGATCATGGCGCCGCCGATCCGGTGGGGAAGCTCACCCACCCACGGCATCCAACCCTCGTGGTGCTGATGAATCAGCGCCGTCCCTCGAGTAGTGGTCATGAGCAGAGATCGGAACCCGAGCAACCCGCGGGCCGGGGCCACGATCGTGATGATCGATCGGCCCGGGTCTCCCGGGACGAGCTCGACGATGCTCCCTTTCCGGGGCGCTGCCGCCTGGGTTACCGCGCCAACGTATTCGTCGGGCACGTCCACGACGGCCCGCTCGACGGGCTCGTTCGGCTGGTCTTCGATTTGCTTGATCACGACCTCGGGACGGCTCACCTGGAGCTCGAATCCCTCGCGGCGCATCGACTCGATCAGCACGGCGAGCTGGAGCTCACCTCGCCCGGCCACCTCGACTATCTCGGGTGACGATGTCGCGCCGAGGCGGATCGACACATTCCCAAGGATTTCTCGTCTGAGCCGGTCCTGGATCTGACGTGAGGTGAGGAATTTCCCGTCCCGGCCGGAGAGGGGGGAGGTGTTGACCCCGAAGGTCATCTTGAGGACCGGCTCGTCCACGGTGAGGCGGGGGAGGGGCTCGGGGTTGACCGCGTCGGCGAAGGTGTCGCCGATCTCGACCTCGGGGAAGCCGGCAACGACGAACAGGTCGCCGGCCCCGACCTCCGCGACGTCTGCGCGAGTGAGCCCGGCGAAGCCCATGAGCTGGGTGAGCCTCCGCTTGATCGGCGGCTCCTCGTCGTTGCTGTGGCACAGGGCGACCGTGCTTCCTTGGCGCAAGGTTCCTTCGAACACTCGACCGATGGCAAGCCGTCCCAGGTAGTCGGAGGCGTCGAGGTTTGTCACCAGGGCTTGTATGGGCGCCATGGGGTCACCGGAGGGGGCGGGGATCGTGGCCACGATGGCGTCGAGCAGCGGAGCTAGATCCGTCGTGTCGTCGGGAATACCGATCCCGGTGAGGGCCCGCCCGCTGCGTGCGATGGTGGAAACGATCGGGAAATCGATGTGGTGGTCCTTGGCGTCGAGGTCGAAGAAGAGTTGGTAGACCTCGTCTGCCACGTCATCCGGCCGGGCGTCGGGTCGGTCGACCTTGTTGATCACCACGACCGCAGGCAGATGTCTCTCCAGGGCCTTGCTCAGCACATATCTGGTTTGTGGCATGGGCCCGTCGGCCGCGTCGACCAGCAGCAGGATCCCGTCGACCATGGCGAGGGCCCGTTCCACCTCACCTCCGAAATCGGCGTGCCCGGGGGTGTCGACCAGGTTGATCTTGGTGTCCCGCCAGACGATCGAGGCCGCTTTGGCGAGGATGGTGATCCCCCGCTCGCGTTCCTGGTCCGTGGAGTCCATGACCCGGTCCACCCGTTCCTCGTGGGCAGCGAACACCCCTGCGGCGGACAGCATCGAATCGACCAAGGTCGTCTTGCCATGGTCGACATGGGCTACGAGCGCGACGTTACGGACCGATTGGGTGGGCATCGGCGATGATGGTATCGACGTTGTGAGCGGGCCCGTTTGGATCGGTAGTCTCCCCGGCCCCACCGAAAGGACAGCCGATGGCCCTGGACAGCACTGGTCGCGCCCATTGGGAGGGCGACCTCACCTCCGGATCCGGCACCGCGACTCTCGACACCGGCGCTTGCGGCCCGCTGCAGGTGACCTGGAAGGCCCGGAGCGAGACGCATGAGGGCTTGACCAGTCCCGAGGAGCTGCTGGCAGCGGCTCACGCTGCCTGCTTCTCGATGGCGTTCTCGGGTCGTCTCGGCAAGGCCGGGGGCACGTCGATCGTCCTCGACACCGAGGCCACTGCCACATTCGTGCCTGGTGAGGGCATCACCGGGATCTCTCTGTCGGTCACCGGCTCCGCCGATGGCGTCAGCGCGGAGGATTTCGTGAGTCTGGCGGAAGACGCAAAGGACAATTGCCCGGTGTCGAAGGCCCTGACAGCCGGCGTCCCGATAACGCTCGAAGCCTCTGTGGCCTGATGGCTCAGTGGCGGCGGAAGGTGATGATCGGGATGTAGAACCAGGCCCATGCCATCAGGGCAGTCAGCGCGATCGTGGCCCCGATGGCGAAGCTGTCGGTCAGGGTGAGGGTGGAGATGAGGAAGACCGCCGCGGCGAGGGCGATGGCGAAGACGATGGTGCCGGCGATCGTGAGGCTCACCGCGATCTGAAGATGCCGTTCGGAGTGCCTTTCCACCCCGGAAATCGGGGCGCGGAGACGCTGATGGGCGCTCGGCGCGATGAGCAGCACTGATGCAATCGCCGAACCGAAGAATGACACGAAATAGGCGACTCTCTCGGTGTCGTTGATCTCGGAGAACGCCGTCTGCAGGGGAAGGACGAGCAGGAAGGCGAAGAGGACCTGAACCCCGGGGAGGGTGGTGCGGAGGCCCTCCATGAGCGACCTGAACTGGTCATCCACGTCGTTCTCGGGTCTGTCGGTCTCCATTTGGGCTCCTTGCGATATCTGGTGTAGCCGGCCCATTCCTCGGGTATGGGTTGGTAGACCGAAACCTAGGCAGGTGATCTCGATGGGCAAGGACCATGGGCCATCGATCAAAGACAACGATCGGTATGAAGCCCTCCGCGAGGAGGGAATGAGCAAGGAGAAAGCGGCCCGGATCGCCAACACACCCCCTGATGAGATGGATTCGCGCGGCGGGCCAGGCGCCTACGAGGACTGGACCGTGGAGCAGCTCCACGACAAGGCCAACGAGGTCGGGATCGAGGGTCGCGCCGATATGTCCAAAGAGGAGCTGATCCGCGCCCTCCGGGGGTGATCAGTTCGATGTCGTGAGCCAGCTGACCATCCCAGCTCGCCCCACCGCCGGCGCAACTGCTCGGCGTGCCGTCGCGACCTGGATCAGCGGGCACCCACGCCTGGATGATGTGCTGCTGGCGCTCACCGAGCTGGTGAACAACGCCGTGGTTCACGGAGGTCTTTCTCCCGGCGACGAGCTCACGGTGACATACGGGCCGGAGGGCGACGCGATGCGATTCGCTGTCGGGCATGCGGGGGTACTGTTCGAGTTGGAAGAGTTGCCGCCGTGGTCCCCGGAGCCGGGGGCGAGTCGGGGTCTGGCCATTGTCGATAGGATCGCCGACGGATGGGGTGTCGACTCTGATGGGGCTGCAATCACGACCTGGTTCGAAGTCGAGCCGGGCTTCGACGGACGTTGATTTCAGCCGGGGGTCGAGAAAGGTATAGGGCGATGGGGCTAGGTCCGCAGCTGGTGCTCGAGACAACCCAAATCGGGGATCATGACGTCGTGGTCGCCTCGGGGGAGATCGACCTCGCTTCAGCCGCCCGGCTGGCCAGGGCACTCGAGCCGTTCGCCGGCCAGACCGTGGTGCTCGACCTTCGCGGGGTGGACTTCATGGATTCGGCAGGCCTCAAAGTCCTCTTGAACCAACGCTCGCGTATCGAGGAATCGGGAGGCGAGCTGAGACTGGTGGTGGGTGAGGGAGCTGTTGCCCGCCTGCTCGCACTCACCGGCGTCAGTGATGCCTTCTCCATCAGCAGCACGATCGACTAGTGACCTTTCGCCCGGCCAAGCAGGGCCGACCATGACATCGGCCACCGACCCGCAACCGACGCTGGTTGCAGAGGTCCAACTCCCGCGGGGCCCTCGCGCCCCGTTCATCGCGCGGAGGGTGGTCAGAGCGATCATCACCGACGCCCCGGCGAGCCGATCGGTTGATGCGGCCCTGTTGGCCAGCGAGGTCGCCACGCTCATGTATGACGAAGGCGTCACGCTGGCGGTGCGCGTCGAGGAGATAGGGCGGAGGGCGCGGGTCACCACCTCGAGTAGCGGGAAGGTCGATGCCCCGGACGACATGGTGACCAAGCTCCTCGATCGCCTCTCGGACAGTTGGGGTCATGACCAGAGCGAGACCTGGTTCGAGATGGAGCTGGTGCGACGGCAGACGTTGTCGCATCTGTCCGATGAAGAGCTTTTCGAGCTGGTCCCGGTGGATCGGGACGCAAGAGATGAGATCTACCTTCGATACGAGGGATGGGCGGCATCGGTCGCCAACCGATATCGCCGCGGGGGCGCGCACGCCGACGATGTGGGCCAGGCGGCCTCCATCGCCTTGGTGAATGCGATAGATCGTTTCGACCCCGAATTCGGCGTGAAGTTCACCACATACGCCCGCAAGACGATCATCGGCACACTCAAGCGCTATCTCCGTGACACGACCTGGTCGGTCCGGGTCCCCCGGTCGCTGAGCGATACCACTGTCGAGCTCAACCGTGCCGTGGCGGAGTTGTCCCAGAAGTTGGGTCGGACACCGACTCCAGACGAGATTGCCGAGGAGCTGGGTCGTCCCATCGAGGAGGTCGAGGACGCGATGGAGGCGGCCCTGGCCTACAACGCCAAATCGGTAGACGCCCCCTTCTCGGAGGACGACGAGACGAGTCTGCTGCGCGTCCTCGGTAGCGATGACGAGCAGTTCGATCTGGCTGATATCTGGCACTCGCTGGAGCCACTCATCTCCGACCTCGACCCCCAGGAGCAAGAGGTGCTCTTCCTCCGCTTCTTCGAGGACATGACCCAGTCGGACATCGCCGAGGTGGTTGGCGTGTCCCAGATGCAGGTCTCCCGTCTCATCACCAGGGCCCTCGACACCCTTAGGGCCCGGCTCTCCGCTGACGCCTCATGACCGCCGCCGCTTGACCGTTTGACCTGCCTCGATCAAGGGTAAATGACGCCTTCGGATCAAGGAGGAGTCATGAGAACAGACCAAGAGATCGGCAGAGTCGAGCGAACATCGGTGGCCAGGAATCCCTGGAGCCCGGCGCAATATGTTGCAGGGCTACTTGGCTTGTTCATGACCGTCGTAGGCGGGGTTGCCGTCGTCAGGTTGCTGCCAACCGATTCCCTGACCGGGGAAACCACCACCGTTATCGGGATGGGCTTCACGATATTGATGGCCGCGATCACTTTGTTGCTGGGACTGGTGTTCTTGGCTGGGGCCGGGCGTCCTACCGAGGCGCGTCCCGGGCTGATATCGCTTGGCGTCGCCTTGCTCGCTTTCGGCATCGTCATCTTCATCGAGCCCAATGCAATGGGCGGGGCGCTCGGTGTGACCGAGACAAGTGGCGTTGTCTATGCCCTGGTTGGGTTGGTTGCCGCGATCGCCGGCATCGCTTCCCCGACAGTGGTGACTCGCAGGGCGGTCGAGGAGCGCCGTATCGAAGGCGACGAGGTCATTCACGTCACCTGAGCAGGGGTTCCCGGGGTCCAGGTAATGAGCAGAGCGGCCGCATCGTCGATCGGGCCGTCCTTGCTCATGCCGAACAGCTGATCGAGCATCGCCTCTAGCCCTGGGCCGGCTTCGGTGAGCGCCTTCGCTATCTCGTCGAGGGCGAGGTCGATGTCGCGGTCGACCCCTTCCACCAGGCCGTCCGTGATGAGGATGAGAACGTCGCCGGGATGGAGCCGCGTGGCTTTGATCTGACGGCCTAACTCGACTCCGCTTCCCACCGGCGGCCCGGCCGCCTCCTCTTCGATTCGGATGTCCCCGCCGGCGCTGCGGATCATCAATGGGATATGGCCGGCGCGGGTGTAGACGAATTCCCCATTGCTGACGTCGAGCAGGCCGTAGGTGAGAGTGGCCAGCGTCCCCGAGTCGGAGATGGTCTTGTCGAGGAGGTCGATCTGAGCGGCCGGATCCAGCGTGCGGGCCGTCGATTGACCACGCAGGATGTTGCGGAGCTGGGCCATCTGGGCGGTGGCTTCTGTTCCATGGCCGGCGACATCGCCGATGACCACAGCGAGTGAGTCTCCAACCTCGTAGACGTCGTACCAGTCACCGCCGGACCTGGTCCTCACCGAGGCGGGGGTATAACGGGCCGCGATGTCGACGCTGTCGGAATCGGGGAAACTGGCCGGGGCGAACCATTGTCGAAGACCATCGCTGAGCTGGCCGTACTCCGTCAGCGCCTCCTGGCGCTCTCTCGTGGCGAACACCGTGTTGCTCGCGACCAGGATCGTCAATAGGAAGAGCGCCCCGAGGAATATCGAGCGGCTCCAGAGCGCCCGCTGGGCTCGCCCGAGCTCATCGCCGGCGACCACCGCCACGCGATCATGCACGGCCGGAATCAGGGAATCGACCTGATCGATCCGCGCGGAGCTGGATTCGAACCACTCGGACGGGCTGATTGCCGAAGTGGCCACGCCGGTGTCGATGAGACGCTCGATGATCTCGGCTGATGTCTCCGACTCCTCACCGGTGCGGACCTGTTCGATGGCTGCCAGGTCGTCACCCTGGGCGTGGAATCTGGCTTCGAGGAGGCTCTGGTTTAGGTTGTCGGACACGACGTCGAGCTGGAGCAACCACTCCTCGGACAAAGGCCCCCCGGTGTCGAGAGCGCTCTGGATCAGGTAGCGCCGGGTGTTCAACCCCTCCGACACGTTGAGGAGAGCAACGAGCATGGCCCGCTCGGCAGCCGTGGTCGATTGGGAGGGGTGCTTGACCAATTCGGACGTCGCGGCGACCGAAAGGGCCACGATCTCGTTGTAGAGGGGAAAGGTCGATTCGCCGCTGGCGGATCGCGCTGCGTCCCGGAAGTCGCCGAGGGAGACCTCGGCGGTGAGGACGTCGCCGATCGTGGGAGTCACCGTGTCCGGCACCTCGGTCCGATTTTCCAGCCACGAGTCACGCAGGTCCTGGATCGCCCGGTCGGTGACGATCACGGCATCCTCGTAGCCAGCGTGGTACTGGGCCAGTTCATCGTCGTCCAGGGTCGAGGCGAGGGTGCGTTCTCTCTGCAGTGCTGTGGTTGCGACGATTGCGTCTTCTGTCACCTCGGCCACCGATACCGCCATCGAGGCGGTGGTGAAATCCGACTGCGATGCTCGGATCACGCCGATCAGCACCGCCAGCACCCCGAGCACGATCAACGCCGCAAGTGCGGTGGCCACTCCGACAGAGCCGAGACGCTCCCGGAGCCAGGTGGAGGCCCGGTCGGCCCAGTCCGTCATCGCGTGCGGCCCAATCCCCTGCGGTCGCTGGTGCGAACCATGTTGAGTCCCTCGACGACCAAGGTCGGGGATGCTAGTTCTGGCCCGCTTCGACGGGACACGGGCGTATCTGGGGGCCACCCGATCCCTCTTTGCGGGCGGAGGTGAGAGAGAGATGAGCATTCACATAGAGCCGGAAGAAGGGGCCGAAGCCGCAGCGCAGATCCCCAACGACGAGTTCCAACTATTGGTTCGGATCGTGGTTTGGGAGTTGGCGATGAGAACCAGCCCCGAGGAGTTCGAAGAGCATCTCCGCCATCTGGCCGTGTTCCGTGACAAATTCGAGAAGGAGTTGGAGACGGCTCGAAAGGAACGGGACAGCAAGCGTTTCGTCGCCGCGGTGCTGGCCGACATCGAGGCGCTGCCGTCAGCCGAGACGAAGGCGGACCGGGCTCCTTCCGAGCCAACCACCGGTTTGTACCTCTGAAATTGCCGGCCGACTTTGGCCGAGGCGTTTTCGGAGTCGATCGATAAAGGCAATTCGTTGGTCTGCGTTGCCTCGGCCAAACAGACGCCGGTCGGCCGGTGCGGCTTCGCCGCCGGTTTCATGGCGTTAAGACTCCCCGAAAACCGCCGATAAACAGGGAGTGAACGCGTTACGACGGAGCCTCCAGCGGGTGGTGGCCGGCCGGCGGACGGTACATCGTCCTGCTCGTGTCCCTTATTGCACTCGCCGCGCTCGGCATCTACTCGTCGAGCGTGTTTGGCGCGGCCGTCGCGGCACAGGGTGCGGTCAGCTTCGCCGTTCCGGTGGTGGTCATGATCGTCTTCTGGCGCGCCGCTAGAGCCCGTCTCCACAAACGTGAGGCCGAGCTCGGTCTCGAGCGAGTCACCAATCGGGCAACAGAACAGTTCTTGGCCGCCGTGTCGCACGAGCTCACCCCTCACCTGGAGCGGTGCAGCCTGATCTCGGAGGCGCTCGTGGTTGCGGTCGAGTACCAGGAGGTCGGTGCGGACATCAAGGTTGCCGTGCCCGACATCGCAGTGGACACCGACCCTCACATGCTCCGTCAGATCCTCCATGTCCTCGTCGGCAATGCCGTCCGGCACGGGGGTCGAAGGGTTGCCATCTGGGCCGTCACCGAGGGGGACTTCGTACGGCTCAGTGTGTCAGACGATGGCCCCGGGCTCCCCGACGGGGCCGGAGCTCGCGTGTTCGATCGCTATGTCGATTTGGCCGAGCAGGCCCGGACCGCGGGGCGATCGGGCACCGGCATCGCCGTCCTCAGGGGGGTAGGGGAGCACATCGGCGCCGAGTTCGGTTACAAGAGAGATCCGAGTTGGACCCACTTCTCGGTACGCCTGCCGTTGGCCTCCGCCGCGGAAGGTTCGCCTGCGGATCGGGTTCCGCTCGAAGCAGGGGTTCGTTGAGACATGCGCAGACCCGGTGTGAAATGGGGCGTCCTGGCCGCCCTGGCCCTGGTGCTCCTCACTCCGGGCGTTGCCCTAGCCGAGCAGGAGAACTACTACCTGGGCACTGATGGAGTGCCACGCGCCGGGTTGATGTTCAACCCACTCGGCGGTGAGATGCCCAACTACGACCGGGGCCGGGACGTGGAGCCCGGATTACTCCTACAGCGGTCCGCTCGTGGTCTCCAGGAAGATGACCCCGCCCGCTTTCAGCATTGGCAGATCGATGTGAGCGGGCAGCGGATAGCCGGGTTCCCGACGATGGTGGTGTGGAGCGCGGCCGACATGTTCGGGGAGGACATGCAGGGCATCTTCACCGCCTACCTCCTCGACTGCGACGCATCGGGGACCGAATGCCAGAACCTCGGGTCGAAGGTCGCCACGGTGGATAGTGGCAAAGAGGCGACGTGGGTCGAGACCACGCTGGAGTTCCCCGGGCTCGATCATCAGTTCGAAGAAGGCCGCCATCTCGGCGTCAGGATCGTGGTCACCTCCGCCTCGGAGTCGGACATGATCTTCGCCTACGGGTATGCGGCGCAACGAAGCCGGCTCACCATCCACTCCGAACAGCCAGTTTCCACGGAGGAGAGTGCGAGCGCCATGCCGTTGGTCGTGCCGCCACCGGCGGACTTCGGGGCGGAGCCTGGTGTGTCGGCAGAGCCACTCGTGGTCGCCGAGCCAGTTGCCGAGTCGACGTCGGCCGTCACCGGATCGATATGGCCGTGGTTGATCACACTCACGATCTCGACCGCGGGTCTTGTCGCGGTAGGCGCGCTGCTCCTCGCCTCACTGACCAGGCCGGGACGTCACGAGCGGCCAATGAGCCCGGTTCCCGAGAGTCAGAGGAGCCGGATCTCCGTCCCTGCCTCCTGATCGACGACCCGGTCACAACTGACGCAGTACCAATGCGCCTCGAGAGGTGTCCCGCACAGGTCGTGCCTCAACGCCGGCCCCTCGTCGGATTGACGGTCACCCCAGTAGGCGAGGAGGCGCAGGGCACCGGCCAGGTCACGCCCGGCTCCGGTCAACTCGTAGACATGGCGCGGAGGCCGTTCCGAGTAGAGGGTGGACACGATGACGCCTTCGTCCTCCAGACGGGTGAGACGACTGGACAGGATGTTGGGAGCGATCCCCGTGACCTTGTCCGCCAGATCAGAGAACCTGAGGGCGGGCCCTTGCAATGCGTCGATGATGAGTAGAGACCAACGATCACCGATGCGTTCGAGGGCCCGATTCAGTGGTCCTGGATCGTTCTCCACGGCTCCATGATATGACCACTCCAGCCGATGACCCTGACCTGGCCGTTGCTATATACTTGCAAATTGCAAGTCGCTAGCGACCAGGAGGTTACTGATGATTCTCACCGAGATCGGCGACATGGTCCGCTCGGTGGCGGAAGAGGTGGCTGAGGCGGTGGTGGGCTTGGGTGGGCACTGGGGGATGGGCTCCGGGGTGGTGTTGGGTGATGGCCTCGTGCTGACCAACGCCCACAACGTGAGCCCGGAGCAGGCCACCGTCACATTCTCCAACGGACGAGTGGAACGGGCTCGAGTCTCCGGTATCGACGTGGACACCGATCTCGCGGTGCTCGAGATCGACACCGGTGGGGTCTCGCCAGTCGTCTGGGATCCGGGCGCTGTCGCCCCCGCGATCGGGGCGCCGGTGATCGGGCTGGCCAACCCGGGGGGCCGGGGCCTGAGGGCGACCCTTGGGCTGATCGCTGCTGCTGACCGGTCGTTCCGCGGGCCACGTGGGCGCAAGGTCGCGGGTGGGTTCGAGCACACTGCTCTCGCTCCCTCCGGCGCTTCGGGAGGTCCGGTAGTCGATCTGGACGGTCGTCTGATCGGTATCAACACCCGGCGTCTGGGAAGAGGGTTCTATCTGGCGCAGGCCGCCGGGGTGGCTATGAAGGAGACGCTGGCGGCGCTCCGAAGCGGCGATCTGGCGGAGCCCCGCCTTCTCGGCGTGGGTCTGGCTCCGGTCGAGGTGACCCGACGTCTCCGAGCCACGATGGGGTTGGACGAGGCAGAGGGGCTGCTGGTCCGGTTCGTGGAGCAAGACTCGCCCGCGGAGCGAGCAGGTGTGCGGGAGGGCGATGTGCTGGTGAGTGCCGGGGACCTGCCCACTATCGACGTCGACGACCTGCATCGAGTCCTGGCCGGCGCAGACGAATCATTGGTTCTCGGGCTGATACGGGTCAACGACCGCCTCACCGTCACCGTCGACTTCTCGTGACGCTCGACCAGTCGAGTGAGCCCGATCGAGAAAGGGAGGCGATGGACGCCTATTCCCAGGTCGTCACCTCCGTTGCCAGGAAGCTGTTGCCGACCGTTGTGGCCCTGACGACCCGGCGGAGGGGGCGGCGGGCCGAGTGGCAGGACGGATCGGGATCAGGGGTGGTGATCAGCAGCGACGGGTTCATGCTGACTTCTGCCCACGTGGTCGAGGGCAGCGCCAGAGGCGGAGCGTCTTTCGTCGACGGATGGGAGACCGGCTTCGACGTGGTAGGTCGGGATCGGCTCTCCGATCTCGCTGTCCTCAAGTTGGAAGGCGCCGACGCTCCCGCCGCGGAACTGGGTGATGCCTCGTCACTCGAGGTGGGCCAGCTGGTCGTGGCCCTGGGCAACCCGCTCGGATTCTCCGGATCGGTGACCGCAGGTGTGGTCAGTGCGCTGGGCCGATCGATCACCGCCAACAGTCGGGGACACACCCGTCTCGTCGAGAACGTCATCCAAACCGACGCCGCTCTGCACCCGGGCAACTCAGGCGGGGCGCTGGCTGATTCCGTGGGGCGTGTGGTCGGGGTCAACACGGCTGTGGTCGGCCCGATGATCGGTCAGGGACTCGGTCTCGCAGTGCCGATCGACGAGTCCACCAAGTCGATAATCGCCGACCTCCTCAACAGTGGAAGAGTTCGACGCGCCTACCTCGGTGTGGCAGGCGGGACCCGACCCCTGCCGCCGCGGCTCGCGGACCGGTTGGGGCGAGACCGGGGGATCGAGGTGGTCGAGGTGGTGGACGACAGCCCGGCGCAACGTGCAGGGATACGACCCGGCGACATCCTCGTCGCCGGTGACGGTGAGCCTCTGCGCGACGCCCGCGACCTGCAGCGGATGATGACCGGCGACAGGGTTGGCGGGTCGGTGGACCTCACCGTCATCCGAGGGGGCTCGGTGTCGACGATCGCCACGAGCCCGGTCGAGCTGGAGGCGGATGATTGAGCTGGTCAGCTGAGCACCGGCTAGGTGTCCTAGCCTCCCCGCGTCCATGCTCCTCAAACAGGATGTCCTATGGGGGATCGAGTCAGGCCGGATCACGGCGGTGTACCGAAAATGGGACCAGGCCCGGGTAAAGACCGGGTCGCAGCTCCGCACCATGATCGGCGTGGTCGAGGTGACCTCCGTCGAGGTCGTCGATCCGGAGTCATTGACCTCCGACGACGCTGTGGCCGCCGGATACGAGACCGTTCCCGACCTGATTGCATCGGCCGGCAGCCGCGGAGCCACCATGTACCGCATTCGTCTGCGTCACGCCGGTCCCGATCCCCGAGAAGCCCTGCGCGAGACGATCCCGAATCAGACGGAGTTGGAGGAGATCGGTCGTCGTCTCCAGCGTCTCGACTCCGGCACCTATGGGGCCTGGACCCGAGAGACCCTGGAGCTGATCTCCGCCAATCCGGGGGTGCGAGCAGAGGATCTCGCCGCTTCGGTGGCCCGGGAGAAGATGCCTTTCAAGCTCGATGTCCGAAAGCTGAAGGAGATGGGTCTCACCGAGAGCCTTCCCACCGGCTACCGATTGTCGCCTCGGGGGGAGGCGGTGCTCGCCGCGCTCAGCGAGTCCAGTAGAGGAAAGCGACCTGCTGGGCCGTGAGAGCGGTTCCCGAGTAGACGGTTATCTCGTCGAGGGAGGCAAGGAACGGCCGGTTCTGCGGTGTGGCCGAGTCTGTCCCAGGGTTGTTCGCCCCGCCCCACTGACCACCCCAACCCGAGAGGTTGCCGCACCCGGCCCTCCACCAACCGTTCTGGGTCTCGGCCACGGTGTTGGTGTTGGTGCCGACTTGGACACCGTCGATGTAGAGACGCATCCCCGCCGAGCTCTGCGTCCCCACGGCCATATGCCAGACGTTGTTGTTGAGACCGGTGCCTGAGCTGAGCCCGATATGGGCCCCGTTGTAGACCCCGAACCAGACCCTCCCCTGTCCATCCATATAGAGATGACGGTCGTATGCGCCGGCGGTGGGGGCGGAAACCCCGGTCTGGGGCCGCTCGAACCCGAGCATCTTGCCCCCGTTGGTGTAGCCCGCCGGGGCGCGGAACCAGGCGATGATCGTGAAGGTCTGCGGGGCGGCGATGGAAGTCGTCGAGGTGGTGTAGATGCAGGAGTTGGCGTTGAGCAGCTGGACCGCGTTGTCAGGGGTGTCGGTGACCAGACCGCCATCGGTGAGACGGGTGAAGTTGGCGGCGGCACCGCTCGGGGAGTAGGTGCCGGTGCGGTTGTTGCCGGAGGAATCGGCGGCGGTCGCCGTGGTTCCGGTCTCATCGAGCTTCCAGTACAGGTAGGGGCCGAGGGCGTTGATCTCGGTGGTGTAGCTCCAGTTGGGCACGGTCCAGCTGTCGTTGGTGTTGGTGGTGGTGGCCCGAAAGGCGGCGGCGCTGGTGGTGATCTCACCACCGCTTGCACCGAAAGCGGCAGCCATGGCCAGGATCAGGAGCGGGGTGATCGAAGGGGCACGGCGGGTGAGGAGTCGTCTCGGGTCGGCGGGTTGCTTCTGGTCGATCCGTCGCTGCCAGGGCCGCACCCGATTATCCGGCTCGTAGTCGAGGACGGTTGCCACGACTGCCCCGACGAGGATGACGAGATGAAGAAGCAGGGGGAGCCAGTCGCCGGTCTTGAGCCAGACCACTGGCAGCCCGACGTATTGCACCAGCAGACGGCCGAGCCCGGTCACGGTCTCCCGCGGCACCGACACACTATCCGGCGTCGGATTGGCATCGCCCTTGGTCACCAGGGTCCCGTCTTCGTTGAAGGCGACCAGACGATGGGTGAGGACGTAGTCCGGGCGGGCGGGATCTTCGAAGGTAATGACCCTTCCCAGCGATTCATCGATGACAGGGTCGGGCGAGGAGAGGACGACGTCGCCGGCGCTGATGCCGGGTTCCATCGACCCGGTGACGATCACGTACGAATGCCAGCCAAAGAGGATCGGGAGCAGGGTGACGGCCACGCACGCTGCCAGGAACCACAGCCAGGCCCTACCCAGGATGCCCGCTGTCAACCGCAGCCGCGAGTAGGGCTGTTGGAGGTGGACCTCACTGCGGATGGGATCGGTGATGGTGGTCATGTGTGGTGCCCGGGGCTTCCTCGGAACGTCGCCGGCCCCGGACCCGGTTGTCGGGTGCCGGGGCCGGCATTCGCTCAGATCGTTCCCACTCCTGGGATCAGTTGATCTCCCAGGTCAGAGTGGCGACGGCTGACGAGCTCTGCACCGTGTTGTCCGCCGCGGTGTTGATCGTCCAACCGATTCGGTAGACGACACGCTCGGCGCCACCGGCCATCGCGGTGCCTGCGGCAGCCGCGTAGGTCGTCGGCATCGTGTCCAGCGTTCCGTTGAACACACCGCCGGTAGTGCCGCCGGTGTATCCGGCGCAGCTCGCCGGGACGTTGGTGGCGGCGCTGACGGCCTGGGCGTCGACGGTGACGTTGAGCCACGCTGACAGAGCGGCGAAGCTGCCCGTGCCACTCACCGCGCCGCGATAGAGGCGGAGCGAGCCGGGCAGGGAGCCACCGGAGTGAACCGTGATGCACTTGAAGCCGGTGTCGCCGGGCTTCTTGTTGGTCTCGGTGAACAGGGCGGCCGTGCTGGCCGAGTAGACGGTGCCGCCACCGTTGTTGGTCAGGACCAGGTTGCCCGTGGCCCAACTGTCGTTGGTGTTGTTGGTGGTGGCGCTGAATGCGGCGTTGCTGCCCTGCCAGATGAGCAAGGCGGCAACGAGGAGAGCTGCGAGCGGGGTGACAGCCCTCAGGGCCCTTCTCCGCCTGCGATCGGATGTGTCGATGGCGTATGCCATGGTGTTGACCCTTTCCTTCCGTTTTACGTGTGCTTGATATGTCGACGCCCTGCCCAGACACGCTGATGGGCCGACGGACTCAAACCGCTATAGGCCTGGAGACCCATCTAGATACACTCGACGTGGTGCCCCGACGCGCCCCGGCCACAGTCAGCCTGCTCACCGACGACGATCTCCATCTCTGGAACGAGGGAACGCACCATCGGCTCTACGAGAAGATGGGCGCCCATCTGGTCGATGGGGGGGTCGCCTTTTCCGTGTGGGCCCCCAATGCCGACTCTGTTTCGGTCGTTGGAGATTGGAACGGGTGGGACCCGACAACACACCCGCTGAGCCCGCGTGGGGTGTCGGGGATCTGGGAGGGCTTTGTCGAGGGGGTTGGGCAGGGCGCCGCCTACAAGTACCGGATCGGCAACGGCCGATTCGTCGGGGAGAAGGCAGATCCATTCGCCGTCCATACCGAGACCCCGCCCAAGACCGCCTCCAAGATCTGGGACCTTGGCTACAAGTGGGGTGATGCGAAATGGATGGAACAGCGGGCGGAGCGCAATTCACTAGACGCCCCGGTTTCCATCTACGAGATGCACCTCGGCTCGTGGCGACGGGGTGAGGGAGGGAGGCACCTCACTTATCTCGAATTGGCCGAGCGACTACCCGAGTACGTCGCCGGGCTTGGCTTCACCCATGTCGAGATGATGCCGGTCATGGAGCACCCGTTCTACGGCTCGTGGGGCTACCAGACGACCGGCTACTTCGCTCCGACCAGCAGGTATGGCACACCGCAGGACTTCATGACCTTGATCGATGCCCTGCATCAGGGCGGGATCGGGGTGATCCTCGACTGGGTGCCCTCGCATTTCCCCACCGATGTGCATGGCCTCGGTATGTTCGACGGCACCCATCTCTATGAGCACGCCGACCCCCGGCTCGGTTTCCACCCCGACTGGGACACCTACATCTACAACTACGGGCGGGCCGAGGTGCCCGCCTTTCTCATCAGCAACGCCCTCTTCTGGCTGGATCGATATCACGTCGACGGGTTACGGGTGGACGCCGTGGCCTCGATGCTCTACCTCGACTACTCCCGCGATGAGGGGGGCTGGCTGCCCAACCGGCACGGAGGGCGGGAGAACTTGGAGGCGATCGATTTCATCAGACGCTTGAACGAGGTCATCTATCAGGAGTACCCGGCAACCCAGACCTTCGCTGAGGAATCGACCTCGTGGCCGATGGTGTCCCGGCCCACGTTCCTGGGCGGGCTCGGCTTCGGGCTCAAGTGGGACATGGGCTGGATGCACGACACCCTGGTCTATCTCTCCCGGCAACCGGTGCATCGCTCCTTCCACCACCACGAGCTGACCTTCAGGGCGGTCTACGCGTTCAGCGAGAACTTCACACTCCCGCTATCGCATGACGAAGTGGTCTACGGGAAGCGGGCGCTTCTCGAGAAGTTCCCCGGAGACGACTGGCAGAAATTCGCCACCCTCCGCCTCCTCCTGGCCTACATGTGGGCCCAGCCCGGTAAGAAGCTCCTGTTCATGGGCGGGGAGTTCGGCCAGCGCTCGGAGTGGTCCCATGACGGTGAGCTGGACTGGCAGCTCACCGAGTTCGAGCCCCACCAGGGGATCCAGCGTCTGGTCGCCGACCTCAACCGGATCTACGTCGACGAGCCCGTCCTCCATGAGCTCGACTGCGACCCGGCCGGCTTCGAATGGGCGGTGGCCAACGACTCGGCCAACAGCATCCTCGCCTACTTCCGCAGATCGGAGAGCGGCGAGACCGCGCTCGTGGCGATCAATCTCACTCCGGTCCCGCGTCATGCCTATCGAATCGGGGTCCCTGAGCCCGGCCGCTGGTCCGAGATGCTCAACACCGACGCTGAGACGTACGGAGGAAGCGGCCAGGGCAATCTCGGCGGGGTCGACACCGGCCCGCTGCCTGTGCCCCATCAGGGACGTCCCCACAGCATCGACCTCACCCTGCCCCCGCTCGCAGCCGTCATCCTCCGCCACGAGCCGATGACGCACAAGGCTTAGCCAGGGGCCTCCGTAACTTGAAGATGCTTTGAGCAACTTCGTCTGCATCCACGGGCACTTCTATCAGCCCCCGCGTGAGAATCCGTTCACCGGCAAGGTCCCCGAGCAGCCCACCGCCGCCCCCTGGCACGACTGGAACGAGCGCATCACCGATGAGTCCTACGCCGCCAACGCCCGGGCAAGGATCCATGACGGCGAAGAAATGCGGACGATCAATACTTACGAGCGGATCAGCTTCGATTTCGGGCCAACGCTGCTCAGTTGGCTCGAGGACGCCGCTCCAGACACCTATCGCGCGATCGTCGATGCCGATGCCGCCTCCGCCCGGAGATTCGGCGGCCACGGCTCGGCCATGGCCCAGGCCTACAACCACAGCATCCTGCCCCTATCCAATCACCGGGACCGGGTGACGCAGGTGCGATGGGGGATAGCCGACTTCGAGCACCGGTTCGGGCGCCGGCCGGAGGGGATGTGGCTCCCCGAGACGGCGGTCGATACCGAGAGCCTCGATGTGCTTGCCCGAGAGGGGATCGGGTTCACCGTCCTCTCGCCGTATCAGGCGGCCGCGATCGAGGAGCCCGACGGGTCATGGACCGAGGTGCACGCGGGAGGCATCGACACCCGGGTCCCTTATCTGATCGATCTAGGCGATGACCGCTCCATCACCGTGTTCTTCTACGACGGCCCGCTGTCACGGGAGATCGCCTTCGACGGCTTGCTCAACGACGGCAAGACCCTGGCGCATCGCCTGCTGGCGGCAGCAGGTGAGCCCGAGGATGAGCCACGTCTCGCTCACGTCGCCACTGACGGCGAGACCTATGGCCACCACCACCGCCATGGTGAGATGGCGCTGGCCACTGCCCTGGAGACCATCGAGGCCGATGGGGCAACCCGGCTGACCAACTACCCGGAGTTCCTGTCGCTCCGCCCGCCCCGGCTTCGAGCGAGCATCGTCGAGGACTCGTCCTGGAGCTGCGCCCACGGTGTCGAGCGGTGGCGCGCCGACTGTGGCTGCATGACGGGCCGGGAGCCGACCGGGCACCAGCGTTGGCGAGGCCCTCTCCGCTCGGCACTCGACTGGCTCCGCGACGAGATGATCGGCCCGTTCGAGACCGTTGGTGGTGGCCTGTTCGAGGATCCGTGGCGAGCGAGGGACGCCTATATCTCCGTTGTCCTTGGCGGATCGCCCGGGGCCTTCGTCGACGAGCACACACGTCCCGGCCTCGACGAGGACCAGCGTCACACGGCGATGGGGCTTCTCGAGATCCAGGAGCACGCAATGCTGATGTACACCTCCTGCGGCTGGTTCTTCGACGACATCTCAGGGCTCGAGGCGGTGTTCGTCCTCAGGCATGCCGGCCGTGTCTGTGAGCTTGCCGGCCAGGTCCTCGGCGTCGACCTGGAGCCGGAGTTGATGGCTCGTCTCCAAGCGGCGCCGTCCAATCTCGACGGGGTCGACGGCCGGGTGGTCTACGAGCGGGAGGTAAGCCCGTTCGTGGCCAGGCGGTGATTCCCCTTGACCATCCGAGCCTGGTCGCGTAAGCTTAGTTCGGTCGACCGACCGAACGAACATGACCCAGCCCGATACAGAGGAAACGATCGAAACCGGTACCGACGCCACAATTCGCGGCGGCACTGCTGAGGCGATCCTCGAGGCTGCCAAGAAGGTGCTCCTCGAGGTCGGCTACGCCAAGTTCTCCACCCGAACCATCGCCGACCGGGCCGGCGTGCCGCTCAGCCAGCTTCACTACCACTTCGGCTCCAAGCAGAGACTGGTGTTGGCGGTCCTCGAAGTAGAGAACCAGCGACTGCTCGACCGCCAGGAGCGGATGTTCGAATCGAAGATCCCGATCTGGATGCAATGGGAACGTGCCTGCGACTTCCTGGAGGAAGACCTCGCCTCCGGGTACGTCCGGGTGCTCCACGAGATGATCGCCGCCGGTTGGTCCGACCCCGAGATCGCAGGGGCGGTTTGGGGTCAGTTGAAGGGCTGGCACGAGATCCTGACCTCGGTGGCGAGACGGGCCGAGGATGAGCTCGGGACTCTCGGTCCCTTCACCCCGTCCGAGGTGGGTGCGCTGGCCGGTCTTCCCTTCATCGGCGCCGAGACCTACATCCTGCTCGGGGTGGGCGAGTCCGATATCCCGGCTCGCAGCGCACTGTGGAAAGTTGGGCAGGTGATCAGGGCGTTGGAGGAGGCTGCGGCCGATGAGAGCTAGACACCCTGATTCCGAGGGCTACGTGGAGAGTGGTGGGCTGAGCCTCGGGTACGAGGTGTTCGGCGAGGGCGACGTCACTCTCCTGCTCCTTCCCACCTGGACGATCATCCATTCCCGATTCTGGAAGCTGCAGGTTCCCTATCTGGCCAGGCATTTCCGTGTCGTCACCTACGACGGGCCCGGCAACGGGAGGTCGGACCGGAGTGTGGATCCGGAGATGTATGCGTTGGAGGCACAAGCCTCTCACGCCATCGACATCATGGATGCGACGAGCACAGAGAAGGCGGTCGTGGTCTCGTTGTCGATGGGCTCGATGTGGTCGCTGACGCTGGCCGCGGAACACCCCGCTCGGGTTCTCGGCCAGGTGTTCATCGGCCCTACGCTCCCCATCACTCCACCAACGGCGGAGCGGACCGGGATCGAGGACGCTTTCTGGGCCGAGCACGACGATCCCCAGGGGTGGGACAAGTACAACGCCCACTATTGGTTGTCGCAGTGGGAGGACTTCTCCGAGTTCTTCTTTTCGCAGTGCTTCCCCGAGCCACACTCCACCAAGCAACGAGAAGACTGCGTGGGCTGGGCGTTGGAGACCGAGCCAGAGGTGGTGGTCGCCGAGGAGACTGGAGACGAAGTGGACCACGAGACCGTTCTCGACTGGTGCAGTCGGGTCACCAGCCCTGTCCTCGTCATCCACGGTGATGACGATCGGATCAGCCCGGTGTCCCATGCCCGTCTGCTCGCCGAGGCCACGCACGGAAGCATCTTCATCGTGAAAGGGGGAGGTCACGTCCCGCTGGCCCGGGATCCGGTCGTCGTGAATCTTTTGATCAAGGAGTTCACCGACCGGATCGCCGTCCGTCAGAAGGCGCCGGCATGAGGGCCCGAGAACCCGACTTGGAGGGCTTCGTCGACCACGATGGCGTGCCCATCTACTACGAGGTCTACGGTGCTGGGGAAACCACCTTGGTGCTCATCCCGGCCGCTCCGATCACCCATTCGAGGATCTGGAAAGCGCTGATCCCGCATCTTGCCCGGCACTATCGGGTCGTCACCCTCGACGGCCGAGGGAATGGCCGCTCCGGGCGACCCACCGATCCGGAATCCCATTCCCGGGCGGCCAACGTCGCCGACATCATCGCGGTGCTCGATGCGACCCACACCGATCGGGCCGTGCTGGTGGCGCAATGTCACGCCAATTTGTGGGCGGTCGAGGCGATTGCGGCGAATCCGGGGCGGGTGACCGCGTTGGTAGCCATCGACCCCGGCGTTCCCTATCTCGGCAAGCCACAACCGCATTGGGTCGAGACCGGCCCCCATTGGGGAGAGATCATCGAGAATCCAAGCGGTTGGCAGTTGAACAACCGGCATGCCATCACCACCCAGCATCGCCGGTGGATCGAGTTCTTCTTCGACGAGCAGCTCGTCGAACCGCACTCCACCAAGCAGTACGAAGACGCGGTGGCATGGGCGTTGGAATCAACCGGGGAGATCCTCGCCGCCGGCGACGATGGGTTCGAGATCGACTTCCCGGATCGGGAGACCGTTGAACGCCTATGCCGTGATCTGGGAGTCCCCACTCTGGTCATCCATGGCGATTTGGACGTCTGTCAGCACGTCGAACGAGGCAGGGCGTTCGCCGAGGTAACGGGCGGGGAGCTCGTAGTGATCGAAGGAGCCGGCCACCTCCCTCTCGCCAGGGAGCCGGTCAAAGTCAGTCGGGCTATCAGGGAATTCGTGGAACGAAATGAGAGATCACCGATGAGACAGCACACCTGGCCACGTGGCCTGAACCGGAGAAGGCGCGTCCTCTATGTCTCCTCACCAATCGGGCTGGGCCATGCCCGCCGCGACGTGGCCATCGCCAAGGAGATGAAGAAGCTGGACCCGGACCTCGAGATCGACTGGCTGGCGCAGGATCCGGTAACCCGTGTCCTCGAGGCCGAGGGCGAGACCATCCACCCGGCCAGCGAGTGGCTCGCTAGTGAATCGGCCCACATCGCCTCGGAGGCGACCGGCCACGATCTGCATTGCTTCCAGGCACTGCGCCGCATGGACGAGATCCTGGTGGCCAACTTCATGGTGTTCCAGGAGGTCATGGAGGAGGGCCTCTACGACCTGTCCCTCGGGGACGAGGCGTGGGACATCGACCATTTCTGGCACGAGAACCCAGAGCTGAAGCGGGGCGACCACGTCTGGATGACCGACTTCGTCGGGTTCCTCCCCATGCCATCGGGGGGCAGCCATGAGGAGTATCTGACCGCCGACTACAACGCGGAGATGATCGAGCACATCGCCCGCTACCCGCGTATCCGCGACCTGGCGCTATTCGTCGGGAGCCCCGACGACATCGTTCCCGAGGTGTTCGGCCCCGGCCTACCCAAGATCCGGGACTGGACCGAGGACCACTTCCAGTTCACCGGATACATCACCGGTTTCGAGCCACCCACCGAGGATGAGATTGCCGATTGGCGATCGCAACTCGGCTACGGCGACGACGAGAAGGTGTGCGTGGTCACCGTCGGCGGCTCCGGGGTGGGTCGTGACTTGCTGGAGAAGGTGATCGCCGCCTACCCGATGGCGAAGCAGTCGATGCCCGAGTTGCGGATGGTGGTGGTGGCCGGGCCCCGGATCGACCCCGCCGGGCTCCCTGCCCACGACGGTCTCGAGTATCACGGCTACGTCCACGGACTCTACCGGCATCTGGCCGTCTGTGACCTGGCCATCGTGCAGGGCGGCCTCACCACCACCATGGAGTTGGCCGCTACCAGGACCCCCTTCCTCTACTTCCCACTCCGCAACCACTTCGAGCAGAACTACCACGTCCGCCATCGGCTCGACCGATATCGGGCGGGAAAGTACATGGAGTACGCGGTGACCGATCCCGAAGCGATCGCGGCCGAGATCATCTCCCGAGCCGGCGCCCCGGTCGACTACCTCGAAGTAGAGAACGACGGCGCAGCCAAGGCCGCGAAAATGATCGCCGAGTTCATTTGACCCGTTGATCGGCAGGGCGAGCGATGCGGCCGTTGTGCTCGGCTGAGACATTGAACACTTGTTGACACCACCGTGCTCCGGTCGTACGCTTCGGCTCCAGTCTGAAACGTTTAAATCAAACGTTTCAGCGGTGTGAGGCGCATCACGAGGAGGATGGATGAGACGGTTTTCCAAGCGTGTCCCACTGATGTTGGCAGTGATGGCATTGATCGTTGCTGCCTGTGGTGGAGGCGGAGGCGAGGCGACGACAACGGCTGCACCAGACGAGGGCGGATCGACCACGGCACCTGCCGGGACGGAGGCGCCGGCGACGACAGCGGCCGCCTCGGAGGATGCGGTAACGCTCTCGTTCCTGTATGACGACAACCCGGTCACCATCGCCACCGCGGAGGCGTTGGTAGCCGCGTTCACGGAACTCCATCCCAACGTCACGTTCGAGACCGAGACTCGGCCAGGCGGGGGCGAAGGCGACAACCTCGTCAAGACCCGTCTCGCCACCGGGGAGATGACCGACGTCTTCTGGTACAACACGGGCTCGTTGTTCCAGGCGCTCAACCCGACCGAGACTCTGGTCCCGGTCACGGATGAGCCCTTCGTCGAGAACATCGTGGACTCGTTCCTGCCCACGGTCACGGCCGAGGAAAACGTGTACGGGGTTCCCAGCCAAACCGCAATGGGCGGTGGTGTTCTCTACAACAAGACCGTCTACGAAGATCTCGGTCTGAGTGTTCCCACCACCTGGGAGGAGTTCGCGGCCAACAACGACGCGATCCTCGCTGCGGGGATAACTCCGGTCGGCCAGACCTACACCGACACCTGGACTTCTCAGTTGTTCGTGTTGGCCGACTATTACAACATCCAGACCCAGGACCCGGATTGGGCCGAGAAGTACACCAACAATCAGGCGAAGTACGTCGACCAGCCGGCACTCGCCGGCTTCGAACACCTGCAGGAAGGCTTCGAGAAGGGGTGGTATCAGGAGAACTTCGGCTCCACGACCTTTGACGATGGTCTCGTCCTCTTGGCAAATGGCGAGATCGCTCATTACCCGATGCTCACCTTCGCCCTCGATGCCATTGCCCAGAACGATGCCGAGGCCGTCCAGAACATCGGGTTCTTTGGCCAGCCCGGCAATGACGCTGCTACCCACGGGACCACGATTTGGATGCCGGCAGGTATCTATATCGCAGCCACCAGTGAGCAACAGGACGTGGCGAAGGAGTTCCTCGCCTTCGTGGCATCCCTGGAGGGGGTGGACGCGATGACCGCGGCGGTAGCTCCCCAAGGTCCCTACATGATCGAGGGAGCCAGCCTGCCCGAAGACACACTGCCTGCAGTGCTCGACATCCAGGCCTACATCGATGCCGGGGCGACGGCACCGGCACTGGAGTTCCTCTCACCGATCAAGGGCCCCAACCTGGAGTTCCTGACCGTGGAGGTCGGGTCTGGGCTGTCCAGTGCTGCCGACGCTGCCGCCCTCTATGACGAAGACGTCATCGCTCAGGCGCAGCAACTCGGCCTGCCTGGTTGGTGAGCCAGAAAGTCGAATCTGTCTCCAAAGTCGATAGTTTGAGTGCCGACGGGGCAGCTACCGTCCCGTCGGCGCTCGGCGTGGAACATCGACCTACCAAAACGCGCCAACTGGCGCACAAGGCGTATCCATACACCTTCTACATACCCGCCGCCATCGTCTATGCGGTCTTGTTCATCGTCCCAACCGGGATGGCCTTCTTCTTCAGCCTGACCCGGTGGTCGCTCTTCGATTGGGAGTTCATCGGTCTCGACAACTTCGTCCTGTTCTTCAATAGACCGGCGCTAATCAGCAGCATGCGCAACACGCTGGTCTACGCCGTAGTCACTAGTGGCTTGAAGGTCGTGTTCGGCCTTCTCCTGGCCGTCTTGTTCACCTCGCGGATCCGGCTCAAGACCGTCATGCGATCGATGGTGTTCTTCCCGGTGCTTGTGAGCACCGTCGCCGTCGGCATCACTTTCAAGGAGCTGATGCACCCTTCGGAGGGCTTGATCAATCAGACCATCGCACTCCTCGGAGGGATAGGCCCGGCGTGGCTGACCGACCCCCAGATCGCCCTGCTCTCGGTGGCGTTGGTCGACGTGTGGAAGGGAATTGGCATCGCCCTGGTGATCTTCATCGCAGGCATCGTCTCCATTCCCGAGGAGTACACGGATGCGGTCCGGATCGATGGTGGCGCCTGGGCCAAGTTCCGGCATGTGATCGTCCCTCTGAGTCGCAACGCCACTTTTACCGTGATCATCCTTTCCCTCGTCGGTGGTCTGCGAAGCTTCGACCTGATCTGGACCATGACCGGCGGCGGGCCTGGGTTCACCACGGATGTGGTCGCGTCGGCCATCTTCAAGCAGTACCAGGCCGGGTTCTATGGGTTGTCGACCGCGGGGAACGTGATCTTGTTCATCGCCGTCAGCATCATCGTCTTCCCGCTGATGCGGTACTTCAACCGCAGGGAGATCGACCTATGAGGCTGGTGCGTAGGTGGTGGGTCGATGGCGTGGCGCTGGCGGTCGGTGCCGCGCTCTTTCTGGTCCCATTCACCTTCATCGTGCTGACCGCGGGCAAGGACCAAGGCGAGGCGTTACTGCGGGACTTCACCTGGCCCACCGACTGGCAGCTTTGGGAAAATGTCCAGGGTGTGCTCACGGCTCGTGACGGCCTCTTTGTCACCGCGATGAAGAACAGCATCATCCTCACCGTGGCGGCGGTAGCGCTGATCGTCTTCGTCTGTTCGATGGTGGCTTTTGTCCAGCAACGCCGTAGGGACCGGCTCAGCACGTTCGTCAGCATCCTCTTGCTCGCCGGTCTCATCATTCCTCCGGCGGTGGTGCCCACCATCTTCGTGCTCCAGGCACTGGGGCTGTTCAAGACCCTCATCGGCTTGATCTTGATTCACCTGGCCTTTGCAATTCCCTTTGCAGTGATCGTCCTACGGGCCTTCGTCGGGTCGATTCCCCGCGAGATCGACGAGGCGGCCATCGTCGACGGAGCTTCACCGATGACCCTCTTCTTTCGGGTCATCTTTCCCCTGATCCGTCCTGCGGTCATCACCGTGATCGTGGTGAACGCGGTCCTGATCTACAACGACTTCGTCAACGCCCTCTACTTCCTCCCCGGAGACGAGAACGCCACCGTCCAACTCACGCTCTTCAACTTTCAGAGCCAGTTCCTCTCCCAGTGGAACCTGCTGTTCATGGACGTGCTGCTGATCACGATCCCTCCCATGGTCATGTTCATCTTCTTCAGTCGGAAGATCGTCTCCGGCTTGGCCGCCGGTGCGGTCAAGGGTTGAGCTCGAGCGGAGTGAACGTTTTGCCGTCGCCAATCCTGAAGTGCCAGCTGCCCGACGGGATGCTCGGCATCGGCCCGGAACTGGTCCGGCTCACCTGGGGGCTTCCCGAAGTCCTCGCCTCTGCTCAACTGGCTTACGAGATCCAATCCTCCGGATCGAGCAGCTTCGACGAGATGCTCGCCACGACCGGTGAGGTGCCTGGCGAGGAACAGATCAGTGTTGTCGGCCCTGGCGAGCCTCTGAGGAGTCGCGAGATCCGTCACTACCGGGTACGCATCGCCACAGACGGTGGATGGACTGATTGGAGCCCCGTTCTCACCGTCGAGGCGGGTCTCCACCAGGCTTCTGACTGGACGGCCAAGGCGGTGACCTTGCCCGGCGACCCCGGTTCGCACCGCCAGTCTCCGTCACCGTTGCTGCGACACGAGTTCGACCTCGCCGCGGACGTAACGAAGGCACGGCTCTATGCGACCTCACTGGGCATCCACAAGATGGCGATCAACGGCATCCCCGTGACCGACGAGTTGCTCAACCCGGGTTGGTCGAGCTATCGGCATCGGCTCCTGTCGGCGACCTACGACGTCTCGGAGCTTCTCACCGAAGGTCCCAACGTCGTCTCTGGCGTCCTCGGGGACGGCTGGTACCGGGGCCGGCTGGGCTGGGACCCGACCGACGATCGGGCCCGCTACGGGACCGAGTTGGGTCTCATCGCTCAGCTCGAGATCGAGCTGTCCGATGGGTCGTCGCTGCTCGTCATCACCGATGAGGACTGGCTGGCATCCACCGGCGAGATCCGGTCGGCCGATCTCTACGACGGAGCGGTTATCGATCTCACGAGCGGACAGACGGGTTGGGAGTCCCCTGGGTTCGACGCAGGTCATTGGGAGAGAGCCGCCGTCATCCCTTACGACAAGACGTTGATTCGGCCTCGTGCCGCGCCCGCGGTCCGCGAGATCGAGACGCGCCCCACCCAGGTCGTCAGCCAATCGGGGAAGAGGACCATCCTCGACGGAGGGCAGAATCTGGCGGGTTACGTCCGCTTGAAGGTGAGGGGGGACCCCGGCGATCAGGTCACGGTGCGGCATGCCGAGGTGCTGGAACCGGATGGATCGCTCCACACCCGAGCCCTGCGATCGGCCAAGGCGACCGACGTGTACATCCTGGCCGACACGGGAGAGGTGGATCTAGAGCCGACATTCACCTTTCACGGCTTCAGGTACGCCGAGGTCGAGACCGACGCCGAGATCGTCTCGGCCGAGTTCGTCGCCATCAGCTCCGACCTCCCGAGGCGGGGGTGGTTCGAGTGCTCCGACCAGGCTCTCAATCGACTGCACGAGAACGTCGTCTGGTCGCAGCTGGCCAATTTCGTGTCGATTCCGACCGATTGCCCGCAGCGGGACGAGCGGCTGGGTTGGACCGGTGACGCCCAGGCCTTTGCGCCGACAGCCTGCACACTCTTCGAGTCCGAGCAGTTCTGGGCGAGCTGGCTGGAGGATCTGGCCCTCGACCAGGATGACGTGCTTGGGGTGCCCAGCGTGGTTCCAGACGTCGTCCTCGCAGGAGAGCCGCGGTCACGGACGCGCCGGATGGGCCGATGCCGCGACGATCGTCCCCTGGGCCGTCTACGAGTCCTATGGCGACCTCGACATCCTGCGACGCCAGTTCGACAGCATGCGGCGCTGGGTGGATTCATTAGAGCGGAGGCGCGAGGCTGGCGGTCTCCTTCCTCCCTCGATGCAGTTCGGCGATTGGCTGGATCCTGACGCTCCACCGGAGCGACCCTGGGAAGCAAAAGCCGACTCGACCCTCTTGGCGAATGCCTTCTTCGCCCACAGTGCCGGACTCGTCGCCGACGCCGCCGGCCGCGTTGGGCGAAACGTCAGAATCAGTGAGCCGCTATCGGGCCCTTGCCGGGGAGTTGGCCGCCCTTACCTGGGACCGCTGGCGTGACCACATCATCGAGACCCAAACGGGTTGCGCCGTCGCCCTCTCGTTTGGAATCGTCCCCGAAGCAGAGAGAGGAAACATCGGCGAAAAGTTGGCGGATCTGGTCCGCCAATCGGAGGGAAAAGTCGCCACCGGGTTCCTGGGCACACCACTGGTGCTGCACGCCCTTGCCGGGCGCGGGCATTTCGCGGAGGCCTATCAGATGCTGATGCGCCGGCACCACCCATCATGGCTCTATCAGGTCGAGATGGGTGCCACTTCGATCTGGGAGCGGTGGGATGCGATCCGACCCGATGGTTCGATCCATCCGGGCGACATGGCGGCGCCACCCGGCATGGAGGATGAGGAAGGTGCCGGTGGACACATGCTCAGCTTCAATCACTACGCCTACGGAGCCGTGATCGATTGGGTCTATCGGCATCTCGCCGGTCTGGCTCCCGATCGGACTCGACCGGGATATCGCCACGTGTTCTTCGCTCCTCGACCGCCAGCCGGAATCGAATGGGCTCGAGCCTCTGTCCAAACCGCTCTTGGCAAGACCGCCATCTCGTGGCAGATCGAACCGAGCGGCGAGCTCTCGGCCGACATCGTGTTGCCCTTCGGCGCGTCGGGGACCTTCATCGCTCCTATGACCGACGAATCCCAGGTCCTATGCGATGGAGTCGACTCCGGCCATGAGGTCCCCCTCGGGCCGGGGAGCCACCGGCTCTCCGTGACGAGCCCGCGCATTGCGAATGCTGGGTGAGCTAGCCGGACGCACGGGGCGGCCCCGTGCTGGACCGAACCACCAGTTCCGATGGCAGGAGGATCTGGTGATGCACGTGGTCCGCGCCCCCGCAACCCGCCAGCAATAAGTCAATAGCCGTCGACCCCATCGCGGCAGGGTGTCTCGCGACCGTTGTGAGCGGGACGATGGCGGCTGCCGCGAACTCGATGTCGTCGTAGCCCACGATGGAGACATCATCGGGCACCGAGTAACCGAGAGCGGCAAGTTGCATCTCCATCCCGACCGCCATGAGGTCATTCCCGCAAATCACTGCACTTGGGATGCCGGTCTTGTGGAGTTCCAATGCGGCCATTTGGCCGGCCTGGACGTTCGTCTTCGGCGCGGTGGCGATCTCGATCAGATTCATCCCCAGGTCATTGGCCGTGTTGCGGACACCGTCGGCACGCTTGAACAGCTGGGGGACGTCAGGAGGGCCGACCCAGGCGAGGTGACGATGCCCCAGTTCGTAGAGATGGCGCAGGGCTTGCACGCTGCCGTGCAAGTCATCAACGGACGTCGAGCAATGATCGAGCAAGCCGCTCTCGAGGTCGACGAATATCACCGGCACATGCCTCGGAAGCCTCTGGCCGGGCTCCTGAAACACCTCCGATGCCCGGGTCAGGAGGATCCCTCGCACCCGCTGCTCCATGAATACCCGGAGATAGCTTTCCTCCTTGTGCGGGTCATCCGAGGTGGCACATGCGAAGACCACCAAGCCCTGCTGGGCGGCCCGCTCTTCCACGCCCCTGATCAACTCGTCGTAGAACGGGGTGAACCCGGGAACCGTCACGCAAACCACCTCTGACTTGCCGGCACGCAGCTGGCGTGCCGACCCGTTGCGGACAAAACCCAGCTCGTCCATTGCCTGGCGAACCCGTCGCTGGGTGGGTTCGGTGACGACTTGAGGGCGATTGAGCACGTTGGAGACGGTCGCGATCGACACACCGGCTTTCTCGGCTACCTCACGCATCCCTGGGGCCATGCGGAGATTCTAAGACTGGGGACCTATCGACCCTGAACGCCGAGTCAGTTCAAGGCCAGCTCCGCCGAGAGTCGGATGTCTGCCACAGAGCGGCCGGCAGAAAGGGTCCAGGTGCCCGGCTCCACCATCCAATCGTGGGACGTCTCATCCCAGTGCTCGAAGACCCGACGCGGGACGTCGATCTCAATGGTGCCTGCTTCGCCGGGGCCGAGACGGACCTTGTCGAATCCGGCGAGGATGGCTGGAGGGCGATCAATCGCCGAGCTATCACGGGACGCGTACAACTGGACGATCTCCGAGCCTTGCCGGCCACCGGTGTTGCGGATCGTCACCGCTACCGACACGCCTCGAGGGTCCTCGGCGGTGACCTGGATCGCCTCGTATCCCCAGTCGGTATATCCAAGACCGTGACCGAAGGGGACCAGGACCTGGTCGGTGACACCACTCCGCCGGTAGCCAATGACCTTCTCGGTGTAATGAAGTCTCCCCCCGATCGGGCGCACCGAGGGCAAACCGTCGCGATCCCGCCACCACGTCGTCGGCATCCGTCCTCCCGGCTCGGATATGCCGAAGAGCACATCGGCGAGTGCGTTCCCGTACTCCTGGCCGGGGAACCAGGTGAGCATTACTGCCGGCACATCGCCCTCCCACGGCATCAGGACAGGTGCTCCGGCATTGACCACGACGACGGTGGAGGGATTGACTGCCGCGATCGCTCGGACGAGATCGTCTTGATGTCCGGGCAGGGCCAAGCTGCTCCTGTCATAGCCCTCGCTTTCCGTGACATCGTTGGTACCGACGACCACCACCGCCATATCGGCAACCCTGGCCGCTTCCACCGCGTGGTTCAGAGCGAACACCGAATCCGGAGCCGGGGGCTCCACGTACAACTGGAGCACAGTTGGCCGCGACGGGTCGCGTTCATGTCTGAGCTTGAGATGCACCGGGCGCCCAATCTCCAGACCGACGGTTGTCGTCGCTTGCTCGGGGCGCAGCGCTTGCTCGAGATGATCGGCGTCGGGGTCGGCGCTGAGCTCTTTCTCAAGGACCGTCTCGCCGTCGAGGTCGAGGGCATAGTGACCGATGCCGCCAAATCCGACTCCATACTCCCCGCTCAACGGGACGACGACATTGGCGAGCATCTCGATCGTGGCGACGAAGCCGCCGTCGATGCCCGGGCCGAAATCACCAAAGGAGAAGACCTTGCCCGAATTCATGTGACGCCGGCCGATCTCCCGGTCGGAGTCATCGAGGAGACGCACGGCCACACCGGGCTCGTCTGTGAACGGATCGGTGCCGAGACGCCCATCGAGCACCGTGAGAGTGTCTGCGGCCAGGGGCCCGGCCGCATGTATGACGTTTGCCGAGCTACCCAGGCTGGCACGGATTCCGTCCAACGGGGAGACGGTGTAAGGCGGATCGACGTATGCGCTGCCCCCACCGAGGGTGCGGGCCACCGCCGCATTTGGGCCAAGGACAGCGACGGTGGTCAGCTTGGCCGGGTCAAAGGGCAGGATCCCTCCCCGGTTTCGCGCCAACACGAAACTCGCTGCCGCTGCTTCTCTGGTGAGAGCGGGCGCATCCGCCTGAGCGCCGTTGAGACGCGGCTTCGCCTCGGGAGCATCGAGCTTGCCGGCCCGCCAGGCCAGGCGGAGGAGTCGTTCCAGCTTGTCGTCGATCGTGTCGGGCGACACCTTGCCGTCACCGACGGCGGCGACCAGCGGAGCTTCCCAGAGGGGATTGGGCCCGGGCATCGCCAGATCGGTGCCCGCATTTGCAGCCTGAACCGTCGACCGAACCGCCGTCCAGTCAGATACGACCAGACCGTCGAAGCCCCACTCGTCTTTCAGGATCGAGTCGAGGAGAGGGCTCTCGGTCATGGTGTGGCCGTTGACCCCGCTATAGGCCGCCATGACCGTCCAGACTCCCTGCTCGACCAATCGCTCGAATGGAGCGAGGTACAGCTCACGCAGAGTTCGCTCGTCGATCTGGACGTCGTAAGTCATACGCTCGGTCTCGGATTCGTTGGCCACGAAGTGCTTGGCGCAGGCGCCTACCCCTTCGGACTGGATGCCTTCGACGAGGGCGGCGGCGAGCTCTCCGGTCAACAGGGGATCCTCGCTCCAGCATTCGAAGTGACGGCCCCCGAACGGGCTCCGATGGAGATTCACTGTCGGTGCCAGCACCAGATCCACGCCTTTGCTGTGGGCCTCGGCCGCCAGAAGTCGGCCGATGCGCTCGACCAAGCCACGGTCCCAGGTCGCGGCGAGGGCGGTAGCGGAGGGGACGTTGACCGATGTGTCGCCCGCCCATCGATCACCTCTGACGCCGGCCGGGCCATCTGACATCGTGATCGAGGACAACCCGATGGCCGGCTCCGCCTTGGTGGTCCAGGGTCCCGCACCGGACAAGAGCGCGACCTTTCTTTGAAGGGTGAGGCCCTTCAGCTTGCGCCGGAGCGACAAAGGGGACGGAACCCGACGCTGAGGCATGTTTCCCACCTCGCTGAAACGTTTAAATGGTAAGGCAGGCAAAGGTAGTCCTCCTATCTAAACGTTTCAACCCCGGAGTGAGACGTGGTCTGAATTCGGGAATCGAGACTGAGGTCTCCGTCCACGCAGTTAGATTCGCCGGTCATGGCGAAGATCCCGGCCACGATCGGCCGAGTCGTGATCGAGGCCGAGTCACCACGGGTGGACGGTGGCCGATTCGCGGTCAAGGGGGTCCTTGGCGAGGCCGTGGCGGTCGAGGCCGATGTCTTCGGCGACGGTCACGATGCGATCGGCGCCCTGGTCCGGTACCGCCAGAGCGGATCGAGACGATGGGCCGAGACCCGGATGGAGTCCCTCGGCAATGATCGCTGGACCGCGGCTTTCATCCCCGACAGCCTCGGTGTCTGGCAATTCGAGGTGGAGGGCTGGCACGATCATTTCGCCACCTGGCTGGACGGGCTCGACAAGAAGGTCGCTGCCGAGGTCGACGTGAGCACCGACCTGCTGATCGGGGCGGACCTGGTGACCGAGGCGTCCGCTCGCGCCAGGGGAAAGACCTCACGTGCCCTCAAGAAGCACGCAGCGACACTGAGTGACCGCAGTCTGGAGCTGACCGAGCGTCTCGAAACAGCCTTCTCCGAGGAATTGAAAGACGAGGTCGCCGCTTTCCCGGACCGATCCAGCGGCACCCGGTCCCGACGATACGAAGTCATCGTCGATCGGGAAAGGGCTCGATTCTCTACCTGGTATGAGCTGTTCCCAAGATCGTGGTCCGTCGACCCGGCCCGTCATGGCACCTTCGCAGACGTCGCCAAACAGCTTGGTTATGTCGCCGACATGGGTTTCGACGTCCTCTACCTGCCACCCATCCACCCGATCGGGGCGACCTTTCGCAAGGGAGCCAACAACGCCCTCGCCGCCGCGCCTGATGATCCCGGTGTGCCCTGGGCAATCGGCTCGGCTCTGGGCGGTCACACCGCCATCAATCCCGATCTGGGGACAATCGAAGACTTCCGGACGCTTCGTGAAGCGGCCGCCGGGCACGGGCTGGAGCTAGCCCTGGACGTCGCTTTCCAATGCTCGCCGGATCACCCATGGGTCAAAGAGCACCCGGATTGGTTCCGGCACCGTCCGGACGGGTCCATCCAATACGCGGAGAACCCGCCCAAGAAATACCAGGACATCTACCCGATCGATTTCGACACCCCCGACCGACGCGGTCTCTGGCTCGGGCTCAAGAGCGTTTTCGATCACTGGATCGGGGAGGAGATCCGGATCTTCCGGGTGGACAACCCGCATACCAAGGCCTTCGCCTTCTGGGAATGGGTGATCGCGGAGATTCGGAGCGAGCATCCGGACGTCATCTTCTTGGCCGAGGCGTTCACCCGCCCCAAGGTGATGTACCGCCTCGCCAAAATCGGTTTCACCCAGTCCTATACGTATTTCGCCTGGCGCAACACGCGCCACGAATTGGTCGAGTACATGGGGGATCTCGGCAGAGTGGCCGATTTCTTCCGCCCCAACTTCTGGCCGAACACTCCCGACATCCTGACCCAGCAGCTGCAGAGCGGTGGCCGCGCCATGTTCGTCTCCCGGTACGTCCTCGCCGCCACGTTGAGCTCGAACTGTGGCATCTACGGGCCGGCCTTCGAGCTGATGGAGCACGTGCCGCTCAGCCCTGGATCGGAGGAGTACCGGAACTCCGAGAAATACCAGATCCGGCAATGGGATCTCGACGACCCGAAATCGCTCGCCCCGGTGATAACCCAGGTCAACAAGGCCCGACACGAGCATCGGGCCCTGCAGCGGACGGACAACATCACTTTCCACCACACCGACAACGACAAGCTGATCTGCTTCTCGAAGAGGGCGATCGGCGATGTGGTGCTGGTGGTGGTCAATCTCGACCCCGACTACGAACAAGCGGGGTTCATCGACCTGGACGTCGATGCGCTGGGTGTGGACCCGACCCATCAGTACCAGCTCCACGACCTGCTCACCGACCGCCGGTACCTGTGGGAGGGCTCCCGCAACTTCGTCCACCTCGACCCGGCCGGCATACCGGCCCACGTCTTCTCGGTGCGGAAGCGGGTCCGATCGGAACAGAGCTATGACCACTTCGTTTGAAGCGCACGACCGGACGGTTCAGTCGCCTGGTACCACGATGCGATCATCTACGAGGTCCACGTCCGGGCGTTCGCCGATGCCAACGGGGACGGGATCGGCGATTTTCGCGGCCTGACCTCGCGTCTCGACTATCTCCGCGACCTGGGGGTGACCACTCTTTGGCTTCTCCCCTTCTATCCCTCGCCACTCCGTGACGACGGGTACGACATCGCCGACTACAAGTCGATCAACCCCTCATACGGCACCATGACCGACTTCCGCCAGTTTCTGCGGGAGGCCCATAAGCGGGACCTGAAGGTGATCACCGAGCTGGTGATCAACCACACCTCCGATCAACACCCCTGGTTCCAGCGCGCCCGCAGGTCACCTGCCGGTAGTCGCGAACGTGATTTCTATGTGTGGTCCGAGGATCCCGAGCTGTACAAGGACGCCCGCATCATCTTCCAGGACACGGAGACGTCGAATTGGGCCTGGGACCCGGTCGCCAACGCCTATTACTGGCACCGGTTCTTCTCCCACCAACCCGATCTCAACTTCGAGAGCCAGGCAGTGCATGAGGCGGTGTTCGATGCGCTCGATTTCTGGCTGGACGCCGGGGTGGACGGTCTCCGCCTCGACGCCGTCCCGTATCTATTCGAACGTGACGGGACCATGTGCGAGAACCTCCCCGAGACCCATGAGTTTCTCAAGAAGCTGAGGGCCAGGGTGGATGCCAAGTACGACGATCGGTTGCTGCTCGCCGAAGCCAACCAATGGCCGGAGGATGCCGTCTCCTACTTCGGGGACGGCGACGAGTGCCACATGTGCTTTCACTTCCCCCTCATGCCGCGGCTCTTCATGTCGCTGCGGATGGAGAACCGCTTCCCGATCATCGACATCCTGGAACAGACCCCGCCCATCCCCGAGAACTCCGCCTGGGCGATCTTCCTCCGCAATCACGACGAGCTGACCCTGGAGATGGTGACCGACGAGGAGCGGGACTACATGTACCGGGTCTACGCCGACGACCCGCAGACACGGATCAACGTCGGGATCAGACGGCGCCTCGCCCCGTTGCTGGGGAACAACCGGCGTGAGATCGAGATGATGAACGCCCTGCTCCTCTCTCTACCGGGGACCCCGGTCCTCTACTACGGCGACGAGATCGGGATGGGCGACAACGTGTACCTGGGAGATCGCAACGGGGTGCGCACCCCGATGCAGTGGTCGGGGGACCGAAATGCCGGTTTCTCGGACGCCAATCCCCAGCAGCTCTACTTCCCCGTCATCACCGACCCCGAGTACCACTACGAGACGATCAACGTCGAGGTGCAGAGGGACAACCCCAATTCGCTGTGGTGGTGGGTCAAGCGCGCCTTGACGCTGCGCAAGGGGATGCCCGAGCTCTCCCGGGGCAGCCTCGAGTTCGTGCCGAACGAGAATCCGAAGGTCCTGACCTTCCTGCGGTCGCTGGGGAGCCGCGCCGTCCTGGTCGTCGCCAACCTCTCCCGTCATTCCCAGCCTGTCGAGCTCGATCTATCCGGGTTCGAGGGAGTGGAGCCGGTCGAGCTGTTCGGCCGGGCCCGCTTCCCGGCGATCGGAGCAAATCCCTACCTGCTCACCATCGGTCCACACGACTTCTTCTGGTTCGGGCTCGACCTCTCCGAGGCACTCGCCGAGGAGCCGACCGGGCTGCCCCGTATCACCGTGCGGGGGGATCTAACCGGCATCTTCCGGTCGCGAGGGCAGCTCGACCGGGTGCTGGTGGCCGACATCGAAGGCAAGCGATGGTTCCGCAGCAAGGCGCACACGATCAGCGGCGGCCACATCGTCGATCGCGTCGAGATCCCGGGGACCGACTCGATGATCGCCTTTCTCCAGGTGGACTACGTCGAGCAAGAATCGGAGATATATGCACTTCCTATCGCCATCGCCTCCGGGGTAGAGGCGGAGAAACGGCTTCTCGAGACACCCGCCTCGGTCATCGCCGAGGTCCATTCGACATCCGAAACGGGTGTCCTCTATGACGCAACTACCGATGCTTCATTCGCTACCGCCCTGGTCAGGCTGGCCGCCAATCGGAAGAAGGTGAAAGGGCGTGCCACGACCCTGGCCGCCCTTCCCATGGCGGCGTCACGGCAACTGCCTGCTTTGCTCGATGGCCAGACCTCACGCACCTCTGGCACCGAGCAGTCGAACACTTCGATGGTCTTTGGGGAGCAGCTCATCGTGAAGATGATGCGCCGGATAGATTCGGGGCCCAATCCCGAAGTGGAGGTGGGCCGTTTCCTCACGGAGCGAGCGGGATTCGAGAACGCGGCGTCCCTACTCGGCGCCCTCGAGGTCTCGATGAATGGCAAGGCGGCGGCGTTCGCCGTCGTCCATCGTTATGTCCCCAATTTGGGGGATGCCTGGACCCACACCCTGGGGTCGCTGTCCCTGATCTACGAGCAGGTCGCGGCGCGCCGGGCCGAGCTGGGCAGTCCCCCGACGCCGACCCATCCTCTCGACATCACCGACGAGGAGCTCGATCTGATGCGGGGACTGATCGGGATTCCGCTCCACGAGGCGACCCTCCTCGGGCAGCGGACGGGAGAGATGCATCTCGCACTCACCTCGATGCCCGACGACCCTGAGTTCGCCCCGCAACCGCTCACCACCCTCTACCAACGCTCCCTCTACCAGTCCACCCGGTCGTCGATCAGGACCAGCTTCAACCTGCTCCGCAAGCGACGGCCATATCTCACCCCGGTGCAGCAGGAACTGGCCGAGATGGTCCTGGAGAGGGAGCACGCCCTGCTCGAGGACCTGCGCGCCGTCACCACCGACAAGATCGAAGCGGTGCGTCTTCGAATCCACGGCGACTACCACCTGGGACAGGTCCTCTTCACTGGCAACGACTTCGTGATCATCGATTTCGAGGGTGAGCCTCAGCGGCCGCTGTCGGAGCGACGAATAAAGCGGCTCGGGCTGCGCGATGTCGCCGGGATGCTCCGCTCCTACCAGTACACGACACAGATGGCGCTCCGGGAGGCGCTGGACAGTGGTGTCGAGGAGCCTGACCATGCGGCGCACCTCGCCGAGTGGGGTGATGCTCTGGCGCGATGGCTGGCCGCTGCCTTCCTGCGGGGATATCTGGGGACGGTGGAGGGGACCCCGATCGTGCCTGTCGAGCGAGACCATCTCCGACGTCTCCTCGACACCCTTCTCCTCGACAAGGCCGCCTACGAACTGGGTTACGAGCTGAACAATCGCCCGGATTGGGTCGACATCCCGCTTCGCGGCCTCCTCCTCAGCTCCACTGTCTGACCCTGCGGTCGGGGATCACGAGGCGGAGGGGTACCAGGACTTCTGCTCCAACCAGTTGCCGAGTTTCTTCCAAGCACGGCGGGCCGAGCGCCACAGCCAGATGGTCAGGGCGGTGGCGGCGATCACGAGGATGATGACCACGACGATGGTGGGAATGGGGTAGGTCACGGCGAGGGTCACCAGACCGGCCACCCCCACGTCCTCGGCGAGGGAAAGACCGATGTTGCTGACGGGTTCGGGAGAGGCGTTGACGACGACTCGCGTCGAAGCCTTTGCCGCGTGGGCGTCGAGGGCCAGCGCTCCAGCCACCGCTGCTCCCACGGCAGCGCCGATGCTCGATGACTCACCGGCCACGACGGCACCGATCGCCGCCGCCCCCAGCGGGCGGATGAAAGTGTGGATGGCATCCCAGACATTGTCCAGGTAGGGGACCTTGTCCGCGACGAATTCGACCAAGAAGAGAACTCCGGCCACGATCATCACATCGAGCCGGGTGAAGACTTCCGGTATGTCGGCCCAGCCGAGGCGCCCGGCCAGCCCGAGCATGAGGGTGACCAGGTACAGATTGATCCCCGAGGCCCAGCCCGAGCCGGCGAGGAGCCCTGCAGCTTCCATGCCCTGAATCTACCGGTGCCTGGCCTGAATCTCCCTGATGGCCAGGGACTAGGTTTGGCCGCGTCCCTACTAGCGAGGTAGGCATGCAGGAGAACATGGAAGTCGTGCTGTCGATTCATCTCGTCGAGGACGAGATGGAGACGGTCGCGGTCGCCGAGCTCGACCTCCGCGACGATCATTTCGAGGCGAGTGGCCGGGCCCGGCGCAACCCGGTGGACCCAGCCCGGCCCGTCATCGGCGAGGAGCTGGCCATCGCCCGCGCCCTGGCCCAGCTCGAGACCCAGATCAACGATTCGGTCCAGGACAAGATCGATCGGTTCCTGATCCACACCGACTGAAAATCGGGCAGAGTGTCCTGTAGGCTCGCCAGGTGACCAGGCGCGCCCCTGAATCTGTGCCCGGTCACGAGTCTGCCGTCATCACCGGCGCGGAAGACGACGGACGCAATCACTTGTTCCAACTGGTGATCGGCCTCCTCGGTTGGGGTTTGTTGATCTGGCTGGTCTGGTACCTGGCAGCCCATGCCAGTGCGGCCGCCCTCGACCTGGCCGTCTTGCTCGTCAGCGTGATCACCCTTCTTGCGATCTTCTGGACGGTGACCGCCGTTCAGTTGCGTTCCCGTCTCATCGAGCAGCGCGCCATCGAGCCGGTGGATGAGAGGTTTGACGAAGATGTCGACACCCTCGGGCGTCGAATCGAAGTCTCGACCGACGCCCTGAACGGGGAGATCATTCTGCTCGAAGAAGACGGGGTGCGTCGATATGCGCCGCGGCACGGACGATGAGCACTTTTCGGGACTTCTTGATGGCACGCCCTCTCATCACGATCGTGCTCACCTTCCTCGCCGTCTATCCACTGTTCAGCTCGGTAATCGTGACGACCGCCGCAATTGCCTCAGCCCTGAGACGCAGACGCACCCACTGGTACATCCCTGAGCCCGGCGCCATCGAACGGGCCCATGCCCGCTATCCGATCATCTCCATCCTCATCCCCGCTCACAACGAGGAGTCCGTGGTGACAGCGGCCGTTAGGCGGGCCCTCGCCATCCGATGGCCGGAGCTCGACATCATCGTGATCGACGACGCATCGACGGACGGCACACGCGCCGCGGTCGCCGACTACGTCGAGTCCGGTCTAATCCGCCTTCTCCACAAGCCGGTCAACGAGGGCAAGTCGATGGCCCTGAACGATGCGGCAAGAATCTGTCGCGGTGAGCTAATGCTGGTGCTCGACGCCGATGGGCAACCCGATCCCGCGGTCTTCGAATGGATGGTTCCCCGGTTCGTCGACGCTCCCAGGGTGGCGGCTGTGACCGGAAACCCAAGGGTTCTCAACACTAGGAGCGTCCTTGCCCGGATCCAGGCGATCGAGTTCTCCGCGACCGTCGGCATTCAGCGGAGGGGAGATTCGGTGTGGGGGAGACTGATGACATTTTCCGGCCTCTGCACCCTCATCGATCGTGACGCCCTCCTGGCGCTCGGCGGGTTCGCACCACATATGGCGACCGAGGACATCGACCTCACGTGGAGGCTCCAACTCTCCGGCCATCAAGTCGTCTACGAGCCGGCGGCGCTGTTCGGTATGCAGGTTCCGGAGACGATCGGTCTCTGGTGGCGGCAGAGAAGGCGTTGGGTGGCCGGGCTGGCTCAGGTGCTGCGTCGTCACGGGCCTGCCGCGATCCGCCCGGCACAATGGCGCCTGTGGCCCCTCTTGGCGAAGGCCTCACTCTCGATTCTGTGGGCCCATCTCTTGGTGCTGGTTGCTATCGCTTCGATCGTGGCGCGGCTCACCGGCGTGTTGAGACCCGGGATCGGCTCGGCGATGGCCATGTTTGCGGCGATCGTCCTGGTGGCCGGCGTCATCCAGGTGTTGTTGGGTTTCGTGCTCGACGCAAGGTACGACCGCGGGCTTGCCGGACAGCTGCCGTGGGCCGGGTGGTATCCCCTGGCGTACTGGCTACTCGCCGTGGTCACCGTGGTCAGGGGCACCATTCCCGCCTTGATCCGCCGCCCGAAAGGGCTGTCCACCTGGAACCTCGAGCGAGTCGACTGAACCCCAGACAGGGTGAGGGGGCGAACCTCGATCCGCCCCCTGTGCCCGAACCCCCGCCCTCTCCGACAGTCTCTCCCAGAATCTGCTGCGGAACCTACGAAGCCGCTCTTAGGGAAGGCTTAAGGCGGACCTTTCCGGGTCGTCGATTGGGGTAGACATACGCCTTTCCGACGGCCGCAGGAGACAGCTTGCCGAACAGCAGCTCCCATTCGGATGCGCCTCTCCGGCGAGCGCGGCTAGAAGCTCTGCTCGATGACGCCGCCCATCGGCGTCTCACGGCCGTGACCGGTGGCGCCGGCACCGGGAAGACGACACTGCTGGTGCAATGGCTGGGGAGAAAGCAGGCGGCATGGCACACGGTCACGCCGGGGGACGCCTCGCTATCGGTTCTTGCCCGGGGGATCTTGGACAAACTCCGCCTCCAGGTTCCCAACCTGTCTCCTGAGCTGTTCCTCGCCATCGAGGGAGGCCGAGGGCCCGAAACGGATGCGGGAGAGGCGGACCGGGCCGACTCCGTCGCCGCAGAGCTCAGCCGTGAGCTCGAGGCCAGGCTGTCGCGGGATTTCTACCTGGTGCTCGACGACGTCCATCTTCTTGGCAAGGGCGGCGATGCGGTGCGGCTCATCGCCGCCCTTTGTCGTAATGCCCCAGAACGGTTGCACGTAGTCACCGCCTCCCGCGAGACCCTCCCGTTCCCCACCAGTCGGATGCGGGTCCAGGGACAGGCCGGGGAGATCGTCGCGGATCAGCTGGCATTCACGATCGACGAGGTCGAGCTCTTGGTTCACAGGGCGATCGGCGCGGATGGCTCCGAGACTGCACGGAGGATCTTCGAGCGCACCGGTGGGTGGCCGGTGGCAGTCGTCCTGGCTATGCAGGTAGAGCACCCGGGCGTCGCAGCGGTGCCTTCCGGCACCCAGAGTGATGCGATGCTCTTCGAGTATCTGGCTGACGAGGTGATCGGCTCGGAGACTTCGGAGACACTCGCTTCCCTGCGCAAAGCGGCACACCTGCCCTGGGTCATTTCGGACATGGCGGCCCGTCTCGAGATGGGAGACGCGGCTTCCGACTGGTTCGACCCGAACCGACGAAGTGTCTACCTGACCCCGGCACCGGACCAGCTCGGAGCGGTGAGCGTCGCGCCTCTGGTCCGGGATTTCGTCCTCGAGCGTCACCCGCTCAGCCAGGAGGCACGGTCCGGGCTTCTTCTCGACGGCTCCGCTTGGTATGCGGAACACGGGGCCTTACCTGAGGCCCTGGAGTGCCTGCTCCGGCTGGGCGCCGGAGAGGAGCTCGCCCGCTTCGTGTCGCAGCAGGGCGAAGCCCTGCTCGCCGCCGGTGCCGTGCGCCCCATGTTGGAGGCCATCGAGCGGATCCCCCGGGAACTGCGTGATGTCGAGATGCTCCTCTACGAGGCCGAGGCGAGACAGGTGCTCGGCGATTGGGAGGGAGCGGCCGCGTGTTATGAGGCCCTGGTCCCCGGAACGGGTGAGATCCCGGCCCGTCTCGCCTGGCGCTTGGGATTCCTCAGCCACATGAGAGGTGACGTGAAGACGGCCCTCGACGTCTACCGCCGCGGTCGGCGGGGAGAGGGGGACCTCGCCAATGAAGCCGCGTTGCTCGGTTGGGAGGCAAGTGCCCACTGGCTGCGGGGGGAGAGGGATGAAGCCCAGGGCCTGGCCAACGAAGCCCTGGTGCTGGCCCGTCGGGCGGATGACTCCGGCGCCCTCGCCACAGCTCACACGGTGCTGGCGATGGTTGCCGCTCTGGATGGTGACCGAGCCGGGAACGCCGTCCACTATCTGCGGGCGCTCGAGCATGCCGAAAAAGCCCGGGATGTGGTGCAAACGATCCGGATCCGTTCCAACCGGGGCTCGCATTTTCTCGAGCAGGGTGATTACGCCAACGCGCTGGCCGAGTTGGACATGGCCCTTCGTCTCGCCGACATGACCGGTTTCCAGCTATGGCGCGCGATGTCGATGTCCAATCGCGCCCAGGTTCTCACCAGTCTGGGAAGGCTCGAGGAGGCCGTTGCCGATCTGGAGCAATCGAGGGAGATATTCCGCCAGATGGGCTCGACCCTCGAGTCGTACCCGCTGGCGCAGATGGCCGACGTCTACGCCCTCCGTGGCGACAACGCCCTCGCCCGAGCCGGCTATGAGGAGGCGATCCGGCTGGGTGACGAGGCGGACTTGCAGGCCCTGGTCCCGGCGCTCTCCGGGCTGGCCCGGGTCATCGCTCAGGACGATCCGGAGCGGGCGAGACAGTTGGCCGACAAGGCTGCTGAGGTGGCGTCGGTTATCGGCCATGTTCGTGCCGTCCTCGCACAGGGATTCGTCGCATTGACCGCCGGCTCGCCCGATGTGGCGCGGGTGAAGGCGATCGAGGCAGGAGATCTGGCCCGCTCGCGTCAGGATCTCCCGGGGCTGGCCGAAGCGATGGAGCTGGAGGCAGCCACCGCCGCGGACGAGGCGCGGGCACACTCACTTCTCGAGCAGGCCCGCCGTATCTGGGAGGAGATCGAGGCACCCCTCGGGATGGCCCGAGTCGATCTGGCCCTGGCCGGCTTGCCTGGTGGGGAGGCAGACCTGGCGGAAAGCGCGGCCGAGACCCTGCGGCAGCTCGGCGCCAAAGGTCTGGCGCTGGAGGCGAGCCGGGTGGCCGGCGTCCTGTCCGAACAGGCTTCGCACGACGTGAGCATCCGGACGCTGGGTGGATTCGGGGTATTGGTCCGCGGCGAGCAGGTCCCATCTTCGGCGTGGCAGTCGAGGGTGGCCAGGGAGATAGTCGGGATGCTGGCGGCGAACCGGGGCCGTTCCCTTCATCGTGAGATCGTGATCGAGCGTCTCTGGCCTGAGGAGGATCCTGCCAAGGCCGGCAACCGGCTGTCGGTTGCTCTGAGCACCATCCGCGGAGTCCTCGACCCGGACCGTCGTCATCATGGCGATCGCTATCTGATCGCGGCACGGGACTCCCTGGCCCTGAATCTCGATCATGTCGAAGTCGATGTCGAATCGTTCTTCGAAGAGGCAAACCGGGGCCGCTCCCTGCTGCGGTCGGGTGACCTCGAGGCGGGTTTGGCCGTGCTCAGGTCTGCCGAGGCACGGTACTTGGGGGAGTTCCTCGAGGATCACCCCTATGCCGATTGGGCGATCGGACTGCGAGAGGAAGCCCGAGCCGAGTTCATGTCGATTGGTCGGATTCTGGCCGAGGCGGAGGCAGATGCCGGCGACCACGATGCCGCTGCCCGCTGGTACATGCGCATCCTGGAGCAGGACGCGTACAACGAGCCCGCCCACCTCTCCCTGGTGGCGTCCATGGCGGCCGAGGGCCGGCACGGGACCGCCCGCCGCCTCTATCGGATCTATGTCACTCGAATGTCCGAGCTGGAGGTGGAGCCGGCCCCGTTCCCTACGCCGCAACGGCCGGTGAAGGCTTAAGACCGCTCTAAGGCACCGGGTGCATACTGCGGGCATGGACACCTTCGTGGTGCGGGTGTGGGGGTCTATGGCCGACGAGGAGGAGGAGACGGGCTTCCGAGGCGTGGTGGAGCACGTCGCTTCGAGAAGAAGCGATCGTTTTCGCAACGCCGATGAGCTCGTCTCCTTTCTCCGCGCCCCGGGCCACATCACGGAGGCAGCCGAGAGTCTCTCCGGCGAAGTCTGAGCCCGCCGATACCATCGGCACACCTTGTTCCCGCTGCGTGATGTGAACCCGACCCGGGTGATGCCCGTGGTCACCCTGCTCCTGATCGGGATCAATCTGATCGTTTTCTTCCTCCTCCAGGGACGTGGGGCGCCCGAGGAGCAGCAAGCCCTCGTCTACGAACGGGCCGCCATCTCATGTGAGGTCACCACCGGCTCTCCCCTGGGAGTCGAGGAGATCGTCTCCGATGTCTGCCTCTCCGGTGCCCAGGATCCGATCTTCCCCGAGAAGAACGTGTTCCTCGCCCTCTTCACCTCGATGTTCCTCCACGGGAGCGTGGGCCATGTGCTCTTCAACATGTGGTTCCTTTGGATCTTCGGTAACAACGTCGAAGAGGCCTTCGGGCACATCGGGTACTTGTTCTTCTATCTGATCGGTGGTTTGGCCGCGACGGTGGCCTACGTGGGCCTCAACCCCGAAGCCACCGTCCCTCTGGTCGGGGCTTCGGGCGCGATCGCCGCCGCGATGGGCGCCTATGTCGTCCTCTTCCCGGGTCACCGCGTCCTCTCGCTGGTCGGGTGGTTCTTGCTACCGGTGCCGGCGGCCGTCTTCCTCATCGTGTGGTTTGTCGCCCAATTCGGGCTCGGCGGGACCGACACGGCCTGGGAGGCCCACGCCGCCGGGTTCGTCTTCGGGGCCGGGATCACTCTCTTCCTGCGCTCGTGGTTGATGCGGCGAGTGGCGATCCGTGTCTGATCCGCTCAATGGCGCTGTCTGCTCAGGCTACGCAGAGCGAGGGCTTTGCCTAAGCAACACTGAACATGTGGCGGCAAACCAGGGGGGTTGAGGGTGCCGGGTGTGTAGTGTCACTGTTCATAGCGCATGAGGAGCGGACCCAGGGCGGAGCGATGAGTCGAACCTTGCTCGCAGGGGGCTGTGTGCTCAGCCTCGACCGAAAAGTGGGCAACTTTCGCCGCGCCGATGTCCTCATCGATGGGGATCGCATCGCAGAAGTCGGGACCGATCTGCGGGCACGTGACGCCGAGGTGGTCGATGCGACAGACACCATCGTCATGCCTGGTTTCGTCGATGCCCACCGTCACGTCCTCGAGTCGTTGTTCCGCGGTCTCGGAGACACCGAGACGGTCGAGGAATCCCGCTACAACGAGGACGACGTCTACGCCGCCACGCTGATCGGACTTCTCGGCGCCATCGAGGCCGGGATCACCACGGTGGTCGACTGGTCGGCCCTCCCTTCCGTGGGGCTGGCTGAGGCCGCGGTGCAGGCGCATGTTGACGCCGGTCTGCGCACCGTATTCGTCAATGCGGGCTCTGCCCGGCAGACCGGCGATCCCGCCCTTCCTCTAACCACCTTCGCGGCCGGGTTGGATGCGCCTGATCGTTGGCCCGACGCCCGGAATCTCGGTCAACGGATCCATGCCCACGCCGGGAGCCGAACTGACCAACCAGGCCTGGGCGCGATGGCGTCGATGCTCGGGGAGGACGTCACTCTGGTTCATTGTTCCAATCTCCAGGACGCCGACCTCGATGCCGTGGCCTCGTCCGGGGCGTCAGTGGTCTTGACCCCTTCGAGCGAGATGGCCGGTGGGCTCCAACCGCTGCAGGTGCAGAAGCTGGTCGACCGGGGGATTCGCCCCGGCCTGGGGGTCGACTCCGAGCAGAGAGCCCCCGGTGATTTGTTCGCCCAGATGCGGACGGCCATCTCTCTCCAGCACGCCACCCTCTTCGACCTCAAACTGGCGGGCAAGGCCGGTCTCCCCAAGCTCCTCACCACCCGGGAGGTGATCCGGTATGCCACCGCCGACGGGGCCCGGGCTGTGGCCCTCGGGGACGTCACCGGGTCGCTCACGCCCGGGAAGCAGGCGGACATCGTGGTGCTACGCGCCGATCGACCCAACATCTACCCGATCAATGATCCGATCGGGGCGGTGGTGTGGGGGATGGACACCTCGAATCTCGACTGGGTCTTCGCCGCCGGCCATGCCCTGATGCGAAACGGCGTGCTCGAGGCCGACGTCGAACGGGCACGGGAGCTGGCCGGTGGCGCCCGCCGCCGCCTCGTTTCGGATTCGACCACCCTGGCCGGGGTCGCGTCGGAGGAAGCGTCGTGACCGCGGCCCGGATGCCATCTTCGGCGGTGACCTCGTTCGTCGTCGCCTCTCGCTATCTGCCGGTCTACCTCGCCCTCCTCGTGCTCGTCGTAGTGGCCGCCATCTGGGCCCCGCAGACGCTCGGAACCGTCGTCCTCAACGCAATCGCCCCTTATGGCGCCTTGTTGGCGATCACCGCTCTCGGGCAGATGCTGGTGATCATGACTGGAGGGATCGACTTGAGCGTCCCCGGGACCTTCACGCTGGCAGCGATGATCATGGCGGGCGTCACCGACGGGTCCGACTCCCTCATTGGAGTCGCCCTTCTCACCGCGATCGGGGTCGCCGCCCTCATCGGGTTGGTGAACGGCCTGCTGATCGGAGGGCTCAAGCTCAATCCGCTGATCGTCACCCTTGCCGTGGGTCAGGTGGTCATCGGCTTGGTCAACCGTTACGGCCGCACGTTCGCGGTGCAGAGCCAGGTGCCGCCCGGCCTATCCGAGTGGACGAGCAACAGGATTCTCGGGCTCAGCCTTGTCTTCTGGGCCGGCGCCATCCTCACCGTCCTGCTCATCATCACCTTCCGCTACACCGCCGCCGGCCGGCGGTTCCAAGTGGTTGGCGCCAACCCCGTTGCGTCCCGGGTAGTCGGGGTGCGGGTGAATCTCAATCAGATCGCAGCCTACGTGGTGGCTGCGGTCTTCTACGCACTGGCCGGTGTGGCTCTGGCCGGGCTGCTTCGCAGCCCGGGCCCGACCATTGGCACGGCCTATCTGCTCGGGCCCATCGCCGCAGTGGTGATCGGTGGCGCCTCGCTGACCGGGGGACTGGCCAGCCCACTGTCCACGTTCGCCGCCGCTTTCTTCCTGACAGGTCTCAACCAGATGATGCGTTCAATGGGTCTTCCCACGTCGGCCCAATTCGTCGTGTTCGGCGTGGTCATCATCGGGGGAATGCTCGTGTCGGGCGACCGCATCATCAAGGGCGTGGAGCAGGTGTTACGCGACCGGACCAAGCCGGGCCAGCGCGGAAAAGGGGTGGTCGTCGCCGAAGGCGGCGATCCGTGAGAGAAGGAGAGATGACAGAGATGACCCCCGAAAGCGGGAGAAACACGAAATGAGAAGAGAACGGAGGAGGATGATGAAATCGAGGGTGATAGCCCTTCTTGCAGTGATGGCGCTCGTCCTGGCCGCTTGTACCGGCGATGTGGCCGACACCAGCACGACCGCGGCACCCGAAGAGGAGCCCACGACGACGGCAGCGGCTGAGCCGACGACGACGGCGGCAGCTGAAGAGACCACCACCAGTGCTGCGGCCGAGGCCGAGAGCCCGCTGGTCGAGTTCGGCGAGGATCCAGCGGCGGCAGATCCGGCCCTGGTGGAGGAGGCACTGGGACCGGTGGAGCCCTCCGACCAGGCGAGCTGGGACATCGTCCTGGCCTCGATTGCCCGGGCGAACCAGGATCTGGACCAGGCGACCATCGACAAGGCGATGGAGTGCTGGGCCAACCAGGAGTGCGACACCGGTAGCGGTGGCGAGCTGGTCATGGGCTACGCCGACGGTGGCGGCAACCAGGTGAACGTCTGGCGTTCGGTGAGTCACATGGAGGCAGTCCTCCAGGCTCTGACCTACCCGGAGATCGGCAGGATCGTTTCCACGGCGGCCGATTTCGCCGGTGCGGAGACCGAGATGGCCAACATCAGGTTCTTGATCCAGGCGGGCGTCGACTTCATCGTCGGCTATCCCGACGGCGGGGCCGGTGTGGCACCAGCGGTGTCCGAGGCCGAGGCCGCGGGTATCCACTATGTGCCCTTCTCGGCGGGATGGGTCGGGCTCCCCGACCAGGAAGGCGCCCTCATTCCCGGTGAGGACTACCTGGCAGTCGTGGGCGAAGACCTCTGTGCCCTGGGTAACAGTTTCTCCGAGGTGCTGAACACCGGAGCGGAAGGTGGCAACGTCGCGCTGCTTGGCGGGACGCCTGGCAATGCCCTGTCTCTCGGTTGGCAGCGGTGCACCGTCGACTCGTTGGGAGCCACTCTGGTCAACCCGCCCGCCGACGAGAACAGCACCACCGGTGACACCAACTGGTTCCCGCCGGCCATCCCGGACGTGTTCCGTGGGTTGTTGACCGAAAATCCGGTGATCAACGGTTACGCCTACGAATACGCCGATGGGATGTGGTACGGCCTCCCTGTGTACGAGGAGCTGGGAATCCCCGTGGAGAACCTGACGCTGGCGCTTCGCACCGATGAGCAGAACTTGTTCTGTGACTGGGCGGAGAGGGCCGAGCCGACGTACAACATCTTCTACTCCGCAGGTGGCAACTTCCAGTCACGGACCGGGGTCACCGCGGCGATGTTGGCGATCAACGGGGCGGAGGTTCCGGCAGAGATCGTCGTTCCCCACGTGATGCGGCAGGTGACCGAGGCGGACTGCAACCCGGACCGGCCCAACGAGGCCGTCTCCGGAACGTCGCTGGTGCCTGACAACGTGCTCAGCCTGATGTTCGCTGGATGACAGAAGGCGCTTCCCGAGGAAGGTCGGCGCATGGCGACCTGGTCCTCGAGCTGGCGGGCGTGTCCCGCCAGTTCGGGGCGGTCCGGGCGCTCACCGACGTCAGTTTCGACTGTCGGGCCGGTGAGGTCCATGCCCTGGTCGGTGAGAACGGCTCGGGAAAGTCGACCCTCCTCGGGATTGCCAGCGGGTTCGTAGAGCCCGATCGGGGATCGGTGCGCATCGGTGGCAAACCGTTGCGCACCGACTCTCCGGCAATGGCCCGCAAGCTGGGCCTCGCTATGGCCTATCAGGACACTTCGCTGGTCCAGATGGAACCGGTGAAGAACAATCTCTATCTGGCTGCGCCACCCGACCAGAGGCCACCGTTCTGGCGCCGAAAGAAGTGGGCTCGGCGCCTCCTTGGCGAGCTGGACCTCGATATGGAGCTGTTTCCCGACGTGCCGGCCGGATTTCTGACCCTGGCCGAACGTCAGCTGTTCGAGGTGGCAAAGGCCCTGGTGTCCAACCCCAGGGTGCTACTCCTCGACGAGCCCACCACCGCCCTCGGTCCCGACGAGGTTGAAGCCCTCCATCGCACCGTCGTGGCCTGCCGCAAGCGCGGAGTCGGGGTGGTCTATGTGAGCCATCGGCTCCCTGAGGTGTTGGAGATCGCCGATCGGATCACGGTGCTCCGCGATGGCAAGACTCGAGGCACCTTCGATGCCAAGAGCACCAGCGAGCACGAGCTGGTGGACCTGATCGTGGGTCGTCCGTTCGAAGCGGCGTTCCCCGTCGCCGCGGCGGCCACCGGCGAGCGCGTTGAGGTGCTGGTAGTAGATGGTCTGCAAGGCCAGTCATTCGGCCCCGTCAGCTTCACCTTGGAGGCCGGCGAGGTGGTCGGCATCGCCGGGGCAGAGGGCAACGGTCAGCCCCAGCTCTTCGACACGCTGGCCGGCAGGACCCCGCCCCGCGCGGGCCGTGTGGTCTGTAACGGGAAAGAGCTGACTCTGATCTCCACCCAGGAGGCGGTGCGAAACGGGGTCATGTTGCTCCCGGGCGACCGCAAACACGAGGCCTTGATGCCGGTGCTCGGTGTCCGGGTCAACTCCACTGTGCAGTCGCTGGGTCGCTTCAGCACGTTCGGCTTTCTGAAAAGGCGAGCCGAGCGCAAGGCGGTGAACGACCTGGTCGACCGGCTCGAGGTGCGCACGCCGTCCCTGGAGCAGCCGGTCGAGTTCCTCTCCGGTGGCAACCAGCAGAAGGTATCCGTCTCCAGGACTTTTCTTCGCCAGCCGGCGGTGATTCTCGCCTACGAGCCGACCCAGGGCGTGGACGTCGGTTCCCGATTCGACATCTATCGGGCTCTTCGGGCCCGGACCGACACGGGAGCCGCCCTCCTGGTCAAGTCGAGTGACCCTCTCGAGCTCTCCGGTCTGTGCGACCGGGTGCTGGTCATGTCCCGAGGCACCATCGTCGAGGAGATCCCTGGTGATGAATTGAACGAGCTGCGCATCGTCGAGGCCATAGTTCGGGGGCCCGGTCTCTCCCGGGCGGGCCGATCCCCGCTCGGCGTCGCCATGCCCAAGGCCGCGCCACCACCGACTCTCTCATGACGACCCGGGCCGACTCGAGGCGTCAGGCGGTTCGCAAGGTCATCCGCAACGCCCGGGACAGGAACAAATGGCGCAAGGTCGTCAAGGTGCGCCTCTGGATGCCGGTCGCCTTGCAGATCCTGCTCATCATCGGTGTCGTTTGGCTGACCAGTTCGCGTTTCCCAGGTTTCGTCAACGCAACCAACATTGCCAACATTCTCCTCCTCGCCATCCCGCTGGCGGTGGCCGCGATCGCCCAGACCCACGCCTTGTTGGTTGGCTACCTCGACCTATCGGTGGGGGCCATGATCAGTTTGGGTGTGGTGGTCGGGTCCTTCCTGATCGGGGCCGAGGCGACCACGACCGAGATGGTCACCGGCTCCATCGTCATCCTCGGTTGCGGTGTGGTCCTCGGTCTGGTCAATGCCGGCCTGATCCGTGGAGTCAAGATCCCCTCGATCATCGCCACGCTCGCCACGCTGAGCATCCTCGATGGGATCTCCCTCACCCTCCGTCCCACCGCCCAGGGAGTGATCAGTCCCGAGTTCACATCGATGCTCCGCGGTGGGATCGGTCCAGTGCCCCTCGCATTCATCGGCGTGGTGGTGGCTGCGGGCTTGCTCGACGTATGGCTCCATGCCAGTGGCTCCGGCCTGGAGCTTCGGGCGGCGGGGTTCGACGACCGTTCGGCCAAGCGGAGCGGAGTGCGCACCAACTGGGTCAGGGTCAGGGCATTGATCATCTGCGCGGTGTTGGCCGCAGTGGCCTCGTTCTTCGTCATGAGCCGCGCCGGCGTTGGAAACGCCCAGGCCGGGTCCACTTACGCCCTCAGCAGCATCACCGCCGCAGTGCTGGGTGGGGCGTCTCTGGCGGGTGGCCGGGCCACGTTCCTCGGTGCCACGGTTGCTGCAACTCTCCTCGCCCTGATCCTCACGGTGCTGCCGTTTCTCGGCCTGTCGCCCACTGACGGCTCGATGATCGTCGGAATCCTGGTCTTGATCGGGGTGATCCTCTTCCAGTTCGGGGACATCAAAGAGCTGGTGAAGCGGAACTACCGCCGGGCGAGACGCCTGGTCCTGGGCAGCCGCCCACCCAAGGTGGCGCAGCTCCCCACCCCCTACCCAAGCGGGATCGACTTCTCGGTTGCCCCTAGCGGCCGCAAACTGATCAAGGGCGGGATCATCCTCAGTCTCGATCCTTCCGTCGGTGACTTCGCCACCGGCGACGTCATGATCGACGGGGACCGGATCGTCCAGGTGGGCCCGAACCTGTCCAACGGCGAGGTAGAGACCATCGATGCCACGGGGATGATCGTCATGCCCGGGTTTGTCGACAGTCATCGGCACATCTGGGAGGGGGTGCTGCGGAACATCGGCACCGACGTCCCTCTCGAGGGTCGCACCAGCTATATCTCCTTCGTCCTTCACAAGCTGGCACCGGCGTTCCGGCCCGAGGACGCCTATGCCGGCAATCTCGTCTCTGCCCTCGGTGCGATCAACGCCGGGATCACCACGCTCCTCGACTGGTCTCACATCCAGGGGTCTCCGGCCCACACCGACGCGGTGGTCAAGGCCCTACGCGACTCCGGTCTCCGCGCGGTGTTCGCCTACGGTTTTCCCTGGTGGGGGAAATGGGAGGAGCGGCAGCCGAGCTGGTTCGTCCGCGCCGCCACCGAGCACTTCTCGACCAAGGACCAGATGCTGACCCTGGCCCTCGCCGCGCCGGGTCCGGAGTTCACCGATTTCGAGGTGTCACGCGACCACTGGAAGTTGGCGCGGGAGACCGGGGCGCGGATCACGACCCATGTCGGGGTGGGCAGCTACGGCCAGGACGGCAAAGTTCAGGAGATGGGTGAGGCCGGTCTGCTCGGCTCCGACACCACCTATATCCACTGCACGACGCTCAACGACACCGAGATCCAGATGATCGTCGACACGGGCGGAACGGTCTCTCTCGCCTCCCCGGTGGAGATGATGATGGGACACGGCATGCCCCCGATCCAGAAGTTCCTCGATCGCGGCCTCCAACCCAGCCTCAGCATCGACGTCGAGACGAACGTCCCGGCCGACATGTTCAATCAGATGCGGTCGGTTCTCACCCTCCAGCGCGCCCTGGCCTCGGCGCAGGGCAAGACCCCGGTCACCATGCGGGAGGTGCTCGGGTACGCCACCATCGAAGGCGCTCGGGCCAACGGGCTCGACTCGAAGACCGGCACCCTGACTCCGGGCAAGCAGGCCGACGTGATCCTGCTCCGGACCGACCGGATGAACGTCACCCCGCTGAACGACCCGGCCACAGCGGTTGTCACCGGCATGGACACCAGCAACGTGGACACCGTCCTCATCGCCGGCCGCCTGATGAAACAGCACGGCCAACTCCTCCACGTGGACTGGGATGCGGTGAAGCGCATGGCTCTCGAATCCCGCGACTACGTGATCGAGAAGTCCGGGTTCAAGCTCCCCGGCATCTGACCACCGTTTCCTCCCCCAGCGAGCGAAGCGAGCTGTTTCTCCCCCCAGCGAACGGAGTGAGCGTTGGGGGGAGTACCGGCGCAGCCGGGGAGGGGGGCTGGGGGAGGTGTCGCCGTAGGCGACGGAGGGGGCTTCATGGGCCCGTTCAGCTCGCCAGCGGAACCAGCCAAAGGGCCGAGGCAGAGGCATCGGGTGTCAGTGACTCGACCAGCAGCGCCGGTCCGGAGGCCGTCTCGATCAAGGCGTGGGAGTGAATGCCCCCGCTGGAGGGCAGGTCGTCGGCGTTGAGCACGGTCCCCACATCCTGGCAAGACAGCTGGAGGGGATCATCCTGCATGCCGAGTCGAATCGGCGGCTCCTCGTCCCGACCGGTGATCGCGGCAAAGGCGAACAGCCACCCCGCATCGGTCGACAACAGCCGCGGGGCGCGAATCGAGGTCACGTCGGGACAATCGTCGGGGGACAGGGCCGGAGCGTCGGGATGGGCCCAGGCGATGCCGTCGGGTGACGTCGCTATCCCCAGGTGTGATGAGTTCCGATCGGCGGCGGATGCGCCTTCGTACAGCATGAAAAGCTCTTCGCCGATCTCCAAGACCGTTGGGAAGTCGATCCACGCCCCGTCCCATGCTCCAGGCCCGCCGACCTCGTAGACGATCGTGGGGTCGCGCCACGGCCCGGTGGGTGAATCCGAGGCCGCACGCCAGAAGACCGGTGTTGCCCCAATCGTGTTGGGCACCCCGAACCCGTGCATGACCCAGGTCCCGTCTCGTTGCTGGGTGACGCTGGTCGGCATCGGCCCGGGATGTTCCAGATCGAGGTCGAGTTGGTCGACGCCGGCATCGGCCTGCTCCACCTGGCCGTCCGCCTCCCAGCTCATCACCATCACCCTGCTCTGGTCGTCCCGGAACCCGATGATGTAGGCGTGGACCATGGCCTCGGCTGACACCGCAGCGGACACAAACAGATAATCAGCGCCATCGACCGAGCCCTGTGGGACAAGTGGCCCGTCGGGGACCACCGCCTGAAGTGGCGTCACGGGCTGTGTGGTGGCGGGGGCCGGGGTAGTGGGGACCATGACGGTCTCGCCGGCACATGCTGCGACGAGTGCGGTCAGCAGCGCGACGCCGAACTTGCCGGGCGATCTCACCGTCCCATCTCAGCACAATCCTCGTCCGTAAGTATTGACTTACGGTAAGTCATCACTTACGATACCGACATGGTCGATGTCCAACTGGATGCGCTGGCGACGGAGACGAGACGAGCCATCTACACGATGCTGCTCGAACATCCGCGCTCGGTTGGTGACATCGCCGATCGCCTCCCGGTGAGCCGCCCCGCGGTGTCTCAGCATCTCAAGGTGCTGCTCGATGCCGATCTGGCCCGCGTCACCAACGTCGGCAACCGCCGGATTTATTCGGCAGACCCGACCGGCATCGCCGCGCTGCGGGGCTGGGTCGATCAGATGTGGGACATGGCGATGGGGAGCTTTGCCGATTTCGCCCAGAGAGAGATGGAGAAGGACATGCAGGAATCAGACAGGATCGAGCCGTTGGTGAAGGTGATCACGGTTCCCGGCGAGCCGGGCTTTGTGTTCGAGCTGTTCACCAAGAGGATGGGGGAGTGGTGGCCCGTAGCCACCCATTCGGTCGGCGGCGGAGACGCCATCGATGCCCGGGTCGATCCCGGTGTCGGGGGCCGGGTGTACGAGGTGACCAGGGATGGGGTCGAGCATGACTGGGCCCGAATCCGGGAATGGGAACCAGGCGAACGGCTCAGCCTCGAGTGGTTCCCGGGTCTTCCCGTTGCACAGGCGACCCGTGTCGAGATCACCTTCCGTCAAACACCCGACGGCACGGAGATGACGCTCGTCCACGACGGATGGGAGGCCCGTGGGGCTGACGCCCTGCGGATGCGTGAGAGCTATGAGACGGGGTGGGGTCTGGTCCTCGACCGAATCCCGGGCTCGGTCTCGGTCGGAGCACTGTCCTGACCGCTCAGACGGCTACGCCAACCAGCAGCGTCGCGATGTAGCGGGCGTCGGCGCCGCCGGTGACCGAGGCCATCTGATACTGGGTGCCGTCGGCGAAGACCATGTCGTCGGCGAACCCCTGCACCGAGGTATTGGGTCCTTTGGCGGCGTACGGCTCGACCGCATAGACCGCGGCGGTGACCTCTTCGGGAAAGGCGATCTGGGAAGTGGCGGCCAGCCCGGAGTCGAGGAACACCTGGAAGTGAATATGAGTGATCCGGCCCTGATACCAACCCGGATAGACGGTCTGGAAGGTGGCCTGCCCATTCGCATCGGTGAGCTGGATGCCACGGCAGAAGGTCTCACCGGTGGTGTCGTTTCCCGGCTGGCTCACCCCCGAATAGACCCCGTCGGCGTCACAATGCCAGACGTCGATCCTCGCCCCCTCGATCGCCGCGCAGCTCGAATTCACATCTACCAGCGAGAGCGTGAGGGTGAGAGGCACACCGGGCCGCCCCTCGGTGATGTCGGTGCGGAAGAACGCTTCGTTACCGGAGAGGTCGAGCGGGTATGGGCCTTCGGTCTCCTCGGGTATGAGGACACAGGTGCCTGCCCCGCCGAAGGTGGTGCTGGCTGCAGCCGCAGATGTCGTGCTCGACCCGCTGGTGGAGGTCGTGCCGGCTGCCGCCGTGGTGCTCACCACTCCTTCGGTGGTGCAGGCGGCGATTACCGCCAATCCTGCTCCTCCGAGCAGTCTCAAGGCGGAGCGGCGGCCTATCAGCCGCAATTCCTCGTTGGTGGGCTCTTCCAGATGGTGGCTCTCGTGTGTCATGCTCTCTCGCCTCATCGGGCCTTGGCGGCTGGTTGCCAGGAGGAGGAAATGCCTGGCTGTCCCTTCATCATGCTCGCCGACCCTGGGAGGTCGCTGTGAACCAGATCGGCAGTCGCTGACAATGGTCAGGCCGAGCGTAGGGCCTCGGTTGGCGACATTCTCGATGCCCGGATCGCCGGGTAGAAACCGGCGAGGCTGCCGATTATCAACGCAGCCCCCAACCCGCCGAACAATGCGACCTGAGGGACGAGGACGTCCCAATCCTTGTATGCGGCCCAGGCCATGGTTACGCCATAGCCGATGGCAACTCCGGCAATACCGCCTATCAACGACAGAAGTAATGCCTCGCCGAGGAACTGAACGGCGATGTGGCCCTTCGTTGCGCCGATGGCTCGTCTCAATCCGATCTCCGACCTTCGCTCCAGCACCGAGATGACCATGACATTGGCGATACCGACGCCACCGACGAACAAGGCGACTGCTCCCAGGCCGAGGAAGAGCGCGGTAAAGGTGTCGTCCGCCGCGTCGCGAGCCTCGAGGGCATCGGTCGGCCGGCTGACCTCGACCTCTTCGGGGTTCATCGGGTTGGTGGTCGCGGCCAGCACGCTCATGACTGCGTCGGTTTGCTCCGGGTCTGATCGGACGTGGATCACGGAGGGGGCTCCGCTCGAGTCGAGATAATCCTCTGCGGCCGTGATGCCGACCAAGGCGGCTCGGTCGAGATCGGGGCTCAGTTCGAACTCGTTGAGGATCCCGATCACGGTGAACCACTGGTCGCCCAGCCAGACCTTGGCAGGGGTCTCGCTGATGCCAAGACGCTCCGCCGCCACCGCACCCAGGACAGTCACCGGATAGTTGGCGCTGGCCGCATCGAGCCATTCACCGGTCTGCAGGGACCCGGCCAAGGTCTCGAGCAGGGTGAGGTCGACTGCCTGCACGGTCAGGCCATTGGTCCGGTCCGGTGGCATGAGATCGGTCCGATAGACGTTGGCATCGACCGTGGCCACGGCCGCCGTCTCCTCGACGGGTCCGATTCGGGAGATCATCGCCGCCGCGGTGTCCGGGAGCTCAGCGGACCCGCGCCCGATGCCCTCCCCGGCCTGGACCGTGAGCAGATTGGTGCCGAGCCGATCGAGCGTCGCCAGCAGCTCCGACTTCGACGAGTCGCTCAAACCGAGCACCGCCACCATCGACGCAATACCGATCGCGATGCCCAAGGCGGACAGCACAGCGCGGGTCATTCTCGATCGAAGCCCAACTGCGGCCGTGCGCATGATGTCGGCGACGTGCAGCCGGCTGGCCTCGATGACCGCCGTCATCGCGCGACCTCCGCCGGTGTCAAGTCGCTCTCGATGCGCCCGTCTCGCATCTCGATGATGCGCGGGAGCAGAGATGCGATCTCGCGATCGTGGGTGATGACGACCACCGTGGTGCCGAGAATGTTGAGCTCTTCGAGCAACTGCACGATCGAGGCGCCGGTCTTGGTGTCGAGATTGCCGGTCGGCTCGTCTGCGAGGAGGATCTCAGGCTGCCCGACCAGCGCCCGGGCAATGGCGACACGCTGTCTCTCGCCACCGGAGAGCACCGACGCCATGTGGCCGACCCGATGGGACAGACCCACTCGTTCCAGGGTGTCCAACGCCTGGGACCGGCGCTGCCGGAGTGGCAATCCCGTGTAGAGAAGGCCATCGGCGACGTTGTCGAGCGCGGTGTAGCCCGAGAGGAGATGAAACTGCTGGAAGACGAAGCCGATGTGCCGCGACCGGAGAGCGGATAGCTTTCGGTCGGACAGACCGGCCACGTCATGGCCGACCACCTCGACCTTCCCGCCGGTGGCCCGGTCGAGGGTGCCCATGATGTGGAGCAATGTGGATTTGCCGGATCCCGAGGGCCCCACCACTCCGAGCAGATCCCCGGCGCCGACGGCGAAGGTCACTCCGTCGAGGGCGGCCACGGGCGGTGTCCCCGGGTAGATCTTCGTCACGTCTTCGAGATGGAGCACACTCATGGGCCGCTTCATGGCACCACGACCCGGTCCCCGGCTGAGACGCCCCCGGTGACCTCGACGAGGCCGTCGGCGTAGAAGCCGGGCTCAACTGCGACCAGCCTCGTGCCGGAGCCATCCTCGACCTCCACCGCGTAACCTCCCTCGGCCAGGGCAACGAGGGCTTCCACCGGAACCGCCGTAGCTTGATCGACTCGATCGGTGATCACCGCCACCGTGACCGGGGCGTCATCGATGCCCTCGGCGACAGAAGGGTCGTCGAGCTCCACCGTGGAGAGGAAGCTGACCTCGCCTCCCTCCTCGGGGACTGTGGCCACGGTGGCGATCTCGATGACCACCCCCGTGGTGACGCTGAGGTCGGGCATTGTGATCTCCACGGCATCACCGACCTCGACGTTGTCCTGCTCGAACGTGGGCAGGTCGAAGGTGACCTCGATCTCCTCGCTCGACGTGGAGAAGATCGGGGACCCACCGGCGACTTGATCCCCAACGGCGACTTCGAGGGCGCCGATCCGCACCGGCCCGGCCGAGAAGACGATGTCGCCAATGCCGACCACGCCGTCCACCTCGGCTCCCATGGCCTCTTGCCAGGTCTCCACGACGGTTTCCGTCGCCGCCGAGTAGGTCTCATCGACAGTCATCGAATCACCGGACTCGTTGTAGCCAAGCGCGGTGAGGGCAGTCTCCAGTTGGAGCACATCGGGCCCTTCGGTGTCGTTCCTCAGCTCCCGCCAGACCGGGCAGCTCGCCGTAGAGGAGGACCACGGGTTGGTTGTCGACCCAGGCGATCACGTCACCTTGTTCCAGAGTGGTCCCTTCCTCGGGCAAGGCGGTCACGGTCCCGTCGAGTCGGACATTTATCGGGTCGCCGTCGAGACGACCCAACGTGCCCTCGTATTCCGAGGTCTCGACCAGATCTGTCACCACGACCTCGGCGAAATCGGGCTCCGCGGCAGCCGTCGTTTCCGTCGTGGGCGCAGTCTGGGTGGTTCGCACGTACCAGAGCGCCACCCCGACCCCGATCAGCAGTCACGATCAGAGCGAGTATCCACCATCTCGATCTGCGAGTCGCAGGCGAAGTGCTCGGTCCCTGGCAACATCTCCAGGTTCGGGGTATCGCGGGTCTCGGGCAATGTCATCGTTTGTCTTCCTTCCGTCGTGGTCGAGCTAACTGTTCGAGTCGTCGGTGCCGTCCGGGACAACCGACCCTGCGCCCTCGTCGTTGAATCCGGGTCCTGCCACCGGGGCCACCGGCGAAGTTGGGCACCAACTCCTGGCACTGCTCCATGGCCGCCTGAACCTGCGGGATCCTGGAAGTCGATCCCAAACGGACCGCCCTGCCCCGGCTCATGTCCTGACCGGGCTCACCGCCTTGACCCGGCTCAGAGAGATCAGGGTCGGCCACTTCGAGACCCTGATCGCGGAGACACTGGGCGAGCTCGAGAAGCTGGTCCTCCAGCTCGGTCTGGTCTACATCGGTGAAGCCGAAGGCGGTCCCCCCGAGCAGGTCGCCGCACTCCTCGAACGCGGCTCGAAGCTCCTCGCTGACCTCTCCGGCCTGGGCGACGATGCCCTCCCCGTTTTCTCCGTCTTCGGGCTGGGGTAGTTCGGTGGGGCGTCCGGGCATCACGTTGCCATCGGCGTCGACTGTGGGGTCTTCCATCTCCACCCCGTTCTCGCGCATGCACTCGGTGAAGGCGATGGCGGCGGCCTCGGGGTCGGCCGTCTCATCGGCTGCAGTAGTCGTGACAGTCGTGTCCTCGAGACTGGCGACGCCGTCACCGGTGTCAGCCGCGGCCCCGCCACAGGCGGCAAGGATCAGGGCGAGCGCGAGAAATGCGCGAAGTCTCATGTGTCGATGGCTCCTTCAGGTAGTCGCCTGTCAACCTGGCCGATGCGGCTGGGATATCCCCGAAGTCTTCCTGAGAGTTCCCACAGAGTTGTGGGCTGTCGGGGGCGGGGTCGGATCCCGGGCTTGGGCCCGGGATCCGACTGTGCACCCCGGATCAGGTGTCGGAGGTGGTCGTCTCCTCCTCGGCGTAATCGCAGTTCTCGTCGCCCCTCTCCGGCCTGGTCTCGTCCGACGATTGGTCGGACGGGACCGTGGTCTCGGTCGTGGGCTCAGTTGTCTCCTCCACCGCCGTCGTGGTGGTGGTCTCCTCGGTCTGAGCCTGACCGACGCCGGGAAAGGCCAGCGTCGCTCCTAGGGCGAGGGCGCCGGCGATGGCGGCGGCGGCGACGTACCGCCGTGCGCTCTTGGCTTGTGTGGGCATCTCATCTCCTTTCGTTGGGGATGCCATGCCCGATGGTCCGCGAGCGACCTGTGACCCGACTGTGAGCGACCGTTGAGTCAGGTGGGAGTTGGTGCCCGGGGGAGGCTGATAGATATCCGGGCGCCGCCATCTTCGACGTTGGACGCCCTCACCATGCCGCCATGGGCGGTGACGATCGCCTCGACGATGGCCAGGCCCAGACCGCTTCCCCCGGATCGGCGGGAACGAGAGGGGTCGGCGCGGTAGAAACGGTCGAACACGTGCTCGAGACCGGCATCGGGGAAGCCGACGCCGTTGTCGGCAACATCGATGATCACCATCTGGTCACGGTCTGCGACGTCGATCACCACCGACGTCCAGGGTGGGGTGTGGATCCGGACATTGCTCAATAGGCTGGTGAGCACCTGATGCAGACGCTCCTCGTCGGCCCTGATGAGGAGCGATTCGGGGCCGGTGACGGTCACCGGCCGCTCGGGGTCGATGACACGGTGGTCGGCGGCGGCGTTTCGGGCAACCTGGGCCACGTCGACCTCTGAGATGTGGAGCGGCTTGCCGGTGCCCAAGCGAGTCAGGGTGAGCAGGTCCTCGACCAGTGAGCCCATTCGATGTCCCTCGCTCTCGATGCGGGACCAGGCCTTGGTCTTCCTCCTCCGGTGCGACCAGGCCGCCTCTTCGCCTCAGCTCGGCGTAGCCCGAGATGGCAGTGACCGGGGTGCGCAGCTCGTGGGAGGCGTCGGCGATGAACTGACGCAGACGCTCCTGGCCCTCCTTCTCGGTCTTCACCGCATGCTCGATATGGGTCAGCATCTCGTTGAGGGAGCTTCCCAGGCGTCCCAACTCGGTCCCTGGCTCGAGATCAGGCACACGACGAGACAGGTCCCCGGACGCGATGGCCTCGGCAGTCTCCACCATCTGGTCGACGGGGCGCAGCGAGCGCTCCACCGTCCACCAGGTGGCGGCGCCGCCGAGTAGGAGGACGCCCAACCCGGCGAGGGCGAGGGTTCGGATCAGGGCAGAGGTGGCGGCCTCGACATCGGTGAGAGGCGCTGCCCGGACCAGCTGAGTCCCGTCCGGTCCAGTGGCTATCACCGCCCGGTATTCGAGACTGTCGTCGACCGAGGGGAGGAAAACAGGACCGGGCCCTTCGGGCAGGGCACTGACGTCGGGAAGAGGGTCGGGATCGTCGGTGAATCCCGAGGGCATCGCTGCGAGGATCGCACCGGCCTCGTCCACCACGACCTCGGCGATCGGGCGCAGGAACTGCTCATCGCCTGCGCGGACCTCGTCGGAATCGCCCCCGGGTGCGGGAGGCAGGAACGACCTGAAGATCGGGCCCCGCTCCATGAACCCCACCAGGGTGCGGTCGATTTGTGCGACCAGGATGCCCTCCACCGAGCGGGTGGCGATGAAGCCGACGGTGAGGATGACCAACAGGAGGAGTCCGGTGAAAGAGATCACCAGCTTGGTGCGCAGGCTCATCGCTCAGCTCTGGTTGGAGCGGATGACGTATCCGACGCCCCGGACGGTTTGGACCAAAGAGCCATCGTTATCGCCCAGTTTCCGACGGAGATAAGAGACGTAGGTTTCGACGATCCCGTAGTTGCCGTCGAAGTCGTACTCCCAGACGTGATCGACGATCTGTGCCTTGGACATCACGCGTCCCCGGTTGATGAGGAGGAACCGGAGCAGTCTGAACTCGGTGGGGGAGAGCTGCACTTCCAAGTCCTCCTTGAACACCTGATGGGCGTCCTCGTCGAGCACGACGTCCCCAACAGCGATCCGCGCCGGCTCGCCAGACCCGCCCGCGCGGCGCAACAACGCTTCGATGCGCAGACCGAGCTCCTCGAGACTGAACGGCTTGGTCAGGTAGTCATCGCCCCCCTGGCGGAACCCGACCCTGAGATCGTCGATGTCGTCACGGGCGGTCAGAAAGATCACCGGGGTCTGCAGCCCGTCTCGTCTGATCCGACGACACACCTCGAACCCGTCCAGCTCGGGCATGTTCACGTCGAGGACGACCAGGTCAGGGGCGTCAGCCTTGATGGCACGAAGCGCGTCGTGGCCGTTGCTCTCGGTCCGCACCTCATATCCGGCGAAGCGAAGGGCGCTGGAGACGAGGTCCGTCAGGGACTCCTCGTCGTCGACCACCAGGATCGTGGCGTTGTGCTCTACCTGCATCACGGCTCAAGGTAGGGGAGTTCCCTGGGAGTTTGCTGAGAGGTGGGTGGGTGCCTGCTCAGAGTTGAAGCGTCTCAGCCAACTCTCAGGAAGGCCACAGGACCTGCCCAGACCGGCAGGGAAAGCTCCGACCATGACTTCACGAAAGGAATGGACATGATCGACACCGAAACCGCAATCGAATCGCCGACCTCGGGGACAAGAAGGCGTTGGCTCCCATGGGCTATCGGGCTGGGTCTCGTGGTGGCGCTGGTCGCCGGAGGACTGCTCTGGTTCTTCGCCGGTGACGCCCCCGCCGAGGTCGACCTGACCGAGACCGTATCTGCGGTCAGCACCCCTTCCGCGGTCGAGACCACGGACGGGATCGACGGAGGGTGGTCGGTGGACACCAACGTCGGTGAGTTCACGGTGACCGACGAGACGACCGCCACCTTCGCCGGTTTCCGGGTCGAAGAGGTGTTGGAGTCGATCGGCTCGACGACCGCAATCGGACGGACTCCTACCGTGAGCGGGAGCATCGAGATCGAAGGCTCCACCCTCAACTCGGCTGAGATCGTGGTCGACATGACCTCGATCGTCAGCGACCAGGCCCGCCGTGAGGATGCGATCCAGCGAGCACTCGGCACCGGAGCGAACCCGGAGGCCACCTTCGTGCTCACCGAGCCCGTCGAGCTGGGCGAGGCTGCGGCCTCAGGCGAGATGGTCGAGGTGATCGCCACCGGCGAGCTGACCTTGAACGGAGTGACCAACACCGTCGCGATGCCGCTGCAGGCTCAATTGGTCGACGGGGCGATCCTGATCACTGGATCGACCGAGATCCTGTTTGCCGACTACGGAGTGACCGCCCCCAGTGCCCCCGTCGTCGTCTCCGTCGAGGACAACGGCATCCTCGAGTTCCAGCTCTGGTTTGCCCGCTGAACCTCCTCCCGGGCAGACCCGAGGCAGGGCGTCACACGTACGTGACGCCCTGCATTGGGAATCTGAGGGTGAAGCCGCCGCAGCCTGTATCCGGGGCACGTTCGTAATCTGGCCCGGTGATCTCTGATCGCTACCAGCCGATCGAGCAGATCGGGACCGGTGGCATGGCCACGGTCTGGAAGGCCCGGGACACGCTCCTGGGCCGATTTGTGGCGATAAAGCGCCTCCTTCCCCACCTCGCCGGAGACCCCGATGCGGCGGAGCGATTCAAGAGAGAGGCCCAAGCTGCGGCGAGTCTGAGCCATCCCGGCATCGTGACCGTGTTCGACAGCGGGGAGGATGCAGAGGGGCCGTACATCGTCCTCGAGCTGGTCGAGGGGACCACCTTGGCTGCCCACCTCGCCCGGACCGGGCCGCTCGATCCTGGCACGGTCACCGACCTCATGGCCCAGGTGGCATCGGCTCTCGACCACGCCCACTCCTTGGGTGTGGTTCATCGTGATATCAAGCCGGCCAACCTGATCCTGGAGGCCGGGGGGAGGATTCGACTGGCCGATTTCGGCATCGCCCGGACTATCAACGATCCGGCCACCATCACCGATTCCGGTGAGCTGGTCGGGACCATCACCTACCTCGCACCCGAGATCCTCGCCGGCCACCCCGCCACGCCCTCGTCGGACATCTACTCGCTCGGTGCGGTCACCTACGAGTTGTTGTCGGGTCGTCCGCCATACCGAGCCGAGAACCCAGCAGCGCTCCTCGAAGCGGTGCGCCTCGGGATCGTCCCGAGCCTCGCCGGAGTCGCACCCGATCAGATGGCGTTGGCGGTCGGCACGGCCATGGCGAAGGACCCCAGGTCGCGGCCGCGTACGGCGGGCGAGCTCTCCGCGGCTCTTACTGGATCGGCCACCCTGGTCATGAGTGGCGCAGCGGCACCGGTGGCGGTGGGCTCTGAGGAGCCGACTGTGATCACCCGGCCCGCTCCAGCGGCCACCGTGACCGCCGAGCCGGAGCCCTCCGGAGGGGCGCGATGGTCGCTGCTCGCTTTGCTCCTCCTGGTGCTCGCCCTGGCCGCCGCTGCGATCGCCAGCGATCGAGACAATGATCCAGAGGACCTCGCCGCACCGACCACCGTCCCTGCTCCGACCACGACGCCGGCGCCGGCCACCACCGTCACAACCGCTCCGACCACGATTCCCACGACGATGACCACCACGATCGCCACCACCACGACCGCCGCCCCGACCACACCGGAGGGCCTGGCCGCTGAGATCGGCGGGTTGCTCGCCGTCCTCGGCCCACCGCAATTCCGCAACCGAGACGTGCGTCAGGTCGAGGACCAAATGGCCCGCGTCATGGAGGAGTGGGAGAACGGCGACCGGGAAGACCTCATCCGTGAGATGCAACAGACGTTTGACGATGTCGCCGATCTCGATGAGTCACCGGAGCGGGAAACGCTTACTGCCCGTCTGATCCAACTCGCCGAGCTGATGGGGTTCGAGATCGACCAGGACGGGTCGGGCGGCAGCGACGACGACGGCTAGTGCGATGTCGAGCACAGGCGGGTAGCCGATGTTCCGCGACATCACCATCGATGCCGACCATCGCCCCCTCCTCTTCGCCAGCGTTGGAGAACCGGCGGGGGACAGGAATGGAATCGTCGTATTCGCACACGGGAGTGGAAGCAGCCGGCACAGCTCGCGCAACCGGCATGTCGCGGAGAGGCTTCACGGGGCCGGATTCGGCACCGTGTTGCTCGACCTGCTCACTTCCGACGAGGAGGCAGCCGACATGCGCACCGGCCGGCATCGATTCGATGTCGCAATGCTCGGTGACCGTGTGATCGGTGCGATCGACTGGCTGCGTGGGGGGGACGAGGCGCCGATCGGCCTATTTGGTGCCTCGACCGGAGCGGCGGCGGCGCTCATCGCAGCGGCGGCACGACCAGACGAAGTGACCGCAGTGGTCTCTCGTGGGGGTCGCCCCGACCTCGCCGGCGAGGCTCTTCCCGCGGTGCGGGCCCCGACACTCCTGATCGTGGGTGGCCGGGACGTCACCGTCCTCGGGATGAACGACAGTGCCCAGCAGCGGATGGTCGCCCCGACTTCGCTCGAGGTGATCCCGGGCGCGACCCATCTGTTCGAGGAGCCGGGCGCTCTGGAGAGCGTCGCCGAGATGGCCGTGGAATGGTTTGTTCGCTACCTGTCGGGGCCAGAAACGGATCGCCCTAGCGCCGGTCGATAAACGTCGTGGACGTATTCGCGGACCATGCGGGCGGCGGTCACACGGGGCCCGAGGGTCCGCCAGGCGTGGCGGATTCTCTCGTGGAAGGCGGGGCGGTCGCCGTGGTATGTCTCGAGAATCGATCCGACCGTGTCGTACAAGGATTTGGCCTCGGCCGCGTCCCGTAGCTCGTAGTCGTCCTCGTCGCTCGATTCGATCGCCCATCCGTTGGCACCGTCGTACATCTCGGCCCACCAGCCGTCGAGGATCGAGCAGTTCAACCCTCCATTGAGGGCGGCCTTCTCCCCGCTGGTGCCCGACGCCTCTCGGGGCCGGATCGGGTTGTTGAGCCAGATGTCACAACCCTCCACCAAGGTGCGGGCGATCCGCATGTCGTAACCGGGGACGAAGGTGAACCGGTTGTTCGATGCCGGAGACGATGCGAAGGAGATCACCTCCGAAACGAGGGATTTCCCGTGGTCGTCCTGCGGGTGGGCCTTGCCTGCAAGGACGAAATGCACGGGCCTCCCGTCGTCCTCGAGAAGATGACGGAGGCGGTCCGGTTCGTGGAGGAGCAGCGTTGCCCGTTTGTAGGGGGCGAATCGCCGGGCGAACCCGATGATCAACGCCTCGGGGTCGAGATCCCGGCCGGTGCTGATCGAGACGAGGTCGGCCAGACGCCGCGACGCCTGGACTCGAAGGTCGGCGAGTCGGGCGTCGTCGATGTTCGACACCAGATCCCACGCCGCCGGGTCGCCGTCGGCCCATCCCACCCCGAGCGTTTCGTCGAACGTCGTCTGCATGTCATGCCCGACCCAGGTTCGGGCATGAACGCCGTTGGTGATCGATGTGATCTCGTCGCCGATCCCCATCCCGGCGAACAGACTTCGGCTCACCTCGCCGTGCAGCTTGGAGACGCCATTGGCCCGGCTGGAGAGTCTCAGGGCCATCGCCGCCATATTGAAGCGGTGCTCGTCTTCGGGGTCCTGTCCGAGGGTCCAGATCTCGTCGACGGTGATCCCCCATTTCTCAGCCCACGGCTCGAGGTAGGGGAGGATCAGGTCCCGGTGGAAGCAGTCGATCCCGGCAGGGACCGGGGTATGCGTGGTGAAGACCAGGCCGGGACGGACGCGGCCAAAGGCCGTGACCAGGTCTCCGCCGACAATCACCCGGTCGATCAGTTCCAAGGCGATGAAGCCGGCGTGACCCTCATTTAGATGATGCACCGGCGTCACCCAGCCCAGGGCGGCCAAGGCCCGTGCCCCGCCCACACCCAAGACCATCTCCTGGTCGAGACGATGAGCGCGGTCACCCCCGTAGAGACTGTCGCCGATCCGGCGGTCGCTTTCGCTGTTCTCGGCTACCTGGGTGTCGAGGAGGAGCAGCGGAACCCTTCCCACGTCGATCCGCCACACCCTGGCGGCCACCTGCCGCCCGGGTAGGGGAACCCGAATGACGACATGAGTGTCGACCGCTCCGACGTCGACCGGGTCCACACTGGGATAGACCTCGGTTTGGCCCCCGTCGGCGATCTCCTGGTCGAAGTATCCCTGCCGGTAGAAGAGCCCGACCCCGACCAGGGGGATGCTCATGTCACTGGCCGCTTTGAGGTGGTCTCCGGCGAGAACACCGAGCCCACCTGCGTATTGGGGAAGCAGCACGTCGATGCCGAATTCGGGGGAGCAGTAGGCGATCTCCGGTATGGCCTGGCCCTCGATGACCCGGTCGAGGTCTTCGACCTCGGCGGAGAGCCTGTCCATGAAGCCGCCGTCGGCGAGGAGCCCGTCGAGTTGGTTGGGGACGAGGTCGGAAACGACCGACACCGGATGCCGGGACTGGGCCGCTCCAGGGAGAGAGGAGAGCAGGTCGCGACATGAAGGAGCCCAGGTCCACCGATGATTGGCGGCGAGACGATGCAACGCCTCACGGAGCGCCGGTGAATCCAACTCGTTCCCTCCTCATTCCGGACCGAGGCCATCGAAGCCCACGACAGCCACCGAGAATCGATCAGTGTAAAGCCCGGAGCGCCAGATCCTCAGTCGTCTTCCATGGCTTCGATCTGGTCGAGGACTTGCAGTGACTCGACCGCAGCGGTCGCCACCGGACCCTCGTCGGTTGTGATCTGGGTGAGAAGGCCGCGGGAGCGATCGCCACCGATGTCGGCGAGGAGACGTACCACCTGCGGAGTCAGTCGTCCGCTCTCCCGCGCTTTCTCGATCAGTTCGACGGTGCGATCCCCGGCCTTGACCAGCGAGATCCCGGCGAGCATCTTCTCCTGCTCGTCGTCACCGGAGAACGCCTCGAGCAGGGCGTAACCCGCGCTCTCCGAGCCGACCGTTCGCCAAACAACCCCGGCCCCGATCACTTTGACCGATCCTCCGAGGCTCACGAAGTGATGCTACGAGTCAGATCTCGTTCCAGAGGCCGTGTTCGTCCCAGTACGGCGGCTGATGAGGGGCGGGATGGTCGAACCAGCCGTTGACGTGCTCCCTGAGCTTGGGATGGTTGGGGAAGCGCTGCCCACCCCGGTCGAGGGTGATCACCAGATCGAATTTGACCCTGATGTCGGTGATTCGATCGACCTTGGAGAAATCGGGCAGCCACTGGTTGTGGACCGGCCAGGCCAGCAGCACCAGATTCTTAAACTCCACCCCTTGTCTCGTGGCCAGATTGGCCACCGTGCCCCCGTGGCTGTGGGCGAAGAAGTCAGGGGTGTCGAGACCCTGGTCTCCGATCCATTGCTTGAGGGCGAGCGCTGCCACCCGGCGTCCTGCATCCGTGTAGGACCCTGTCCACTTGAAGCTCTGGTCGTGGACGTGGAGGGCGGGCTTCTTGCGTTTCAGCGCCTGGTAGAAATCGCCCCGAGGCTGATACCAGACCTGCTCACTGGCCCAGGTGCCGTGCGTGAGAGCCGCGGTCTTCGATTTGCGGCTCCGTTTCTTGGAAGGCGGCTGGGGTTTGACCGCCTCCTGGACCTTGGGGTCCTTCGGATCGATCTGACGCAGGGCTTCGAGCGCGAGCCGGGACACCAGGGGGTCTTCATTGACGGCGCCCTCCTCGAGGATCAGCCGGATCTGGGGTCGGAGTCTCGTCGTTTCCCTTGCCCCGGCCGCGGCAGCGACCCGGACGAGGGGATGGGGGCTCTGCATCCCCGCCTCGAACAAGGCGGCGGCATCTTCGAAGGATGGGCTTCGGTACAGGTCGTCGACGGTGCGCGCCATCTCCTCCTGTACCGCGGGCGCGGACTCGGTCCTCAGCTCGGTCTGCGACATCCGGAGCGGTCGTGTCGCCTCCTCGACCGGGATGCGGTGGTCTCTTTCCAGAGGTCTGAGATCGGGCAGGTCGAAGTTGGGCTCGTCCGCCACTTCCCGCTCCAATTCCTCGATCTCGTCCTCTTGGCCGAGGACTCCGGCCCGAGCCGCCAGGAGAAGTGCCGCTTGTGAGGCTGCAGTGGATCGGGTCTCCACTGCTTCCGGCCCGGGGGTGACCCCGAACGCCTCCCGGGGATCTATCGGCTCGAGGGATTGGTATTCGGGCATGCTCTCCCCATTCTCGCGCGCCGATGTCGGCCTATAGCCCGACATCGGCGCGCCAAAACGAAATCGGATCAGTCCATCTGGTTGATCCGGTCCAGTGCCTCCTGGTCGACGAGGTCCTGGTAGTCGGGGTGACGCCGGATCCAGGCGTTGATGTAAGGGCAGAGGGGAACGATTTTCTCGCCACGGGCTCGAACGTCGTCGAGGGCGCCACGGGCGAGGATCGACCCGAGCCCCTCACCTTCGTGCCCGGGTTGGACCTCGGTGTGGACGAAGTAATGGCGGCCGCCTCGGGTGTGGTAAACGGCCATGCCAGCGACTTCACCGTCCAGCTCGAGGACATAGCGATGGTTCTCCTCGTCGTTGCGAACGACCGGATCGTGCTCGTGACTCAACTATCGCCCTTTCTCACGTTCTTTCTTCCGGCGCTGACGGCCCGCTTCCTGCACCGCCCTGGTCAGGATGAACTCGATCTGGGCGTTGACACTGCGCAGGTCATCTGCCGCCCACTTCTCCAGGGCAGCATGCAGGTCGGGGTCTACCCGAATCAGGAAGCTCTTGCGCTCGGCCACCGACCTGCCTACTGGTAGAGGGTCCCGGCGTTGAGCACCGGCTGGGCGTGGTGCTCGCTGCAAAGGACTACCAGGAGATTGGACACCATGGCGGCCTTCCGCTCCTCGTCCAGCTCGACGATGTTCTTGGTACTGAGCATCTCCAGCGCATGGTCGACCATCCCCACCGCACCTTCGACGATCCGCGTCCGCGCCGCGACCACCGCTTCCGCCTGCTGACGGCGGAGCATGTCGGCTGCGATCTCGGGGGCGTAGGCGAGTCGACGCAGCTGGGTCCGGAGCACTTCCACCCCGGCCAGGGTGAGCTGGGTTTGCAGCTCCTGATGGAGCGATGTGGTCACTTCATCGGCATCCCCGCGCAGGGAATGCTGACCTTCCTCGTAGGCGTCGTAGGGATACTCCGATGCCATGTGGCGTACTGCGGTCTCGGTCTGGATCCTGACGAAGTCCTCGTAGTCCTCCACATCGAAGACCGCTTGCGCGGTGTCGACGACACGCCACACGATGACCGCTGCCACCTCGATCGGGTTGCCGTTGGCGTCGTTCACCTTGAGGATCTCGCTGTCGAAGTTCTGAATACGGAGGCTGACCTTTTCCCGATTCGTGAGTGGGACGGTCCAGGTCAGACCGTTACGACGCACGGTGCCGAGATAGCGGCCGAAGAAGGTGACCACCTTGACAATGTTGGGTGGGTTGATGATGAAGCCGCTGGCGAGCACCCCGGCGATGAGGACGATCACGATGCCGACCCAAAACGGGGTTGTCACGCCACCGTCCTGGGAGGCTTGATAGATCAGCCAGCCTCCTCCGACGAAGAGGGCGATCACGATCACGAGCATCAACCATCCGTTGACCCCGAGACCCTTGCGTTCGTTCACTGCTACCTCCGTGATAGCGATCTGATATCACAACGATAGCACAGCGCAGCTGTGGGAGAAGGTGGGGCCGGTAGCGTTCTCCCATGAAGACCGCAGCCCTGATCGGTGCCTCGATGTTGACGGTCGTCGCCGTCTTCCAATTCGCCCTTGCCCTGGGAATGCCGGCGAAACGGATGGCATGGGGCGGTCAATACGAAGGGAAGCTCCCCACCGGTCTCCGGGTGGCGAGCGGGGTGGCGGGTGTCGTCATATACCCGCTCGCGATCCTGCTCCTCCTCGAAGCTGCCGAGGTCACCGACTTCGGCGTCGTGCCTGACATAGGGCCGGTCGGGATGTGGGTCATGACCGGGATCTTCGCCCTCGGCGGTCTGCTCAACCTCTTCTCCCGGTCCCGACTGGAGCGTGTCTGGGCGCCGTGGTCGGCGGGCATCGCGGTGTGCTGCGGCATCGTGGCCGCCAGTCTCTAGACCCGCAGGACGATGGTGAACACGGCCCCACCCTCGGGCCGGTTGGCCGCGGCGATCGTCCCTCCGTGTGCCTCGACCAGGTCTCGGGCGATGGAGAGGCCCAGGCCGCTGCCCGTCGAATCCCCTGATTTCACGAAACGCTCGAATACGTGCTCGAGACGGTCGGCCGGGATCCCGGGCCCGCTGTCGGCAATGTCGATCAGCACCGTGGCGCCGGTCTTTCCGACCGATATCTGGAGCCGCCCACCATCCGGCATCTGATTCAGGGCGTTGGAGACCAGGTTGGACAGCACCTGTCGGATTCGGTAGGGGTCGACGTCGAGGTCGTCGATTCCGGGGTCCACGCCGACCTCGACGACGACTCGGCGTGCCTCCAGCGCCGCCGAGTAGGACGCCACCACGTCGCCAATGACGGCCTCGAGGTCGGTCGGCTCTTTGTGCAGCTGGAGACGGCCCGCCTCGGCCAGCGTGAGGACACGCAAGTCCTCGAGCAGCCGCTCCATGAGGTTGACCTCATCGATGACCATGGACAGGTTCTCTGGCTGGTGGACACCATCGAGGACCGCCTCGATCTCACCGCGGATGACCGTGAGCGGTGTGCGCAGCTCATGTCCCAGGTCGGCCAACAGCCGCCGCCTCCGTTCGTCCTCCTCCTCGAGACGGACCGCCATCCGGTTGAACGACCCGCTCACCGCGGCCAGCGGGCCGGGCTGGGTGATCGGGATGCGGACCCCGGTCTCACCGTCCCCGAGACGCTGGGTGGCGTCGATAAGGGCGCCAATCGGGGCCCAGGATCGCCCGAAGCGATTGCGGGCAAAGAGGATCAGACCGATCAGGAACAGGACGGCGAGGCCCGTGACGACCAGGCGGCCGGGCCCGCGGAAGACCCGGAACACATTCACGAAGATCACTCCGAGAAAAGGGCCGACAATGAGCAGGAACAGCGCAAGCCCGAGAAAGGGTCGGAACAGTCGGGGCGGGCCATGATCGTCATGGGACCAGGGCGGCCCCTGCCGTCGGGGATCAGGCATCGGTGAACTTGTATCCGACGCCGTAGACGGTGAGGACGTATGCGGGCCGGCGCGGGTCGAGCTCCAGCTTCTTGCGGAGGTTCTTGACGTGGGCGTCGATGGCCCGTTCGTAGGGCTCGAATGAGATGCCGCGGATCGCATTCGAGCAGCTGGCCCCTGGTGAAGACTCGCCCCGGATTGGAGGCGAGGGCTCGCAGCAGCTCGAACTCGCTGGTGGTGAGCCCGATGCGGGACCCCTCCCTTTCCACTGTCCGATGAGGAAGACTGATGACCAGGTCGGCGACCCGGATCGTCTCGGTTGCTACCTCGCCGCCGACACGGCGAAGTACGGCTTTGACCCGGGCCACCAACTCCCGGGGGCTGAACGGTTTGACCACGTAGTCGTCGGCGCCGAGCTCGAGACCGACGATCCGATCTGTCTCCTCGCTACGCGCAGTGAGCATGATGATCGGTGTCGTCGACTGGCCCCGGATGGCCCGGGTCACGTCATAGCCATCCATCCCGGGGAGGCCCAGATCGAGAACGACCAGGTCGGGCCGATCGGATCGCACCGCGGCGACTGCGGCGGGCCCGTTGGCGGCCAACGCCACGTCGAAGCCCGCCTCGGTCAGGTAGTCCCTGACCAGGCGGGCGATCTTCAGCTCGTCGTCGACGACGAGGATCTTGGGCACTCCGGTCATTGTCGCCGTCCAAAGTCGGCTAGGCGTCCTGTTCCGGGCCCGGCTTAGCCGGCGGCTCGCTGTGATGGGCCTTGTCGTGCCATTCGGTCATCCGCTGCTCCATGGGGTGGGTCTCACCCTCGTGCCATGGCCCGCCCCAGTACGGGCCCGGTCCCCACCGGCGCGGCCCGAAGAAGAACCGGCCGATCAGCCCGAAGAGGAGGACGAAGAGCAGGATCTTGAAGAAGATCCCGAAGAACCCGAAGCCGACACCCCAGCCCGGTCCCCACCAACCATGGATCCCACGGGCGGTGTTGACCACGACCTCGGTCCCGGTCTCGACCAGGCCCTGCTGATATCCCATCTGCCACAGGCCGAAGCCGATGGCGCCCAGGGCGCCAAGGACGAGGATGGTGATGAGAACCGCCCCGACCACATTCCTTCTCATGTCTCAGACTCCTTTTCATTTAGAGACAGGGTCATGGTCGGTCCCAAATGTGGAGACGGTGTGAAGAAGGAGTGGAGGTTCAGCCGGCGGTCTCTTCCAGGGTTCTCCGCAAAAGGGGGAGAGCGGCACGGTCTTTCTCGCGGCCTGCTGCCTCTTTGCTTCGGATCACGTCGGCAAGCGAGGCGACCCGAACTGCGAGGTCCGGCTCGATGGCCACTTTCAACTCGTCGGCATCCCGGATCAGATCTCGGTATCCGTCGGTTCCGGCCGGAGATACAACGAGGTCGAGGTCGCCATGTTTGGTGATCAACGTCCGGACGGTGGCATTTTCGAGCAGCCCGGGATCGAAGGGAAAGGGTACGCCTTCCGGCTCGGTTGCCGTTCGCAAGCGTGCCTCGAGCTCCTTCAAGGCACTGGCGAGACGTTCCAGATTGGCACGATCGGGCGCCGGCGTGATGTCTACGTCCTGGGTGAGGAGCGGCGCACCGCGCAACCTCGCCGCGATGCCACCGACGACGAGAAACTCGACTCGATGGGCGTCGAGCACCCGAAGCACCGCGACCGGGTCGAACTCAGCCACGTGCGATTCGGCTCATGCTGCTGATCTTGTTCGTGGCCTCCACCATGCCGGAGAGACGTTGGTGAGGCGGCAGGTTCAACTCGCGTCGGATGAGGGCGAGATCATGGTCGTCGACCGGGTGAATCGAGATTCCGAGCTCGAATCCGGCGGCGCGAATCGCCCTCTGCACAGTGGAGAAATCAGGATTGGTCCGCCCGGTCTCCCAGCGTGCCACGACCGACTGATGGCTGCCCAGGCGGTGGGCGAGATCGGCTTGAGTGAGCCCGCCCCGCTTCCGTGCTTCGGCGATCAGAGATCCGGCAGTCATGGGATCATCATAGCAGAACGAGTATATGCTAAATAGCAGAACTGGTATGTTAGAGAAATTCGGTAGTTTGCCGTCGTGACCGCGCCGTCTCGGTTCCGTCTCTGGCAGCCACCGGCCCGATTCGAGGATCGGCTTACCGAGCGTCGGGTGACCTTCCTCGAGCTCTTTTTCGACCTGGTCTTCGTGGTCGTCGTGGCCCAGCTCTCTCATCGGCTCGCCGAGCATCCGACCTGGGAGGGTGTGGGTTGGTTCGTGTTCCTCTTCATGGCGGTGTGGTCGTCGTGGACCAACGGGACCCTCTATTACGACTTGCACGGGACCAACGATGTCAGCGTCCGGGTCTTCACCTTCGCCCAGATGCTGGCCGTCGCTTTGATGGGTGTGTACATCGGGAGCGTTCCCGGCGATGGGGAGGCGGGCTTTGCCCTGGCCTACTCGGTGAACGTCCTGGTCCTCGTCTACATCTGGTTTCGCACCGGGGTCCACGACCCGACCCACCGGGCGGCCTCGAATCCGTATTGCGGCTTCTATCTGTTGTCGGCTCTCACCTTCGCCGGGAGCATCTGGGTATCGCCACCCGGGCGGTACTGGCTCTGGGGGCTTGGTCTAGCGCTCCAGATCGTTGGCCAGATCGTCGCCTTCCGTCGCTGGACTCCGCCGGAGAGCCAGGGCGGTGACGCGGTCATCGCCGTCACCGGATCGCTGGTGGAGCGTCTCGACCTGTTCGTGATAATCGTCCTGGGAGAGGTGATCGTGGGCTCGGTGACAGGCATGGCAGCAGTCGACGAGCTCGACCTCGACGCGACGGCGGTCGGCATGATGGGTGTGCTGGTCGCCATCGGCTTGTGGTGGATCTACTTCGACTTGGTCTCCGGTCGTGAGCCGATTTCCCGCTACAGCCAGCTGTGGCTGAATCTGCACTTTCCCCTCGTGGTCGCCATCACCGCTGGAGGAGCCGGTGTCCTGAACACGGTCGAGCGACCGTCCGGTGACCTGCCCGATGAGGTCCGGTGGTTGCTGGTCGGAGCCATGTCCATCGCCATCGTGACGGTCGCCTTTCTCACCCGCACCCTCGAAGCCCGCGCCCGTGCTCCCGAGATCTACCTGAGAGCGGAGCTGACCATGTATGTCGAGCGCGGTGCTCGCAATGGCCGTGGGGTTGACAGATTGGGATGCCAACCCGACCCTGATCGCCATGGTCGTGCTGCTGCTGGCCCCGATCGCGGTGGCACTGCTCGTATTGAAAAAGCGGCTGGCAGCGGCCGCCACGGGTTGACAGGCGGCTAGCGCGGAGTCCACTCCCCGCAGCCGATCGAGTTGAAGGCGATGTCCCCGGGATCGATCTCGACCACGGCCGTCCCGGAGGGGAGGTCGTTCGCAATGGTGTCGTCGAGGGTGCCGGTCAACCCGGAGAGACGCTCCCAGTAGCAGGTGTCTCCACCCGGCGCCTCGTACGTGCCCGCCGTGATGTGGGTGCCCAGGACCCATTTCCCTTCCGGGATCGAGGTCAGGGTGGGATCGAGTTGGGTGAGCGGGTACCAGGCGTCGCAGTCGGTGTTGAAAGCGGCGTCGCCGTCGACGATCTCGACCACGTCGTGGTTGGCGACGTTGCCGTTGGCGATGATGTCGTCGAGCTCCCCGGAGAGCCCGGCGAGTCGTTCCCAGTAACAGCCGAAGGGGCCCCGCACGATCCCGGTCTCGTAGATCCCAGGTTGGACGTCCTCACCAACGATGTGCGTTCCTGCCCCAAACGCCGGCTCGGCGGCGGGGGCGGAGGTGGTGGTCACCGCGGTCGTGGTCGTCGTAGCCGGCACGGTCGTGGTGGTGGTCTCCGCAGCGCTGGTTGTCGTGGCCGGGATGGTGGTCGTAACCGGCACTGTGGTGGGCGAGGTGGTGCCGGCGACCGACGTGGACACCGCTGGGACGAGCGTGGTCGTGGTGCTGGTTCCGGTCTCTGGATCGTCGTTGCAGAAAGCCACGATCAGGATGAGAAGAAGGAGCAGCCCTGCGACGATCACCCACCACTTGCGCCACCAGGGCGGAGGAGGAGGCGGCTCCTCGGCCGGCAGTTCATCGGGTACGGGCTCGGCGGCTGGATCCATCACCATGGTGGCATCCGCCGGCGGAGCCGCTGCGGCGGCGATCAACTCGGCCGTGGTCATCGGCGGCGCCACTGTCTCCCCGAACGCGGTCGGGTCACGAGGCCGGAAAAACAGTGGCTGGTCCGCCCCCTCGATCAGGAAGACATCGCTCTCGTCAGTACGGGTGATGACGGCTTCGGAGAGACGGGCCACCTCTCGCTGGTTGACGGAGAGGACCACCTCGTCGCCGATCTGGGTGAACACCGCCTCGGCCCACGGGTTCGCCGCCTCCGGGCCTCCAGCCCGAAGCTGTCCCTCGAAGTGTCTGCCGGGGCTGGTCATGATCCGTTTCCGAACCTACACCAGGGAAAAACGGAGACGATCAACGCCGCGGTCTGAGCGGGGGATTCTCCCCCAGGGGAGCGACCCCCATATCCGAACCGGCTCCGATCGGGCACGGTTCAGCCCATGGAGACGGATTGGTTTGTGGTGCCTTCAGGCGACGGCGAAGGCGACGGCAACCGCGTAGGCGTATATGCCGAGTACCAGCATCAGCATCGCGTAACCGCGCAGCCCTCTGTTCCCGAAGTCATCGGAGATCTTCGCGCCGGACAGGCCCACGGCGGTGAGGAACAGGATGCTTCCTATCCATTCAGGCATATCGCCTCCCTTCCCCCCCGAGATAGCTCCGCCCTGAAATGTAGCGGATCGCGGAGCAGGTTTGTCGGGAGAGCCCGGATCTGATGGCAGCGGTCCTCGCCGGCATCGGCACCGGTTTGACTGTGGTGTTTCTGATCCCGCAGATCACCCGGGTGGTGGTTCGAAGGGACATCACCGGGCTGTCTCCGGCCTGGGCGGCGTTTGGGATGTCGACCAACATGGCCTGGGTGTTCTACCTGGTGACCCAGGCTCTCTGGGCGGCGCTGGCCGCCCCGATGCTGGCGGTGCTCGCCTACTCGATCACCCTCCGACTGATCGCGACGCGGACCGACGATCGGAGATGGGTGGGAGCTTCCGCGGCGTATGTGCTCGTCTTGACCATCGTCGTTCTGCTGTGGGGATGGGCCGGCCTCGGGATGGCGCTGGCGTTGACGCCGATCGTCCAGCTCACTCCCGGTGTCATCGCGGCCTACCGGACCAGGGTGCCCAGCGGTGTGTCCCCGCTGACCTGGGGCCTGATGGTCGCCGAGGCGATGATGTGGGGGGGTTTTGGTTGGATCACCGGCGACCTGCCCCTGATCGGGTACGGGGTGATCACCATGGTGGGCTCCGGGTTGATCCTGGCCAGATACTTGGCCACCAAGCCCCGCATGCATCTGGTCGCCCAGTTGGCCGAAGTCTGACGTTTTCCCTTTTCGGTTTTCGCGCGCCGATCACGGCCTATAGACCGTGATCGGCGCGCGAGAATGGGGAGGGATGAGAACCTCTCCAAGCCGTTTGCCGGCGGAGACGCGGCCGATTCGCACCACCTGGACCGAGGACTTGATCACTGTGGTGTTCGGCTCCTGGCTGACCTTCGGGGGTTTCGTCGACGGATTCGCCCATCGAAACCTTGACACGCCGGAAACGTTCTTCACTCCATGGCACGCAGTCCTCTATTCGGGGTTCCTGGCCGTGGCGGGTTGGCTCGCCTGGCTGGTGATCAGGACTCGGCCGCGAGCGCCTTCGCTGGCCGCGGCTATCCCGGTCGGCTACGGCACGTCGGTAGCTGGAGCGATCGTCTTCGTGGCCGGTGGGATCGGAGACATGTTCTGGCACATGATCTTCGGGATCGAGGTCTCCATCGATGCCTTGCTCTCTCCGACCCATCTCATGTTGCTGGTCGGGGCCCTTCTCATCTTGTCCGGGCCGCTTCGGGCAGCCTGGACGGACGTTGACCCTCAACCCGGGTTACGTCCTCTTCTTCCCTCGCTGTTGGCGGCCACGATGGGCGCCGCCCAACTCGGGTTCTTCTTCCAATACATGGACGGGACCAGTGTTCGCTTCATGGAGACGCCGTATTTCCCCGGCAACGAGACCGGGTACTTCGCCGTCGTCGCCGGCGTTGGTTCGGTCCTCATCACCACCGTCATCCTGATGGGCGCCCTGCTTCTTCTCATGCGGCGATGGCAGCTCCCCTTCGGCGCCGGACTACTGCTGTTCGGCGGGTTCGGAGTGCTGATGGAGATGCTCGAGGGCTTCGACTTCCCCCAGGAACTCATCGCACCGATCGCCGCCGGTTTGGTCGTCGATTTGCTGATCCGGGGCCTCCGTCCCGGCTCGGATCGACTCGCCATGCTGCGGGTCTTCGTCTTCGTAGTCCCAATCGTCCTTTGGGGCGTCCATTTCGCACTATTCGCCGGCTATTCGGAGATCAACTGGCCGGTCGCGGTCTGGAGCGGCCTCATCGTCTTCGCCGGGCTGGCCGGGGTCGGGCTCAGCCTGCTGGCTTTCCCCCCGTTCTCGCGCGGCGATGTCGACCTATAGGCCGATATCGACGCGCGAAAAGCGTTGGAAGGCGTTGTAGCGGCAGGGTCGTACCATCCCCGGAAGTTGTGAGAGACACCGAGCCCGAACGTCTCGGAGGACCCCTGCCCATCGTGGATTCGGCGACTCAGGTGCCGGTGCCTGCACCGGCTCCTCAAACGCGCAAGCCGCTGATCTGGCTGTGGGCAGTGGTTGCGTTCGTCGTTGGCATGGTGACGCTCGCCGCCATCAATGGTGACGCACCCCGAACGGTCGCCGTGGCCGACGGTTCGATATCCCCGTTGCCCGCCGCAGAGGAGACCGCGGTCCCCCCCGACGCTCCCGCCTATGCCGAGATCGACCCCGCTTCGGAACTTCTCGAGGTCTGCCAGTGGGACTACTGCATCGTCCACGATGCAATCGGCGTCGATCAGATCGAGAACTTCCTCTATGAGATCTCGCTGCGGGAGGCTCAGGCCATCGCCGACGAAGTCGCCTCAGACTGGGAAATAGGCCCGGTGTCGGTATCCGCCAGCCTCCTGGATGGAGAGCTCGGCGGGCTCTACGACCCCAATACCGCCTCGATCACCCTCGACGAGCCGCTGATCGCGTGGTCGCTCATCCATGAGCTCGCCCATCACATAGTCGTCGAGACGGAATCCGCCCGGTATCGATGGCCACGGAACGGTCTTCCTGGACACACTGGACACGCTGGCGGGTGGATCGTGACCAGCAACGTCCCCGTCCCCGGGGGTGGCAGCACCGGCACGACCCGCGCCACGGCCAGATCCCGCACCGTCTCGACCCGGCGTTGGTTCTACGCCTCGGTCGCGGTCCTTGCCCTTTCCGCAGTGGTGATCGCCGCCCTCGCCCTCGGCGAGCCCTGGAACCTGGCCCCGGGAATGACCAGCTCGTTCATGAAATCGATCGCCGCCATCGTCATCACACTGGTCGTGGTTCTTCCCGCCTTCGCCGTCTTCCGCTACGAGCGGCAGAGCGCCGGCGGCCGCTGGCACGAGCCGGCATGGCGCCCGAGTCTGATCGGATGGCTCGGGTTGCTGGTCTCGCTGGGCCTGGCCGTCTGTTGGCATGGGCTCCGGCTCGCCTTCTATGTCGCCCGGGTCTGGACCGGGGAGCTGTGATGCGGCGTCTCCTCCTGTCGTCGCTCGCCGCGCTCATCGTCATCTCCGCTTTGCCCGCCGGGGTGGCCGGAGCCCAAACCCAGGCGCTCCCTGGCGATTGCGCCCTCGACGAGAACGCCACAGTCAGGGTGCTGCTCCTGATCGATCAGTCCGGCTCGTTGGCGGGGACCGACCCCGACGACCAGCGGATCACCGGGGCCAGGGCCGTCGTTCGGTCCTATGCCTCGCTGGCCGACCGGGTCCAACAGGTCGAGATCCAGGTGGCCGGGTTCGGCGAGGACTACCGCCCTGGGGAGTGGCAGACCTTGAATCAGGACTCTCTGGGCTCCGCCCTGGAGACGGTGGACGCGGTGACCGCGATCGAGGACCAGAACCACACGGACTATGTCTATGCGCTGGACGGCGTGGCCGGCGCATTCGAGGGGTCCGCGGCGACTTGCCAGATCCTGTTCTGGTTCACCGACGGTCAACACGATCTCGACGAGGACTTTCTCCCCCTCGAGCGTTTCTACTTCCCCGAACCGGTCACCGCGGCCAATGTGACCGAGGCCGAGGCGCTGATGCCGGCCCTGATCTGTGATGCCGGCGGCTATGCCCATGTGCTGGGTGATGCGGGCGTCAGTGCTCAGATCATGTTGCTCGGCGACGAGAGCGCCATGGATGAGGCGAGCAGGCGGGTGCTGCGGGGGATGGGGGGTGATCCGTCACTTGGCTGCGGGCCGGGGAACGGTGCGTTCCAATCGGTCGACGATGCCAGCCGGCTTCCCTTCATCATGGCCTGCACTTCCCAGGTAGGGGCCACCCAGTTGCCCGATCTCGCTCCCGACGCATCCGGCAATCTCATCGTGAATGAGGGTGTGGTCGATGCCGGATCGGTGCCATATCAACTGGCCACCGAGGTCCGGCTCATCACCCGGGGCAGTATCGGCGACCCTCCGGGGCTGGCCGCTACGTCGCTGCCCGATCTCGAAGAGACCTCCGACGGCGACTCCGGGACCTATGTGGCGATTGGTCGGCCGGTTGGTACGCCATTCGGAATCGAGCTCTCCGGCGTGGCCGAGGTATGTGGTTTCGTGGTCTCTTCGGCGGCGGTCCCGGTGGTGCAGAGCGTCGCCCCGACGCTGTATCAAAACGAGCCGGGGGAATTCGTGGTCGTGGCCGATGGCCCCCATGGCCGTCTCGAAGGAGAGGCGCTGGGCCGGATCCAGGTCACGGCCGACTCCGGCCAGGTCGGGTCTCCCGACGGGACTGGTTGGCTTGTCACCGTCCCTTCCCTTCCGGTGGGGGAGCGTTTCGACCTGACCGTCGAGATGACCTCCGGCCCCGGGCTTGGTCCAAACCGCCACCGGGGCCTTCACCCTCAATGAGCAGATCAATGCACCGGCCATCGTCGCCCAGCCCGCCCCGATCAGCGGTGAGGGGGTCGGCCCGTTCCTGGTCGACCTGCAGGTGGATCCAAAGGATGGCGGGGAGTTGTGCCTGCTCAACCCGATCACCCAGATGACAGACGCCGCCGGGGAGCCGATCACCGCCAGCGCCGACATCGCAGGGTCCGAATGCGTCCAGGTCGAGCCGGGCGGGGTGCAGACGGTGACGATGGGGGTCACCCTCGATCGCTCCGGGTTCGCCCACGACGTTCTCGAGTTCGAGACCTTCTCGACCCCGAGCACCAGTCCCGAGCGGGCAGAGGGCGGTCTTCTCGCCATCGACCTCGAGGTGACTCCCAAGGCCAACCCGGTACTAGTCGCGGTGATCGTGGCCGGGTTGATGCTGCTCATGCTGGCTCTGCTCTGGGCGATCCTCTACGGCGTGAACCGTCTCATCGGTCGCATCCCCGACCCGCGACGCAACCGAATCCGCTATGCCAACTTCGTCGCCGAGCTGACCCCGACCGAATACGGCGAGCTGGATATCGCTCTCGTCGAGGCGCCGGTCGACAGCCAGATGCGTCTTCCCCGCCGCACCCCGGCCCGGCTCGACGCCGGCAACCTGCACATCGAGCGGGTGGTGTCGATCGTCCCCTGGGCTGCCCCTTACGCCCGGATCGGCCTGGGCACCGACCTGGTGGGGGCCCACCAAGGCCCGGGACTACCGGGACGGACAGTCGTCGCCGAGCAGACCTACCGGGGGAGGGCGCGCGACGCACTCGGGCCCCTCGTGGCGATCGGGTTGAGCAATACCCAACTGGACCGGCTCGCCGAGGGAACCACGCAAAAGGCTCCCGGCGTTCTCCTCTTCGACATACGCACTGCCCGAGGCGCCGATGCCAGCAGAATCGCTGCTGAGATGATCAACGATTCGCTCGGTCTCATCGCAGCCGAGATCTCGACCAGGCACCTGGTCGTCGAAATGGAAAGGACTGGGGAGACATGAGATCGTTTCTGGTGATAGGGCTCGGTGGCTCCGGGGGCAAGACGATTCGCTATCTGAAGCAGTCGCTCAACGAGTGGCTCAGCGAGATCGGTTGGCCCGGCGGTCTGCCCCAGGGCTGGCAGTTCCTCCACATCGACACCCCCTCCACCCAGGAGGCCCCGATTCTCCCCGGCCGCCCCGAGTTGCTTCCCCCGATCGAGTACATGTCGCTGCACCGTGATGGCGTTCCCTTCGCCACGGTCGTCGACCGACTCACCCGGAAGCAGACCAATTTCGACGGGTGGTGGGTGGACCCGGACTTCATGAATGTGCCCATCGCCCACGGCGCCGGCCAGTACCGGGCCATCGGGCGGGTGCTCGGGCTCGACCAGCAGGACCGGATCCACACCGCGCTGCAGGGCAAGATCACCGCCCTTCGCACCGCCGATGCCATCGGTGAGCTGCAACGACTCCGCGCCTCGGCCGACGAGGAGGGCTCGGGCACCTATGAGGAGAGGGGCGAGCCGGTGCTGATGATCGTCTCCTCCCTGGCCGGCGGGACCGGCGCCGGGCTCTTCCTGGATGTGGCCGACATGCTCCGGGCCGAGGGCGAGCAATGGCTGGACAACTCCTTCGGGATCCTCTACGCCGCCGACGTCTTCCAGAGCCTCGCCGCCGGGGCCCGGGCGGGAGTGCACCCCAACTCGGCCGCGGCCCTGGCCGAGCTGCTCAGCGGGGTGTACGCCGGCGGGCGGGTCGCCGTCGCCGGCGAGGAGCGGGAGATCTCACGGAGCGGACCGGCCTTCTCCTTCCTGGTTGGCCATGCCAACACCAGCGGGGTCGTCTTCGGCGACCAGACCGACGTCTACCGCGTCATGGGTCGGTGTCTCTCCGCGGTGATGACCGATCCCCAGGTGCAAGACGATTTCGTGGTCTACACCGCAGCCAACTGGCAGAACAGCGCAGGCACCTACGGCGACTCGGGTGGCCCGATGCACATGCTGATGGAGCCGCCGTACGTGGGCACCCTGCAAGGCCTGGGCTATGCCGAGGTCGATCTCGGGGTGGATCGGTTCAAGGCCTACTCGGAGCGCCGCATCGTCCGGGATGCTGTTGACACTTTGGTCAACGGGCACCGGCTCATCACCGAGGGGCTGGAGCGATACGAGGGCCTCACCCCCGACGTCATCGCCCAGGAGCTGGCGGCCGATCGGCTCACCGGTTTCCTCAACAACGTCGAGATCAACGAGCGCGGCCAGGAGCGCCAGGTGGTGGAGGCGATCGCCCTTCCCCTCCGGGAGCGTCAGGTCATCACCGGCTCGCTGGCCGAAGAGGTCTACCGGTCTGCGGTGGAGAACGTCGGGGCCAAGGGCCGCATCGACGAATGGCTTACCGCGGTGGTCGAGGAGGCCGAGCTGCTCGCCCCCGGCGAGAACGAGCGGTATGACACCCGTCTCCGGGAGCGGGCGCGGGGCTGGACCAACGACGTGACCGGCCGGCTGCTCCGAGAGACAGGCGGGATCGCCTCCGAGTATGGGCTCCCCGTCGTCAACGAGCTGCTCGAGCTCGTCCGTGCCGAGATCCGCAGCGCCTGTGACGATCTGGAGCAGGAGCGGATCGAGTTCGAGAGCTTCTCCGCCCATGTCCGCTCCAACGTGCAAGCCGCCTTCGGCGAGCTGAGCGGCCAGCTCGGATCCGAGCACGAGGCGGTGCGGATGGCGGCGGCCCAAGCGGTCGACACCCTCGTCTTCCAGCGGATGGAGGAGAAGTCACGGTTCATCGCCCGCGCCTTGCTGCTCGATTTCGACGAGTCGGTGGTGATGCCGCTGATGGAGGCGGTCCGGCTCGCCCTCGGCGACCTGCAGCGCAAGCTCGACCCGGCGGATGTCGAAGCGGCTCCGGTCGACGGCTGGCCCCGGCACAACCCCCGGCGCGACCAGGCCGTATCCGACGACCTGATCCCGGGCAAGACGGTGGCTCTCGTCATCGATCCCAAGAGCTTCCCTACCCTGTTCGACGAGTTGTTGACGGCGACACTCGGCGTGAACTACGGAGCGCCGGCGGAGCGGTGGCGAATCGTCCGCCACGACGTGGTCACCGGGAACTACCTGGAGGACTCCCAGCCCACCGACCGGCGGCTGGCCGCCCAGGTGAGGAATCTGTTCGAGGTCGTCGATCAGTGGCAGCCCAGCGAGGCAATCCTCCTCGGTGGAGAGCCCGATCGACCGGCGAGGTTCCGGCTCCACATCGAGCGTGACGAGCTGGTGTTGCGGGCCAAGGCCTGGCTGACCAGGGAGGGGACGGATTTCGACGACTTCCTCTCCCAGGGTCTGCGCTCCTATCTGCAGGAGCCGGATCGGAAGGTCCCCCCGGCCGTGGTCCGGGATCGGGAACGGGCATTCCAGGGCGCATTCGAATCGGCATTCGAAGCGGCCGAGCCGCTGGTCCACGTCGACCCGGTGCTTCTGTCCGAGGTCCACGACCGGGTCCTGACCACCCATGCTGTGCCCGGGGAGATCCCGCTGAAGAACCACCGCCTCGAGCGCTGGGTCAACCAGTTCCTCGACTCCAAGCTGGCCGATCGCAGCGATGGCACCCACGACAACGTGACCCAGAGCGATCGGGTGAAGCGGATCTCGATCTACAGCATGCTGGAGGGGGCGTTGCATCCGGCCGTGTTTCGCTCACTGATCGATCCGATCGCCGACGGGTATTCCGCCGCAGCCCGAGCAGGTCGTCTTCGTGATTTCTGGAAGTGGCGCCGCAGTCGGCCGCTGGCCCGGTCGATCCCCTTGCCGACACCGATGGTGCGGGCCCTGGTTCGGGGCTGGTTCATCGCCCGGGTGCTCGGTCTGCTCACCGTGAGCCAGGAGAACGGGGCCACCGTCGTCCGTTTCGAGAAAGGGAAGGGCGGCGAGGTCATCGACTCCCCGCCCCTGGTGACGATGCCGGGGGAGAACCGGCCTCGCCAATTCGGGGCGTTCCTGGAGACGCTGGCCCTGGCCATCCCCTACTCGGCGGACGCGGGCAAGCCCGACGAGATGCTGGGCATCTTCCACACCCTCATCGAGCTGGGCCGCAACCCGGGCTCGACCGGGGCGGAGATGGGGGAGTTCCGGGAGTTGAGCCCGGTCCTCGAGGAATGGGTCTCCTCCGGCACCGCCTACGGGAAGGAAGCCGGGGTGTCCCAGATCGAGTTCGAAGAAGCCGGGAAGCGGGCCACCGCTCTGGCTGACCTGGTGACCAAGCTCGACGAGGATTACGCCCGTCATGCCGAGGAGGAGCGCCGGGAGGGGCGAATCGGGCCGGAGAACTCCTGGCTCGGCGCGACCGACTTGATCCACGAGGAGCTGCATCGGATGGCGGTCGCTCTCCAGGTGAGGGCCTCGCAGACCACGCCAGAATTCTGAGATGACGGTCTCCACCGTGCTCGTCGGGGATCAGGCCGGCCCGGTACGGGCCGCGGCCTCGATGCTGGGCGCGATGGTGGAGCAGGGCCTGATCCGGCCCTTCTGGTTCGTCGACGCCCGAATGGCGAGGGCCCGACCCTGGCCAGGGATCAGATTCGATCGCTCCGGCCCGGCCGAAATCCCGCTCTTCACCTCGATCGGGGAGAGGGCTGCCGATGAGATCAGGGTCGCCGTCATCGCCACCCCGGCAGACGCGGTTCCCGCCGACCAGGTCGCCCGGGTCGGCGACGAGGTGCATGGCCAGCTGGCGGCGCTGGCGCCAGGCAAGTCGGGGGTGCGGATGGCCCGGCTCTGGTTCCCCGACTGGGACAGGGTGGAGGCCCCCGAGAAGGCATTCTTCTCGACCCACGTCGACGCCAACCTGGTCGTCATCCCCGAGGATCGGCGCTCGGATCAGCATTTCGCCGCACCTCTCGCCCCGGAGACGCCAGCCTTCGCCGGTCACATTGCCGCCGAGACCGCGGTGATCCTCGGGATGTTCGCCGGGATGGAGGGGTGTGCCCTCGACGGTTCCAGCCCGGGGGTGATCTTCGGTGACAACCCGAAAGTCCGCCTCACCCGCTCCTATGTCCGGGTCGGCCGCAGCCCCGCTCTTCCATTGCAAGAGATCGTCGATCACGAGGGCCGGCTCCCGGTACCCCCGGGAACCATCGAGGCTCCCTCTCCGGCGGCGGCCGTGTCCGATCTGGCCACCCGGTCAGCCCCGCTCTTCGACCGACTCGCCTTCGAGGTGAAGGACCCCGCACCCCCGCCCCGGCATCAGCTCGGCCCTCTCCGCGCATTGCTGCTCATCCTCAAAGAGATGGGGCGCTTCATCATCTCCCTGCCCCGGCGGGCGGTGGAAGGGTTGTTCGAGGATTTCTCCGAGCTGGCCGGTCGCACCATGCAGGACCTGGTGGGCGACTCGTCGGTGGTCGAGGTGGTCTGGAAGGGAAAGTTCCACCCGAGTTCCGAAGGCGAGGATTTCGATGCGTTGATCGCCGATTTGAAGCGCCAGGCAGAGCGACGGCTCGACCTCCAGGGCGGTCCCGCGATCGACCAAGCGGTGTGGCGGGACCTACGCGGCCTCGTCTTGTCGACTGCTGACGGGAGTGAGCCACCGGTGGGGGTGGAGCCGATCGAGGTGCACGGCCAGCGGGCCGTCGTCAACGACGCCGCATCTTTGGCCCCCCGTCCCGAGGACTCCCTGGTGGGCACGGCCAAGGACATCCTCGACGAAGCGGAGTCGGGCTCTCCGGTCAGCCTCCTCGGGCGGCTCGGAGCCCGGATCGAGGGGATCGCCCGGTCGAACCGGAGCGCCGTTGCCCGACTTCTTCAGACCCTCGATGTGCAGATGGCGGCGCTGCACAACTATCGGCCGCCCGGGTTCGCCTTCTGGCACATCCTCGGCAGCGTCCTCTTCGCCGCCTTGGTAGTGAGCCTGCTCCTCCTCAGCGGGGCGGTGCGGGGATGGGGGATCACCGAGATGGACAGCTGGACGAGGAACATCCTGTTCGGGGCCCTGACCCTGGCTGCTGTCAGCGGGTTGATCCTGCTCAGGTCCTACGGGGTGCAGGCCCTGAGCGAGGGCGCCAACACAGGCGGCGAGCGATTGTCCAAACTCGGCGCCGGCCCCACCTGGTTGGGCGCACTCGGCGGCGCCGTGGTCGCCGCCCTGTTCGTCGGGCTCGCCATTACCTTCCTCGACTACCCGTCGACCGAGCCGGCCACTTATGCCGCGGTCCTGGCCGGGATCGTCACCGGTGCCGGCCTGGGCCAGGCCTATTCGCTGGCCGGCTATCAGGACCATCTGCCCGGTCTGGGCCGGATGTCCCGTCTGACCATCCTCACGGTGCTGGTCTATGTCTCGCTCATGGTCATGGGGGCCATCGCCCAGCCCAACGGCTGGTACGCCACCGTCCCGGGGGATGAACTGCGGAGTCTGCTCTGGCCGGTTTGTGGGCCGATCGCGGCGTGGCTGCTCTTCGTCCTCGTCGTCGTTTCCTGGCGCCGGGTCCAGGAGCGGCTGGAGTTGCGCTGGTATGGGCAGTCGATCCGCCAGTTGGCCGAGCAGGTCGATGCGGCATTCACCGCCGACCGGGTTGCCGACGCCGCCCGGGAGCAATTCCTCGGGCTGTCGGCGGTGCTATCCCGCCTGATCTGGTACCCGTTCGGCAAAGGCGGTGCCCTCCCCGAAACCGGGATCGACCTGGTCGATTTCGAGGTGAGCAAGGCCGAGGTGTGCCAGTTCGGGCTTTCCCCCCGAGGGGAGAAGCTGTTCGAGACCAGGACCGTCCGTCTCGCCTCCGAGCGTGGTTGGCTGACCTCGCAGTACGAAGGGTCGATCAACACCTTCCGCACCGAGCAGGCGATCCTGGTCGGTTCCGACGACCCCTCGGCGGTGGGCCGACCCGATCAGGACCCGAAATCGGTGGCCCAGTTCGAGGCGGAGACTCGCCCCGAGAAGGGGGACCGGTGGCGCTGGGCCGATTTGTTCTTCGACGGGGTGTACGACCCGGCCTTTCTCCAAGCACTGGAGACCCACGGGGAAAAGGAGGTGTTCGGCCCGATCCTGGCCGATGCCGCCAACTTCGAACCGATCGGTGGGCACGCCCGGGGCCGGTCACTGGTCGATTTCATGGCGGAGGTGTCGCCCCAAGGCGACGGTGAAGTCGATCCCCGGTACTTCGATCCCGAGCATCTCGCCTCCGGCTCCTTTGAGCGGACCTGGCATCATCGAACCTGGTGGCCTCAGGAGGAGTTGTTCGATGGTGGGTCCCACGACGACGACGGCTCGATCGAGCCGATCGGCTCATTGGCCCGTGGTGCGGTCTGGGTGGCCGCCCGTGCCGACATGACCGAGGACCTCGAGCCCGCCGCCATCTTCGGCAGCGCGGGTAGCACGGAAACCGAGTCGCGGGGCGGAGAAGGCCCGGCGTTCTAGGACCACCGCGTCAAACGGTGGGAACCGCTGCGCTCCCTGCGGCATCCCAATGGGGACATCCGCAGGAGGTGAATGTTGCGCAACCGGACCGCCCGATTCAATGCTCTGCTGGCCGGCTTCATCATGGTTCTCGCCGCCTGTGATGCGGTAGCCGTCGTCGACGACTCGATCCCTGCCCGTCGCCGCATCGAGACCGAGCTTCCACGTCGGCTTCTCGCCTCCAACAGCCTGGTTCCTTTCGAGGCCTGCGACACATTCCTCGACTATGTGATTTCTCACGGTCTCGAGCTCGTCGGCCCTTACGGACTAGGCGATCCCTACTTCCCCGGGCCTTTTGCCCGGATGGACGGCACCGCCACCACCATGGCCGCTGAAGCCGCGGCCGAGGTCGTCGGGCAGGATCTCGACTACTCCGGCACCAACGTCCAGGTGCTGGGTGTCGACGAGCCCGACATGGTCAAGACCGACGGGGAGCGAATCATCCTCCTCTCCGAAGGGATGCTGATCGTGGCCGATGTCACCGGCCCTGAGCCCGAGGTGACCGGTCGTCTCCAGGTGGGCGACTTCATGGTGCAGAGCCTTTTCCTGTCCGGGGACACGGTTTTGATGTTCGGTTCGGGCTGGATGCCGGTCGTCCCGATGGTCGAAGGCGATGCCATGATCGCGCCGGTCCCCGACTCTCCGACCGTGCAGCTGATTCAGGTTGACATTGGTGGCGACCCCGAGATCGTCCGCACGATGACCATCGATGGTCGCTTGATCTCCGCCCGGATGGTCGAGGACACCGTCCGTTTGGTGCTCAGCTCAGGACCGGTCGGCTTCGAGTGGAGCTACCCCAGCGGCTCCGGGCTTCGCTCCGAGCGAGAGGCGGTCGAGGCCAACCGCGAGATCATCCGCAACTCGAGCGCCGACAACTGGATTCCCTTCTACCTCGTCACCGACGCAAGTGGGGAGGTAACCGGAGAAGGCACTCTGTTCGAATGCGAGAGGGCGACCCATCCCAAGGAGTTCTCCGGTCTCGACATGCTCTCGGTGGTCACCATCGACGCCGGCTCCGGGCTTGCCGTCGTGGACGCAACCGGGGTGCTCGCCACGGGCGAGACGGTCTATGCCTCGGCCGAGAGCCTCTACGTCGCCACCCAGAACTGGCAGACGTGGGACTGGGCCCGCACCGGCATCGTCGAAGACCGACCGGAGGAGATCAGCACCGAGATCCACAAGTTCGACATCAGCCGGCCCGAGGTCACCGACTATCGCGCCAGCGGCCGGGTCACCGGGTACCTGCTCAACCAGTTCGCCATGGACGAGCACGACGGTCTGCTTCGGGTGGCGTCGACCACCAGCCCCAACTGGTGGGGAAGCGGTTTCGAATCCGAGTCACGGGTGACCGTGCTCGAGGAGGGCGACGGCGAGCTGGTCGAGATCGGGATGGTCGATGGCCTCGGCGAAGGCGAGCAGATCTACTCGGTCCGGTTCATCGACGATCTGGCCTACGTGGTGACCTTCCGTCAGACCGACCCGCTGTACACCATCGACCTCAGCGACCCGTCCCGGCCCCAGGTGATGGGGGAGCTGAAGATCCTCGGCTACTCGGCCTATCTCCACCCGGTCGGCGACGGTCTGCTCCTGGGCATCGGCCAGGATGCCACCGACACCGGTCAGGTCAGGGGCACCCAGGTCACGGTGTTCGACGTGACCAACCCGGCCGATCCCACGAAGGTCGACCAGTTCACATTGAACCAGTCATCGTCGTCCCCTGTCGAATACGACCATCACGCCTTTCTTTACTGGGAGCAGACGGGGTTGGCCATGGTCCCGGTCGAGCAGTGGTGGTGGGACGGGAAGACCGACAACGTGCTCTATGGCGCTGTCGGCCTCACCATCGACGAGGAGGGAAATCTGTCGGAAGTCGATCGCGTGGTTCACCCCGGCGGCGATGGGTACCCGGACTACCGAGCCCAGATCATGCGCTCGCTCGTGATCGGTGACAGTGTCTACACAGTGTCGGCCAAGGGGCTTCTGAGGAGCGACGTCGACTCTCTCGAAGAAACGGCCTGGCTGGAATTCTGAGGGTTTAGTCATGCAGGGCGTCACGTATTCATGACGCCCTGCATTCGGTTTGACTTAGGCCAGGACGATGTTGACCGGGATCGGTCGCTGCAGGGTATGCCCAACCGGTGAGGTGGACACCACCTTGCGGTGCAGCTCCTTCAGCTCGGAGTTCGGGGCATCGGAGTCGATCGACACCTTCACGTCGATCGATTCGAACCCGGCGTTCTCGTTGGCCAGCCCGAGGAAGGTGTGCAGGTCGAGATCACCTTCGAGATCGATCTGCAAACCGTTCAACTCGATTCCGGCCACCGAGGCGTTGGCCGCGTAGCCGACCGCGAGGCAGTTGCCCAACGCCGCCAGGATCTGTTCCACCGGATTTGGTGCGCTGTCCTCACCGCCGAGACTCAACGGCTCGTCGGAGAGAACCGGGTCGAACTCCCGGATCGTTGCCTCCGACTGAAAGCCGCGCTTCCAATCGACTGTCGCCTTCCACACCGTGTCGGCCGTGGCCGGCTCGTTCCGAATCGCTTCCACCAGGCCACCGACTGCGGCCAGGTTCACTTCGTTGAGGGTCTTGACCTCTGTTGTCATCTCATCACTCCATTGTCGATGTCAGCACATGCATGGGTGGCCCGGGCCATCGAGGCCTCGGGCCGGGGACATGTACATCGATGTTGGATGAGTGGGTTCATGAGTCCTGAAATGACAAAGACCCGCATCCGGGGGATGCGGGTCGACTGAAGGGTCGCTGTTTCGGGCTAGCTCAGGTCGGATCCGCACCATGTGAACACATGGCGCACATCGCGGCGGTGGAGAGCCTGGCCTTCATTGATCGGAGAAGGTAGGCGGGGGCAGCGGCCGAGTCAAGATACGCCGCCGGCGGGCAGCCCCGTTGACAGACCTGTCTTCTGACTGTAAAAACGTTTTAGGGCCTCCGAAAACGTTTTTGCCATCGATGTTGGCGAACGGGATGCGATGAGCTCTCGAACCACGATCAAGGACGTGAGTCGGGCCACCGGGGTGTCCGTCTCCACAGTCTCCAACGCACTCAACGCACCGGAGCGAGTCGCGGAAGAGACCCGGCTCAAGGTCGTCGAGGCGGCGGACCGGCTCGGTTATCGCCCCAACCGCGCCGCCCGGGCGCTGCCGCAGGGGCGCACCTTCACCATCGGATACTGCATCCCGGCCGGCCGGGACGGGTTCGCCCTCGACACCTTCCTCCATCAGATCACCGAGCGGGCCTCCGACTCGGGGATGGACATCCATTTGTTCACCCCGCATCGCGGCCAGAGCGAGACCGAGGCATATGAGGAGGCGATCCGGCGAGGCGCGGTCGATGGCTTTCTTCTGTCCGGCACGGTGCACGATGACAAGCGAGTTCAGGCCCTGCTCGATTCCGGAGTGCCCTTCGTCACATTTGGTCGAACCGATCTCGCCAACCGCCACTCCTGGGTCGATGTCGACGGCCGATCCGGGATCAGGGCCGCGGTCGATCATCTGGTCGAACTGGGTCACAGCCGTCTCGGTCTCATCGCCTGGCCGAAGGGCTCGCTCTCTGGCGACGACCGCGCCTCCGGCTTCGCCGAAGGGCTGGAGGCAGCCGGGCTCACCTTTGATGCCCGGCATCTGATCCGGACCGAGAACGATCTCGCGGCAGGACGGGAGGCGGCGTCACTCCTCCTCGACGCTGTCCTCCCGCCGACCGCGATCGTCACCGTCCAAGACGTCCTCGCCGCCGGGGTCGTTGCCGAGTTGAACAGCCGTGGTCTTCAGCCTGGCCGGGATGTGGCGGTCACCGGTTTCGACGATTCTCCCCCCGCCGTGTACAGCACCCCGGCCATCACCTCGGTCCGCCAGCCGATCGAAGAGATCGGACGGAGGATCGTCGAGTTCCTGATGCACGACCTCGAGGATGACGAGGTCGTCCGTCGCGCCGACCTGGTCGAGCCGGAGCTGGTGATCAGGGAGTCCAGCACTGGGGCAGCCATATGACCGACACCTGGCTCCTCACCGAGGATCGGGTTTGGCCGGAGCGGGTCCCGTGGAAAGAGTCGTTGTTCAGCATCGCCAACGGGCATCTCGGCACCAGAGGCAGCTTCGAGGAGGGTTATGGGGACTCGGTCCCGGCCACGTTCATGCACGGGCTCTTCGTCACCCCGCCCGGTGACCTGCCCTATCTCGCCCCGTTGCCTGACTGGACGGGGGTCACCATCACCGTCGACGGGGTGCGCTTCGGTCTCGACGACCGGATCCCGCTGGGGTATGAGCGGATCCTCGATTTCCGCACCGGGGTCCTCTCCCGCCGGGTCGTCTGGCGAGGCCCGGGCACCGGGGTCATCCGCGCCGAGTTTCGCCGTCTCCTCTCCATGGCCGTCCCCGAGCTTGCGGCGATGGAGGTGAAGGTCACCTCGCTCACCGATGACATCCAGGTCGGAGTGGAGACCGGGCTCGACGGGACGATCGCCGGCCCGTTCGGGGCTCCGTGGCGGCGTCTCGACTGGGAGCGGACCGCGCCCGACCGGCTCGACATGCGAGCCGAGTCCAACGATGGCGAGGCGGCGGTGACCGCCACGTGTGTTGTTCGCGGCTTAGGCCCGCTTGGTCTGGCCAACCACTCCCGCCGTCCCCGGCTCACCGCCAATCTCGACCTGGCGCCGGGGGAATGGCTCAGCTTCACCAAGTACACGGTGTTTCGTGGGGACAAGGGGGCGACAACCGCAGAGATACCCGGCGGCGGCTTCGATGAGGTCGCCGCCGCCTCTGCCGCCGAATGGGCGAGGCGATGGGAGACCAGTGGGATCGAGGTCTCCGGCGATCCCTTCGCCGAGCAGGCCCTCCGCTTCGCCGCCTTTCACGTCATCGGTGGCGCTCCCCGGTCGTCGGATCGTGCCGGAATCGGGGCCCGCCTTCTCACCGGATATGGCTACCGACACCACGTCTTCTGGGACACCGACATCTTCGTGATGCCCTACCTCACCATGACCCAGCCTGATCTGGCTCGGGCCCATCTCGGCTACCGATATCGCGGCCTCGACGGCGCCAGACGCAAGGCGGCTCGATACGGGAGGGCGGGCGCCTTCTTCGCCTGGGAGTCGGCCGGCACCGGTGACGAGGTGACCCCGGACTGGGGCGAAACTGCCGACGGGGAGAAGATCCGGATCCGGACCGGCGAGATCGAGGAGCACATCGTCGCCGATGTCGCCTATGCCGTCGACCACTACCTGAGATGGACCAACGATCGGGACTTCCTCGCCGAACAGGGAGCGGAGATGACCCTCGACGGCGCCCGCTATTGGCAATCCCGGGCCGAGGTCGACCGAGAGGGACGGGCCCATCTGCGAAACGTGATCGGGCCCGACGAGTACCACGTCGGAGTCGACGACAACTTCTTCACAAATGCGATGGCCGCCTGGCATCTCCGCACCGCGGTCCGCCATGCCGCCGGGCGGGAAGACCTGGTCTCGAGCGTCTCGAGCTGCCCGACGGCTGGGAGGAGAGCTTCCTCGCCCTGGCCGAGGAGCTGGATCCCCGTCCCGGCCCCGACGGGGTCTTCGAGCAGCACGATGGGTACTTCGACCTCGAGCAAGTCGACCTATCCCGGTTCGAGCCGAGAGGCGCCCCGCTCCACGCCATCTTCGGGGAGAAGCGGCTGGAGCGAAGCCAGATCACCAAACAGGCCGACGTGGTGATGGGTCTGGTCCTGCTCGACGCCCTGCAGACACGGGAGCTGGTCGAGGCCAACCTCGACTACTACGGCCCGAGGACCGACCACGGATCGTCGCTGAGCCTGGCCATGCACTCGGTCGCCGCCTCGATCGCGGATGCGACCCGAACAGGCCTATGACTACTTCCGGAGGGCCGCCGCCATCGATCTCGAAGACTCGATGTCGAACTCGCATCACGGGATCCACGCCGCCACCCAGGGCGGGTTGCTGCAGGCGGCGCTCATCGGGTTCGGCGGTCTTCATCTGACCGAGGACGGACCTCAGACCATCGCCCGGCTCCCGGATCATTGGGATTCCCTGGGCTTCTCCTTCGTGCACCGGGGTACCCGGCACGAGAGGGAAGTCCGTGGAGGCAAGCCGGCCCGCGAGGCAGAAGCCCCACGGGCCGACCACAACGGAGGAGGATAAGTATGAGACACAGGACTTTCGTGGTCCTGGTGCTCCTGATGGCTCTCGTCGCCGCCTGTGGCGACGGTGGGGGCGCGGATACGACAACCGCCGAGTGGCCACCACCGAGACGACCGAAGGGGAAGCCGGGGCGGGCACCGGATCTGGAAGGGGTCGAGCTCAGCCTGTGGGGCTGGTCGTCCTCGGACGCCGAGAATCAGGCCTTGACCGATCTGGTCACCCAGTTCTCCGAGGAGACCGGGGCGGTGGCCAGCTTCCAACCCCAGGCCGAGTACGACGTGGCCCTCCAGGCTGCGCTGACCTCGGGGGACCCGCCCGACGTGTTCTACGTCGACAGCTTCCGGCTGCCCGACCTGGCCGATGCCGGGGCCCTGGCCCCGGTGCCCGAAGGGGCCGTGAGCAATCCCGATGACATCTACCCGTCGCTGCGGGAGGCCTTCACCTACGACGGCACCTGGTACTGCCCGCCCAAGGACTTCTCCACGCTGGGTCTGATCTACGACCCGGAGGTTCTCGAGGCGGCAGGAGTGGCAGTGCCCACCACATGGGAGGAGCTGGCGGCGGCAGCCGAGGCTCTGACCACCGGTGATGCGGCGGCGATCGCCGCCGGGACCGCTCAGGCGGGTTTGAGCATGGGGGTGGAGTACCCCCGCTGGGGTGCGTTCATGTTCCAGAACGGGGCGGCGATGACCAACGAGGACAACACCGCCATGACCCTCGACACCCCCGAGGCCCGGGAGGCGCTCGAGTTCGTGGCCGGCCTGTACCAGGACGGCTACGCGGTGAAGCCGGGGGCGGTCGACGCAGGCTGGGCCGGTGAGGCCTTCGGGCAGGGCAAGGCCGCAATGGTGATCGAGGGCAACTGGCTGCCCCCGGCAATGGAGGCCGACTTCCCCGATGCCAACTACGCGGTCGCCGAGCTGCCCAGCGGCCCGGTTGGCCCGGGCACCTTCGCCTTCACCGTTTGTTACGGGGTGGCCGCCGATGCGGCCAACCCGGATGCGTCATGGGCTCTGGTCGAGGCGCTCACCAATGAGGAGGGCTCGCTGGCCTGGACCGAGGCCTTCACCGTCATGCCGGCCCGTGAGTCGGCGGCCGAGGAATGGACCGGGACGCATCCCGACCTCGAGGCCTTCGTTGCCGGCGCCGACTACGCCCATCGCTGGGGGTTCGTCCCCGGTTTCGGCGACGTTCTCGGTGTGTTCAACCCGGGTCTGGAAGGAGTGGTCGACGGGAACATGACCCTCGATCAGGTGATCGCCGACACCACGGCGGCGGGGGAGGGGGTCCTCGAAGGATGAGGACAGCTTCGGGGGGCCGGGTCTGTGACCCGGCCCCCGGAGGCGGGCGATGGCGGTAGAGACCCCGCCCACCGTGTCGGAGGCGGCCCCGGCGACGGGACCGCTCAAGGTAGGCCGCGGCACCCAGCTCAAGGGTGCATCGGGGCTGGGCTGGCTGTTCAGCGCCCCTGCCTTCATCGGGCTGCTCGTCTTCGTGGCCATCCCCATCGTGCTGACGGCATGGGTGCCTTGCGGGACTGGAGTGGTTTGGTCTCCCCGTTCAACACCGAATACATCGGGTTCGAGAACTACAACGAGTTGCTCTTCGAGGACGGGGTCCGTCGCACCGACTTCGCCCTCTCCATCCGCAACAACTTCTACTACGTGCTGTTCGTGGTCCCGATGCAAACCACCATCGCCTTCGTCCTGGCGGTCATCCTCAACAACAGGTTTCTCAAGGGAAAGGGGTTCTTCCGCACCTCCTACTACTTTCCCTCGATCACCAGCTCGATCGCGGTGACCCTGATCTTCGTGTTCCTGTTCCAGACCCAGGGGGCGATCAACGCCATTCTCCCCGGCGAGGCGATCAACTGGTTCGGCAACGCCAACGGCCTGTTCCACATCGCCCTCGGCGGGATCGGAATCGAGGAGCCGCCGGTCTGGATGGTGGAGAACGAGTTCATGGGTGTGACTTTCTGGCAATGGATAGCCGGCCCCAGCGTGGCCATGTTCGCCATCATCCTCCTCGTCACCTGGACGTCGATCGGGACTTTCATGCTGATCTTCCTCGCTGGCCTCCAGTCGATCCCCGAGTCGGTCGAGGAGGCCGCCAAGGTCGACGGAGCCTCCACCTTTCAGACCTTCAGGCATATCACCGTCCCGCTGATGAAGCCGACCATCTTCTTCGTGGTCACCATCGGCCTCATCTCTACGTGGCAAGTGTTCGAGCAGATCTACGTCTCGAGCTTCGGTGGCCCGCAGAAGACGACGCTGACCCCGTCTTTCCTCATCTACTTCCAGTCGTTCAGAAACTCCGAGGCCGCGCTCGGCTGCGGCTATTTCCATGCTGTTGCTGGTGGTGATCGCCGCCTCCACGCTTCATTCAGCGGCGGATGATGCGATCTACGGGAGACGTCTGATGACCTCGGCGACTGCTCCGCGTATGGGCCAGGGAGGAGGCTGGCGTCGATTGCTGGGGTATGCGGTTCTCATCTTCTTCGCCCTGATCTTCATCTTCCCCTTCGTCCTGGCGCTGGTCAGCTCGTTCAAGACGCTGCCCGACATCCAGGCCAACCCGATCCAGCTCTGGGCCGACCCCGAGTACGGGGGCTGGACGCTCAATGGGATCAGAGGCTTGAACACCGAAAGCGTGCGCATCCCGAGATGGTTCCTCAACTCGACGGTGGTGACGGTGATCGCCACTCTGGGACGGGTGTTCCTGGCCTCTATGGCCGGCTACGCCCTTGGCCAAGATGTCCTACCCGGGCAAGCAGATCCTGTTCGCTCTGATCATCGTGCTCCTGGCGGTGCCCGGAGTGGTGTTGTTGATTCCCAAGTTCCTGATCCTCAAGCAACTGGGGATGCTCAACACCTACGCCGGGCTGATTCTCCCCCTCATGTTCGACGCCTTCGCCATCTTCCTGATGAAGCAGTTCTTCGAACAGCTCCCCGACGAGCTGATCGAGGCGGCTGCCATCGACGGGGCGACAGCCTGGCAGACCTTCTCCCGGGTGATGTTGCCGTTGGCCGCGCCGGGTGTGATCGCCCTGACGATTCTCTCGGTGCAGGGGATCTGGAACGAGTTCCTCCATCCGCTGATCGCGGTGCCCGGTGCTCCAGAGCTGGCCACCCTCCCGCTGGGTCTGGCCAACCTGCAGGGCTTCGTTCGGTGAGGCCCAGCCCTGGAACACCATCCTGGCCGGCACCCTGATCACCACCATTCCCATCGCCATCGTCTTCTTCGTTTTCCAGCGCTACTTCGTCCAGGGGGTGGCCGCCACCGGGGTCAAGGGCTGAGCACGCTGCTCCGGGTCGAGGACGGGAAGGTCGTCATCGACACCGGGCGATGCCGGGCGGTGATCTTCGACATGGACGGGGTGATCACCGACTCGGTCCCGGTCCATCGCCGGGCGTGGAGGGAGACGTTCGACTCCTTCCTCGACGAGATCGGGTCGGATGCTCCCCGCTTCGACGAGGTGACCGACTATCTGACCCATGTCGACGGCAAGCCGAGATACGACGGGGTTCGGGACTTCCTGACCTCGCGGGGGATCGAGCTGCCCGAGGGGACACCGGACGACCCGCCCGAGGAGATGACGGTGTGCGGCGTTGGCAACAGGAAGAACGAGATGTTCCTCGAGGCGCTGGCCGAGGGTGGGGTGGAGCCCTATCGGTCGACGCTGGATCTGATCGACCAGCTCCGGGCCGCCGGATTGGGCGTCGCCCTGATCACCTCGAGCCGGAACGCGGCGGCGGTGCTCGGGTCGGCCGGGGTCGATCCGAGCGATATTCGACGCGGTGGTGGACGGCAACGAGTGCGCCCGACTCGGTCTCCCCGGCAAGCCCGACCCGGCGATCTTCCTCGAGGCGGCGTCCCGGCTGGGAGTGGAACCGGCGACTCGCCGTGGTGGTCGAGGATGCTGTGTCCGGGGTGGCGGCCGGCCGCGCCGGTGGCTTCGGCGGTGTGATCGGAGTCGACCGGGGCAGCAACCGCGAAGCGCTGGAGGAGGCGGGCGCCGATGTTGTGGTGGAGGATCTCGGAGAGGTTGGTGTTAGTTAGGCCCGGGTGCATCCGTGGTGCTCTACGGTTTCAGTCCCCGGCCAAGGACCGGTTCAGAGTTGGGAGAGGAATGCCCTCGGTGAGAAAACCGGGATAAGCGTCGAGACGGACAACAGGTCCTGGTCACCGGACACCAGGACGGCCCGATTGGTCTCTGCGAGGGCGATGAGGTAGTTGTCGTCGGGATCGGGAGACGAAACGCTCGGCAGTAGCACGGGGTCGTCCACCAGCACAGCACTTCGGCTGAGGAGTTCGAGGAAGGCTGCGGCTTCGTCGTGGTGGATGTGCTTGCTCAGCTTGGGATAGGCGAATGCCCGTTCCAACTCACCAAGGAGGCGACCCGAGCAGATGAGGTCGAATTCACCTTCCAACCAGAGCCGAACGAGCTGTGCCGGAGCCCCGGAGGGCGAGAGTAGGGCCGAGATGAGGACGTTCGCGTCGAGGACGACCTTCAACGCTTGGTGCTCTTGCGAGCAGCCTTCTGGGCCCGGATGGCTAGTTCCATTGCGTCATCCTCGGCCATGTCGTTGCGTGCCCAGAGTTGGTCGAGGAGATCGAGACCAAGATCCCGTCGAATTGCATCCTCGATCACTTGGCTTTCTCCCCTCCCTGTTCGAGCAGCCCGAATCTTCACCGCGCGGAGGACGTCCTCATCGATGGTCAGCGTGGTTCGCGTCTTGGGCATGGCGGCATCATAGCATCAAGATGCATGGCGGATTTCGGTAGTCTCGCCCCGATGCCGCCGCGACTGAACGCCGAGATATCCGAGAGTGTGTGGAAGGCGCTTTCGGACGAGTCCGAGCAGACCGGAGACTCCCTATCGACAGTGGTCGACCGTGCCCTGGCTACGGCCTTCGACCTCGAGCGCCATTCCTTGTTCCAGGTATCGACCTCCAACGCCTTGGTCCAGGGCGTGTTTCAAGGGGCGGTCACGGTCCGGGACCTGAAGCGGAACGGCGACTTCGGTCTGGGGACCTTCGAGGGTCTCGACGGAGAGCTGATCATGCTCGACGGAGTCTGTTACCGAGCCACTGGCGGGGGAGTGGTCACCTCACCACCTGACGACGCCCGGGTCCCGTTCGCGGTGGTCACCCATTTCCAGCCCGATCTGACCCTGACCACGGAAGCGGGATCACTAGCCGATCTGACGACAGCGTTGGATGCGTCGAGACCGTCGGAGAATCTCTTCGTCGGAATCCAGGCCTCGGGCCAATTCGAGAGGTTGTCCCTGCGGGCCGCCTGCGCCGCCGAATCGGGCGAGAACCTGCTGGAGGCCACCGCCCACCAGAGCGAGTTCAGGGTCGTCGACATCGAGGGGACCCTGGTCGGGTTCTGGGCACCCCTATATGCCCGGGCGGTCAATGTGCCCGGTTATCACTTCCACTTCCTCTCCGAGGATCGGGATCTCGGAGGCCATGTGCTGGACATGGTGGCCGGTCCTCTCGAGGTGGGGATCCACGTCGAATCCGAGCTGCACATCGCCATCCCCGAGACCGAGGAGTTCCTCGCCGCCGACCTCAGCGGCGATCATCAGGAGGCGCTGCACCAGGCGGAGACGGGGCAGGTGTCTAGGAACGAGTGAGGGCGCGGCGCGCCACCTTGGTGAGACGACCGCCGCGAGCTACCACCTCGGTGATCCTCCGGGCGAGAGGGGACGGGCCCTTCCAGGGGAGGCCCCGCTGGTAGCGGTAGTGGTCCTCCAAGCGGAAGATGAAGGCAAGGTCGGGCTCGGTGCCGTTCCAGAGCCGGCACAGCGACGCACGGTGACCCGAGTGCTGGATGATCCCGTTGACGGCACGTCTCGCCGCCTCGTTCGCTGCCTCCATGGTCGCCACCGAGGTGAAGGTGCGCACGTAGTCGGAGGCGAGGAAGAAGTTGGAGATCTGGGTGAAGGCCTGGGGGCGGAGACGCCAGGTGTTGAGGTAGGCGACGAACAGTGGCTCGGCGTTCTCGCTCATCGGGCACATCGGTGTCGGGGATGAAACCGGGGAGGAGCGAGGCGACGAATTGCTCCCGGGTGATGTCGGGATCGAGGAACCAGCAGTACAGCATGTCGTCGGTCAGCGGCTGCTCGTCGAGGGAGTGTGAGCGCTTCAGCTCCTCCCAAACCTCGATCTTGATCTCGTCGGCGGTGCAGTACTTGGCCGCTTTGTCCACGGTGTTCCGGGCTGATGCCAGTTGGAGATGTCCACCGATATCACGCCCCTGACGTTGCCGTCGCCGTATTCGGCGAGGTCGTAGTCGGCCCAGAACTGCTGCTGGGAGACCGAGGTGAGCGCCCATGGGGAGTCGAGGTAGATGGTGTGGCCATGGGCCAGGGGCACATCCTCTTTCAGGAAGAACTGGATGCCGTTCATCCACTCCACGTAGCCGGTGGCGATCGACTTGATCCCTTCCAGGGAGCTGTCGGCAGCGAGGATTCCATCGTCGAGCAGGAGCGCCATCTTCTCCGCCGGCAGCGCGGCGATGTAGTAGTCGGCGTCGTCGAGGATGAAGGAGTTGCCTGCCGCGTCTGACATGTGGACGGCCTCGATGACCCCGCCGGGCCGGCCAGCATGGGATCGGCAGACGATGCGGTCGATGTGACGGTCGAACTGGTACTCGACACCCGAGGACCGCAGATACTCCAGCCAGGGGTGGAGCCAGACCTCGTTGGTCGGCCCGTTGAGGACCCGATCGGTGCTCGGGCCGGGGGTGATCAGGTCCAGGATCAGGGCCAGCCCGATGTCGCCTTCGACGTGAGCATTGGCGAGATGGGCGTTCGCAGCCACCAGCGAGCGGGTGAGCCCTTCGGCGAGGAACTTCTGATACCCCTTCGACTTGTTGTCGGCGTCGACGAACTCCCACCAGCCCATCGTCTCGTAGATCTCCTCCCGTCTGGCGTCACAGCTCGAATAGACCTGCCAGAGCTTGTCCACGAAGAAATCGACCTCGCCCTCCTCCAGACCCATCTCCGCAGGAAGATCGGAGAGCAGATCCTGGAGGATCTTCTCGAAGTCCCCTTCGTCTCGGGGAAAGCGTGCCGGGATCTCGATCGAGGCCTTGCCATAGATCGAGAGCTGCACTCTGGTGGTGTCGACCAGGTTGTCGATCACGTGGCCGTTCCCAAATGGGATCCGGCTCATGGTGTCGGTGACGTGTTTGTAGAACCGGGGGAAGAAGCGGAAGCCGTGCTCGCCGGGTAGGTAGCCCTTCGCACCGGAGGCGTCGGGGCATGACCCGCTCAGCCCGCCCACCGGCACCGGGATGCTTCGGGCCTTCCCCCCGCACAGCTCGGGCTGTTTCTCGAACACGGCCACCCGAAAGCCGCGCTCGATCAATTCGTGGGCGGCACTCATCCCGGCGACTCCACCGCCCAGGACTGCGACCTTGGGACCGTCCCCATCGGGGAATGGTTTCAGCGCTGCCGGTTCGATTGGAGTGTCCGTAATCCGGGCGAAGTTACACGCCAGGCGATGTCAGCCGGGCGAGTCACCGCCTGACAGCGACTCGATGACTTCCTCGAGGACGATGGCCTGGGTGGGACAGGCTGCGGCGACTTCCCGGAGCGTGTCCTCGTCGACCGTTGTCGCATCGATGAGCTCGGGCTTGAGGAAGTCGCCCTTTCTCCACTGGAAGGCCGACGGGGCGAGAACGATGCAGGTGCCGGCGCCGATGCAGCGCCGCCTATCGATGACGACCCTCACTGCCATGTGACACCGGCCTTGATCGCATACTCGATCGCCTCGTTCTCGGTGGCCACCCCGAGCCTGGCCAGGAGGTCGTCGACTTCCGGGCTTCGGTCGGACGACCCCGAGGCGAGCTCACGAAGGAGCGCCAGGTCTTCCTCCGTCAACGCCGGCCCTCCCTCCTCGTCGGTAGCCAGGGATTCGGCCGGGTCGAAGCCAACGATCCTGGAAACCTCCGCGATCATCGGGGTGGCGAACCACTTGTCCCGCAGCTCGGCGTCTCCGAGGGACATGCCCAGGTAGGAGATCCCGGCGATGATCTGGGCGCTGAGACTGGCCGCCTCCGGCTGGTCACCGACGATCAGGATCCGGGCTGCCACCCAGAGGATGGGCACGTAGTAGTTGAGATAGGTCTCCCCGTCGATGTCGAGGGCATTGCGGGCCTCGTCTGCCGCAGTGGTCGGATCTCCCTCCGCCTCGGCGACCAGGGCCAGAGTGGCGTGGGCCACCGCCCCCCAGGGCAGCTGGCCCTTCAGCTGACGGGAGAGCTCCATCGCCTCATTCGCAGCCTCTCGGGCCGGTTCGATGAGGGTGGTGTCACCTTTGAATGCCGCGATACGGGCGTATTCGAAGCCGAGATTCGCCAATGCCTCGCATCGCTCGCCGGGGCTCCTCTGCCCGGCCAGCTCGGCGGCGCGCCGGAAATGGCGACTCATCGCTTCGACGTCGTCGAGCGCCGCGGCGTGGGCACCCCGCCACATCTCCAACCGTCGGGCCATCGAGGTCGAGGCCACCGCCATCGCCGCGGTCGCGGCCCGGTCGAGCCATGCGACGCACTCGTCGTCGCCGCCCACCTGAAGACAGGTCATCGCCATCCCGCCGGCGGCCAGGGCTTCCAGCCAGCGGTCGCCGATGGCCCGAGCCGCGTCGAACGCCTCACGTCCTCGCAGCAGGGCGAGCCCGGGCTGGACGTTGAGCCGGGCGTAGGTGGCGATGGCGAAGAGCCCCTGGGCTTCGTCGATAGCCGACTGACTCTCGGTGATTTCTCCCTTCCGGCTGAGATGCAGGGCCCGCACGTGCTCGATGCGACCGGCCATCCCCTGGGCTGTCGGATCGGCGACGTGGGCATAGGCCAGGGTGATCAGCGCCGACATCGAGCCCTGCTGGTCGCCGATCTCCTCATAGATGTGCAGCGCCTGCTCGGCCAGGTCCTTGGCCGGGGCGAACAGCTCCGGTGCCTGCATCAGGATCTCCAGCTTCGAGGTTCCGTCCTCCTGGAGACCCATGGCGGCCAGCTTCACCCTCCCCGCCGCGATCATCGCCAGCTCGCGGAGGGCGTCGGCTTCCTGGGAGCGGGCGCCGATCTCACGGGCGATCCCCAGCGCACGCTGGTAGGCGTCCTCGGCCGCGTCGACGTCCACCTCCACCGCGGTGATGTACCCCTCACCGATCGGCGACTTGGTGATGGCCTGTCCCAGCTCGAGACACGCCGACAGCTCGAGGCTCCGGTCACCGGAGTCCTCGGCGGAGACACACACCGTCTGGGCCAGCTCGGCAGCCAGGTCGAAGTCCTCGCTGGCCCGCGCCGCCGAGGCCCGTCGCAGCCTCACCTCGGCGTCGAGGGCGGGTGAGGCGACCGCCCCGCTGAGGGCGGTCATCTCGGCGAGATTGGCCATCCGCTCCACCCCTCGCTCCATCACGGCGAGGGCGTCGTCTTTGATCCGGAGCATCTCGATCCGCTTCTCGGGCTCGGAGGCGGCGGGGAGGGTGGCGTCGATGAGACGGACCGCCTCTTCGGGCGCCGACATCGCGACCGCGGTCTGCGCCGCCCGAATGGCACTGTCGATCGCCAGCACCTGGTCTCCGGCCTCGAGGGCGTGATGGGCAAGCATGGACAGGCTCTGCTCCCCGCCCTCGGCCGCCAGGTGCTCTGCGATCGCCTGGTGGATGTCCCGCTTTCGCTGCCGGGGGAGTGAGGCGAGGAGCGAGGCCCGGATCTGGTCGTGGGAGAAGGAGTAGTCGTATCCGGTGCCGGCTCGCTCGGCCACGATCAGGCCCAGGTCGACCGCGTTGCGCAGGTCTTCGCCGACCTGCAACTCCGAAAGGGTGACCTCCATCGATCCGGGTCAGGACCCGGGCCAGGTCGGCCAGCCGGAATCGTCGGCCCAGGACCCCGGCGTCGGCGAGTCGCGATCTGCAGTCCTCGGTGAGCTGGGCCAGCCTCCGCTCGACCAGGCTCTGGATCGAGGAGGGGACGGCGGGCCCGCTGAGCTTGGTCAGGGTCCAGGTGCCGTCGATCAGCTGCAGGGCCTCGGCCTCTCGATAGGCCCGGGTCAGCTCCTCGAGGAAGAAGGGGACGCCTTCGGATCGGGAGTGGAGGCTGTTCACGGTCGACTCGTCGGCCGGGGCACCGAGCAGGCTCTCCAACAGCTCGCCGCTCTGGCGCTCGGTCAGCCTCTGCAGACGGAGCACCTGGGTCACCCGCATCCGGTCCAGGTCGGCGATCAGCTTGGAGGCCCCACCGGTGGACGAGTCGGAGTAGGGGCGGAGGCTGATGAGGAGGAAGAGGGGGGCGGATCCCATGGTCCGCACCAGGTAGCGGATCAGCTGGATGCTGTCGTCGTCGGCCCATTGCAGGTCGTCGAGCATCAGGAGAACGGGACGCTCCCGGGTGAGGGCGAGGATGGTGGTGGCCACCTCGTCGAAGGTGCGCAGCATCTGCTCCTGGGGGGAGAGGCCTTCCATGCGCTGGCTCCGTCCCGAGATCGCCTCCTGCGCCGCCTCGAGCGGCTCGCCGGCCCTGGCTTCCCGGGCGACGGAGGCCATCTGGGGCGAGGTGAGCAGGGAGCGAAAGAGGAGGAACGGGCCCCGGAGCTCTTCGTCGGCGGCCACGTCGAGGACGAAGAACGGTTGCTCCTGCTCGGAGGCCAGCTGGGCGGTGGCCTCGAGCATCCTGGTCTTGCCGATGCCGGCCTCACCCTCGAGAACCACCGCGGTGAGACCGGTGGCCGGGGTGGCCAGCAGCTGCTGGGAAACGACCTCCAGCTCGCGGGCCCGCCCGATCACGGGACCCTGGGCCCGGGCGGTGCGGGCGTCGAAGGCAGCAGCCGAGGCGGCACGGGTCTCCCTGGTCACCCTCTCCCCGTCGGCCGCCTTGTCTCTCCACAGCACCTCGAAGAGCCGCCATCGGTCGGGGAAGCCCTTGAGCCAGAACAGACCCCGGTCGACGATCCGGGTGTCGCCCAGCGTGCCGGCGAGGTCCTGGACCACTTGAGAGACCAGGATCTGACCGCCCTGAGCCTTGTCGGCGACCCGGGAGGCGGCGTGGACCGCGGTTCCATGGGCGTCACCGCGACGCCTGGGTGACGTCGCCGCTGTTCAGACCCATCCGCACCGACAGCGTCATGTCGGGGTTGGCCCGGTTGTGATCCTCGATGGCCCTTTGGATCGAGGTGGCGGCCTGAATCGCCTGGTTGGCCGAGGTGAACAGCGCCATGAACCCGTCGCCCAGCGACTTGGTCTCGACCGCGCCGGCGATCTCCAGTCGGGAACGGACCAATTCGTCGTGAAGGTTGATGATCTCGTTGGCGGTGGCGTCACCCACCCGCACCCGGAGATCGGTGGAGCCTTCGAGATCCGTGAACAGGATCGTGAAGGTTCCTTGCATCGTTTCTCCCTCCGCCACTCGCCCTACCTCCCTGAACAGGTCACGTTAACGGTGACGGCATGGCTGACGGGCACTGAGTACGTGCCATCATCACTCGGCGATGACGCAGCCACCGCCTTCGGATCAGGTCAGGACCATCGACCGCGATGAGCTGTGGGCCAAGATCAACCGTGGCGATCGATTCCGCCTGGTGATGGCTCTCAACGAGTGGGCTTTCCGGGCGAAGCACATCCCTGGCTCCGAGCATTTCAACACTCCGGAGGAGCTGTTCGCCTCGCTGGACACCGACGACGAGGTCGTGGTGTATTGCACCAGCCCGGAATGCCATTCCAGCATCGCCCTCTATTGGGCTCTTCTCGAGGCAGGCTTCGACAACGTGAGGCGGTACTCGGGGGGATTGACCGACTGGGAAGACGCCGGGCTGCCCCTGGAAGGGGACTGGGTCTCCGACGCTACGTCGACACCTGGACGCGTCGGGTCGCCCGGCCGTGTCACATGGTGCCGACGGAGAGAATGTTCCCTTCGGAGTCTTTGAACCAGGCTGCCTTGTTCGCCCCGTCCGGCGATGGAGATGACCCCGTCGACCGTCTTCCCCAATTCGCCGAAATCGACTTCTTCGAAGGTGACCCCCTTCGACCGCAGCTGATCGATGACTTCGTCGAAGTTGTCGACGTTGAACCCGGCCGCGGTGGCCTGGTTGGTTCCAGCGAACGGCGAGAGGAAAACGACGAACTGCGAACCGCCGGCTTCGTAGTGGGCCCCGCCGTACTCGTCCTCCTCCACCGGCTCCAACCCGAGCTTCTCGGAATACCAGCGCTTGGCCCGCTCCAGATCGGAGGCGGGGAGAGTGGCTTCGATGGGTGTGTTTGCGAACACGCTTCCTCCTTTCGCCGTCGAACCTACTCCTCGGGGGTTGTGCCGGTGCCTCGATCTAGGTCCGCCGATCCACGCCGCGTCTTTCATAACATCTCCGCCGTGGAGGGACAGCCGTTCTTCACGACGATCGCCGGTCTATCGGTCAGCCTCGCCGGATTCGGGGCGGTCATCGCCTGGCTCCGGGACGACCCCTCGGGATGGGACCCGGTCAATCTCTGGCGGGTCAAGACCATCGTTCGTCACGCATTGACCATTGCCTTCCTGTGTCTCGCGTTGGTGCCGATCCACACCTTCACCCAGGACGACATGACGACGATCCGAATTGGTTCGGCGATGTTCCTGACCTTCGAAGTCTTCGATTTGCTACGGGTCCGCCGGCCCGACCCCGAGGTGTGGGACCCGTTGTCGTTGAAGGTCTACGTGACGACGGGCGTGGTACTCGGGGCCCTCCAGATCGCCAATATCTTCTGGGCGAGCCTGGCGATGCTCCAGGTGTTGGTGCTTCTCCTTCTCACCTCCCCAGCCGGCATCTTCACCAACTTCGTCAGGGAGATGGGTCGTGGTCCCGGGTCGGTCGCGGAGGCGGATTCCGGGGACTGAGCCCGGCCGACGACGTCACCCGGCCTGTTCGTCGAGGGATTCGGACCACTCTGCGACGTATCGAACCCGCGCTTCTCCCGACTCGACCGCTTCCTCGACCGAGGCCCACTCGGTTCGAGCTGCGACCTCAGACTCCTCAGGGTGGGTGCCGGCCAGCCAATCGAGATAGTCGGTGAAGGCGGCCCCCTCCTCGGAGAGGACGATCGTGTTTGCAAAGTCGACAAACCGGCCGTTCTCGACCTTGACCTCCAAGAAGCCGTGGAGGGCAGGGTATCCGGCGGTCTTTCGGTGTATGTCTTCGATCATGAAGGTGCACACGAACCGATCCGTCGAGCCATCCACGACCGAGCACTCGCGATCGGTGAGGATCGTCTCCGCGGCCACCGACCAGGCGAGGTGCTCGGTTGTGTCCGCGAAGCCGGAGTTTTCGTAAGGGGTGTCGGGCGGCTGGGTCTCGATGTTGAACTCGCCTCCCTCGTCGACGAAGAAGTCGAGGGTCGCTTCGACATCACCATTGTTGTACGTCTCGAAATAGGCTTCCACGGTGGCTACGGGGTTGGGCTCGCCACCCCTCCACACCAGGATCACTGCCACCACACCGACCGCCATGATGGCGAGGGCTGTGACCAGCTTGCGACGGTCCGGGGTCGACAAGCTCTGTTGCTTGTTTTGCTTGAGTTCGGTCATCTGAGGGCTCCTCCTGTCGAGCTCGGCGAGGAGCGCGGTGCGGTGGACATCGTCCCGGTCGAGGACGGAAAGGTCGGGGACCGGGTTCGACTCGATCAGCAGCTTCATTGCCTGCTCTTCCGTTATCACCACGCACCTCCTTTCTCGGCAGCGGGGGAGCCGGTCCGTCTGTTCTCCAGACGGTTGTACTCGTCGGCCAGCTTCTTCTTGGCCGAGAAGAGACGTTGTCGGGCGGCACCGGGGCTGATCCCGAGAACGTTTGCGATCTCGGCCCCGGTGAGCTCTTCCCAAGCCGTCAGGCGAAGGATCTCCTGGTCGGTGCGATTCAGCGCCCCCAGCGCGCCCAGGAGCTGACGCGACTCCTGGCGCATCACCATCACATCTTCGGGGAGGCTGACGGCGGTGACCCCGAGGGAGGCAAGCTTTCGCGACAACCTGACGCGTCTCGATGCGCTGCGCCATTGATGGGTGAGGACTCGATAGGCAACCCCGTACAGCCAGGGGAGGGCCTCGTCGCCGGGCGGGATCGCGTTCGACTTCCGCCAGGCGGTGAGGAAGGTGTCGGCAACCGCGTCCTCCACCATCTCGGCTGTGGTGCGGCGACGGCAGTAGGCGTAGACATGGGGATGGAAGCGGTTGTACGCATCGAGGAACCGGGTGTCTGTGCTGCCCACCTCAACCTCTGAGAATCAGACTCATGCCGTGGATACGCCCGGCCGGGCCGAGATGTCAGAAGATATCTGATGACGATCGGCCGATGGCGGGCATAACTCCGTTGAGCAGCGGGGGCTGCATTGGACGATGCCGGGACGGTGCCGGCCCGGCATCGTCCGAGAAGGCTCACGTGACCGGGTCCCGGTCGCCACTCCAATCGGGCGTAGCTTGCGTCGACCGC
>CAWKEI010000004.1:0-6525 GCA_963848695.1 uncultured Acidobacteriota bacterium
TTGCCTCCCGGCATGGGCTCACGGTCAGCGAAACCGTTACCGATCCGTAGGCCTCGGGCACAGGGTTCACGTCCATGTGTCGACCTCCTCCGGTTGTCTTTCACCCTACGCGGGTATCCGACCTGTTAGGAATGCCCCATGATCGGCACCGCGGCCGGAAGTGACATTCGCATACATCGGGTGATGTCCCTCACCCCCCTCCCACGTTCAGTAGAGCCGTGATCGGGCTGACGATCCTGGCGGCGGTTTTCATCGGCTATTCCCTCATCGCCGCCCCGCTGGACCGGCGGTCGATCACCGCGCCGATAGTTTTCGTGTTGACCGGGCTCGTCCTGGGGCTTCGCAGCCCGGAATGGCTCGCAGGCGTCGACGATCCCGAGACCGTGAAGCGAATCGCCGAGCTGACCCTCGCCCTTCTTCTCTTCGCCGACGCCTCCACGCTCCGCTGGCGCCAGCTGCGCGAGGAAGGGAGCTTGCCGATCCGACTCCTCCTGATCGGGTTCCCGCTCACCGTGCTCGCCGGCATCGGTGCCGGCATGTGGCTGGTTCCGGCCGCCGGCTGGGTTGCAGTTGCTCTAGCCGCCAGCATCCTCGCCCCCACCGATGCGGCACTGGGTCTCGGGGTCTTCACAAACCCCGCGGTCCCGGGGCGAATCCGCCGCGCCCTCAACGTCGAGAGTGGGCTGAACGATGGCATGGCAACGCCTTTGGTGACCTTGTTCCTGGCTCAGCTCGTCGCTCAAGAGGGAGTCGGACCGGCGAATTGGCTGACCGAGTCGGCGGTAGACCTCGCTATCGGAGTGCTTGTCGCCCTTTTGGTCGGGTCGGGGGCGGGATGGTTGATCGATCACGCCAAGGCGCGGGGATGGACATCCCATGTCTCCGAGCGACTCGCAGTGCTGGCGACTGCACTCCTGTCCTACGGCGGTGCCGTGGCGGCGGGCGGGAACGGCTTCGTCGCTGCGTTCGTGGCAGGTCTCGTGTTCGCCGCGATTTCCAGGGGCCGTCTCCGAGAACCGGTCGAGTTCACCGACGATCTCGGATTATTCGCCTCGTTCCTGGTGTGGGCCATATTCGGCGCGCTTCTGCTCGCTCCGCAGCTGAGCGGCGAGGTCTCGTGGATACCCATCCTCTATGCGGTCGTCAGCCTCACTCTCGTGCGCATGTTGCCGGTGGCTATCGCCATGATTGGCACCAAACTCCGACCCGCAACCATCGTGTTCATGGGGTGGTTCGGGCCCCGAGGGTTGGCCTCCGTTGTTTTCACCCTGATCGCTTTCGAGACCCTCGAGCACGGGGACATTGCCTCCGAGAGGCTCATCGAGGTGGCGACCTGGACCGTCTTCCTATCGGTGATCGCCCATGGGCTCACGGCCGGGCCGCTCGCCACCTGGTATGGCCGTCGGGTCGCCGACGAGCCCGTCGAACAACTCGCAGGCGGGACCCATCCGGACCCCGCCATGCCTCGTGCCCTGACCGTGCGGCAATCGGGTGGTGTGGAACCGCCAAGCTGAGCGCGCCAGACATTTCGCCCAGTGTGTGTGATGCCTTGAGCGACCGCGGGCCGTTGAGTTGGATGCAAGCAACACAGGAGCCTGGTTATGGGATTGCGCGGCAGACGGCAGGATCGGCGAGAAGAGCGTCAGGAGGACCGTCAGGAGTTCGGTGTCGGGGGAAACGCCGTGCACTATCAGATGCGGGAGAAGCTGGTCTCCATCGGGGACGACTTCTGGATCGAGACGGATCGGGGCGAGCGGGCCTTCAAGGTCAACGGAAAGGCGCTTCGGGTTCGAAGCACACTCGTATTCGAGGACCCACAAGGCAACGAAGTGGCCAAGATCCAGGATCGCCCGGTGCGAGTGAGAGAGGTCATGGAGGTCGAGGCTCCGGATGGGTCGACCATGGCCACGATCAAGAAGGCGATGATCACGCCACTGCGGGAGAGATTTTCGATCACGACTGCGAGCGGGGTGGAACTCGAAGCTCAGGGGAATCTCGTCGACCACGAATACGAGATCTCCAACGGTGGTGACAAGGTCGCCGAAGTGTCGAAGAAGTGGTTCCGGGTTCGCGACACGTACGGGGTCGAAATCGAGCCCGGTCAGGACCCGATTCTGATACTCACTGCCACAGTGGCCATCGACATGATGGCCCACGATTGACCTGGATATCTATACGTATCCGTGTTTCCCCAGCCAACGGGCGCCGAAGAACCCTTCCAGAGCCGGTAGATAGAACGTGATCACGCGGTAGGCCACGGTGACCGCGAAGGCCGTCGACTCATCGACACCGAACGAGACCAACAAAGCAGTCATGGTCGCCTCCGCCACACCGACGCCTCCGGGCACAGGCATGAAACCGGCGAGGAGGCTCGTGCCTGCGGCAGCGAACAGGGCTGATCCGTAGCTGAGGTCACTCCCCACGGCCTGCAAGGTGAGCCACAGAGTGATTCCGAGCACGTTCCAGTAGACGAAGTTGCTGCCGAACAGCCCGAACGCTCGCGACGGCTGATGGAGCACGACCTTCAAGGCACCCCACGCCTCGATGACCACGGGGACCACACGGTCCCGGAGCGCCCTGATCTTCAGGACCGCGACCACCAACCCGATCACGACCAGGGCTGCCAAGCCGAGTATCAGCAGCCATGGCAGATCGGCAGGGTCTATGTCGATAGCGAGGACGACGTCGCCGAAGAGCAGCAAGAGGATGAGGATGGCCGTCTGGACCAGAAACCCGGAGAAGCCGTCGATGGAGCCCTGAACGAGCGCCACTGGCACAGGGAGACCGAATTTGGTTAGAAAAACGGTGTTCATCGCTACACGGCCGGCCGCGCTCGGTATTGCCAGGCTGACGAACTGGCTCGCAGTCTGCAACGTCAGCAAAGGCCAAAAAGGGAGCCTGACCTGGACGGCGCACATCGTTGCCGTGGCCTGGGGGAAGAATTGAGCATGCCCGACGATGAGGGCGAACACGAGCAGCGGCCAATCCGCCGACTCGAGGACCGTCCATACCTCGGCGTAATCGACACTGGTCAACAGCGGGATCAGCGCCCATGCGACCAAGAACAGGAGCGCCGCCATGATGAGGTTTTTCGCTGTGACCCGGCGCAACTTCATTGGCTCCGGCATCTCGGACTCGGTGACCTTGGTCACCTCCGAACCCAGGGATGACATCAGGTTCTTGGGTTTCTCTGTGAGGCGCCGGGTCGTGGGGCTGACCGCAGGCACTTGGAGGTAGGGCAAGACGGCAACGAGTCGATCGCGCCCGAGTCCCTGTAGTGCGGTGCGGACCGCGCGCTCCTCCCCCACCACCACTGCGAGCGAGAACAGAAGCTCGACGATGTCGGTGGCCTGATCGGAATCATCCGCAGAGAGTGAACCGAGGGCGAAATCAGTGATGATGGGGCCATCCGGGCCTACCTGGACGGCCGACGTATCCAGGGAGCCGTTGCTCAAAGATGCCCCGTGCATCAGACGCACCTGGTCCCACATCTGGATGAGCAGGTCGTCGGTGAGGTCGCCCAGGTCCATCTCAGCCAAAGCGGTGCCGGTGCCCCGGAACGAAATGAGAGAGATCTCTGACGTGGGGCTCCCCACGACGACCAGTTGCGGCACCCGCGCTCCGGCGCGATCCGCCACGATGGTGATCAAGGCCTCGTGTTCCACTGCCTGGAGTCGTGAATAGCCGAGTGTTGTACCGGATTCTCGGTACCACAGCGTGTGCCAGACCTTTGCTACGAGCCGCGAGTCGACGGCATCACGCCCGTGCACCTTGATGTCGACGATCGCGTCGTCGTCGTCCCTACCCACGAAACGAATGACTCCCCACGTCTGGTACGGGGCGGGCTCGAGAGAATGCACATGAACACCGAGACTGGAGAGGGCCGCGGCCACCGAATTGGGGTCGGGGTATCCCCGCGGCGACCCCACGATGGCCAAGAGCAGACCGGCGGAGAAGAGACCGATCCCGAAGGAGCCAATGATGTGGGTCGGGGTTCCATAACCCAGACTTATCGAAGCGAAAGCAGTGGCAGCTATGGCAAGCCAGCCGAAACGTCGGAGAGGGCGAGTGACATGGGGACCGACCACCACGAGGATGGCGGTCACCATCGCCACCCTCAGCACTGGAAATCTCGGCGCCGGATCTTCCAGTCCCATCTCGGGGAAGACGTAAGGCCAGGCGTCGTTGATGATGAACGAGAGAATCACCACTAAGACCGCTGCGGTCACGCCCACGATCGCCAGATCGCGCAGGGCAGGTCGCCGCTCTCGACCCCCAGCGACCAGCCCAGCGAAAACGACGAATACGTAGATCAGGCTGGATGCGTATCCGACCTCGAGGAGAAGGTTCACCCAGGATGGGCTCGCCTGAACCAGCTCGGTCAGCGCCTGCGCCCATGACGAGATGCTGTCGACGTTGGCTGTGGCCCAAATGACCAGGAGCAGGCCAAGAGCCGCCTTGAAGACGTCACTCGGCCGACGCACCCGAGGTTGGCCTCCGGACGTGACGAAGTATGCGGAAGGCCCAACGGCGAGTGGTTTGATCGTGTCTCTCCCGGGTCTGCTCAGATCGTGACCTAGCAAGTTACGTCGGATTCGCCCTGCAATGCGTCATCCGACGTAGTAGATCGAGGCTGACACCGGGAAAGACTTTCGTTGCGGCCTCAGTTGAGCCGGGTGAACTCTTCACCCGGCTCAAAAGGAGAATGGGGTCTAGCTTTCGGCCGAAGCCTCAGCGGCTTCTTGCTCCGCCTCGAGCTCGGCTGCATAACCCATCAGCATCCCCAGTCCGATCAAATCCTCAGCAGAGAGGGTGCGGTGGGCGAGAACGACACCACCGGCATCACGGACCGCGTCGCGCAGCGGCACTGCCCACAGGTGCTCAAAAGCAAGCACAAGCGCAGAACTGCCATCAGGCAAATCATCGATCAGGTCGGCAGCAAGCGACTCGGCCACGGTAAGAGCATCGACATCCACTGCGGCGCCCGCCTCCGCCAGAGCGGCGGCACCCTCCTCACCGGCAAGCCCCAGTCCGACCAGGGCGCCTACCACGGCACGCAGCTCGGCTCTCTGCTCATCGTCGAGACCGGAAACCGACAACACATCGATCTCGTCGCCGTCACGGGTAACGAACACGGCATCGATCACCCGAATCTGTCCGACATCACTGAGACGTGCCAACTCCTCGGCGATCCGACCCTCGAACATCTCGTTGTCCGGGAAACCGATCACCAGCCCCTGAATAGGTCCAATCGTCATGCTGATATGCCTCCTCATGAAGCGTCGTGGACAATCGACCCTACCCCTACACCGACCTCCGCTGCGAAAGGACAGTTCGCCGAACTCTCAGATGTAGCCGTGCTTCTCCAGCCATCGGGACCCGAAGAATCCTTCGACGGCAGGCAGATAGAAGGTGATGATCCGGAAGACAATCGTTGCGGCGAAGGCCACTGATTCTTCGACCCCGAACAGAACCAGGAGAGCAGTTATGGTCGCCTCGGCCACACCGACCCCACCCGGGACGGGCATGATCCCCACCAGGAGATTGGAGCCGGCGGCGATGAACAGAGCCGACCCGTAGGGAATGTCTGCCCCGATGGCCTCGAGTATCAGCCACAGGGTGAGCCCGAGCGCGTTCCAGTAGAGGAAGTTGCTCCCGAGGAGCCCCAATGCCCGGTTCGGCTGCTTGAACACCACCAGCAGAGCGGCCCAGGCCGAAGTGACGACAGGCATCACCTTGTCATGAAGGGACGGAATCTTCATGATGGCCACGACCACTCCGATCACGACCAGGACGATCACTCCGAGAAGGAGCAGCCATCGCACCTCGGAGGTGTCGACGTCGAGATTCAGGTCGACATCCCCCACCACGATCGCCAGGATCATGATCACCACCTGGATCAGGAACGCCGAAAACCCGTCGATCGCCCCTTGAGCGACGGCTTCTGTCACCGAAACGCCAAACTTGCGGAGGAATGCCATATTCATGGCAGCTCTGCCCGCCGCGCTGGGCACGGCCAGGCTGATGAACTGGCTCGCGGTCTGCAAGGTCAGCAACGGCCAGAAGGGCAATGTCATCGGTACCACGAACATCGTGGCCGTCGCCTGGACGATGAACTGGGCATGCCCCACAAGGAAGGCGAGGAGGAGGAGAGCCCAGTTCCCCGATTGCAGGATCGCCCATATCTCGGCGTAGTCCACGCTGGTGAAAAGTGGGACCAGCGCCGACCCGACCAGGATGATCAGGGCCACGGTGACCAGGTCGCCCAGGGTCACCCGTTGCAACTTCACTGGCTCCGGAACTTCGACACCGGCCTGCTCGGCGACCTCGGAGCTGAGGGCGGAGATCACCTTCTTGGGCTTCTCCACCTGGCGCCGTGGTGGCCGAGCTCACGGCCGGCACCTGGAGGTAGGGCAGGGCGGCAACCAGCCGATCGCGCTCCAGCCCCTGAAGCGCAGTGCTGACCGCCCTCTCCTCCCCGACGAGCAAGGACAGGGAGAAGAGGAGCTCGACGACATCGCTGGC
>CAWKEI010000005.1:0-212565 GCA_963848695.1 uncultured Acidobacteriota bacterium
TCGTCCGACTTGGTCTTGGGCTCGATGGCGACCGAGATGACCGGTGCGGGGAACTCCATTGACTCGAGTTGGATGGACTTGCTCTGATCGGAAAGGGTGTCGCCCGTGGTGGTGTTCTTGAACCCGATTCCCGCCACGATGTCTCCGGCGAACACGTCGTCGATGTCCTCACGGGAGTTGGCGTGCATGCGGAGGATGCGCCCGATACGTTCCTTCTGCCCGGTCGTGGTGTTGAGCACCGTGTCGCCCTTGGCGACATGCCCGGAGTACACCCGGAAATAGGTCAGCTTGCCGACGTGTGGGTCGGACATGATCTTGAAGGCGAGGGCCGCGAAAGGCTCGCCGTCCTCAGGCATGCGCTCGACCTCGACCTCTTCGTCGCCGGGCCGGAAGCCCTTGATTGCCGGCAGGTCGGCCGGGCTGGGCAGATAGGCGACAACCGCGTCGAGAAGAAGCTGGACACCCTTGTTCTTGAAGGCGGACCCGCAGAAGACCGGGGTGAAGTCGCGGGCGATGGTGCCCTGGCGAACTCCCTCCTGGATCTCTTTGGAGGTCAGGTCGCCATTCTCGAGATATGCCTCGAGGAGCTCTTCGGAGGTCTCGGCGACCGCCTCGAGCAGTTTCTCCCGGTACTCGGCGGCCCGGTCGACGAGGTCGGCGGGGATGTCGGTGGTGTCCCAGTGCTTGCCGTCGTCACCCTTCCAGACGTGGGCTTTCATCTCGACCAGATCGACGACGCCGGTGAAGTCGGCCTCGGACCCGATTGGAAGCTGGAGCACGAGCGGCCGCGCCCCGAGCCGATCGATGATCGACTGGACGTCGAAGTAGAAGTCGGCGCCGGTGCGGTCGAGCTTGTTGATGAAACAGATGCGGGGCACGCCGTAACGGTCGGCCTGGCGCCACACGGTCTCCGACTGGGGCTCGACTCCGGCGACGCCGTCGAACACGGCAATGGCCCCATCGAGGACACGGAGGGACCGCTCCACCTCGACCGTGAAGTCGACGTGACCCGGGGTATCGATGATGTTGATCAGGTGCTCGTGCCAGACGCAGGTGGTGGCGGCGGAGGTGATGGTGATGCCACGCTCCTGCTCCTGCTCCATCCAGTCCATCGTGGCCGCGCCTTCGTGGACCTCACCGATCTTGTAGTTACGGCCGGTGTAATAGAGGATGCGCTCGGTCAGAGTGGTTTTGCCCGCGTCGATATGGGCCATGATCCCGATGTTTCGGGTCCGGCTCACCGGCACCTGGCGCAGGTGCGATATAGCAGCGTTTCCGTTGCTCATTTCCTTCTCTGTTACTCCGACTCGATATGCGGTTGTGAACGTCCCACGTCCTGCGGTTCGGGCCTGTTTCGGTGTCAGGCCCGCCTGCTGGAACGTTCCTTGGGTTACCAGCGGTAGTGGGCGAAGGCCTTGTTGGACTCCGCCATCTTGTGAACGTCTTCCTTGCGCTTGATCGCAGCCCCGGTGTAGTTCGAGGCATCCAGGATCTCATTGGCCAGGCGCATCGCCATCGTCGGCTCACGCCGCTGTCTGGCGAAGTTGACCAGCCATCGGATGGCCAGTGTCTCCTGACGCCGGGCCGAGACCTCGACAGGCACCTGGTAGGAGCTTCCGCCAACCCGGCGGGATCGCACCTCTACCTGAGGCCGGACATTGTCCACCGCTCGCTTCAAGATCACGCTCGGGTCCTGGCTGGTCCGCTGCTCGACGACTTCGAGGGCTCCGTACACGATCTCCCGGGCGGTGTTCTTCTTCCCCTTCCACAAGACCTTGTTGATGACCTTGCTGACGAGGACGCTCCGGAATACGGGGTCTGGCTCGATCTTCCGCTTCTGTGCCGGTGCCCGCCGCATCAGGACACCTTCTTCGATCCGTAGCGGCTGCGGGCCTGCCGGCGATCGCTTACGCCGGAAGCATCGAGGGTGCCGCGGATGACTTTGTAGCGCACGCCCGGTAGGTCGCGCACCCGGCCACCGCGAACGAGCACGATGCTGTGCTCCTGGAGGTTGTGGCCCTCACCAGGAATGTAGGCAGTGACCTCGATCTGTGAAGACAGACGGACACGAGCCACCTTGCGCAGGGCCGAATTCGGCTTCTTGGGCGTCACGGTATAGACGCGAGTGCACACGCCGCGGCGCTGCGGGGCACCGCCTAGTGCAGCCGTCTTGGCCTTCTTCTTCTTTGGCTTCCTGCCCTGGCGGACAAGTTGCTCGATCGTCGGCATTTTTCTCCTATACGCCAGGAAACGACACGGGCACACCCCAAGAATCGTTCCTGATGTGAAACCTTGCGTACCGGACGCGGGACGTGCCCGGCCCATCCGGTCGCGCTCAAAGAACGAGCGGCCCCGGACGAAGCACCGATTCTACGTGTATCCGCTGACTAGGGCCAAATCGATTTCACGGGCCGGTCGTCGTGGTGGTTTCCTCGGTCGTGGTGGTGGTCGCGTCGGTGGTGGTGGTCGTAGGCGGCTCGGTTGTAGTGGTGGTCGCCTCGGTGGTGGTCGTGGTTGGAGCCGTGGTGGTAGTTGTCGCCGGCGTCGTCGTGGTGGTCGAAGTTCCCGGCGGTCTCGTCGTCGTAGTCGTCGGGTGGGGGCGGCTGGTCGTCGATGACGGCGGCGGTGCGGTAGTCGAAGGGCTCGAGCCACCCGGAGCTGTCGTCGTCGTCGTTGTTGCCGGTGTTCCCGGACTCGAGGTGGCCCTTCTCGAAGGACGCCCGTTCGGAACTCCTGCCGGCGTGGTCGCGGTCGTCGTGGCGGTCACGACTGGAGCCGCCGGGATGGTGCTGGAGGGCACGGTTGTCGGAGTGGTGTCGGTGCCGATGGTCGTCGCGGCGGCCAGGACCTCAGCCTCATCTCTCGGCTCGCACGACCTGATCGGGAGTCTGCTCGGCTCTTCGACGTCGTCGATCGCCCGGCTGTCGGCATACACCACGTCACCCGGGCCCCGTTCATCGCGCACGGCATAGAAGCGCCCGTCATCGGTCCGGCCCACGACCTGCACGGTTTCGCCCTCGATCAAGTGGCCGATCTCCGCCTCTCCGGGACATCCCATGACGGCGACGCCTTCGTTGACGGTACCGGGGGTCTCATAGCCGGCCAGCCCGCCGATCCAGGGCACGGCGACGGCGACTCCGAAACCGAGCAGGACTACGGCGACGACTATCAGGATCCGACTGATGGAGACGATGTCGAAGCGACGCTGCTCGGCGTGTCGCGGCCCGTCCTTCTTCAGGAGGGTGGCGACCTCCTGGGCGAGCTCATCCGGGGAAAGGCGCTTCTGCCCCTTCCCGGACGGGTCTGGGTTGACATCCATCGGCGAGACCTCGGTTTGACCGCGCAACCACCACTCCCGCCGCATAAAAAAGCTATCCCGCAGAGAGTCCGTGTCAATGAAGAAAGCCGCCCTCACGGGCGGCCATAGGTTCTAAGTGGTAGGTCGTAAGTGGTAGGTGTTCTGGGACCTACCACTCACAACTTAATGACCTAGGACCTACTCTTCTTCGTCGCCTCCGCCCAGACTGCCGCCCAGGGAGGCGAGCCATTCGGCCGGGTCCTCGGGGAGGCCTTCGTCCTCTCCGGGGGCGATGAGCCCGCCCTCGAGGTAGCCCAGCGAGGCGACGGTGGTTGCCCCGGGCATCGCAGGCTGGAGCGCCTGGTACTGCTGGGCGCCGGTGCCTGCCGGGATCAGCTTGCCGAGGATCACATTCTCCTTCAGACCCCTCATGAAATCGGACCGTCCCTGGATGGCGGCATCGGTCAACACCCGAGTCGTCTCCTGGAACGAAGCCGCCGACAGCCACGAGTCCGTGGCTAGTGAGGCCTTGGTGATGCCCATCAACTCGGGCCGACCCTCGGCCGGCCGCTTGCCTGCGGTCACCAATTCCTTGTTGGAGTCACGGAAGTACTGGTCGTCGATGGTCGCCTGGGGGAGGAAATCGGAGTCGCGGGGAGCGACCACCCTCACCCGGCGAAGCATCTGCCGGACGATCATCTCGATGTGCTTGTCGTGGATCTCCACACCCTGTGACCGGTACACCTCTTGGACCTGGTCGACCAGGTACTGCTGGGTGGCCCGGACGCCACGGATCTCGAGGACTTCTTTCGGGTCGAGGGGCCCCTCGGTCAGCTGGGTCCCGGGCTCGATCTCGACCCCGTTGGCCACGCGAAGCTTGGAATAGCGGGAAATCGGATAGATCGCCTCATCGTCGCCGTTCTCGACCACGATGCGGCGTCCGTCGCCGTCCTCGATCAGATTGACCACACCGGTGGCATCGGAGATGACGGCCTTGCCTTTAGGCGTGCGGGCTTCGAACAGCTCGACGACCCGGGGCAGTCCATGGGTGATGTCCTCGCCGGCCACACCTCCGGTGTGGAAGGTGCGCATGGTGAGCTGGGTGCCCGGCTCGCCGATGGACTGGGCCGCCATGATGCCGACCGCCTCACCGGTCTCGACCATCTTCCCGGTGGCGAGGGACAAGCCGTAACAGGCCTGGCAGACCCCACTTCGGGTGTCACAGGTCAGCGGTGAGCGGACCCGGACTGCCTCGATGTCGGCCTCTTCGATGGCATGCAGCTCCTTGGTGCCGAGCACGGTGCCGGCACGAAGCTTCTCGTCATCGACGGTCGCCACGAGGGTGCGTCCCTCCTTGAGGTCATCGGCCAGGACGCGTCCGTAGATCCGAGATCTGAGATTCCGGATCTTGCTGCCTCGCTCGTCGACAACCGAGATGATGATCCCCTTGTCGGTCTCGCAATCGAGCTCGAGAATGATCATCTCCTGGGAGACGTCGACGAGACGACGGGTCAGATAACCCGAGTCGGCGGTGCGAAGGGCGGTGTCGGCCAGACCCTTGCGGGCCCCGTGAGTCGAGATGAAGTACTCGAGGACCGACAGACCCTCCCTGAAGTTGGAGATGATGGGGCGGGGGATGATGTCGCCCTTCGGGTTGGCCACCAGGCCACGCATGCCGGCGATCTGACGCACCTGCATCATGTTCCCGCGGGCTCCGGATCCGACCATCATGTCGAGGGCGTTGAAACGCTCCGACTTGAGGCCCCCCTTCATGGCCTCGGTCACCTTCTCGGTGGCCTCGGTCCAGATCTCGATCAGCTCCTGACGACGCTCCTCGTCGGTGACGACCCCCTTCTGGAACAGGCTCTGCACCTTCTCGGCGCGCTCCTCGTACTCCTCGAGGATCTGGGCCTTGTCCGCAGGGGTCCGAACGTCGTCCAGGGCAATGGTGAGACCGGACTTGGTCGCGTAGTTGAAACCCAGCTCCTTGATCCCGTCCAGGGTCTCAGCCACCGCCGACCGGGGGTAGCGCTCGATCACAGTCTCGATCAGCTTGCGGATGTCCGCCTTGATCACGACCGAGTCGACGAACGGAAACCCGTCAGGCAGGACCTGGTTGATCAGGATCCGGCCAAGGGTCGTTTCGGAGAGACCCTTAGTGCTCAGAGGCTCCTCGGTGAGCAGGCTGCCGAGCGTCGGCTTTAGATCGGCGTGGACCTCAGGATCGCCGGCGAGATCGCCAAGACGGATCTTGATCGGAGCATGAACCGAGACCTCGCCGATTTCGTTGGCCATCAAGGCCTCGTCGAAGTCGGCGAACGACCGGCCGGCGCCCTTGGCGTCCTCGATCAGCTCGGACAGGTAGTAGATCCCGATAACCATGTCCTGGGACGGGGTGACGATCGGGCGCCCGGACGCAGGCGACAGCACGTTGTTGGAGCTGAGCATGAGAACCCGGGCCTCGGCCTGCGCCTCCGCCGAAAGCGGAAGGTGAACAGCCATCTGATCGCCGTCGAAGTCGGCGTTGAAAGCCTCGCACACCAGAGGATGGATCTGGATCGCCTTGCCCTCGACCAGCACAGGCTCGAAGGCCTGGATGCCGAGACGGTGCAGCGTTGGGGCACGGTTGAGCAGGACCGGGTGCTCCTGGATCACGTCGGAGAGCACGTCCCAGACCTGGGGCCGCTGCCGCTCGACCATCCGCTTGGCCGCCTTGATGTTCTGTGCCAGGTCGAGGTCGACCAGGCGCTTCATGACGAAGGGCTTGAACAGCTCGAGGGCCATGATCTTGGGCAGACCGCACTGATGCAGCTTGAGCTGTGGTCCAACCACGATCACCGAGCGCCCCGAGTAGTCGACACGCTTTCCGAGCAGGTTCTGACGGAACCGTCCCTGCTTGCCCTTGAGCATGTCGGACAGCGACTTCAGGGCACGGTTGCCCGGGCCGGTAACGGCGCGGCCGCGGCGGCCGTTGTCGAACAGGGCGTCGACGGCCTCCTGGAGCATGCGCTTCTCGTTGTTCACGATGATCTCGGGGGCACCGAGGTCGAGCAGCCTCTTCAGACGGTTGTTCCTGTTGATCACCCGGCGGTAGAGGTCGTTGAGGTCGGAGGTGGCGAACCGGCCACCGTCGAGCTGGACCATGGGCCTCAGGTCGGGAGGGATGACCGGGACGGTCTCGAGGATCATGTCCTCGGGACGGTTCTCTCCCTCCCAGAAGGGCTTGACCACCTTCATCCGCTGGGTGGCGCGCTGGCGCTTCTGGGCCGACCCGGCGTCGAGGTTCTCCTCGAGAGTGGCCATCTCGGTGTCGAGGTCGAGATGGGAGAGCAGGGCCTTGACTGCCTCCGCTCCCATACCGCCCTCGAAGTAGTCGGCGTAGCGGAAGTAGATCTCACGCCACAGCTGCTCGGATTCGACGAGGTCCTTGGGCTTGAACTTGCGGAAGGTGTCGTAGGCGTCTTCGATCAGCTCGATCTCGCGATCGGACCGCTCCTGGCGGTCCTTGATCTCGCGCTCGACTTCCTTCTTGCGGGCGTTGACTTCCTGGCTCTTCGCACCGCCCTCTTCCATGCGCTCCAGCTCGTCCTCGAGCGCCTCCAGACGGACCTGGTGCCACTCGGTGAACTCGGAGCGAACCACCTCGATCTCGTCGCGCATGGCAGCCTCGAGCTCGGGAAGGTCCTTCTGCCGCTTCTCGTCATCGACGGAGGTGATGATGTAGCTGGCGAAGTAGATGACCTTCTCCAGCTCCTTCGGCGACATGTCGAGCAGATAGCCGAGACGGCTGGGCACACCCTTGAAGAACCAGATGTGGGTGACCGGCGCGGCCAGCTCGATGTGGCCCATGCGCTCCCGGCGGACCTTGGAACGAGTGACCTCGACGCCGCAACGCTCGCAGATGATCCCCTTGTAGCGAATCCTCTTGTACTTGCCGCAGTAGCACTCCCAGTCCCGCTGCGGGCCGAAGATGCGCTCGTCGAACAGACCCTCCTTCTCGGGGCGGAGGGTGCGGTAGTTGATGGTCTCTGGCTTCTTGACCTCGCCGTAGGACCAGGCCCGAATCTGGTCGCTGGAGGCCAGACCGATCTTTATCTCATCGAAAAGTTGCTGAACCAATGTCACTCACGCTCGCTTTTGCTCGCTGTTCTACGTTTTACGTTCTACGTCTTACGACTATTCAGAGTCGGGGCGCTCGGGCCGGCTGAGGTCGATGCCGAGGGTCTCCACCGAGCGGTAGGACTCCTCTTCGAGCTCTCGCAGCTCGACTTCCTCACCCGCAGAGAGCATCTCCACGTTGAGACAGAGGCTCTGCATCTCCTTGACCAGCACCCGGAAGGACTCCGGGATGCCCGGCTCGGGGATGTTGTCTCCCTTGACGATTGCCTCATAGACCTTGACCCGGCCCTGGACATCGTCCGACTTGATGGTGAGCAGCTCCTGGAGGGCGTAGGCGGCTCCATAAGCCTCGAGGGCCCAGACCTCCATCTCGCCGAACCTCTGGCCGCCGAACTGCGCCTTTCCACCGAGCGGCTGCTGGGTGATCATGCTGTAGGGGCCGGTCGACCGGGCGTGGATCTTCTCGTCCACCAGGTGGACCAGCTTCAACATGTAGATGTACCCGACGGTGACCGGGCTATCGAAAGGCTCGCCATTTCTCCCGTCGTACAGGACAGCCTTGCCGTCGTCACCGACGAGACGGTCGCCGTCCCGATTGGGTCGGGCGCTCTGGATGACCTGCATGATCTCGTCCTCACGGGCGCCGTCGAACACCGGAGTGGCCACCTTGGTCCAAGGCTGGGCGCCGCCAACAGCAGGGCTCTTCCCGACGAAAGGCTCCCACCCCTGGGCTGCGGCCCAACCGAGATGGGTCTCGAGGACCTGTCCCAGGTTCATCCGGGAGGGGACGCCGAGCGGGGAGAGGATGATGTCGACGGGGGTGCCGTCGCCGAGGAACGGCATCTCCTCCTCGGGGAGGACCTTGGAGATGACGCCCTTGTTCCCGTGCCTGCCGGCCAGCTTGTCACCCTCGGAGATCTTTCTCTGCTGGGCGACGTAAATCCGGACCAGTTCGTTGACTCCTGGCGGGAGGTCGTAGCCCTCGGCCCGCTTGAAGACCTTGACTGCGATCACCTTGCCGGTCTCGCCGTGGGGAACCTTGAGCGACGTGTCCCTTACCTCGCGTGCCTTCTCGCCAAAGATGGCGCGGAGGAGGCGCTCTTCAGGAGTCAGCTCGGTCTCGCCCTTGGGAGTGACCTTGCCGACCAGGTAGTCGCCAGGGCCAACTTCGGCACCGACACGAATGATCCCCTCTTCGTCGAGGTTCGCCAGGACCTCTTCGGGGACGTTGGGGATGTCCCGGGTGATCTCCTCGGCGCCGAGCTTGGTGTCCCGGGCGTCGATCTCGTGCTCCTCGATGTGGATCGAGGTGAGGACGTCGTCCTTGACCAGGCGCTCGGAGATGATGATGGCGTCTTCGAAGTTGTGGCCCTGCCATGGCATGAAAGCGACGAGAAGGTTGCGGCCGAGGGCGAGCTCGCCGGTATCGGTGGAAGGCCCGTCGGCGAGGACATCGCCCACCTTCACCGTGTCGCCCTCTCGGACGAGCGGCTTGTGGTTCATGCAGGTGCCCTGGTTGGAGCGGCGGAACTTGTCGAGCACGAAGGTGTGCTTCTTGTTCGTCTCCTTCTCCTTGACGACGATCTCGTCACCGGTGACCTCGACCACCTCGCCGGCGACCGGTGAGACGATCATGTCTCCCGAGTCCTGCGCGGCGCGCTGCTCCACCCCGGTCCCGACCAGCGGGGCGTCGGAGGTGAGAAGAGGCACGGCCTGACGCTGCATGTTCGAGCCCATCAGGGCGCGGTTGGCGTCATCGTGCTCGAGGAAGGGGATGAGGGACGTCGAGACAGAGACGATCTGCTTCGGGGAGACATCCATGTAGTCGACGTCTTTGGGCGGCACGTACTCCACCTCGCCACCGGCCCGTCGGACCAGGACCCGAGGGTTGGCGAAGGCCCCGTCCTCCTTGAGGGGGGCGTTGGCCTGGGCGATGATGAATCGCTCTTCCTCGATTGCGGTCAGGTACTCGACCTTGGTCGTCACCTTCCCCGACTCGACCTTGCGGTACGGGGTCTCGATGAAACCGAACTCGTTGACCCGGGCATAGGAGGCGAGGGAGCCGATCAGACCGATGTTTGGCCCCTCCGGCGTCTCGATCGGGCACATCCGCCCGTAGTGGGAGGGATGGACGTCCCTGACTTCGAACCCGGCCCGCTCACGCGACAGGCCACCGGGGCCGAGCGCCGAGAGACGGCGCCGGTGGGTGAGCCCGGCCAGCGGGTTGGGCTGGTCCATGAATTGGGAGAGCTGAGAAGTCCCGAAGAACTCCTTGATGGCGGCGGTGACCGGACGGATGTTGATCAGGCTCTGCGGGGTGATCGCATCGGGATCCTGGGTGGTCATCCGCTCCCGCACCACACGCTCGAGACGGGTCAAGCCGACGCGGACCTGGTTCTGCACCAGCTCGCCGACAGTCCGGATGCGCCGGTTGCCGAAGTGGTCGATGTCGTCGGTGTTGACGGCGACCTCGGTCCCGGTGTGGGTGATCATCGTCGCCTGGCCGGCGTGCAGCGCCACCAGATACTTGATGGCATCGATGATGTCCTCGTCACGGAGCAGCTGGAGACCCTCGGCCCGGTAGTCGGCCGGCGAATCCTCGCGGTACTTCTGAGAGATCTTGTAGCGGCCGACCCTGGTCAGGTCGTAGCGCTTCGGGTTACGGAACAGGGTCTGGATCAGGCCACGGGCGGACTCCACAGTGGTCGGCTCGCCCGGACGCAGCTTCCGATACAGGTCGAGGAGCGCCTCTTCCTTGCTGTGGGCGGTGTCCTTCTCGATCGTGTTCCTGATCGACTCGGCACCATCGAACAACTCGAGGATCTCCTCGTCGGTCTCAGCGATGCCCAGTGCCTTGAGGAAGGCGGTGATGTACTGACGGCGCTTGCGGTCGACCCGGACTCCGATCGTGTCCTTCTTGTCCGTGTCGAACTCGAGCCAGGCGCCGCGGCCCGGGATGATCTTGCCGGAGTAGATCTCCCTGTCCGAGGTCTTGTCCGGGGTCTTGTCGAAGTAGATCCCGGGAGAACGCACCAGCTGGGAGACGATGACGCGCTCGGTCCCATTGATGATGAAGACGCCCTTCTCGGTCATGATCGGGAAGTCGCCGAGGAAGACCTGCTGCTCCTTGATCTCACCGGTCTGCCGGTTCATGAACCGGGCGGTGACGAAGAGGGGCATCGCGTAGTTGGAGTCTCGCTCCTTGGCCTCTTCGAGACTCATCTGGGGCTCGCCGAAGCGATGGTCGGTCAGCTCGAGGGCAAGCGACCCGGTGAAGTCCTCGATGGGGCTGATCTCTTCGAAGATCTCGCGAAAGCCCTCGTCGAGGAACCACTTGAATGATTCGTGCTGGACTGCGAGGAGGTCGGGAAGAGGTAGTACTTCGGGGATTTTTCCAAACGAAAAGCGCTCAGCAACGCGCGAAACCAAGGGGGGCCTCCTGAGGGATCCGGATCAGGTGATAGTAACGCAGACAAGGCATGCTAACAGACGCGTCAGCATGCCTCCAATCGAAATCTTCAGTTGTCGGAAGAGACCGCCAAGCGATCTACTCCGGACCCGAAGGTCGTTGGTCAGCATACAGCGGCGCCGAGAAGACCGTCAAGGGTATGAGTGGTGGTCGGTGAGAGGTGGGTGGTGAGGGGTGGTGATGGGTCCACGTGAAAGTCACGGCGACTCGTACCATGACCGGGCACCTTGGCCAAGCACGCTGCTCCACTATCGATCTTCTCTTGGGCCTTCCTCGCCTTGGGCCTCCTCTTGTTCGCGCTCGCCGGCGTCGGGTGGTCCCGGCACGTGTCCAGCGAGGGGGCGACGGTCGCGAACAACGTCAATTACGCGGGCCAGCCGATGGAAGGCACCACGCCGTCGGAAGTCGAAACAGCGGTCGCCAACCGTTCGTCGGAGATCCTGACCCAGGAGCTGACCATCGATTACGGGCAGGGTCAGCTGGCGGTCCCCCTGGGCACGGTCGGCTTCTCCTACGACCAGTCGGCGACTGAGGAGGCGATCCTCGGCGCGAGGCATGAAGGTTCGGTGTGGAGACAGTTCTCATCGTGGGCCATAGGCGGGCTGGCCGCGGACGAGATCGAGGAGGTATGGGCGTTCGATCCCGATCAGGCCCGGGTCGCCCTCGACGACCACCCCGGGCTCACGCCGGTCGTGGTGACCGAGCCTCAGATAAGCCCGGACGACAGCGGGCAGCTTGGCGGTTGTCGCGGGAGTCATCGGGACCGAGGCCGACATCGACGCGATCGTGGAGCAACTGGGAGAGATCGACCTCACGGAACCGCCGGCCCGGCTCGCGATCGACGTGGAGGAGATCCACCCCACGGTCACCGACCAGCAGGCGCTAGAGACAGTGGAGCAACTGAACAGTGTGATCGGGGATGGTGTCGATATCTCGGTCGATGGCCGGGCGGCCACACTGACGCCGAGGGTCCTCCAATCACTGCTCCAGATCGACATCGGAGCCGGAGAGATTGGGGTCGGCTTCGATTCTGAAGCCCTCCATGCCACCCTCGAGAACACGGTCGTCGGACCCGTGGGGGCTTTCGCGGAGCCCACCTTCGCCATCACCGACGACCTGGTCACCGTCCTCACTCCAGGAGAGCCGCCGCCTGTTTGTTGCGAGGCCGGGGTCGGCGAATGGTTGGGCGAGCAGATCCTGGAAGGGTCGTCCGGGCCGTTCGGGCTCCAGTCGCGGCCCACGGTCGACGCCGCTCTCGCCGCCTGGGCCGACGGCAGCCTGATCACAGAGAAGGTGAGTGAGTTCACCACCCCTCACAACTGCTGCGAGACGCGTGTGCGCAACATCCAGCGCATCGCCGACATCGTTCGGGGCGTCTACTTGATCCCCGGGGAGACTCTGTCTCTCAACGAATACGTCGGGCCACGCACCGTCGAGAACGGATTCTTCGCAGCCGGCGCCATTCGCCAGGGCCACCTGGTCGAAGAGATCGGTGGCGGCGTCTCCCAGTTCGCCACGACCATCTTCAACGCCGCCTACTTCGCCGGGATGGACTTCGCGGAGTATCGGAGCCATAGCCTCTATTTCTCCCGCTACCCCTATGGCCGGGAGGCGACGATCTCATCCCCGGCCCCTGACCTGGTGATGACCAACACCACCCCCTATCCGATCCTGATCTGGACGTCCTACACCGACGACTCGATAACGGTCAGCATGTACTCGACCAAGAACATCGAGATCGCAGAGCTCGATCAGCGCACCTCGCGGCGCGGGGCGTGCACCCACGTCGAAACCGACCGGCAACGCACATATGCCGATGGCCAGGTCAAGGTCGACACGTTTGTTGCGGATTACCGACCCGCCGAGGGGCTCGACTGCAGCGGCAACCCGATCCCCGAGCCTCTTTGATTGCGGCTCTATTTGATTGCCGGCCGACTTGATTGCCGGCCGACTTCGCCCCTCGGTCACCCTCACCAGGGAACAACGACACGATCAATCGTTGACCACACCTCGGGGCGAACAGGCGCCGGTCGGCCGGGGCTACCGCCGCGCGGTAACGCCTGTCGGCCGGAGCTACCGCCCAGCAGTAGCGCTGATCGCGGCGATAGCGCCCACTGAGGGGTCGTCGCCGTAGCCGAGCAGGTCGAACACGAAGAGGGCGATGACGAACAGGATGGCGGCGAGGATGAGCCCGATCAGCCACGGGGCCATCGGCCTCTTGGGCGCCTGTCGTCTTCCTCGGGTCATCGCCACCCATTGTGCCCCTTCAAGACTGCGCCATCGACCCCTACGATGCCGCCGGTGACTCAGCAGCCGTCGTCCCCCGCACTCATGAATCCGTCATCAGCATGAGCAGGCGGGTCGACGAGCAAAGGGAAGTGATCGGGTGGCGGGAGTGGGTCCGGCTCCCCGACCTCGGCGTCCAAGAGATGAAGGCAAAGGTGGACACGGGGGCTGACAACTCAGCGCTCCACGCCTTCAACCTCGAGCGCTTCGATCGAGATGGGGTGGAGTACGTTCGCTTCGAGGTCCATCCCAAGCAGAGATCGAGGAAACCGTCGATCCAATGTGAGGCCCCTCTGGCCATGGAGAAGAAGGTGAAGAACCCAGGCGGCCGAAGCGAGTTGCGCCCCGTTATCCGGACCCGAGTGGTGGTGGCAGGGATCGAGCTCAACGCCCTCGTCAATCTGACCAGCCGCGACGAGATGGGCTTTCGGATGTTGCTCGGGAGGCGAGCCGTGCGGAGCAAGTTCGTCATCGACCCCGGGCGCAGTTATCTGGGTGCTCGTCCCCCCCGCGACCAGGAGCCGGGATGAAGCTCGCCATCCTGTCCCGCAGCTCGGGTCTCTATTCGACGCAACGGCTCAAGGCTGCAGCGATGGCCCGCGGCCATGAGGTCGCAGTCGTCGACTACCTGCGTTGCTATATGGAGATCTCGGCGAGAAGGCCGAAGATCCTCTTTCGTGGCGAAGAGGTGCGGCCGGACGCGGTGATACCTCGGATCGGCGCTACCTACACCTTCTACGGAGCTGCCGTCGTGCTTCAGTTCGAGATGGCGGGTGTGTTCACCCTGAATGACTCTCAGGCAATCAGCAGGTCGCGGGACAAGCTGCGCTCGCTCCAGCTCCTCTCGCGGGCCGGGGTCGGCCTGCCCACCACGAGCTTCGCCCATTCGACCCAGGACATCGACGGGCTGCTCGAGGTGGTCGGCGGACCACCTGTGGTGGTCAAGCTGCTCGAGGGCACGCAAGGCTTGGGTGTCGTCCTCGCCGAGACCCGGAAGGCCGCCGATTCGGTGATCTCCGCCTTCCGCCAGCTCGACGCCAACATCCTGGTCCAGGAGTTCGTCAAGGAGGCCCGGGGTGCCGACATCCGGGCATTTGTCGTCGGTGGCAAGGTCGTCGCCGCGATGAAGCGCCAGGGGCCCCCTGGAGAGTTTCGGTCGAACCTGCATCGGGGCGGGCACGCCGAGGCGATCAAGCTCTCCGCCAGGGAGCGGGCCACCGCGGTCAGGGCAGCACAGACGATGGGTCTCAACGTGGCGGGTGTCGATCTGATCCAATCCGACTCGGGCCCGATGGTGCTCGAGGTCAACTCCTCCCCTGGCCTGGAGGGGATCGAGGCGGCCAGCGGGATCGACATCGCCGACGCAATCATCGAGTTCATCGAGGATCATGCCGACCACGGGCCGGATTGATCCCACGTCAGTCGAAACGCGGAACGAGCCGATATCGATCGGAAGGGTCACGGTCCCTCCCGGGCGCAAGATGAGGATCGAGCTCCCCTTCGCCCACCTCCCCGCCGGCACCGACGCTTCCCTCCCCGTGGCGGTCATCAATGGGAGGACCTCCGGCCCCCACGTGTGGGTATCGGGTGGGATCCATGGCGACGAGATCAACGGAGTCGAGGTGGTCCGGAAGGTGATGAGGGCCCTCGATGCCAAGAGTCTGCGCGGGGCAGTCATCGCCGTGCCCATCGTCAACCCCCTCGGATTCATGATGCGCTCTCGCTATGTCCCGGACCGGCGCGACCTCAACCGGGTCTTCCCGGGCTCCCCCCGGGGCTCGACGGCTTCGCGGCTCGCTCATCTCTTCATGACCGAGATCGTCGCCCACTGCTCAGTCGGGATCGATTGTCACACCGCCTCGAATCATCGCACCAACATCCCCCAGCTCCGGGCGGACATCGACGACCCGGGAACACTCGAGCTTGCTCGCGCCTTTGGGGCTCGATTCACCATCAAGGCCCGGGTCCGCGACGGCTCGCTTCGTCAGTCCGCCACCGAGCAGGGGATCAAGATGCTGCTGTATGAAGCCGGGCAGGCGGATCGGATCGACGAGGAAGCCGTCATCGCCGGATTCGACGGGGTCATGCGGACGCTTCGCTCGCTGGGAATGATCGATCTCAAACTCCCCGCTCCCAGCCCCACCACGCTGGTTCGGAGCACTCGTTGGGTGAGAGCGAGAAGAGGTGGTCTCGTCGAGATCGCCCCCAAGCTCGGGGCGCGGGTCGAAGCCGGAGAGGAGGTGGCCCGGATATCGGACGCCTTCGGGACCAGACCGACACTGATCAAGGCGACGTCTTCGGGCTGGGTCATCGCCCGCACCTTGAATCCGTTGGTCAACCCAGGTGATGCGCTGGTCCACGTGGCTGCGGAGAGCGGGCCGGACATCGACGAGCCGGCGGAAAGACGATAATTGCTCCATGTTTCTCCCCCCGAAGGGGGGAGTACCGCCGAAGGCGGGGAGGGGGGATCAACACCCTTCAAGACCCCCTCCGGCCCTTCGGGCCACCTCCCCCCAACGTCGCTGCGCTCCTGGGGGAGGAAACGTCAGCTTGCTTGTTCGATTTCCTCCATCCAGCGGCGGCGAATGGAACGACGCTCCTTGGAGGTGTGGCCTCCCCAGACACCCTCGCTCTGATTGGTCTCGATCGCCCAGGTGAGACATTCGGAGGCGACCGGGCAGGTGGCACAGATCGCCTTGGCTTGGGCGATAGCGGAGAGATCCTCCGGATCGGGGAAAAACGACACGTCATCGACGACGCCGAGACACGCCGCATCCTCACGCCACGTTGAGAACCTCACGTCGAAGCTCACAGGGCTAATCATCTTCGAATCCCGATAAACGCATCATCAACGTCTTTCGTTCCCGTTTGAGTACGAGTGTCAAACAGAGTTCGAAGCGAGCGGAGGGATGGATGGGAGGATGGTTCAGTCGAATTGGTAGGGGTCCGGGACGGCACCAGGCCCCAGTCTCCCCAGCTCGGCTCGCGCAACAGATCGACGGTGGACTTCGTCGGGACCATCGGCGATCTGGAGCCACCGTCCCATCGAATAGAACCGTGCCAACGGGAAGTCCTCGGTGAACCCGGCCGCCCCGAATAGCTGGATCGCCCGATCGGCAACCTCGGTGAGCAAGGCCGGAGCCACGATCTTTATCGCCGCGATCTCGGTCCGGGCCGCCTTCACGCCTACCTCGTCGATCATCCACGCAGTCTTGAGAACGAGGAGACGGGCCTGCTCGATCCTGATGCGTGCGTCGGCAATCCACTCCTGGATCACGCCCTGGTCGGACAAGGGCCGACCGAATGCGGTGCGGGCCTGGGAGCGCTGCACCATGAGGTCGACGCATCGCTCGGTGGCGCCGATCGCCCTCATGCAGTGGTGAATCCGCCCCGGGCCGAGACGGGCCTGGGCGATAGCGAAGCCACCGCCTTGCTCGCCGAGCAGGTTGGTCACCGGGACTCGCACGTCGTCGAAGCGAATCTGAGGGTGCCCGCCCCGATCCTGGTATCCGAACACGGTCGGCTGGCGCTCCACTTCGACACCGGGAGTGTCCATCGGCACCAGCACCATCGACTGGCGTCGGTGTGGCTCCGATTCAGGGTCGGTGACCCCCATCACGATCGAGATCTTGCAACGGTCCGACGCTGCTCCCGAGCTGAACCACTTCCTGCCGTTGATCCGGTACTGGTCACCGTCACGAACGATGCGGGTGCGGATGTTGGTGGCGTCGGAGCTGGCCACGTCAGGCTCGGTCATGGAGAAACAAGACCGGATCTCGCCGTCGAGCAAGGGGGCCAGCCACGCCTCTTTCTGTTCCGGCGTACCGAACAAGTGGAGTATCTCCATGTTGCCGGTGTCAGGGGCGGAGCAGTTGAGCGCCTCCGGTGCGATCTCCGGACTACGTCCGGTGATCTCGGCGAGAGGGGCGTACTCGAGCACGCTGAGGCCGGCGCCGAGCTCTGTGTCGGGGAGGAAGAGGTTCCATAGATCACGTCCTCGGGCCTCTGCCTTGAGCTCCTCGATGATCTTCGGGTGATGATGGGGATCGCCCGACTCCACCATCTGCTTCTCGTATATCGCTTCGGCCGGATAGACGGAATCGTCCATGAAATCCTGGAGGCGAGTGCGGAGCTCTTCCACCTTTGGGGCGTAGGCGAAGTCCATCGTGGCGGGAAGCTAGTGCTGCGTCTCGGTACCCGGCTCCGGCTCCGACTCCGCTTCGGTTGCGGCGCTTGCTTCTGCCGTCGGCTCTACCAGGGACGTCGGTCGAAGCCTCCGGAGGGTCGAAGGACATCTGCGGAATCGCTGTCGGAGGGCGTCGCTGCCTGCCTCGGGTCAACTCTCCCATCAGCAGCCAGCCGGCGAGTAGTGCCAGGAAGATCCGCTGGGTCCAGAGCGCATACGCGAGGGCGCCGGCGGCGGTGATGAAGAACACAACGTTGGCGATGACCTCGGCCTTGGACGGGATGATTCTCTGGAGGAGAGAGGTGAAGAGATGACCTCCATCGAGAGGGCGGATTGGGAGCCAGTTGATCAGGCCCCAGAAGACATTCACGGTGATCAAGTAGTAGACGACGAATTCGGCCACCCCGTCGTAGGGCCCGGTGAAGCGGTCGAACAGAAAGACCATTCCGCCGAACAGGAGCCCGACTCCCGATCCGGCGGCAGCGACCAAGGCCCGTTGCCCCGGGCGCAGCTCCTTGCCGGGCACAGACCAGCTGGTCAGCCCTCCAATTCCGTTCAGCTCGATCGCGACTTCGGCGCCATAGGAGCGGGCGGTCAGGGCATGCCCCAGTTCGTGGATGAGGATCGAGACGAAGATGACCACCACCCAGGCCACGACCAACTGGAGACTCCCGCTCGACATGCCGAGAAGGGCAGCGATCAAGAGGAACGAAGGGTGGATCGTCACCGGGATCCCGAACAGTCGGAACGAGGGCATCACCCCCCATGATGGTCGACGCCGCCGGTCATCGGATCGGGAGCGGCGTTTACCCTCGCCGCCATGCACGACGATCTCAGGGCCCGCGTGGCCACAGACATGCCCCGGCTCATCGACCTCCTTGGCAACCTGGTCCGGCTTCCCTCGGTCAGTGCTTCCGGCTTCGACCAGGCAAACGTCCACCGTGCCGGAGCGACGATCATGGGGGTGCTCGAGGATGCCGGCTTTCAGAACGCCCAACTCCTGACGGTGGACGGTGGCAACCCGGCGGTCTTCGCCGAGATCCCGGCTCCGGAGGGCGCCCCGACCCTCCTGCTCTACTCCCACTACGACGTGCAACCGCCCGGGCCGCGCGAGGAATGGGACACCGATCCGTTCGAGCCTGTGCGAGCGCGATGGCCGTCTCTACGGACGCGGCGCATCCGATGACAAGGGTGGAGTGGTGATGCACCTCGGGGCGGTGGCCGCGCATGAAGGCCATCCACCGGTGGGTGTCAAGATCTTCTTCGAGGGTGAGGAAGAGGCTGGATCCGAGAGCCTCCCAGGCATCCTCGATCGCTACTCGAGCTTGCTCGATCCGGACGTCATCGTGATAGGTGATGGCGGGAACTGGTCAGTTGGAATCCCGGCCTTCATCACTTCGTTGCGGGGGATCGTCGGTATCACTGTCGAATTGCGAACTCTGGAAAAGCCCGTCCACTCCGGTGCCTACGGCGGAGTCTTCCCCGATGCCCTGATCGCGATGGCTCGCCTGCTCGCCAGCCTCCACGACGATGAGGGCAACGTCGCCATTCCAGGGCTGGTCGGTGAGGAGGTCGAGGGCATCGACGTTCCCGAGGCCATGGCGAGAAGTCATGCGGGCACCGTCGATGGGCTCGAGCAGATCGGCACCGGCTCGATACCGTCCCGGTTGTGGACCCGGCCGGCAGTGTCGGTCCTAGCCCTCGACGCACCGCCTGTGTCCGAGGCCATCAACCAACTGGTGCCGGTGGCCCGGGCCAAGGTCAGCCTCCGAATCGCCCCAGGCCAGGACACCAATGCGGCGATCGACGCGCTCAAGGAGCACCTGTCGCGGAATGCACCCTGGGGCACAAAGGTCGAGTTCCTCCACGAGGAACGAGGCGACGCCATCAAGCTGGACATGGACACTCCCGCGGTCGAAGCCTGGACAGAAGCCTTCAAAGAGGCCTTCGGGAACGAGCCGGTCCACATGGGTGCCGGAGGCTCGATCCCATTCATCTCCACCTTCTCCGAGGTCTATCCGGGTATCCCGATCCTGGTGGTCGGGACCAGCGATCCGACGAGCGCCTATCACGCCCCCAACGAGAGTCAGGACCTCGGCGACCTGGAGAAGGCCGTCCTCGCCGAGGCAATAGCCTTTCGTTTAATTGCCGACCGAACATCTTGATTGCCGGCCGACATGAGGCTTCGCCGTGGGGCGGAAGCCCCGGCGGACCGGCGTCTGTTCGCCCGAGGTGCCGAACCGGAACTACCGCGCTGCTCACGATTCGTCCTCGCCGGCCGAAGGGCGAAGTCCGCCGGCAAATAAAAGCTGCCTCCACGCTTCGTAGACCACCACCGCCGCCGAGTTGGACAGGTTGAGTGAGCGCACCCCCGGCCGCATCGGGAGGCGAAGCCTGTCCGTCACCCACTCGACGTGCTTCACCTCATCGGGGAGCCCGACCGATTCCGGGCCAAAGAGAAGGCTGTCGCCGGGTTGGTAGGAGACATCCGTGTAGAGACGGTCGGCATCCACGGTGTAGGCGAAAACTCGTTCGGGCCGCCTGGTGGCCCGCCATGTGTCGAGGTCGGGGTGGACACTGACGGTCGCCTTGTCCCGATAGTCCATCCCGGCTCGGCGCAGCTTGGCGTCGTCCATGTCGAAGCCGAGCGGAGCGATGAGGTGGAGGTGACAACCGGTGACGGCCGACAGCCGCATGGCATTGCCGGTGTTGGGCGGGATCTCCGGCCGGTAGAAGACGATGTGGAACACGTCAGCGGAGATCGAAGAGCCGGAGCTCGCTGTCCTCGATGTCGCGGAGGCCGTCGTAGTCGACCTCTATCGCCTCGATCCCCCGCGTTTCGGCGAGGGCGCGCGCCTGCGGCTTGATGATCTGGGCCACGAGCATCCCGCGCAGCGGGCCTAGCCGCGGATCCCGTCCCAAACGCTCGAGGTACCTGGTGAGCTGTTCGACACCGTCTATCTCTCCCCTGCGCTTCACCTCGACGGCCACGACCATGCCGTCACGGTCGGCACAGAGGAGGTCCACCGGCCCGATGTCCGTTGGGTACTCCCGGCGGATGAGGCTCAATCCCTCCTCGAGGACCCAGGGCCTGGCGGCGAGAAGCTCCTGCAGATGCAACTCAACACCGTCCTTCTGCAACCCCGGGTCGTCGCCCAGGGAGTGAGTCACATCCGCGATCACCTCGGAGATGGCGATGATCAACTTCTCCCCCTTGCCATTGGTCACCTCCCATCGATCCTCGAAGGTGTCGACAGTGTTTGGCGCCACCATCCAATTGAGCGGCTTGGAGGCATTGCCATCGGAGTGGATGGCAAGCGTCCCATCCGCCTTCACCATGATCAGCCGGACCGCCTCGGGGAGGTGGGCAGTGACACGCCCCGAGTAGTCGACCGTGCAGCGTGCGATGACCAGTCTCAAACGTGGGCGAGGGTACCGGTGCGGTGTATTCGACCGGCGACCAGCGCGCTGCCCGAGAACAACGTGAGGACGACGAGCCAACCCGGCGTGTAAACGCCCAAACGGTCGACCGAGAGACCCATGAGAGGGGCACCGAGGCCGATTCCGGCCAGGAACCCGAGCATGGTGAGACCCGTTCCGCGCCCGACGAGCTCGGGCGCCGAGTAGTCCATGACTGCCAGCATCCCCACCGCATTCCAGGCGACGGCACCCGACCCGAGGAGAAGGGCAGCCGGTATCAGCACCCATGACGACGCCATCCCGGCCGACGCCAATGCGAGGAGAGCGGCGCTGAGCGCCGACAGCACTGCGAGGATGCGCAATGTCCTCCCGTGCCCGAACCAACGCTCGGAAGCCGATCCCCAGGTGATCCGGGCGATCACGCCCACCAAGCCGACACCGGCGATGAGCAGTCCGGCCTGTGTTGTAGTCCAGCCCTGACTCTCCTCGGCGAACAGGGGAAGAAAGGTGGTCGTCGCCGAGACCGCCAGACCGGTCAACGAGCCATACACGGCGATCCACTTCACCGCAGTCGGCAAAGGTGCGGACCTGCTGCCCTCCGCCCGAGCAGGTCGCTCCACCTCCGGGCGCCGCCACATTCCGATCAGACCGGCGGCCGGAAAGACGAGAAACGAGGCCAAGGCGACTCGCCAGCTGGTCGCCGCAGCGATCGCAGGCAGGAAGAGGCCACCCAGAAAGGCGGCCATCTGCACGCCCGACTGCTTGACACCGGTGATCACACCACGGGCACCTGCGGCGATGTTGTCGACGATCAGTGCGTTGGTCGCCGGATTGGTCCATCCGTTGGGAACCCCACTGAGCAGGGCCCCGCCGACAAGGACGACGTATGTGGGTGCGATGGCAATGACCGTGATGCCGAGCACTCCCAGGATCAGCACCCCAACCACCGACCTGACACTGCCGATGCGGTCGGTGAACCGCCCGAAGATCGGCGATACCAAGGCGCCGGTGAAGCCACTTGCGGTGACCAGGGCCCCAATCTGCCAACGATCTACCGCGAATTCGTCGATCAGGTCTGAGGCGAGCACCCCGAAGGCGCTCTGACCGAATGTTGCGACGCCCATTGCCGTCGCGGTGACCGCGGCGAGAGAAAAGCGGGTGAATGGTCGAGTCGGCGGCTTGGTGATCGACAATTAGTGTCCGATTGTCGATTGGAGACGGCTCATGATGCGAATCCTCGTCGGGACGGAGAAAGGCGCCTATCTGCTCACGGAGTCCGGCTCGGACTGGCAAGTCGAAACCCAGATCTTCCCGGGCTGGAAGGTCACGGCGTTCGGTGAGACATCCGATGGCACTCACATCGCGGGGGTAGGGAGCAACTGGTTCGGGGTCGGCGTCCAGCACAGCGAGAACCTGCTCGATTGGAAGCCGAGTGATTCACCGCCGGCGTGGCCCGAAGGCTCGGACCGGAAGATGGAGCAGATCTGGACCTTCCACAACGAGGGCGACAGTCTCCTCGCCGGCGTTGCCCAGGCTGGTCTCTTCGCCTCCGACGACGGCGGCATGAGCTGGGGCCCTGTCGTGAGCCTCAACGAGCACCGGACCCGAGACCAGTGGCATCCCGGGGCGGGCGGCCTCTGTGCCCATCGAATCCTCTCCGGTAACGGGAGCATGTGGATCGGTATCTCCGCTGTCGGTGTGTTTCGGTCAGACGACGATGGCGCCACCTGGGTGCCTAAGAACGATGGAGTGCCCTCGGTCGACACCGCCGAAGGAGGCGTGCGGCCCGAGGTCGGATATTGCGTCCACGGCCTGGCCCATGACCCGGAAGAACCGAACCGCATGTGGCGTCAGGATCATCGCGGACTCTTCCGATCAACCGATGGCGGCGACAGCTGGGAGCGAATAGAAGAGGGTCTCCCGGCCGGATTCGGTTTCGTCATATGGCGTTTCCACGGATCGGGGCGTCTGCTGACCATCCCGCTTCACTCCGACGAGAACCGAGTGCCCGTCGACGGGAAGCTGAGGGCATACGTCTCGGATGACGACGGCGACTCCTGGGGCGTGGCCGGCAAGGGCTGGTCCGAGGCCGCGCAGTACACCGGTGTCCTCCGCCGGGCGTTCGACGGCGGAGACGATGGGGCCTTCTGCTTCGGGACCTCCGGCGGGAAGCTGTGGCTCACCCGAGACCTCGGGGAAAGCTGGAAACAGCTCGGCCCGTCCTTTCCCCGCATCGCCGCCATCCGCCTGATCGCGTGAGCGTCGCGGTCCGGATCCCACGCGTCCTCTCCCACGCGGTGACCACCGGACTGCGGCACGAGGCCGAAGGCGAAACACTCGGTGGGGTGCTGGACAGTCTGTTCTCCAAAGAGCCGGGGCTGCGGAACCACTTGCTCGACGAGGAGGGGTCGATCAGGCCGCATGTGCTGATATTCGTCGATGCCAAGCGCGCCGACCTCGACACCCCGGTCGGCCCCGAGTCGGAGGTCCAGGTCCTTCAGGCGGTCAGTGGAGGCTGATCTACCGGCTCGTCGGTCTTCGTCGGCCGACTGAACACGAACCAGATGGCGAACACCCCTACCGCGCCGAGGATGATTCTCAGCACCGTGTTGTCGATCAAGACGAACGCGGAGAAGGAGAGACTGGCGGTTATCGCGATGGCGGCAACCCATTTCATCCGCATGGTGAGACCGCTGGCCCGGTAGCTGCGGACCATCTTGCCGTACACCGGGTGATTCAGGATCCAGTCATGCAACCGATCGGAGGACATGGAGAAGAAAAAAGCGGCGAGGATCACGAAGTCGAACGTAGGGATCCCCGGCAGCCAGCTGAACGGCAGGAAGGCGAGGCAGATCAGCCCGAGGACGAGGTAAACCCCGCGCAGAATTCGACTGCGGGGCTTCTTGGGCGCGACCGTCGGGCCGGCACTCTCCATCACAACCGACAAACTATTGCGGAAGGTTGCTGACGGCGAGTCGGCATATTTGCCGGCCGACTTTGCCCGAGGCGACACTCAGTTGCAGGCGGGTCCAGGGCGCGCTTCAGATGCCTCGGGCAAACAGACGCCGGTCGGCCGGGGCTGCTGCCTCATGGAGAGGCTGCTCGACCTACCACTACTCTCCAGGAAGCCATGCCAGTAGCAACACCAGAGAAATACCGGGAAATGCTAGATGCCGCTCGCAGCAGTGGCTTCGCCCTCCCCGCCATCAATGTGACCTCGTCGACCACGATCCTCGCCGCCCTGGAAGGGCTCAGCGAGGCAGGATCCGACGGGATCCTCCAGGTTTCCTATGGAGGTGGCGAGTTCGCCTCCGGCCAGTCGAACAAGAGCATGTCCGTGGGAGCTATCGCACTGGCCGAGTTCGCCAACATCGTCGCCGAGCAGTACCCGGTCAACGTCGCCCTACACACCGACCACTGTCCCCCGGATCGGGTCGACGGCTACATCCGACCCCTGCTCGAAGAGAGTCGGCGTCGCAAGGGCGAGGGCCGCGGTCCGGTCTTCCAGTCCCACATGCTCGACGCCTCGGTGCTGCCGATGGAGGAGAACCTGGCATTGGCCCGGGAGCTGCTCGATCTCTGTAGCGAGCTCGACGTGATCCTCGAGTTGGAGATCGGGATCGTGGGCGGGGTCGAGGACGCCACCGACAACGAGGATGTCGATCGGGCCAAGCTGTACACCTCCCCCGAGGACATGGTCCGGGTCTCCGAGGTCCTCGGCACCTTTGACAAGGGCACCTATCTGCTTGCAGCCGTTTTCGGGAATGTCCATGGCGTCTACAAGCCTGGGGCGGTCAAGCTCGATCCCACCATCCTTCGCGATGGCCAGGTCGCAGTCGCCGACAGATTCGGGGACGGTGCGCGCCATTACCTCGTCTTCCATGGGGGCAGCGGCTCCAGCGTCGAGGAGATCCACGAGACACTGGGCTACGGGGTAGTGAAGATGAACATCGACACCGACTGTCAGTACGCCTACACCCGCCCCATCGTCGACCACATGATGAAGAGCTATGACGGCGTGCTCAAGGTCGATGGAGAGGTCGGAGATAAGAAGGCATATGACCCGCGCTCCTACATGAAGAAGGCGGAGACCGGCATGGCGGCGCGGGTGGTCGAGGCGGCGGAGCAGCTCCTTTCGGCTGGCAAATCGATCGGTTGATGGACCGCAGGCACCAGACCTGGGCCACATCCGAGAGGTTCGTCCCCAAGCGATTCGTCGCCCCCTTCGTCCGCTTCACCAGGATCGAAGCGGCATCCGGCCTCGTCCTGCTGCTCGCTGCGATCGTCGCGATCGTCTGGGCCAACTCCCGCTGGTCGGCCACCTACTTCGAGATCCTCGAGACCCCGCTGGTCATCGACTTCGGGCCGTTTCAATTCGATGAGGACTTCCAGCACCTGATCAACGACGGTCTCATGGCGATCTTCTTCTTCGTCGTCGGGCTCGAGATCAAACGCCAGGTGGTCCACGGTGACCTGAGCGACCCCAAAACGGCGTCCCTCCCTGTCATGGCGGCCGTCGGAGGCATGATCTTCCCGGCCCTCATCTACATATGGATCAATCTGGATGCCGGTGAGGCGGCAATACGAGGCTGGGGCGTCCCGATGGCCACAGACATCGCCTTCGCGGTTGGCGTGTTGGCCATTCTCGGATCCAGGATCCCGAGCGGGGCGCGGTTGTTCCTTCTGACGCTGGCGATCGCGGATGACATCGGGGCGATCACCATCATTGCCATTTTCTACACCGACGAGCTGAAGCTCGGCTACCTCGTCATGGCCATAGGCGGACTGTTCTTGGCCGTGGTGGCGACCCGGGTTGGGGTCAGGTCGCTCGCCTTCTATGTCCCTCTCGGTGTGATCGTGTGGTTTCTCACATTCGAGTCGGGGGTCCATGCCACGCTCGCCGGCGTCGCCCTCGGGCTCCTGACCCCGGCCCGGCCCATGTATCCCTCACATGAGTTCGACCGGCGTGCCCGGGCCATCCTCGACTCCTTCCCCGACGAGCCCGACACACCTGAGGCGCGGGAGCACGCCGATCACGAGGCGCTTCTCTTGAGCGAGATCTCCTCGGAGGCAGTTGCTCCACTGAGCAGACTCGAGTACCGGCTCCAGATATGGAGCTCATTCCTGGTGGTGCCGCTGTTCGCCCTGGCCAACGCCGGAGTCGACTTCCGGGGAATCGATATCGGCGATGCCTTGACCTCAACAGTCGCTATGGGTGTCACAGCCGGCCTCGTCCTGGGTAAGACGATCGGGATAAGCCTCCTCAGCTTCGTCACGGTCAAGACCGGGTTGGGACGCCTCCCCGAAGGTACGGGTTGGCTACATATCGTCGGTCTCTCCGTCGTCAGCGGAATCGGGTTCACGGTCGCCCTCTTCATCGCCAGCCTCGCCTTCGAGGACCCCGCGCTCAACGACCTGGCCAAGGTCGGGATCTTCGCCGGCTCACTTCTGGCCGGTGCCGTGGGTGCTGCCATCCTCTCCCGCACCCGGCCGGTACCCAAGCCATGACCCGGCCCCCGGAGACCTTCACCTGTGTCGATTGTGGTGGCGTGACCCATCTCATCTCGTTCCTACCCGAGGACACCGACCCCGAGCCTGGCACCCCACTCGCCTATCGCTGCGCCGACTGCCTCGAGCGTTTCGACGTCGTTTGGGAGGAAAACCCCGAAGACGACATCCCGCTTTCCTGAGCGGTCGATTTGTGAGTGAGCGCTCACTCACTTACAATGATCGTCGTGAGCAACAGACTTCGGGCCGAGCCCCTTGCTCCGGCCGATCGCCGTCGGGCCATCGTCGAGGCGGTCATCCCCCTCCTCGTCGAGCGGGGTGCGGCGGTGACGACCCGGCAGATGGCGGAAGCCGCCGGCATCGCGGAGGGAACCATCTTCCGCGTCTTTCCCGACAAGAGCGCCCTGATCCACGAGGCGGTTCGGGTGAGCGTCGACCCCGGGCAGGTCCAGAAGAGCCTTTCCGAGATCTACCCCGATGCTCCGCTCGAGACCCAGTTGGCCGAGGCGGCCCGGATCCTCCTCGAGAGATTCGACATCGTCATCACACTGCTCGGTGTCCTCCGCACCCTCCCCCATTTCGGTATCGAGGGCAAAGCGCCAGGGCCACCTGCGTTCGTGACCGTTGCCAACGGCGCCATCAACCAGTCACTGGCCCGGATCTTCGAGCGACATCGGGACCAGTTGAGGATCGACCCGGCACGCGCCGCCTCCGCCTTCCGGGGCCTCCTGCTCGCCAATGCCCACCCGACCATGGAACTCACCGAACGGCTGACGATCGATGAGATCGTCAGCGTCTTGTTGACCGGGATCGCCACTCCCTCCCTGGAGAAGGTGACCTGATGCTGATCCGAATCGTCAAGGAATTCCTGCGTCCCTACAAGAGATGGCTGTCGATCATCGTCGTGCTCCAACTCGTCGCCACCATCGCCACTCTCTATCTGCCCAGCCTCAACGCGGACATCATCGACCAGGGAGTAGTGACCGGGGATACCGATTACATCCTCCGGGTCGGAGCCGTGATGCTCGGCATCTCCCTCCTCCAGATCATCTGCACCATCGTCGCCGTCTACTTCGGGGCGAGGACCGCGATGGGCTTCGGGCGAGACCTGCGCTCGAAGATCTTCCGTCGGGTCGGTGAGTTCTCCGCCCGCGAGATGGCCCGGTTCGGCGCACCTTCGCTCATCACCCGCAACACCAACGACGTCATGCAGGTGCAGACCCTCGTCTTCATGAGCCTGACCATGATGTTGATGGCGCCAATCATGATGGTGGGCGGGATCATCATGGCGCTGCGCGAGGACATCGGCCTCTCATGGCTGGTGGCGGTCGCAGTGCCGGTCCTGGGGGCCGCGATCGGCTTCATCGTCTCGCACATGGTGCCCGGATACCGCTTGATGCAGGCTCGGATCGACACGGTGAACCGCGTCCTGCGGGAGCAGACCTCCGGCATCAGAGTGCTCCGAGCCTTTGTCCGCGAGCCGTTCGAGACCGAAAAGTTTGGCCGGGCGAACACGGAGCTCACCGACGTCTCGGTGTCGGTTGGTCGATGGATGGCCGCCATGTTCCCTGTCTTGATGTTGGTCCTGAACGTTTCCAGCGTGGCCGTGCTCTGGTTTGGCGCCATGAGGATCGAATCCGGCGCCATGGAGATCGGAGCCCTGACCGCCTTCCTCTCCTATCTGATCCAGATCCTGTGGTCGGTGATGATGGCCACCTTCATGCTGGTGATGATCCCCCGGGCAGCCGTCAGCTCGGACCGCATCGCCGAGGTGCTCGACACTGACTCATCGGTCGTGCTTCCGGTGTCCGGTGTGACCGAGGTCGATCGTCACGGCGAGCTCGAGCTGCGCGGAGTCGGGTTCATGTATCCGGGTGCCACCCACCCGGTTCTCGACGACGTCAGCTTCGTGACCCGGCCTGGCCAGACCACGGCCATCATCGGGTCCACCGGCGCCGGCAAGACGACTCTGCTCACCCTCATCCCCCGCCTCATCGATGCCACCGAGGGCACTGTGCTCGTCGACGGTGTGGACGTGCGTGATCTGGACGCCGACACGTTGTGGTCGACGATCGGACTGGTCCCCCAGCAGGCATATCTCTTCTCGGGGACTGTCGCCAGCAACCTGAGATACGGAAAGCCCGATGCCACCGAAGAGGAGATGTGGGCCGCCCTCGAGATCGCCCAGGCCCGGGATTTCGTGGCGGCGATGGAGGGCGGTCTCGAGGCGCCGATCGCACAAGGGGGCACCAATGTCTCCGGGGGCCAACGTCAGCGGCTGGCCATCGCCCGCGCCTTGATCCGCCGCCCGGAGATCTATCTATTCGATGACTCGTTTTCCGCCCTCGACCTGGCCACGGATGCCCGGCTCCGTCGGGCGCTCAAGCCGTACACCGCAGACTCCACAGTGGTGATCGTGGCCCAACGGGTATCCACGATCGCCAACGCAGACCAGATCCTCGTTCTGGAGGATGGGGCCGTCGTCGGTCTCGGGACCCATGAGTCGCTATTGGCCACATGCCCGACGTACGTCGAGATCGTCGAATCGCAGCTGAGGGCCGAGGTGGCCTCATGACAGACAAGACGATGAAGACCACCGAGCGGGTTGTGGCTGGGCCGGGACCGGGCCGTGGCCCCTTCGGCGGTGGGATGATCGGTCAGAAGTCGATGGATTTCGGGCCATCGGCGAAGAGGCTGCTGGGCCGGCTTCGCCCGGACCGGCCCAAGGTCGTCGCAGTCCTCGTCACCGCGGTGCTGAGCGTCGGTCTTTCGGCGATCGGGCCCAAGGTGTTGGGCCGGGCCACCGACATCATCTTTGCCGGAGCCATCGGCAAACGGCTCCCAGCGGGGATGACCAAGGCCGAGGCGATCGACGCGGCACGCGCCGCCGGCCAGGGTCAGGCCGCCGACCTGCTCTCTGCGGTGGACGTGGTCCCGGGCCAGGGGATCGACTTTCGCGCCTTGGGGACGGTCCTGCTCGTCGCCCTCGCCATCTATGTCGGCTCGGCCTTGCTCGGCTACCTCCAGGGGTACCTGCTCAACGACGTGGTCCAGAGAACCATCTTCCGTATGCGGTCCGAGGTCGAGGACAAGCTCAACCGGCTCCCGCTCCGCTACTTCGACCGCCAACCCCGCGGCGAGCTGTTGAGCCGAGTCACCAATGACATAGACAACGTATCCCAGAGCCTGCAACAGACGATGAGCCAGATGTTGAACTCGCTGCTCACCGTCATCTTTGTGGTCGCGATGATGTTCTCCATCTCGCCGACACTGGCGCTGATCGCCCTGGTGACGATCCCGCTCACCATGATCGTGGCGGGCACTGTGATGAAGCGATCCCAGAAGCACTTTGTCGCCCAGTGGCGTCGCACCGGAACCCTCAACTCCGAGATCGAAGAAGCCTTCACCGGTCACAACCTGGTGAAAGTGTTCGGCCGCCAGCGCGAGGTCCAGGCGAGCTTCGAAGAGGAGAACGAGGCTCTGTACCAGTCCAGCTTCTCCGCCCAGTTCCTCTCCGGTTTGATCATGCCGATCATGATGTTCATCGGGAACCTGAACTACGTGATCGTCGCGGTGGTCGGCGGTCTGCGGGTGGCCAGCGGAACGATGACGCTCGGCGACGTCCAGGCATTCATCCAATACTCACGCCAGTTCGCCCAGCCCATCACCCAGATCGCATCGATGATCAACCTCCTCCAGTCGGGGGTGGCATCGGCAGAGCGAGTGTTCGAGCTGCTCGATGCCGACGAGGAGATCGGAGACGACGATCAGCCGGTGATGGTCGAGGACCCTCACGGGCGAGTCGCCTTCGAGGACGTGTCGTTCCGATACGACGAGGACCGGCCACTGATCGAGGATCTGTCGTTGAAGGTCGAGCCCGGGCAGACGGTGGCGATCGTGGGGCCGACTGGCGCGGGCAAGACCACCCTCGTCAACCTGATAATGCGGTTCTACGAGCTCGACTCGGGGCGGATCACCCTCGACGGCATCGATATCGCAGACATGCGCCGAGCCGACCTCCGTTCCGAGATCGGGATGGTGTTGCAGGACACGTGGCTGTTCCGGGGGACGATTCGAGAGAACATCGCCTACGGGCGCCCCGACGCCACCGAGGACGAGATCCTCGAGGCGGCGCGCGCCACCTTCGTCGACCGCTTCGTGCACAGCCTTCCCGACGGCTACGACACGATGATCGACGATGAAGGCAGCAATGTGAGTGCCGGCGAGAAGCAGCTGATCACGATCGCCCGGGCCTTCCTGGCCGATCCCGCCCTCCTCATCCTGGACGAGGCGACCAGCTCGGTCGACACTCGAACCGAGGCCTTGCTCCAACACGCGATGGCCGCCCTGCGCACTGATCGGACCAGCTTCGTGATCGCCCACCGTCTCTCCACGATCCGCGATGCCGACCTGATCCTGGTGATGGAGGAGGGCCGCATCGTCGAGCAGGGCAACCACGACGAGCTGATCGCCCTCGATGGGGCATACGCCGCCCTCTACAACTCCCAGTTCACCGGCGCCGATGAAGAACTCCAGCAGGCCAGCTAATCCTCCCAGCGGTGAACCCGGATCGTCTCCGGGTCGAAGCCAACCGACGCACAGAAGGACTCGAAGCGGGAACGGGGGACGCCCCTCCACTCCAGATCGGACAACGACTCCTGGATGGGGACATCGAGCCGCAGCGTTGTCAGCTCCCGATAGAGATAGACCAGGTCCTGGCTGTCACGAAGAGTCGCGGCGAGTTTGTCCCCGCCCCGCACTGTGACTTTCCATTCGGCGGCGGACCGGGGGATCAACTCCAGCCGCGGGTAGTGAGCGAGCACGGCGGAGGCCGACTTGGCCCCCCAACCAGGCAGACCCGGCACCCCGTCGGCGGTGTCGCCCACCAGGGCGAGGTAGTCGGGTATCGACTCGGGATGGATCCCGAACTTCTCGACGACCGCCCTCTCATCGAGAATCTTCTGCTCGCGCCGGTTGTAGGTCACGATCTTGTCGCCGATCACCAGCTGGTTGAGATCCTTGTCCGGCGTGGCGATCACCACCTGATCGACGTCCTCGACCCAACGGATCGCCGCCGTGGCGATGGCGTCGTCAGCCTCGAACTCGATGTTGCCCCACACCACCACCCCGATCGCCTCCAGGGCGGTCTCGGCGATCGGGAATTGGGCGAGAAGATCCGGGTCCATGCCGGCTGACGACTTGTAGGCAGGGAACATGACGTTGCGGAAGGATTCGATCACGGTGTCGAAGCTTGCGGCGAGATGGGTCACCCCCGGCTCACGGAGCAGGCCGAGGGTCGACTCGATGATGCCGAGTGTCGCCTTCAGATCGGACCCGTCGAGACCGGTGACGGTGTCCTTTCGCCCGAAGTGAGAGCGAAACAGCTCGTAGGTACCATCGAGAAGGTGGAGACGCACCGGCCCGATCCTACGTCGAACGGGGCTCCAGATCCTTGGGATGACGCCTCATCGGAATGGGCCGCCTTGAAGGACCGACTCTGGAGCGCTTATCGGCAGGTCTCCTCAGGCGAAGGCCCGACCGAAGAGGAGATCAAGGAGGCCCTGGCGACCCTGGCCGGTGCCTGGGGCCAGGTGACCGCGTCGCTATCCGAAGCCATGAGCGACCCGGAGACAAGGGCCCATCTGAAAAGGGCGGCCGGCTCGTTCGCGGCGGCGTTCGGAGCCACCATCTCGGGCCTCGGCGATGAGATCAGACGCAGAGATGAGCCCCGAGAGCCCGCTGATCTCGGCGACTGAGCTGACGCGGGTCCTCGGCGAGGTGCGACTGTTCGATCTCCGCTGGTCGCTCACCGATCCTGCCCATGGCGCCCGGACCTACGAAGAGGGTCACATTCCCGGCGCGGTATTCGTCGATCTCGACCGGGACCTTGCCGCGGCTGACGGCGACGGGCGTCACCCCCTGCCCGACCTCCACGAGCTCGCGAGCACCCTGGGCCGGCTCGGACTCACTCCCCACGGCGAGGTAGTCGCATACGACGACACATCCGGCAGCGTGGCGGCCCGGATGTGGTGGATGCTGCGGTCGATCGGTCATGAGGGCAAGGTGCGCGTTCTCGACGGTGGTCTCGGTGCCTGGGTGGAACAAGGACTCCCGCTCGAATCCGGATGGATCTCGCCTGAGCCGGAGACCTACCCGATTCCCGGCGGTTACACCGGCGTCGTGCGTCACGACGAGGTCGAGGGTCGATACCTGGTCGATGTCAGATCTCCGGAGCGGTACCTGGGCGAGATCGAGCCGATCGACCCCAAGGCCGGACACGTCCCGGGAGCGGTGAACCTTCCCCTGGCCGGCAACCTCACAGAAGGACGGTTCAGGCCGGGCAATGAGCTGGCAGAGCGGTACCGGGACTTTCCCGACGAGGGCATCGTGTCGTGCGGCAGCGGGGTGAACGCCTGCGCCGCGGCGTTGGCACTGGTGCACGCCGGGCGCCCGATGCCCGATGTATACATCGGGTCGTTCTCCGATTGGTCGCGGCGCGACCTGCCGGTTGCCACCGGGCCCAACCCGTGATCGGAGCCCGAGCCATCGAGGCAATCGAGGCATCGGACACCGATGATCTGCTGCGGGTCGTCGATGGGCTGTGCGTGGCAAGGGACTGGTCCGACCTGATCGAGCTCAGGCAACGGTGCGCGGAAGCCGTGACCCGGGGCAAGCAGGTGTGGGGTGTGGAAGAGCACATCCGGTACCGGCTCGCCCTCGAGGCACCAGGTGAGATCGCCGGGCCGGTGGTGGCAGAGGGTCGGTCGAGATTCGCCCTCGGGCCGCTGCCCGAAGTCGCGGCGAGCACCAAGTCGTGGGCCGAGCTGGATCCGCATCTTCCCCCAGGACCGGACCGGGACACGGTGGCAGCCGAGCGGGTCGTCCGAGGCGAGATCGTCGATGCTCCGATCCCGGACCTGCCCGCCACACTCATGCCCTGGGAGCCGTCGTATCAGACGGCCACCTACAAGAAGGACCGGGTCGAGGCCCCTGCCCCACCTATCCCGCCTACCGAAGACGCCCGATTGCCCGTCGATCCGATGTCGATCGAAGACCTCGACTCGGCCACAGCTCTGGGGGACCTGGTCGAGCCTTGGACCGACCAGTCCAACGGGCGAAGCCAGACAGCCGTGGTGGAAGGCGACCATCTGGCCGCCATATCGGCGCTAGGGATGACCAGGGCTCGGACCGGGAAGCTCGGGGCGGAGCAGGGTCTGGCGTGGATGGCTTGGACGGCCGCGTCGGGTGGGGCCCATGGGCGCCGTCGTGGCGCCGCAGCGGGGAGATACCTGGCCTGGTGGGTGGTGGCCACGTTGGCCGATCTGGAGTGGCCGGTGGAGCCCGACACCGTGGGCCAGGCCGTGAACCGTCTCATATGGCACTGGTTCGACGACGGCAGCCCCGACACCGGTTGGGTGCTGCGTCTCGCCATCTCCAGCCCGGACCTGGGTATTTCCTGGGCCATCGCTGCCACCGATCAGGTCTGACCGAGGGTCTTCACCTCCGGCCATCTCCCCCGCTGGGGGAGGAAACTCACCCCACGGAGACCTCGATGGTGTGCCAACCGGTGGCCCCATCCGGCGCGGGGGGACGGGTCTCACCGGTCTGGACATCCCCCTCTCCGTCGGTCGCCCGGACCTGGAGCCGGTGGGTGCCTGCTGGTGCATCCCAATCCACCACCCACTGACGCCAGCAATCATCGGAGAGAGGTTCGGAGAGCCGGGCCTCCACCCAATCGGCGCTCTCGCCCAGCCTCACCTCTACTTTGGCGATCCCCCGATTCGGCGCCCAGGCGACCCCGGCGACATGGCGTGTGCCGGGCTCGAACGCCGCTCCCTGGGTGGGAGTGTCGATCCGGCTCTGCGTCTTGATCGGCGCTTCCTTGGACCAGCCCCTCGGTATCCAATATGCGTCGAACTCATCCCATCCGGTCAGCTCGATGGAGGACAGCCATTTTGTCGCCGAGACGTACCCGTATAGACCCGCCACCACCAAGCGCGCCGGGAATCCATGCTCCATGGGAAGAGGCTGGCCGTTCATGCCCACCGCCAGGAGCGCCTCCCGGCCGTCGTAGACGGCCTCCACGGGGAAGCCCACTGTGAAGTCATCGACCGAGCGCCCGACCAACTGCTCGGCATCGTCGCGCACACCAGCCCTATCCAGCACCTCGGACAACGGAACGCCGAGCCAGCGCGCATTCCCCACCAAATCCCCGCCCACCTTGTTGGAGACGCATGACAGCGTGACATCACGCTCCACCATCGGCATATCGAGAAGGTCTGCATATGAGATGGAGTAAGGACTGTCGACTCTGCCTTCGATCGTCAGTGCCCATTGCTCGATGTCGACGCGGGGTACCCCGAGGAAAGCAGTGTCGATGCGATAAAAGACCTCGTTGGGCGTGATGACCGAGCTGAGGCCTTCGATGCCGAGCTCGGCCGCCTCGGATACCTCCGGTAGGGCTTCGCTCGCCACAGGAAGGGCCACATCGGCTCGTCCCGAGACCGACTGAGTCGAGCGATTGACCAAAGCCCGCCCGATGCCACCGGAGAGGACAGCCAAGCCGAGCACGGCTCCGGCGCCGATCACGAACCCACGACGGGAGACGTCCTGCCGCTCAGAACGGTCATCAGCAGGTTCCTGAGTCACGGGGCTCCTGCCATAGAGCCATTGCAGGGCGGCCAACCCGGTGATCACTGCGAGCCCTGCCGGGATGACCGCCACCCCGAGCGAGACGTTCGGATCGTGCACGGCAGCCAAGGCGGCGATGGCGCCGAAAGCAATAAAGACCGCGATCGCAATCCCGAACCGATTGCGGGCGAGGACCCCAACCACAGCCCCCACGGCGATGGTGACGAGGACGATCCCGATCAGAAGCACCAGTTTGTCGTTGGTGCCAAAGGTGGCGATTGCCCATTCCTTGACCGAGGTGGGCACGACATCGATCACCCAGTTGCCCAGCCCCTCGATGAGCGAGGGCAGGCCAAGGAGCCCCGCGGCAAGCTCGGACACGCCCAGCGCCAGTGCCGCAGCGAGCCCGCCCGACACCGCATCCCGCGCCGTCATCGATTTCATTGGCACAACATAAGGCTGGGCCGGACTTCTGAGACGAAAGCGGCCAGAAAAGACAATCAAATAGTCTCGGGCGATGGAACTGATCGTCGGCGAAGACGGCCGGCCGCGCTGCTGGTGGGGCTCCGGGCCTGATTACGTGGCGTACCACGACGAGGAATGGGGGCGGGCCACGACCGAAGACCAGCGTCTGTTCGAGAAGATCTGCCTGGAAGGGTTCCAGTCCGGGCTCTCCTGGCTCACCATTCTCCGCAAGAGAGGGAACTTCAGGGCTGGATTCGCCGGGTTCGATCCAGCTCGAGTTGCCACGTTCGACGAGACGGACGTGGACCGTCTCCTGGCCGACACAGGGATCGTCCGCCACCAAGGCAAGATCCGCTCAACCATCAACAACGCCAGCCGAGCGCTGGAACTGATCGGGGAGTCGGGCTCCCTCGCCAGATACTTCTGGTCATGGGCCGGTCCCGAGGAGCCGCCCCCAATCGAGATCCCGGCGCTGACCGATGTCTCCACTGCCCTCTCCAAGGACCTGAAGCGCCGGGGCTGGTCCTTTGTCGGGCCCACCACCGTCTATGCCTTCATGCAGGCGATGGGCCTCGTCAACGATCACCTCGAGGATTGTCACGTTCGGGATGAATGCGCCCAATCGAGACGGCACGTCCTCGCCCTCGATCTCTAGCTTTGCCAGGATGATCGACCGTCCCGCGTTCAGCGTCGGCATCGAGGAGGAATACCTCGTGGTGGACCGGGAGACGCGGGACCTGATCAAGCACCCATCTCCCGAGATGTGGGACTCGCTTCGGGAGGTGGTCGGGCCGCAGGTGACTCATGAGTTCCTCCAGGCCCAGATCGAAGTCGGGACCAAGGTCTGCGCCACGATCAAAGAGGCGCGAGAGGACCTCGCCACCCTGCGCCGGGACCTATCGGGGGTGGTCGAGCAGTACGGGTCGGCGATCATCGCCGCCTCGACCCATCCCTTCGCCAACTGGATGGAACAGGAGACCACCGAGCAACCGCGCTACCAGCGGATCGCCGCCGACTACCAGGTGGTCGCCCGACAGATGGTGATCTGCGGCATGCACGTGCACGTCGGGATCGAGGACGAGCACGTTCGCATCGACCTGATGAACCAGGTGCGGTACATGCTCCCCCACATCTTCGCCCTGAGCACCTCTTCTCCATTCTGGGCCGGAGCCGACACGGGACTCCTCGCCTATCGGCCCATCATCTTCAAGAACATGCCCCGGACCGGGCTGCCCGAGGAGTTCGAATCCTGGGGAGAGTACGAGCGAACTGTCAACATCCTGGTGGAGGCCGAGATCATCGAAGACGCCACCAAGCTGTGGTGGGATATTCGGCCCTCGGCCCGGTACCCGACTCTGGAGATGAGGGTCAGCGACGTCTGCACCCGACTCGACGACGCCATGACCGTGGCCGCTTTCTACCTGTGCGTGCTCGGGTATCTGTTCCGACTGCGCCGGCGAAACCAGAAATGGCGGGTCTACTCCCCTTTCCTGATCTCGGAGAACATGTGGCGGGCGCAGCGCTATGGGACGGACGGTTCCCTCATCGACTTCGGTCGCGGCGAGCTTGTCCCCTTCACCGACCTGGTAGAAGAGATCATCGAGATGCTGGCCCAGGACGCCCTCGAATTCGACGTGATCGAGGAATTGCGACATATGAGAACGATCGTCAGTGAAGGGACCAGTGCCCATCGCCAACTCGCCGTGCACCGGGCAGCGATGGATGCCGGGGCGGATGAGCAGGAGGCGCTGGAGGCGGTCGTCGACCATCTCATCGAGGACACGGCGCACGGATTGTGAGCGAATTTCGGGTCGATCCCGAAACCCTTGCCCTCCAGATGACCGGGCTGCTGCCCGAAGACGGCTCCCATGTCCGGCAGGTGCTTTTCGACGAGATCGAATCCCGCCTTCCCCGGGACTCCGAGGCGAGGATCAACATCCAGTTGTCCGAGCTCAATCCTGGGCGCACCGCCTCCTGGCATGTTCACAATGGGATCGTCTACTTCATCTTGCATCGAGGGATGGTGTCGTTGCAGTACGAGGGACGAACCGAGCATTTCGCGGCGGGTGACGTCTATACCGAGCCGATCGGTGTGGTCCACCGTGCCCTCAATCCGCACCCCGAGATTCCCGCCGCCCTCATCGGGTTCTGGGTGACTCCCGCCGAGCGCCCCCACATCACCGAAGTGCCCGCCCCGGCGTGGGAGCCGGTCGCGGACCGGCACCCGGGTCTTGACTGACTGGCTTTAGAACCCGATCGACACGACGACGTCAGACTTCGGCCGGGATCCCCGATGTGGCGCCCACCGGCTCCATAGGGATCAATCTGGTGAAGTACAAGGCCACCACGACGAACAAGGCCAGCACCGAAAGACTCGCTCGCAGGCCGTTGATCCGGGCCTGGTCGTTCTCGGCAAGGATGGCCTCGGCCTGGCTGGAGGAGACACCCGCGTCTTCGAGGGCCGTCTCGAGCTGGGCATTGGAGACGAATGGGATTCCCCCCGACAACTCGACCTCGGCTGCGGATGACACCTCGGGGGGCACATCCGGATTTTCCTGTATCCCCTGAATGAACGACGTGGTCAGGGCCGCAATGAGGATCGAGCCGGCGAGCGCCGTGCCCAGGGATGCACCCAAATTGGTCATGGTGTTCTGGAGACCACCGACTTCGCCGGTCTCCTTGTCGGGGACGGCCGACACCGTGACGGCTCCCAGCTGTGAGGCCAACGCCCCGACGCCCAGCCCGGTGAGGAGCATGGGCACGGCGACGATCTCCGGGCCGACGCCCACCTCGAGAGCGGCGACCAGGGATACGACCCCGGCGAGAAGCGCGATCAACCCCCACCGCACGACAGTGCGCGGCGCGGCCATTGGCCGGTACTTGGGGATGGCGACGGCGGTAAGCAGGAGAGCCACCGAGAGTGGCAGCAAACGCACCCCCGTCTCCAGGGCAGTCAGGCCGAGCGCGACGGAGAGGAATAGTGGCACGGTGAAGAAGATGCCGGCCTGAATCATGAACTGGAAGAAGAACATCGTCAGCCCGCCATTGAGCTGGGCGTTCCGGAGCATCTCGATCTTCACCAGTGGTTCCCGCCCGCTGGCAACAACCCTTGCCTCCCAGGCGAAGAAGAGCCTGATGATGAGGGCTCCGGCCAGGATGAACCACACGGTCGGCGAGATCCCCAGCCACTCCGGGCCACTGGGCTTCGGCTGGATCCAGCCCCACTCGCCGGAGCGAAGCACGCCAAAGACAGCCAGACCGAGCCCGGCCGCGGTGAGGGCAGCGCCGACGAGGTCCAATCTGTGTTTGGCCTCCGGGGGCGCGTCCTGCATCCTGCGGGTGAGCATGAGGATCGCGGCCACGACAACGACCTCGCCTGCGAACACATACCTCCAGGTCCAATTGGTCGTGACAAAGCCGCCGATCAGGGGTCCCGCTGCAACTGCGATAGCGCCGGCGGATGCCACGAGGCCATAGGCACGGGGCCGCCCCTCAGGTGGGAAATTCGATGCGACCAGCGCCACGATCGCGGGCATGATCAAAGCCGCACCGATGCCCTCCAGGAACGACCAGCCGATGATGAGGACGGTGAGGGTGGGAGCCAACGAAGTCGTCAGCGAGCCCGCGCCGTAGATGACGCAGCCGATCATGAACGCCCGCTTCCGACCGATGAGACTGCCGATCTTCCCGCCCGTGATCATGAGGGTTGCCATCACCAGGGTGTAGAGGGTTATCGCAGTCTGGATTCCGGTAACCGTCGTGCCCAGATCCTCGGCTACTTGGGCGATGGAGACGTTCATCACCGAGCTGTCGAGGGTCATGAGGAACTGGCCCGACGCCAGCGTCAGGAGGACGATTCCGGCAGCGCTCTTGGTCTTGGTCGTCATCTAGTTGCGTGGCGCATCTGAGGAGGTGAACGCGACGATAGAGTCCCGCACGATGAGTCGGGGTAACGGCATCAGCATCGACACCGGTGTCGGCGGTCCCGCCATGCTCGCCGACGAGGTCGACCGCGATCGTCTGGTAGCCACCTTTCTCGATCTCGTGGCAATCGACAGCCCCACCGGGCACGAGGAACAGATTGGCGCGGAGCTTTCGGCGAGATTCGGTGACTTCGGGTGCAACGTCACCATGGATGACGTCGGGAACCTGGTGGCAGTCCTTCCCGGCGCTCGGCCCGACACAGTCCTGCTATCGACGCACATGGACACCGCCGGGACCGACACCGGCATACGTCCGATCATCGAGGACGAAGTCATCAAGACCGATGGGACAACCATCCTCGGCGCAGATGACAAGTCGGGTATCGCTGGGTGTCTAGAGCTCCTGACGATCCTCCGTTCCCATCCCGAGGTGGAGCATCCGACCCTCGAGTTCGTCATCTCCGTAGGCGAGGAGAGTGGATTGCTCGGATCCCGCCAAATGGATCTCAGCCAGCTGAACTCGACTTACGGGTTCGTGTTGGACACAGCCGGCGATATCGGCGCCATCACCTACTGGACTCCGACCTCGGTCTACATCACGGCAACGATTCACGGCAAGAAGGCTCACGCAGGGGTAGAGCCGGAAAAGGGCATCAATGCGGTGAAGGTGGCCGCCGAGGCGATCGCCGCCATGCCGTTGGGGCGCATCGATGAGGAAACGGTGGCCAATATCGGGACCATCACCGGAGGCGAGGCCCGGAACATCGTGCCCGGCGAGGTCATCCTGCAAGGCATGGCTCGAAGCCACGATCAGGAAAAGCTCGACGCCCAGCTCGATGCCATGCGGTCCGCTCTGAACGAGGCTGCTGACCGTCATGGGGCGAACCTCGACTTCGAGGCCGAGGAGATCTACCGCACCTACCACATCGACGAATCCGAGCGGCCTTACCGCGAGGCGGCCCGAGCCATCAGGTCACTGGGGCTCGGGGTGATCCCGAGAAAGAGTGGAGGCGGGACAGATGGCAACTTCTTCAACGCCCACGGAATAGCCTGTGTCGCCATGGCCACCGGCATGGTCGATGAGCACGCCGCCACCGAGCACATTGCCATCGATGACATGGTCATGGCGTGCAAAATCCTCGTCACCATCGTCACCCAGGAACCGGAATGAAGGGAGTGGCACGATGACCGGAATCCGCCGACGAGCATGGGTCGTCGCCACGACCGTGCTCGCCCTGGCGCTCACCGCATGCGGCAACGCCGAGGAGCGGAATCTCTGCCGGCAATACGAGGACCTGCAGGAAGCGGTGGCCGAGGTGGAGACCCTCGACCCGACAACGGCCACGGCGGCCGACGCCCTGGAGCTCGTCGAGAACGTCATGGTCCAGCTGGATCAATTCCAGGCTGAGGCGGATGGCCTCTACGACCAGGCGGTCTCGAACCTGAATTTTTCCCTCACCGAGTTGAGACAGGTGACCTTCGACCTAGGTGACGAAGGCCTCGAAGTGGCCCAGCCGCTCATGCAGGATTCACTGGACGCTTCGGTCACGGCTTACAACGCACTGAAAGAACGACTCGACGTCGTCTGCGGCACGGACTGACCCGGAAGGAGCCAAATTGGACATCACATTCATCCTCGAGGCGGTGGTGGTCCTCGCCGCCATCGTCATGGGCACCCGTGCCGGAGGAGTCGGGATCGGCGTTTGGGGCGGTCTTGGAGTAGCCGTCCTGGTCTTCGTGTTCGGCGAGGCGCCGGGGGAGCCGCCAATCTCGGCCCTGCTGATCATCCTCGCCGTCGTCACCGCGGCAGCCCTGATGCAGGTGGCGGGCGGGGTCGACTGGATGGTCAAGATCGCCGCCAGTGTCATCCAGCGTCACCCGAAGCAGATCACACTGATCGCCCCGCTGACCGCGTTTCTCTTCACGGTGGGTGCGGGGACGAGCAACATCCTCTACCCGCTGTTGCCGGTGATCTACGACGTTTCCTATCAGAACGGAATCCGGCCCTCACGTCCTTTGACCGTGACCGTCGTGCAATCCGGGATGTCGCTCGCCGCCTCTCCGGTTTCGGCGGCGATGGCGGCGATGGTGACCCTCACCGCGGTCGAGCCTTACAACTTCGACCTGGCGCAGATCTTGTCGATCACTTTCCCTGCTGGTGTCATCGGGATCATCGTCACCGCCTTGGTCGTGGGACGGATGGGCAAGGACATCGATGACGATCCGGAGATCCAGGCCAAGATCGCCTCTGGCGAGCTGGCCCGACCCGAGACGGCCGGCGAGAAGATCGAGTTGACCTCCACCAAGGAGGGGCGCAACGCGGGGATCATCTTCCTGCTCGGCGTCCTCGCCATAGTGATCCTGGGCCTGTTCCCCGATCTGCGGCCGGCCTTCGAGATCGAAGGGGAGCTGGTCACCATCGACATGACCACGACGATCGAGCTGGTCATGTTCACGGTTGGCGTCCTCATCATCCTGATATCCAAGCCAGACGTGAGCGAAGTCCCCGGGGCCTCGGTGTTCAAAGCCGGCATGGTCTCCGCCATCGCATTGTTCGGCATCGCCTGGCTGACTGCGACCTTCATCGCAGCACATGAGGAGTTCATCGTCACCACCATCGGTGGTTGGGTGAATCAGGCAGTGTGGATCTTCGCCCTCGCCGTGTTCTTGGTGGCAGCACTGACCACCAGCCAGTCGACGGCGACCAGGACCATCGTCCCGATCGGTCTGGCTGCTGGTCTAGCGCCTGGTCTGGTGACCGGTATGTGGGGTGGTGCGCTGGGTGGCGTCTACACCCTCCCTGCCAACGGCACGCAGATCGCGGCAGCCAACTTCGACCTCACCGGGTCAACGAAGCTGGGGACCAAGTTGTTGGACCACAGCTTCTTCGTCCCGATGCTGATCATGACGGTGGTGTCTGTCGTGGTTGGTGCCCTGATCGGAGTGATCTTCTACTAAGCGGGACGGGGAAATCACCTGACCCAGGAGACAGAGATGCTGACCACTGACGAAATTCGATCACGAGCCAAAGCCCTGATGCCCGAACTCACCGAAGACCTCAAGGACCTGGTGAGCCATGCCTCGTGCTCGTTCCCCGGTTATCCAGAGGAACCGGTTCACGACATGCGCCGGGCGTCGATGGCGCTCTTCGAGAAGCATGGGGCAGAGGTCCGTGAGCTAGATCTCGGCGAGGGCAAGCCCGCGATCTATGGCGACATGCCCGGTCCCGAAGGCGCCCCGACGGTCCTTCTCTACGCCCACTACGACGTGCAGCCCGCCCCGGTCGACGCGGGATGGGACACCGATCCCTGGAAAGCCGAGGTCAAGGATGGCCGTCTCTACGGACGGGGGGCGGCGGACGACAAGAGCGGCGTGATCATCCATGCCGGGACTCTCGGGGTCTTCCAAGGTGACCTCCCGGTGAACCTCCGCATCCTCATCGAGGGCGAGGAGGAGACGGTCAGCCACATCGGGCCCTATGTGGACGCCCATCCTGAGCTCTTTCGGGCGGATACCTATGTAATCGCCGACATGGGCAACCCGGCGGCAGGTGTCCCGGCGGTGACCACCACCCTTCGCGGCAATGTGGTGGTGGTGGTCAAGGTGAGTGCCCTCCACCACCCGGCGCACTCTGGTCTCTTCGGCGGAGCGGCACCGGACGCCCTTCTCGCTTTGATCAAGATCCTGTCCACCCTCCACGACGACGCCGGCGACACCATCGTCCCCGGCCTGGCCAAGTTCGAGTGGTCGGGCAGTGAGATGGATCCCGATGCATTCCGTGAGGCCGCCGGGATGGTCGACGGAGCGCAACTGATCGGCTCGGGCACCGTTGGTGCCCGACTTTGGTCTCGCCCGGCCGCCTCGGTCATCGGTATCGACGCACCCACGGTCAAGGATGCCGCCAACGTTGTGATCCCGGAGGCCGCGGCAAAGATCTCGATGCGGGTCCCGCCGGGCGCCGATTCCGAAAATGAGGTGGGCCTGCTGATGGAGCATCTGAAAAAGGCGGCGCCCTGGGGCGTGCACGTCGAGGTGGAGAAAATACGGGTCGGCTACCCGTTTGCGGCGAAGATGGACGGGCCGGCGGTCAAGGCGGCGATGGCGGCAATGGCGGCGGCCTACGAGACCGACGCCGGCTTCATGGGAAGCGGCGGTTCGATCCCGTTGGTAGCTCGACTCCAGGGCATCAGCCCGGATGCTGAGGTCATCCTGTGGGGAGCCGAAGATGTCGCCCAGGCGAAGATCCATGCCTCCAACGAGAGTGTGGATCTGAGCGAGATCGAACGATTGATCATTGCCCAGGCGCTGACCCTGCAGACATTGGGGGCGGGAGGCTGACGCTCTCGACGATCCGGCCAGCGATGAGCCCTGGCCCATAGGCTGTCGGCATGGCCAACCCGGTCCTGACCAAGCAATTCGGGGAGCCGGCCGCGTCCGACGCCGCCCTTCAGACCGCCGCGCCCCCGGTTCTAACCACCGGCGAGCGCCCGATGACCGTCGGCTCGGTCGCAGCCGCCACCTTCTTCCTGCTGCTACTCGTCGTGGCGGGCGCGGCCTACGGATGGGCCAACACGGTGGCGGTGCAACGTTGGTACTGGCTGTTCATCATCGGCCTGCTGATCCTGGTCTTCGCGACGGTGGCCCGGCCAAGACTGGCCCCGATCACCGGGATCGTCTACGCGCTGGGACAGGGTGCACTGGTCGGGTCGATCTCGAAGATCTACGAGACCTTCTACGAAGGCATCGTGTTCCTCGCCTTGACCGCCACGGTTGCGGTCTTTCTCGGCGCCCTCCTCCTTTACGTGTTCCGGATCATCAAGGTGACCCAAAAGACTCGATCGGTGATCATCATTGCCACGGTCGGGATCGCGCTGTTCTATCTCGCCACCTGGCTCCTGTCGATCTTCGGGGTCGACGTTCCACTGGTCACCGGGGTCGGCACCGGCGCCCTCGTGTTCAGCATCTTCGTGGTGATCGTCGCCGCCCTGAACCTCCTGCTCGACTTCTCGGTGATCGAGCACGGCATCGCCACCGGGGCGCCGAGAGCGTTCTCCTGGTTCGCCGCTTTCGGGCTGATGGTCACCATCATCTGGCTCTACATCGAACTGCTGAGGCTCATCGCCATCGTCTTCGCCCGAAGGGGTTAGGTTCTGGCCGGTGAGCAGACCGGTGCGGATCGCAGCCGACCTCCAGCAGCAACACGCCGACTACGCCCAGATTCGCTCTGCCGCGGTGCGGGCAGAGGAAATGGGGGTGGACATCCTTTTCAACTGGGACCACTTCTTTCCCCTGAGCGGCGACCCCGACGGAAAGCATTTCGAGTGCTGGACAATGCTCGCCTCATTTGCCGAGGTCACGGAAAAGGTCGAGATCGGCGCTCTGGTCACGGCTGTGGGGTATCGCAAACCCGATCTCTTGGCTGACATGGCCCGGACAGTCGACCACATCTCAAATGGTCGTCTGATCCTGGGGATCGGCGCTGGGTGGTTCGAGCGCGACTACGACGAATACGGCTACGACTTCGGGACGCCGGGAACCCGGCTCAGCGCGCTACGTGATGCCCTGCCCCGGATCGAGAACCGCTGGGCACAACTCAATCCCCCTCCCGTTCGGAAGATCCCGATACTGATCGGTGGTGGGGGCGAGCGCAGGACGTTGCGCTACACCGCGCGTCATGCCGACATCTGGCACGGTTTCGGCCGCCCCGATGTGATCCGCCACAAGAACCAGGTGCTGGACGACTGGTGCGCCCGCGAGGGACGGGACCCGGCCGACATCGAGCGTTCCTGTGGCGCCAACCCAGCCAAGCCCGAGTCCGGCGATGCCTATGTCGAGGCCGGGGCCACCCTGCTCACACTCTCGGTCGATGGTCGAACCGGGTACGACCTGGCCCCGCTCACCGAGTGGCTGGCCTGGAGAGACGAGCGGAACGGCGGTTAGGGCGAAGCGGTCTTGAGCTGGCCGCCGCCCGATTGGGCCCATGCCTCCCGCATCGAAGCGCGCAGACGCGTGGTGTTTCGAATCTGGACGATCATGCCAGCTACCGCTAGTACCGCGTAGATGGCGAACCACCACCAATCCTCATTGAGCCTGTCGGTGGTTGCCACCGAGTCGAAGTCGCTCAGCGAGATTGCGCCGAATATCAACATGATCCCGGTCGTCGCCGCGCTCGCCCCGGCTAGGGCCGAAAGCACGCTGAGCACGAGCATGGGCATATCCCCGATCACGGCGAGGATGGCCAGCAACACCCCGACCGCCAATCCGACCAGCACGATCACCCACGACCAGGTGATCCCCAGCGCCACCATGATTGTTGCCCCGAGGGCGAATCCGATCGCGCCCATGGCGATGACCACGGAGATCTCGTAGAACACGTAGGCCAGCAGCCCAAATACCAGCGCGAGCGCCGCCCCTGCCACCCATCCCAGTGCCGATGCCAGGAAACCCTCGTCCGTGAAGTTGTCCACCAGACCCGCCCCGAGCATGAATCCGGAGAACGCGCCCCAGATCGGGATGACGACACGCATGGCGAAGTAACCGGAGAAGCAGAAGACCAGGCCGACGATCAAGGCAATGATCCCTACCAGGATGTCGTCCAAGATCTACCTCCACGAGTACTGAAATCACGCTACCGCGGGCGCGCTAGGTTCGCCGGTCTATGGGTTCAGCTATCGGAGAGATTCTCCCCTTGGCCGTTGGTGTAGCGATCAGCCCGATCCCGATCATCGCAGTCGTTCTCATGCTCTCGACTCCTAAGGGCAAAGGCAACGGTCTGGCATTCCTGCTCGGCTGGCTGATCGGCCTCGGTTTGGTTGGGGTGATCGTCCTGCTCCTAGCCGACCCCGCCGGGGCCAGCGAAAACGGTGGACCGGCGACCTGGGTGGGTTGGTTGTTCGTGGTGCTGGGACTCCTCGCGGTGCTCATTGGGATCAGATCGTTCCTGGGTCGACCCCGCGGTGATGAAGAGCCGCCGATGCCAAAATGGATGTCGGCCATCGATCAGTTCACCCCAGGCAAATCCCTCGGCCTCGGCTTCCTCCTCGCGGCGCTCAATCCGAAGAACCTGACATTGACCCTGGCCGCGGCCGCCACCATCGCAGCCGCTGGGCTGTCCAGCACCGACTCGTACATCGTCCTCGCCGTGTTCGTCGTGATCGGGACCATCGGTCTGGCGATACCGATCGGGATCTACTTTCTCGGCGGCGGCACGGCCGCCCAGACCCTTGCCGAGCTCCGGCACTGGTTGGCGATCAACAACGCCACGATCATGGCGGTGCTGATGGTCGTGATCGGGGCCAAGCTGGTCGGGAGTGGGATGCAGGTGGTATTCGCTTGATGTCTACGAAAGGGGACAGCAATGGCTGAGGAAGCAAGAGGCTCGGTGGAGTTGGCGGTGATCGCCTTCCCCGGCAGCAAGTTCAAAGGTGAGATCGTCCCGGCCCTGGCCGACCTGGTCGACTCTGGCGTTGTCGCCATCCTCGATCTGCTGGTGATCAGCAAGTCCGACGAAGGCGATGTCCTCGCCCTCGAGCTCGGGGAGATGGAGGACGGCGGGATGTTCGACGAGCTCGACGGCGACGTGATGGGTCTCCTCAGCGCCGAAGACATCGAGACTGCCGGTGAGCTGCTGGAGCCCGGGAACACTGCGGCCCTGATCGTTTGGGAGAACACCTGGGCCCGCAAGCTGATCGGCGCGATCCGCGATGCCGGCGGCGAGCTGGTGGCCCATGACCGTCTGGACGCCGAGACCGTGAGTGCGGCCATGGCGATGAGTGAGGAGAGCTGAGTAATGAGAAGAAGAGCAGTAGGTCGGGTCGGAAGGCCCAGCCTTATCGGAACGGCGGCCCGGACCGCGGTCGTGGCCGGCACTGCGACCGCCGTGGTGGGGGGAATGAGCCATAACCAGGCGGAGAAGGCACAGACAGAAGCTGACGCCGCCGCCTATCAGCAGCAGCAACAGCAGGCCGCCATGGACGCGGCGGCGCAGCAGGCCGCTCAGGCTGCGCCTGCCCCGAGCGGCCCCGACCCGGTGGCCCAGTTGAAGGAGCTGGCTGATCTGAAGGCTCAGGGGATCCTCACCGAAGAGGAGTTCGCTGCCGAGAAGGCGAAGATCCTGGCCCAGTGACCAGCCAGGGCAGCGAGACACGAATCGAGATCTCACCGGGGCGGAGAGACCGCGAGGGCATGCGCCGGATCCCGGGGGGTCGTTTCCGCATGGGCTCGGAGGACTTCTATCCCGACGAGCGGCCGGTCCATGAGGTCGCGGTGGACGGCTTTTGGATGGACCAGCACCCGGTGACCAACGCCGAGTTCCGCAGATTCGTCAAGGAGACCGGCTACGTCACCGTGGCCGAGCGACCGCTCGACCCGGCCGACTACCCCGACGCCGACCCGAATCTGCTGGTGCCCGGATCTCTGGTCTTCCAGAAGACGAGTGGGCCGGTCGACTTGAACGACTATCGAAACTGGTGGGCCTACGTCCCCAGTGCCCACTGGCGACGACCAGGAGGGCCGGGGTCCACGTTCCACGGCAAAGGCGATCACCCTGTCGTCCACATCGCCTGGGAGGACGCCCGGTCGTACGCCGATTGGGCGGGGAAGGACCTGCCCACCGAGGCGGAATGGGAATTCGCCTGTCGCGGAGGCCTCGATGGCGCCGCATTCGCCTGGGGGGACGAGCATTTCCCGGACGGCAAGGCGATGGCGAACAGCTGGCAAGGTGAGTTTCCCTGGGAGAACCTCAAGGTCGACGGGTTCGAGGGAACTTCACCGGTTGGCACCTTTCCGGAGAATGGTTACGGGCTCTACGACATGACCGGGAACGTCTGGGAGTGGACCAGCGATTGGTACGTGCCGCGGCATCCGGACCAGGCGGAGCATGCCTGCTGCGTCCCCACCAACCCCCGGGTGACCTCACCCGAGCAGAGCTACAACCCCGGCCAGCCCGGGGAGCACATCCCTCGCCGGGTGATCAAAGGAGGGTCGCATCTCTGTGCCCCCAACTACTGCCTTCGCTACCGGCCCGCCGCCCGCCAGCCACAGATGATCGACACCTCGATGTCGCATCTCGGCTTCCGCTGTGTGGTCCGCGACAAGGCCCCGAACGAAGAAGGTGATTCCTCTCATGGCTGACAAGCCGAACATCCTGGTCATCTGGGGTGACGACATCGGGATCAGCAACCTGAGTTGCTACAGCGATGGCCTCATGGGCTATCGGACCCCCAACATCGACCGGATCGCCAACGAGGGGATGCGATTCACCGATTCCTACGGCGAGCAGTCGTGTACCGCCGGGCGCTCTGCATTCATAACCGGGCAAAGCGTGTACCGGACCGGGATGAGCAAAGTGGGAGTACCTGGCTCGCCGATTGGCCTCTCTGCCGACGACCCCACCATCGCCACGCTGCTCAAGCCGCTCGGCTACGCCACCGCCCAGTTCGGCAAGAACCATCTGGGCGACAGAAACGAGTTCCTGCCGACCGCGCACGGGTTCGACGAGTTCTTCGGCAACCTCTATCACCTCAATGCCGAGGAAGAGCCGGAGCGACCGAATTGGCCATCGCCGGAGGAGTTCCCGCAATTCAATGAGATGTTCCGCCCACGAGGCGTGATCCACTCCTGGGCAACCGACGAGAACGACGACACCGAAGAGGGCCGTTACGGCCGTGTCGGCAAACAGCGGATCGAGGACACCGGACCCTTGACCGCCAAGCGCATGGAGACCTGTGACGACGAGTTCGTCGATGCTGCCAGCGGTTGGATCAAGGCGAGGAACGAGGCGGGAGAGCCCTTCTTCTGCTGGGTCAACACCACCCACATGCACTGTTTCACCCACACCAAGCCGGAGAGCCTGGGCCAGGCTGGGCGGTGGCAGTCGCCCTACCACGACACGATGATCGACCACGACAAGAGCGTTGGGCAGCTCCTCGACTTGCTCGACGAGCTCGGCATCGCCGAGGACACGATCGTCATCTACTCGACGGACAACGGGCCGCACATGAACACCTGGCCTGACGGAGGCATGACCCCGTTCCGCAACGAGAAGAACTCCAACTGGGAGGGAGCCTTCCGGGTTCCGGAGCTGATCAGATGGCCGGGCAAGATCGAGGCGGGGACCGTCTCGAATGAGATCGTTCAGCACCACGACTGGCTCCCCACGCTCCTCGCCGCCGCCGGGGATCCGGGCATAGTCGACAAACTGAAGGCCGGGCACACCATCGGTGACACGACTTACAAGGTCCACATCGATGGCTACAACCTCCTGCCTTATCTGACCGGGGAGGAGGAGACGAGCCCGCGCAAGGGTTTCATCTACTTCTCCGACGACGGCGATGTGCTGGGGCTCCGTTACGACAACTGGAAGATCGTGTTCATGGAGCAAAGGGTCCCGGGGACCATGCGGATCTGGTCCGAGCCGTTCGTGGCGCTCCGAGTCCCCAAATTGTTCAACTTGAGGACCGACCCTTACGAGCGGGCCGACATCACCTCCAACACCTACTACGGGTGGTTCGTGGAGAACCCGTACCTCGTCCTGGCCGGAACCACGATCGTTGCCGAGTTCCTGGAGAGCTTCAAAGAGTTTCCGCCTCGACAGAAGGCCCCCAGCTTCACCATCGATCAGGTCATGGAGAAGATGGAGGCTTCCCTCACGGCTGGGAGGTAGCGAGGTGCTCGATTCCTGGAACGACACCCCGACCCGGGCGGCCATCGAGACATACGTGTCATCCGCCACGGCCGACGGGCCCGACTTCGTGTCGCCCGAGGAACGGGTCGCCGTGTTCGACAACGACGGCACTTTGTGGAGCGAGAAGCCGATTCCGATCCAGCTCGACTTCACCCTCCACCGCATGGCCGCCATGGCGACGGCCGATCCATCCCTTCAGGACCAGCAACCCTGGAAAGCGGCATTCGAGAAAGACATGAAGTGGTTGGGCGCGGCAATGGTCAAGCACTATCACGGCGACGACAACGACCTCAAGCTGTTGATGGGGGCGGCGCCGAGAACGATCGCGGACCTGAGTATCGACGACTATCACCGCGAGGTCACCGCCTACTTCGAGAAGGCGGAGCACCCGGTCTTGAATCGACCGTACCGCGCCTGTGGGTATGCACCAATGGTGGAGATGCTCCGTTATCTGGAGGCCAACGGGTTCATTACCTACATCGCCTCCGGGGGTGACCGCGATTTCATGCGCCCCATCGCCGGGCACATCTACGGGATCCCCCCGGAGCGAATCATCGGGAGCTCCCAGGCACTCGACTACCGCGAGGGCGACGACGGCACCGATGTCCTCTACAAATCGGAGATGGAGTTCTTCGACGACGGGCCGACCAAGCCGGTGCGAATCTGGAGCCGGATCGGACGGGTCCCTATCCTCGCCGGCGGCAATTCCAACGGCGACATCCCGATGCTGCGCTTCGCCAATCGCCCGGGTCGGCCCGCGCTGAGAACCCTCCTTCTCCACGACGATGCGGAACGGGAGTTCGACTACACCGCGGGGGCCGAGGATGCTCTGGCCCGGGCCGCGGACAAGGGCTGGACGGTGATCAGCATGAAGAACGACTGGTCCAAGGTGTTCGCCGAGCAGACCCAATAGCTTGAAGTCGTGACAATCCAACAGGCGCCGGAGGAAGCCGGAATCGCCCGTTTCATACCGGCTGTGGGCTGGTTGCGCAGCTACGACCGCGGCTGGCTCGGCGCCGACCTGCTGGCAGGGGCGACGGCGGCCGCGGTAGTCATTCCTCAGGCGATGGGGTATGCCACGGTTGCGGGTCTGCCCGTGGAGATCGGTCTTTACACCTGCATCTTCCCGATGCTGATCTACGCGTTGTTCGGGACCGCACGACGGCTCTCCTTCAGCACGACCTCGACGATCGTGGCGCTCACCGGGCTGGCGATCACTGCCGCGTCTCCAGACTCGTCCGATCTGGTTGGAACCGCCGCCACCTTGACCCTGATGGTTGGGGTGCTGCTCATCGTCTTTCGCCTGATCCGGCTGGGATGGATGCTGGAGGCAGTCTCCGAGGCCACCCTGGCCGGGCTCAAAGTTGGAGTCGGGTTGACCATCATCGCCGACCAGCTTCCGAAACTCCTCGGCATCCCTTCCACCGAGGGCGACTTCTTCGGCGATGTCTGGAATGCGATCGAGCAACTCCCGGAGGCGAATCTCACTACCGCCCTCATTGGGGGGATCACGATCGCATTCCTCCTCGTTCTCCGGGCATGGAAGCCGAAGATCCCGGGGCCGTTGCTGGCTCTTGCTGTTGGCATCGGCCTGGTGGTGTTCACGGGAGTGACCGACCGAGGAGTGGCGACGATTCCCGAGGTCCCCACCGGTCTTCCCCTGCCGGCAATCCCTCCGTTCCATCATCTCGAGGCATTGCTCCCGTTTGCTTTGGCCATTGCCCTCATGTCCTATTTCGAGACGGTCACCGCGGGACGGATCGCCCGAGAGCCCGACGACCCGCCCATCGACAACGACCAGGAATACGTCGCGACCGGAGTGGCGACGATCGTGGGCTCCTTCTTCCAGACGGTGCCCCCTGCCGGCGGGTTCTCCCAGACGCAGGTCAACACCAATGCCGGGGCCCGCACCCAGCTCAGTGAGCTGGTGACCGTGGTCCTGGCGGTGGCGGTCGCCCTCTTCCTGGCTCCGGTGCTCGGTGACCTGCCCGAGGCCACCCTCGGGGCCATCGTGGTTGTCGCGGTCCTCGGCCTGGTCAGATTCGACGAGCTGCGCCGGCTGGGGACGATCGACCCCCTCGAGCTCTGGATTGCGGCCATCACCGCCTTCTTTGCCCTCGCCTTCAATCTCCTGATCGGGGTCTTGGTCGGGGTGTTCCTCACCATCTACTTCGTGTTGCGGGCGCTGAACCACCCGGTTGTGGTCGAACTGAAGCGCTCCCCCACCAGCCACGAGCTCCTGCCGGCCCGGGACGGGGACCAGGCAGTCCCGGGAATGCTGGTTCTGCGGATCGAAGGCGGGCTCTACACCCTCAACGTGAGGGGTGTCCAGACCCAGATACTGGAGCGCGCCGCGGTCGAGCCGCATCCCGAAGTCGTGCTCCTCGACGTCGGCGGGACGGCCGACACCTCGGTGACCGTGATGGATGTCATCCTCGAGACCGATCACATGCTGCAGCGAATGGGAGCGATGCTCTGGGTGGCCAACATCCCAACCAGGGCGCTGGAGAAGGCGCAACGCACCGAGCTGTGGGAGGCTTGGCACCGATCGGGGAGGATCCACCCTACGGTCGCATCGGCCGTCACGGCGTTCGAGGAAACGCGCCAGATCTGACTCAATCACGTTGCCGGTGCATCTTTGTTCGAGCCGTCCCCGGGGTGTGTAGGTTCGATCGACGGCAGTAGTTCTGGAGGTAGCCATGCCCCGAGAGTTCCAAGGCAAGATCGAGCTCACCACCCAAGATTCCACCCCGGATTTTGGAGCGTTCCTGGCAGACCGCGCTCCGGAGGGAGCACCCAACGTGCTCGTGGTTCTCTACGACGACACCGGTCTCGCCGCCTGGTCGCCGTTCGGGGGGCGAATCGAGATGCCGACGCTGCAGAAGCTCGCCGACAACGGTCTCACCTACAGCCAGTGGCACACCACCGCCCTGTGCTCGCCAACCCGATCCACCTTCCTCACCGGTCGCAATCACCACCTGAACGGGTTCGCCCAGATCGCCGAGGGGGCCCAGGGATACCCGGGCTACAGCTCACACATCCCGCCGGAGAACGGAACGATCGCGCATGTGCTGCGTGACGCCGGCTGGAGCACCTTCTGGGTCGGGAAGAACCACAACATCCCCGTCGACGAATGGGGCATGGGAGCGTCCAAGAAGAACTGGCCGCTAGGGATGGGCTACGACCGTTTCTACGGGTTCATCGGTGGTGAGACCAACAACTGGTATCCGGACCTGGCGGAAGACAATCACACCATCGACCAGCCCTACCAGCCAGAGGAGGGATACCACCTCTCCAAGGACTTGGCCGACAAGGCGCTCGCCTTCATTCGGGACAGCAAGCAGTCGGAACCGGAGAAGCCCTGGTATCTCTGGTTCTGCCCTGGGGCCAACCACGCCCCACATCACGCACCCCAGGACTACATCGACAGATACAAGGGGAAGTTCGACGACGGATACGAGGCCTACCGGGAGTGGGCCCTGCCCCGCATGATCGAGAAGGGGATCCTCCCCGAGGGAACCGAGCTCACACCGATCAACCCGATGACGAAAGGCACGTTCTCCGAGGGCGACGCGGTCAGACCCTGGGACACGCTGTCCGATGAGGAGAAAGCGCTCTTCAGCCGCATGGCCGAGGTTTACGCCGGCTTTTCCGAGTACACCGACGCCCAGGTCGGGAGGATCATCGACTACCTGGAGGAGTCGGGACAGTTGGAGAACACCCTGGTGATCTACTGCGCCGACAACGGGGCGTCGGGCGAGGGCAGCCCCAACGGGTCAGTGAACGAGGGCAAGTTCTTCAACGGCTACCCCGACGACATCGCCGAGAACCTGGCGATGATTGACAAGCTGGGCACAGTGGAGACCTACAACCACTATCCGACCGGTTGGGCGGTGGCCTTCTCCACGCCCTTCCGCATGTTCAAGCGGTACACCTACCAGGGGGGCGTGTGTGACCCATTGGTCATCTCATGGCCCAAGGGGATCCAGGCTCGGGGCGAGGTCAGGCAGCAGTACCACCACTCCACCGACATCTATCCAACCATCCTGGAAGCGTGTGGGATCGAGATGCCGGACGTGGTCAATGGCTACAAGCAATCACCGTTGTCCGGTGTGTCGATGGCGTATTCATTCACGGATGCCGAGGCGCCAACCAAGAAGGAGACTCAGTACTACGAGATGATGGGTAGTCGCGGTATCTGGCACAAGGGATGGAAGGCTGTCGCCGAACATGGCCCTACATCGAACCTAGGCAACTTCGAGAATGACCGCTGGCAGCTGTTCCACACCGACGAGGACCGCTCCGAGGCACACGACGTGGCCGACGAGCACCAGGATAAGGTCGAAGAGCTCAAAGCGCTGTGGTTGACAGAGGCCAAGGCCAACAACGTTTTGCCTTTGAACGACATGGGCGCGCGCGAGTTGGGTACCAGTGGGGTGCTGTATCGGGTGGCGGTGCCGCCGACTGGGCAATACACCTATTACCCCGGCACGTCCGAAGTGCCCGAGCAGCTAGCTGCCAACACCCACAACGTCTCGTTCAAGATCCTGGCCGACGTCGACTTTGCCGAAGGCAGCGAGGGCGTGATAGTCGCCCAGGGATCGAGATTCGGCGGGCACTCACTCTTCGTCAAGGACGGAACCCTCACCTACGTCTTCAACTTCTTGGGCATACCGCCGGAACAACGGATCTCGGCCCCGGCGCCGAAATCCGGCCGGCACGTCGTCGGCGTTGAGTTCGTGAAGGACCGCATGGGCGAGAACTTCGAACCCATCGGGACGGCCAAGATGCACGTCGACGACGAGGTTGTCGCAGAAGACGAGATCCGGACCATCGCCGCCTTCTATGCGCTTTGCGGCGAGGGCCTCTGCATCGGTTACGACAGCGGCGACGCGGTGAGTTCGGAGTACACGCCAAAGTTCGAGTGGACTGGAGGCGAGATCATCACGGTGATCTTCGACGTGGCCGACGACGCCTATGTCGACGTCGAGCGGCACCTGGCGGCGGCGATGGCCCGGGACTGACGTCCTGGCCGGGCAGAGTCGCTCAAATCCAGGGCGAAGGGGTCAGTGGCACAGGCGGCTGTGGGGTGACGATGGTGGCCATCTCGGTTCGAGACTGCCCGGCCCCTGCGAGAGCGCGGATCACGTCGCTGCGAACCGTCAGGCCATCGGCGGGGTCGTGCCAGAAATGGACGAGCGCGGTTACCCGAACCGGATCAACCGCCGTCAGATAACAGGCTGGCTGGGGCGCGTCCAGAACGCCGGGCACATCGGCCACCGTGGCGATCAACCGTTGCCCTATCCCTTCGGCATCCCTGGACCTGACTCGGACCTCGACCTCCGACCGGCGGGCATGCTTCGTCGAATGGTTGAGGAGCGGGTTGCTCAGCACCTCGGAGTTGGGAAGGTGCGCCTGACGACCGTCGAAGGTCTCGATCACAACCGCACGGCCGTTCATCTCGACCACATCGCCGACGAAACCGAGCGAATCGACCTCGTCGCCGACCTCGATCGGGCGCCGTGTCTGGAGGACGATTCCGGCGGCGAAATTGTCGGCGATTCCGCGCAGGGCGAGGGCGAGTATGACCGCGACGACGATCGCCGCCACCAGCAGTGGCTGAATCGGGACACCGAGAATGGAGAGGGCGATCCCGAACCCGATGAAGAGAACGACATAGCCGGCCACGCGGGCAGCCACATCACGCAGGTCATTGGAGATCCCCTGGAGCCGGGTGAGGAGCCTGCCCACTGCCTTTCGGGTGACCCGAGACAGGATCCAACCGACGATCGCCACTACCAACGCCAGCACTGCGGCGACTGGGTCGATCGTGGTCTCGGTCAGGGTCCCGGCGTCGACGGCGAGCACCAGCCTCATCGCCGACATGGTGTCATCGGGTCGATCGCAAGCCGGGGATTTGGACGATGAGCAGCGAGACCACGGCAACCGAGACGCGCCAACCCTGGTTCTTTGCCTCGCTGCGCGGCTATCGCCGTGAGTGGTTGACGCGAGACCTGGTCGCCGGTCTCACGGTATGGGCGGTGCTGGTGCCGGAATCGCTGGCCTACGCCACCATCGCCGGCGTCTCGCCGGTGATCGGGCTCTACGCCGCTCCGGCCGCCCTGGTCCTGTACGCCGCGTTTGGCAGCTCGCGACATCTGGTGACCGGGCCGATGGCCGCCACCGCGGCCCTCTCGGCCGCAGCGGTCGCCGATCTGGCGACGAACGATGCCGACTTCCTCACGTTCACGGTGGTCCTGGCAGTGGTTACCGGTCTGGCCGCGCTCATCGCCGGGCTGCTCCGTCTCGGCTTCGTGGCCAACTTCATCTCGGAGCCGGTGCTCAAGGGGTTCATCATCGGACTGGCGCTCACCATCATCGTCGGGCAGCTTCCCAAGCTCTTCGGCATCGAGGGAGGCGAAGGCGACTTCTTCGAGAAATTGTGGGCGTGGCTGAGCAACCTGGACGAGACACATCTGCCGACCCTGGTCGTCGGCCTCCTATCACTCGGCATCGTGTTTGCCTGTCGTAGGTACGTGCCCCGAGCCCCTGGTCCTCTGATCGCAGTCATCTTCGGGATCGCGGCCGTGGCCTTGTTCGACCTCGACTCCCAAGGTGTGTCCATCGTCGGTGCAATCGAATCTGGCTTGCCCTCCCTGGGGCTGCCCGACGCGACCCTCGACCACTATCTCGGCATCGCCCCGGCTGCCCTCGGCGTGATGCTGGTGGGTTTCGCCGAAGGCTTGGGTGCCGGCAAGACATACGCCACTCGAAATCACTACGAGATCGACGCCAACCGGGAGCTGATCGGTCTGGGAGCGGCCAACCTCGGATCTGGCGTCAGCGGTGGCATGGTGGTCAACGGCAGTCTTTCCAAGACCGCGGTCAACGGCTCGGCCGGCGCGAAGAGCCAGATGTCCGGCATCGTGGTGGCGGCCCTCACCATCGTCACCCTTCTCTTCCTCACCGCTTTGTTCGCAGACCTTCCCGAGGCGACCTTGGCCGCCGTGGTGATCGCCGCCATCGTCGAGTTGGTCGACATCGACTCGCTGCGCCGGCTCTATCGCACCTACAGCGAGCGCCTGGGCCGCATCTACGGGTTCGCCGCCCGCCCTGATTTCATCGCCGCGGTGGCCGCGATGCTCGGAGTCCTCATCTTCGATACCCTGCCCGGTCTCTTCATCGGGATCGCGATGTCGCTGTTCCTGATGGTGTACCGGAGCTCCAAGCCCAACATCGCCCGACTGGGCGTCGAGCCTGGCACCAACGTCTATGTCGACACCGACCGTCATCCTGAGGCGACTCCGCCCCCAGGCATCGAAGTGCTGCGCGTGGAGAGTGGGCTGTTCTTCGGTAATGCCGACTTCGTCCGCACCCACGTCAGGAAGTTGGCCGCGAGTGAGGGAGCAAGAGCCGTGATCATCGACGCCGAGACCGTGCCCTTCGTCGACGTGACATCGGTGAAGATGCTCTCAGAGCTAGCCGTGGAGCTGGGCACGAATGGCGTCAGGCTGGGGCTGGCCAAGGACATCGGTCAGGTGAGGGACCTCCTCCCGAGGGCCGACGACGAAGGAGCGGTTGAGATATACGACACCATCGACGAGGCCGTCGCCGCGATGTCTGAGGTCGAGGGAAGTGGTGAGCCCTAGGCGTTGATCAGGGCGCGGTCTGCCTCCGCGGAGACGATCCTCTGATGACGGCCCAGCCACCAGAGGGCGATGAGCCCGCTGATCCCGGCGAGCAGGCCGCTCAGCTGGTTCCAGGTGAGGGCGCCGACAGTGGCGTCGCCGCTCCCATAGCGAAGCGAGTCGAGGAGGAACCGCTGGAACCCGTACCAGGTCATCCAGGCGAAGAAGAGCTGCCCATAGCGCAGCTCGATCCGGTCATAGAGGAGATAGAGGAGACCGAGCAGGACGGCGGCGCCGATCATGTCGTAGAGGGCGACATGGTGGTAGATCCCGCAGAAGACCTCTCCCGCCTCGGCCGCGGCACACTCCAGGGCATCGTGTTGTGGAGCCACATCGAACCCGGGCCTGATCCCGTAACCCCACCAGGCGGTCGTGGCCTTGCCCAGATGCTCCACGATGGCCAGGTCACCGATCCGACCAACCACCGTTCCCAGGGCGAGGCCAAACGCTGACATGTCGAGGGTGGGGAGGACGGGGAGGCCGACCTGTCTCATCCGGATCCAGCCGGCGATGATCCCCCCGGCGAACCCGCCCATGATCGAGAAGTTGCCCGAGATCGGGTTCAATGCCTCCATCAGCGGCACACCGTTCATCAGCTGGGCCGGCATGGTGAAGTAGCGGGCGCCGAGCAACGCTCCGACGAGGCCCCAGCTGAGGACCGACTGGTACTTGGCGGTGTCGAAGCCGCGCTTGGCCATCTCCTTGTTGGCCAGCCAAGCGCCGGCGACGAAGCCGAGGGCGGCGAAGAGCCCATGGAGGGAGAACTGGAATGGGCCGATATCCCAAATCGGAATCGGCGGATAACTGATCACGGCGAGCATGCCGGGGCAAGGGTACCTGGCGCCAGAAATTCAGCTCCTAGCCTGCGGCGGATGCCAGGTACGACCCCCGATCGAGTTGAGGCCCGAGCCCCGGGACGGGTCAATCTCATCGGGGACCACACCGACTACACCGGCGGGCTAGCCCTCCCCCTGGCCATCGATCGTGAGATCGTGGTCGAGGGAGTCGATCGTGGTGACCTTCGCATCACCCTCAGCTCCGATCAGGACCCGATACCAGCTGACTTTCCGGTGCCCATCTCAAGCATCGAACAGATCGAGCCGACCTGGGCAAAGCGAATCGCCGCAATCGCCGGCGAACTGAGGAGAGAGCGGGGATTCGCAGGATCGGTGACATCGACAGTCCCGATCGGCGCCGGCCTCTCCTCATCGGGCGCCTTTGGGGTGGCCATCGCCCTGGCCCTGGGCGCGGGGAGTGAGCGATCACGTCTCGAAATCGCCCTGCTCTGCCAGCGGGCACAGCAGGCCGCAACCGGAGTTCCCGCCGGCGTCCTCGACGAGATGGCCTCTCTTCACGGCGTAGAGGGGCATGCGATCTTGCTCGATTGCCACGATCTGACCGTTGACCCGGTCCCCTTGCCCCCCAGGGCCGAGATCGTGGTCAGATACGTCTCGCATCGCACTGTCGCCGGCAGCCCGTATTCGGACCGCGTTACCGCTTGCGCGGCCGCCGAGGCCGAGATCGGCCCCCTCCGCCTGGCTGCCCCGTCTGATGTGGCATCGATCACCGATCCCGTCCTACGGGCCAGAGCACGCCACGTCGTCACCGAGAACGAACGGGTGCGGCAGTGCGTCGACGCGCTCCGCGGCAGGGGACCTGGTTGCCGCGGGTGACCTCATGACCGCCAGTCACATCAGCCTCCGCGATGACTACGAGGTTTCCACGACGGACCTGGACGTGGCCGTAGACGCTCTTCTCGCCACACCCGGCGTCCACGGTGCCCGACTGACCGGTGCCGGCTTCGGGGGATGCGTGATCGCCCTGACCGAGCCCGGTGCGGTGACCGACGCCTGGGTGGTGCAAGCCGTCGACGGCGCCGCGGTGGTCAGGGGCGGATCCAATTATGATCCCGCCACGTGAGCGACCTGCTTACCGCAGCCGCCGACGCTTTGAACGTGCCAGAGACGCTGGTCCAGCGCTCGGCAGCCGCCAGGGCCACGGCCAATGGGACCGCGGTCGATGATGTCCTGACGGCCTGGGCGGGCGGCGCTCCCGCCGCCGGTGCAGCGCCGGCTCCCACCCCGGCGCCGACCGAGGATGCCCCGGCCGGTGAGGAGGAGACAGCCGAGCCAGCACCTGCTCCCACACCCGCGCCCGAACAACAAGTTCAACCAGAAGTGGCTCCGCCCGCGGCCGCGGCGATGGTGGCGGAGCCGGAGCCGGAAGTAATCCTCGAGCCGGTCCCGTTACGACATCGGGTCCGCACCGGGATACGGGTGGGAGCGTGGACCGGGGCCGGGCTCGGACTGATCGGCTTCGTCATGGCGAGCAATTGGTGGGCCTCGTCGGCCACGGTGATCGGGGAAGAGACGTTCATCCCCGTGATCCAGGTCGACCCCAATGGCGTCGTGATCGGTGCCGCTCTGATCAGCATCGTGTTCGGAGCGGTGATCGCCTCGTTGTCCCGGGCGGCAGCCTCTTGGGCCAACCCGAGCATGCAGCTCAGCAACTCACCGAGCTCGACGGCCTGGGTCGGCGCCCTGATCGGCCTTGTCCTCGGGGTGGTGGCAGGTGCGGTCCTCAGCGGGTTCGGCACACCCGTCGAGGGCGTCGAAGGTGTGGTCCAGTTGCCCGTCCTGGCGACCCTGGGAGTGATGGCGATCGGGGGCGCAGTGCTCGGCGGGCTCACCGCTGCGGTCACTCAGGCCATCGGGGTCCCGGTGGCGGTGGCCGACGGCACTGGCGAGGAGATAGACGCGGTGAGGCGACGGCTCGGGTCTGCTTTCGGCATCCCCCTGACCGCGCTGATCTTGTTGCTGCTCCTCGTCCTCCCGTTCGCCTGGGCGCTCCTCGAGTCGGAGGAGCTTGGAACAGGTGGCGCCGCCGTCATCGGCATCCTCACCTCTGTCGGCATCCTCGGCTTCGCCTCTCTCGCCGGCACCAAGCCCAACATCAAATTGTCCTTCGGCGAGGTGATGGTGGCGGTGATCGGGATCGGCACCGTCATTGTCTTCATCCTGGCAGTCATGTTCGCCCGCAGCCCGAATGAGGAGCCGGAGGAACCTGCCGCCGAGCCCGAGGCTGCGATCACGTTCGTCATCGGCTGAGCGAGAGGGAATCCACCTCGCTCCTGGGGGAGGAGATCAGCTGAGGCCGGCGGCGTTGGCCAGATCGGAGGCGTTGATCGCGGCGGACAGGTCGCCGTGGGCCAGGGCGGAACGAATGCTCCGGGCGACCTCGAGGGCAACCTGGATCTGGGCCTCCTTGGTGGAAGCGCCGAGGTGGGGGGTGAGTACGAGATTGGGCGCATGGAGCAGGGGACTGTCCGCCGCCAGAGGCTCGTGCTCGTAGACGTCAAGGCCGGCCCCAGCGATCTTGCCCTCGGTGAGCGCTCTGGCTAGGGCGCTCTCGTCCACCACCCCGCCACGAGAGACGTTGAGCACGAACGCGCCTTTTTTCATCCTGCCCAGCGCGTCGTCCCCAATCAGGCCTCGGGTCTCGGCGTTGAGCGGGACATGGAGGGAGATGACGTCGGAGCTCTCGATTAGATGATCCAACGTCACCAAGTGTGGATGAAGGTCCACCACGCGCTCGGGAGCGAGATAGGGGTCGTAGATCACGACGTCCATTCCGAAGGCGCGGCAACGCTGGGCGACTTCCCAGCCGATCCGACCAGCGCCGATCACTCCGAGGGTCTTGCCGCGCAGTTCCACCCCCTGCAAGGTCGAACGCTCCCATCTGCCCTCCCGAATCGACCGATCGGCGTCGGTGACCCGACGCGCCACCGCCAGCATCAGGGCCATCGTCAGCTCGGCGGCCGAGATCGTGTTGCCCCCGGGTGCGTTCATCACCGCAACCCCGCGCTCGGAGGCGGCGGCCACATCGATGTTGTCCACCCCTACCCCGGCTCGGCCAACGACTCTCAGATCGGGTGCGCGATCGAGCACCGAGGCATCGACTCTGGTGGCGCTGCGCACGATGAGCCCAGCCGCGGTTTCGAGCTCGACGGCGAAATCGGGCTCAGAGGAATCCTTGACCAGGATCACGTCGAAGCGCTCATCGTCCCGGAGCGGGGCGAGTCCCTTCTTGGAGACCCGATCGGTCGCCACCACCCGATAACGACCACTCATCTGAGGACCTCGCCCAGGTCATCGAGCAGTTCGGAGAGCACTGTTGGATCGTGGTCTCCCATATGGCCGATCCGGATGGTGGACTCCTTGAGGCGGGAGTATCCGCCGCCTATCACCCAGCCCTGCTCCCTCATCGCTGCCACGACATCGGGGCCGGATGTCCCTTCGGGAAGACTGATGCAACTGACTGTGGGGGAACGATGCCCCTCAGGCGCGAACACCGCGACGTCGACCCCGTCAGACCGCATCGCATCGACCCAATCGACTGTGGCGGACCGCATCGCGCCGTGGCGGGCCCAACGTTGCTCGATGCCTTCGGCGAGAACCCGGTCCAACTGCACCTCGAGTGCGTACAGCAGTGAGATCGCAGGAGTGGACGGGGTCTGGAAGGCCTCGAGCGATTTCACCAGAGGAAGCAGGTCGAAGTAGTAGCCCTTGTTGGTGGCCTGAGCGGACCGATCCAGCATCGCCGGCGATGCAACGCCAAAGGCCAGGCCAGGGGGGAGTGCGAATGCCTTTTGTGAGCCGGTGAGGACGAAGCCGAGCCCCCATTGGTCGCTCCGGACCTCGGCGCCGGCAACCCCGGTCACAGAGTCGATCAGCAGCATCACCCCGTCGTGACGAGCCGTCACCGCGGCGATTGCCTCGAGGTCTTGGAGCACACCGGTGGAGGTCTCGGAGTGGGTGATGGTGACCGCATCGAACCCGCCCCGCCCCAGTCTCTCGTCCAGTTCGGCCGGGTCGTGGAACTGGCCCCAATCCACCGCCCATACCTCGGTGTCGTGGCCGCAAGCCATGGAGATCTCGCCGAATCTCGCCGAGAAGGCCCCGTTGACCAAGCTCAACACCCTGCCGCCGGCGACGCCGTTGCGCACTGCGGCCTCCATGAGGCCGGTCGCCGACGAGGTGGAGATGATCACCGGCTGTTCGGTGAGAAAGACCTGTCGCAAGCCATCCTGAAGTTTGGCGAGCAACTCTTCGATGGCCCGACCGCGGTGGCCGATCATGGGTTTGGTCTGGGCGGCGAGCACGTCAGGATGGACCTCGGTGGGCCCGGGTAGGAAGAAGTGACCCGGCGGTAGGTCGATCGGCATGCTCTCCTCGTGCTCGGTTGGCGCCCTACCCGTCGGCCAGGCTCAGTGCGTACCGCACGCTACCCACCATCTCCCAGCCAACGAGAACTGGCTCGCCGGTCCTCTGGTGCTCTCGGAGATGGGTGAGGGGGAAGGCGTAATCGCCCTCGGGTGAAGGGGTGAACTCCAGCTCGGAGCCCTCGACCAAGACCATGAACGAGGAGACATCCTCGAGGGTGCCCTCGACCGAGGTCACCACCCCGCGCGCGGTGCCCGACGTCTGGCTGCAGGCGAGCAACGAGATAGTCAACACGACGCCAGCGAAAGTCCTCAGGGGGCCCGAAGCGTGGACTCGAGACGCTCCCACTCGCGCTCCTGCTTCGTCCAGCGGAACCAGATCACCGCAATCGTCGACCACAGCAACAAGCCGCCACCCAACTTCATGATGACCCCGGCGATCGTCTGATCCGCCACCGCGGTGAGACCGAAGGCCAGCGCGGCGTCGCCGTAGATCGGGTAGAGGGGAACGGTCGAAAACGTGAGGAACGAGGCGGGAATTGTCGGCAACAACGACTGCGCGAAGAGGTAGAACATCTGGCCCGGCGGTGGGAGCCTGGGGATGGCCGGAGTCGGCGAGAACACGGGGAGCCACATGAGGATGGAGACCCCGAAGAGCCAGGCATGAACCATCAGATGGGGGATCCCACCCTGCACCATCACCGCCACCAGCTCGGGCCAGTGAATCGCGATGAACGTCGTGTTGAAAAGGACGAAGGCGGTCACCGGACGGGCGAGCGGTCTGATGAATGGGGCTACTTTCGGATGCCCGATGGTCACATCGGCCAACCACCTCGGCAGGCCTCGCAGCATCAGTGGGGGAATGACCAAGGCGATCACCATGTGCTCGACCATGTGGACTGTGAACAGCGACGTCTCCCCGATGTCGTGGATCGGCCAGCCCGAGACCAGCCAGAGGGCGATGACAGCCCCGTACCACTGCAACTTCTGCCCCATGGTGGCCGGCGGCGCCTCCGGGGCGAGGACGGTTCGCAGCCGCCGATCGGCGAACCAGTAGCCGAAAGCGAGCGCGAAGGCCAGTGCCCACACGTCGTAGTGGGGGTGAAAGGCCGGGATCACGTCAGCCGCCCGCCAGGAGGGCCGCCCCGAGGGCGGTGAGGATGATGGTGTACAGCGATAGGGCGAGGATGAACCCGGCGGTGAAGAACCGGCTCAACATCCGGTTCTCGAAACGGAGATGCATGTACCAGCCGATCACGATGACGAACTTCAGCGCGGCCAGGAGGATCAGGAGAACGGTGTTGAAGTTGCCCAGGTCGAAGTCACGGTGGATGTAGTAGATCGCCACTTCGATTGCGGTGAGGACGGCGAGAACCACCGCGATCTTCCAATACTGAGCCGGCGTCGGGTGATGGATGTGCTCGGTGCTGCTCATGCCGGGGGCACCGAAAGCAAATAGACCACGGTGAAGATCACGATCCAGATGATGTCCACGAAGTGCCAGTAGAGACCCACCAGCTCGAGATTGAGACCGTGACGGTCACTCAGCTCTCCCCGTCGTCGGGAGATCCCCCAGAGGGAGAGAAGCATGATCACCCCGATGGCGACGTGGGTCCCGTGAAATCCGGTCAGGAGATAGAAAGCCGAGGCGGCCGGGTTGGTGCTCATCTTCATGCCGTCTTCGACGATGAAAGTCGTGAACTCGAAGACCTGGCCGCCGAGGAACACCGATCCCAAGGCGGCGGTGGCGAAGAGCCAGGTCCGGGTCCCATTTGCGTCCTGCCGGCTCTGGGCGTTGTGGGCCAACACCATGGTGAGTGAGCTCATCAGCAGCACGAATGAGCTCACCGAGGTGAACGGGATGTCGTAGATGTCTGCCGGGTAGGGAAGAGGGAAGCCAGGCCGCTTGGAGTAGAGGAGGTAGTTCGAGATCAGCGCGCCGAAGAAGAGGAACTCCGAGCTGAGGAACAGCCACATCCCCAGCTTGCGGTCCTCGACCCCGGTCCCCTCGTGCTCGGGGTGGGCATGCTCCAGATCGGCTTCGTGGATCAGCTCAGTCATGTCTCGTCGCCTTCGCTGCCCCCTCCGTCTCGGCCTTCGGCCGAGCCACCTCCCCCAACGATCGCTTCGCTCTCTGAGGGAGGAAACTCGTCGTCGTCCGCGAGCTCCTCGTGCTCGTCGTGATCACCGTGCGGCTCTTCCAGCGGCTCGATCGCCCAGCCGATGACGGCGGCGAGGCTGGTGATCAGCCCGACCAGGATCAGCCCCTTGCCCCACATCGCCTCGTGGTAGATGACGCCGTAGAACATGAGCGGAAGCCCGAGAGCGAAGAAGAACGGGAAGTAAGACGGGTTGGGGAGATGGATCGGTGACTCGGGGTTGAGCTGCTCGTGCTCGATGGCCGCCACGATCTCGTCGCCGTCCTCCTTGCGCACGGCCCTGCCCTCGGCGTCCTCCTCGTACTTGAGGTGCCAGAAGTGGTCGAGACTGGTCACCACCGGCGGGACCGCGAAGTTGTACTCAGGAGTGGGGTTGGGCGACATCCACTCGATGGTGCGGGCGTCCCAGGGATCGAGCCCGGACAGCTGTCCGCGACGCTTGCTGGTGATCCAGTTGATCATGAAGATCAGGATCGAGAACGCGATGAGGAACGCCCCGATGGTGACGACGACATTCCACGGCTCGAGACCCGTCTCCGGGGCGTACTTCCAGGTACGACGAACCATTCCCTGGAGCCCGAGCCAGTGCATGGGCCCGAAGGTGAGATTGAACCCGAGCAGCATCAGCCAGAAATGGATCTTGCCCAATCGCTCGTTCATCACCCGTCCGGTGAGCTTGGGGAACCAGTAATAGAGCCCGCCGAACAGCCCGAAGACGGCGCCCCCAAAGATCACGTAGTGGAAATGGGCCACGATGTAGTACGTGTCGGTCTGCTGCCAGTCGGAGGGGACGACGGCATGGGTCACCCCGGACAATCCCCCGATGGTGAACATGGCGACGAAACCGATCGCGAACAGCATCGGGACGTTGAGCCGGATCCGCCCCATCCACATCGTGCCCAGCCAGTTGAAGATCTTGATCCCGGTGGGAATGGCGATGGTCATGGTGGCGAGGCCGAAGGCAGCCTGCGCGACCGGGGTGATACCGGAGGCGAACATGTGATGCGCCCACACCCCGAATCCGAGGAAGGCGATAGCCGCTCCGGCGAACACCACCGCCGAGTACCCGAACAGCGGTTTTCGAGAGAAGGTGGGCAGTATCTCGGACACGATCCCCATCGCGGGCAGGATCAGGATGTACACCTCGGGATGCCCGAATAGCCAGAAGAGATGCTGCCAGAGGATCACGTCCCCACCGGCTTGGGCGGCGAAGAACAACGATCCGAACTGGCGGTCGAAGGTCACCATGAACAGGGCCACGGCGATGATCGGAAGGGAGAAGAGGAGCAGGAACGAGGTGATCGTCGTCATCCAGGCGAACACAGGCATGCGGAGCAGGCGCATCCCCTTGGCCCTCAGGTTGAGCACCGTGACCAGGAAGTTGACCGCGGACACCAGCGAGGCGAGACCGATGATTTGGAGGCCGAGTGCCCAGTAATCCATGGCCGTGCCCGGCGAGTAGAGCGGCCCGGCATTGGGCTGATAGCCGAACCAGCCTCCATCCGGTGAGTTGGCGAGGAAGTTGAAGCTGCCCGGCCCACCCCCCGGCGCCAGGTTCCCGTCGATCCCACCGAGACCGTCGACGCCGACCGGCGGCGCCGACGTGCCGAAGATGAAGGTCGAGTAGAGAAAGATCCCGCCAAAGAAGAAGATCCACCAGGAGAGGGCGTTCAGCCTGGGGAAGGCGACGTCCCGGGCACCGATCAGAAGCGGGAGCATGTAGTTCATGAGAGCCGCACCGGTCGGCATCACGAAGAGAAAGATCATCGTCGTGCCATGCATCGTGAACAGGGCGTTGTAGGCGCCGGCTGTCAAGAACTCGCCGTTGGCCTGGGAGAGCTGGATGCGAAGCATCAGGGCCTCGACGCCACCGATGATGAAGAAGGTGAACGCCGCGTAGCCGTACATGATGCCGATGCGCTTGTGGTCGACCGTGGTCAACCACGACCAGAGGCCCTTCGTGGAGCTCGGGCGCCGGAAGATCGTCGTGGAGGGGCGTTCGGCGGTGGCGGTCATTCCATGCTGTCCAGCCAGACGATGAGAGCATCGATCTCGGCTTCGGTCAAGGCGAGATCGGGCATGAAGCTACCGGGCTTGATGTAGGGGGGGTCGGCCAGCCAGTCCTTGAGAGCCTCATCCCGGCTCTGATCTTCGGCGGGAAGCACTGCGCCGGCGAAGACAGGCCGCGAGGCGAAGTGGGTCAGCTCGGGCCCATTGAAAGAGGCGCGTTCAATGATGTTCGAAGCCTCCTCGTCCTCGAAGCGAACGGTGTGGCACTGGGTGCATCCCTTCGCCAGGAACACCTGGTATCCGTCGTCCTCAGGAGTCCCCTCCTCGGGGAGGGCGGCCGCCGACTGTTGCTCGACGAGCCACGCCTCGTATTCGGCCGGCTCGAGGGCCTGGACCCTGGCTCTCATCAATGAATGAGAGAGACCGCAGAACTCGGCGCAATGACCCCAGTAGACACCAGGCTCATCTGCCTGGAGCCGGAGCAGCGTGGTCTGGCCGGGCACGAGATAGCGCTTGCCGTTGAGGGCCGGGATCCAGAAGTTGTGTAGGACGTCGTCGGACGTCATCACCGCGCAGACCTCCTGGCCGGCGGGGATCACCATGATGTTGGCGGTGTCGATCTCAGCGTCGGGGTAGTGGTACTCGAACCACCACTGATGCCCGGTGACCTGGATCTCGATGGCGTCTGGATCACACTCGGTCAACTCGAACACAGCGGCTGTGGTGGGGACCGCAATACCGGCCAGGATCAGAGCCGGAACGATGGTCCAGGCGATCTCCAATTTCGGGCTTCCGTGGAGTTGCTTGGCCTCTTTTGCTCCCGAGCGGTCCCGATAGAGGAACACGGCCACGAGGATCGCCCCTTGCACCAGGATGAACACCACGACCGCGATCCAGAAGACAGGCCAGAACAGGTTGTTGATCTGCTCCGAGAATGGGCCTGCCGGCTCGAAGGTGGTGAGCGGCTGATCCTCACTCCCCAGGAATGAGCAGGCTCCGAGCAGGAAGGCGGCGCCAACGAGGACGCCGATGCGGACGAGGCGTTGACGGGACCGATCCATCGGCTTGGCATCATACGGACTCGCCAAACCCGCGACCAACCAAAGGGCTCCCCGGTGCCGGGGTCAGCCGGAAACGGCGTCGATGGCTGCGGTCAGCTCCCCATCGGAGGCGGCCCCTTCGAAAGAGGCGGTCACCACCCCCGAGCTGTCGACGACGAAAACCCAGGGCTCGGAGGGGAGACCCCATTCGGCGGTTGCTGGCACCACAGTCAGCTCTTCGGGTGAGTCGACCTGGAGATCCTCATAGATCTCGACGTGGACAAAGCCCAGGCCCGGGTACTCGGGGCGCAAAGCCTTGACCTGGTCGAGCAGAGGGCCACAAGTCTCGGAAGTGCAGAACGCAGGGGTGGCGAACACGACCACCGAGGGGGAGCCGGACGTGACCGCCTCGGCCACGCTCTTCTCATACATCGCCGGGTCGGGCTCCGGGTCGGAGCTGATCACCGAGAGGTCGGGGAACTCGGCCGAGGTCCTTGTCTCCGAAGGAGGCGCCTCCTCTCCCGCCTCGATCAGAGGCGGGTCGTCAAAGGCGACGAAACCCACCGGTCCGGCAGTGGCCAGGCCGTCGGCATCGATCGTGGCCTGGTAGGTGGCCGCCTCCGGGATGTCGACATGGGCTACGTAGAGACCGCGCACGTCGGGGACGCTCCAGATGAACTCCATCGGATAGGTGTCCAATGGCGATCCGTTCTCGTCGCGGATCGTGACCGTGGCCTCTCGGTCGGGAGACGCCAGGAACTCGTCTGTCTCAGGGTCGACCAGCGCGAACAGGACCCGCTGCTCCCCCAGGCCGATGCTCCCATTGGTGGAGGCGACCAGGGCGAATGGCTTCACCTCGTCGGAACCGCACGCGGCGACCGCCAGCGCCAATCCGACCAGCATGAGCGAGGCTCGTCTCATCGAACCAGGACGTCGAGCATCACCGCAGCGAACAGGGCGGAGAGATACACCGTCGAGGTGGTGAACAGCCTCATCGCTTCATCGGGTCGGCGGTAGACCCGCCAGGTGTCCCAGAGAAACCAGGCGCCCAGCCCGATGGCGGCGGTCAGATAGATCCAGCGCATCCCGGCCACCGGGACCAGGAGCAGGCTGATCGCGACCATGAGCCCGGTGTAGAGCAGCATCTTCCGGGTCGTGGCCTCGACCCCGGCCACCACGGGGAGCATGGGCACGCCCGCTCGCTCGTAGTCGTCCCGATACCTGATTGCCAGCGCCCAGAAGTGGGGAGGCGTCCAGTAGAAGACGACGAGGAAGAGGACCCATGCGGGCAGGGCGAGAGACCCGGTGACGGCTGCCCAGCCGACCAGCGCCGGGGCGGCCCCCGCCGCGCCCCCGATGACGATGTTCTGGGTGCTCGTCCGCTTGAGGCTGAGGGTGTAGACGAACACGTAGAAGAGCAGGGCGGCCGTTGCGATGGCCGCGGCGAGCAGGTTGGTGGTGACCCAGAGCCAGGCGAAGCCGGCCACGCCGAGCACGATCCCGAAGACCAGTGCATGGGCGGGGGGCACCTCCTCCCTGGCCAGAGGGCGGGATCTGGTCCGTCTCATGATCTGGTCGATGTCGCGATCCACGTAGTTGTTGAGGGCGTTGGCCCCGCCGGCAGAGAGGGATCCGCCGATCAAGGTGGCCAGCACCAGCCACGTCCCCGGCCAGCGACCGGCCGCCAGGACCATCGACGGCACCGTCGTGATCAAGAGGAGCTCGATGATGCGCGGCTTGGTGAGGGCGAAATAGGCCGCGACTTTGGACCGGGCCGAGTCGATGCTCACGGTGGCCGGGTCCGTGATCAGCGGGATGGCGATCTCGTGGCCATCACTCGCCACTTGGACTGTCCTCTGTGATCACGGATTCCATGTTGGAGGCCGACTCTTTCTCTGCGGCGGCCCGCTTCGCCTTTCGCTCCGCCCAGCGCAGGGCCAGGATCGCCAGCACGGCGGGAACGACGAAGATCCCGATCTCGTCGATGCCCCCATAGTGCGCAAAGATCACGATCACCCCGCGAGGATCAGCAGGCCAAGTGTCGTCAGGGCAACCATAAGGAGAAGCATCGCATACTGGGAGCGAACCGCCTCCGTCCCGAAGTCCCCGAGCGCCCGATCGTGGGCCAGGATCACCCCGAGGACGTGACCGGTGACGATCACCGCCACTTGGGCGTACCAAACCGGCTCGGCGGTGGTGATGAAGAAGTCGACCTTACGATCTGCGGTGCCGAACAGATCCCAGCCCAGACCGAAGGGATCGGAGACAGCGGCGATCAGCTGTTGGCCCTCGAAGATGATCAGTGTCATGTAGTGCGCCAACGCATAGGCGAGGGAGATGGGCACCAGGGTGTGGGCGAAGCGCTGCGCCACCTTGGAAGCCGTCCAGTCTCCGCCCACCATGAGCGCCGCCGCCCAAGAGGCGATCCAGTAGGCGACACCGATTCCGAGGACACAGCCGATCAGGAGCAGCGTCTCCCCGAAGACCGTCTGCCCGAAATCTCCCACCGCGCCGCGGAAGGATTCGGTCGCTGATGCCCCGTCGTAGGTGACAGTCCCGATCGCCACCACGACGAAGGCAGGCAACCCTCGCCAGGCCGGGAGCACGGTCAGCGCCCGCAGCCACCCCCGCCACACCAGCCGGCCATCGCTCCGCCTCCCTACCGGTGAGATGGCGGAGAGCAGCCGGTTGTAGGGGGTGAAGGCATCGAAGACGGCAAGACCGGTCTCCCGCCCCGAATACGCCATCGCCCCGATCAAGCCGAGCGTGTAAACCAGGGCGGCGACTCCGAGGATGACCGGGCCCGAGTCGGGGCTGACCAGCTCGAGCCAGGTGAATGCGCCGAGAAGGATGGTTGCCGGCCACACCCCGAGAGATTCGAGGACACCCAGTCGCTCCCCCCGGCCGACCCGGAGGATCCGGGCCACCGATCGCCATGGGTTGATGTCGGTGTACCAGTCGCCGATAACCGCCCCGGCAAACGGGACCACCAGCCAGAAGATCACGAAGACGAGGACGGGGGCGATGGTGGGCCTGGTCGGGTCCGTCTCCAGCCCGAAGAGAGGTGGGACCACTTGCCCGATGACCAGAAACAACGCGATCACCCCCAGACCGGGCAGGATCCAGCCCCGGCGCACCGTGAACCGGGCCGGATCGTGGCGGGGGCCGCCCTGAAGCCGGGGCTCGGGCCAGAGCACGGCGAGGGCCACGAACGTGATCACCAACACCACTCCCGCCCCGACGACGAAATAGCTGAGAGGCACCGGCAGATCGAGCCGTCCCCCGATCCCATGCGCCATCGCCATGGACGGCAACCCGAGCACCACCCCGGCCACCAGCGCCAAACCAACGCCAAGGCGTCTCAGCACATACCTACTGCTTGGCGTCACGCATATGTGACGCATTGGATGCTGTATGAGGCGGGCGTCACGGTGTCACCTCGAGTTCGAACATCGGGGTGGAGGTTTCCTCTACCTCCACCTCGAAGATGCCGGGCACGTCTGCTGTGAAGGCGATCTCGATCGGCACTCCTGCCACGGCTTCGAAACGGAGGTCGTAACTGTGCACGTGAATCTCGCCATCGACATCGGACAGCACCCAGACCGACACCGGGTCTCCCACACCGACGGAGATGGTGGCCGGTCCCACCACTTCGCCGGCCGCGAAGGTGACATCGATCTGCGGGCCGGTAGTGGTGGTCTCGGCGACTGTCGAAGTCGTGGTCGCCGTTGTCGTCGTGGTGGTGGGTGCCTCGGTCGTGGTGGTGGGAATGCTCGTCGGCGAGGACGTGGTAGTCGAGGCGTCACTCCCTCCGCACGCCGCGATCAAGAGGATCATCCCGAGTGTCAGTGCTGTCCTGATGCGCATCGGCGGAACGCTAGATCTGTGCCCGCCTAATCGAGGATTCGGGGCATAGGCTCGCGGCGATGCGATGGGTGCGGCGGATACTGGTGGGTCTTCTGGTTCTCGCCGTTGTCATTGTCATATTCGGGTTCTTCCTCGTTCGACGCCCCTTCCCCCAGGTCGATGGTGATCTGGCAGCCGCAGGCCTCGGCAGCCCGGTCGAGGTCATCAGAGACGCCGATGGGGTGCCCCATATCTACGCCGGATCCGAGCACGATCTCTTCTTTGCCCAAGGCTTTGTCCACGCCCAGGATCGCTTCTGGCAGATGGACTTCTGGCGTCACATTGGTGCCGCACGGCTCTCCGAGATGTTCGGGGACAGCCAGGTAGACACGGATCTCTTCCTTCGCTCCCTCGATTTCACCGGTCTGGCCGAGCAGGAACTGGAGATGCTGGATGGGGGCCAGCGAGCGATCCTCGAGGCCTATGCCGAGGGGGTGAACGCGTATCTCGAGAGCCGAAGCCCCTCGCAGGTCAGCCTGGAGTACGCCATCCTGCCTTTGCAAGCGTCCGGCTACGAGATCGAGCCCTGGACCCCCGTCAATACACTCACCTGGGCCAAGGTGATGTCCTGGGACCTGAGCTGGAACATGCTTCAGGAGATCGACCGCGCCGTTCTCAGCGCCGGTCTATCCGTTGAGCGGGTCGACCAGCTCTACCCCGACTACCCCGAGGACCACCCGGTGATCGTGGATTCTGATCGAGCGGCCACGGCGGATTCGGCCGCCCCGACCCTTCCGGAAGGCGCCCGGGTCGCACTGGGGTCGGCCGCGACACGGGCACGAGACGTCTGGGCGATCACCGGTGGCGGGTTCGCAGGCATCGGGTCGAACAACTGGGTGGTGGGCGGCTCCCACACCGAAACCGGCATGCCGGTCCTGGCCAACGACCCACATCTCTCGATACAGATGCCATCCATCTGGTACCAGAACGGGCTCCACTGCATCGAGACGAGCGACGACTGCCCCTACCAGGTCGTCGGCTTCTCCTTTGCCGGGACACCTGGCGTGGTCCTCGGGCACAACGAACGCCTGGCCTGGGGGGTGACCAACCAGTCAGCCGACACCCAGGACCTGTTCATCGAGAAGGTCAACCCGGATGACCCGACTCAATACGAGTTCGACGGTGAATGGGTCGACATGGAGTCCCGAGCGGAGACGATCGTCGTGGCCGGCGGGGACGACATCGAGTACGACGTGATGGTCACCCGGCACGGCCCGGTCATATCCGACACCTATTTCGACGAACCGCCGTTCGTGGATTCCGACCTCGATCTGCCCGACGACTACGTCGTGGCCCTCGCCTGGCAGACGCTTCAGCCGTCGACTTTGGTCGAGGCCATCATCGGGATGAATCGTGCCACCACCCACGAGGAGTTCCGAACGGCCCTGTCGAAATGGGACATCGCCGGGCAGAACATGGTTTACGCCGATGTCGAGGGGAACATCGGCTACCAGGCGACCGGCGAGCTACCGATCCGGGCGAGCGGCGACGGATCGTGGCCCGTGCCGGGGTGGACCGGCGAGCACGAATGGACCGGGACCGTTCCCTTCGACGACATGCCCGCGCTCTTCAACCCGCCGTCCGACTACATCGCCACCGCCAACAACCCGGTGGTCCGTCCCGGCAGCGAGCCTTTCTTCTCGGTCGACGCCAACTACGGCTATCGGGCGGCCCGGATCGAGAAGATGCTCGACGAGATCCCGTCAGGCTTCTCCATCACCAAAGCCCAGGAGATCCAGATGGACGGCCACGATGGCGGTGCGCCCAACGTGATCCCACATCTTCTCGCGATCAGCTCGGAGGATGAGTCGGTAGCCGCCATGCAGGAAGTCATCGAGCCCTGGACGACCGGGCCGAGCGCCTTCATGGCGGCGCCGGATTCCGCCGGGTGCGCCGCCTATCAGGCAGTCTGGGCGCATCTGCTTCGTCTGACCTTCCACGACGAGATTCCCGAGGACTCGTGGCCCGATGGGGGAAGCCGATGGTTCACAGTGGTAGGTGGCTTGTTGGAAACCCCCGACGACCCGTTCTGGGACGATGTGCGGACCGAAACGGTCGAGGACCGCGACGCCATCCTGGAAATGGCGATGATCGACGCCCATCACGAGTTGGCGGAGCTCCTCGGTGACGACACGTCTTCTTGGCGTTGGGCCGATCTCCACACCGCCTCGTTCGAAAACCTCACCTTTGGCCAGTCCGGGATCGCCCCGATCGAATGGCTCTTCAACCGCTCCGCACCGAATCGAGTAGGCGGGAGCGACGACATCGTCAACGCGGTCGGGTTCCATCCCCCGGACGGATACGGGGTCGATTGGCTGCCCTCGATGCGAATGGTGATCGATCTCTCCGACATGGCGGCATCGACCTCGGTCAACACCACCGGCCAGTCCGGCCACGCCTTCCACACTCACTACGCCGACATGCTCGATTCATGGACCGATGGGACCCAGCAACCGATGCGATGGACGCGTGATCAGGTCGAGGATGGAGCTGAGGGGACTCTCACACTGGCACCTGGTTCTTGATCACCACCCCCGAGAGGCCCCTGTCCCGGGGAGTCGGGCGTCCTGGCGATAGGGAAAGACTTCGATCAGCTCGCCGTGGCGAATCCGGTCCTGGATCGCTCGCCAGGCTTCGACACCGAAGAGGTCGGCATGATGATCGAAGAAGACCCGGCGCAGATCCGGGTCCAAGCCCAGGAAGCTCTGATGTTCCTCGGGGAAGACATCGTGATCCCCCACCGGGAACCACGGCTCCGGGCCTAGCTCCTCCACGTCATCCCGGGCCGCTGGGATCTCACGGAAGTTGATATCGGTCAGAGCGCTCAGCTCGTCGTAGTCGTAGAACACGACACGGCCGTGTCGGGTGACTCCGAAATTCTTGGGGAGGAGGTCACCGGGGAAGATGTTGGTCGACGCCATGTCCTTGATCGACTGACCGAAATCGACGACCGCGTCGGCGGCGGCCGGGCGGGCCGCCTCACGGACATAGATGTCCAGAGGGACGACGCGGCGCTCGACATAGACATGACTGATCACGACCGAATCGCCCTCCACCCGGACCGTGCCCGGCGCCTCCGACAACAACTCGTCGAGAACCTCATCGGAGAACCTTGAGCGATGGAACGCGAGGTGCTGGAAGTCCTGGACGTCCATCAGCCTGCCCGCCCGGTCGTGTTGGAAAACGAGGCGGTACTTGCCCATCACCCCGCGACGCGTGGTGCGCTTCGGTGGGGGGAAGGTGTCCCGAATCACCTTGAAGACGTCGTCGTGACCCGGCATGCCGAAGACGATCATGACCAGGCCCTTCGTCCCCGGAACCTCCTCGAACTGCTCTTCGGTCGATCTGAGATGACGAAGCAGATCGCGGTACAACTCGGTCTTCCCGTGTTTGTTCTGCCCGACGGCGATGTATATCTCCGCGAGGCGCTTCCGAGGCATCAAACGGCGGAGGAACCGCACCAGGTCGTAAGGGCGGGCCACGTCGACATGGAAATACGACCTGGTGAAGCTGAACACGATCGATGCCTCGTTCTCGGTGAGCAGGACCGCATCGACGAAGATCCCGGCATCGCCGTTGCTGAGGGCGATGATCAGCGGGATCCGGTGCGACCCGGCGTAGAGCACGCCGACGATGTAGGCCGACTGGCCTCGATAGAAAAGGGTGCGGACGATCTCAGCCTTGCCGATTGCGGCGAGGGCACCAGGCTCGCTGAGTCGGGCATCGATCCGCCTCGCCACCTCATCGGCATCGGCATCGAGCCGTTCATAGGGAACGGCATGGGCAAAGCCGGTGAGGATGTCGCGCACCAGTTGGCCGGTGGACTCCCTGCGATCGAAGGTGAGATACACAGGATCCCGGGATGGGATGGGAGGGCTGTCGAAATCGGAGTCGACGAATTCGATGTGCTCCGCCACCCCCACCGTCCGAAAGACGCGACGGGTGACCGAGTTGTAGAAGGTCTCCGCCAGCTCCCAGTCCTGTCGGTCGGAGATGAGACCCGAATACACCGCCTTGACCGCGACCCAGACCAGTCGGTCCTCTGCCCTGGCCCCGAGGAGGTGGGTCACTGAGTCCATGACCCGATCCACGACCACGGTGTAGAGCCGGAGGCGCTCGACGGCGTCACTCTGCATCCCGAGCCAGTCCCGCTCCTCGAAGCGGCGCGGTGCCCGTTGGTTGATCGCCCGGAAGCGAGTCACGTACTCCTCGAACCCTTCCAGGATGCGACTGGCGCCGAGATTGGAGAGACGGCTGTCGGTGAGCGCCCCGCCCGTCGGCCGTCGCTCAGCCGACAAAGGAAGTGATCACTTCGACGACCCGGTCGGGATGGGTCCAGGGCGCCTCGTGCCGCACCCCGGGCAGCTCGACGACAGTCGCATTCGGCAGTGATGCGGCCAGCTCGTATTGCCAGGCGGGGGGGACCAGCTCGTCCATCGTCGGGATCACCACGAGCGTCTCCACCTCGAGCTTCCCGATCCAAGGGCGTGAATCGAAGCGAAGGAGGGCAAGGGTGGCCTGGGCGCCCGCATCGACGTCACGGCGATGAGTCTCCTCCCAGAGCCAGCGGGCATGACGATCCTCGACGGCTCCAGTCCAGCGGAGGTAATAGGAGCGAACCTCGGGCGTCCCCACGCCGGTGAGGCGTTCCCAGGCACGGGCCAGGATCGCCGCGGCCGCGCGCAGGGCGCGGTGGGGTTGGGGGTGATGGGTGAAGGTGGCGATGAGGGCGAGACGTTCGACCCGGTATGGGTGGCGGCGGGCAAAGGCCTGGGCGATGGTCCCTCCCATCGAATAGCCGACGACCGAGACCTGGCCCACCCCGAGTGAGTCGAGGACCCCGGCCATATCGTCGGCCAGATCCTCGACCTCGAACCGGTCGCGGGCCAGAGGGGCGAGCCCGTGACTGCGGTGATCGACCATGATCACCCGGTACTTCTCGGCGAGACCGGGCCCGATCCGATACCACTCGGCCAGCGACGACCCGGCCAGGCCATGTATCAGCAGGAGCATCGGGGCACCGTCGGGACCCGCCTCCCTGACCACGAACTCTTGGTCCCCCACGAAGACCGTCCGCCCCGAGCTTCGCCAGGGATGCTCTTGTGGAGGCTTGAACCGAGGGCTGATGGTGGGGGCGAACCCTCGCCAGATCACCAGTGCCGCGATGACACCCCAGGCTTTCCTCATCGATCCTCCCCACTGACGGCGAAGACAAGCTCGTCCACCGGTTGGCCGGCGATGAGATGCTCATCGATGATCCGATCCAGTGACTCTTCGGTCAGATTGGCATACCAGGTGCCCTCGGGATAGACCACCGCGATCCCCCCTTGCTCACAAATGCGGAGGCAATCCACCTTGCTCCTGAGCACCCTGCCCTGCCCCGGTTCGACTGCAGTGGGCTCGGCCTCGGGCTTGCCCGACCAAGGCGGCGGAGCCGAGGCCAGGTCCAGCTCTTTGAGTCTGGCTTTGAGATGGGTCCACAAGGCATGGGTCACCTCGAGCGGAGCGCATTTTGGGTTGGTCTGATCGGCACAGAGGAAGATGTGACGCTCCGCTCGTGGGATGGACAGGGCCTCCTCGATCGCCTCGAGACGCTCAAGGTCGTTCATCGAGTGACCGTGATCCCGATCCCATCGCTGACCTGACCAATCAGCGCCGAGCCGGGCACAGACTGGAAGTACTCCCCGGCCGTCTCCGGCGGCACCGACACCAGCAAACCCCCCGAGGTCTGCGCGTCAGCCAGCAGCTTCAGACTCTCCTCATCGACCTCTGATTCGACGAAGTCGAGGATCGACTTCAGGTTGCGTTGCGACCCGCCGGCCCACATTCCCTGAGCGAGCAGCTCTCTCACCCCTTCGAATACAGGAATACGCTCCAACGAAATCGTCGCGGCCACCCCCGAGGCCAGACACATCTCGCGCATATGCCCGAGCAGGCCGAAGCCGGTGACATCGGTCGCGGCGTTGGCAGCGGCCATGGTCAGGGCCTTGCCGGCAATGTCGTTGAGGGTGATCATCGACTCGATGGCGGTGCTAGCCAGCTCAGGAGGGCATTTCCTCCGTTTGATGGCTGTGGTGATGATGCCGATCCCCAAAGGCTTGGTCAGGATCAGGGTGTCTCCAGGCTGGGCCCCGGAGTTGGGGAAATAGGAGTCCTGGTCGACCATGCCGGTCACCGCGAACCCGTAGGTCGGCTCTGGGCTGTCGATGGAGTGCCCGCCGACGACGGTGCACCCGGCACGGGCCATCACGTCCAGCCCCCCGGAGACCACTTCCGCGGCCAGACCGAGATCGAGCTGGTCACGGGGCCAGGCCAGATACTGAAGGGAGGTGATCGGGGCGCCGCCCATGGCATAGACGTCGCTCAGCGCGTTGGCGGCAGCGATCATGCCCCAATCACGAGGGTCATCCACGACCGGGGTGAAGATGTCGACGGTCTGGACCAGGGCACGGCCATCGCCGATCGAGTAAACGCCCGCGTCGTCAGATGCACCAACCCCGACCAACAGATCCGGGTGGGAACTGGCCGTGTGGCCGTTCACGGTGCTCATCACCACGGCCAGCTCATCCGGCCCGAGCTTGCAGGCACAGCCGGCGCCGTGGGAGAAATCGGTCATCCGGACGTCGCTCACGTCCGAAAGATAGCCCTGGCATCCGGATTGGCTTCCGGGCGCAACGATGGCGCACACGCCTTCAGATATGCGATTGCCTGCAATTAGCCTTTCACGACTCATGCCCGAACAACCAACATTCCTGACCCCCGCCGCCTTCGAGAAGACCCAGGCGGAGCTCGAGCAGTTGAAGACGGCCGGGCGGCGCGAGATCGAAGAGCGGATCGCCGAGGCCCGCTCCCACGGCGACCTGCGCGAGAACGCCGACTACGACGCGGCCAAGAACGATCAGGGTCTGATGGAGGCGCGGATCAGGAAGCTGGAATATCTCCTCAACACCGCCGAGGTCCGCGAGGTCACCGATACCGGCCGGGTCGAGGTCGGCTGCGTGGTCACAGTGGTCGACTCCGACGGCGACGAGCTCGAGTATTTCGTGGCGCCGCAGGAGAACAAGGTGGCAGGGTTGCTCCTCGCCTCCCCGATCAGCCCGTTGGGCGAGGCGCTGCTCGGCGCTTCGATCGGCGACGAGGTGTCCTATGAGGCGCCTGCCGGCACCTTCACCGTCTCGGTGAAAGCTGTTCGCCCCTACGAAGGGTAGGGACGCTCCGGCGGTCTACCCTGTCGCCGGTTCGCCGTTCGAGGGGTACCGGTGAGACTTCGACTCAGAAGGCCGCGCCAACTTGCCAGGGATCTCCTTGCTGCCGCGCGCCGTGATCACGAGGAAGTCGCCGACTATCTGGAGACTCACGGCGAGGAATGGGAGGCCCTGGCCGAGGCCAACCCGGGCGATGCCGCCGACGTCCTGGAACAGCTGAGCGAAGAAGACGCCGCTGGGCTGCTGGCCGAGCTGCAGCCGGAGGAAGTCGCCGACATCCTGGAACAGATCTCGCCCGAGCTCGCTGCCGAGCTGGTGGAGGACGTCCCGATCGAGGACCTGACCGCGGCCGTCAGCGAGATGACCGGAGAGTCCGCCGCCGACCTCCTCTACGAGCTGGACGACGACATAACCGAGAGTGTCCTGGCCTTGCTCGACGACGAGTCGGAACAGGAGATCAGACGTCTCCTCGAGTATCCGTCCGACACCGCGGGCGGTCTGATGACCACAGAGATCGCAGCACTCCCGATGGGTCTGTCCGCAGGCGAGGCGATCGAGAGGATTCGCCAGCTCCATGAGGACTACGAGGACCTCTCGTATGTCTACGTGGTGGATGACGATTCGAGATTGAAAGGCGTCATCTACTTCCGGGACCTGGTGTTCGCCCGACCCGGGGCCAGCCTCGAAGAAGTGATGGTTCCCGATCCGGTTGCGGTCGAGGCGATGACCGACCGAGGGGAAGTGGCGGAGCTCTCCCAGAGGTACCGCCTGTTCGGCATCCCGGTCGTCGACGAAGCGGGAAAGCTGCTCGGTGTGGTCACCACCGATGCGGTCATCGAGGCGGTCCAGGACGAGGCCACCGAGGACTTCGCCGCCGCGGTGGGCGCCGGTGTCGGAGAGACGGTCTACACGGATGTCACCAAGTCATTTCGCTCACGCGCCCCTTGGCTGGTGCTCAACCTCGTCCTCGCCACGCTGGTCGCTTTCGTGGTCGAGCGGCAGACCGGGATCATCTCGAGCGAGCCGGTCCTCGCCGCTCTGATGCCGATCGTCGCCACGCTGGGGGGGAACGGCGGAAACCAGAGCCTCGCCGTGATGATTCGATCGCTTGCGTCCGGCGATGTGCCCCGGGCCCAGGTGACCTCCATACTCCTCCGTCAGGCCGGGGTCGGGTTGCTCAACGGCGTGCTGCTTGCCTTCGCCGCCGCCGGCATGACCTACGTTCTGATCGACTCCGGAGTCTTCGTGAGCAACGCCGGCCCGCTGCCGGTGGCCGAGGTGGTGGGTATCGCCTGTCTGGCCAATCTGCTGATCGCCACTCTGGCCGGGTCGGCCATCCCCCTCATCCTCCGTCGTCTCGGCCTCGATCCCGCATTGGCCTCCTCGATCCTGCTCACGATGATCACCGACCTGGTCGGCTTCGGCGGCTTCCTCCTGGTGGCAGCAGCCTTGCTCTGAGCACCCCTCGGCTTGCCCTGGAGCGGCAGCCCCGGCCGACCGGCGTCTGTTCGCCCGGCGGTGTGCCGCCGCGATCGCTCACCTTCGAAGCGGACTGAGGGTGGCCGACGGGCGAAGTCGGCCGGCAATTAAAGCGATCGGTCGGCCGGGGCTACCGCCGCGTGGGGGCGCGGCCACCGCCGTGTGAGGCGCGCCTCTACCTAGCTTCCGATGACCATTTCGCCGGATTCGGCGAAGGGGCCGCGGAACACGACTGTGGTCCCGTTCTGGACGCTGGCCAGATGGTGCTCTTCGATGAGCTGGGTCTCGCCCTCGGTCCGCTCTGCCTCAGGTTTGCGATAGGCGTCCACCGCGCCCGGGTCGTCGAAGACTTCGGCCCCATAGGTCACAGTGCCGGAGTCCACCAGCCCGACTACGAAGTTCTCCATGTCGACATCGGTGTACGCCCCTGGCGGCACCACGATGAACAGAGTCTCGCCGGCCGGCTCCGATACCCGGGCCACCACCTCGAAGCCCTCGACCGATTGGCCGACCAGGGAGGTAGAGGTGGTCTCCCCTCCGTCGACCGGGGTCGAGGTGGTCGGGGAGGCGTCCCCACCCGTGGTGGCACTGGAGATGAGAGACGAGGTGGTGCTCAGATCGGTCGTTTCGCCGCTGTCGCATGCCGCAACGACAAGGACCAGCAGCCCAAGAATGGCGAAACGGAGCACTCTCGAGGTCATCATGCGGGTACCAACGTACCCGAGAGGTCTCTGGTTCCAAACCTCGGGTGCCCATGTAAGGTCTTGGCTGATGTACGGCAGACGGACGGCCGCGGTATTGGTCGCGTCCACTCTGATCATCGGTCTGTACTTGCTGAGCACGCCGGCAAGTCCGGTCGCCGCCGCCGAGATCTGCCCACCGGTGACGATGGACGTCCTGTTCCCACCCACCACCCTTCCGGCTCCGACAACGCTGCCCCCCGAGTCGACCACCACCACCGCACCCGTCACCACCGTGACAACTGCCCCCCCGGAGACCACCACGACTGCTCCCGTCACCACCGTGACCACCGCGCCGGCTGAAACCTCCACCACCGTGCCCGCAGAGACGACCACTACCACGCTGCCCGCTGAAACGACCACTACCACGCTGCCTGCCGAGACGACCACCGCGGCGCCCACCACCACTACCACGCTGCCCGCAGAAACCACCTTGCCGCCCCCACCTTCCTGCGAGCCTTTCGTCTACGACATGGCCTGGCCGCTGGCTGGAGTAGGCCAGGTCGGATCGCCATTCGGGGCCGATCGCGACGGCGGGGCCCGAAAGCACGAAGGCAACGACATTGCTGCCCCGCGACTCACGCCGGTGCTCGCCGTGGCCGACGGGGTCATGGGCGTGATCTCGCAGGAGCAGGGAACCGCGAACTGCTGCTGGGCCATCGTCGAGCACGCCGACGGGTGGCAGTCCTATTACATCCATCTCAACAACGATCAATACGGAACCGACGACGGTCTCGGTTTGGGAGTGCGAACGGACCTCGCTCCGGGGACGCCAGTGGCAAAGGGAGAAGTGATCGGGTGGGTCGGCGATTCGGGCAACGCAGAGGGCACCATTCCCCACCTCCACTTCGAGTTGCACAATCCTGAAGGAGTAGCGGTCGACCCTCGTCCCAGTCTCCTGGCAGCCCAAGCGGCCGCAGTGTTCGCAGATCCACAGCCGGTTTGGCCGTACGCCGACGACGACGGGACTCCCGGCGAAGCCATGGCCGCCTTGCTCCTCACCCAGGGTCTGATCCTCGACTGCGATGGGAGCCGGGTCAATGTCTGCCCGGACCGGGTCGGCGATCCCGAGTTCGTGGGCATCATCGCGAGGTACCTGGCGGGCAAACCCACACCCTCACTGCAGGGCCAGTACCAGCCCGTCGACGACACCCCCGGCTGTCCCCCACGGGACACGTGTGCCGTATATGGCTTGCCGGAAACCGAGATCGCTCGTCTCGCGGTGTGGATCCGCATCGACGCCCTCGTGTCCACGCTGCGCCCCCATACCTCCGCCAAGGAGGGGACTCCCGAGGTCTTTCTCCCGACTGTGGACGAGGCAGAGGCAAGGCTGCGCGAGATCGGTAGCCGCGCTGCGTGCAACCCTGCCCTCGACGGCGGACATGTTCTAACCAGGAGTGACATCGTCCTGAGGCTCGTCTCGTGGCTCCAAGCCGCCAACCCCGAGCCCTGCCCGCCGCCGCTTCAGTTGACGCGCTGAAAGAAGATCCGGGCGAGGTCGGCGGTGATCGACCCCTCGTGGAACTTGCGGTTGCCGACGGCGGCGACCGGCTGGATCTCACGGACCGTGGAGAGAGCCATGACCTCCTCGGCCATATCGAGATGATCGAGAGCCCAGGTTCCTTCGACGACGCTCAGACCGAGCTCTGCGGCGATCTGGAGGAGGACACGACGGGTAATCGAGTCGAGAATCCCCAACTCGAGCCCGGGCGTCTCCACGACCCCGTCAACCACCCACGCCACCGAGAAAGTGGGTCCCTCCAGCAGCAGGCCGTCGACCGTGGTGAGGAGCGCATCGCCGAAGCCCTCGGCGGCGGCTCGCCTGGACGCGGCCATGTTGGGCGCGTAGGACAGGACCTTGGCACCGGCCAGATCCCACTCGACGCCGGCCGAATGCCAGGGGGCGGCCACGGGCAGGAGAGTGAGCGGCCCTGCTCCCTTGCTCCAGGGGTGCCCGAACACGATCACCGTCGGCTCTGCAGTCGTCCCCGGAACCGCTGAGCCCCTGGTGACCACGACCCGCACCACGCAGTCGGAGCAGGTAGCAGCGATCTCCTCGATCCACGTGCCGAGCTCGTGACGACCGGGCAGTGGGATGTCGAGGGCCTTTGCACTCCGGGCGAGACGATCGAGATGCTCCTCCAAGGCGAAAGGCCGACCCGAATACGCCTTGATCACCTCGAAGCAACCGTCGCCCCGGAGCACAGACGAGTCGGTCACCGGGACGACGCCGTCGGATTCGACGCCGTTCACCAGAACCCGGGATGTCATGTCGGCTCGGTCATGGTCCGGGGGGACTGGGGTTCGTATCTGTTGGTGATCGGGAGACGGCGGTCCTTGCCGAAGGCCTTCACGGTGATCTTGACCCCTGGCGCCGCTTGGCGCCTTTTGTACTCGTTGCGGTCGACCATCCCGGCCACTCGGGCGACGACATCGGGATCGAAACCGCGCTCGACGATGGCAGCAACGCCGAGGTCGGCCTCGACGTACAGAGAGAGAACCTCATCGAGGACCTCGTAAGGGGGCAGACTGTCCGAGTCTTTCTGGTCGGGCCTCAACTCGGCAGAGGGTGGCTTGTCGATCGTGTTCTGCGGGATCACGTCGCCGTCCTTGTTTCGCCATCGGGCGAGGTCGTAGACCAGTGTCTTGAAGACGTCCTTGAGCACCGCGTAGCCGCCAACCATGTCCCCATAGAGGGTGGCGTACCCGGCGGCCATCTCCGACTTGTTCCCGGTGGCAAGCACCATCGGACCGTGCTTGTTGGAGATCGCCATGAGCATCGCCCCGCGGGTGCGAGCCTGCAGATTCTCCTCGGTGGTGTCGAAGTCGGTACCGGCGATGACCGGGGCGAGGGCGTCGAGGAACGATCCGTACACATCGTCGATGGGGAGGAGATAGAACCTGAGGCCGAGATTGTCGGCCAACTGACGGGCATCGTCGATGGAATGCTGCGAGGAGAACCGGGATGGCATCGCCACTCCCCACACCGACTCTGGACCAAGGGCGTCGGAGGCGATCACCGCGGTCAGGGCCGAGTCGATCCCGCCGGACAGGCCGATCACCACCTGGTCGAATCCGTTCTTCCTCACGTAGTCGCCCAGCCCGGTCTCCAACGCCCGGTATACCTCCTCGACCGGCTCGAGATGATCCGTAATCGAACCGGTCACCACCGGGTCACCGGGCAGCGGGACTTCGACGATGAACAGGTCCTCCTCGAATTGAGGGGATCGATGGACGATGGTCCCGTCTGCGGCGACGACCAACGAGCAGCCGTCGAAAACGAGCTCGTCCTGCCCACCAACCAGGTTGACGTACACCACGGCTGCGCCGGCGTCGCGTGCCCGCTCCGCGATCATGCCCTCGCGCTCTCTGGCCTTGCCCTTGTGAAAAGGCGAAGCATTGATGTTGAGCAGGATCTGCGCGCCGGCCTCTGCCTGAAGCCGAGGCGGGCCGTCTGCACGCCAGATGTCCTCGCAGATCGAAACCCCTGCTTTGTTTCCCCCGATATCCCAGACCCGCGCCGGATCCTCGCCAACGGCGAAGTAGCGGTCTTCGTCGAACACGCCGTAGTTGGGGAGCAGGACCTTGTGGTAGGTGCCGACGATCGACCCCTGGTGGAGCACGGCGGCCGCATTGGCCACTGTCCGATCCTCGGCGTCGACTGCTCCCCGGGATGGCCCATTGGCCCGGTCGACATAGCCGACGACCACCGCAGTGGATCCAGACCTAGAGGCAAGCCGCTCCAGGGCAGCAATGCCATTTGTGACGAAATCGGAGCGAAGGACGAGGTCCTCGGGCGGGTAACCGTTGATAGCGAGCTCAGGCACGAGAAGGACGTCGGCGCCGGCGTCCTCCGCCCAGATCATGGCTTCAGCAATCCGCCGCTCATTGCCCGCGATGTCGCCGACACAGAGATTCAGCTGCGCCCCGGCGACTCGAAGTGGCATACCGCCACGATACGCCCCGACATACGCTGTCGTCCGTGACCGATCGAAGGCCCGCCACTGCGATCCCCTCTCCGGAGGCGGCCAGATTCGAAGAGCTCGTCCCGAGCGAGGAGGCGAGGTCCCACATCATCGACCTGGTGGCGAAAGGGGCAGATCCGGGCGGAGCGTGGGCCCGATTGATCCCGATGATGGAGGCGGACCCGGACCTCGTTCTCGCTGATCCGGCCCTACGGCGAGCTTGTGCCCTCGCCGGGGCCTCCAGAGCCCTCTCCCAGGCGGTTGCCCGGCACCCCGGCCTCCTTCTCGGGGTGGCACCAGCGGAGTCGGTGCCGCTCCGCCTCCGGGCGGCCCTCTGCTCGATCGCCGGGGACGATCTGGCCGGTTTGATCGACATGACCGCAGCCACCGCCCGCTTCTCCGCGGTGGTCGATGACTTGGTCGAGGACGTCCTTGCCCGGGTCAGAGCAGGGTTGACGGAACGACATCCTCTCGTCTCCGACCTCCCCGTGACGGTGATCGCCATGGGCAAGTGGGGAGCGGGGGAGCTCAATTACTCCTCCGACATCGACCTCATGTTCGTTCATGGCAAGGTCGGCGACGACGAGTCTGGGAGCAGGTTGGCGGCGATGGCACTGGCGGCAGCCCTGATGTCCGCGCTCAGCTCCCGAACCATGGATGGTCCCGGACTACTCGTCGATGCCGATCTGCGGCCAGAAGGCTCGATCGGCCCCTTGTCGCGGAGTCTCGATTCCTACGCGCAGTACTACTCGAGATGGGGGGAGCCCTGGGAGCTCCAGGCCCTGCTCAAGGCCCGCGCCGCAGCTGGGGATCGGGATCTGGGCGCCCGATTTGGCGAGATGGTGGAGACGGTCATATGGGACCGCGGGCTCGACGTCGACTCCCTGCGCTCGATTCGAAAGCTCAAGGAGCAGGCGGAGGACGGGGCCAGACCTTCCGACATCAAGCGGTCGAGAGGCGGGATCAGGGACGTCGAGTTCTCCGTGCAGCTCCTTCAACTGGTTCACGGGAGGCTGGCACCTGAGCTGAGGATTCCAGGGACCTTGGAGGCACTTCAAGCCCTCACCGATCTCGGTTTCGTCGGAGAGGAGGATCGCTCACGACTCGACGCCGCCTATCGGTTCCTGCGCGATCTGGAGCATCGCATCCAGCTCTGGGACCTGCGTCAGACTCATGAGCTCCCGGACGATCAGGAGCGGAGGGCGCAGATCGGTCGGGCCATGGGGATGAGCTCGGACCCGGCCCGAGAGCTCGAAGTCAGGCTCGGCGAAGTCCGATCGGTGGTCCGCGACTTGCATGAGCGCCTCTATTTCAGACCAATCCTCGAGGCTCTGGTCGGCTCTCCGAGTGCACGGCTGGGAGTGGAGCAGGCCGCCCTGCGTTTGGAGGCACTCGGCTTCGATGATGTGATTGCGGCGAGAAGGGCACTCGAGGAGCTCACCTCGGGCTTGAGCCGTCGCTCGCAGGCGATGCATCAGGTTCTACCGCTGATGCTCGACTGGCTGTCCCTCTCCCCCGACCCCGACCTGGGATTGAGCCAGCTCCGGATGGTCCTGGCCAACAGCCCCGATCACGCCGCGCTGGTGACCCTTCTCCAGGTCAACCCGTTGGCCGGGGAGCGGCTATGCCGGCTGCTCGGGACGAGCCGGCTCCTCGGAGACCTCATCGACCGTGTCCCGGAGTTCGTGCCCCGTCTCGCCGACGAACGTCTGCTGGGCGAGATCAGGGACCGTGAAGAGGAGACGAATCGCCTCATCGGGCTCCTCGATTCGCGTCCCGATCCCGACGCTCGGATCGGGACCATCCGCCGCATGGCGCGCCGGAGGAAGCTGCGGATCGCGGCCAGGGACATCCTGGCGCAGGCCGAGACGGTGACGACTCTGCGTTCCCTAACCGACAGCGCCGACGCTGCGGTAACCGGTGCCCTCCATGTAGTCACCGGTGGTGACACAACCGGCTTCTCCGTCGTCGCCATGGGGAAATGGGGCGGCGGCGAGCTCTCCTACGGCTCCGATCTGGACCTGATGTATGTCTACGCCGATGATTCCGGTCGGGATGAGGCGCCCCGGATCGCGACCGGCCTCGCCAAGGTGCTCTCCGAGACGAGCCGTCATGGGGTGGCCTATACGCTGGACGCAGACCTCAGGCCCGAGGGCCGCAATGGGCCGATCGCCAGGTCCCTCGAGGGTTATCGCCGCTACTACGACGAATGGGCCGAGCCATGGGAGATGCTCGCCCTGGTCAGGAGCCGGGTTGCAGCCGGAGATCCTCGTCTCGCCGAGCGCTGGGCGGAGATGGTCGAGGGTTGCCTCTGGCGAGAGCATTTCCCCGCCGACTCAGAGCGGTCGATTCGCGCGATCAAGGCGAGGGTGGAGAACGAGCGAATCCCAGCCGGCGAGGACCCCGACTATCACCTCAAGCTCGGCCGGGGAAGCATCAGCGACATCGAGTTCCTGACCCAGCTGCTCCAGCTGCGACATGGTGGTTCTATCCCGGAGCTCAGAGTGCCGGGCACGTTGGCAGCCTTGGACGTGATCGCTGCCAACGGGCTGATCGACCGGAGCGAGCACCGGGCGCTGACCGAGTCATATTTGTTCTGCACCAGGGTTCGGCTCCGTCTCCATCTCCAGGTCGGTCGTGCCGTGGATTCGCTTCCCACCGCCCCCAGCGAGTTGCGCAGCCTCGCATCCTCGCTCGGCTTTGACCGCGCCTCGGAGCTCAGGGACGAGTATCGGCGGGTCACCAGGCGGGCGCGTCGTGTCTTCGAGACGCGCTTCTATGAGTAGTCGAGCGCCGGTTAGCCTCATCGCATGCTCACCCCCGATCGGCTCGAGGCACTCGTCGAGGGCATCATCCCTCAGGCCGTCGAGCTGCGACGGCTCCTTCATCGTCATCCCGAGCCAGCCAACGAAGAGCACCAGACCACAGCTCTGATCGCGGCCTCGCTCGACGAGAACGGGATCTCCTACCGTGATCGGCGCCCGCAGACCGGTCTCTGGCTCGATATCGGGCCCGAGCCACGGGTGGGCTTCCGCGCCGACCTCGATGCGTTGCCCATCCACGAGCCGGAGGAGAATGCCCCCCGGTCTCAGAACGCGGGCTGGATGCACGCCTGCGGCCACGACGCCCACGCTGCCATCGCCTTCGGCATCGCCGTCGCACTTCGCCAGCTTGAGCTTCCCCTCGGAGTGAGGATCCTCTTTCAGCCGGCCGAGGAAACCTTTCCCGGCGGCGCTGCCCAGTACGTCGCCGACGGCCTCGCCGATGGTCTGAAAGGGCTCCTCGCCTTCCATGTCGACCCGTCACTCGAAACGGGAAGGGTTGGAGCCAAGGTCGGTCCGATCACCGCCAGCGCCGACCGGTTCACCGTCGTGCTCGAAGGGCCCGGTGGCCACACTGCACGCCCACATCAGACCGTCGATCTCATCGCTGACGCGGCCCGCCTGGTTCACGAGCTTCCTGGAGTCTTACGGCGCACTGTCGATGCCCGGAGCACCCTGACGGTCGCCTTCGGCTCGATCCACGGAGGGCGCACCTCAAACGTGATACCGACCCGGGTGGAGCTGCAGGGCACAGCACGCACCCTGGACCGCAGTTTGTGGGACGTGCTTCCCGGGCTGATGGACAAGGCCATCAGCAGCCTGATGGGGTGGTCGGGCGCCACATACACCCTCGACTACCAGCAGGCGATCCCCCCCGTCGTCAACGACCACGCGGTCGTCCAGGCCGCGACGGCAGGGATCTCCCAGTTGCTCGGAGCTGAAACCGTGGTGCCCACGGAGCCGTCGATGGGAGGGGAGGACTTCGCCAACTATCTGGTCGTCGCTCCGGGCGCCCTTCTCCGTCTGGGATCCTCGGGCAAGGGGGCCGACCTCCACTCCCCGGGTTTCCTGCTCGACGAGGGCACCATCGGCTTCGGGATCAGGGCAGGGCTAGGGGCGGTCATCGGCCTTGTCGAGGGTCTCTGACCCAGAGGGCGGACGGATCCGATTGGTACCATCCTCGCTGTGGCGACTGAGCGACAGGCGCGTTGGGAGGAGGCCCCCTACGAGCCTCACATCGGCGAGACCCGCCAGTACTGGCGGGACATCATCCTCGGGGTCAACGATGGTCTCGTCTCGATCTTCCTTCTCGTCGTCGGAGTAGTCGGTGGCGGTCTCGAGGCTGGTCAGGTGCTGCTGACCGCCCTGGCGGGCGCGCTCGCCGGAGCGGTGTCGATGGCCGCCGGCGAGTATCTCGCCACCAAGTCCCAGGATCAGGTGCTCGAGGCGGAGTTGAACCTGGAGAAGGTCCACATCCGCGATCACCGTCAGCAGGAGCTCGACCAGCTCACCGAGATGTTCGGAGACATGGGTCTCCATGAAGAGGACGTCGGGATGGTCGTCGCCGCCTTCGACCGCTCCGACGACGCGATTCTCAACGCCATGAAGGCGCTGGAATTCGGTTTCGTCGAATCAGAGCGGCGATCCCCATATCGGGCCATGGTTGCCTCGGGTGGCCTGTTCCTCGTCGGGTCCTTGCCGGCGGTGATCCCATTCATGATCTTCGACACGGTCGATGTGGCGCTGGCGTGGGCGACGGTTCTGGCCCTGCTCGGGCTCTTTGTGGTTGGTGTCGTCAAGGCGAAGGTGGCCAGACACAACTGGCTCACCTCGGGTCTGGAGAACATGGCGATAGCCGGCGTTGGTGGTGTGGTCGCTTGGCTCATCGGCAATGCCATCGGCGCCGCCGTGGTCTGAATACGAGGTGCTAGCAAACTGCTTGCAATAGTTAGCAGCTAGCTGTAAGCTTGCAAGTAGTGAACGAGAGCAAGCACAACGACCTCGGCGAGTTCATCCACGAGCAGAGGGACCGAGCCAACCTCTCGCTACGCCGGTTGGCGGAGCGGGCAGGTATCTCCAACCCCTACCTGTCACAGATCGAGCGCGGGATCCGCAAGCCATCGGCCGAGATCCTGAGCCGGTTGTCGCGTGCCCTCGAGATCTCGGCGAACACCCTCTACTCGAGGGCCGGTCTCATCGACCAGGAGCTGGAGTCGCCGACGATCTACGAGGCGATCGATGCAGACAATCTGCTCGCCGCCAATGAGAAGAAGCTGCTTCTCGACATGTACCGAGCTTTGATCCATTCCAATGGGTCAGGAACCAACCACACCGAACAGGAGAAAACATGAAGACAAAGAACGTGCTCTATGCCGCCGTCGGGGCCCCCGTCGTCGCTGCCCGCAAGGTCGGCGTCAAAGCCGGCGACCTCCGCTCCAAGTTGAGCGAAGGCGCCACCGAATACGGCCAGGCCGCCGAGAAGGCGATCGACAACTGGGCCGTCGAGGGTGAGAAGGTCGTCGGCCGGATCAGCGATGGCAAGGTCGTCGAGGAGATCTCCTCTAAGGTCGACCTCGACCAGGCCAAGGAGCAGGTGAGCAAGCTGCGCGATCAGCTCGAGGACATGCTGGCCACCTGGAAGACCTCCTTCCGCCCCGAGAAGGGCGCCGGCAAGGAGACCGCTCCGGCCAACGCTCCCGCCACCAAGCCGGCTGCCAAGACCGGCACCACCAAGGCTTCTGCTGCCAAGACGACCAAGTCGACCGCAGCGAAGACGAGCTCAACGAAGACTGCCTCGGCTCCCGCCGAGCAGGCTTCCTGAGCTCACTCCTCCTCAAGAGAAGAAGGGCCCCCCTTCGGGGGCACTTCTTCGTATTAGGTACTGAGTACTAAGTACCAGGAACTCAGCTGCTCGGGTCCAGAACCCTGGCGGCCTCGATCCAGACCTCGACCATGGACTCGGTGGGAAGACGCTGGACCACCCGACTGCTGCCGTTGAGTCCGATGATCTTGGCCAACAGGGCCGTGGGGTTCCGTCGCCGCAGATCGCGCAACGTGTCGACTCCGGCCGCGGTCAACAGCTCGGCGTATTCGGCGCCGACCCCCTTGACCCGGAGGAGGTCGGAGTGATTCACCCAGAGCTGAATCTCGCGCTGGTCGATGCCGGTGGCCGCCGCCAGGTCAGACCGGCCCTTACGATCCGAGGCGGCTTCGATGAGGCCCTTACTCGTCCGCACTCCGGCCTTCCGCAGCTTGGTGGCTTCCTTGTGGCCGATGCCTGCCACCTGATCGATCCGAGCCATGTGTCCCTTCAGCGCAAGAGATACCCGACGACTCGACTCTAGACCGAACTTCTCAGCCTGATCCCGGGTGTTTGGGTCGTAAATCGACGATGTCGGTCTCGGTGTCGACGTCACGAGGAGAAAGATCGGAGAACCACACTTCGTTGACCCACTCCGGGTGGGCGCGCCAGAGCCGCTGAGCCCCCTCGTCGCCTTCGAGCGACATCAGACGGGGCCACAGAACACGGTCGACGATCACCGGATTTCCCCAGTTGTACCGGTACTTGGGCACGCTGACCGGACTGTCCGATTTGGCGTGCGAGGCCACCAGTTCCTCGACTACCTCCACCGGCATCGATGGCTGGTCACCCATCACAATCAGTGCCTTATCGGCACGGGAGAGACGGGTCAGCGCATCGAGAGCGACCCTGATCGAGGAGGCGATGCCCTCTGCCCATTCCGGGTTTTCGATGACCCCCGCGTCGCCGAGCTCGGTCTCCTCGAGAATTCGCTCGTAGTCGTGCCCAAGGACCACCCATACCTCGTCCACCGGGAACTCACGGGTTCGGGTCACCACATTGGAAAGGAGGTTCGAGTCACCCCAGGGCTCCAGTTGCTTCGACCGCCCCAGACGGCGGGATGCTCCAGCGGCGAGCACGACGGCGGCGGTGGACATCAGAGCCGGACCGAATGGCCTTGGAGCTCGAGCTCCCGGTCATGCTGATACCGGGTGGAGATCATCTCGGCGAGGATGGCGATCGCAACCTCCCCGGCGGCACGGGAGCCGATGTCGAGACCGATCGGGCCGTGGATGCGGTCCACCTGCTCGGCGGTGAAGCCGGCATCGAGCAGACGCTGCCGTCGCGCGGCCGTGGTCTTGGCCGAGCCCATCGCACCGATATAGCGGGCCTCGGTGGGGAGGAGCAGGGGCCACAGCGGATCCTCGAACCGACGGTCGTGGGTCAGGACCACGACGAAGGTGCGGGCGTCGAACGAGGTCGGATCCACCACATCTCCAGGCCAGCCCACCCTCAACTCATCGGCCTCTCGGAACCTGTCCTTGGTGAGGAACGCAGGTCGGGGGTCAGCCACCACCGTGTGGAAGCCCAGCAAATTGGCGTGCTGCACGAGTTCCTGGGCGATATGGACGGCCCCGAAGACGAAAAGGCGAGGAGGCGGCGCCACCACCTCGAAGAAGAGCTGATCCTCGTCGGTGTAGGCGAGGGTCTTGCTCGTCTCCGTCGAAATCAGGGCCAGGGCATCGGCCCTCGCCGCGTCCGCCAACCGCTCAGGTAGCTCCCCGGCGAGCACCGCCCCGGTCGAATCGACAACGGCCTTCATCCCGGCATCGTGCCCGGCAATCATGGTGATCACGACGCCAAAGGCGTCATCGGCGATCAGGTTCTGGGTGGCTTCGATTACCGGGGACGTCACCACGGTTCGATATAGACCTGGATCGTCCCGCCACAGGCGAGACCGACAGCGAAGGCCTCGTCATCGGCGATCCCGTACGTCACCAGTTCCGCTTCGCCCTTCTCGAGCACCGAGAGGGCGCGCACCACCACGTCGTTCTCGACACAGCCCCCGGAGACCGACCCTTCCATCTCACCGTCTGAGGAGATGAGCATCAGAGAGCCAGGGCCCCTGGGCGCCGACCCATATGCCTTGACGACGGTCGCCTTGGCCACCTTCTTCCCCTGGTCGACCCAGCTCTGCCGCTTCTCCAGCGTGTCTCGCATGGCCTCAGGATACAGGTGCCCGCTTGGGCGCTCAGGGCCGTGAGGAGAAGCGGATCAGAGCGCCGACGCCGTGTGCGTCGAGTGGCGAAGAGACGACAATCTGATGGGTTCGCCCCCCGGCGGAGACCGTGGCCTCCATCGCTGCCGCGACGATGTCGTCCACTGGGAACATATTCGAGCCGCAAACCGGGCAACGGTTGCCAGATCGGGCGAGGTAGCCACATGAATTGCAGATCGAGCCGGGCCGGCTGAACTCGCCGGCGATTACGAGGGTGTCGATGGCCTGGCTGTTGGACGCATCCAGGACCGGGGCCAGGCCGAGCACCCCCAACCCATCACTCCATGCCGCGTCGCACACACGCTCGGCGAGGGCTGCTTCCCGACGGCGCCTCACCTCCTCGGCCTGCGCGGCCAGCTCGACTCGAAGCCGGGGGATCGAGAGAGTCTGCGGGCCGGCATGGAAGGTGGCCCGGTGGAGACGATCGAGGTAGGGGTGCAGGGTTCGCCCGATCTCCTCGACGATCTCACCGTGCCCACCGATGGCGAGGTAATCGAAGGGGCTTTGCTGATGCTTCTCGAGGAGGATCGCACCGGCCTCACGCCACATACGGGTGGACACTTCGTCAGCCCTTCCCCTCACCCCATGCTCGTCGTATCCGGCGAAACCGCCGTAGTTGGCCTTCCCGATATCCGCAATGAGCGAAGGGCTCACCTCGTCGATCAGCTCACCACAGACCACGAAGACCCGGGCCTGAGAGCGATCGGCGACGATTACCCCCGTTCGCAGCGCTTTGGGAGCGGCCCGCAGGGGCCGGAGGTAGGGGCGTGGCCCGAGGGCGGAGACATTGGGCACCTTGTGGGCCAGCGCCTCCACCGTGAACAGGCCGTCGAGCTCTGAAGCGAAGATGGCGTAGGCGGGAGCGACATCTCCTTCCAATTGCTCGGCGTGGTCGTGGATGCGCTCGGCGTCGGCTCGCACCGACTTCTGGACGGACCGGTCCTTGCTCTCGGCGGCCTCGCGGACCGGGCGGAGCAGATCGGTGATGAGGGCGGTCATCCCGCCGGGGCTCGGGCGACCCAGGTAGACCGAGATGAGAGAGCCAGAAGGGCTCCTCAGCTCGGCGATCGGGTCTGCAAGCAAGTCTCACCTCCCGCCGCTCGGTACCCCCAACCCGGCTGACGGTGAGCCGCCGAACCTACTCCACCTCCACGATCACGCGTCCACCCCTCCCCAGCCCCGACCTCAGAGCGATCGGCTCAACTCCGAGGTCAGGTCCTCGAGCAACCAGCCCAGGTAATCCATGATGTCCCGCTGCTCCTCGGCCAATCGATCGTGGTCCTCTTCGACCTCGAGGCCGAAGCGGGCGCCCAGAGCGAGCCGGCCCTCGTTGAGGACCCGCAGAAACGCGTCCGCCTCCTCGTTGCTGAGCTGAGCTCGGCCTGGCCCCTCGAGGACTTTCTGAAACACATGTCGATCCGCGTTGCGAGCTGCGGCGAGCTCACCCTCCATAAGCCGCCACCATTCCTCGTTCGCTTCTGGATTGTCGAGATATACCGGCACGTATAGGCGTCGTGACGCCGGCTCATCGGCACCGGCTTGGATACCGGCCAGAAGCTCGAGCAGGCCTGACAGGAACGACTTCTCGTCGGCGGTGAGATCGACGTCGATTCCGCCCCGAGCTGACCTGAACCGGCGCTGCATCACTGCTCCATCGTCGCCCAAAGACCGTGACCGTGGAGCCGGTAGCAGTCGACTTCGGCTTTCTCCCTCGGGCCATCGGAGACCGTGGCCCGGCCCTCGTGATGGACCTGGAGCATCAACACGGTGGCCTTGGGCTCGTCGTACCCGAAGAGCTTGCGGAGCACATAGACCACATACGACATCGTGTTGACCGGGTCGTTCCAAACGATGACCTGCCAGGGTCGGTCGAACTCCTGGTCCTCGCCGGTGTCGGGATGAATGACGGGTGCTGGGTGCGAAATCACCAGAGCACGATCGTAGGCCGATCCTGGGCCACTCAGCCTTGGTCGGCACCGGACAGAGACTCGAGCAGAGTCTCGCGGCAGGCGGTCACCGCCGTCGCAAAGGCAGGATCCGAGTATGGGATCTCGGCCACCGGGAATGGAGAGCCGATTCCGGTGAACCCGGGCACCGGATCGGGGAAATCCTCCACACCGAGATCGACCATGCACTGGCTGAACTCCCGGAGTTGGGTGAGGATGGCATCACGCAGGACATCGTCCTCGCCCAAGTCCAGTGCTCCTGTCTCCAGATGCTCGGAGCAGACCGAGACCGCCTCCGCCGTGGCCGGATCGCCGAAGTCGAGGGTGGCCATCACCAAATCGAGCCTGGGATGCCCCGTGGCATCGAGAGGGATCTCCTCGATCTCGACGCCGTTCTCGGCGAGACAGTTGCGAAACGCTTCCACTGCGACATTGGACAAGACCGTGGTGGTGGTGGGAGGGGCCGTGGTGGTGGTCGTTGCCGGCGGGTCCGTGGCAGAGGGCGCATCGGAATCGGTGGTGCAAGCGGCCATGACAGCCGCCAGGATCAGGATGAGGGTCGGCCGGCGGATCAGTCTCTCCCGACGGTCTGACTCCCGGCTTCGGTCTCGGTCAGTCCGTCGGCCAGGATCATGGCGAGGTCCCGGACCCGAACGTCATCCCGACCCAGCTCCTTCACACCGTCATCGAGCATCACGAAGCAGAACGGGCAGGCGACTGCGATCTCATCGGCGCCGGTCGCCAGCGCCTCCTCGGCTCGCTCGATGTTTATCTTCTTACCGGTCTGCTCTTCCATCCAGAACCGCGCCCCGCCGGCGCCACAGCAGAGGGCTCGGGTCCCGTGACGGGGCATCTCCACCAATTCCATCGTCCCCGAACCGATGACTTCTCTTGGGGCCAGGTAGATGTCGTTGTGACGGCCGAGATAACAAGGGTCGTGATAGGCGACCCGCTTGGCCGCACCATCTGCCCCCACCGGGGCCTCGAGCCGGCCGCTGGACAGGAGCTCGGCGAGCAGCTGACTGTGATGGACGACCTCGTAGCTCCCGCCGAGCTGGGGGTACTCGTTGGCGATGGCGTTGAAGCAATGGGCACACTGAGTGATCACCCGGGTCACCCCCACCTCCCCGAAGGTGGCGATGTTCTCCAGCGCCAGCTGTTGATAGACGAGCTCGTTGCCGGCGCGACGGGCCGGATCCCCGGTGCATGCCTCGCGAGGACCGAGGATGGCGAAGTCGATCCCCGCTCGATGGAGAAGACGGGCCAGGGCCACCGAGACGGCGGTGTTGCGATCGTCGTAAGAGCCGGCACAGCCGACGAACCACAAGTAGTCCGCACTGTCCTTGCCGTTCTCACCAAACACAGGGACTTCGAAGTCGAGCTCTTTGGTCCAATCAGCCCTCGCTTGACGGCTCAGCCCCCACGGGTTGGCCTGGTTCTCCATCGAGACGAAGGCGCGGCCCAGCTCGGTGGGGAACTCGGATTCCATGAGGGTCAGGTAGCGGCGCATGTCGAGGATCCGATCGAGGATCTCGATGTTGACCGGGCAGATCTCATCGCAGGCCCGGCAGGCAACACAGGCGAACACTTCCTCCGGCCTCACCCGGTCGAACAGGTGCCCATCGCCGTCGAGCACCGCCAGAGACGACACCGGAGCCGACACACCTGAGATGGAGGCCGCCACCTCCCCGGTCTTGATCACCATCTCTCGGGGATCGAGGGGCTTGCCGGTGATGTTGGCCGGGCACACCGAGGTGCAGCGGCCACAGATGGTGCATGCGTCCGTGTCGAAGATCTGCTTCCAGGTCAGATCGGTGACGATGGAGGCCCCGATGGTTTCGATGTCCTCGGCCTCGAGCAGGTTGGGCATCTCTCTCATCGCGCCCTTGGGTCGGGACCGGGGCGAGAGGAACATGTTCGTCGGCGAGGTGAACATGTGGCGGAGCTTGGTGACGGGGATCACCACCAGGAACCCGAAGAAGGCGGCCACGTGGAGGATCCAGAGTCCTTGATGGAGCTCGGCGGCGACCCCCTGCCCGATCAGGGCGGATAGCGGATAACCAACGAACGACCACATCTCGAAATCGGGCCGGCCGGCCAGGGCGATCCGAGCCGACTCGGTCAATAGACCCGTCAAGCCGATCACCGCGAGGAGGGCGAGGATCAATGCGTCCTCTGGCTTGGTCTTGGTTCTCGTTCGCTCCGGCCTGACTACGTAACGATTCAGGGCGAACAGACCGACTCCGCCAAGGAAGACGAGAGAGGCGAGGTCGAGGACGGCCGAATAGCCCTGATAGACGACGCCATGGAGGAACTGGAGACTCGTGGGCAGGATGTGGTCGATCTCGAGGATCACCGTGCCCAGGAAGAGGACGAGGAATCCGTAATACAGGGCGGCGTGGACGAGCCCGGCGCGAGGGTCGCGCATCAGCGTCTTCATCGTCAGCCCCCCACCGAGGCGCTTGACCCGTTGCCCCCAAAGTCCGGTGCGGCGGTCGGGAGCACCAAGTGACCAGCCCCGAGCTCGACGGGCGAACAGATGGAACATCAGCCACACGAAGCCGGCCACCGACACGTAGAAGACCACCTGGAGGGCCGCCGGGATGTTCCCGAATACCTCCCGGCCGACCTCGAATTCCTGATGCTCCGGAATGGTCCCCAGGATCCCTAGCGCCAAGGTGGCGAGGCCGAAGAGGATGCCCAGCCCTTCGAGGACCTGAGAAGCATCGAGCCGGCGTTTGGTGGGCGCGGACTGCTCTTTCCGCTCCTCGGTCAGGGCCATGGAGGCCACTTTATGCCGGCCGACTTCGCCCCTCGGCCACCCTCGAATCGTCGAGCCCATGATGGCGGTGCGCCCAGCGCACCTCGGGGCGAACAGACGCCGGTCGGCCGGGGCTGCCGCCTCCTGGTCAGGTTGCGCGCGAAGCTCACGAGCCGATCAATGCCGGCCGACTTCGCCCCTCGGCCATCCGCACAGCTCACGAGCTGAAGACCGATCGGATGAAGAACCAGGCGTTGGAAGGCCGCTCGGCAAGGCGACGAGTCAGGTACGGATACCACTGGGAGCCAAACGGCAGATAGACCCGCACCGGGAACCCGGCTTCGACCAGATCCTGCTGCAGGGCGGTTCGCACCCCGTAGAGCATCTGGAACTCGAAAGGCGACTTTCGGTCACGAGCCAGGTCCCGGCTCAGATCCACCAACTCGGGATCGTGAGTAGCGACAGCGGGGCGGACCCCTTCGAACGCCATCAGCTTTCGCAGCAGGCCGGCGAAGGCCTCGTCGACATCACCCTTCGATGTGTGGGCGACGTCGGATTCCTCGACGTAAGCCCCTTTGCAGAGCCGGATGTGCCCGGCGAGGGGCATCAGCCGCTCCAGATCGGATGGTGTCCGATAGAGATACGCCTGGAGAGCGAGCCCGAGATTGCCATGGCTCGATTGCGCTTTCTCGTACAAGCGCACCGTCGCCTCGGTGTAGCGGGAGTCCTCCATGTCGATGGTCACGGTGGTGGAGTGCCGTCGGGCACCTTCGGCGAGGCTATCGAGGAGGTCGATAGCCAGCGACTCGTCGAAGGCGAGGCCGAGTTGGGTGAGTTTGATGGAGATATTGGATTCCAGGGACTCGGCACCGATCCGGTCCAACCCCTCCAGGTACTCATCCCGCGCCCCGACCGCCGTGGTCCGGTCGTGACATTCCTCACCCAGGAGGTCCAGGGACACCGTGAAGCCCTTCTGGTTCAGGATTCGGGCGGCCGCGACCGCTTCGTCCAGGGTGTCACCGGCGACGAATTTGCGGGCGAGCGCCTTACCCGGCCGGGTCCCGGTGATCGTCCGCTCCACCGGCCTGGCCTCGGTGACGGCCACGACCATCCGGGAGAAGACACTCAATCGGTTTGCCCGAGCTCCGATGAGCGTTTGGCCGCGGCCTGGACGGCGTCCTCGACCAGCGCCCGGAATCCCCGTTCCTCGAGAACGTGCACCGCAGCGGCGGTGGTGCCGCCCGGAGACGTGACCTGGGACCGCAGCTCGGCTGGAGTGGCGTCGGTGTCGGTCAACAGATGCCCGGCCCCTCGAATCGTCTGATGGACAAATGCCTCGGCGATGTCCCGGGGCAGCCCTTCCCGCACTGCCGCCTCGGTCAGCGCCTCCGCGAGGAGAAAGACGTAGGCGGGACCGGTGCCCGACACCGCGGTGACCGCGTCGAGGAGTGATTCGTCCATGACCCTCACGGCACCAACCGCGCCGAGGATCTCGGTCGCGAGCTTGAGGTGCTCATCGCCGGCATGGGTGCCCCTCGCGATTCCGGTCACACCTTCTCCCACGAGGGCCGGCGTGTTCGGCATGGCCCGCACCACGGCGATCTCCCCTAGCCGGCTCTCGTAGGTGCTCGTGGTCACGCCGGCGGCCAGAGAGAGCAACATCTGAGTGGGAGTGACGCTGCCCGAGATGCGATCGATCACTGAGCCGACGTCCCGTGGCTTGACCGCGATCACGATCACATCCCGGTCTGCGATCGCCTCCAGCGGGTCGAGACTGACCACCGACGAAGACTTGGCTGAGAGCTCGGTTGCCCGGTCGTCTCTGCGCACCCCCAGCGAGAGCTCGTCCGGTGCCCAGCCGGCGCGCTCGAGGCCGCGGCGCAAAGCCTCGCCCATGGCACCAACGCCGATAATGGCTACCGAGGGGTGTCCGGCCATCGGCGGAGTATACGAATCGGCCCGAAATCTCAGTCTCTTCGCGAGTTGATCAGGTCGACCACCACGTCCACGGCATGCGGGCTGAAGCCGCCGGTGATCACGACATCCGCGTAGACCTTCGAAGGCTCCACAAACTCGAGATGCATGGGCCGGACCGATGTGAAGTACTGGGCGATCACAGCGGACATAGTCCGTCCCCGCTCGTGGATGTCACGCTCCAGGCGACGGGCCAGCCTGATGTCGGCATCGGTGTCGACAAACACCTTGAGGTCGAGGACGGCTCTGAGCTCAGGCTGCGCAAGCACGAGGATCCCCTCGACGAGGATCACCGGCGCCGGCTCGACTTCAAAGACCTTCTCCGACCGCAGATGAGTGGAAAAGTCGTATGAGGGCTTCTCGATCGATTCACCCGAGCGCAGGGCCGCCAGATGTTTGACGAGCAGCTCGGTGTCCAGCGAAGCGGGATGGTCGTAGTTGACCTTGGACCTCGCCTCGAAGGAGAGCTCCGGACTGTGGCGGTAGTAGGCGTCGTGCTGGACGAGAGCCACTGCTCCGCCGAGCTCCTTTGTCAGTGATTCTGCAATGGTGGTCTTACCGGAGCCGGAACCACCCGCGATGCCGACCGTCAGAGGAGAATCGAGTGAGAGAGGATTGCTGGCGGGCAAGGCCCGCCGACGTTACTTGTCGCCGACCCTGCTCCGAAGGCGGCGGATCTCGTCGTAGACACCATCGGTCAGTGTCGTCGACGCCGGGGCAGAAACGCCCTTGAGCTCGACATGGGCTCGGCTGGGCTTGGCGGAAGCCACGGTCACCGGCTCGGGCTCGGTCAGGACCGGCGCCTCTTCGGCTTCGGGCTCGAGGACATCGTCGGATGGCGTCGGCTCCGCATCCTCGCTGATGGCCTCTGCCGGGTCGGTGGCCTCGGTCCAGGTCGAGTTGGAGGCAACACCCTCGGCGAGCCGGTCCAGCCAGGCTGCCTCCTCCTCCGGAGTAGACACGGTCTGAGCCAGTCCCATGCGGTTGAGCGTGTGGAACATGCGCACCGCGGTGCCCCTGCCGTACTTGGACTCGAGAGAGCCAAAGCTGAATGTGGGAACGAGATTGAAGAAGGTCTGCCAGTCGGCTGGTTCGATGCTGACCGAATCACCGACTTCCTGGATCAGCTTGACCCCGGGAGCCTCGAACAGCCCGGTCTCCGCCACTTCGCTTTCCAGAGACTGGAGGGCCTCGACATCGAGCAGGACTTCTTCGACGGTCCAGCCCTTGGCGTCGGGGCCGTCAGCCGCACCCACGGAGAACGAGCCTTCGGCCACGGAGGAGAGCACATAGAGGATGTCGGCGACACCATCCCGGTCGGAGCCGGTGTATGCCCCGTCGACACCGTTCAGCTCGGCCCCGGTGACCCGGCCCTCGCGGAAGTGGACACGCCCACGGCGCTGTCCCTCGATGTCGAGTGACCCGGTCTTCTTGGTGACCTGCATGATCTGGAGCAGATCGTTCATGCTCCAATCAGAGAGCTGGCCCGAGAGATGCATCGATACCCTTCCGTTCCCTTTGCAGACCAACTATCGGCAGGGAACGGCGGGCGGTTGAGCCGTTCAGGCGTTCTTTGCCGCTTTCATGGCTCGCTTCTTCTCCCGCAGGGTGAGCACATCCTCGTAGTTGGCGACGTCGGCTATGGAGGGCCAATCGGCAGCCTTCTCCTCCCAGCCCTCCGGCCGGACGCCGAGCCGCTTGCCAAGGAGACCCACGAAGATCCGCGACTTCTCCGCTCCGAACCCGGGCAGAGCGCGGAGTCGAGCGAGTAGCTCGGCGCCGTCGGTGGCGGTGGCCCAGAGATTCTCCGCTTGCCCGTCGTAGTCGTCAATGATTGCTCGGGCGAGCTCCTGAGTGCGTTTGGCCATGGAGGCCGGGTACCGATGGACGGCCGGTGGTCCCCGGAACAAGGTCTCCAGCTCGTCCAGGCCCGTCCCTACGACGAGCTCGGGTGTGAGCGTGCCTCCCAAACGATCCTTGAGGAGTTGCGGGCCGTAGAAAGCCCTCTCCATCGGGAACTGCTGGTCGAGGAGCATCCCGGTGAGAAGAGCGAAGCCGTCGGTGGCGAGAAGTCGGTTCGCCTCGTCGGATTCGGTGAAAGGAAGGAGGTCAGGTCGGTCCATGGGACCAACCGTAGCCCTCAGAACATAAGGCGAATCAGGACGTAGAGGACGAGCAGCCCGGCTGGTGCGTAGGCGAACATGTTGGTCGGGTGTCTGCGTGGCTCGTTCATCTCTATCGTCCTATAGAACTGAACCTATCGGCGGATGATTCCCCGAGAAATAGGGGTTTCCCCCTATCAGACCCGGAGCAATTGGCGAGAAGGTGAACGGACCGAGAATGGGCGGTGACATCTACATCGTCGACGCCTGCAGGACGCCGATGGGCAAGCTGGGCGGGCAACTCGCTCATGTCCGACCCGACGATCTGGCGGCTCACGCGGTGGCTGGGCTCTTGAGACGTCAGCCCGATCTGGACCCGATGGCCATCGAGGACGTCTACTGGGGTGCTGCCAACCAGGCAGGGGAAGACAACCGCAATGTCGCCGCGCATGGCTGGGCTGCTCGCCGGGCTCCCCATCGAGATCCCCGGTGCCACGGTCAATCGGCTCTGCGGGTCAGGGATGCAGGCAGTCATATCCGGTGCCCACGCCTTGACGGCGGGCTGGGGCGAGATCGTCGTGGTCGGTGGGTCGGAGTCGATGACCCGCTCGCCCTTTGTGATGATGAAGCCGGACCTGCCCTTCGCCACCGGCACCCCCGAGATCGTCGACACCGTCCTCGGTTGGCGTCTCGTCAACCCCCGGATGAAAGAGCTCTACCCGCCGATCACCCTAGGGATGACGGCAGAGGTGGTCGCCGCCAAGTACGAGATCAGCCGGGAAGACCAGGACGCTTTCGCCTTACGCAGCCACCAACTGGCGATCGCCGCCATCGACGCCGAGCTCTACAAAGGTGAAATCGAACCGATCGATGCGCCGGCTGACGCCCGGCGGCGCGAGACTATGACCGTCTCGGTGGACGAAGGCCCCCGAGCGGACACTTCGATGGAGGCTCTGGCCAAGCTCCCCCCGGTGTTCAAGGAAGACGGCACGGTCACCGCTGGCAATTCCTCACCGATGAACGACGGCGCCGCCGCCCTGCTGCTGGCGACCGAGGCTGGTCTGGAGACACACGGGCTGACTCCGATGGCCAGGATCGTCTCCTCGGCGGCCGCCGGAGTCCATCCCGATGTGATGGGGATAGGGCCGGTGCCGGCCTCGGAGAAGGCGATGGCCCGTGCCGGGATCGGCCCCGACGACCTCGACGTGGTTGAGATCAACGAGGCATTCGCATCCCAGGCTGTGGCGAGCATGAGACTGCTCGAGATCGACCCGGACCGGGTGAACGTCAACGGTGGCGCCATCGCGATCGGGCATCCGCTCGGGGCCTCGGGAGCAAGGCTGTTGACGACCCTGGCCCACGAGCTGAGGCGACGCAGCGGACGATTTGGGCTGGCCACCATGTGCATCGGGGTCGGCCAGGGGATCAGCACGGTCATCGAACGTGTCTGAGGTGGGTTTCTCCCCCCAGGAGCGAAGCGACGTTGGGGCGAGTGCCGGCGGAGCCGGGGAGGGGGGCCCTCTCCGCGGCACCCTCGTCGTCGAGTTCGGCAATCTGATCGCGGCGCCGTACGCGGGGATGCTCCTCGCCGATCTCGGGGCGCGAGTGGTCAAGGTCGAGCCGCCCGAGGGTGACCTGGGGCGGGGTTTCGGCCCATTTCTCGGCGGCGAATCCACCTTCTTCATGGCCGTGAACCGGGGTAAGGAATCGCTCGCCGTCGACACCAAGGACTGGCTGTCGAAACGGGTGTTCGACAAGCTGATCCGCAAGGCCGACGTGCTCGTCCACAATCTCCGGCACGGGGCGATCGAACGGCTCGGTCTTGGGGCAGAGCGAGCTCTCGAGCTCAACCCAGGGATCGTCCATGCCTCGATCTCGGCCTTCGGTTCCGACGGCCCATATTCGGATCGCGTGGGGGTCGACATCGTCTTCCAGGGCGAGGCCGGGATGATCTCCATCACCGGCGATCCCAAGGACGGGCCCCACAAGACCGCGACCACGATCGGCGATTATGTGGCCGGAACCAATGCCGCGCTGGCGATCTGCGCTGCTCTGTCGGAGACACCGCGTCGGGGCCGGGTCATCGACATCTCTTTGCGTGACGGTGTCATGGCCGTCCAGTCGGCCTGGAACGCGCTTGCTCTCACCAACGACTCCCAGCCGGAGCGAACCGGAACCGCCAGCCCCTATCTGGCGCCGAACCAGGTGTTCCATGCCGCCGATGGCCCTTTCACCCTGGCCATCGTCTCGGATCGACACTTTGCGATCATGAGCGAGAGCCTGGGCATGCCAGAGCTAATCGATGCCTATTCGAGCAACCAGGCCCGGCTGGCGCAACGAGAGAAGCTGGCCCGAAAGCTCAACAGCCTCTTCAAGACGGAGAAGGCGGATCACTGGGTCACCCTGCTCGGCGAAGCCGGTCTGCCTGCCGGGCACGTCCTCACCATCCCCGAGGCGCTCAGCGATCCCCAGGCGAGGCACAACGAGATGATCGTCGAGTACGAGCACCCGGTGGCGGGAACCGTGAAGAGCACCGGATCGCCCATTCACATCGATGGCTCGCCGGCGCGGGCCGCCGCGATCCCGGCCACCCTCGGTCAGCACACCAGACCGATTCTCCGTGAGATGGGGGTGGACCCCGACACCATCGACCAGATGGTGGCCGCGGGTACCGCAGTCGTCTCGTGAGCGGCGTGATTCACTGGACGGCTGACGTTGGTGATGACTGGGGCGGGATCATCGCCGAGCTCACCCGGGCATTCGAGGTGAGCCGGGCTGCTGCGCAGAGTGAGGAATCCTTCGTCTACGTGGTGCATCAGGACGACCTCCTGGGAAGGAGAGGCGCCGGCAATGCCATGGTCGCCACCGGTCTTCTCTCCGCCGCTCGCACCGCTGCGCTCGAGGGAGTGCGCAAGGGTTGGACGGCCAACGTGGTCGCCTTCGACGAGAACGCGGATCGTTCGGCTGTGGAGCGCTGGGCGCAGCAGCTTCTCGAGGGTGGCGGGGTCACCGGTGAGCTGCTCCGGGTCGGCGCCGGCCACATCGGGAAGGCTCTGCCTTGAACGGGACCATCGTCGTCACGGGCGCGGCCCGCGGGATTGGAAGGGCCATTGCCGAGAAAATGGCCGCGACCGGGCCATTGACTGTGATCGGCGTCGACATCGCACCGGAACTGGCCCTGTCCGAGTCGATCACACCGGTGCAAGTCGACCTGACCTCAGACGACGGGCCCGGGTTGGTGAGAGAAGAGGTCGAGTCTTCGGGGGCACCGCTGATCGGTCTGGTCAACAACGCCGGAATCACCCGGGATGCCCGGCTGATCAACATGACCGACGAGGATCTCGGCGCCGTCCTGGAGGTCAATCTGGGTGCGGCCTACCGACTGATAAGCGCCCTGGCGCCCTTGATGTCTGACGGCGGGTCGATCGTCAACATCGCCTCCCGGGCCTATCTGGGCAACTTCGGCCAGTTCAACTACTCGATGTCCAAAGGGGCCGTGGTTGGGATGACGAGGGCGATGGCCCTCTCCCTTGCACCGGAAATCCGAGTCAATGCGGTGGCCCCCGGTCTGATCTCCTCGGAGATGAGCATGGGGATCCCCGAGGAGATCCGGGAGAAGATGATCGAGGCCATCCCCCTCGACCGGATGGGCACCCCCGAGGAGATCGCCAACACCGTCTGGTGGCTGCTCACCCCCCTCTCCAGCTACATCACCGGTGAGGTGATCGTGGTCGGGGGCGGGCGCAGCCTCTCCTAATCCGTCGAAATCAGTAGTAGAGACGGCTGACCGTCTCAGCGACCATCGCCGGCTTCTCGGTCCCCTCGACTTCGATGGTGACCTGACGGTTGAGCTGGATGCCGCCTTCGACATCGGTGACCGAGACCAGCCCGACCCGGGCGCGAATCCTCGAGCCCACCGGGACCGGGGCGGGGAAACGAACCTTCTCCAGCCCGTAGTTGATGCCCATCACCGGGGACCCGGCCTCGAGTGGCACCTGGGCGGACAGGGCGACGGTCAGGGACAGCGTTAGAAAACCGTGGGCGATGGTGCCCCCGAACGGGCTGGCCGCCGCCCGGTCACGATCGACGTGGATCCACTGGTGGTCATCGGTGGCGTCGGCGAAGGCATCTACCCGGTCCTGGGTGATCTCCATCCAATCGCTCACCCCGATCTCGGTCCCGATCCGGTCCTCGAAGTCCGCCGCTTTCATGTCCGATGCACCCCGTCACGTATGCGTGAGGCCGTACATTAGGAATGTGCAGGTTCTGCCCACCAAGGTCGATGCCCGTTCCGAGGAGTATCGGGCGAATCGGGCCGCCATGGAGGAGAAGCTCGCCGAGTTCGAGCAGCTGATGGAACAGGCCCGGCAGGGCGGCGGGGAGAAGTACATCAAACGCCACCAGGACCGGGGCAAGCTCCTGGCCCGGGAGCGGATCGAGCTCCTGCTCGATCGCGACGCCCCGTTTCTCGAGCTCTCCACGCTGGCCGCATGGGGAACCGACAAGAACCTCGGCGCCAACGTGGTCACCGGGATCGGGGTGGTGGAGGGCGTGGAGTGCGCCATCCTCGCCCACGACCCGACCAGCCAGGCCGGCTCGATGAACCGCTACTCAGTGGCCAAGACCCTCCGCATCATGGATATAGCCCGGGAGAACCGGCTCCCCCTGATCAACCTGGTCGAGTCGGGCGGGGCAGACCTTCCCGACCAGGCAGAGGTGTTCATCGTCGGGGGCAAATGGTTCCGCAACCTGACCCGACTCTCCAAGATGGGTATCCCAACCGTTGCCATCGTCTTCGGCAGCTCGACTGCAGGCGGCGCATATTTCCCCGCCATGTGCGATTACGCGGTCATGGTCAAGGAGCAGGCCAAGGTCTTCCTCGGCGGCCCCCCGCTGGTGAAGATGGCGACCGGCGAGGAGTCGACCGACGAGGAGCTGGGCGGGGCCGAGATGCACTCCAAGGTCTCGGGGCTCTCCGATTACTTCGCACAGGACGAGCACGAGGCGATCCGGATGGGGCGGGACATCGTCAGCCATCTCAACTGGCGCAAGCAGGGCTATGGGCCGACCAAGGACCCGGACGAGCCGGTCCATGATGTCGACGACATCCTCGGGGTGATTCCAACTGACCTCCGGGTCCCGTTCGACATGAGGGAGATCCTTGCCCGAACCCTCGACGGCTCACGGTTCGAGGAGTACAAGGCGATGTACGGGACATCGATCCTCACCGGGTGGGGCTCGATCCATGGCTTCCCGGTTGGTGTTATCGCCAACCAACAAGGGGTGATCTTCTCCGAGGAGGCTCAGAAAGCCACGGAGTTCATCCAGCTGTCCAATCGATACGACACTCCGCTTCTATTCATCCACAACACCACCGGATACATGGTGGGAAAGGACTATGAGCAGCGAGGCATCATCAAGGACGGGGCCAAGATGGTCAACGCGGTGGCGAACTCCGAGGTGCCCCACATCGCCCTCATGGCCGGGGTCTCCTACGGAGCGGGGAACTACGGGATGTCGGGGCGCTCGTACGACCCCCGGTTCGTCTTCGGGTATCCCAACCACAAGGTGGCGGTGATGGGGCCGACCCAACTGGCCGGGGTGATGTCGATCATCGCCCGCCAAGCGGCGGAGACCAGGGGCGAGCCCTTCGATGAAGTGGCCGACGAGAAGCGGCGCAAGGAGATCGAGGCCCAGATCGAGGCGGAGGAGCTCGCCTACTTCTCGACAGCAAGGGTGCGCGACGATGGGCTCATCGATCCCAGAGACACCAGACACGTCCTGGGCATCGCGCTGTCTGCCACCCACTCAGCCGAAGTGAAGGGAACCGACCGCTTCGGCGTCTTCCGGATGTGATCAGCCCTCGAAGGGCCGCTCCCAGATCGTCTCGCCATCGGCATCGATCGCCCCGGTCGGCAACAACCCGAGCGCAGCCGCCACCTTCGCCGAGGCGGCATGGTCGGGGTGGATGTGAGCCACCAATCGGTGGGTCCCGTTGGCGCCGAGCCACTCGGTCATCGCGTCTGCAGCCTCGGTAGCGATGCCCCGGCCCTGCCACTCGACACCAACCAGCCACGCGATTTGCGTCTCCGCCTTGGCGACGGTTGCTTGCACATAGCCAACAGCCTCGCCGCCATCCGCGAGCCGGATGATCCAGTTGTGCCATGTCTCGTCGGCCGACGGCGAACCGGCCACCTGCGCCTGATATCTCGTTTCCAACTCGTCCAACGTCGGTGGCGTGCCACCGATGAACTCGTACAGCCCATGGTCAGAAAGGACCGAGACCATCTCGGCGGAGTCGGACTCCCGGAGGGGGGTGAGCCTCAGCCTCCGCGTCTCGAGTGCAGGCGTCAATCCGATCAGCCTTCGATGAAGGAGAGACGGACCTTCCTGGTGTGATTGTCGATATTGGTGTCGACCAGCACCACCGACTGCCATGTCCCCAGCGCCGGCCGCCCACCGATCACCGGGATGGTGAGGCTGGGCGAGACGAAGGCAGGTAACACATGATCGCGGCCATGCCCGGGGCTGCCGTGCTCGTGACGCCAGCGGCCCGGCTCGGCAGGAATGAGCTCGTCGAGTGCAGTCAAGAGGTCCTGGTCGCTATCCGCGCCAACCTCGATAACAGCGACCCCGGCGGTCGCATGGGGGACGAACACCGACAACAAACCATCACCAAGCGTTGATGCGAACCTGGCCACATCTGGAGTGAGATCGAAGACCGAAGCCCGTCCCCCGGTCCGGACTTCGATCTCCTCACTGATCATCGAGGGAGCCGACCGAGATCAGCCGGCGAACTCGACCACCACGTCGCGGTAACCAAGACCGAGCAGGAAGTCGGTCAGGATCTGACGGGCATTGGCCTCTGCATCGGCCAGAACGCCTTCGTCGAGGGCTGCCTGGACCAGCACCTCTTCGGCCACCTGGCGGGCATCGGTCTCGAGCCGAGGATCACCCTTGGTGAACAGCCCGGTCTCCCGATCGAGGATCTGGGTTGCCTCGTTGTCGACCGAGACGTACTGGATCTCCGCCGCCGGGACGGTGATCTCCACCACTCCCTGATCGTCGAGGGACACGTTTCTGACCGTGATGCCGCTCAAGTCGATGCCGGCACCGATCTTGGCCACGGCGAAGAGCTGCAGGCTGTCACCCCGCGCCCATTCCAGCCATCCCTGATCCGTCCCCTTGTCCACGATCGTGTACTGCACCGTCTCCACGGTGGTCAGGTTGGACAGGTCCCGGATCGAGCTGATGACGACAGGCCCGATCTCCTCATAGGGCTCCGGCTCGAACAAGGCAGCCAGATCCCCGGGGGTTGGCACCGCGTCGGCCAGGTCCTGCAGACTCGAGACCACCCAGATCCCGATCACGACGAACAAGGCAACGACTCCAGAGACGATGGCGATCGGCACCACGGCCGATCTCTTCCTCGGGGCCGGCTCGAGTCTCTCGACCGTCTCCCGATCCTGTCTCTCCAGCAACTGTGTGTCATTCATTTGGACGCGACTCCTCAACTCGTGGTTATGACGACGTACTTATGACGCCGCGGGAAGCGAAATGGTTTCCGCCGGTACGCTCATCGGGCCGATGATCCGACGACTCCTGGTAGCCAATCGCGGTGAGATCGCCCGACGTGTCTTCCGGACCTGTCGCCAGATGGAGATCGAGACGGTTGCGGTGTACTCGGACCCCGACGTAGGCGAGCCGCACGCGATCGAAGCGGATCATGCCATCAACCTTCCCGGCTCGACCCCGGCCGAAACCTATCTCGACATCGATGCCGTGCTCGGAGCCGCAAAGCAGTCGGGGGCTGAGGCGGTGCACCCCGGCTACGGGTTCCTGTCCGAGAACTCCGAATTCGCCCGTCGGGTAACCGGCGAAGGGCTCCTCTGGATCGGACCGACACCGGAGGCGATCGAGGTGATGGGCTCCAAGCTCAAGTCGAAGAAGCTGGTGGAATCCGCCGGGGTACCGACGCTCCGGGCCATCGATCTGACGGGAATCGGCGGCGAGGCACAACATGGGGCGGCCAACCAGCTCGGTTACCCGGTCCTGGTCAAGGCCTCGGCCGGAGGCGGCGGGAAGGGGATGAGGATCGTCGACGAGCCCGACGCGTTGGACGAGGCGATCGAAGGGGCGCGCCGGGAGGCGGCGTCGGCGTTCGGGGACGACACCGTCTTCCTCGAGAAGTACCTGGAGGCCCCGCGGCACATCGAGATCCAGGTCCTCGGCGACTCCCACGGCCGGGTGATCTCCCTGTTCGAGCGGGAGTGCTCCATCCAGCGCCGTCATCAGAAGATCATCGAAGAGGCGCCCTCCCCTGCAGTCGACGACAGCCTGCGCCGGCGCATGGGCGAGACCGCGGTCGAAGCGGGGCGCGCAGTCGGATACATCGGAGCGGGAACCGTCGAGTTCCTGTTCCAGGACGGTGACTTCTTCTTCCTGGAGATGAACACCCGGCTCCAGGTGGAACACCCGGTCACCGAGATGATCACGGGTCTCGATCTGGTCCGTCTCCAGATCGAGATCGCGGATGGTGCCCCGATCGAATTCGAGCCGGCCATGTCCGGCCATGCCATCGAGGCCCGTCTGTACGCCGAGGACCCTCGCCATGATTTCCTCCCGGTCAGCGGGAAGATCCATCGATTCGAGGTGCCGATCGGGCCCGGGCTGCGAGTCGACTCCGGTGTCGAGGACGAGTCGATGGTGTCGGTGTTCTACGACCCGATGCTGGCCAAGGTCATCGCCCACGGCTCGAGTCGCGACGAGGCGGCGGAGCGACTGGCCCTGGCGATGCGCCGGGCCGTGATCCACGGACCGGTCACCAACCGCGACCTGCTGGTGCGGGTCCTGGAACACGACGAGTTCCGATCGGGCGGGATCGACACCAATTTCCTCGACCGTCACGATCTTGCCCGGTTGGCCCGGCCCTTGGCCGACGCAGAGGCGGAGCACCTTTCCGCCGTGGCCACCGCTCTCTCCGATCAGGTCTTCGAGAGGAGCCGCGCCAGAGTGCTCGCCAGCCTTCCCTCGGGATGGCGCAACCGGCCCGGACACCTCCAGGAGCGGAGCTATCAAGGGGAACACGGAATCCATGAGATCCGCTACTCGGTGGCGGACGGGCCTGTGGTCGAGGGCATGAGCCCGATCGAAGTCTCGGTTTGCACCGCCGATCTGGTCGAGTTGAGTCACGATGGCGTAGACCATCTCCTCGCGGTCGCCCGCTACGGCGAGGTCCGCCACGTCGACTCCGAGCTGGGTCCGGTGCGTCTCGAGGTCATCCCTCGCTTTCCTTCGACCGAGTCCACTGAGTCCGCCGGCTCTCTCCACGCCCCAATGCCGGGAAGGGTGGTCAGGATCGAGATCGGCGTCGGGGACGAAGTGAAAGCGGGTCAGGTGCTGCTGGTGTTGGAGGCGATGAAGATGGAACACACACTCCGAGCCCCGCACTCCGGCACCGTGACCGAGGTGGATTGCTCGCCCGGCGACCAGGTAGAGGCCGGAGAGGTCCTGGTGGTGATTGCCTAGTCGATCAGGCCTCGAACCGGCCCAAGACTTCCAACACGTGATCGATGTCGCCCTCGGTGTGGTCGGCGTTGACCTGGAACCTGATCTCCTCATCGCCCTTGGGCACGACGGGGTAATTGAGACCCGTGGCCAGGACACCGTTGTCGTAGAGATGGCTGACCAAAGCCGTGGTCCGCTCGGTGTCGCGAACCATGAGCGGGACGACCGGATGCGGCCCCGGGATCGTCTCCATACCCAGGTCGACAAGCCCGTTCTCGAATCTCACGGTCATGGCTTCTAGATGCGCCAACATGCCGCGGCCTTCCTCCGAATCGACGACGGATATGGCCGCAATAGCGGCGGCCGCCTCTCCCACCGTGATCGGGTTCGAGTAGATGTACATCGGGGCCTTTTCCCGAAGGAAGTCGATCAGGGTCTGGCTGCCGGTCACGTATCCCCCGTTGACGCCGAACGCCTTCCCCAGCGTCCCGATCAGCACGTCCATCGGGCCCGACCCGGACACCTCCTCGGTGCCCCGCCCGGCCTCACCGAATGCGCCAACTCCGTGTGAGTCGTCGACCACGACCACGAGGTTCTCCTCGAAATCGTCGTCGTGGGCCCGGGCAACTTCCATTAGGGCGGCGAGATCGGTGTAGTCACCACGCATCGAGAACACCCCATCGGTGACGACGATCGCTCGACGGCCACCACCGGTTTTGGTCAGGAGATCGTGGAGAGCGGAGAAATCGAGATGCGGGTAGACCTCCCGTGAAGCGGGGCGGGAGAGCCGCAGCGCGTTGATGATGCAGTTGTGGTTCAACTCGTCGCTCAGCACCACCGTGTCAGGCGTGATCAAAGCCGTAAGGGTTGAGACGACCGCGGCGTAGGCCGAGGAGAGAATCATCGAGCCAGGCCGGGCATGGAAGGCGCCGAGACGAGTCTCTAGATCGATATGCGCCTGATAGGTGCCGGAGATGAAACGGACCGCTCCGGGCCCGGCGCCGAACTCCTTGGTGGCCGATTCCTCGGCCTCGATCACCGACCGGTGATGGGCCAAACCGAGGTAGCCATTGGAGTTCATCCGGATAAACCGCTGGTCCGAGCCTTCGAGCAGATAGCGGGGACCGCGCCCGTCCTGACCAGTCTCGACACCGACGATCACCGCCTCGGAGCCTTTCGCCGTCCCCGACTGGCGCAGGGCCGACACCTCGCCGGAGAGCACGCTGTCGAGGCGATGATGGGGCATCGGTCGTGGGTCTAGCACACCCCTAGAGTGCCCGGCCATGACGCGTCTGGGTTTCATCGGTCTCGGGACCATGGGACATGGCATGGCGGCCAACCTGCTCATGGATGGGAACAACCTCACCGTGTGGAATCGGACCCCGGAGAAGGCAGTGGATCTCGTCTGTGAAGTCGCCATCGACCCCATCGAGCTGGGCAAGACCTGCGACGTCGTCTTCATCTGTGTCTCGGACACCCCCGATGTCGAGGAGGTGGTGTTCGGCGACGCCGGGGTGATCCACGGTTTGGCGCCGGGGACGGTCCTCGTCGATCACTCCACTATCTCGCCCGGTGGCACCAAGTTGTTCGCCGCCCGCGCTGCGGATTCGGGGGTGAGCTGGGTCGACGCCCCGGTCTCGGGAGGGTCGGAGGGCGCCGTCAATGGCACACTCGCCGCAATGGTGGGTGGGCCCGGGGAGGCGGTCGAACGGGTTCGCCCCTTCATGGAGGCATACTCGAAGACCATCACCCACATCGGCGAAGAGGCGGGATCTGGCCAGATGGCCAAGGCGGTCAATCAGGTCCTAGTGGTGCTCAACGAGTTGGCCGCGTCCGAGGCTCTGCTGCTGGCGCAGGGAGCCGGGCTCGACCTCCGGACCACCCTGGCCGCCGTCGAGGGCGGGGCCGCCGGATCGTGGATGCTCTCCAACCGCGGGCCCCAGATGATCGCTCGTGACTGGAAACCCGGTTTCACCATCGATCTGCAACAGAAAGACCTCCGCATCGTCCTCGACTCGGCCGACGAGCTGGGCATCCCGCTGCCCGGGGTCTCCCTCGTCTTCCAGCTATACCGCGCGCTTCAAACCCGGGGTCTCGGCTCCGAAGGCAACCACGCCCTGGTCAAGGCGCTCGAAGGTCTGGCCGGGGTCGAGTTGGGGAAATAACCCCAAGGTCGCTCCGCTGATGGGGGAGGAGACTCAGCCGAGCAGGTCGGCTTTGACCCGGGCGACGTGGCCGGTGGCTTTCACGTTGCGGTAGGCCTTCTCCACTTCGCCGTCGGGGCCGATCACGAATGTCGAGCGGATGAGACCGTCCATGGTCTTCCCGTACATCTTCTTCTCTCCCCATGCGCCAAGTGAGGTGGCCAACTTCTTGTCCTGGTCGGAGAGCAAGTCGAAGTTCAGCCCTTCCTTCTCCTTGAACTTCGCGTTTTTCGCCGGGGCGTCGGGGCTCACCCCGATGATCTCGTAGCCGGCCTCGGCGAACTCGTGATAGCTGTCGCGGAAGTCACACGACTCCGTGGTGCAGCCAGGGGTCATGGCGGCCGGGTAGAAGAACATGACCAGGCGTTTGCCCGCGAAATCCTTTGAGCTGACAGTCTCTCCATCCTGATTGGGGAGGCTGAAAGTGACGGTCTCAGACATGACCCGAGGCTACTTCACCGGTGTCCCTCGTAATCCACCTCTGAGGCTGCCTTTGCCTCCGGGGATCTGAGGAAGGTCATTCCACCTGCGAAGAAGCTGAGCGCCGCCGGCAACCAATAGGAGACGATCCGATAGATGATGACCGGCGCCACAGTCGTCGCCGCCGGGAACCCGTAGGCGCTGAGGATGAAAACGAGCCCCGCTTCGGTGACGCCCAGGCCTCCGGGAGTGCCGGGAAGGCCTCCAGCGATGGAAGCCGCCCCGAACGCTGCCATGACCTGAAACACGTTCACGTCGAGGCCGAAGGCGATGAGGACGAGGCCAAGTGCGGTGCCTTCGAGAATCAGTCGACACCAGATGTAGGTCTGCGATTCAGGCCCGGGTAGATGGTCGATGACTGTGGTGTCGAGACGCTTGCGAATGGCCTTCGGAAGAAATCGCGACAATGACCCGAGTTTGCCCGATCCGAACATGAGGAGGACACCGGCGAGGAGAACGAATGGAGCCAGCACCGTCAGGCTCACGGAGGCGATCCGGGCTGAATCCTGAGGACGGGCCAGGAGAAGGCCTACACCAGTCATCATCAGAAGGCCGGCATAGTTGAGGAGGACTGCCCGAACCGCCGCTCCGGTGGTACCGGGCTCCTCATCCCGCACCGTCCAGCCCATCGCCACCGGTGTGATCGCCCCGCCCGCCGGGATGAGTCGGGCCACACCCGCCCCGACCAGGGCCGCTTTGAATGCCGAAAACGCCTTGAGCTCTCCTCCGGCCTCTTCCACCGACTCCTTGTAGAGCAACCCGTAGAACCAGCTGGCCGTGATTTGGGCTATGGCGGCGAGGGCGACCAGACCCCACGCGTACGCATTCATCTCGGGCAGCTCGAAGTTGTTGAGGATGAACCCGGCGAATCCGGCGTAGACGATCGCGGCGATGACCGCGATCCAGGCCACCCGCTTTGGGCTCATGGAGTCAGCAGGTCGTCAGCGCTGTGCGGAAAGTCCCCGCCACCCGGATCGGTGTCGAAGATCGCACGCCTCATCGCCGGGCGCATGCCACGTGCCCTGTCGGGATTGCCCTGCATGCGGCGAGCCATGATGACGATGGAGAGCGCAAGCAGGAGCAGCGACTCGGTGGCCGGACGTCCCATGGCAACAGCCACGATGGGAAGGAGCCCCCAGCCGAGGAACCCGGCCACACCCCCGCCGATCTTCCGGCCGGCCAATGACCATCCGGTGGTCCACACCAGGAGCACGGGGTCGAGGGCGAGCAGGACGCCCGCCGAGGTGGCAAGGCCACGCCCCGACCGACCCCTCATGAAGATGGACCAGTTGTGACCGATCACGGCCATGAGGCCCACCATGCCTGCGGCACCAGTGCCAAAGCCCATCTCCTTTGCGATGAGCACGGCGAACAACCCCTTCAGCCCGTCGAGAATCCCGGCGGCCAGACCCCAGGGCCATCCGGCGACACGGGTCAGGTTGCCGGCGCCGACGTTGCCGCTGCCGACGTAGCGGAGATCGATGCCCCGGACGCGGGCTAGCACCTGGGCGAACGGGATCGACCCAACGAGATAAGCCCCCACCAGCAGGAGAGGCCAGTAGAGGACCCACGGTGAATCTGGCATCTGCGCCAGAAACGCTAGCCAGCCTCGGCTCGCTTCGGTAGCCCGGGTCGTTCCCTGGGATTCAGCCGATGGCTATTCGTTAACGTCGGCGATATGAGCCCGCACCGAGGACTGTCATGCCGATGAAGATCACCTACGCCACGATGTCCACCGACAACGACGAGATGAATCAGGCCTACGAGCAGGCCTTGGAGAGCGTCAAACCCGAGCTCGGGCAGGATCATGGGGTTGTAGTCGCCGGAGAAGAGCGGAAGGACAGAGAGTTCTTCGAGGAGGTTTCTCCGATCGATGCGGGGATCGTGATCGGTCGCTATGCCCAGGCCCTGACCCAGGATGTCGACGACGCCGTGGACGCGGCCAAGACCTTCGCCCCGGAGTGGGAGGCATGGGGGTGGGAGCGCCGGAGGGACCTCATGCTGGACGCTGCCGACAACATGGATTCCCGCTTGTTCGAGCTGGCTGCCCTGATGTCATACGAGATCGGGAAGAATCGCCTCGAGGCACTCGGTGACGTGGCCGAGACCGTCGAGTTCCTTCGCTATTACGCACGTCAGATCACCGAGCACGACGGCTTCATCACCCCTCTCAGCTCGCACGGTTCGCAGGACGCGAATACGTCGGTGCTGCGCCCGTTTGGGGTCTGGGCCGTCATCTCGCCGTTCAACTTCCCCATGGCCCTTGCCGGCGGCCCATCGATAGGTGCGCTGCTCACCGGCAACACAGTGGTCATCAAGCCGTCCAACCAGGGCGCGCTGATGGCTCTCGAGTTTCACCGAGTGATGGTGGAGGTGGGCTTGCCCGAGGAGGCTCTGCATGTCGTCACTGGTGGCGACGAGATCGGGGACTACCTCGCCCATCACCCGAAGGTGGACGGGCTCACGTTCACCGGCTCCTATCCGGTCGGCATGTACCTGTATCGAACGGTCAACGAGAGTCGGCCGAAGCCTGTGTTCTGCGAGATGGGAGGCAAGAACCCGGTTGTCGTCACGGCGAGCGCCGACCTGGATGTGGCCGCACAAGGGATCGCCCGCGGCGCGTTCGGCCTCAGTGGTCAGAAGTGCAGCGCCACCTCACGGGTCTATGTCGAAGACGATGTCTATGACGAGCTCGTCGCGAAGCTCGCCGCCGCCACCGAGGCGATCGAGGTCGGCAACCCGCTCGAGCAGAGCACGTTCATGGGCCCTGTGATCGACGGTGCCGCGGTGGACAGGTTCCAGAAGGCGGTGGACGAGGTCGAAGCAAGCGGGGGCCAGGTATACGTCGGCGGCCACGTCCTCACCGACGGTGAGATGGCCAAAGGCACCTACGTGGAACCGACCGTGGTCAGTGCGCCACTCGACTCTTGGGTTTGGAAGGAAGAGCTGTTCGTCCCCTTCGTCGCCGTGACCAAGGTGAGGTCATTCGAAGAAGGGCTGGCCCTGTCCAACGACACCGAATTCGGTCTCACCGCCGGTCTCTTCAGCGGCGACGAGAACGAGATCGACACGTGGTTCAAGGAGATCCAGGCCGGTGTGACCTATGTCAACCGGGCCGCGGGCGCGACCACCGGCGCCTGGCCGGACATCAATCCTTTCGGCGGCTGGAAGGGCTCGGGCACCTCGGGCACCGGTGGCGGAGGTCCCTGGTACCTCCGCCAATACCTGAGAGAGCAATCCCGCACAGTGATCAAGACTTGAAGCGAGATGCGCTCAACCTTGCTCGAAGCGAAGGGTGAGCCCATCCGGGTCAGAGATCTCGATCTGGTTGTCGCCGGCGCTCATCTCCAGATCGAGGCTGTTCAAATGCTGGCCCCACCTCTCCAAATCGTCGACGACGAAGGTGAGAGCGGCGGGACGACCCTCTCCTTCGACCAGCTCGATGCGCTGGCCCTTGGCCGACTCGATCACCTCGGCCACTACACCCCGCTTTGGTGTCCGTACGTGGGTAAACCCGAGCCGGTCGTAGAAGTCGAGTGACTTCTGCAATGAGGACACGCCGACCCTTACCGAGGTGGCCAGCACTCCACCCGGCGCCCGGACCGGGCCGCCGCCGGCCACCACCTGCTTCGCCTCCTCGATGGTGAAGCGGCCGGCGGTCACCTCACGGCCGACGATGACGCCATCGAGGATGCGCCCCGCTGCTTCGAGTCGGAGTAGGTCGCGCAGATCTTCCAGATCCCGGACCCCCCCGGCCGCGATGACCGGCTGTTCCACGGTCGCCAGCGCCTCGGCCATGATGTGATAATTGGGCGGGTCTTCCAGAGCATCCCGCCCGGCCTCCGACACGAGGAAGGCGACGACGCCGGCCGAGGACATTTCTATGAGGACCTCCTCGAGATAGCGCCCGCTGTTCTGGGTCCAGCCCTTGGTGACGATCTCCTCATCCGAGCGGACATCGACCGACACCGCGATCTTGTCCGGGTTCTCCCGGCAAAGGTCCCAGACCATGTTCTGGTTCTCGATTGCGGCCGTGCCCATCACGATGCGCCATGCGCCGTGTTCGATGAGCCGCTGAGCCTCTCCCTCGGAGCGGATCCCCCCGGCGACCTGCACCGGGACGGAAACCTGGTCGATCAGCCGGTCGATCAGCTCCCGATTGCGATAGTCGCCGTAGGCGGCGGCGTCGAGATCGACGATATGCATCGCGTCAACGCCTTGTTCCGCCCAGTGGCGGGCGCGACCAATCGGATCGTTGTCGAGTGCGATCGCATCGTCGAGTCGTCCCCGGGGAAGGCGAACCGATAGGCCCCCGAGGATGTTGACCCGTGCGTACAGATCCATCACAGGAACCTAGCAAGGCGGATCGAGCCATTCCCGATCCCCTCATCACGCACCCGCGACGCCCTGAATCAGGTTGACGCGATACCCAATTTCCCCTCGGCGGCGTCGAGCGTCTGGCCGGCCTCCACCACCGGGGCGAACAAGTCGCCGTAACGTTGGAGCCGGTCCCACAGGTTGACGATGGTCACCTCGCCGTTCGCCACCTTCCCCAGCTCATCCCAGGTCAGCGGGGCCGAGATCGGGGCCCCGGGTCGGGGACGCACCGAGTATGCCGACGCCACCGTCTGGCCGAAGGCGTTCCTGTTGTGATCTATGAACACCTTGCCCTTCCGCTTCGGTTTGTCCCACTCCATGGTGAGGGCCGACGGATTGGCCGCAGCCAGGTAGTTCCCGACCTCTCCCACGAAACGGCGCACCCTCGAGAAGTCGTGGACCGGATCGAGTGGGACGTAGACGTGAAGACCACGTGACCCGGAGAGCTTGGGATAGCCGGTCAGCCCGAGTTGCTGGAGGGCTACCTCCAATAGCTTTCCGCCCTCGACCACCTGGTCCCAGGTCGAGCCTTCCGCAGGGTCGAAGTCGAAGATGGCGTAATCCGGATTGTCGAGGCTCTCTCCGCGTGAATGGAAGGGATGAGTCTCGATGCACCCCATGTTGGCGAACCACATCAGCGCCTCACGACTGTCGGCCACCAGGAAGTCGATGATCCCGCCCTGGGAGTCGGACGGGACGGGCGTGGTCTTCATCCAGTCGGGCTGGTGACCGGGCGCCCGCTTCTCATAGAAGGAAGGCCCCTCTATCCCCTCGGGGTACCGGCTCATCGAGATCGGCCGGCCGGCGAGATGTGGCAGGAGAACCGGTGCCACGGAGGCGTAGTACTGGATCAAGTCGCCCTTGGTGTAGCCGTCGCCGGGAAAATAAAGCTTGTCCAGGTTGGTGAGGCGGAGCGGGCGATCCAGGCCGGCCGGTTTGAATCCGTCCCCCTCCTTGACCGCCGTGATCGGTGACGGGAAAGGGACCTCGAGTGTGCTGATCGGGCGACCTGCGGATTCGGGCGTCTCCTTGTCGAGATGAGACCTGGCCTCCTCCCAGATCAGGTCATGGCTGACAAGGTCCCGCGCCTCGGAGACCAGGACCATCGACATCCCGGCTTCCTGGGCCGCTTCCACCAATGGCCCGACCCGCAGGGTTCCCTCCCCGTAGGCGATGTGCCGGATCTCGCCACCGGCCCCGAACTCGTTGTCGGAGAACTGGGTCTGCAAAGGGGCGATCATCCAAGCGGGGAACTGGCTCTCGATAAAGGAGAACACAGAAACGAACGCCTCCTTGGACGTGAGACCACCACCGGTCATGGCATGGACGTGGGCCCAGTCGACAACCGGTCGGACGAAGGAGTACTCCGAAGCGAGTTGGGCGATATCACCGAGGCTGCCGAAAGACCGGTTGTTGCCTGCCGTCTCCAGACCCATGCCCACACCGAGTGATTCCACTTTGGAGACCACCGCGTCGAGTCGTGACCGGATCCTGTCCATCAGCACCTCGGGATCCTCGGAGTAGTTGGAGCCAAAATGCGCCACGATCACGGGCGCCGCCAACGCCTTGCCCAGCTTCATCGTGTGCTCGAGGGCGGCCAAGGACTGTCGGCCACGGTCTTCATCGGGGAGAGTCAGACCGGCGAAGTAGGGGGCGTGAACCGAGAGTCGGATGTCCCTCTCGGCGGCAAGCTCTCCGAAGGCCTCGCATCGCTTCTCTTTCCAAGGAAAGCCGTCCACGAAGGGCAGCTCCAGGGCGCGGTGGCCTTTCTCTACCAGCTCATCGAGGAACTGCTCGTCGGCGACGTCTTCGGGCGGGAGTCTGGAGATGCCGAAGCGGATGCTGCTCACTGCTGGCAGGCTATTGGAGCCCGATGACTCCGGCCTCCGCTCCAGTTGGTCCGCTCTGGGGGAATACCCCGGTCATAACCTGATGTCATGTCTCGCGGCCGGTTGATCGCTCTGATCGTGCTCCTCGTCGCCATCGTCGCCATCGTCGCCGTCTGCAATCGGGATGACACTTCGCCGACCACCACCGCCCAAATCACGACCACCACGGTCGGCGTGACCACCACCGCAAGCGCCCCCACGACGACAGGGACCGCCGGGACCTCCACGACTTCCCAGTCGACGACAATCCCGCCTGCAGAGGCCACGGTCACGGTTCTGCTCGCCCCATTCTCGGAGATGGGCGCAGGGTGGGCCGAGCAGATCTTCCCCTATGGGGAGGGAGAGGAATTCCTGGGCACGTCGCCGGGCGGGGATGGGCTCATGCTCGGCCCTGACTATGGGACGCAGACGCCGGACGAGTCATGGTGGTTCTTCGACGCCGCCAGCCTCCGCATCGCTCATTTCGCATCGGACGGCTCTTATCTCGACCAAGTGGTCATGCCCGAGGATGTGTTGGTCGACGGTCTCTATTTCCAGTATCAGATGCCCCAGGGTCTCGACGACGCTTCCATCGCCGCCGGCGGGTTCCGCAGCGAGAACACCATGTCGCTGCTCCGGGTCAGTGGAGGCCAGGCGACGGAGGCCACCTTCGACGGGGAGGTCCCTCTGGTGACCACCGACGGCGAGCTCCTCTACGGTCTGGCTGCCGACGGCATCCCGCATTCCCTGGACCCGGCGACACCAGCCCTCGTCCCGGTCGAGTGGCTCCTCGCTCGGGACGGGAGCCGATTCATGGTGAGCATGGGAGATGGGGACATCCTGGTCGAGCTGCCCGATGCCGGATTGACCAGGACCTTGCAGCTGCGTTACGCCGAGGACCCCGAGGTCATCGCCCGCGGAGGGATCGAGGTGGAGACTGGCGTCGACGGCACCGTCTACATCATGTTCTTCGGGGTACCGGAGTCAGACGAGACGCTTGGAATCGGAGGATTCGTATCGATCGGCCCCGATGGTCAGGTCGGTCAGGTAGAGCCCATCGTCGACCCGTTCAGCCCTGCCGACCCGGGCAGCCCCGCACACCTGGGGGTCACGCCGGGGACCTCCACTCCGTGGTACATGGTGGTCTGGGAGGACGGGGTCCACGTCTTCACGAGGACCGGCTAGTCCCGAGCGTCGGCGACCCGTCCGATCTCTCCGATGACCTCCGCGGCAGCTGACGCCCGATCGAGTCCCACGGCATCGAAGATCAAGCGCTTCACCAGGGCCAGGTGTGCCAGAGAGGCGTCTTCCACCACCTTCGCCCCGAGTTCGGTGAGCTTGGCATCGGTCCCGCGTCGATCGTCGCTGCTCGGGGTTCTGAGGATCCAGCCTGTCTCCTCCATGCGTCCAACGGTGTGAGACAGGCGGCTGGGGGAGAATCCGATGTCAGCGGCGAGCTGGCTCATGCGAAGGGCGAGGCCAGGCTCCCGATGCAGCCGGCTCAGGATCCCGTAGTCATCGTGGCTCATCCCGGAGTCGTCCCTGAGCTGGCGATCCAGAGCGTTGAGCAGCGATCTGACCCCTCCGATCATGCGTGACCAGGCTCTCAGCTCCGTGCGGGTCAGGGTGCTCATATCGGGAAGATAGCCAGGAATATTTGAACCTTCAACCATCTTGACTACATTCGAAGCCGAATCGGGAGTCACAAATGGCAGTGCATCGTCTCAACCACGCGGTCCTCTACGTGAGGGACGCCGAACGTTCCGCAGAGTTCTACGAGGACATGCTCGGATTCCGGAGACTGCCGCTTCCGTTGCCGGGGGCCGTGTTCATGCAGGCCGAAGGCTCCACCAACGACCACGACCTGGGCTTGTTCTCTATCGGCGAAGGCGCGGCCGCCTCCGCGGCGGGCCGTCAGTCGGTGGGGCTCTACCACCTGGCCTGGGAGGTGGACACGCTGCAGGATCTGGCCGAGATCGGCGCCAAGCTCTCACAGGCCGGCGCCCTGGTTGGCGCCACAGATCACGGCACCACCAAGGCTCTCTACGGCAAGGATCCTGACAGTCTCGAATTCGAAGTCTCCTGGCTGGTGCCCGCCGATCTGATCACCGACGACGTCGTGATGACCGCACAGCGGCTCGACCTAGCCAAGGAGATCGAGCGATTTGGTGGCGACACCCTGGGCGGTATCGGGGTCAGCCGCCCGCGCCGTGTGGATGCCTGATCAGCGGCGGCCTGCGGCGGGACGGTACGGGACTTAGCCGCTGTAGTCGGGTTGGGTTAGTTCCGCCGGGGTGTCGGGAATCCGCAAACGGGGCGCCGGGTCCTTGAGGCCACTGCGCTGGGTCCAAGCCACGATGGCGAAGATCACGCCGGCCGCCAGCCCCGGACCGGGGCCCCAAATCACTGAGATCGCCGCAACCAGGACACCGATCTGACCGACCACCGCCACAACTCGACTTGCCGGGCGGAGACGCTCGATGCGCCGATGCAGACGCCCTAGATCGGCCGGGGTACGGACGGTCGCAGCCGGGAGTATCGCCAGCCCCCGGAGGAACCCGAAGCCGGTGACGATGGCCAGCGCCAGCAACGGCTCACCAGTCGAGGCCGCAACGATCACCATGAGATAGACACTGGCGCTCATCACATAGGTGGCCACCCCGACCCCGAGCTGCCAGCCAAAACCCATCCCGTACAGCCAGGGGCGGTATCGGTCGAGCCATGTTCGCTCCACCTGACGCGGATTGGCGGGGAGTCGGAATCCACCGGTTCCGAGATCGGAGGCGAGCGTCACCAGGCCAGCGATCAGCACGAGCAGCGCCGAGGCGTCGGCCGACATGCCGAGCCCTGCCACCAACGACGAGCCCAACGCCGCAATGGCGCCCAACGTCAACCCGCCGAGAATCGAACCGAAGAGAAACCACGAGACGGTGGCCCAGTAGCGATGGCCACGCCCGGTTTCAGAGAGCGGGGTTATCGAGGACAACATCGAAACTCCGCACGGCGACCACGTTGAGCGAAACGCTGCCACCACTGCGATCCCGATCGCCGTGAACGTCCACAAATCCATCTCGACCACCGTAGTTCGACTGGCCGGCCACCCTAGCTGGCAGCACCACATCGCCCAACCGGGCGCCGTCATCTTCGAAGGTGCCCCAGACGTCGAAGCAGATACCAGACGGTCACGACCCAGAGAGCCAGGGCGATCAGGCTGACCGGTTGGAGGAGCGCGAAGTCGCCCTCTTCCCATGCCGCCTTGACGCCCGCCCACGCCGCAATGGCCAGCAATCCACCGACTGCCACAACGATCACGAAGAGCAGACCAAGGAGCCGACCCGGCCAGGTCGTACGCATCCCCAAATCCGTGCGGAGGGTCTTCAGTTCTTGGGCGTCGCCACGCCATCGGCTGCCGAGACGCTTCCGAAGTTCGGCGAGCAGAGCCTGAGTACCGGGATCGTCGACGGGAAGGGAGACCTGAAATCCGGTGCCACCGTCACCGAGTAGAAGGGCTCGGTGCGTTGCTGCGAGCTCGTTGCTCAAACCAATGAGTTTTCCGCCGAACGGGACGATCTCGAACGGCACCCGACGTCCGCCGGGCAGCTCGATCGAATCCACGGGAAAAGTGACGTCGCCTACCGGATACGTCGCCAGACCAGCGCCGGTGATCTGGTCCCAGTCGCGCTGGACGGTCCGGCCGGCTACTTGGAATGTGATCCGGGCTGAGTCGGTCACGACGTGGACCTCACCATGCGCGGCGAGTATTCGAGCCTCCACCCGTCGAACGTACCAATGCGATCTGAAGGTGCGGTGAACGGCCACCCAGGGCCGGAATGCTCGATGACCACCGGTACTCTCTGATCGACCGGGTCTCTAGCTCAATTGGTAGAGCAGCGGGCTTTTAACCCGTTGGTTGTGGGTTCGAGTCCCACGGGACCCACAGCACCTGGCGTCGCGCAGTGACCCTCTCCACGTCCGTCGTAGTGCGCGGTCACCTCGTCAAGAACGGTGTGTCAGCGGTCTATTGCAATTTGCCGGCACTCAAAGCGATGCCGTTGGTAACCGCCACCCGAAAATTGCGAAAGTCACCGAACTCGGGATTGTTGATCTCGCCGCTCCTCACCGCGTCGAGAAAGAAATTGAGTGTCGTCTCGGTCTTTGGTTTCAGCCAGCCCTGCTCGAAGGCATGTCGAACCAATGCTTCGTCGACTGTCAAGTATTGCCACATGTCGTCCTCCTCGTCAGCTGCGCCCACCGTCTCTCTCATGCCTCGCAATGGACCACCGACACGTCCTCCCTCGATCGTGTCCCAGTCGACTGCTGTCGCATCCGGGGGAACGCGGACCTCAAAATGCATCGTGTCGTTGATACGGGTGTCGCCGAGCCATAAGAACAGCGGTTTACCTGCAATGGTTCGGATGGCGAGGACGGCGTCGACCTGAGCCTTGCTCAGCTTGATGCGTTTTACGAAGGGCGCCGTCATGCCTGGCGAATCACTGAAGGTCCAGCCGGCACCCGGCTCGCCGTCCGGCAACTTGGGGTTGAGACCCGGGTCGACATCCACCGCCACGCCGTAATTGTGCAAAGAACAATTGGTTCCATCTGAGTGACACGGCTCCGACTGGATGATCCCTCTCTTGCACGGCCTCGGGATCTCGACCCTGAGTGCGTCGCGGTACCCCGCCATGGTCAGTGCCTGCGATAGCGCTTCGAACGGTTCGAGCATCTCGGGTGGGCACACACCGGCAAATCGCCCGAGGATCGTTGCGCGGCGTCCATCCTCGTGCTTGAGGATGCACCGGTAGTCGCGCCACGCCTTTCGCATAGCCTGCGAGTTCGAAACCATGGCCCCTCCCCCCTACACCGTCCAGGAAATTGCCAGGTCGACGTCGTTGCCCAGCGGCTCGGACGTGTCGAAATCGAACGGGCCGGCGACCGTAAAGCGGGCCTCACCCAACGCGGCGACTTCGTCGGCCGACTGAGGCAACTCGAAGGTCACCTCTTCTGTCGGGGCTGCACCACCAGGGATCGCCGCGTCCTCCCCGGTGAAGGATCCGGAAAGGAACACGCTGGCGTCCACCTGTGCCGTTCCCACCACCGCGGTGCCCTGGTCTGGATACAAGCCCATCGCAGCCTCGCGTTGGTTTTCGACGAGGATGGTCAGGATCAGCAGCGACTGGCTGCTCGGATCCTCCAAGGTCGATGCCCGGTCAATATCAGCGTCGGATGCGAGGTCCCCCAAACGGGCAGCGCCGATCGTGAGAGTGACCTCGGACCCACTGTCGTACACCGGGGGCTCGGATAGCTGAAGTTCGATGATTCTCATGAATGCACTCTCTCGCGTGCTTCTTACAGAAACCTACCCAAGCAACGGCCAGACAGGGCCCTCGAAACTCCAACCCAGTACGCTCGAAGCTCGATCCCAACTCGCCCCGTCAGATCAAAACCGAATAGTCGGACTCGAGCCGCTCCCAGTCGAGCATGGCGGTGAACCCGCCCAGGCTGAGAGTGGATGCGAGCGCCGGGATGTCGTCGAATGGGGGCGGGATGAACTTCGGCTTTTCCACCAGACCCTCCTCCTCCAACTGATGCAGGGTCACCATGTCGAGCAGATCCACCTTCCCGCAGAAGAGTAAGGGGATCCGATGTGATCGACCCAGGTTGATCGCCAGGCGCACATAGAGGAGGGTGAGGACGAGGCCCTTGCCATAGCCCAGGTCCTTGGTGAAAGGCCCCGCGTCGGGGAGGCTGCCTCGAAAGATGCGGACCGCCGCCGCCCAGGCTTCGTCCTCGGTGAGGCCGTCGGTGCGGAACATCTCGAACACCTCGACGAAGTTCGCTCCTTCGCTGGCCGCCCGTATTCCCTCGATGCGGTGCATCAGCTTCGCCAAGCGACGGGGATGACTCCGCAGGTTGAGCATCTCGGTGAGGACCGCAAGACCCTCCTGGGTCACCGTGGTTCTGGGCGCGGCCTTGCCGAGGAAGGTGCAAACGGGCTGTGCCAAGCCGTTCTGGGTGGTCCCGATATGGACCCATGCCTCATGGGTCTCGAGCAGGTCGAGATCACGCTGGGAGAACATGCGGTCCTCTCTGACCTTGATGTAATCGCTGCCGGCAGCAGCGTCAGCGGCTATCCCGTCATCCGGCCTGACTTCGACCATTCCCTTTCCCATCGACACGTCGACGCGACTCTGCAGGATCCCTACCGCCTCGGTGCCCCTGATGGTCCGTAGGTCTTTCTCCGTCTCCGATTCCACATCCAGCCCCTGAAGCACCTTTCTCATCTGCGCAGCCAGGTCGGCGATGGTCGGCCCGCCCACGTGGAAGACGTCTTGGGGGGTCCCATAGAGGAGGCTGGCGATCTGCGAGAAACCAGGAGTTCCACTGGAATCGAGCAGGTCGACCGTCAGCCGGAACTGCTCACACATGAACTTCATCAGGCTGCCTGCAGGGGAGACGGGGCCGAGCTTGGTCTGGAGGTCGGCCTCGATGCCGCGCAGCTCGTTGCGTGTCGCTTCGGGATCGAGCTTGGTGTCGCGTGCCTCGTAGTAGGCGTGGTCTATCGCCGGGAGCTCCTTGTAGTCGGAAGCGAAGAATTTCTCTTTGATCGAGTCGTCCCAGTTGATCGCATTGAGCACCTTGATCGGCTTTTGTGCCTCGACGATGCGATCGCTCAGCTCTTTGATGGTGTCCCGGTATGCGTCCTCTGTCATATGACGTGAATCTAGAGGACACACCCAGGTGGCCGGAACACGGTGGACCTGTCAAGAAAAGGTGTGAGGGCGGTCCCGAAAGACCGCCCTCACGGGCTCCATTGGGTAGGAGCACCTGCGACTCCCACCGCTAGTAGCGGTAGGAGAAGCCTTTGAACGTGTCGGTGCGTGGGGAATGGCGCGGTTGGGAGACGATCTGAGCTGACCCCCGAAGAACGAGTGGCCCGTAACTCATGCCTCTCCCTACTCACGTCTCCCAAGCGCGTCCGGGCAAAGTATTCCCGCTGCGGGGCGGGACATGAATGGGCTGTTCGACCCATCCTCAGATCTGAGCGAGTGCCTGATCGAGGTCGGCGATGATGTCCTCGGGCGCCTCCACGCCAATCGAGAGCCGGATCATGGCTTCGGTCACACCGATCCGGCGCTTCGTCTCCGGATCCACATTGGAGTGGGTTGTGGTCCAGGGGTGGCATGCGATCGATTGGGTCCCACCGAGAGATGTGGTGTTGGCGATGAGCGTCATCGCGTCGAGGAAGCGAAATGCCTCCTCTTTCCCTCCCACCAGATCAAACGAGATCATCGCGCCCCCCGATGACCACTGCCGCTTGGCCAGATCGCCCCGGGGATCGTCATCCTCGATGCTCCCCAGATAGCGGATCCCCGCGATTTTGGGGTGCCCGGCCAGGAACTCGGCGACGCGACCTGCATTCGCCGTCTGCCTCTCGGCCCTGATCGCATACGTCTCGAGGCTCCTCCCCAGCAGCCAGGCGGTGTGCGGGTCCCCGGTCGTGCCGATCCGGTAGCGCATCGTCTTGATCGGCTCGATCAGCTCGGCAGATCCGGTCACGACGCCGGCCACCAGGTCGTCGTGTCCGCCGAAGTACTTGGTGGCCGAATACACCACCAGATCGGCGCCGTGCTCCAACGGGCGCTGGGCATAGGGCCCGAGGAAGGTGTTGTCGACGATCGTGAGAGCCCGGCTCTCGGGCGTCGATGCTCGGGCCGCCACGTGCGAGGCGAGATCGATGTCGAACACGTCGTTGCTCGGATTGGCGGGGGTTTCCACATAGATGGCCGCGAGACGGCGGTCTTCGACCGCAGCTTCGATCTCATCCGCCGAGGCGGTCGGGCCGAACGAGCCGAACTCGTATCCGAGGGGCGCCAGAACCTTGTACAGCATCGTGTTCGTCCCGCCATACAACGGGGTGCTGTGCAGGATCAAACCGCCGGGACGAACATGTGTCAGGAAGGTCGTGAAAATGGCGGCGGTCCCGCTGGCGAACAGCAACGCGGCGTCGGCGCCATCCCACACCGCGAGTTTGCCCTCGGTGATGACCAGATTGGGATGATCCATCCTGGTGTAGATGAAGCCCACGTCCTCGCCTGGCTCGGGCTTCTCCCCGCCGTACACGATCGCGAAGAGACGCTCGGCCGCCTCAGCTGACTCGAACACGAAGGTGGACGTGTGAAACAGCGGGGTCTTGAGCGAGTCCAGCCCCTCCTCTGGATCCCACCCCCGTCGCATCATCTCTGATTGCGGATCGGGCATCCGGGATCAGCCCTCGACCGGCTCGAGCATCCAGTACTCGGTGAAGTCTGCGCAACGCCCGTCGTCGAAGCGGAGCAGGAAACAGTTGTGATACAGCTCGTCGCCACCGTTGGCGGCGTTGAAGTAGCGGCTCGTTCCCACCGCCACGGCCCGGTCGCCGTCGACGGCAAATGCCTCATAGGAGGCCTCCCATGAGACTGGATCATCGTCGAAGTCGATCCAGCTCCTCACGATTTCGGCGACTCCCTCGGCGATCCGGCCATCCCCGCCATAGGGGCGAAAGCGATACACGGCGTCCTGGGTGAACAGCGCCTCGACCAGCTCAGGGTCGTTCTCCCGCCACGCATCGATGTAGCGATCGAGCCAGGCCTGCACATCTGACCGGTTCACCGGCGCATGGTAAGCCTGGGCAGGATCCGCCGCCGATTCCGGGGCGGTTGAGCTATCGAGGGGCCGGCCGGATAATCACAGCCATGGCCAACACCCACCCCGATCTCGCGTCGGCTGTCGCGGTCCTGCGACCGGCGCAGAGGATCCTGGTGTTCACCGGCGCCGGGATCTCGACCGAATCGGGGATCCCCGATTTCCGGGGGCCGGATGGCCTCTGGACCAAGGTCGATCCCGACGACTTCCACATCGACCGTTACCGGGCCAACTCCGACCTGCGACGGCGAGGCTGGAAGATGCACCTCGACGGGGAGCTTTGGGGAGCCCGCTCGACGGTGCAGCCCAACTCGGGCCACGTTGCCATCAAGCGCCTAGCCGACAATCACCGGCTGGCCGGTGTCGTCACACAGAACGTGGACAGTCTCCATCACATGTCCGGTCTGGATGACGACCAGGTCGCAGAGCTGCACGGGAACGTCCGGAACAGCCTCTGCGTCGACTGCGGCATGGTTTGGGACACCGAGACAGTGCTGGGCTGGGTGGAGGCGGGAGACTCCGACCCCAATTGCCCCAATTGCGGCGGGCTGGTGAAGACCGCCACCGTCATGTTCGGCGAGCTCCTTCCCCCGGACGAGATGGAGAAGGCGATGGGGTTCCTCGGAGTCGCGGATGCCATTCTCGTTGTCGGATCGACCGTCTCCGTTTCGCCGGCATCCGACATCGTGATATACGCCGCCCATCTGTCATTGCCGATCGTGATCGTCAACCGAGGCCCGACCGAGGCCGACGACCATGCCTCGGTCAAGCTCGACGCGGGCATCGGAGAAGTCCTACCCGATCTCGTGGAAGGGCTGCTGGGCGAATAATCGTTCGCCGCCACCCCGGGACCATCGGTACCTTGCCGGTATGGACATACGGCCACTCACCATGGAGGACGCCCCGGCAGTGGCTGATCTGGTCAATCGCTTCGAGCGATTCTGGGAGCTCCCGGCAGCCACCCCGACTTCGGAGATCGAGGACGACTTCAACGAGCCGTTCGTCGACCTCGAGCTCGACACCCGCGGCTACTGGCTCGAAGGTGCCTTGGTTGGTTACGGGCTGATCTGGCACCGGCCCAGCGGCGTCACCGAGGAGAGGGCCATCGTCCTCGGCGTGGTCGACCCCGAATACCGGGGCCAGGGAATCGGGCGGCATCTGCTCGGCTGGCAGATCGAAAGGGCCAGGGAGTCCTTGTCCACTTGCGACCCATCACTGCCCTGGTACATCCGGACCAGGGAATTCGACTGGATCGACGACAGTCTCCGTCTCTATCGACGGTTCGGGCTCGAACCGGTGCGCTTCATGAAGGAGATGATCCGCCCGTTGGGCTCAGCGGTCACTCCCCGGCAGCCCGAAGGTGTCGAGATCCTTCGATGGGAGAGGTCGCGGGACGAGGGAACACGTGAGACGCTCAACGAGGCCTTCGCCGACCATTGGGGCTCGACCAGCATGAACGAGGAGAGCTTCCGGCATCTCGTCGAGAGGCGGGCGATTCGCCTCGACTTGTCCTTTCAGGCTGTAGCCGGGAACGAGGTAGTCGGATTCTCGCTCAACGGATTCTTCCCTGAGGACGAGCAGGCAACGGGTCGTCGCGAGGGCTGGGTGCGGAGCCTCGGGGTGAAGCGGGCCTGGCGGGGCCGGGGGGTGGCCTCGGCTCTTCTCGAGAACTCCTTCAACGCTTTCCTCGAAGCAGGGATGACTCATTCGATGCTCGGAGTGGATTCCGAGAACCCGACCGGCGCCTTTGGCCTCTACGAGGGCCTGGGCTACGAGGTTCTCTACGGGACCGTGATAACCCAGATGGAGGTGGATCACAGCTACGTGGTCTGTCGCTGAAATAGGGCGAGGGTGTCTCCGAGCCATCGGCGACATCTGGCCAGGAGAAGCGCGCAGTCGCAGCCGGGGAGCTGCGGCGAGCACTTCGACGCCGCCAGGGGCGTCGAGGGCCGGAGAGACGCCGCCAGTATTTCTGCGACGGGCCACTATGGGGGGTCGGTACCCTTTCCGGATGTCCGGGTATCAGCCCCGTCTCGACGACATGATGTTCACGCTCACCCATGTCGCCGGGTTGGACGAGGTGGCCAAGCTCGACGGCCACCAGGACGCCGATCCCGCGACGGTTCGTTCGGTCCTCGACGAGGCGGGCAGGTTCTTCGCCGAAGTCATGGCGCCGCTCAACCGGATCGGTGACGAGCAAGGCTCCGTCCTGACCCGGGAAGGGACGGTGAAGACCCCCGACGGCTTCAAAGATGCCTATCGCAAGTATGTCGAGGCAGGTTGGGCGGCGGCGCACCTGCCCGCGGAATGGGGCGGCGGAGGGCTGCCCTACATCGTCGGCGTCGTCATCGAAGAGATGTTCAAAACCGCCAACATGGCGTTCGCCCTGGCGCCGATGCTCACCCACGCCGCAGTGGAGGCGTTGGAACGGCACGGCACGGACGAGATCAAGTCCGCCTACATCGAAAAGCTGGTCAGTGGCGAATGGACCGGGACGATGAACCTCACCGAGCCCGAGGCCGGCTCCGATCTGGGAGCGGTGCGCACCAAGGCGGTGCGACAGGACGACGGTACCTACCGTCTCTTCGGGACCAAGATCTTCATCACCTGGGGCGATCAGGATCTCACCGAGAACATCGTGCACCTGGTCCTGGCCCGCACTCCCGACGCGGCGCCCGGCACCCGGGGCATCTCGATGTTCCTCGTCCCCAAGTTCATCCTCGACGAGAACGGCGAGCCAGGTGAGCCCAACGACCTCAAGGTCGTGTCTCTCGAGCACAAGTTGGGCATCCACGCCTCCCCGACCTGTGTGATGTCGTATGGGGACGAGGGGCGCGGGGCGGTCGGCTACCTCCTCGGTGTGGAGCAAGAGGGCATGCGGAACATGTTCACCATGATGAACATGGCCCGGGTCGGGGTCGGGATGGAAGGTGTGGCCATTGGTGAGCGCGCCTACCAGAAAGCCCTGAGCCACGCCCGCGACCGAGTCCAGGGGCGCCCGATCGGGGGTGACTCCAAAGAGAGTGTCGCCATCATCGAGCACCCTGACGTGCGCCGGATGTTGCTCACCATGAGGGCCTATGTGGAGGCGATGCGTTCTCTCCTCTACCTGACGGCCGGGGAGGGTGACCATCTCGCCCATGCCGAATCAGAGGAGCGACGCAAACTCGCATCTGATCGCCTCGCGCTCCTGACTCCTATCGTCAAGGCTTGGTGCACCGACGTGGGTGTCGAGATCGCATCGCTCGGGGTGCAGGTGCACGGTGGCATGGGATACATCGAGGAGACCGGCGCCGCCCAGTTTCTCCGTGATTCCCGAATCGCCCCGATCTATGAGGGCACCAATGGGATCCAGGCCATCGACCTGGTGCTTCGCAAGATCCCACTCGAGAACGGATCTGTGGTCGCCCGTCTCCTCGCCGACATGTCGGCGGAGCTGGCGACAATGGAGAGTCACGATGAGCTGGCCCAGTTCCGTGAGGAGCTGGCCATCGCCATCCAGGGTCTAGCCGAGACGTCGACGTGGATCGGGGAGAGGCTCGTCGCAGGCGACATCCAATCGGCCCTGGCCGGTGCGACCCCCTATCTGCGCCAGTTCGGAACGGTGCTGGGAGGCTGGCTCATGGCACGCGCCGCGGTGGCCGCCCTATCCGGCCCCCCCGAATTCGAGCCGGTGCTGCTCGCAGAAAAGGCGACGACGGCCCGCTTCTACGGCGAACAGCTGCTTCCTGTAGCCAACGGACTCGTCTCCGCCGTGAAGGGTGGAGCTCAGATACTGGAGAGCGCCTCGTTTGAAGCTAAATGACCGGGTGGTCGTCGTCACCGGTGGCGGAAGCGGGATCGGTGCGGCCATGGCCCGCAGATTTGCCGAAGAGCAGCCTCGAGCGCTGGTTCTTGGCGATCTCGACCTCGACTCCGCCGAGGCGGTCGCAGCCGGGATCGGGGCCACTGCCCTCGCGGTGGATGTGGCCGATCCCGATTCGAACGCCAGTCTCATCGACCAGACCGAGGACCGATTCGGGCCGATCGATCTCTTCTGCGCCAACGCCGGGATCGGCTTCGCCGGCGACGAGCAGACCTCACCGGAGCGCTGGGACTTGATGTGGCACGTGAACCTGATGTCCCACGTGCACGCTGCCCGCCGACTCATCCCGGGGTGGGTGGCCCGCGGTCGAGGGCTACTTCCTCTCCACGGCGTCGGCGGCCGGGCTCCTCACCAACCTCAAGGCTGCGCAGTACTCGGTGACGAAGCACGCCGCCGTCGCCTTCGCCGAATGGCTCTCGATCACCCATGGCGACCAGGGGATCAAGGTGAGTTGTCTGTGCCCGATGGGGGTCAAGACACCACTGCTCGATTCCGCCGACGAGTTCCACGCCCTGCTCGACCCCCAGGCCATCGAGCCGGAGCAGGTGGCCGACGCGGTGGTCGAGGGTCTCGCCGACGAGCGATTCCTCATTCTTCCTCATCCCGACGTCGCTCAGTTCTTCCAGAACAAGGCCAATGATTACGACCGTTGGATCGGGGGAATGAGAAAGCTGCAACGGAGCGTTTTCCCTCCGTGACTTTTCCGGCAGAATTGAGGCGATGAGCGTGCGCAAGGTGGTCGTTACCGGGATCGGAGTGGTGGCCGCCCCCGGTGTCGGGATGGACGATCTGTGGAAGGGCATGCAACACCCGCCATCGACCCCAGGGTCGCATCTGGTCGCCAACTGGGATCCCGAGCCCTGGCTCCCCAGACGCGAGCACCGGCGTCTCGATCGATTCACTCAATTCGCCTTGGTCGCCGCTCATGAGGCGCTGGAACAGTCGGGACCGCTCGAGGTCGACCCGAACCGGGTGACGGTCTCGATAGCCACCGGCATTGGCGGTCTCGAATCGCTCGAAGAGCTGGTTCATGTCGCCGACGAGGACGAGCCGCGCCCCTCGCCTTTCCTCATCCCGATGATGATGGCGAACGCCGCCGCAGCCGGGATATCGATCAAGTACGGATTCGGTGGGCAGGTGTCCACTCCGTCTGTGGCCTGCGCCGCCGGCACCCAGGCCGTCCTCGAGGGGCTCCGACAAATCCAATGGGGTTATGCCGACGCCGCAGTGGTGGGCGGCACCGAGGCGGCCGCCCGCCCGTCCGCCGAGGAGGGTTTTAGAGCTGCCAGAGCCCTGTCGCCGAGCGGGATCGCCCGTCCATTCGACCTCGACCGCGACGGGTTCGTCATGGGTGAGGGCGCCGGGATCCTGGTCCTCGAGACCGAAGACTCTGCGATAGAGCGGGGCGCGACGATCCTGGCTGCGATCAGGGGCGGCGCCTCCACCGCCGACGCCCACCACATAACCGCACCTCACCCGGACGGCCAGGGAGCAGAGCGAGCGATCCGGCTCGCCCTGGCCGACGCCGGTATCTCCTCGGAGGACGTGCGTTATGTGAATGCCCACGGCACCGGGACTGTCCTGAACGACCGCACCGAGGGGGGTGTGATCGACCGTGTCTTCGCTGTTCAGCCCGCGGTGTCATCGATCAAGGGGACCACCGGCCATGCGATGGGGGCTTCTGGCTCGATCGAGGCCGCCGTGGTCGTCGAGGCGATACGGCGCCATGAGCTCCCCCCCAACATCGGCCTGACCAACCTCGACCCAGAAGTCCCGCTCGATGACATCGTGCGCGAGCCCCGGGAGTGGGAGCCCGCCGCCGCGATCACCAACTCTTTCGGCTTCGGAGGGCACAACACCGTTCTCGTTTTCACGCCAACGGCGTGAAACGAGAACCGTTTTACGTTCTACGTCTTACGTTTTACGTGCGACTTCTTGCGTAGAACGCAAAACGTATAACGTATAACGCTGAACGGGAGCTCGGTGAGACCGGGCTGAGAGGGGGTCTGTGGAGACCCCGACCGATGAACCTGACCCGGGTAATGCCGGCGTAGGGACCCGCCTCATCGCTCCCGATGAACCGAGGAGTTGATGATTTTGCCCAGGATCGTGTCGGCGGTAGTCCTGCTCGTCGTGGTCGTGGCGTGCGGTGGGGAGGCAGCGGAGAAACCCGAGACCCTTCGCCTCATGGCCCACGATTCCTTCGCCGGATCGGTGAACGAGGAGACCTTCGCAGCATTCACCGCCACCACCGGGATCGCGGTGGAGGTGATCGCGGGTGGCGACGCCGGGTCGATGGTGAACCAGGCTGCCTTGACCAAGGACAACCCCCTGGCCGACGTGCTGTTCGGCGTCGATGACACCTTCCTCTCGCGTGCTCTCGAGGAGGAGATCTTCGTGGAGTACTCGAGCGATCTGCTCGGGGACGTGATCGGAGGGCTCCACTCCGAGGTGAACGTGGTGACACCGATCGATTTCGGAGATGTCTGTCTGAATTACGACAAGGCGTGGTTCGAGGAGAGTCAACTGCCGGTCCCGTCTGATCTCGACCAACTACGCGGTCCCGCGTATGCAGAGGCCCTCACCGTGGAACACCCGGCGACATCATCCCCCGGATTGGCCTTCATGCTGGCGACGATTCGTGACTACGGGGAGGAGGGGTGGCTCGAATTCTGGAGCGACCTGAGAGAGGGCGGGGTGCGGGTCGTCCCCGACTGGGATACCGCTTATTACAACGATTTCACTCGCTACGGCGGGGACAGCCCGATGGTCGTTTCCTACGCATCGTCTCCCCCGGCTGAAGTGATCTTCGCCACTGAGCCGGTCGACGAGGCCCCAACGGCTGTGATCGAGGCCGGCTGCTACCGCCAGATCGAGTACGCCGGGATCCTGGCCGGGACCGAGTATCCGGGACCTGCCGGGGACCTGATCGACTTCATGTTGTCGGTCGACTTCCAGGAGACCATCCCCCTCACCTGGTTCGTCTTCCCGGCAAACGAGAACGCCGAGCTGCCGCCAGAGTTCACCGAGAACACCGTCATCCCCGAGTTCACCGGTCGGTTCACCCCGGAGACGATCGCCAAAAATCGCGACCGGTGGATCGATGAGTGGGTCGCCGTGATGGAGGGTTGATGAGGTCGCTCCGCTGGGGCCAGGTGCTGGTTGCCGCGGTCCCCGCCATCTTCATCGGGTACTTCTTCCTGTATCCACTGGTTCGGATCCTGACCCTCGGCCTCTCCGAGCTGAACTTCGGATCCCAAGGCGTCGAATCCCGGCTCCTCCAAATCGGCTGGTTCACCCTCTGGCAGGCAGCGGTGTCCACCGTTCTCACCCTCCTGATCGCGGCTCCGATGACCTGGGCCGTGTCCCAATTCGAGTTCAGGGGGCGGAGATTGGCCACCGCCCTGGTCACGGTTCCATTCGTGCTGCCCACCGTGGTCGTCGGAACCGCATTCGTGGCGCTCGGGTGGCGGGACTCGATCGGGGCGATTCTCGCTGCCCACGTCTTCTTCAACGTCGCCGTGGTCGTGCGCACGGTGGGAGCGCTGTGGTCGAGGCTCGACCCAGATCTGCACGATGCCGGCCGGGTACTCGGGGCGAGCGAGTGGAAGGTCTTCCGGACCATCACCCTGCCACTACTCCGGCCCGCGATCGCCGCCGCCGCTTCGATCGTGTTCCTGTTCACCTTCACATCGTTCGGTGTGGTGCTGATCCTGGGGGGCTTCCGGTATGCGACTTTGGAGGTCGAGATCTACCGGCAGGCTGTGACGCTGTTCGATTTGCCCCTGGCGGCCGCACTCGCCGTGGTGCAATTGGTTGGGGTCACAGCCGCTCTCTACGCCTATTCCCGATACCAGGAGCGGCACACCTCGACCTGGGCACTCCGGTCCGATGCGGACCGCCGTCGGCCCAAGGGGAGGGACCGATACCTGGTGGGCGTGAGCATCGCCGGCACGCTCCTCGCCATGGCGGTCCCGATCACCGTCCTGGTGGGGCGCTCACTGCAGACCGGCGCATATGCAGCGCTGTTCCGGGAAGACCCTGTGGTGGGCACCCCGATCGCGTCGGTGGGAAACAGCCTGCTCTTCGCGGTCATTGCCTCGGTGATCGCAGTGACCATCGGCGTGATGGCATCCAGCGTCATCATCGGGGGGCCTGCAGGCGTGTCGCGCTGGTTCGACCTGACACTCATGCTCCCGTTGGGAACTTCCGCCGTCACGATCGGCTTCGGCTTCATCGTGGCCCTCGGCGAGCCGATCGACTTGCGGGCCTCGTTCTGGCTGATCCCGATCGCCCACGCCCTGGTGGCCATCCCGTTCGTCGTGCGAACCACGGTGCCGACGCTCCGCTCGATACCTGCGGAGACCCGGGAGGCGGCTCGAGTGCTCGGCGCGTCCCCTGGCCGGGTGTGGCGAGAGATCGACCTTCCCATAGTCAGCCGCGCCGCGATGGTCGGAGCCGCCTTCGCATTCGTCGTCTCGCTCGGCGAGTTCGGCGCCACGTCGTTCATCGCCCGCCCAAACACCGCGACCATGCCGGTGATGATCGTGAGGCTCCTGTCCAGACCGGGAACGGCCTCGTTCGCGATGGCCCTCGCCCTGGCGGTCGTCCTGGCCGGGATGACGGCGTTGATCGTCCTGTGGGTCGACCGCCTCCAGTTCGGTGAGATCGGCACCTTCTGATGCTCGAGGTGGAATCGATCGACGTCCGGCTCGGCGAAACGCAAGTGCTGAAGCGAGTCACGCTCACGGTCGGAGACGGGGAGACGGTGGCCGTGCTCGGGCCTTCGGGGTCAGGCAAGTCGACGTTGCTGCGGGCCATTGCCGGGCTCGTGCCGGTCGAGTCAGGCTCGATCAGCTGGGACGGGAACGACATCACCCGAGTCCCAACCCATCTTCGAGGGTTCGGCCTCATGTTCCAGGGCTATGCCCTGTTCCCCCACCTCGATGTGGCGGGAAACGTCGGCTTTGGCCTGAAGATGGCGAAAGCACCCGACGGGCAACTCGAGGACAAGGTGCAAGCCGCTTTGAGGCTCGTCGGCCTCGACGTCTTCGCCAACCGCTCGATCGCCGACCTGTCCGGAGGGGAGCAACAGCGGGTGGCCCTGGCCAGGACCCTGGCCCCCGAGCCCAGACTGGTCATGCTCGACGAGCCGCTCGGCGCCCTCGATCGGGCGTTGCGCGAGCGACTGATGGTCGACACCCGCCGCATCCTCTCCGATCGGGGAGTCACAGCTCTGGTGGTGACTCATGACCGGGAGGAGGCGGAGGTGATTGCCGACCGTCTCGCCTTGATCCGCGAAGGCACCATCGTCCAATCCGGCACGCTCTCCGACATCCTCGCCCAACCAGCCGACGACTGGGTCCGGGAGTTCCTGGGCTAGATCAGCCGGCGCGGACCCGGGGCCGCACGACCCGGCGCCAGATGTACCAGGCGATGGCGACAGCGATGACGACGAGGACTGCGTTCTTGAAGAGCTCCAAGGGCTGCTCGACCTGGCCCCACCGCTCCCCGAGCAGATACCCGGCACCGATCAGCACCACGTTCCACACCAGGCTTCCGATCAAGGTGTAGAAGGTGAACGGGATGATCGACATCCGTCTGAACCCCGCCGGGATCGAGATCAGCGACCGCATCAGGGGGACACAGCGGCAGAGAAGCACGGCGACATTGGCCCGCCGATCGAACCACTCCTCCGTCTTGTCGAGATCGGCCTCGTCGAGCCGAAACCACTTGCCGTAGCGGACCACCAGGGCACGGAGCCGCACCGGCCCGATCGCCGCCGAGATGCCATAGAGCAGGAAGGCACCGACCATCGACCCGATAGTGGCGGCGATCACCATGCCCAACAGCGACGCCTCCCCATTGGCAGCGACGAATCCGGCGAGAGGGAGGACCACCTCCGAGGGGATGGGAGGGAAAAGGTTCTCCAACGCGACGAGGAAGGCGACACCGCCGTATCCCAGCGACTCGACCACCGAGGTCACCCATTCGACCAGACCCTCGAGCACCTGAGATTCCTTCCTAGCGAGCGGTATTACAACGGTAGACCCGACCGTTGTCCTGATTGTCGACAGGAATTGGCCTCCACTACAGTCTCGGCCCGCAATCCCCCGAGGAGGATCTTTCCCTTGAACATGGTGACTTTGGCTGCCGAGGGCGGCTACCAGGAGTTCACGCTCGGCCCCGCCGAGTGGGCCTGGCTTTGGGCGGCAGCGGCGACGGCAGTGCTCGCTCTCCTGGTCGGATGGGCCCTCTCCCGCGGCGTGCTCAAGGCCGACCAGGGCACCCCGGCAATGAGGGAGATCGCCACCGCGATCCAGGAAGGGGCGATGGCCTATCTGCGACGGCAGTTCCGGACGATCGCCGTCATTCTCATCCCGCTCGCCCTCATCGTCTTCTTCACCTCGACCGCCGTTCTGGACCCAAACGGGGCCGAGGCACTCACGTTTTCCCAGTCTGGCGGCTACCGGACCTTGGCGTTCGTGGCGGGGTGCTTCCTTTCGGGGCTGACCGGGTTCATCGGCATGTCTCTCGCGGTGCGGGGCAACGTCCGTACCGCGGCCGCCGCTCGCTCCGGCTCACTGCCCGCCGCCTTGAAGGTGGCCTTTCGGACCGGGGGCGTTGCCGGGATGTTCACCGTGGGCCTGGGTCTGCTCGGGGCCACGATCATCATCATGATCTTTCAGAACACGTCTTCGGCGATCCTGATCGGATTCGGTTTCGGTGGCTCCCTCCTCGCTCTCTTTCTCCGAGTTGGGGGCGGGATCTTCACCAAGGCGGCCGACGTCGGCGCCGACCTGGTGGGCAAGATCGAGCAGGGGATACCCGAAGACGACCCGCGCAACCCGGCCACGATCGCCGACAACGTTGGTGACAACGTCGGTGACTGCGCCGGCATGGCTGCGGACCTATTCGAGAGCTATGAGGTGACCCTTGTCGCCTCGATCATCCTCGGTGTGGCGGCGTTCAACTCGATCGGGGCCAATCCGGCGCTCGGTCTCATCTTCCCGGTGATAGTGCGCGCCATCGGCGTCCTCGCGTCGATCGTCGGCGTGTTCCAGGTTCGGGCAACCGAGCGTGACAAGTCGGCCATGGCCCCGATCAACCGGGGATTCCTCACCGCCGGCCTCCTCACAGTCGCAGGCACTCTGGCTGTCGCTCTCCTCTACGTCGGCAACGAGAACGGAAACGAGGGCTGGAAGGTATTTGGGGCGGTCGTCACCGGGCTCGTGCTGGCCCAGGTGGTGAGCCGTCTCACCGAGTATTTCACCTCGACCGAGGAGAAGCCGGTGCAGGAGATCGCAGAGGCGACCCAGACCGGTCCGGCGACGACGATCCTGTCGGGCATCTCGTCGGGTCTCGAGTCGTCGGTGTGGGCCATCGTCGCCATCGCCGGCGCCCTCGGCGTCGCCATCGTCCTCGGCGGGGGCAACATCCAGTTCTCGCTCTACCTGGTGGCCCTGACCGGGATGGGGATGCTGGCCACCACCGGGGTGGTCGTCTCCGAGGACACCTTCGGACCGGTCGCCGACAATGCTGCAGGTATCGCCGAGATGTCCGGTGAGTTCCATGGTGAGGCGCGCAAAGTCATGGTCGGGCTCGACGCGGTGGGCAACACCACCAAGGCGGTCACCAAGGGGTTCGCCATCGGATCGGCGGTCATCGCAGCTGTGGCCCTCTTCGCTGCTTTCATCGAGACCATTGCAGGCGAGCTCGGGTTGGTTGCAGAAGGATCGGAGCTGTTTTCCCTCCCCGAAACGTCGATCAACGTCGCCGATCCGACGACTTTCATCGGTCTCCTCATCGGTGGCTCGGTCGCTTTCATGTTCTCCGGTCTCGCCATTCGGGCGGTGGGCAGGACAGCGGCGGTCGTGGTTCAAGAGGTGCGCAGGCAGTTCGCCGACGGGGCGATCATGCGGGGCGATCGACGCCCCGACTACGGGCCGGTCATCGATATCTGCACGGCTGCCTCTCTCCGAGAGCTACTCACTCCAGCACTATTGGCGGTGCTGACCCCGGTCATCATCGGGTTCGGCATCAACTACTTCGCCCTCGGAGCCTTCCTCGCTGCTTCGATCCTCACCGGGCAGCTCATGGCCAACTTCCTCTCCAACTCCGGGGGGGCCTGGGACAACGCCAAGAAGTACATCGAGGACGGGCATTACGGCGGGAAAGGCTCCGAGTCACACAAGGCGGCGGTCATCGGCGACACGGTCGGGGACCCGTTCAAGGACACGGCCGGCCCGGCCCTCAACCCCTTGATCAAGGTGATGAACCTGATCTCGCTGCTCGTCCTGCCCGCAGTCATTGCCTTGCAGGACTCCTCCGCCCGCTATTGGATCGCCGGCATCAGCCTGATCATCCTCCTCTCCGCCATCACCTGGTCGAAGCTCCAGCCCAGCATCGGGGCCATGGCCGGGGGTGAGGTCGAGACGGTCCAGCCGCAGGCCTGAACCACGGCCGGAGCTCAGCCCGGGATCAGCCCCCGGATGTGGGCGGCGAAGTCTTCGGGGATGCGGCGTGGCTTGCCGACGAGGTCGGTGAAGGCGGCGGAAACGGTGAGGCGGGCTACCTCCTCCTCCTCACGCAACATCACCTGCCGCCAGATGGACTTGACCCGACCGACCTCCTCGATCCAGGTGTGGATGATGAGCTCTTCCCCGAATCGGGCAGCAGCCGAGAAGCGGGCATTCAGCTCGACGACCACCAGCTGCCAGCCCTGTTCCTTCAGACGGTGGAGACCCCACCCCATGTCGGTCAGGTAATCGATGCGGGCCGTCTCGAAATATGAGAAGTAGTTGGTGTGATTGACGTGGTCATAGGGGTCCAGCTCATAGAAACGGACCTTCACCGACGAGACATGCACCTCTCGATCGGTTGGAAGCTCGACGGCCAATCCCTCTCCTCGGCTCAGGACCGGTCGAGGCTACCCTCGCCTCGATGAAGGCCTGGCAGCTCAACGACACCCAGGGCATCGGGTCATACAGCCTCAACGATGTCGACGAGCCGGAACCGGGACCAGGCGAGATCCGGCTCGCGCTGAGTCATTCGGCGCTCAATCACCTCGATTTGTGGGTGTCCCAGGGACTGCCTGCCCCCAAGCATCTTCCCCATACCGGCGGGGCCGACGGCGCCGGGACTGTCGATGCCGTCGGCGACGGCGTCGGCGGATTCGAGATCGGAGACGAGGTCATCGTCGATCCTTCCTTCTCATGCGGCGAGTGCTCCTATTGCCGCAACGACGACATCGTGTATTGCGATTCGTTTCAGATCCTTGGGGAGCATCGCCCGGGGACGTTCACCGAGAAGATCGTGATCCCCACGATCAACGCGGTCCGCAAGCCCGCGGCGATGCCCTGGGAGGTGGCCGGCTCGTTCGGCCTGGTCACCGCCACCGCCCTCCGCATGATGGAGCGGTCAGGCTTGAAGCCGGAGCAGACGCTCCTCGTGGTGGGCGTCGGCGGCGGGGTCTCGGCGGCGGCGCTACAGCTCGGCCTCGCCATGCGGGCCAAGGTCTACGTCACCTCGAGGTCCCAGGAGAAAATCGAGTGGGCCATCGAGCAGGGAGCAGCAGGAGGATTCGACTCGGCGGATGAGTTCGGCAAAGAGATGGCATCCCTCGGCGGAGCCGACGTCGTGATCGAGAACGTGGGACCCGCAACGATCCGCCAATCGATGCGGGCCGCGAAGAAGGGGGGCCGCATCGCCATCTGCGGCGCCACCAGCGGGCCAAAGATGGAGCTGACCATCCCAACGCTGTTCTTTCGCCAGCTCGAGCTCATCGGCTCGTCGATGGCAAACCACGCCCAATTCGCCCGGGCGGCGACCTGGGTCGGCACGGGGGAGGCCGAGGCGCCGGTGAGCAAGATCTTCGACTTCCCCGACCTTCCGGCGGCAATGGAATATCTCGACGCCGGAGAGCAGGTGGGCAAGGTCGTGCTCCGCCACCCGGGCTGATCGATGCGCGGCGCCAATCTGCTCATCGCCGTCGGCGCCGGGATTCTCCTTTTCGGGTTGACCCTGCGCTACTTCCCCGGCCTGTTCTCGTGGTTCGGGAACCTCCCGGGGGATATCCGGCGGGAGACGGAGAACGCGACGATCTTCATCCCGATCACCTCGATGCTGGTCGTGAGCGTCGTGGGAAGCGTCGTCCTCACGATCGCGAGCCGGCTGTTCCGGGGGGAATAGGGAATCAGGCCTCGGGGACTTCGGGGTTGCGCCCCTTCATGACGATCAACTCGGAAGCCTCAGGGCCCTCATCCTCGCTTTCGAGTGTCACCCAAATCGAGGGGTAGGCCGACAAGGGCACCCCGGACCACAGGACGATCGGCATGTCTTCGCCGCGGAGGTGGAAGGTGCCGATGCTCACCCCTTCCCCGTCGTCGCTCCACACCCAGCCTTCGTAGTAGCTGCCCGCGGGTGCCGGCGGGAGACCGGTCACGTCGAGCCGGATCCACCATCCGGCTTCGGTGGGCCCGAACTCGGCTTGACCCAGGGCAGCAGCCTCGAGCTCGGTGCCGCTCATCGAGACCACGTTTTCGTCTTGGCCCTGTACGACGCTCATCGTGGCGAGCACCAGGGCAGCGGCTGCGACCAACCCCCCGGCCCCGGCCAGGACCATGGGCCAGCGAGCGGCCCGTTCCCCGTCGACCGAGGGGAGAGGAGCCGATTCCTCGGCGAGCGCGGCGAGCAAGCCGTCGGCCACCTGAGGTGGCGGTTCGGCCCAAGTGGCATCCTCGGCGAGGACGTCCCGAATCAGGTCTAGGCGATCATCGCCCTCCCCACCCTCGGGCGCCCCGGATGCCAGGTATTGCGCGCGCGACTCGTCAGTGGTCATAGCCCATTTCCCAATACGAAGCCGGAACGCCCACGGTTCGCAATCTCACGCCTCCTCCACATGCTTGAGCAACTCGATCAGCCTCTGATGAGCCCGGTGCGACCTGGACTTGACCGTCCCAACCGGGATATCCAGCCGGTCTGCGATCTCGACATGAGTGAGCCCGTCGAAGTGGCTCATCTTGACGACCTGCCTCTCCTCATCGGGGAGACGGTCCACCGCGGATCTGACCTCGAACACCTCCCAAACGGTCTCGAGCCCGATCGGGAATGAGATGACGTCGACGTCATCACTCACCACCACCCGTGCTCTCTTCCGGTACAGGTCGATGGCGGTCCTGCGGGCGATGGCGTAGATCCATGGCCCGAAGCTGCGCTCCGCGTCGTAGGTCGAAGCCGCCCGCCAGGCCTTGATGAATGTCTGCTGGGTGGCGTCGGCGGCCAGGCCGTGCTCACCCAGGATGCTCATCGACAGGGCGAACACGGGCCCGCCGTATCGGTCGTAGACGGCCTTGACGGCTGCCTCGTCACCGAGCCGGAACCGTTCCAGAACCTCGCGGTCCATTCGGGGATTCTGCCAGGTCGTGAACCATGCGCAGACCCGCTGCGTAATGATGAGGACTGACCGAGGAGAAACACATGAAGCGAACCACGCTTTCCCTGCTCGCCGCGGCTCTTCTGGTGATCGCAGCCTGCGGGACCGACGCCGAGGAGGGAACCAGTGATACGACAGTTGCCGACGCCACAACTTCCGCCCCGGTCGAGGAGACCACCACCACGGCCGGAGCAGCCACGGAGACCACCGCCCCCGCCGCTGAAGGGGGGGCCGAAGGCATCCACACGGCAGACACCGACCTAGGCGCGGTCCTGGTGGACGGAGAAGGCTTCACCATCTACGTCTTCACCAACGACACCGAGGGCACCAGCACGTGTTACGACGACTGTGCCGCCAACTGGCCCGCGGTCCCCGGTGACACCGCCGTCGGCTCCGACCTCGACGCTTCCTTGTTCGGGACCTCGCCCCGCGACGACGGGTCCGAGCAACTGACCGTCAACGGCATGCCTCTCTACCGGTTCACCCCGGACGAGGCGCCCGGTGATGTCAATGGCCAAGGTGTGGGTGGGGTTTGGTTCGTTGTCGATGCCGAAGGGAACATGATCGAAGGTCCCGAAGCGGCAAACGGCTTCGACCGGGGCGACTACTAGGCCGCCGTCTAGACGCGCCTTCCAGGGACGTCTCTCAGGTGCGACAACTGAGAGGCGTCCCTGTCGCGTCCGGGGTCTAGGTTTGGTCGATGGCCAACGTCGAGACCGTCGGCGAATACATCGCCTCTTTTCCCGCAGAGGTCCAGGACGTGCTGGAGAAAATCAGAGACGTCATCCGGAAAGCAGCTCCGGGGACCGAGGAGAAGATCAGCTACCAGATCCCTACCGTCACCCTGGACGGCAAGTACCTCATCTATTTCGCCGGTTGGAAGCAGCACGTCAGCCTTTATCCGATCCATCCGCTCGAAGAGCCACTCGAAGGTGAGATCAGCCGGTACCGATCGGGCCAGGACACGCTCCGCTTCCCGCTGAAGGAACCGATTCCCTACGACCTCGTCGAGAGGATCGTGACGGCACTGGTCAAGCGGAAGTCGGGATAGGGAAGGGCCCTCGTCTATCGACGAGGGCCCTCCTCCTTCAAGGCCTGCCTTGTGTCAGACCTGTCCGCGGATCTCGCCGCGGGGGTTGCTCTCGGTATGGATGTTGACATACGCGTTGCCGGTGACCAGGGCCACCAACACGTCATCGAGGGTCATCCAGCCGCAGCCATTGCCGGGATCAGGAGCGGTGAACGAGCCTCTGATCCGATCGTCGGGATCGAGCGGTGGCTCATGGACCAAGGTCACCCCGACTGCTCCAGGCGATCCGGCCGGAGCGCAGTGGATGTGGCCCGCCACCACGTTGCTGGTCAGGTCCTCCCATTTCACGCTGAAGCGGACACTGTCTCGCCGCAACTCCAGTGTGGCCTCGCCCTCTCCGTCGGAAGCCACAACAGGAGCCGGGACCTCTTGCTTCGGGCTGAGGCGGAGCTTGAACTCCAGATCATCGATCTCGACCTGGCCCCGAATCTCTCCGGACCCGAATTGATCGGTGTGGACGTTCACGTAGGCATTGCCCGTGATCATCGCCTTCAGCACATCATCGAGGGTCCTCCACGGACACGTGGGTGTTGGCGTCAGGCCCGGTGAACGAGCCCCTGATCCGATCGTCGGGATCAAGCGGTGGCTCATGGACCAGGGTCACTCCGACCGCCCCGTTCACACCCGCGGCGGCACAGTGGATGTGACCCGCTGCCACGTTGCTGGTCAGGTCTTCCCACTCCACCTCGAAGCGAACCCGGTCCCGTCGGAGCGTGAACTCGGCGTCTCCCTCACCGTCGGATACAACGGGTGGAGTTCGGACCTCTTGTGCCGGATCGAGCTCGGCTTCGAACTCGATGGTGTCCGCCGATGCCGCGAGTGGGCTCATTGCCACGACGAGGATCGAGGTGAGCCCGATCGTGAGGATCTTGCGCAACATTGGTACCTCCTTGCGCTACCGCCTCAGAACCCAGCCATGCCCCACGGTTGGTCTCCCCAATACGGCCGAGACCGGCGATCGGTTCCTGGCGTATAGTCGACGAGCCGCCAGATCGGCGCAGTGGCCCCATCGTCGCTTGTCTGTGGCGTTCCGTTCGAACCTGCGAACGATCCAGAGAGGACCCATCTTGCACAAGATCGAGCACGACGAATCCGCGGTTTCCGCTCCCTACACCCGAGCCCTGGACATCGAGCCGGTCTCACATCTCACCATCCCCGAACACGGCACGAGACCCGAGGTCGCCTACCGGTATATCCACGATGACATGCTCCTCGATGGCAACTCACGTCTGAATCTGGCGACCTTCGTGACGACGTGGATGGAGCCTGAGGCCGCAACGCTGATGGCCGAGGCCTTCGACAAGAACATGATCGACAAGGACGAGTATCCGAAGACGGCCGAGATCGAGCGGCGGTGCGTGAACATGGTCGCCCATCTCTTCAACGCCCCCGGCGACGGCGATTCAGTGGGGGTGTCGACCATCGGCTCGAGCGAGGCCGTGATGCTTGGCGGGCTCGCGATGAAATGGAAGTGGCGGCAGCGCCGTGAAGCGGCCGCGGAATCGACCGACAAGCCGAGCATGGTCATGGGCAGCAATGTTCAGGTGGTCTGGGAGAAGTTCTGTCGCTACTGGGATGTCGAGCCCCGCTACGTCCCCATGGAGAAGGGTCGGTACGTCATCACCGCCGAGGAGGTGATGAAGAGAGTGGACGAGACCACCATCGGTGTCGTGCCCATCCTCGGGACCACTTTCACCGGCGAGTTCGAGCCGATCCAGGAAGTTCACGACGCCGTCGTCCAGCGGAACGAAGAGACGGGCTGGGATGTGCCGGTCCATGTCGATGCCGCGAGCGGTGGATTCGTCGCCCCGTTCCTTCACCCCGACCTGGCCTGGGACTTCAGGTTGCCTCAGGTGAAATCGATCAACGTGTCCGGGCACAAATACGGTCTCACCTATCCCGGAGTCGGCTTCGTCGTCTGGAGAACAGCGGACGACCTGCCCGAGGACCTCGTGTTTCATGTCAACTACCTGGGTGGCGACATGCCCACGTTCACCCTCAACTTCTCCCGTCCGGGCAATCAGATCGTCGGCCAGTACTACAACTTCCTCCGGCTGGGCCGTGATGGGTACACCCGGGTGATGGAGGTTCTCTCCAACACGGCACAGGAGATCGCGGCGGGTCTCGACAAGCTCGGACCTTTCGAGGTGATCAGTGATGGAAGCGCGATCCCGGTGGTTGCCTTCAAGCTCAAAGACGATGAGCAGTTCACCGTCTTCGATGTCTCGGCTCGGTTGAGGATGAACGGGTGGCAGGTCCCCGCCTACACCATGCCCGACGATGCCACAGACGTGGCGGTGCTGCGGATCGTGGTGCGTGAGGGACTCACCCGAGACCTTGCGGACGATCTCGTCAAAGACATCTCCGACGCGGCTGCCTTCCTGCGGGAGCACCCGACGCAAGAGCCTGCTCAGCCTGGCTTCAGTCACAACTGAGCAATGGTGGGTCGCTTGACGGCGACGATGGCGTGGCTCTTCGCCATCGGATCCACGTGCTTCGCGCTGGGCTCTCTGCCCCTGTATTTCAACAACGTCGGGGGCCGAATCGTGGCCGGGACCTTCTTCGTAGGGTCCCTGTTCTTCACGTCGGCCGGCTACATCCAGTACTACCTGTCGATCAACAGCGGTGGAGGACAGCGCAGGCTCATCGCTCTTCGCAATCTCACCGCCGATGCTGTGGCATCGGGGATCCAGCTCGTCGGCACCTTCATGTTCAACATCAGCACGGGCGCCGCTCTCCTCGCCAACCTGTCGGTGCAACAAGAAGATCGCCTGATCTGGGCCCCGGACGTATTCGGCTCGGTCGCCTTTCTCATATCCAGCGCCATGGCCTTCAGCCTCGTCCGCCATCAGGCCGCGAGCGTGGAGGGCTACCGCGCTGCTTGGTGGGAGGGGGCGGTGAACCTCGCTGGATCGGTGGCTTTCGGCCTGTCCGCCATCGCCGCGGTCGTGCTCCCCACTACGGGCGAGCCTCTCAACCTCGCCGTTGTCAACGCGGGGACATTCATCGGGGCCTTGTGCTTCCTCGCCGGGGCAATCCTCGTGCTGAGGACCGTGAGACCATCATCTGATTCGCTCGCCACCTGATCCGTCCCGGTGATTCCTCCCGCGAGCGGGCAAACCTATAGCCTCTCGCCGGCCATGGAAGAGAAGGCGAGAACCAGGTACGCCCAGAACGGAGCTATCCACATCGCCTACCAGGTGGTCGGTGACGGCGACTTGGACCTGCTCCTCATCGACACCTGGGCCCACCACGTGGAGGCGGTGTGGGACTTCCCCGACATGGCGAGGTTCCTGCGACGTCTCTCCTCCTTCGGGCGTCTGATCCACTTCGATCACCGCGGCACCGGCCTCTCCGATCCGGTGCCTCTCGACCAGCTACCCGACCTTCAAACCCAGGTCGCGGACTCGGTGGCAGTACTGCGTGCGGCGGGGTCGGAGGAGGCGGCGGTGATCGGCATCAACGATGGGAGCATCATCGCCACCATGCTTGCAGTCGAGTATCCGGAACTGTGCCGTTCGCTGGTACTGCATGCCTTCACCCCTAAGTGGGTCCCTGCCCCCGAGCTGCCTCTGCACTCGATCGACGAGGTGATCGCGTTGATCGAGGCCAGCGCGTTGAGGGACGAGAGCGGGGTGGAGTTCCTCGCGCCGAGTCGGATCGGCGACGAGGAGTTCGACCGCGGTTTGGCTCGGCTCCAACGCCTGTCGATCCGGCCCGGCGTCTATGGACATTTCTATCGGCAGACCTTGGAGGCCGATGTCACCGACCTATTGCCGGCGATCCGCTGCCCGACTCTGGTGCTGAACCGCAGCGGCAATCTGATCGTGCCCATAGAGCAATCGCGTGAGGCAGCAAATGCGATCGTGGGGGCGAAGTTCGTGGAGCTCCCCGGGACGGACCATGGCGTCTTCTCGGAGGGGGTGGATGCGTGGATGGATGAGGTGGAGGAGTTCCTCACCGGATCGAGGAGCGGGGGTGATCCGGATCGTCTGCTGACCACCCTCCTATTCACCGACATCGTGGGATCGACTGACAAGGCCGCTGAGGTCGGCGACCGCAGATGGAATGACCTGCTCGACCGTCATCACGAGTTGACTCGAAGCGAGCTGACGAGGTTCGGTGGTCGTGAAGTGTCGACCACCGGCGACGGGTTCTTTGCGACCTTCGACCGTCCCACCTCCGGAGTGCGATGTGCCCTTTCGCTGGTCGAGGCGATGTCGTCATTGGGCCTCCAGATTCGGGCCGGGGTGCACACCGGCGAGGTCGAGGTGCGGGGCACGGATCTCGGTGGGCTGACCGTTCATATCGCCGCCCGGATCATGGGCCACGCTGACCAGGACGAGGTTGTGGTATCGAGCACGGTGAAGGACCTGCTCACGGGCTCCGACCTTGCATTCGAGGACCGAGACGTGCATGAGCTCAAGGGAGTGCCAGGCACCTGGCACCTGTACCGCGTCACGGCATGACCCGGGCGGCGGCCGTACTCGCTTGGATCACGGGTCTTGGCTTCGGCTTGCCGGCCGTGTATGGGCTGCGCTACTTCGCACAGCACCATGAGGTGTGGACATTCATGGGCTTCCCCACCTACGGCGGGGGTCCGTTCGAGCGCTGGGGGATCTCGACCAGCGTCCCGCTGCTCGCTGGCTTCATCGTTGTATGTATCGCAGAACTGATCGTCGGAACCATGCTCTGGTCCGGTCAACCCATCGGCCTGTGGCTCGCCCTGGCTCTGGTCCCGTTCGAATTGGTGTACTGGATCGGATTTGCGCTGCCATTCGGGCTGATCTTTGGAACCATCCGGACTGTGCTCGTAGTCATTGCCCTAGTAGGGGAATGAGCTCGGGTTGAGCAGGGATGGGTGAGATCTATACTTCCCCGGTCGCCCGAACCCCCTCGGAATCGGCGACGTCCCGGGGGCGTAGAACAGCCTGGAGTGTTCGCCGGCCTGTCAAGCCGGAGGTCGCGGGTTCAAATCCCGTCGCTCCCGCCGAACGAATCCATTTATGGTTTGGTTCGAGGTCAGGTAGCTCAGTCGGTAGAGCGCCGGTCTGAAAAACCGGAGGTCGACGGATCGACGCCGTCCCTGACCACTCCAAGAGACCCCACGCCCACCTGGGTCTCGTCGCTTCTCATCGCCCCCGCCCTCTGATGCTCGGCTTTCAACCGCTCGTATAGGGTGCACCCGGGCCGATGGACGGTTCTCGACACCGTCCGGGAGGCGACCCAGGAGAGCCGGCCAAGTCGATTCGAGGAGACTGCGATCGCGATGAGAGAAGCGTTCTTCGCGCTGAGCACCGACTGGAAAGAGGGCATCAATTGGGCCGCGGTCAGGGACTGGCGGCTGAGACGGGCCCACGAAGCCATGGAACGGCATGGGCTCGGCGCCTTGCTTTTGTTCTACGACGAGAACATGCGGTACGTCTCATCCACCCTGACGCCGGGTTGGAACCGGCTCAAGCCCGGTCTGCGTTACGTGGTCCTGCCGCGGGGCAAGAAACCGATCGTCTACGAACAGGGTGACATCGGCTTCCACCTCCAGGTGCACAACCCGTGGATCCCCAAGGAGAACATCCGTTACTCCTACGCGTGGATCAAGGGAGCAGTGGGGCCTGCCGCCGACCAGCAGGTCACCAAATTCGTCAACGCATTGATGAACGACCTCGAAGAAGCCGGGGTGAAGGACGAGCCGTTGGGCGTGGACTTCATCGACATCAACCTGATCAGGGAATTCGAAGCCAGGGCCATCACCTGGACCGACGGCATGTCGCCGATGATGGAAGCTCGGGCGATCAAGAGCCCGGACGAGATCAAAGCGTTCTCCATCGTCGGCGCCATCTGCGATTACGTCCACTACGAGATAACCAACTTCATCAAGCCCGGTCTCAGTGAGAACGAGGTGGCCGCCTTCGGGTTCGAGAAGCTCTACTCGTTACCCGGGATGGAGGACGTCGAGGACGTGATCGTCTCCTCCGGGCCGAACGCCTGGCCCAACTGGCGGAACTTCTCCGATCGCATGATCCGCCCTGGGGAACTGGTAATCGTCGATCTCGCCGCCCTGACCTGGAATGGGTTCAAGTCCTGTGTCTATCGCACCTACTGCGTTGGCGGCGAGCCCACCGATGAGCACAAGAAGACCTACGACCTGGCGCACAAGTGGCTGTGGGACTCGATCGAGGCCACCGGGCCCGGGGTCACGACTGCAGACGTCGCTTCCAAGTGGCCGTCGGCCAAAGAGGTGTGGGGTTACGAAGAGGAGGACCAGGCGGCGGCCAACTTCTGGGGACACGGCCTCGGGTTAGCCCAGTACGACCCGCCGGTGATCTCCCGGATCTGGTCGCTGGACTACCCGGTGGAGATCGAGCCGGGTATGACCTTTGCCTTGGAGACCCAGCACGGCAAGCTCCACGATCACGGCGTCAGACTCGAGGAGATGCTCTACGTCACCGACACCGGGATCGAGATGGTGTCCAGCTACGCCAGTCACGAAATCATCACCGTCCGATGATCCAGGGTTGATCACCAGTCTCGACGACCCTTCGGCGGTCGATCCCATGCGGGTGGGAGCCAAGGCGGCAGCGTTGGCCCTTGCCCGCCAGAGCGGTCTTCCTGTCCTCCCCGGGTTCGTAGTCGATGCCTCCGCTTCTCTGCCGCACATGGAATTGGGCTCGGCGGCGATGGCGCAGAGGGGGTCCGGGGGTGCTCGTCTAGTCGTGAGCTCCGAGCCGGTCCGCGGCGCCTCGGCGATCGAGGCTGCCGCCAGGGACCTGTCTGTGGTGCTGACGGTCCGCTCCTCCAGCCCCGGCGAGACCGACGGGGAGTGGGCCGGTGCGTTCACCTCATTTCTGGAGGTCACCCCCGAGGAGCTGCCCAAGGCGGTTGCGGGCTGCTGGGCCTCGACCTTCTCCGTCGACGCCCTGGAACGGCAGCTTCGTGCCGGGATCGAGCCGGGCACCATGCCCATGGCGGTTCTGGTGCAGCCCTGGATGGACCTCGCCGTCGGCGGGGTGGCCGAGATCTCGCCGGAAGGGGCGCTTCGGGTCGAGGCGATGCCCGGGCATCCGGCCCCCTTGCTCCAGGGCTGGGAGAGGGGGGCGGTCGCGACCCGAGCCCCCGGCCGACTCTGGGAAGGCACCGAGGCGATCTCACGGTTCGGCGTGGAGCTGTTCGACGACATCGGCGCCGTGCTCATGACAGCCAGGGAGCGCTTTGGCTTCAATCGCTGTGAATGGGGCGTCGGTGCCGGCACGCTCTGGATGCTGCAACTGGGCGTCATAGCCCATCACGAATGGACCGTTGTTCCGGCTCGGGACCGCACCCCGCCAGACCTGATCCCCCTCGTGCAGGCGCTCATGATTGCCCCCGGGACCCTCGGAACCGAGCTGGTCCTCCCCTGGGCCCTGGCCGGGCTCCCCCCATGGGGCCCGACACAGCCGATCGGGGATGGGGATGTGCTCGAACAGACACGCCGTCTCACCGAGGAGCTCACCTCACAGGTGTGGGGTCTGCCCGCAGCGGTGGCAATACCGAAAGCAAGGGCCCTGCTGGCCCGACTTCGTGGCCCGATCTCCGCGGCGGACACTGCGACCATCCACAGGCTGAGCCTGCCCGAACCGGATCAGGCATCTCGACTCATCTCGACGATCAACGCCATCGACGAGCTGTTGCTCGCCCGCGGCACCATCTCCCGAAGTGGGTTGGTTTGGCACATGTCCACCGCCGACCTGCGAGCGGCACTGGACGGTGAGCCGGTAGCGGCTCCCCGTCGCATCGGGATGGGCAGCTGGGAGCCCTTGGCCGCGGGGATGCTCCTCGATCACGGTGCCGTTCATCAGGGCATGCCGGCGGCGGCCGGCATTGGTGTCGGCCTCCGACATCACTCTGATGGAACAGCGATGCAGGGGCCACCACCTCGACCGGTGATCACTTCCGACCAGGCGCGGCCCGATCTGTCGCAGCTGATCTGGGACGCCGCGGGTCTGGTTACCCACCTGGGTAGCCCGGTTGCGCATGTGTTCGAGTCGGCGAGATCGCTCCGTGTGCCCGCGGTGTGCGGCGTGCATCTCGGATCAGAGACAGACCAGATCATCGCCGTCGACGGCTATTCGGGGATCGTGGCCACCTTGCCGCTCGAATTCCCGCCATGAACTCCGCCGATCCCGAACAGCCGGGCGGCATTGCCTCCCGATATGGCCTCTCGTCCAGCGTCGTCCAGCCCCTCGGTGGCGGCAATCAGCCCGAGTGGGTCGGTTTCGCTCATGTCGAAAGGGAAGTCCGTGCCGAGGAGGACATGACCGGCCCCAACCACCTCGACCAGGTGGCGCAAGTAGAGAGGCTGGTAGACCACGGTGTCGTAATGGAAAGATTTGAGATAGTGGCTCGGTGGGTGATCAGGGATGTGGGTTCTGGTCTCGGGACGCACCTTCCAGGTGTGGTCGGCCCGCGAGGCGTAGAAAGGCAGATACCCGCCCCCATGGAGCAGGACCATCTCGATCCCGGGATGATCTTGGAACAAGCCGCTGAAGATCATCCTGGTGGCAGCCACCATGGTCTCCAACGGGTTGCCGATACAATTGACCAGGAAGTATTGCCCGAGGCGGTGACCTTCCGGGTAACCGTTCGGGTGGAGGATGACGGGGATGCCCTTCGCTTCGACAGCCGCCCAGAAGGGCCGAAATCGGGGCTCGTCGAGATTGGCACCGTCGACCGTGCCCCCGATCTGGAGACCTTTGAACCCGAGCTCATCGACCGCTCGGTCCATCTCGGCGATGGCCAGGTCCACGTCTTGGAGTGGCACTGTCGCTCCCAGGGCGACGAATCGGTCCGGGTTCGCTGCGGCCACCGACGCCAGGTTGTCGTTCTGGATGCGAGCCGACTCGGCCCCGGATGCCGGAGGGGCCCAGTAGCAATACTCGGAGACGAAGGTCGAGAGGCCTTGGAGGTCGATCCCCATCCGGTCCATGTGCTCGATACGCGCCGCCGGATCGGTCAGGGCGGGCAGGATGGCGTCGACCATCCCGGCGTTGTGTGTGACCGACTCCGCACCCATGTAGTAGTCGTAGGGCTCGTCCTCGGGGCGGCGATAGGGATCGACTGACGACCTGCTCGCCGGTGTGGCGAGATGGCAATGGATGTCGATCGTGGTCATGCGCTCTCAGGCCAGCCCGGGGTGGGGCACGTTAACCCCTTGGTTATCGTCACCTCCCCGTCGGGAGATCGAGTTGAGGATCGGATTCATTGGTCTTGGTGATATGGGTCAGGGAATCGTCCCCCGGCTGCTCAACGCCGGTCACGACGTAACCGGTTGGAACCGGACGGAGACGAAGGCCGGTCCCCTCATCGAGCAGGGGATGGTGTGGGCGGACACCCCGCGCACGGTGGCTGCGGGCTCGGAGGCGGTGTTCTCGATAGTGACCGACGGCGCCGCGGTGAGGGAGGTCGCCCTGGGCGAGGAAGGGGTGATCGAAGGCCTGAGCCCTGAGTCGATCTACCTCGACATGAGCACGATCGACCCCGAGGTGAGTCGGGAGATCAGCGGCGAGTTCAAGGCGGCGGGACTCACCATGCTCGATGCTCCGATTTCGGGTAGTCCGGTGACCTTGGCGCAGGGAAGCGCCTCAACGATGGTGGGTGGGGACCGGGCTGCCTTCGAGCGGGTGGAGCCGGTGCTCCACGACATCGGCTCCAAAGTGAGCTACATCGGCGACCGCGGGACGGCTGTGCAGATGAAGGTGGCGGTCAATCTCACCCTGATCGTGGAGATGGTGGCCTTCTGCGAGTCGGTTGCCCTGGCCGAGAAAGGCGGTGTGGCCCGTGAAGTCGCCGTCGACGCCATGTTGAAGAGTGTGGTGGCTTCGCCGGTGATGGGGTATCGAGGTCCCTTCATACTCGAGGGCGGCATGCCGGAGAAGCCCCTGGCCGACGTGACCCTGCAGCAAAAGGACATGATCCTCGCCCTCGAGGTCGCCCGCCGCCAGGGCTCACCTGCCCCGCTTGCTGCTGTGGCAAACGAGTTGCTCAACGCCTGCCGAGGCCGTGGCATCGATCACCGCGATTTTGTGACCGTTTTCGACGTATATCACTTGCTGAGCGGGATGTCGTGATCGCGCCCTACCGCACCAACCTCGACCGGGTGCCTCTCGTCTCGGACCTCCGCCGGGACGAAGGTTGGGTGGACATGCAGGTCCAGTTCCTGGTGGACAAGCACACCGCAGGCTCCGACGACTTTCTCCTCGGCTGGACGGTGCTCCCGCCGGGTGCGCGCCATGACCGTCATCGTCACCACCAGGCCGACGAGTTCTTCATCGTCCTCCAGGGCACCGGCATGCTCTACACGGACATGGGACGGGAGCCGGCGAGTAGGGGCGATGTCGTGTTCACACCGCGCGGCCATTGGCACGGTTTCGACAACACCGGCGACGAGGACGTCGTCCTGGTGTGGGGCTGGAGTGGGGCCGGGGCGCTCGAGGACACCGGCTACGAGGCCGAATCCACATGACCACCCCCGGCTGGGACGACCCGGCTGTGCGCGAAGGGGTCCGCCGGATGCTGGAGGAACGTTCTCGGCTCGTCGAGCACGGCGGGCGGACGATCGGATGGAAGCTTGGCTTGGGGGCACCCGCCTGGCAGGAGAAGTTCGGGCTCACCGGCCCGCTGTTGGGGTTCCTCCCCGAGGCCAACCGGAGCGAGCCCGGGGCGACGATCTCGTGCCACGGTTGGGTCAACCCGGTGGCCGAGCCGGAGATAGCCGTCTACATGGACCGCGACGTGGATGCGCCCGATCGGGTCGCCGAGTCGATTTCAGGCCTGGGGGCGGCGATCGAGCTGGCCGACATCGACGCCCCAATGGAGGACATCGGTGACGTCATGGCCGGCAACATCTTCCATAGGGCCGTGATCCTCGGACAACCCGACGCTTCTAGAGCCGGAGGCAGCCTGGACGGGATGCGAGCCAGGGTCACGCGGAACGGATCAGAGATCGCCGACACCGCCGATCTCGAAACGCTCACCGGTGACATCGTCTCGATCCTGGGCCACGTCGCGGGCCTGTTGCTGGCGGCGGGACAACGACTCAGAGCCGGCGAGGTGGTGATCGCCGGCTCTGTCGTCCCACCGGTGCCGGTGCGACCGGAAGACGAGATCATCTTCGAGTTGGTCCCGCTCTCCCCAATCTCGGTGATCGTCTAGGACAAGAGGACGATGGCAGCGCCCATCAGGACGAGGACGGCTCCTCCGAAGAAGCGCGGGTTCATCCGCTCGAATGGCTGGCTGAACATGATCGGCACCAACGCGATGACGAAGAGAACCGATAGCTGCTGGATGGTGATGGCGATGGCGATCGTGGTCAGGTCGAACGAGATCCACTGGGCGGAGACCGCCACCGCACCGCAGACGCCACCGATCATCATCCATCGAATGGCAGCGCCGGGCACCGGTCCGCGCCATCCCTTGAGAATGGTGAGCAACACCGCATACACCACGACACTGGTGGCCAGCCCGATGGTGAGACCCTCCACCGGGTGATCGAACCGCTCCAAACCCAGTCGGATCAAGAGGGGGGTCGAACCCCAGATCAATGCCACCGTGAGGGCGAGCCAGGGCCGCCGCCAATCCTCTGAGCCCCGTGCGCCTCCGCTCAGGGAGATCAACGACACCCCGATGACCGCCAGCACCACCCCGGCGGCGATGGCAACGGTGAGCGGCTCATCCAAGGCGGCAGCCGCTACCAAGGTGCCGATGATGGGGGCGGCCGAGATCAGGGCGCCGGTGCGAGCTACACCGATCTGTTGCTGACTCAAGGCGAGGAGAGTCCAGCCGCCCACGAAGTGGAACAACGTGGTCAATCCAAATATCAGGACGGCCGAGATGGGTGCCGAGAAGAGGAGGTCCAGGTCACCGAGGACCAGGATGCGCGCCAACAGGACGAACTCGACGGCAACGAGCAAACCGAACGCGGTTCGGTAGGCGTCGACGAGTTGGTTCGCCTTCCGATTCGAGGCCTGGAGGAACGCGAACCCGATGGCCGCCACCAGAGCCCACAGGGGCCCACTCAACCGACGTCGCTCAACGCCTCGGCGATGGCAGCGACCGTGCCCCCGTTGTGCGCCGCGGTGAACCCCAGAATCACGACGTCTATCCCTGCATCGAACATGGTCGCGGACCGGGATGCCACCTCAGCCGGGTCGGGCTCAGGGCCCATAGAGAGGTGGCTCGAGCAGGAGATCTCTCCAGGATCGCGGCCTACTTCCTCGCAGTGGGCCCACATCACGTCTCGAAGTCGGAGCCACTCCTCCTTCTCGTCCTCGACGAACAGGGCGTCCCACATCGATGCGAAACGGGCGACAAGGCGCAGTGTTCGCTTCTCGCCACGGCCACCGATGACGATGGGGGGGCGGGGTTGCTGAATTGCCTTTGGCTCGTTGCGCGCATCGGTGAGATCGAAGAAACGACCGTCGAAGTTGGTTTGCTCCTGTGTGAGCAGGAGGTGAATGACCTCGGTCCCCTCTTCGAAGCGAGTCATCCGCTCACCGACCGTGCCCAGCGACAGTCCGTAGGCATCGGCCTCCGCCTCGTTCCAGCCGGCGCCGAGGCCAATCTCGAGGCGGCCCCCCGACACGATGTCGAGGGACGACGCCATCGAGGCCAGAACCGCTGGGTGCCGAAAATGCATGCCGTTGACCATGGTCCCCACCCGGATGCGCTTGGTGGCCTGCGCCAAAGCGGACAAGGTCACCCATGCCTCGAGACAGGGCCCGTCGGTGTCGCCCCGAATCGGGTAGAAGTGGTCGAAGTTCCAGGCCGTTTCGTAGAGGTCGATCTCATCGGCCGCCTGCCAAACCTCGAGCATTTGCCCCCACGTGGTGTGATGTGTCGGTGTCTTCACCGCGAATCGGGCCATCTAGATCCTCCTGCGCCAGACCTCGGCCACGGTACTCAAGGCACCGACGCCGCGAAAACGATTGCGGCTACGACGCGACGATCAGATCACCGGATTGGTGAGCGTCCCGATCGGATCGATCGTGATCTCCACGACATCTCCGTTCCGGAGATAATGCGGTGGGTCGAATCCGATGCCAACCCCAGGGGGTGTCCCGGTGGCAATGACGTCGCCACGCTCGAGTGTCATCACCGATGAGATGGTGGCGATCAGCGTTGGGATGTCGAAGATGAGATCGGAGAGAGACCCATTCTGGCGGACCTCACCGTTGACCGACGTGCGGATCGTGAGCTCGCTGACGTCGGCAACCTCGTCGGCAGTGAGTATGCAGGGCCCCATGGGGCAGAACGTGTCCGGGCCTTTGCCCGTCAGCCATTGCCCGTGTCTTCTCTGCAGCGCCCGTGCTGTCACGTCATTGACGATCGTGTAGCCGAGGACATGGCTCATGGCGTCCTTGGTCTCGATTCGTTTGCCGGTCCTGCCGATGACCACCGCCAACTCGCCCTCGTAGTCCGTCGTGGAGGTGGGATCGTTGCTGGTGTCGATGTCCTCACCAGGCCCTATCACCGATGTCGGCGGCTTGCTGAACAGGATCGGATACTCCGGAGGTGGCTCGGCCGCGACGTCGGCCCCGGGGAGCTCCCGGACGTGCTCGATGTAGTTCTTCCCGATGGCGAACACGTTCTTCCGGGGCCGGAGTGGGGCGAGAAGAGAGACGCTCGACAGCGGCACCCGATCCCCGGCGAGGTCCAACCCAGCCAGACCGGGACCCATCACCAGGTCGATCAACCCCATCATGTCGTCCGGTGCGAGCAACTCGGCAGTGACGCCGACGACATGAGAATCTTCCAGCAACCCGGAGCGGGGACCGTCCTCTGCGAGATATCTGACCAGTCTCAAGCGCCGCTCCCTGGCCCAGGCAGGCCCCACCATCGGCCCGGGCCCACCACCTGTTGCACCCCGGGAGGTGATGTTATATCGTGCGGAGCCGGTTCAGCAATCGATTGCTACGCCGCCGGAGGTGATGTGGTGAGACGGCGCCCGAGCACCCGATCGATGGAATACTTGCCGGCGTGAACGGCGTTCAAGGCGAGCGGGATCCGAGCATTGTGGGTAAAGGGAAGATGATGATCGGCCCCTGCATCCGCGCCATCCACGGCCCCGGCGTCGTGTCTCGGGAGGTGCCGACCCGATGACAGTTTCGATAGCCGGCGCCCGGGAGAGATCGACTCGACCCCTCGTGGCCGAGGTCCGCGATCTGCAGGTCCACTTCAAGACCAAAGCGGGGATGGTGCATGCCGTGGACGGTGTCTCTTTCGAGATCCGGGACGGGGAGACCTTCGGTTTGGTCGGTGAGACCGGTTGCGGCAAGAGCGTGACCGCCCGTTCGTTCAACCGGCTGGTGCCGACCCCGCCGGGGGTCTACGCCGGGGGTGAGGTCCTGTTCTGGTCCTCGGTCGCGCGACGTGCGGGCGAAGGGCCGATCGACCTCCTGACGATCACGGATGACGAGATGCTGCGCATCCGCGGCGACCGCATCGCCATGATCTTCCAGGACCCAGGCAAGGCGCTCAACCCCGCACTCTCGATCCGGAGCCAGATCGCCGAGGTCTTCTACCAACACAGGTCGGAGGAGATCCTCGGGGCTCTCGGGCCGACCGCGGCACCCATCTACCGTCGTGCCGCCAGACAACAGACCAACTCATTAGAACGGTTCCTGCTCGAGATCCCTCCCCTGCGCTCCAAGGGGGAGAAGATCAAGGAGAAGGTCGACCAGCTGGTGGCCGATGCGCTGAGCGAGGTCCAGATCCCGAATCCACGCAAGATCATGAACAGCTACCCCCACGAGCTCTCCGGGGGCATGAAACAGCGGGTGCTCATCGCGCAAGCATTGGCCTGCAATCCGGACCTGCTGATAGCGGACGAGCCGACGACCGCCCTCGACGTCACGATTCAGGCTCGGATCCTCGAGCTGATCGCAGAGCTGCAGGAGCGACTCGAGACTTCCGTCCTCTACATCAGCCACGACCTGTCCCTGGTCAAGGAGATCTGTGAACGGGTGGCGGTGATGTACGCCGGTCGAATCGTGGAGATCGGGACCACCGAAGACATCTTCCGCAACCCATTGCACCCTTACACCCGAGGGTTGATGGCTGCGGTTCCCTCTGCCGCCCATCGACGCGGTGAGCTAGCCTCCATCGTCGGCAACGTCCCTGAGCTCGTGGACCCCGGGCCGGCGTGTCGATTCAACACGAGATGCCCTTACGCGGTCGAGATCTGTCGGACCACTGATCCGAGGACGATCGACATCGCGGAAACCCACTCCGTCGCTTGTTTCGCATATGAGGTGGATGACGCCCAGATCGTCCTCCCCCGGCTCGAGGCGTGGGTGTCGTGACCTCCCTTCGTGCCGAACGAGGGACGAGTGAGCGCTCCACCGCCGAGCGCTCGGTGATCTCACTACGCGGAGTCGAAAAGCATTTCCCGATGAGGGAGGGCACGCTGCAGCGGGTCATGAGCCAGGTCAGAGCAGTCGACGGGGTGTCTTTCGACGTGCGGCCCGGAGAGACCGTCGGCCTGGTAGGCGAGTCAGGATGTGGCAAAACGACGCTCGGTCGCTGTATCAGTGGGTTGACACAGGTGACCGGAGGCAAGATCTACTTCAGGCTGACCGATGCGGACGCTGCTCTTCTCGACGAGATCGAGGTCGTCCCCGAGCGGGAACGAACTCGTGAGCAACTCAAAGAGCTGGAGCGGATCGACGACAACCATCGCATCGACCAGCTCTCGGGCAAGGCTTGGAGGACATATCGGCGCAACTGCCAGGTCGTGTTCCAGGACTCGTTCAGCTCCCTCAATCCTCGACAACTCGTCAAGGACATCGTCGGGCGCCCCCTCCGCGTCTACAACGAGGCCTCCGGCCAGGAGCTCACCGAGCGGGTCGTCTCCCTGCTCGAGGGGGTGGGGCTGGGGCGACAGCATCTCTACCGGTTCCCTCATCAGTTCTCCGGTGGCCAGCGGCAGCGGATCTCGATTGCCCGGGCCCTCGCCCTCGATCCCGAGTTCATCGTGCTCGACGAGCCCACCTCGGCCCTCGACGTGTCGGTGCAGGCCCAGATCCTCAACCTCCTCTACGACTTGCAGCGCGAGCGTGGGCTCACCTATCTCTTCATCAGCCACGACCTCGGCGTGGTGCGGCTCATGAGCGATCGCATCGCGGTCATGTACCTGGGAAAAGTCGCCGAGCAGGGGACGGCCGAGCAGTTGTTCGAAGACCCCCGACACCCATACACCGAGGCGCTCCTGGCTGCCAATCCGGACATCAAGGCGGAAGAATCCGAGATGAAGGGGCTGCACGGGTCGGTGCCCGATCCGGCCAACCCACCCGAGGGATGCAGATTCCACACGCGCTGCCCGGTCGTCACCCCTGCATGCGGCTGGGAAGTCGATGATGCGGTTCGCTGGCTCCACGAGCGCGACGCTCTCTCTGAGGGTCTGGCTGATGTCGAGCGCCGCACCAATTTCGACGCGACGTTGGTGTTCCACGACGACGCGGCTGCGGCAGCCGCTGTCGAGGCGTTCCGTCACGGTGACACCCCACCCGCGATGAGAGCCGCACTCGAAGACATGTCGACTGAAGGCCGAAAGGTGAGCATCACGTTTGCCCCGGTTCCTCCGGTGGAGTTGGAGGAGATCGGCGGGGGCCGCCTCACCGCCTGTCTGCTCTACACCTCGCGCGGCACACGGCCCTAGGGCTCTCAGCCGAAAGCGGACCAGAGCAGGCGCGCGCCGCGGCGAATGCCAGCAAGCCGAGAACGACCAGTTCGAACGTCTTTTGGTTGATCACCCTCCCAATCCGTATCCCGACCAATGTCGCCGCCGTGACCGGCACGATGGCCCACAGAGCCTGGGTGGTTCGTTCAGGTGTGAAGGCCCCCAACACCACCAGGGTCACCAACTGGATCCCGCCGAAGACGGTGAAGGTGAGGCTCATCATGTGGATGAAGGAGGCCCGACTCATCCGGATGCTGTGCAGATACGTCATGATCAGCGGGCCGGCCGTGCCGGTGGCTCCGAGCAAGCCACCGCCAACAAGGCCCATCGGGGCCACGATCCGCCGGGCGGTCTCCCTGTCCAGACCGAATCGAGGGTTGGCCACATAGCGCCATATGTAGGCCGCGATGACGATGGCGATGATCACCGAGAGAACTCGGTCATCGATCTCGGTGAGCGCCCAAGTCCCTGCGACGGTCGCCACCGTGCCGACGGCGAGAAAGGGAATCATCACGAAGCCGGTGCCCCTGGCGCCGGCCCGGTGCTCCCAGAGCAACCACCCATTCGAGACCATGTTGGCCAGAGAGAGGACGACGACGGCGTACTCGACACTGGTGAGTGCGGCGATGAACGGCACGGCCAACAGCGGCCCACCCATCCCGGCGACACCCTTGACGGTGTAGGCGACGCCGATCACGGCCAGGACGAGGGCGAATTCTGCCGTCACCGGAGCCCGGGAGAGGCGTAGGCCGCGGCGATCGACGGGAAGGCCGGGCTCACGACGGCAGGTCTACTGCGATGCCGTCAGATCCGGCGGATTGAGTGCGAGGGCCCTCAGCAGGCCGAGCTCATCTCCGAAATACCACGCCTCGGCGATGAGCCCGTCCTCGACTCGCCACAAGCCGACCTCCACGACGTCGACGTGACGACCCGTCTTCGGTATCCCGTACAGCGCTCCGGTGTGGGTGCCCACCACCCGAAAGATCCCCCAGACCTTGTCGCGCTTCGCCGTCAGGTCGAGGAGGATGTTCTGCCGATCTCGGATCGAGTCGTCGTCCATACCCCCCGGGCCCTCGTGCTCCCACAACTCACCGACATGAGTGAACCCGGCCCGGTGGCGCTTGAAGCCGGGGGCGAGGAATGGCGCCCTATCCGACACTTTGGCCACCCGATACGCGGCCACGACCGACAGGGCCTTGGCCTCCTCGTCGGTGCAGGTGCATTCGGTCGTCCCGAACAGAGAGATGTGGGGATGCTCCACCAAGGCCATTGGTCAGATCTCCACGATTGGCCGAACCGCTTCGCGGGATTCGAGGGCCGCCAGCGCCTCCCCGACCTTCTCCAGGGGATAGACGTGAGTCACCAGAGGGCTGAGATCGACCTTGCCCGATTGCATCAGGGCGATCATCGCCGGGTAGGCGTTCGGGCTGGAGCGGACCCCGATGACGTCGACCTCGTCGAGTGTCAGACGGTCGACGTCGATCTCGGCGGGCTTTCCCCCGGAGAGGCCGAGAATGGCCACCTGGCCGCCCCGGCGCACCGCGCCGATTGCCTGCGAAGGCACACCCGGGTCGCCGGTGCAGTCGAAGACGTAGTCCACTCCTCGGCCGGCAGTGAGGCGACGCACCCCAGCAACCGGATCCTCTTTCTCGTAGTCGACGATTTCAGCACCCATCTTGGCGGCCAGGTCGAGTCGGCCACCCCGACCTACCACCAGGATCTGGGAAGCCCCGGAGGCCGCGGCGACTGCGACGGTGAGCAACCCGAGCAGACCCGGGCCGAAGATGGCGACAGTGGAACCGGGGAGGAAGTCGACTCTTCGCAGGGCATGGACGGTCAGCGCGCCCTGGTTCACCAGGGCGCCTTCCAGAGGGCTGACCGAGTCCGGGAGATGGTGCAGCATTTGCGCCGGGCGCACCGCGTATTCGGCCAGTGCACCTGGCGCGGTGTGCCCGTAGAGGCGGTAGCCCTTGGTGCCTGCCTTCTCACACAGGTTGTACCGACCACTCCGGCACATCGGGCAGCGCCCGCAACCGATATGGTTCTCCGCCACGATCCGGTCCCCGGGCCGAAGCCCGAAATCCTCCAGACCATCACCCAAGGTGCTGACCTCACCCGACCATTCGTGACCGATCACGAAGGGCAAGGATGGGGGCCAGCCCCGCTCCTGGAAAGCCCCGCGCACCATCTTGAGATCGGTGCCACACAGCCCACATGCCTTGACTCTGACCAGGACCTCGCCTGGCCCGGGTTCCGGCACCTCGATCTCCTCGACGACGAGGTTCCCCCATGCCCGCAACACCGCGGCTCGCATGGTCTTCATCGTGGAGAAGACCCGTCGGTATCGGCTCGCTCGACCAAGGTCTTCCAGACGTCTTCGACCGCGCTGACGATGTGATCTGCGACTGCGTCGATGATCTCCCGAGCTCGTTCCAGGCTCACGCTTTCGGGGGTGCCGTACCAGCCGGTGACCGCGACTTCCCTGAAGTCCTTCATCACCGGAAACACGTCACGACGCCGGAACACCGCGTGGCCATCGGTGCCCCTGTCGACATCGTCGCCATCGATCCGCTCTTCCAGCCGAACCAAGGAAGGATCGTGAGCAAGTACCGCCGCAGTCTCCATCGAACCGGCGTGGGTGAACTCCATCTCATCAGGGAAGAGCCCGTTGGTGATGAGGTGCGCCTCGGCAACGATCACACGCAGGGGAAGATTGGCTTGGACGCGATCGGCCCCGACGCGGATTGCAGATGAGTTGCCCTCGTGCCAATTGACGACGATGACCCGCTCCACACCCGCTGCCGCCATGCCCTGGCACACGTCGAGCATGAGCGAGGCCAGCGTGTCCGGGTTGATGCTCAAGGACCCGGCCCAATGCAGGTGATAGGGGGCGACCCCCACCGGGGACAGTGGAAGGACCGGGGCTTCGAGTCTCTGCCCGACTCTGAGGGCGATGGTCAGCGCGGCGAGTGCATCTGTGCCCAGGGGGAGATGGCCGCCGTGCTGCTCGATGCTGCCGGTGACGAGGACGACGGTGCCCCTACCCAACGCCTCCTCCGCCCGTGGCTGGGTCATGTTGGCGAGGAGCATCTGCTCGAGTTCCATCTGCTCGAGATCCATCGGTCTCGCTTCCTCCACGCCCATTCCGGCCTCTGCACAAACGGTTGTTCACAGGAGAGCCTAAACCCGGGAAGGGCGAGTGTCAGTTTGGGGCTGGGCCCGTGGAGCCTCTCACCACCAGCTGAGTGGAGACCAACTGGGTCTCGGCGGCTCTCCCCGGGTCGGCAATGGTCTCCAGCAGGAGCCGCGCCGTCAGTGCCCCGAGCTCGTATTGGGAGATCCGGACGGTGGTGAGCGGGGGCGAGAAGCGGTCGCTGTATGGCATGTCGTTGAAGCCGATCACGGAGACGTCGTCCGGGCACGATCGGCCACTGGCGCGGATGGCATCGATGGCTCCCAACGCCAGCCGGTCGTTGGCGGCGAGAACTGCACTCGTGTCGGGGCGCTGCTCCAGCAACCCCATGGTGACCCGGTACCCCTCTTCCTCGGTTTGACGCTGGGCGAAATCGTGTCCTCCGGTCAGATGTGCGTCCCGAAGTGTCTCCTCGAACGCCTCGAGCCGGTTCACAGTCGACGAAACGTCCTCGGGGCCGCCGACGTGGACGATCCTGGAATGACCGAGCGTGAGCAGGTGCTCGACGGCTTGCCTCGTGCCGGCACGGTCGTCGGGGAGCACGGCACTTATTCCCCGGCCGGGCGCCGCCCGATTGAACAAGACCACCGGCACCGCCTCGTCGACGATGCCCGCCAGGACCGGATCGTCGTCGCGGGCGACCCCGTACATCAGGCCCTCGGCCCGGACGTCGAGCATCGCGGAGACCTGGTACTGGGCGTGATCGGGGTCGTCATCGGTGCTCGCCAGGATCAGCGAATAGCCGTCCGCGTAGAGCACATCGCCTGCCCCCCTGGTGATGCCCGCTTGGTACAAGTTGGCGACGTCGGGCACGACCATCCCTACCACGAGGGTGCGGCCGGTGCGCAGAGCGCGCGCGAATTGTGTTGCGGCGATAGCCGAGCCTGTGGGCGACTTCCCTGATCCGCTCTTCAGTGTCGGGGGTGATCCGGCCTGCGGCCGCTTGGCCATTGAGGACACGCGAGACCGTCGAAACGTGAACACCGGCCTCCCTGGCGACATCCCGCAGCGTGGGCGGCCTCGATGCCCGCGTCATCCCCTTGCCAGAAGCACTCACGCAGCGAGGGTAACGAAATGACCCCCGATCGACTGGTTCGACCCCTCATCGCGGAATTGAGACAGGACCGTCCGGCAACAACCGCCACGAGACGACTGCTGTGGTAGTCAGGACGAGCGCGACAAAGAGAAATGCGGGAGCCCGACCGACGCCTTCGAACAGGGCGCTGACCACGAGGGGCCCTGTGATCAACCCGATGTCGCCCGCGAATCGGAACCGGCCCAGGCGGGCGCCGACCTGCCCGGGCTCGGTCATGTCACCGACCATCGTGGCGGCCACGGGCACCGCGAAGCTCGCCAGCGACATGATGACGATGGCGCTGAGCCAGAGGGCCTTGCTGGGCTCGAGGGCGAGAAGGGCCACACCAGCAGCCTGCCCGAGGAGACCGGGCACCAGGGCTGCCTTGCGCGATACCCGGTCGGAGAGCCACCCGCCGACAAACGTCCCGAGAAAGCGGGCGACGCCGCCCACGCCGAGGGCCAGCCCGATGGCCGCCGTGCTGAGCCCGAGCTCGTCGGCTCCAATCAGCGGGACGAGGGTCTGCGGAACGGCCCCGAGAGTGAGGAAGACTGCGAACGACACGCTCTGCAGCACCGCCATCGAGAGCAAGGGAGGGCTCTCTCTCACGTCTGGCGGAGACACCCGGGCTGGACCGGCGCGGTCAGTCGACCGCCATTTGGACCGGGTCCCGAGGATGACGATGGCCAGCGACACGGCTCCAACCGTGCCGACAAACATGGCGGCGCGCCATCCCGCAGCTGACGAGACCAGGCCTGCCACCGCCGGCCCGACTGCCTGACCACCGAGCAGGGCCGCGGAGAACACCGCCATGGAAGTCCCCCGGTTGCCAACGCTCGCCACATTGGAGAAGAAGGTCATCCCGGTGGCGTTGGTGGTCGCCGAGGAGATGCCGAGGAGGAAAGCACTGACATACACCGTCGATGCCTCGATGGACAGGCCTAGGACGAGGCTGCCGAGCGCCACTCCGCCTGCCGACAAGGCCAGGAGGTCGAGCGCCCTGATCCGATCGGCAAAGTGCCCTCCGGGGAGATCGGCCACCAACCTGCCGACGGCGAACACCGTGGTCACCATCCCCAACGCAAATGTCGACATCGACAGGTCCCGGCCGAGCTCGGGAAGCAAGGCGACCCGGAAGAACGCGATGGCGGTGAGGATGAGGACAGCGGTCGACACCAGCCCCGGCTCCCGCAGCCCACCGCTGGCCCGGAGTCGTCGGAGGTAGTCTCGCATGGGTGAGAAAGGCATGCTACAAACGTTTGTGCAAGATCCCGCCCCGGTCGGACACAGACGAAGATGCACCCTGAGGACACATCCGGATTCCGGCTCCTGGGCCATTCCGATCTCAACGGGCATGGAGACGGGATGCAGGTCATGCCGCGAGGAGACGCTCTGTACGTGGGCCACTTCGGCCCAAGCGGGAAGGGGACCTCGATCCTCGACATCTCCGACCCCACCGTTCCCCGGCTGGTCCGACAATGGGACGCCCCGGTTGGATCGCACACCCACAAGGTGCAGGTGGCCGACGGTCTCCTCATGGTCAACCACGAGTTGTTCCGCAGCGAAGGCCCGGCCCCGGTCGGCATGGCCATCTATGAACTCGGGGACCCGTTCGACCCCCAACCGGTCGGCTTCCTCGACACCGGTGGTCGTGGTGTTCACCGCATCGTGTACGAGGGCGGGGACCTCGCCTACATCTCGGCCACCCCCGAGGGCTACACCGGGAGGATCTGGCTGATCGTCGATGTGTCCGATCCGGCGCGCCCAACCGAGCTGAGTCGCTGGTGGTGGCCTGGCATGTGGGCGGGGGGCGGGGAGACCCTGGAGTCACCGGTCAATGAAGGATGGATGGCCCACCATGCCATGGTCAACGGCGACCGTGCCTACCTCGGGTTCTGGGATGGGGGCATGGTGGTGATCGACATCTCCGATCCGGCTGTGCCGACGACCTTGTCCCGACTGAGTTGGGACGAGGGGGGTCACACTCACACCTGTCTGCCCCTTCCCAATCGGGACCTCGTGGTGGTCACCGACGAGGCGATCTCGGACGGCTGCGAAGGCGACCGTCACATGGTGAGAGTCGTGGACATCTCGGACGAGGACTCCCCATTCGTCCGCTCTATCTGCCCGGTTCCGCAAGGAGATTTCTGCGAACGGGGACTGCGATTCGGCTCGCATTGCCTCCACGAAAACCGCCCGAACAGCTATCGGAGCGAGGAGCTCGTCTTCGTCACCTACTTCAACGCAGGCCTCCGGGTCTTCGACCTCGCCGACCCGGACGATCCGGTCGAAGTTGCTCATTGGATCCCGGAATGCCCTCCCAACCAGGCTGCGGCGCAGATAAACGACGTGTACGTGTCCGAGGAACACACCGTCTACGTCACCGATCGGGTCAACGGGGGTGTCTACATCCTCGAGCCCGACCTGTCACTCTCCGCCCACATGACCCAGGCTTCCTCGTGAATCGTGCCCCGGAGTCGACGATGACGACCTATGACATCCACGCCCACTGCATTCCCCCCTCCCTCCTCGAGATGTTGCGGTCCGACGGGCCACGGCTCGGTATCGAGCTGAGGGACGATGGAGCAGGCGAATACGCCGTCATCGGAGATCGGGTGCGGCTCCAGCCCTTCAACCCTGTTCTCAGCGATCTGGATGCTCGCATCGAGGCAATGGACGCGACGGGCGTCGACGTGCAATTGCTCTCCGGCTGGATCGACCTCACCGCCTATGCCCTCGACGGCAATGCCGGGATCGAGTACTCGCGTCGCTACAACGAGATCCTCGCCGAAGAGGCGCGGCAGCGGCCAGGGCGCTTTCTGTCCCTGGGCACTATCCCGTTGCAACAACCCGAAAGCGCCGCTGGCGAGCTCGCCCACGCCGTTAGGGATCTGGGCATGGCCGGAGCTCAGATCGCGACCACCGTTGCCGGAGTCGACCTCGACCGGGCCGGGCTCGACCCCTTCTGGGAAGCAGCCGAAGACCTGGGATGCATCGTGGTGATCCACCCATGCGACCCTCTTCCCGGAGTCGATCTGTCCCGCAACTTCCTCGACAACATGGTCGGTCGCCCGGCCGAGAGCACGATCGCGATGGCCCACCTCCTTTTCAGCGGCGCCCTCGAGCGTTACCCCGGTCTGAGGATCTGCGTGGTGCACGGTGGCGGGTTCCTCCCCTACCAGCTGGGTCGCATGCAACGAGGTTTCGATGCGGTGCCCAGACTCGCCGCTCAGAACATCACGACATCGCCGTCCGAGATGGCACGCCGGCTCTACTACGACACCGTCCTGCACGACTCCGGTGCCCTGGCGTTCCTGGTAGGCCATGTTGGCGCCGACCACGTCGTGATGGGGACGGACTACCCCTTCCCCATGGGGGATCCGACACCGGTAGACACGGTCAATGCCATCCCCGGGCTGTCCGATGAGCAGCGACAGCTAATCGTCGGGGGCAACGTCGCCCGTCTCCTCGAAGGCATCGCCGGCTAACCCGGCCGCCGGGGCGTCGTCCCGGTAGTCCCACAACTGGGGCATGAAGCGCGCGATCGCCAACGCGCCGAATACACATGCGATCCCGCCCGACACGACCGAGAATCGGACGGAGGTCAGGGAAGCCACGACACCAGCCTCCAGATCACCCAGCCTGGGCCCGCCACCAACGACTGCGGTGTGAATCGAGGAGAGGCGGCCGCGCAGGGAGTCGGGCACCACCAGCTGGAGAATCGTGTTGCGAAAGACGGCCGAGATGACGTCGGCTCCGCCTGCCACGGCGAGGAGGAGCAATGCCAGGGGCAGGCGACTGGTCAGGCCGAAGATGGTGATAGCGACACCCCAGATCACGACGGCTATGACCACGACGCGGCCACGTCTCGACACCGAGCCCACCCATCCCGAGGTGAGGGCTGCGACCAATGCACCCACACCCGGGGCGGCGTAGAGCAGGCCAACAGTCGATGCATCGCCACCGAATATCTCGGTGCCGAGCGCCGGAAAGAGGGCGGTGGGCATCCCGAAGACCATCGCGTTCAGATCGATGAGGAATCCCGACAGAAGGAGTTGCTGGCCCTTCAGGTAGCTGAAGCCCTCCTTGATCGAGGAGATGCTCACCGCCCGTCCGCCTCCCTCGGGGCGGAGTACCCCGACCCAGAAGAGGGTGAAAGCTGCGGCCGCGAACGCGACGGCCTCGGCGGCATACGCGAACGGAAGGCTGTAACTGGCGATTAGCAGACCGGCCAGGGCGGGGCCGAGGGCCGCGGCGACCTCGTGCATTGTCGAGTTCAGGGCGAATCCCGACGGAAGCAACTCGCGTCGCAGCAAAGCGGGGATCGCCGACATCCTGGCCGGGCCGGTGATCGCGCTGAGCGCGGCGTTGAGGGCGCTCAGCACGTACAGCGGCCAAACTGCAGGCTCGTCGGCGGAAGCGTTGAGCATCAGGCCGACAGCTGTCATGGCGAGCATGACGTGGCCCAGGACGAGGAGCATCCGGCGGTCGAAGGCGTCGGCGACTGCCCCGCCCACGAGTGACGCCGCCATGAGCGGGATGAACTGCGCGATCCCCAGAGCGCCGACGGCGAGGGTCGAGTCGGTGAGGAGAAACACCTGATACGGCACGGCGACGACGGTGATCTGGCGGCCGAAATGCGCCAGGAGTTGGCCGAGATACAGGATGCGGAACCGGGGCGATTCCCGCAGCGGGGTGATATCGACGATGAAGCGACGACCGGGCGACTTGCGGTTGCTCATCGGGCCGACATCGTGGTGGTCTTACCCGTCAGAAGGAGGACCACACCGGCCATTCGCCGCCATCCCGGTCTTTCACGGCAAAGGAGAGCCCCGAGCCGGGTCGCGGAGCTGACAAGACGCAAAGAGGTCATACGATGGTTCTGCAAACGATTGGGAACGATTGAGGCAGCGGACGGTTGACCCGGCTATGCCAAGGTATCAGAGATAACGATTGTGCAGAACCGCGGACTCAGCGCCTTCAACCCCGAGCTCGAGTCACTGACCTGCTTCGACTGTGGTGCGCACCATGAGGTCGGGCGGCTCCACTCGACATGTGAGCGCTGCGGCCTCCCGCTCCAGGTGAACATGCGCTTGAAGCCCGACACCGACCCCGATGCGGTGATCGACAAGTCGGTGCACTCCCTCTGGAGGTACCGGGGGGTGCTCCCGATCCAGCCGGAGGCGGCAGTGTCGCTGACCGAGGGGTGGACACCGCTGGTTCGGGCCGACGCCTTGACCTGGGTGAAAGACGAAGCCCGAAATCCCACGGGCTCGTTCAAGGCACGCGGGATGTCCATGGCCGTTTCCGCTGCCGTTGCCCTCGGGGTGCGACGTCTCATCACCTCGTCGGCCGGGAACGCGGCGGGAGCGCTCGCCGCCTATGGCGCCGCCACCGGCGTCGACGTCCTCGTTGCCATGCCCGAGGACACTCCCCGCCCCTTCGTGGAGGAGTGCCGCCAATACGGTGCCCGCGTCCAGCTGGTCCCTGGGACGATCTCCGACTCCGGGCGTTGGCTTGCCGAAAACCTTCGTCCGGGCGACTTCGACCTGTCGACCCTGAGAGAGCCGTTCCGTGTCGAGGGCAAGAAAACTATGGGCTACGAGCTGTGGGAGCAGTTCGATGGAGACCTACCCGAGGTGATCGTCTACCCGACCGGTGGTGGGACGGGTCTCGTCGGGATGTGGAAGGCGTTCGACGAGATGGAAGCCATGGGCTGGATCGGTCCGAGGCGGCCACGCTTGGTCTCGGTGCAATCAGACGGTTGCGCGCCGGTGGTCGAAGGATTCCGAAACAACAGGGCGCGTACCGAGCCCTGGCCCGATCCCGAGACCACGGCATACGGGCTCCGGGTGCCCAACCCCATAGCCGGCTTCCTGTGTCTCCGGGCAGTACGCGAGACCAAAGGCACCGTCATCGCGGTCCCCGAGGCGGACATCGCTCCAGCGGCGGCCGCGATGTCAGCGTCAACCGGGGTGGACGCCTGTCCCGAGGCGGGGGCGGCCTGGGCGGCTCTGGGGATCCTGCGCGATCAGGGTTGGGTCGGAGCCGAGGACCGTGTTCTGGTGTTCAGCACGGGTACCGGCATCAAGTACCGCTGAGCCGCCTCAACGCCCTTCGGTGCGAGGATCGAGGGCGTCACGCAGACCGTCTCCCACGAGGTTGAACGAAAGGGCCCACAGGAACACCATCAGACCAGGGAATGTCGAAGTCCACCATCTCCCGGCGACGATGTCGGCCTGCCCCTCGCTCACCAGAGTGCCCCACTCCGCTTGGCCGGCGACGGCCAACCCGATGAAGGCGAGAGTCGCCCCCAAGAGCACGGCATGACCCATGTCCAGAGTCGCCTGCACGGCCACCGGCGTGAACGAATTGGGCAGGATGTCCCTTCGAATGATCCCGAACTTGGAGTCCCCGATGGTCCGCGCCGCGTCGACATAGTCTTCCTCGCGCACCTGGAGGATCTGACTTCGGATGATCCGGGCGTAGCGTGCCCACATGATCACCGCCAGCGCCACCACGATATTGGCGAACGATGGGCCAAGGATGGCGGCGATGGCGAGGGGGAAGACCAGGGTTGGGATGGAGAGAAAGACGTCCACCACTCGCATCAAGATGGCATCCACCTTGCCGCCGATGATGCCAGCAGTGCATCCGACGATGAGACCGATGAACATGGCGCCGGCGACCACGTAGATCGAGAGCTGCAACGAGAGGCGGGCGCCCCAGACGATGCCGTAGAGGACATCGCCTCCGAGACGGGTGGTGCCGAGTGGGTGACCCGGTGTCCCTGGTGGCGCCGCTACCGCACTCAGGTCCCGCGGCATCTGGTAGGCGCCGCGCGGGTTCTCGTCGACCAGGAGCGGCGCGAAGATGGCCATGCCCAATAGGAGCACGATCATGATTGCCCCAAACCTCGCGCTCCCCTTGCTCAACACATCTCTCATGGTCGAGGCGAGTCGCCCCGCCTTGACCCTGAGTGGCGACTCCCGCACCACCACACCCGGTGCTCGCTCGGCACGGACCGCCTGGAACCACATGGCTAGGCCTTCCTCAATACGACACGGCGGTCGAGATACCCGTATAGGACGTCGATGACGAGATTGATGACCAGGAAGAGAATGCTGGTGAAGATGACGAAGGCGAGGGTGGTCGCCTGATCACCTGCGAGCACTGAGCTCGCCATCCAGCTACCCAGGCCGGGCCAGCCGAAGATCGTCTCGACGACCACGGTGCCCTCGAACATGATCCCGACAGAAAGGCCGATGACGGTGATGGTCGGGATGAAGGCGTTGCGTCGAGCGTGACGGCGGACGACGAGGTTCTCGGGGAGGCCGCGAGCGCGGGCGGCGTCGACATAGTCCCGCCCCATCTCCTCTAGCAGCGAGGACCGCATCATCCGGGTGACGATGCCGACGGCGGCATAACCGAGGGTGAGAGCCGGCAGAACGAGGTGCCAGATGGCATCCTTGAAGGCATCGAAGTTGGCGGCGAGGATCGAGTCGATGATGTAGAAGTTGGTGGGATGGGGGATGCTGTTCCAGATCTCGGGATCGGACCTCCCATGAGGAAACCAGCCCAGATAGGACCAGAAGATGATGAGAAGCACTATCCCCAACCAGAAGGTGGGCATGCTGGCCCCGCCCACCGCCACCACGCTGGTGAGCTGATCTTGTACCCGATTGCGGCGTCGGGCTGCGAACGTTCCCAACCCGATCCCCAACGTGACTGCCCACACGGCGGCCGCTGCCCCCAGCTCGAACGAGGCCGGGATCTTCTCGCGAAAAACGTCGATGACCGGCGCCACCGACACGGCCGACCAGCCGAGGTCTCCTTGGACCACCCCGCCGAGCCAGGCCAGGTATTGCATGGGGACCGGCTCGTCGAGGTTGAATCGCTCCTCGAGGGCGGCGATCTCCTCATCGGTCATCCCGGGAGCGAGATAGGGGCCGATTGTGGTGCCTCCGAGACGGGTGAGACCGAAGACCAGGATGCTCACCGCCAGGATGACGAAGGGCAGTGCCAGCAGCCGGCGACCGATGTACTTATGCAACCTTCAGATCTCCTCGCCCGAGTCTACGGCACCTCCGGACCAGAGATGGAGGGCCGCCTGCAGGGCAGATGCTCCGCCGGCGGCCTCGAATCCATGCTTACTTGTCGTAGATCGCCCAGTACTGGGACGGCCGATGCCACATCGGGTTCTCGATGTGACCGGTCACCCAGTCCCCGCTCGCCGTCGGTGCGCCCTCGTTGGCCGGCATGATCCACATCGCCTCTTCGTAGAGGGCGGTCTGGAGGTCTGAGATGATGCCGAGACGGGTCTCCTCGTCGAGCGCGGTCCTCGCCGAGTTGACCATGTCGTCGATGGCTGCCGGGTCGGAGTACCCGTCGGCGAAGCTGTTGACGGCGCCGTAACGCCCGTCTGACAAGGCACTGTCGAAGAAATAGGCGTCGGGAGTGCTGTATTGCGAGCTGGTGTACGACCACATCGCCGTGGGGAGCGGGTCCGTCACGAGCACCTCGTCGAACTGCGCCTCCGGCACCGCCAGGACGTTGACATGGAAATTGGGGTTGAGCGCCTCGATGCTGTCTTTGAGAGTGATCGCCGCCCCGGTGAAGCCCTCATGGGTCTGGTCGCTGTAGATCGATACCGTGAATCCCTCGTCCCAATAGCCGGCCTCGGTGAAGAGCTGCTCGGCCATCGCCGGGTCGGTCTCGTAGATGGGGGCCGCGGGGTCGTAGCCATACATCTCCACCGGGAGGACGAAGCTGTTGCGCCCCCCGAGGCCGCCGAGGATCCCATCGATGTAGCCCTGATAGTCGAAGGCGTAGTTGAAGGCCTGCCGCACCCGCAGGTCCTGGAAGAAGTCGAGCGGGATGGTGTCCCCCTCGGGGAGAGCACCTTCGGCGATGTTCATATTCATCCCGATCTGGAGCACCTGAAGGTCGAGGACCTCCGTGTTCAGCACAGCATGCTCGATCCCCTCGAAGGAAGGCACGTCGGTGGGGCTGATGTCGACGATGTCGTATTCCCTGGCTTGCAGACCCGTTGCCGGTGAGTCGACGATCAGTTCCCAGCGCACCGGCAGATGAGCCGGCTCACCCCAGTAGTCGGGGTTGATATCGAACTCCATACGGTCAGCCCGCTCCCAGTTGGTCAGGGTGTAGGGCCCGGAACCCGCCATGTTCGCCGCCATGTGCTCGTTGGGCTGGCCGGCGGTAATGCCACCGTTGGCCTCGACATAGTCCTGGCTCACCACACTGGCCACCGAGTGGGCGGCAAGGTAGGCCAGAAACGAGGCGTCGACCTGACTGAGGGTGACCTCGAAGGTGAGGTCGTCCACCACCCGTGTCTCGGCCACGTTGTCGAAGAGCTGGGCCTGACCTTCGGGGAGATTCATCTCCACGACCCGATCCCAGGAGTACTTCACGTCCTCGGCGGTCAGCTCGGTGGCATCGGAGAAGACGACTCCTTCGCGAAGCGTGAAGGTGTAGGTGAGCCCGTCCTCGGAGATCAGCCCGTTCTCGACGGTGGGGACCTCCGTGGCCAGCGACGGAACTACGGCGCCATCCTCCGGAGCGAGGGCGAGGAGCCGGTCGTACACATTCAGGATCACGTTCATGCCGACGTCGTTGTCATCGACCGCGGCCGGGTCGAGATTGAAGACGTCGTCGTTCACCGTTGCGATGAGCACATCGGGGTTGGGGACGTCCCCACTGGCCGCTTCAGTGGAATCGGTGGCCCCGGTGTCATCGGTAGCGGCGTTACTGCAGGCCGCGGTCACCAGCGCAAGAATGGCCAGCAAGGCCACGATCCTCCACGCAATCGACTTTCGTCCCATGGGATTCCTCCTCGATTTTTCCCCATTCGAACGGGCTCGATCGGTCGGCCCAATCGTTTGCACGCTACCCATCGGCGCGGAGGACTGTCAACCGATTCCAGGGTGACTCTGGGCCATCGGTGCGACGGCTATGGTCCCCCGGCCCCAGCCAACCACGGAGCTGAGCCTGATGCCCCACGACAGGGACCTCTACCCCCGATTCAGCGACGCCGAGATCCACCGACGAAGGGTGTTGGTCGGTGACTTCATCCGACAGCACGAACTCGACGGTCTGGTCGTCTTCGGCTGGTCGGCACAGAACCGGACAGCCCAGGCCGATGTGTACTACCTCTCCGGCTACCTGGGGATGCGGGACAACTATGTGGTCTTCCCCCTCGACGGCGAGCCGGCTCTCTTCGCCCAGAGCTACAACCACGTCCCAACGCGTCCGAGGTCTCCTTTCTCGAGGACGTCCGATGGGGTGGAGCAGACAACGGAGTCACGGTTGGCGAGGACCTGCTCGCCAGGGGTGCCGTCGAAGTGGGCGTGGTCGGATGGATGCCCTACCAGCAATACGACTCGATGCGGCGGACGACCGGCGACCGATGTCGATTCACCGATGTCACCCGTGGTTTCCGAACGATCCGGCTCAAGAAGAGCGACGAGGAGTTGGAGTGGCTGAGAAGAGGGGCGGCCCATCACCGATGCCGCCCTGGCCGGGCTGCGGGACGCGCTGCCGACCCGGGGTCAGGGAGTTCGAGCTGGCCGCTGCCATCGAGAGCTCGTATCTCGGTGTTGGCGGGCTGACCACCTTCTATTACATCGCCTCCACGCCGATGAGCAGCCCGGAGCGCTGCGTGCCGGCACAGGTCCTGTCCAACCGGGAGATCCAAGCGGGAGATGTGGTGACCTGTGAGATCAGCGTCTCCTACGCCGGCTACGCCGGTCAGGGTCTTCGCACCTTCACCGTGGGAGAGGAGCCCATCCCCTCAGATCGCCGAGCTGCATGCGGTGGCCGAGGAGGTGTACCACGCCGTCGCCGCGAGCCATCAGGACAGGTGCCGGGGTCGAAGAGGTATGGGAGTGCCTCTGAGGCATCTCGAACCGAGGGTTCACCATCAGGGACGGCCTCGTGCACGGATATGGCATCGGTCTCCTGCCCCCGTCGATCCGCACCAGGGAGACCACCCATGGTGTCGACGACGACTGGGTATTCGAGCCCGGCCAAACGGTGGTGATCCAGCCCAACGTCATCTCACGTGACGAGACGGTGGGTGTCCAGGTCGGCGAGTTGTGTGTGGTCACGGACCAAGGCGCCGTGTCGTTGCATCCTTCCCGCTGGAGTTGATCAGGACCGGGTGACCCGATGCCGGTCTCGACAGCTGGTGGGGATCGGCTTTATCGAGTTCACGTCGGACAGCACCGACCCCGTTGCAGACTGATCCGCACAAACGTATGCGCTGCTAGCGTGCCGAGAAGTGCTCTCATCTCTGTGAGGGAGGCCACCGAATCATGTCTGCGCTGAGCCGGGCGAAAGAGACGGCGTTCGAAAAGGTCAGAGGGCTGTGGATCGCGATTCCCACCCCCTTCACCCCAACGGGGGATCTCGACGAGGGGACACTGCGCAAGGCCGTCGACTACTACATCGATGGCCTGTCGGTCGACGGCATCTTCTGCGGCGGGGTCATGGGCGAGTTCTGGGCGATGACGACCGAGGAACGAGCCCGGGTCCACGAGCTGGTAGTCGGCGCCGCTGCGGGACGGGTGCCGATCATGGCCCATATCGGTCATCACGTGTACTCGGAGGCGGCCCAGTTGAGCAGGCACGCCGAGCAGATCGGCGCCGATTTCGTGATCGCGATCAACCCCTACTTCCCGATCAAGCCTTCCGACGACCTCGTCCGCAACTGGTTCCGACGGCTCACCTCGGAGTCCTCGGTGCCGTTCTTCCTGTTCAACACCTCGTACTCCGGCTATGCCCTGAGCCCGGCTCTCATTGCCGAGCTGAGCGACCTCGAGACGGTCTGCGGGATCAAGAACCCGAAGCCGAGAGACCACCTGCTCGAGGTGCAGGACCTGGTGGGTGACCGGATCGTGGTTTGCGACGCCGATGAGGCTGACTGGCTGAGCCTTCATCTGGATCACGGCTTCCAATCTCTGATGTCGACGCCTGCGCTCGCCATGTACCAGACCCCGGACCACCGACCCGTGCGGGATTACACGAGTCTGGCCGACTCGGGAGCCATCGAAGAAGCGTGGGCGTTGCACGGGACGTTGGAGCGGGAGCGAGGCGCGTTCGAGCGATGGATGCGCGATCAATGGCTGGCACAGGGGGCGGGTGCGATCCCGATCGCCGAGCTCAAGGCTTGGTTGGGCCTGATGGGGCTGCCCCAGGGCCCGGTTCGTCCCCCGCTGATCCCGCTCAGCGACCAGCGCATGGAAGCGCTGCGTGCCGACCTCGACGGGCTCGGCCTGCTCGACTCGCTTGTTTCGTGAAGGAGGAGACGAATGACGCCCGGTGACGTCGATTTCAAGGACGCCGCAGGAAAGCTCCACACCGAGCTCTTCGGCCGTGTCGCCAACACACCCTGGTACGCCGACGCGGTCTACGAGAGGTTCTCAGACGCCGAGTACCAGCGGCGCTTCGATGCCACCCAGGAGAAGATGAGGCGGCTCGGGCTCGACGTGTTGATCGCATCAGGTGGGCCTAATCACTGGAGCTGGGGCGGCGGGATGCGCTGGCTCAGCAACCACTGGGAGTGGCATGGCATGTCGGCATACGTGGTGGTCCCTCCAGAGGGCGAGCCCGTCCTGATCTGTGGGCCGGGCGGGGCGCATCGCGAGGCGGTTCGCCGCGCCACTCCCCTCAAGGACGTCCGGCATTCACGGTGGGGCCATTCCGGCGACGTCATCGCGGAGCTGATCCAGGAGTGGGGCCTGGCCGACGGGACGATCGGTCTCTCGTACGTCGACCCCGTCTTCGGGCATCACCTACCGGTCGACGAGTGGGAGCGGCTGCAGGCCGGGCTGCCCGGGGCCACCCTGGAGCGGGTCGGGGATTTCTTCCACGAGTTGGTCCACGTGAAGAGCCCTGAGGAGATCGAGTGCGTCCGGAAGGCGGGGCGGCTCATGGATCAGGCGTTCCATGCCATGGTGGCCGCCGCTCGCCCTGGGGTGACCGAATACCAGCTGGCGGCTGCGGCGACACACGCCGTCTTGGATGGTGGCGGACAGATGGACTTCACCATCCTCGGCGCCACGCCCACGGCGAATCCCGGGATGGTCTTCGGCAACCCCTGGCCGTCGAGTCGACCCCTGGAGGAGGGCGACATCATCATCAACGAGCTGGCCTGTGGTTACAACGGCTACACGGTCCAATTGGGCACCCCGATCTGCATCGGCGAGCCCCCTGGCTGGATCCGCGAGTTCTTCGACGACGTAGTCCTGCCGGGCTTCGACTTGATGGCCGAGAAGCTCGTCGGTGGGAATACCTGGGACGACGTCATGAGGTCCAGTGAGTTCTTCCGCGAGAAGGGTTATGACTCGCGACCTCTCTATCTCCACTGCATCGACTTCGTGAGTCACCCGCCACATGTCATGTGGGACCACGTGGTCGCCGAGGACAACGAGCCCGACCTCATCCCCGGGATCGTGGCGATGCTCGAGCCGACGATCATCACCCCGGACGGATTGCTCGGCATCTTCTTCGGACGCACCTTTGTGATAACCGACGGGGGACATGAGCAGGTGACCAGGTTCCCCCACGAGTTGATCGTGATCTGAAGGCTCCCCCAGAGCCGCTTCAGCCGCCCAGCTTGTCGGCCAGCCAGCGGAACGTCGCCGGGGCCCAGTCGTCGAAGTACTTGAACGCACAATGGCCGGCATCGGCATAGATCCGGGCCTCCTTGCCCGTGACCGGACCGGTCTCGAGCATGAAGTAGATGTTGCCGATTGGCGCCAGGTGGTCGAGCTTGCCGTTGATCATCAGCACCGGCATGGTGATGTTGTCGAGGATTCCCTGCTCCGACAGGGCCCAGCGGGAGAACTCGGATCGCTCCTCTTCGACTGACGTCGAGGGAAAGGATGGAGGATCGTCGGGAGCGCCAAACCGCCAGGTCGCCCTCTCGTTCCGGACCCGGACGAACTCCTGTAGCTCCTCATCGCCCATGACATACCCGAACGGGTGTCCGGCGTTCGCCACCACGGCTCCGAGCTTGTCGGGCGCGGTGCCGGCGAGTTGCATGACCGAGTAACCACCCCGGCTGATCCCGAAGGCGCCGATCCGGGCGGCGTCCACCTCGGTTCGCCCACCGAGATAGTCCACGGCAGCCTCCCAGGCGCCGACCGATTCGGGCGCCCACGGGATCGGGTTCTCGCCGGTCCCAGGGCCGTCCATCACCAAGGCGGCCATCCCGTTCTCGATGCACAGGTCCTGAGCCCAGCCCCGATCTTCCTTGAAGACATCGGCGCCACACATGACCAGGACGGCGGGCACCGGTGTCTCGGAATGCGGAGCACGAAAATGGGCTCTGATCATCTGGCCCTGATGCTCGAACTCGACTATCTCGACTGGTGGGTCGAGATGGGCACAAGCCTTTCGGTAGGCGCGGGCGCAGTCGTCGCTGATCCCCCGTTTGACCTCGGACACCTCTCCCGGGAAGCGGCCGATGGCGTAGTAGGTCTTGGCCTGCAAGTAGGAGCGTCGTGAGCCCTCGTAGTCGCCCACTTCCTCGCGACGGTCACCCTGTTCTTCGTGGCGACGGCCGACTTCTTCCCATACCGGGACCCACTTGTCCTGTGTCGTGCCTTCGAGTCGCCCGACCGTCGCCTGGAGCTCGGCCAGGTCGTCGATCATCGACAACCAGCGCCGGTAGAACCCGCCGTGCACCACGACGAACGGGTCCTCGTTGGGCGCGAAACGGAGATCGAGCGTTGTCATTGGAGCCTCCTCATTTGGTCTGCGGACCCAGGTCACGCCGCCGTCGAGGCTCGCCCGCCCGTTCGGCGACGACTTCTTCGATGCTCGACCCCAGATCGTCGAGGATCACCGTCGCTGCGTTGCGTCCCGGCCCTCCGGTGATCGACCCGCCAGGATGGGTCGTTGCCCCTGTCTGGTAAAGGCCCGGGATCGGCATCCGGTGCTGAGCCCAGCCCGGCACCGGCCGTTGTGCCCCTCCGTAAGCCAGTCCGCGATCGCCACCATGAATGGTCCCTCGCCACATATGTGGGTTGTTGGCCTCGATATCGACGGGGCTCTTGGCCTTCCGGGCCAGGATCTTGTCATCGGTCAGATTGGGAGCGCATTCCTGGAGAGTCTTGAGGTGCTCGTCAGCGAGCACATCCTTGCCAGTCGCCCAATCGCCCAGATCCTCGGGGGGGTCATATGGCGCCAGGCTGAGGATCTTCACGGTGTGATGCCCCTCCGGCGCCCGTGAAGAATCGACGATCGTCGGCGTGGCGAAGAGGAGGAAGGTGCCGGGCCGGTGGAGGCGACCCTGGCGGAGACCCTGCCCGAACTCGATCACGTCTTCGGCCCAGGGTGCGGGTCCCGCCGATACGACCTCGATCGCCCCGTCCTCCGTCTCGAAGCGTGGCGCCTCGGTCGTGGCGTAGTAGGAGGCGAATGAGGACAGCCCCTCGTCATAGGTGTCGACGCCGTAGAGGAAGTCGTCACCCCAAAGCTCGGGCGGCGCCATACCGACAAGCGTCTTGATGTGGATCGAGGAGACGACACCGAGTCTCGCCCGGAACTGGTCTCCGTCCGAGGTTTCGACTCCAACACACCGACCGTCCTCGATGATGAGGGACTCGACGAGTGCGTTGGTGATCACCGACCCGCCCGTCTTCTCGATCGCCGCGACCGTGGCGCGGGGAAGGCTGGCGGAGCCCTCGAGCGGGATCGACCAGCTCCGCCGCTGACGTCCGCCGGCAAGCGAGTAGGCCAGATATCCCGAGCCAGGAGACTCGATCGGCTGCGCGGTTTGAAATGCCATCCAGGCCATGAAGGCGCGCATGTGACGGCTCTCGAACTCCCGTCTGATCACCTCCCAGGCCGACATCACGTTGCGGCGCATCCAGACAGATCCCCGGGGGTGGCCGGCGAGGCGCTCGTCCAGAGAAGGCCCGTAGCCGATGGGAGTGAAGCGATACTCACCGTATACGCCTTTGACCTCATCGAACTCGTCGAGCATCCGCCGATAGGAGAGGGCGTCGTCCTTGGAGAAACGACCGATCTCGCCCAGTGTCCGGTCGAGGTCGAGCCACATCGTGAAGTGCTCACCGTCGGGGAACACGACATGTGCCACGGGATCCGGGTCGACGTACTCGAGCCCGAACTCCGAGATCAAGCCGAGCTCATCCCGGGCGAGGACCGGGTTCACCTGTATCAGGGTGTGTCCGGTGGAACAGGTGTCGAACCCGAACCCGGGTAAGAGGATCTCCTCGGTGGCCGCTCCACCCCCTGCCTCGTCTCGGGCGTCGAGCACCACCACCTCATGGCCCGCCATGCCTAGATAGGCCGCGGTGATCAGGCTGTTGTGGCCTCCACCGGCAATCACGAAGTCTGTCGTCGTTGTCAACTCCCCACCTCCTCGGTCTGCTTCGGGGGTATCACAGGTATCAAAACGCGGGAAGGATGCTCGGGACCGACGTGGAGCGTCACGTCCCCCCCGAACACATCCTCGGGACGTGTGTCCGGATCGGCATGGGTCATCCCGCCCGTGCCGCGGGTGGCGTAGTAGAAGGTCTCGCCGTATTCGTCGAGGGGGCCGCGGTACTCGTAGTCACGCCCCCTGACCCAGAGCTCCAGCCGATACCCGGGGGGAACCACGATGCAGGTGGGGACGAGCTCGATGTCGAGCTCGTAGATGTCCCCCGGCCGCAGTGGCTCGGAGCGGTCGTGCGGGTGGAATGGTCGCCAGGGAAGGCTCCGATCCGGGTCGAGGGCACGGTGGGATGCCCGCAACCAACCGTTGGCGATCGGGGTGTTCGGATCAGTCGAACCCTCGAATGTGATCTCGTTCCCGGCGGGATCGAACAGCTGGAGGATCAAGAAGAGGTCGGCATCAGTCGTCGTCGAGGAGATGAACAGCTTGGCGGCCAGCGGACCGGTGATCTCCGTGTCTTCGGTGTAGGGGGCAGTGGAGAAATGGAGACCCTCACCCAACGCCTCGTACCGCAACGTCGTCCCCACCTCGACCGGCTCGGAGGACAGTGACAGATCCGGATGCAGGTTGAGGGTGGTCCAGTCGGTCCGGGCTAGGGGCCACTCGTCCTCTCCCCGCCACTCGAACTTCTCGCCGGGATGACGGATGTTGAGTTGCACGCGTGGAGTGCGATCGAACCCATTGTCTACACCCTTGAGGAAGTGGTCGAAGAAGCGTTTCTGGAGGTCGCGCCCGTAGGAGGAGTAGAAGTGTGTCCAGTGAGTGTCGCCGTGGGCTTCGAGCCATCTCTGCTCCGACGACGCCTCGATGTATCCGTTGAAATTGCCTCTGGGGTGGATTCCCTGTCCCCCCAGTTGGCCGCGGACAGGAACGGGACCCTCACCCGCTTCAGGTCGATGGCCCGGTCTCGGTGCCAGTCGTCGCACAGCGGATGCGCCTTGATGTCGGGAAACGAATCGACCCGGTTGGCGGCCAACTCGTCGTCGGTCAGGTCGACCGGCCCGGCCACCGACTGCCCGGTTGTGGGGTTGATCGGGGCGCACGACCCCCGGCCGTACTGGATCGGGTCGATCTGACGCTCCTGCCAGCGTCGAGAGAACTCACTGAGGATGCCGCCGTGGTAGTAGGCGTCCCGGTATGGGTCGTTGAATCCCTCCCACGCAATGAAGGCGGTGAGGTGCTCAGGCTGGCGCTCGGCGGCCGCCCAGGCCATCACTGCGTAATAGGAGATCCCCATTATCCCGACCTTGCCGTCGCTCCACTCCTGGGCGGCTGCCCACTCCACGGACCCGGCGATGTCGTCGTACTCGAGGGGGTTCCTCGGCCACAGGGCTCCCTCGGACCAACCGGCCCCCCTGGAGTCGACACGGACGACTACGTATTTCTCGGGGACCCATCGTTCCGGATCGGTCACCTCCCATGCCTGATACTTGCCGGTCGAGCCCTCCAGAACCGATGGGTCTTTGGCGATCAGCTTGTCCCATTGCATCTCGTAGATGGGGCCGTGGAAGGGAAGGCCCTTCGCATAGACGCCGTGGGAGAGGATCGCCGGGTATCGGCCGTCGTCACAAGGACGAAAGACGTCGGCGCGTAGCACAGCACCGTCACTCATGGTCACGGGCACCTGGTAGTCGATGCACATCCCATCGGCCGTGATCGTGAAGGTGTGCTCATCGCCCGAAGCGGTCATGTGACTCGTCCGCCCAATTTCTCCGCCATCCAATCATCGACCCATGGAGCAAACCTGTAGGCCAGGTTGCTGACGCCGTGGGTGGCGTCGTCCACCGTGATCAGGGTGGCGTTTGGCGCCTCTTCCGCGATTCGCCTCGCGTGCTCGACGCCAATCAAAGGGTCGAGCATCCCATGCACGACGACGAGCGGCTGGGTGATCTTCTCGGCTACTCCGGTCAGATCGAGGGCACGCGCCTTCTCTTTGGCTTCCTCCTCTGACGACGACCACGAGTACTTGCGGAAAGCACCACGCGTCACCTCCGGCAGCTCGTCCCAGCACGCGATCCAGTCGTACGGCCCGCAGTTGGCCACCACCGCCGTCACCCGCGGCTCGAACGCCGCCGCCCGACAGGCGTAGTAGCCGCCGAGACTGGCTCCAATCAGCCCGACCCTGCCGGCATCTACCCGGTTGTCGCCCTCCAGCGCGTCGATCGCGGCCGAGACCGCGACCTCGTAATCATGGCGGATGGGGAGTTTGGTGCTGATCTCACCCTGGCCGGGCCCGTCGAGGCTGAGCACCGCCATACCGCGGCGGAGCAGCGAGCCGCGGCCGCCATGACGGGTCTCTTTCGTCGAGTCGAGACCGGGGAGGAGCATCACCACCGGGGACGGGCCATCGCCCTGAGGGACGCTGAGCAGACCGGTCAGGGCGGCCCCCGGAAATGGGATCGTGATCTTCTCCACCCGTGGCTCCATATAAGGGAGGACCCGATCGTGGCACTCCACCATCTTGGCCAGCCCGTGGGTATGGGCCTCCTCGTCGTCCACGGAGAGGAAGTAGGACATGTGGTAGCAAGCCGCCGCGGCCAGAAAGGAACCGACCGCTGAGATGTGGCGGCCCTCGCCCAGGGCCTGCTCGCCCATCTCCTCATGGACCCGGGCGGTCCTCATCCATTCCGGGCCCCAGTCTGACCAGTCGTCGATCCTGTCCACCGTCGAGGTCAGGTCGCCCAGAGCGATCTGGCCGTGCAGGAACCGCGCTGCCCAGATGTCGAGCACCTCCTGAACCTGGGGATCTCGATGGATGAGGGTGCGGGTGGAAGCGGGGTCCACCCTCATGTCAGCGCCCCGGCGCGATCCACCATCGGGCCGACGGCAACCGCCTCGCCATCCCGCCGGGAGGATTCCAACGCGGCATGGACCACAGCCAGAGCCCGGATCGCCTCGAGGGCCCCGACCTCGATCTCCGCCTCACCTCTGATGGCGAGAGCGAACTCGTCGAGCTGCTCCTTGAACATGTCGGTGTGGGGTATCTCGACCGGAGGTCGTTCCGATTGCCGATAGGCCTGGCTGACCAATGTGCTCTTGGCGTCGACCAGGTGAGACTCATCCCAGTTGTTGAAATCGAGGTCGTAGAACAGATTGGCCTCGGTCCCCTGGAGCCGGAGCTGATAGACCCCGGGGGAGGCCCATCCGGTGCCCAGATATCCAAGGGGGCCCGACTCGAACTCGAGGATCGACATGATGGCGTCGGGCACCTCGGCTTTGGTGTAGAGCTTGCGGGCGTGGCTGGAGACGGCGGCCACCGGCCCCAGCAGGTACTGGAGGTTGTCGGCGTGGTGCACCCCGAGCTGGATCATGGCCCCACCGGGGCTCTTGTCGGCGAACCAACGCCACGTGTCCGTGGTCAGCTCGAGCCCACGCTCGTTGGAGAAGTTCGCCTCGGCCAGGGATACCCGGCCGATCTTGCCGGTGTCGACCCATTGTTTCATGGCGCGATGGCCACCGAGACGACGTGCGCTGTGACCCACTGCGAAAGGCATCCCCGAGGAGACCGCGGCCCGGGCGATCTCCCCGGCGTCCTCCATCGTGTGAGCTATCGGCTTGTCGGTGTAAACGGCCTTGCCGGCGTTCAGGCACTCGAGGACGACCGTCTTGTGCGTGTCGTTGGGCGTCGTCACCAGGACGCCCTCTATCTCGGGGTCTGAGAGGAGCTCGTCGAGAGTCGAGGCGGCCCGTGGCACGCCGAACTCCTCCTGGAAAGCGGCGCGGCGATCCGGAGAACGTGAGAAGCAACTCGCCAGCTCGATCAAAGATCCTCGCTGTGCACCTCGGGCCAGCACCCTCGCCCAGCGTCCCAGTCCGATCGACGCCAGCCTGACCCGTTCGGTCACGCCCCCTCCTCCTGCTCGGCGTCGATCACCAGGTCGAGCTCCTCGATGTTGTTGGGGAAGTCGTCGTTGGGGAAGAAGCAGACGAGTGACATGCGCTCTCCCCGGTCGGCCAGGGTGGCATGCGGCGTACGCGCCGGGATTCGGTACCACGAGCCGGGCCCAACGGGATGGAAGACGCCGTCCAGCCAGACCCGGCCGCTCCCAGCGACCACATAGACGATCTCCTCGCTCTGCGGGTGCAGGTGAGGAGACCTGGAGGGGACGTGCTCGATGACCACCTGTCGCACGGTGGAGGCGCCTTGTCCTGTAGCTCCGAATGGGTCTGATGTCGCCCGTCCCGGGAAGTCGCGGAATCGGAGCTCGTCCGGACCGACGACGGTCATGTTGAACCACCTCGCATCTTCAAGATCGACGTCACGGTGACCGCGATCTCGTCGGCAACCGTCCTGGCGAAATCGCGGGCACGCTCCTCGTCAGCCCAGGCCGGGTTGCCATACCAGCCATCGTCGGCGATCTCGGTGACGTCGGTGATGTAGCCGTAGACCTCGCGGGAGCGCCGCATTGCATCGAGCTCCTCGGCTCCTTCCGGCCGGGTCGGCTCCCGCACCCGTTCCAGCCGTGCCAGGTCGGGGTCGTGAGCGAGCACGGCCAGCGTCTCGATCCCCCCGCCATGGGTGAGCTCGCCTCCGGCCGGGGCGTATATGCGCTGCGCCGTGTAGCAGGCGTGGGCGGTGACGACGAGGACGTCGTTGTCGGCCTGGAGGTCGGTGGCCACCGCGTCGAGGGATGCGATGTTGCCCTCGTGCCAATTCACGAACACGAAGGTCCGCGCCCCCATGGCCACAAGCTCTTCGCAGAGGTTGGAGAGATATGACTCGAACACTTCTCGACGAAGCGAGATCGTGCCGGGATGGCCGGCGTGGATCGGGGTGACGCCGTAGGGGCCGGCAGGGACCACGATCGCGCCCAGGATCTCCGCCAACTCCGCGGCCACTAGCTCGGCCGCCATCGTGTCTGTCCCACAGGGGAGGTGAGGGCCGTGCTGCTCGACGCTCCCAAACGGCAAGACCACGAGGCCACGCTCGCCCAACCGCTCGGCCACCTCGGGCGAGGTGAGGTCGTAGATCGATCGCCCTGTCATGCCCGCCCGGCTTCCGCTGTGACCGGGGTGACCACCGGGTGAAGGGGAGGTTGGGCGTCCAGGATCCGACGCGCCTCGGCGGCCGCCTGACGTCGAAGTGCCAGCTCGCTCTCCTCGGTGTACCAGGACATGTGTGGGGTGAGGATCACTCGATCGGAGACACCGTCGAACACGGTCACATCGGGTGGTTCGCGCTCGAAGACATCGAGGGCCGCCATCGCCGGTCGGCCCACGACCAGGGCTGACACCAAGGCGCCTGTGTCGATGAGCGCGCCCCGCGCCGTGTTGACCAGGATCGAGCCCTCTCTCATCAGCCCGAGCTGCTCGGCCCCGATGAGATGGCCGTGCGGATCCGGGGGGGCATGCAACGTGACCAGGTCGGAAGAGCCGAGGAGCTCCGGCAGATCGACCGGCCGGGCATCGAGGCCCGCGAGGGCATCCCTCAGATCGGGGGGCGTGATGACCGGGTCCGCCACCAAGAAGCGCTCGAACCCGACGCCCTTCAGCATCACCGCCACTCTGCGCCCGATCCGTCCCAGACCGACCACTCCGACGGTCAGCGAGGCGGGCAGGTGAAGCGGACGTAGACCGGCAACTCCCCAAGTGCCAGCTCGCATTCGACGGTCGGCCTCTGTCAGTCGCCGGACACAGGCGAGGATCAGGGAGGTGGTGTGCAACGCCACTGCCTCGGTCCCGTAGTCCGGGACGTTCGCCACCCACATCCCCAGGGAGCGAGCGGCGTCGAGATCCACGCCGTCCACGCCCACACCGAGCCGCACGATGGCCCGACAACCGAGTGTCTCCAACGTCCCGGCATCGAAGATCGGTGCGGCACCGGCGAGGATGACATCGGCACCGGTAGCCACCTCGAGGATCTCCCCGGGGCTACCTCCTGGTCCGGAAGTGAGCTCGACATCGCCGAGCACCTCACGTTCGATGTCGAAGTCGCCGAACCGGGTTCCGACAATCGCCACCTTGGCTCGCCTGCCGTTCACGGGTCGCCGAGTGTATTGAGCAAACGTTTGCCTATCAAGAGATCGTCATCCCATGTCGACCGTCTCGAACGCCCCGCTGGCCACGCTGCGTATGGCAGCCTCCAGCACGGCGGCGACGGCGAGGCCCTCGGCTCCCGAGACCTCGGGACGCTTGCCCTCGCGGACACAAACGGCGAACTCGGCCAGTTGCTCGGCGACCGCGTCGACTTCCGGCAAGGCGATCGTCGTCGACTCGCTCTCGCCTTTGCGTTGGAAGCCCAGAGTGGCTCCGTCCTGGTCGGCGAAAGCGGCCCCCTCGGTGCCGTGGACCGCCAGGCTGATGTGCCACGGCGTGAAGAACGAAGAAACGAGTGTCCCTAGCGCACCGCTGGCGAACTCGAAGATGAGAGCGGTCGCCTCGTCGATCGACACGGAGCGGCCGAGGCGGGACACCGCGCCCACCCTCGTGATCGGCCCGGCGAGAAAGTGGAAGTTCTCGATCTGGTGGATGCCGAGTGACGTCATCGATCCCAAGGGGCTCTCTTCCTCATCCCAGCGCCAAGCATTCTCAGGGATGCGATTGGGCAATGAGTGATTCGCCTCGACGACCTCGATGTCCCCGATCGAGCCCGCGTCGATGAGACGCCTGATCTCCCTGTGGGCGGGATGGCGCCGTCGTTGGAACCCGACCTGTAGCACCGTCCCGGAGGCTTCGGCGGCGGCCACGCAAGCTCGAGCGTCCTCGACCGAAAGCGCAAGAGGCTTCTCGACAAAGACGTGTTTTCCCCCCTGTGTGGCAGCTTCGACCAAGGCACGATGACTGCTGTTGGAAGTAGCGATGAGCACTCCCTCGACAATGGGGTCGGCGAGAACTTGCTCGAGACTCGAGGCCGGCTCGCAGCCCAGTTCTGCGGCAAAGGCCCTCCTTCTCTCCTCGCTGCGGGCGTAACACGACACGACCTCGATGCCGGCGGCCCTGGCTCCCCGGGCGAGCTCTTTGCCCCACCAGCCCAGCCCGACACTGGCCACCTTCACGCTCTCGGCCATCGCTCTCCTTCCGCGTCCTGTCACTCCCCTCCAAGCCGATCCTAACCAGGGGCGCTGCAATCGATTGTGCGGTCACGGCGGAGGTTGTATAAAGGGTCGGCTTGGACGAGATCCCTTTCTTCGAGCCCCGATCCCTCCTCCGCCGGGAGGACCATCGGCTGGTCACCGGTGCCGGCCGATTTGTCGCCGACCTGGCCCCGCCCGGGACGGTCCATCTGGCGTTCGTCCGCAGCACCGAGGCTCATGCCCGGATCACGGCGATCGACACCGACGCCGTCGACCGCTCTCGCATCCTGGGGGTGTTCACCGCCGCAGACCTCGGTCTCCCCGACATCCCCGGGGATGGCGTCTCGGTGGCTGCACCCGAGTTCCCCCGACCCCAACTCGCCCACGAAAAAGTTCGCTACGTCGGTGAGCCGGTGGCAGTGGTGGCTGCCAAGACGGCTGCCGATGCCCTGGATGGCGCCGAATCGGTCTGGGTGGACTACGAGCCGCTGCCCGCGGTGATCCACCCTCGATTCAGCCTCGAAGACGAAGTCATCATCCACGAGGCTGCGGGGACCAATGTCGTCCACCGGTCGGAGCTCCAGGTAGGGGAGCCGAGCGCCGTGTACGAGGTCAGGGCGGAGATCGAGGTGACCAACCAACGGCTCGCCCCCAACCCGATCGAGCCCCTCGTCATCCTCGCGGTCCCTGAAGACGATGGGCGTCTCACGGTGTTCATCAGCCATCAGCGCCCACACGGCGTCAAGGCCCGGCTCTCCCAGTTGATCCCGATCGACCCTGAGAAGCTCCACGTCGTCGTCCCCGATGTGGGTGGGGCCTTCGGCATGAAAGGCATGACCTATCCGGAACATACGGTGACCGCGGCGATCGCACTTCGCCTCGAGCAGCCGGTTCTTTGGGCGGAACGGCGACGCGAGCACCTGAGCGGTGGCACCCACGGTCGCGGTTCGATCCACCGCGTGAAGCTCATGGGGACGAGGGGCGGTCGGATCGAGCGTGCCGAGATCGACATCCTGGCCGACGTTGGCGCCTATCCGCACAACGGCTCCGGGATCCCGCTCTTCTCCCGACTCGTGGCACTCGGCCTCTACGACATCGAGAGCGCCTCGGTCAGGACGACCACCGTGGTGACCAACATGGCTCCCACGGGCTCTTATCGGGGAGCGGGGCGTCCGGAGGCCGCCTACGCCATCGAGCGGGCAGTTGACGCCTTCGCCCGAGCCGCCGATCTCGACCCGGTGCAGGTACGGCTGGCCAACCTGATACCGACCGAGTCCCTTCCGCACCGCGCCCCGACAGGTGCCCTCTATGACTCGGGGGACTATGCCGCAGCCCTGCGCCGCGCAGTCGATCTCGTGGAACTGCACCGGCTCAGAAGGGAACAGGAGGAACGCCTCGCCGAAGGGCGCAATCCCATCGGGGTCGGGTTTGGCGCGTTCGTAGAGCGCGCCGGAGGGGCCGTCGACGGGGGGGAGTACGGCCGCGTGGAGGTCGGTCGTGATGGCGCGGTGACCGTGCGCACCGGTTCGGCCTCCTCGGGTCAGGGGCACGAGACGGCCTGGGCCCAGGTCTCGGCTGCAGCGCTCGGGGTCTCTCCGGACGAGGTCCGCTACGTGGCTGGAGACACCGACCAGGTGGCACGAGGAACCGGTACTTTCGCCAGCCGGTCCGCCCAGATCGCCGGGGCGGCGATCTGGCGAACGGCCCATGTGGTCAGGCGAATGGCGATCGAGTTGGTCGCCGAGCTCTTGGAGGCGTCGCCGGCGGACGTGCTGCTCGCCGACGGGACGTTTTCGATAGTCGGTGTCCCCGGGACCGAGATGGGCTGGTCAGAAGTCGCCGAAGCCGCTCACGAGCGAGACGTGGAGCTCGCGGCCGAGGAGTGGTTCGTCCCCGGAGCGCAGACGTTCCCCTACGGAGTGCACGTGGCCGTGGTCGAGGTCGACCTCGACACCGGTGAGGTCATGCTCGACCGCATGGTTGCGGTCGACGACTGTGGCAACGTGCTCAACCCGATGATCGTCGAGGGTCAGCTGCACGGCTCGCTGATGCAGGGCATCGGTCAAGCTTTGTATGAGGGCGTCCAATACTCGGAGGAGGGACAGCTTCTCACCTCGACGCTCGTGGACTACGCGATGCCACGGGCGACCGATGCCCCGCCTTTCATCTCGGAGCGCTTGGTCCATCCGGCTCCCTCGAACCCTCTCGGGGCCAAGGGGGCGGGCGAGGCTGGGTGCATCGGGGCCCCGCCTGCCATCGTGAATGCCGTGCTCGATGCCCTCGCCCCATACGGAGTGACCGACCTCCAGATGCCGCTCCGGCCGGCGACAGTCTGGGCTGCCTTGGCCGGCTGGAGAGACCGCCCCGGGGGATGAGTGGTCTGAGCCTGGAGACGGTCTCCGCTCAGACCAGCGAGACGACGATCTTGGCGTGAGGGAACTGCTCCTGGTGTGACCAGGCCGATCCAATCGACTCGAGCGGTCTCACCTCGAGGTTCACTTTGACGGCGCCGGCTGAGACTTGCTCGAGCACGAAACGGAATGCATCGAGCTTCTCAGGCAACGGGGTCCAGCCCGAGGAGAGGCCAATGACCGCGCTGCGGGACTTGCGCATCGCCTGGAGAGGCAACTCGACGTCGGTCCCGGCAGTGTTCCCCACGTTCACCAGCGTGCCCGTGTCGGCCAGGGCTGCGATGGCGCCCATCGCCGGATCGCCCCAGAGTGGGTCCACCACGATGTCGAGCGGTCCGCCCGCAGCCTCAATGAGCGCCTCGGGATACTCCGCCGGCCCCATGAAGTCCACCGATGCAGTCGCTCCGTTCGATTCGAGCCAATCGAGCCCGGGTCGATGCCGTCCCACCGCCACCACGGAAGTCGCACCCCGGGCCGCAGCCAGTTGCACCGCGATCTGACCCACCCCACCGGTAGCACCGAGGACAGCCACTCGCTCACCTCCCGTCATCCCGGCCAGACGGAACGCCAGCTCGGCGGTCACTCCGGCTACGCCGACTGCCGCTGCAGTGTCGTCGTCCACCGATGCGGGCAATTCGACCAGAGCCGCCTCCTCGGCGACGGCTATCTCCCTGATCGCCCCGTCCTTGCCAAACCCGGGAAGATCGTTCTCGAACCGGACCCGGGTTCCTTCGGACAACGCGCCGGATCGGATGATCGTCCCCACACCCTCGAGGCCCGGCACATACGGGGTCACCGCACCGGGCATCCGGCCCGAGGCGACACGCAACTCCACCGGGTTGAGAGCAGCGGATGTGACCGCAATGAGGGCCTGCCCGTGGCCGACGGTGGGCTCGCTCAGCTCGACCAGCTCGGGCGGAGCGCCTATCGCCGTGACCTGCGCCGCTCTCATCGGGGTGGGCCACCGAGGAGGAACATGCAGGTAGCTTATCTGCCCTAACGTTTGCGCAGGCAGAGAAGGGAGCGTGAGTTGAACCCGGAAAACGTCACCATCGTCGAGGAGGTCGCCGGCTCGGAAATCCCCGTCGAGCTCCGGTACGTCGAGACATGGGATGGCCTGTATGCGCCGATCGGGCTGCGTCTCCCCCCGGGCGACGGTCCCCACCCTCTGGTCCTGCTCGCTTCGGGCAATGGTGGCGGCGGAATGGCCTGGATCAGGGACGCCGTTGCCAACCGCGGTTACATCATGGAGCGTCTCCTCGAGCGTGGCTACGCCTGCGCCTGGATTCGCTATCGGACCGAAGTCGAGCTCGGCTATCAGAACGGCGGTCGGTTGATTCGAGACACGAGACAGGGCCGGGACATGTTCAACCGTTCCCCTCTCGAGTACGAGGACGAGATCGCCATCGTCGAGCAGCTCGGGGAGGACCCCCGCATCGACGCGGAGAGGATCGGTCTCATCGGGATGAGCCATGGCGGCGAGATGGTGCTGAAGATCACATCGGAGTACCAGGGAGTGAGGGCGGCGGTGGCCTCTGAGCCGGCCTCCCACGAGTTTCTCGCCTTGACACCCGACGACACCGCCTTCGTCGAGCCCGACACCGGGATGCGCAACATCGAGGAGATGCAGATGGTCGAGACCGAGAAGGTGCGCTCACGGATCGACATGGAGACAGCAGTCGGGCGGATCTCGACCATCGCCACCCCGATCCTGGTGATGGGCCGGGACGATGATCACCTCCAGGGGATCTTCCGGGTCTCCTATGAGTTGCTCGCCGAGGCCGGCAAGGATGTCGAGTGGGTCAGCTGGGACCACGACCTGCACGGGTACGTCTTCCCGCTGCGAGGCGCCGATGGCGAATACGAGGTCAACGAGGTGGCCGCCGCCGCCATCGATGGTGTCCTCGACTATCTGGACGGCCATCTGTAGGACGGACTCCCGGGAGCTCCGGGCTTCTGGAGGGGGCTGGCGAACGACCTCAGCTCAGGCCGTCAGAGACATCCTTGTCCTCCGGGGCGAGATCGATGCCAGTTCCCTCGGCGTGTCGGGCCAGCATCGAGGCGAAGTCCTGGTCACCGAAACCGCGTCCGATGCCGTCCATGACGATCTCGTGCACGAGGGCGGCGGTGGGGAGCGGGACACCCAGCATCCGGCCCATGTCGAGTCCCAGCTCGAAGTCCTTGCGGAGCAAGTGCCATGTGAACGTCGGGTGGTACTCGAGATTCACGAATGCCGGGGTCTTGTACCTGGTGAAGGTGGAGCCCATCACGCTGTCGTTGAGGAAGTCGAGGAAGTCGGCTCGGGACACACCCGCCGCCTCGGCAAGAAGGGTGATCTCCGCCATGGTCTGTGTCACCACGCCGAGCATCAGATTGTGACAGATCTTCACTAGCCGAGCCTCGTCCCCCGTACCGACGTAGGTGACCTTGCGGCCGAAGCACTCGAGATAAGGGAGCACGGTCTCGTATGCATCCCGGGGCCCGGACACCACCGCGGTGAGACGACCCGACTTCACCACCTTGGGGTTACCGGACACCGGGGCCGCCAGGACCGCCGTCCCGATCTCGGCAGCTCTCTCCGTGAGGATCTGCGAGGTGGTGGCATCGATCGTCGTAGAGTCGACCAGGATCGACGGTCGCTGGTCGGATCGCGAGAGAACGCCGTCTTGTCCCAAGGTGACCTCGAGCACGTCGTCGGGACCGGCCACCATGATGAACACGATGTCACGCTCGGCGAGGTCGGCAGGTGAGTCGACGATCTTGGCACCCATCTCGGCGAGGGGCTCCGCCTTCGAGCGGGTGCGGTTGTAGACCCAGAGATCCACCTGTGATGCCAGCAAACGCTCGACGAGTGCAGCACCCATCCGGCCAGTCCCGATCCAGCCCACCCGATCCGGGTACTTGTTGTCGGCCATTGCGCTCCTCTCACCTGTGCGGGCAGGCAAGTGATCGAGGGCGTGTCATCTCCGCAATCATCTGCCGCAAACGTTGCCGCAATCGTTTGTATTATCGGAGATTGGTCAGGGCAGCGCAAACAGACCAGGCACCGCCCGGGTAGCTCCTCGAGGCGAGTGATCACCTGCATCACAGACGGCGAAGGCACCGGATAGCCTCGCGGCACGGTGTCGGCCAGAACCACTCTGAAAGACGTGGCCCGGGAAGCCGGGGTGCACATCTCGACCGCGTCACGGGCCCTCAACCCGAGCACCGCCTCCGTCGTCAACCCGGACACGGTCGAGAGGGTCGCGGAGGCCGCCCGAAGGCTCGGTTATCGGCCTCATCCACTGGCGCGAGGTCTCAGGACCAATCGCACCATGTCGGTCGGTGTGATCATCCCCGATGTCGAGAACCCCCTCTTCGGGCCGATCATCGCCGGGGTGGAGTCGGTGTTGGTCGAAGAGGGCTATTCGGTGCTGATCGGCAACGCCGACATGGGCCCGGATCATGCCGATGGCCTCGTGGACGACATGCTGGAAAAACACGTGGACGGATTGATCCTGGCGACGACCGGGCGCGCTGTGTCCACAGCCGCGCGGCAGGCGCAACGAAACGTGTCGATGGTCCTTGTCAACAGGTCGGTGGACGACGACTCGATCCCGGCAATCGTCGGCAACGATCACGCCGGGATCGGGCTGGCGGTGAGACACCTGAGAGAGTTGGGCCACGAGCGCATCGGCCACGTGGCGGGACCCTCGTGGGTCTCCACGGGGAAAGGCCGGCGGGATGCCTTTCTCGACTGGATGGCGACCCTCGGGCTGGAGAGCGATGCCGATCTCGTCGAGGAGGCCGAGTGGTATCAGGTCGAGCCCGGGACTGCTGCCGCCCTGACCCTTCTCGGCCGTCGTCCAGATCTCACCGCGATCGTGGCGGCCAACGACCTGTTGGGTCTGGGTTGTTACCGGGCGGTGCGCTCTTTGGGCCGCGTGATCGGTGTGGATGTCTCCATCACCGGTTACAACGACATACCCCTTCTCGACTTGATGCAGCCGCCGATGACCGCCGTCCGCGTCCCTTATCGCCAGATGGGCGCTGACGCGGCGAGCACCCTCCTCAGGCTCATCGCCGGAGAAGCCGTCTCCCCAGGCCCGGTCCTCCTCTCGCCGACGCTCGCGATCCGATCCTCGACGGCTCCTCCCCCGGTCAACCTTCGATAGTCGGCCGGGACGTCAGGGCCGCGGTATCAATGGCAACAACAGCGATGACACATGGTCGGGGCCGGTATGGATCGTGACCACGCCACCAAACACATCCGCGGGACGATCGAGCGGATCGTCGTGGAGGAACGGCCCGCACCCGGTCAGTCGGTTCTTGAAGGTCCGCAATGATGGCCCACCGAGATCCCCTTCGTACTCGTAGTCGTTGCCCCTGATCGACAAGCCGAGGCGATAGCCGGCGGGGACGACGATCGAGGTGGGCCAGATCTCGATATCGAGCTCGTAGACCTCGCCCGGGATGAGAGGCTCGGCACGATCGTGGGTGTGATAGGGCCGGTAAGGCAGTGTTAGCGCCGCGTCGAGCCCGCGGTGCGAGGCGCGCAGCCAGCCCTGAGCCACCGGTGTGTGCGGATCGATCGCGCCCTGGAATGTGACCTCGTCATCGTGGGGATCGAAGACCCGCACCACCGCGAACACATCCGCGTCCGTGGTCTCCGACGAGAGGAACAGCTTCAGAGCGATCGGCCCGGTTATCTCGGTCTCGCTGCCGAACGGCTCGAGGAGAAAGGTCACACCAGTCCCGGTGGCGTCGTATCCCAGTTGCTCGGATACCTCCAGGCGCTGCTGAGAGAGAGTGGCCTCGGCTGCGTTCAGGTAGACCGTGGCCCATTCGGTTTGGGGCAGCGGCCACGCCTCCGCGGTTCGCTCCTCGAACCGATCCAAGTGCCGGATCTGGAGCCTGACCGCCGGCTCGTCGTCCCATCCGTTTTCCTCGTCCTTGAGGAAACGGGCGAAGAACCGCTTCTGCAATCCGGTCCCGTAATCGGTGTAGAAGTGTGTCCAGTGCTCGAGACCGTGGATCTCCAGCCATTTCCGGGAGCTGTGGGAGCGCACGAATCCCTCGACATTGCCTCGTAGATGCAGGCCCTGGCCACCCCAGTTTCCCGCCGTGAGCAGAGGCGCCTCGATCCTGGACCAATCGGGTGACCGATCGCGGTGGAACTCGTCGTCGAGTGAATGGCTTCTGACATCGAAGCCGAGGTCGGAACGGTTCCCGTCCAGCTCGTCGTCGCCCAAAGTGACGTCTCCGGTGACCGGTACTCCGGTCACCCGGCTGGCCGCCCCATGCTCACCGAGACCGTGCTGGACCGTCTTGACCTGCATGTCGTACCAATTGGCCCAGAAGGTGGAGAGGATCCCGCCGTGGTGTGTCATGTCTCGATAACAGTCGGCCGCACCCTCCCACACGCACATCGCAGCCAGATGCGCCGGCTGTCGGGATGCGGCGTGCCATTGGTTGATCGCGTAGTAGGAGATCCCGTTGAGACCCACCCTCCCGGTGCTCCACCCCTGGGTGCCGGCCCATTCGATGCACGCCACCAGATCGTCGGTCTCTCGGGGAGAGAAGACGTCGATGAAGCCGGGAGATCGCCCGCAGCCGCGTGAATCGACCCTCACGACGGCATACCCATCGGGAACCCACTTCTCGGGATCGACCACCTCCCAGTTCTGGTAGAGGTTGCTCGAGCCCGCCTCCACGTCGGGGTGCTGGGTGGTCATGAGGCGCCACTGGTCGGGATAGCCGTCTTGAAAAGCCAAACCCTTGGCGTAGGGGCCATAGGAGAGGATCACGGGATACCGGCCGTCCGGATCGGGTCGGAAGACGTCGGCACGCAGCACGAGCCCATCGTCCATCTCGATCCCGACGTCCCAATCGATGTGCATTCCTGGGCCCATCGGCGTCGCAGCGTACCGAGACGCGTCGACCGGCGGTTTATCACCGGCACTTGCCGGGTACAGCGGTCCCATGGCCCACGCCAATCGCCGCAAGCGGCGTCTCAGATGGCTGGGAATCGTCCTGATCCTCGTCGTGACCGGAGCCTCGGTCGCGGTGGCACAGGAGCCCCAGCTCGATGGCAAGCTCCAGACTGGGGGCCAGATCACCATCTCGGCGGACGAGACGATCGACGGTGACCTCTATGCATCGGGCGGGCGCGTCCTCATCGAAGGCACCGTGGATGGCGATCTGATCGCTGCCGGCGGCCAAGTCACCATATCGGGGGAGGTGAGCGGCGACGTCATGGCCTCGGCCGGCTCGGTGGACATCTCTGGAGAGGTGGGAGGCGATGCGAGAGTGGCCGCCGGCCAGGCAACGGTGAGCGGGTCGATCGGTGAAGACCTGTTCATCGCCTCGGGACAGACCACCGTGTCCGATTCGGGTGAGGTTGGAGAGGATCTGGTGTTCGGGAGCGGTCGGATGACCATGAGTGGCACGGTGGCCGGAGACGTGCTCGGGGCCGCCGGCAACTACAACCGCCAGGGGACCGTCCAGGGGACCGAGAACGTCACGATCCGAGAAACCGAAGCTCCAACGACCGCCGATCGGATCCTGGACGCGGTACAACGGCTGATCAGCCTGCTGTTGGTCGCCGCACTCTTCCTCTGGCTTGCCCCTCGGTATGTCGAGGAACCCACCCTGATGCTGAAGCAGAGGCCTTGGACGTCTCTCGGGACCGGGTTCGTAGCTTGTATCGCGTTCGGTGTCCTGGTGTTCCTCGTGATCGTGGTGGCGGTCTTGCTGGGCATCGGACTGGGGCTCGTCGGGCTCAGCGATCTCGTCGGCGCCGTCATTGCCACTGCGTTGGTGGCCGTCGTGGTGCTCACCTTTCTCTTCTTCGTCGCCGCCGTCTTCGGCGCACCCGCCTGGGTTGGCATGGCGTTGGGGAGCGTCGCGCTTTCGCTGGACTCGACCGCCCGTCGGTGGGCTGCCCTGATCATCGGTCTGGTCGTCGTGGTGGCCGTGACTTCGATCCCGATCGTGGGCGGCTGGATCGGCCTGTTCGTTGTCCTATTCGGTCTCGGTGCGGGGATCCTCGCCTTCCGGCCTCGAAGGACACCGCCGATGACGGTCGAACCCGCTGGCATCTCGTCCTGATCAAAGTGCCCCAAAGGAGAAGAAGATGCAGGAACTATTAGTGGACTTCATCATCTCACTCGATGGCTACGCGTCCGCTGAAGGCTGGCCCGGGTGGTGGGGGCTACAGGGACCCGAGTATCTCGCCTGGCTCGGCGAGCAGCCCGAACGCGATTACACGATCTTGATGGGAGCGAACACTTACCGGCTCATGTACGGATTCGCTTCCGCAGCCGAGGCATCGGAATCGGAGAAGAGAACCGACGAGGAGGACGCTACAGCCGAGCTCACCAACGCGGCGAAGGTGGTCTTCTCCTCGACACTCCAGACTCCGTTGCCGTGGGCCAACACCCAGCTGGTCAAAGGGGACGCGGTCGAGGCTGTGGCAGCGATGAAGCGCGACGGACCCAGCCCGATGAGCACGCTCGGCAGCCTCAGCTTGTGCCGGTCGCTCTTGGCGGCTGGCCTGGTGGATCGCTTCCGGGTAGTCGTCTTCCCCATCATCACCGGAAAGACGGGCCGGCAGCGGATCTATGACGGTTATCCGGATGTCGCCCTCGACATGGTTGCCAGCCGGACATTCGACGACAGCATCCAGCTGCTCGAGTATGTCCCCAGGGTGCTCGCCGGTCCGCCAGACGCCCACCCTGCCTCCTGAACCATCCGAACTGACCGGCTCGACAAGAATGCGTCGCTGTGAAGCTGGTCGTCACTGCGTTCGTCACCCTGGACGGCGTCGTCGAGGGGCCCGGGTTCGATGAGCACCGCGATGGCAAGAACGCGTGGGCACTGCGGGTTCAGAACGAAGAGGACGGGCAATACAACCGGTGGCAGGTCTTCTCCGCCGACGCCTACCTCTTGGGAAGGAAGACCTATCAGATCTGGGCTGCTTTCTGGCCAACGGCCACCGGGGACGAGGAGCTCGCCGATCAGGTCAACGGGATCCCCAAATATGTGGTTTCCAACACGCTGACAAGAGCCGACTGGAGCAATTCGACGCTTATCAGTGGCGATGTCGTGGGTCAGGTGACGGACCTGAAGGGGCAGCCGGGAGGTGATCTGGTCGTCTACGGCAGCCCCGACCTCGTCGACTTGCTCCTGGAACACGACCTCGTCGACGAATACCGGCTGCTCATCTACCCCACCATCTTGGGGACCGGGAAGCACATGTTTCGCGACGGGATCGACACGCACCATCTTCGGCTCGTCGGCACCCGGACCTTCAGCTCCGGAGTGGTTCTCCTGACCTACCAGCCACAGCGAGAGGAGCCGACCAGCCAGTACGTGGCGGACTATGCGTGGACCCGAGAACAGGAGCGCTCGCTCCAGGCCGCCCAGGACGTAGATCGGGTGCTCGCCTCCGTGATGTTCACTGACCTGGTCGATTCCACGGGGCGGGCCGCCGAGCTTGGCGACCGCGCCTGGCGACGTCTCATCGACCGACACGACGAGGTGGCCCGCTCGGAGGTCGACCGATGGAAGGGCCGGTTCGTCAAGACCACCGGAGACGGGGTGCTGGCCACCTTCGACGCACCGACCAGGGCGCTTCGCTGCGCCTTCGATCTCCGCGACGCCCTGGCTCGTCTGGGACTCGAGATGAGGGGCGCCATCCACACCGGGGAGATCGAAATGCGTGATGACGACGTCGGGGGCATCGCCATCCATATCGCAGCCCGGGCCCTGGGATCAGCCTCGGCGCGGCAGGTCGTGGTCACCCGGACTGTCCGCGATCTGGCCACCGGCACCGATCTCAGTTTCGATCCCTTGGGCTCGGTGAGCCTCCGTGGGGTGCCGGGCGAATGGGAGCTCTTCACGGCTTCGCTCACCTAATTACGGTCTCGTCTCGTGACCGGGTATACGCGCCAGGAGGTGGCCCATCAGGCCGGGGTGGCTGTCTCCTACATCGACCTGTTGGTCGAGCTCGGAATGCTGACACCTCTTGTCGGAGACACGCTTTCGTCGGGTGACGTCCGCAGAGCACGTTGGATTCACAACTTCGAACGCTCCGGCGTGCCACTCGACGATATGTCAAAGGCGGTCCGCAGCGGGACGCTCTCCTTCTCCTTCCTCGATGAGAGTGCATTCGACCGGTTTTCGGGGCTCAGCAATACCACCTTCAGGGAGCTGAGCACGAGGAGTGGGATTCCGCTCGAGCTTCTTGCCGTGATCCGAGAGGCGTTCGGTCACCCTGAGCCGCGGCCGGAGGACTACGTGCGTGAGGACGAGCTGGCGGTTGTTTCCGCTGTCGAACTTCAGCTTGCCAGTGGCTTCCGACCGGTGGTCATCGAGAGGTGGCTGAGGGTCTACGAGGAGAGCCTTCGCCGCATCGTCGAGACCGAGACGGACTGGTACGGGTCCGAGGTCGTTTCGCCCCTGCTCGACGCGGGCATGATCGAGGCCGAGATGTTGGAGGCTCAAGGCGAGTTCGGATCCAAGATGGCACCGCTCGTCGAGCAGGCTCTCGTCGCCATCTACCACGGACAGCAGGAGCGCCTCTGGACCAGGAGCGCCGTGGAGCGGACAGAAGATGCCCTCGAGAAAGCAGGCCTCTACAGCCGGCTTCATGGCCCGCCCGCGGTCAGCTTCCTCGACCTAACCGGATATACCAGGCTGACGGAGGAGCAAGGCGACGAGGCTGCTGCAGACCTTGCTGCAGAGCTGAGGGCTCTGGTCCGGCGGTCGTCCCTGGAACACGGTGGCGAGTCGGTCAAGTGGCTGGGCGACGGCGTGATGTTCTATTTCGCTGATGCGCCAAGCAGCGTCCTGGCCGCATTCGACATGGTGGAGGCCGCCGGAGCTCATGAGCTTCCGCCCGCACGCGTGGGCATTCACGCCGGGCCTGTGGTCTTCCAGGAGGGTGACTACTTTGGTCGGACGGTGAACGTGGCGGCGAGGATCGCCGACTACGCACGACCGGGCGAGGTGCTGGTGAGCCAGGAGGTCGTTGATGCAGCCTCGGGAGCACAACTGAGATTCGACGAGATCGGGCCTGTCGACCTCAAAGGGGTGGCAGGAGCGATCTCCCTCCACACGGCACATCGAGGCGGCGGCGTGAGGTGACCCATGATCCCGGTACGCGATCATCGGAGACTTCGGACGAGGAGCTTGGGATGACACAGCACGACCTGTTGGAACTTCTAACGAGACACACCGAAGCCTGGAACCGTCACGACCTCGATGCCCTGATGGAGCTCTTCGACGAAGACTGCGTGTTCGAAGCCTCGGGAGGCGATGAGGTCTGCGGGAAGCGATATCGGGGATACACCGAGGTCAGACAGGCGTTTGCCGATGTTTTCGAGTCGATGCCGGACGCCCAGTGGGGTAACGGGCGCCACTACGGCCTCGCTGCCGACTACGGAGTGTCCGAGTGGACCCTCGCCGGCACCCTGGCCGACGGACGCCGCCTCGAGGTCAACGGCTGCGACTTCCTGACCGTGCGCGACGGGAAGATCCTCACCAAGAACGCCTTTCGCAAACAGCGACCGCCGATCGAGAACAGTCAATAGGCCGTTCAACTCGCATCCACTGTCCCGGGCGTTGCGCCACTCACAGGGGAGCGCCCACCGACGATGAGGAAGTACACGGAGATCATCAGGACCCACACCGGAAAGACGAGGAACACCCAGAGGCTCACGTTGATCACGAAGAGAAGGACGAGTGCCAGAAAGTAGGTGGCGACGTTCAGCCAGAGCGGCATCGTCCTCGTTCTCGTTCCGATGGTCGCCAGAGACAACATGAAGACCGCGGCCATTCGCATCGAATAGATGCTGCTGATCCGATTGGTGAAGTCACGGCCGAAGCTGTAGATCCCGGTGTTGAAGATCTGATCCGGGAACTCGGCGTGAGCCACCAACAACGATCCCGCCGCCGCAGCCGAAACGAAGACCATCGCCAGAAATAGGAGGCCGCTGCCGAAGAACACGGTCGAGAAGAAACGGTCCTCGTAGTCACCGATGCGATCTCGCACGACGCCCATGAACCAGAGAAAGGCGATCCCGGCGAAAGGGATGAGGCCCAATGCCAAACGCACGTTGCCCGCGTTCTCGGTGAGCCATTGACTCTCTGCAGGATCAAGAGGTATCGAGAGGCGGATCAGGATGTAGGCGGTCCCGAGGAGGAGAGCGAAGGCAATGCCTGCTACTGCCGCCGCGCGCGGGGTTCGCAAACGTCTTCCCGTCAGCGTCATACCGCCCAGTCTGGTCTCGGCGTATCTCGGAGTTGGGCTACACCACCAACACGAGCTCGAACGTCATTCCGGCTCCGGCAGCATCGGATAGTCAGGGATCGGATAGATGCCGACGACGAACCCGTAGGCGGTATCGCCCGAACGGGGAAGCCGGTCGAAATCCTGCACCAACGACATGACCTGGGTCCAAAACTCGGATGCACGATCGGGAGAGATTCGGGCGTGACGGATAAACGACCACAACCGGTGGGCCTGATACGCCGTTTGGGACTCCTGGGCTGCGACGTCGAAGTCGTTGAAGTCCAGCGGCATCGCCGCATCGCCCTGGCCCTTCCCCACCCCGACATAGAACATCCGGGCCGTCCGCCCGTAGTAGCGCTCTTCGATGGCTCGCACCCGACGCGTCCTCACCACACGAACCAACCCGGCCTCGTGGAGGACCTCGACGTGATAGGCAATGGTGCTCTTTGGCCGGCCAACAGCACGGGCGATCTCGGTCACGGTGGCGGCTCGTTCGTGGAGCAGGCCAAGGATCGTCGTTCGGAGCTGGTTGCCGATTGCCTGCACCTGGAGGGGATCGGTGAGCTCGAGAGTGTCAGCCAGCTCGTAATCGGGCACGGCGGGCTTGATGGCCATGACCGTTCAGACTAACGTTCCCGATTGTTCCAATATTTTGGATCAATCACGAAATAGGAGGAAAACTGTGGCCGAAATCGTGTTGTTCCACCATGTAATGGGTCTCACTCCCGGGATCGGAGACTTCGCCGACCAGCTGCGTTCCGCCGGGCACGTCGTTCATACCCCCGACCTGTTCGGGGCTCAGACCTTCCCGACCCTCGAGGAGGGCATGGCCTACGCCAGCCAGGTCGGGTTCGACACCATCCTCGGCCGCGGCGTCACCGAGGCCGACGCTCTGGGACCCGAACTGGTCTATGCGGGATTCTCGATGGGCGTGATGCCGGCCCAACAGCTGGCCCAAACCCGGGAGGGAGCGCGAGGGGCGCTGTTCTTCGACTCATGTCTCCCGGTCACGGAGTTTGGTGACGGATGGCCCCAGGGAGTTCCGGTGCAGGTGCATGGGATGGACGCCGACCCAATATTTGCGGGCGAAGGCGACCTCGACGCAGCCAGGGCCCTCGTCGAGTCCACCGAGCAGGGCGAGCTTTACCTCTACCCAGGCGACGTGCATGTCTTTGCAGACTCCTCCTTGCCAACCTATGACCAGTCAGCGGCCGAGCTCATGACCGGTCGGGTGCTCACCTTTTTGTCCAATCTGGACTGAGCTGCAGGCCCGCACCGCACTACTCGTCGGTTCTGTGCGCCGGCGCGAACGTGATGGTTCCAGGTCCTACGGCGATTCTGATGGCGGAGAGCGCCCACTCAGGTCCTCGTGGACCTCAAGAAATTCCTCCCGGGTGATCTCCCCCCGGGCGTAGCGAAGACGGAGGGCATCGAGGGCATCGTCTCCTTCAGTAGTCGCGGCGGCGTCGTCGGCGCCTCTCCGCCAGAGCAGGGCCACTCCGAGCACGAGGAGGGCGAGAAACCCCATGAACAAGAACAACGCGATCCAGCGCATGGCCACCCCCCGTCCCCAGGTCAAGGGATCTTGGAACAACTGGAAGATCAGATCGGACATGCGCTGAGACTACGCGTCAGAGAGTGGTCTCCTCGCCGAATCGGCTCCTCGCTTGGGGCGGGATCAGCGGGTTGTCTGCTCGCGCCTTGATTTGTTGCACCGACCAGGTGTTGCCGTCGGGATCGCTGAATCCGAAGAACGTCCCGCCGTCCCGTTCGTCGAACACGATGACCTCGCTCACCTCGACGCCTCGGGCGAGAAGCTCTTTTCGGGCCGCCTCTGCGTCGGAAACCACCAACTGCAGACCCCGAATCGAACCTGGCGCCATCTCGTTCTGAGCCGGAAGGTCGCCGATGACGATCGAGCATCCCGACCCGGGCGGGGTCAGCTGGACCACATGCATCTGGTCGGTCTGTGTGTCGTGATCGAGATGGAATCCCACCTGATCCCTGTAGAAAGCGACGGCACGATCGATGTCACTGACCGGGAGGATGACGACCTCGAGTGTCCAATCCACTTCGATCACTCCTCTCAGACCCTGGCCAGCAAATCATCGAGACGCTGATAGCCGTCGGACATCCCGCTCTCCATCCCGCTCTGGGCCATCCCGTCACGAGCCTCGAGCGAGGGGTAGGTGGCGTGGCCACGGACTCGGGAACGGCCATTTCCGAGGTCCTCGAAGGTGAGACTCTCGATGCTCACCACATCGGGGATCATCTCGAACTCGAAGGTCTGGATGGCGAACTCATTCTCGCGAACGACATGGAAGACCCCGTTGAACGCATAGGCCTCGCCCGCTTCGTTTCGCTGCACGTAACGCCAGCGCCCGCCGGTCTCGAATTCGTAGACCTCGATGTCACTGGTGTAGTCGCGGGGCCCCATCCATTGTTTGATGAGGTCCGGTTCCTTGTGGGCTCGGAACACGGCCTCCACCGGCGCATCGAACTCGCGCTCGAAGTCGATGAAAGGCACTCCGTCTGGAACGTCGATCTTCAGTGGGTTGGTCATCTCTTGTTCTCCTTCTTGGTCGTTTGGAGCAAGGCGTCGAGACGCCGGTACTGCTCCTCGTGTTGCAGCCGATATCGGTCGATCCAGGAGGTCATAGCCTCCAGCTGTGCCGGGTCGAGGTGGACCGGTCGTCGCTGCGCATCACGGGTCCGGGTCACCAGGCCGGCCTGCTCCAGCACCTGGATGTGCTTCGACACCGCCTGTTTGGTGATGTCGAATGGCTCGGCCAGCTCGTTCACCGTCGCCGGTCCCCGACTCAACCGGGCAACGATCTTCCGTCGCACCGGGTCGGCCAAAGCGGCGAACGCCCGATCGAGGCGGTCGTCGGCACTCGGATCAACGATCATTATTCAACTGTTCCCTTTATCAATCGATTGATTGATTAACAATACCTTTCCGATTGCGAATCTGTCAAGAGCGGCTGATAAGTTCGACAGATGGCCGAAGACTTCGAACGTACGCTGGTCGAGGTCCCGGGGCATGCGGCGCCGGCGGGCTACTACTCCCACGGGATCATCACGTCCGGGCGAGTTCTCTTCGTCGCCGGCCAGGTGGCCCTCGACGAGGACGGAGCCCTGGTCGGGGAAGGTGATGCAGCCGCCCAGGCCCGTCAGGTCCTCACCAACCTCCAGAAGGTGATCGAAGCCGCCGGTGGCCGCATGGCCGACGTGGCACGGACCACGCTGTACCTGACCCGTCTCGAAGATCGTGGTCCCGTTGCCGAGGTGCGACAAGAGTTCTTCCCCGCCCCGCCACCGGTCAACACCCTCCTGGTGGTCTCCTCATTGGCCAGCCCGGGATACCTGGTGGAGATCGACGCCATCGTCCCCCTTCACTGACTCGGTGGATCCCGGTTCGAAGCTCGCCAGCCGGATCCGCGAACTGGCCGAGGGTCGATCCGAGCCGTTGCTCGTCGCCCTCGACGGGCGCAGCGCGGCAGGCAAGTCCACTCTGGCCGCACAAGTCGCTCCACTGGTGAAGGCTTGCGTGATCGATGGTGACGACTTCTATTCCGGCGGGACGGCGGCGACTTGGGATGCGATGAGCGCCGCCGAGAAGGTGGACCATTGCATCGACTGGAGAAGACAGCGGCCGGTGCTCGAATTGCTCGCCCGCGGGGAGACCGCCTCCTGGCACCCCTACGACTGGGAGAGAGATGATGGGAGTCTCGCCCCACAGCTCATCACCTGCGATCCGGCGCCAGTGGTGATTCTCGATGGTGCCTACAGCGCCCGACCCGAGCTCGCCGACCTGCTGGACCTCCGCGTGTTGCTCGATGCTCCGGCGGATCTTCGCAAAGCCCGACTGATCCAGCGGGAGGGTGAGGGCTACCGCGAGGAGTGGAATGCCCGGTGGGACGATGCGGAGGAGTGGTATTTCGGCAAAGTGATGCCGGCGGAGACCTTCGATCTGGTCCTGACGGCGACTTAGCTGGAGACTTGCATATATTCTTTGCATAAGTATTGTGCAAGTATGACAGTCCAGTCGTTCCCCCGCCTCGATGTCACGGCGTTGAAGGTCCTGGCCCATCCCCTCCGTAACCGCTTGCTGGGCGAGCTCCGACTCAACGGTCCCGCCACCGCCACCGCGCTCGCCGCGGCTCTCGGGACCAACACCGGTGCGACCAGCTATCACCTGCGCAAACTGGCATCGGTGGGGTTGGTCGAGGAGACCGGTGAGGGCAAGGGTCGGGAACGATGGTGGCGGGCCGCCCACGAGATGCATTCCTGGTTCAGCAGTGACCTCGACAGCGATCCTGACGGGATCGCAGTGTCCGACTGGCTGCATGGGGAGTCGCTACGCCGATTCCAGGTGTTCGCCGAGGAGTGGTTTGCCTCGGAATGGGACTGGCCGGTCGAGTGGCGGGATGCAGCGGGATCGTCCGACTTTCTCCTCGAGCTCTCCGCAGGCCAACTGCGTGATCTCAACAAGGATCTAGCCGCGGTCTTGGAGGGCTATCGCAAGCTGGCTCCGGGACCGGACCCCGCTCGGGTCATCTTCTACACCTTCGCCTTCCCCCAACCCGACGGACGGATATGACCCACGTCGTCACTGCTTCGGAGGTCCGGCGGCGTTATCTGGCCCTGGTGGCCCTGAGGTGGCTACCCACAGGTCTCTTGATCCCGGTTTTCATGCTGCTCCCCCTCGAGCGCGGGATGACCCTGAGCGAGATCGGATTGGCCGCAGCGGCCCAGGGGCTGCTCGTGCTGTTTCTCGAGCTCCCCACCGGTGGCCTGGCCGACTCGCTGGGGCGGAAGCCGGTTCTGATGACCTCGGCGCTCGTCGGAATGGCCTCGACTGCGATCTATCTCTTCGCCGACTCCTTCCCCGCCTTCTTCCTCGCATTCGCCCTTCAAGGCGTGTTCCGTGCGCTGGACAGCGGCCCACTCGAGGCCTGGTACGTCGACGCCACTCATGCTGCCGATCCCGAAGCCCAGATCCAGCGAGGGCTCAGTGGCGCCGGAGTCGTGCTCGGAGTCACCATCGCCAGCGGCGCGCTGCTCAGCGGGTTGCTGGTCGCCTGGAGCCCGATCGAAGGATTGGAAGCGCTGGCCCTACCGGTGGTGATCTCGCTGGCTCTCCAACTGGTGGGGCTGGCCGGTGTGGCCATCCTCATGAGAGAGGTCAGGGTGAACCGGGGCTGGCAGGCAGCTACCCGAGCCGCCCGGGAGACCCCGGCTGCCATCCGCGGGGGTCTCCGGCTACTTCGGGACAACCGGGTGCTCCTGGCCATCGTCGCGGTCGAGCTGTTCTGGGGGTTCGGGATGGTGACCTTCGAAGGCTTCACACCTCTGCGTCTCACCGAGGTGCTCGGCGATGCCGACCAGGCTGCGGCTATCACCGGTCCGGCAGCGGCAGCGGCCTGGCTGATCTCAGCGGCGGGTGCAGCGACGGTGCCATGGTTGGGACGCCGTCTTGGTCTGGCACCGGCGGCCGCCTTGCTCCGGATTCTCCAGGGGATCGCGGTGGTCGGCATCGGGCTCTCCGCCGGAGTGCCTGGCGTGATCGCCGCCTACTTGTTCGCCTATGTCATCCATGGCGCATCCAACCCGGCGCATCTGACCCTTCTCCACCGCCAGGTGGATAGCACTCACCGGGCCACGGTGTCCTCGCTCAACTCGATGGCCGCGCTCGTCGGCGGGGGCACTGGGCCTGATCGCCCTCACCGCCCTCGCCGAGGCTACGTCGCTGAGCACCGCGATCTACGTGGGCGCCGTCGTGCTCGCCGCCGCCGCCCCGCTCTACATCCCCGCCTGGCGCCAGTCCCGGATGAAGGAGCCGGCCCGGGTCTGACCCCTCGTTTTGGCGCGCCGATGTCGGGCTATAGACCGACATCGGCGCGCGAGAATGAATGGGCTCCCTAGAAGGGCCAGAACACCGGGACGAGGAAGACCGCAGCCACCAGGAACAACAGCAGCATCGGCAGCCCCAGCTTCCAGTAGTCGCCGAACTCGTATCCCCCCGGCCCCTGGACCATGAGGTTGACCGGCGTGGCGACCGGGGTGAGGAAAGCACCGGCTGCGGCCACCGTCAGCGACATCAACACCGGCCGGACCGAGATTCCCATGTCGAGCGCCGCGGTCACCGCGATCGGGATCACGATGAGGGCAGTGGCCATGTTCGATATCAACTGGCCAAAGGTCGCGGTGAGAACGAAGAGGCCGAGTAGGAGGGCATAGGGGCCGGCATTTCCGACCACATCGATGAGGAGCTGGGCGATGTCATCGGCGGCGCCACTCTGGGTCACCGCGGTCGACAGCGGGATCATGCCGGCGACCAGGACCACCGTGGTCCAGGAGACCGATTTGTAGGCCTGATAGATGGTGACGACTCGGGTCAGGATCATGGCGCCCGCCGCCAATAGGGCAGCCTCCACGGCGGGGACGGCGTTGGTGGCGAGGAGGATCACCATCCCGACGAGGATCGCGATGGCCCACCACGCCCGCGGACCGAGCGCCACGGCCTGGCGGCGCACCAGCGAGGGGGAGTCGACCACGAGGACATCCCGGTCCGACTCCACACTTTTATCCAGTGCGTCCCAGGTCCCTTGGAGCAACATCGTGTCACCGACGGCCAGCGGTGTCGGCCCCCGATCCAAGTTCTCCCCGCCGCGCTGGATCGCCAGGACGACGAAGTCTCCGCTCTCGGTGACCATCCCCGGGAACATCTTCTCCCCAACCAACGTCGACCGGGGCGGGATTACCACCTCGACCACTCCGATCTGTCGATCGATCAGCTTGCCCTCGGTCTTACCGGGGAGGCGGACCAGGCCGTTGTCATCGACAAAACGATGGATGACGTCGGCCTCGCCTCGAGTCGTGATCACGAACCCCTCCCCCAATGGTGAGCTCGCCGGCAGAACGACACCACGCTCCCCCTGGACTCCGATCAAACTGAGATCGTGATATGCGTCGACGTCGATCGACGAAGACGTCACACCGATCAGCGGGGAGCCCTCTTGGACCTCCAGACGCGCCACCCATTCGCCCAATGAGTACTGGTCGATCAGTGTCCGGGCGTGATCGCTGAGATCAGGCGGAATGGACTCGGCGACACGCTCGGGAAGGAGACGCCTCCCGAAGAAGACCACGATGACGATGGCGCCGATCACAACCGGGACACCCACCAGACCAAACTCGAAATAGCTGAACCCGGCCTCCCCCGCCTCGATGGCGGCATCGGAGACGAGGATGTGGACCGGGGTCCCGGTCAGCGCCAGCAGGGACCCGGCATGGGCCCCGAAGGCCAGGGGCATCAGCAGGCTGGAGGGCGCCCGGCCAACCCGAAGTGCGATCACCACCACCATCGGAAGCAGCGCCGCCACCGCCCCGTTGACACTGATCACCGCGGTCAGCAATGCGACCAACAGCATCATCAAGACGATGAGACGGGCCCGGCTCGCCCCGGCTCGCTCGATCAGGTGCTGCCCGGCCCATGTGGTCACGCCGGTGGAGTCAATGCCCTCACTGACGACGAACAGGGCGGCGATGAAGAGAACGGTGGTGTCGCCGAATCCGGCCAAAGCCTGATCCAGGCTGAGCACGCCGGTCGCCGCCAAGGTGAGGGCGGATCCAACGGCCACCACTTCCACCGGCAGCTTGTTCCAGATGAATAGGGCGACAACCGCCACCAGCACCAGATAGACGATGGTGGCGTCGGTCACGCGACCTCAGGTCGAGACCGGGTACCCGGGACCCAGTGGTAGGCCGAGTGCGAACCAGACCGCGAACAGGATGGTCCAGACGACGGTGATCACCAACGCATAAGGGATCATGAGAGAGATCACCGTGCCCAGTCCCGCATCCTTCTTGTAGCGCTGGGCGACAGTGACGATGAATGGCAGATAGACCATCAGCGGGGTGAGCACGTTGACCGGGGAGTCGCCAACCCGGTATGCGGCGAGGAGCGTCTGGGGCGCGACATCGAGCCTGAGGAAGATGGGGATGAAGACAGGGGCGAAGATGGCCCACTTGGGCACGACGCCGGGGATGATGAAGTCGAGGAGCACGATCACCAAGATGAATGCCACGAGCAGTGGAAGTGGCCCGAAAGGTGCCGCCTCCAACAGATGGGCCATCTCGATGGCGGCCACCCGGGGCATGTTGGTGTAGTTGAAATAGGCGATGAACTGGCTGATCATCAGCAGCATGAAGACCAGGCCGGATAGGCCGGCGAAGGTCTTGGTCACTCCCGCGATGACGTCGTTGCTTCCGGACAGGGTTTTCGCCCCCTTCCCGTAGCAAATCCCGGCGACGAGGAAGATCAGCGTGATGATGAAGATCAGGCTGTCCATGAACGGGGTGTTCCCGATGATCTGTCCTGTTTCCGGATGACGTAGGGGCCCCCAGCTGGGGATGGTGAGGACGGCGACGATCGCCACCACGCCCAGCGCCCCGTAGAGGGCCATTCGCAGCCCCCGCGCCTCGGCCTCCTGGTCCACGGACTCGTCCTGGCCGTAGTCGAGACTGGCCTCTGAGACGTCGTAAGGGCCGAGTCTCGGCTCGACGAGCTTCACCGTGACCCACCAGGCGACGACGGCGATGACGATGCTCGAGACCACCGAGAAGAAGTAGTTGGCAACCACGGTCAGCGGCTCCCCCCCGGCGAGGGCGATGGCCTCGTTGCTGATCTCGGTGATCATGCTGTCGATCGGGGTGATGAGCAGATTGACCGCGAAGATCGCGCCCACCCCGGCGAAGGCGGCGGCCATGCCGGCCAGAGGATGTCTCCCCAATGTCATGAAGG